>JAJDEU010000004.1 GCA_029259635.1 Planctomycetota bacterium | reverse complement strand
ACGTTGTTCCGGCGGTTCAGCGGGGCGGATGGGCCGGGTTCATCGGGTGGAGGGGAGCCCGGTGCTAAGCCGGGGCCAACAAGGGGCTGTCCGCCGGAGGCGGTCGGATGGTGGTTGTTGCGCGGCCGCGCGGCCTTGAGCGCAGTGCACTGCGGGAGCCGCCGTCTATTACGCCGTAATAGACCGTCCTACCCGCTCGCTCAGTCGCGGCGGAGCCCCCCCCCGGCGGGCGACGGTACCCACCTCGCGTCCCCGAGGTCCTCGCTCTCCAGCGGCAGCCGGCCGGGGAGTATTACGGCGTAATAGCGCACCGCGCCGACCCGTGTTGGTGAACGGTGGCCGCCGGTCCTGCTGTCATGCTGGGCGCGCACGAATCCGAAGTACCCGCCGCCGGCGGGGAAAGCATACGGAGGTGCGCCGATGGCGCTTGTCCATGTCATTGCCAACCTCAAGGGTGGCGTCGGGAAGACCACGATCACGGTCCAGTTGGCCGCTGTGGTGGCTGACGCGATGGGCGGGACACCGGAGGACTCCCCGGTCCTCGGGGTGTCCGTCGACCCGCAGGCTTCGATGTTCGAGTGGGCCACCCGGGTTGGTGACGCGCTCCCGTTCGACTTCGAGCAGTGCGACAGTGACCCAGCTCTGCTGGCCCGGATGAAGGAACACGCACCCTACGAGCACATCTTCGTCGACACCCCAGGATCGTTGAACGCCCCCGAGGTGCTGGCCACCGTACTGCGGCAGGCGGACGACATCATCATTCCGATCCTGCCGGAGGTGATGAGCTTCTCCCCCGCTGAGCAGACGATCCGCTTCATCGAGCAGATCACGGGCGCGCCCTGGCGAATCCTCATCAACAACTGGATGCCCGGGCGGCACGAGACTGATCTCGAGCAGACTCGCGCCTATCTGACCGCGCGTGGCTGGCCGAGTTTCCACGTAGCGATCCGCAACTATCGCCTCCACGCCCGCGCGAGCGCCGAGCGGATGACCGTCGTGAACTATTCCAACAACCGGGTGGCGCGCGAAGCGCGGTCGGATTTCCTGCGCCTGGGCCTCGAGGTCCTGGGACGCAACGGGGTCGGCGAACCGCGCCACTCGCATCTCGCCACTCTGGAGGAGTCCTGATGGGCAAGCGATTCAGCCTGCAGGAGCTCGCGGCGGAGAAGCCCTTCGTTCCTCCGGCGTTCGCGACCAACGGCTCGCCCGACGAGGCCGCAACGGGTTCAGCGGGCGGTGTCCTTCCTGAGGGGCGGCGGCTGGCCGTCGCGAGCATCGCGCTGAACCCGCTCAACGAGCGGCCAGACGAGGACGACGAGGACATCGCCGGCCTCGCGGCGACATTGCGCGATTACGGCGTAATACAGCCGCTCCTGGTTTGCTCGGTGCCTGCCTTCGCCGAGCGGTACCCGGACGCGGAGTTGGATGTACCGGCCGGGCGGTGGGTCGTACTCATCGGCAATCGACGGTTGCGCGCCGCTCGGCGGGCTCAGGTTGAGTCCGTGCCGGCCATCGTCAACGATGCCCAGCTCGCCACGATGTACCGGGCCATGCTCATTGAGAACCTGCAGAGTCGGGCGATGCCGCCGCTGCATGAGGCCGAGGCAATGTCCAAAGCCATCGCGGAGGAGGGACTGACTCAGACGTCATTGGCTGCGCAGATCGGAAAGACTCAGGGTTTCGTCTCGCAGCGCCTGGCGCTGTTGAAGCTTGTGCCGGAGCTCCGGGCGGCCATGGCGGCGGGCGATCTTCCCGTCGAGGTGGCGCGCCAGCTCGCGGAGCTGCCCGCGAGCGAGCAACGCGCGATCGCGGCCGCGGGCAAGCCATTCCGCCCCCGGCGGGAGGACGGCTCGGACGGCGGCCGTCGGGGGTGGAGCGCCAGTCCGGCGCGGGCGGCGTCGGCGATCGGGAAGCGATTCACCGATGCTGGCGAGCTCGCTGAGCTGATCTCGCTCCTGAACGAGCGGCTCGAGGCAATCCACGCGTCCGCTGGGGAGCCGGCCGACTGAGCGCCCCCGCTATTACGTCCCAATAGCGGGGGAGTGGGGGCCCCTCCGGGGTCGCCGTTCTCACCGGAGTGCGCCGAAGTCGGACCTCAGCTGGTCGGCGTCACGGATCGCTGTGCGCACGGCGTGGTTGTCGGCCACCGCTCGTACCGTTGGGCGGTTCCGAAGTTCGCCGAGGGCGAGGCCGAGGGTTGCGAGGGTGGCGGGGGAGTAGACCTCGCGGGTGTGGTCTTCACGTAGCCACTCGAGGTAGTCGGCGAGGTCTCCTGGGCTATCCGGTTCGTGGTCCGGTTCCAGTCGGGACGTCGCGGTGAGCAGTGCCCCGACGACGGACGAGATCAGCGCCGTACGGTTGCCGACCCACTCATCCGCGCTCGGACGGCGCCGAGTGGCGGCGCGCCCGGCGCGGGCGGCGTGGACGTCGGCTCCTCGGGCGGCTCGGGTGGTGGTGGTCCAGGCGTGGAGTGGGTCGGTGGCGCCGTCGCCGGTGGCCGGTCCGCGCGGTGTGGTGGCGTGCCGGTGGTGATCAGCCAGCAGGGCGTCGAGTCGGTCCAGGTAGTCGCGGGAGCCTTGGCGGGTGGTGACACCCAGGTAGCGGCCGATGTCGGCGAGGGAGAGGCCGCGCCGCAGGGCGCTGTGCAGCAGCTCGCGTTCTCGCCGGCGTTCGTCCCACCAGACCCAGGCGGAGAGGACGAGTTCGTCCCAGGCGTCGTCGGTGGCCAGTTGGGCGGGCAGCGGCGGGCCCGCGCGTCGCCGGCGGAGGTAGGCGAGCACGTCTCGGACTTCCGTTCCGGCCTCTGACCAGCGAGAATCGTCGTAACGGGCATGCCGCCGCGCGATCCGGGCGAGCGCTGCGTCGCGTTCCCGGTCGCCGACGGGCGGGTAGGTCGCCACGGCACTCAAGGGTACTCCGGGGGCGTCAGTTAAAGACTGATGGGCTTTGTGATGCCGGGAGAGACACCAACTTCCGGTAATCACCGGTTATCGGAAGTTAGTTCCGCGCGCCTCCCACGGCCCGCGCCCGTGGCCTGAGATCCTCGGAAACGTCCACGACCGACACGGTTATGTCAGGTTCCCCCAGACCGCCGGGTCCCCCCGGGCACCTCCGAGAACAGCACGGAAAGGTTGGAATGTCCCCGACATCGACCCAGCCGGCCGCTCCACCGACGGTGAGGGAGCGGTTGGCGCTCGACCGGGACGAGCTCACCGGGCGAGCACACGAGTTCGCCCGCGGCTCCCGAGCGGAGGCGACCTGGCGGGTCTACGAGGCCCGCTGGGCACGGTTCACTGCCTGGTGCGCCGAACGCGATGAGACTCCGCGCCCGGCGGATCCGCTCACCGTGTGCCGGTTCCTGACCGACCTGGCCCCACACTGGCGCCCAGCCACCGTCGCCGACCCAGCTGAGTCGGTGCTCGGCGGGCAGGTCCTGGTCCGGCCCGGGGTCCGGCCGACCACGGTGGCCGGCTACCTGGCCGCGATCTCGGTGGCCCACGCCGGCGATGCCGGCGGCGACGGCCGCCCCCCGGCCCTCAACCCGGCACGGCACGAGATGGTCTTGCAGGTCATGTCGGGGATCCGCCGGCATCCGGGCGTGGCGCCGGTGCGGCGGCGCGCTGCGCTGCGCCCGGATGACATGGCCACCATGCTCGAGCCGCTGCAGCCTGAGCATCGACTGGCTGACGCCCGCGACGCCGCTCTGCTGCTGATCGGCTGGAAGACCGGGCTGCGCACCGACGACCTCGCCCGCCTGCGGCTGGGCGACATCGTGACATCGCCCGAGGGCCTCACCGTGCACCTGCGCCGATCCAAGACCGACCAGAGCGGTGGTGGCGAGGTCAGAGGTATCACCGCTACAAGTCCCGCCGACCCGCTTGACGTGATCACTGCCTGGACTCGCTGGCGGGCCTGGCTGGCCTCCCACGGCCTGCACACTGGGCCGGCCTGGCGTGGCGTCGACCGCTACGGCCGCCGGCCCCGAGCCACCGCTTTGACCACCAGGAGTTTGGGCACGATCATCGCTACCCGCGCGGCCGCCGCTGGCCTAGATGGAGACATCGGTGGGCATTCCCTTCGGCGTGGCTTCGCAACCAGCGCGCTCACCGGCGGCGCCAACGAACTCGCCGTGCAACGCCACGGCCGCTGGCGCTCGGCTGACTCCATGGCCGGCTATATCGATGACGCTCACCTCTTCGGCGAGTCCAACCCAACTCGCTTCCTCCGGGTCGGCGGGTCGCCGGAGAAGCCTGTATCGTCGGCGGACCCGGTTCACCAACACGGGGCGATGCGTTGAGCTATTACGCCGTAATACCCCCCGCCGCGACTGAGCGAGCAGGCAGGACCGGGCTATTACGGCGTAATAGACGGCGGCTCGCCCAGGACTCCGGGCAAGTCAGTAGAGGAACCGGTCCAGGCCATCGCGGGCGGCCCACATCGCGTTATACCGGTCGGCCAGCCGTTGGTAGGCGGCTTCACTGAGGGGGCTCAGCGTGACGTCGGCGCCGGCCGCATCGGTGAGCAGGGCGACCATTACCCGCGTGTCCCCGGCTGTGTCGGTGGCGGCCAGGTCGAGCACGCCGAGGCCGCGGGCCAGGGCCTCGACCAGCTCGACCGGCTCAGGGGTCGGGCCGAAGGTGGGTGCGGCGGCCTCGGCCCCGGCGGCCATCGCCTCGACCAGCTCCCCGTGCGGATTGGTTGCCAGGGCGCGGCCGAGCTGGGCGGCGGCCTCGCCGAGTATCCGTAGGTCGCCCGGGTCGATGGCGACCAGCCGCAGCGGCCGGTGCTCATAGCGGCCATCCGGGCCCAACAGTCGGCCCCCGTCCGGGGCGGGGCGAGCGGTGCGGGTCTGGGTGGGGCCGATGGCGTCCTGGACCCGGTTGAGCGCGTCGAGCGCGACCCGCCCGGCCAGCGGGTCGGGCAGCTCGGCCAGGCCGTCGGGGTCGTCCTCCCACACCGAGAGAGTCAGCAGCAGCTCCTCGATCTGGCCCAAGGCGTGGCACAGCTCGTCGTCGAGGTCCGGGATCAACCGGGGCGACGTGGCCATCATCGGGAAGCCTCCTCCTGCTCGGCTCCAGCGTTGCACCCGGCACCGACAACCGGCACGGGCAGCTGCACGTCGGCGGTGAGGGGTGCCGGCATCTAGTCCCTGACCCGGCCACTTCGAGCGCGTGGCACAAGCTCGGCGGCCAGGGCGGGTCGTGGTCATCGGGTGTTTCTCCGGGTAGCAGGCCGGGGCTACGACCTGAGCGACCGGGCCGGAGGTGGGCTGGACGACTACCGGCTCCAGCTCTGGCCCCGCCACGCCCATGCTGCTGCGCCCATCGGAAAGGCGTGGCGGGGCTTCGAGGTGTAGCTACGCCGGCATCAGGAGGTGATCACAAGGCCGGCTGTGACGAACCGGACATCAGGCCGCCTCGCGCGCTTCGATGGTGGCGTCGAACCACTCCAGGAACGCCAGCGTCGAGCCACCGAAGTGCTGCCGGATTCGGTTGTGGATCGCCCGCTGGTCGTGCCCCTGAGCGAAGTCACGCTGGGTCTGTTCGCCGCAGCCGCACGCGCAGACGCGGAACTCGCGTTCCTCGGCCAGCTCGGCGTAGGCGATCGGGTTTCGCGATGCACTGCCGGACGGGTCGGGCAGGCCGTAGGTGGCCTTGTGTACCGGGTGGGAGTCGTCGAGCACCGTCCCCGTGAAGCTGCGGCGGTCGTCGGGCTCGTCGTACCACCGTTCGATCTTGACGACCGCCCGGACCTTGTCGCCGCCGACGATGAGGGCGAAGCGCTCCGCGGTGGCGCGAGGGCCGAGTTTCCACACGCCACGTCCAGCCTCGTACGCCTCTTTCTGAGTCATCCTCGGGAAGTGGCCGACCCACGTGCGGCCGAGACTGTCGGGCTCCGCCAGCTCGTGGTAGGCCGCGATACGGATGATGAGTGCCATGAGAAGTTGCCTCCTGTAATTTCAGTTCCTGTCGTCTCTCTGCTGCCGGTAACTATGGCACTTCGGAAGCTACATGTCTAGCTACAAACACTTGCCGTTTTTCGATAAGTTAGACGCTTAAGGTGCGACAGGGGTTGTAGCCTCAGTTGAACAGGAGGCCTCGATGGCCAGGGCTGCGCCGGTCGCGCCATGGCGTCGCCGGGGCACTCAGCCGCTACCCTCCCCGCTCGCTACCCGGCATGGTGGGGGCATGTCCGCACGTCAGCCAACCGCCACCGGCCACCGGTCGGTGTGCCTGATGTGCTGCGGGGACGGAGCCATCGCCTACCCGCGCGCGGGTGTCGCCCAGGACGGTCGGCAGGCACGCGGGTACGAGACGTCATGGTGCCATCAGTGCTCTGGCCGGGAGTGGCTTCCGGGGATCGTGGCGCCGATGTAGTGATCGGCTACTTGCTGGTGTCCAGGTTCAGCACATCCGCCCCGTCCTCGGCGTACACGGCGGCCAGGGCCGCGCCCTCGGCAAGGCGCCTTGCGGTGCGCCGGGTCAGCGGCAGCCCAACCGGGCCGGCTCCGGCGTCCACCTCGGCGGAGGTCGCCCATTCCAGTGTGAGCCGGCCACCGGCCGCCAGGTGGCCGACTAGGTCACCGTGAACTCGGTTCGCGGTCTTCATCGCCGAGGGCGTCCGGTAATCACGCAGCCGGCGTCTCAGGCTGCCACCCTCTCCGACGTAGACGCCCGGACGGTGCCGATCTCCGCCAATCAGCGCCCATCGGTACACACCGGGCACGGGCCGGCAGGTCGCCGAGGACCAGGTGCTCGCGCTCGTCCAGCTCGACCGTGCGTGGCGGTGACCAGGCGATCCGGACCCGGACGTCAACCGGGGTCACGCCGCCCACCGACGCGGCCACATCAGGACTCTTCATCGACCAGCATCGGGTTGAACGCACTGATCGAGTACTCGGCGTGGGGCACTTGGTCGGAGAACTCTCCGGGTGGGTAAATCCCGATCAGGATGATCAGTATCAGGTGCGGAGTGACCGTGCACGAAGTCAGACGGAGAGGTATTGGTATCGACTCGGCGTTGGGAGCAAGCGGGCGCTCCCACACGAGCCGAATCTGATGCTCGCCCGGTGGTGCCAGCCAGAACTCCAATGCATGTCGGCATCGAACGGTCTCCGAATCCACCGGGATGCGCAGCGGGTCCACACCCCCGCGACTCATTGAACGGGGCGGGTACTGGTCGGGCCGGCGCGTGACCATGCTCGCCAGCCAGGTCTGTTCACGCAGGTCGATCGACTTGGGCAGCCACCCACGCTCCCCAGTCGGGTCACTGTTGATCCGGAGGTGCCGCCGTTTGCGCGGCTCGGGATCGGGGCTCCCCACCGCGCCTACCGAGTTACGCGCGCTGCTACGAGCAAGCTGTCCCAGCTTCCATGCGAGTTCTTGATGGCAGTCTCGGAGCAGAGCAGGTAGCGCCATTGGCCGAACCGGTCGTCGTCGTTGACGAACGTCGCCCACTCCTCGGCAGCCGCCCGCTTGGCCTCAACGTCCCGACTGCCCATGTCGCGGTCGGCCTTGCCCTCGATCAGCCAGTGCACGCCTTGGGTGTCCACCGCGATGAAGTCGGGGTAGTAGCGGCCTCCGGTGTCCAGCTCGACGTAAGCCGGGTCGGTGGTGAGCAGGCGCAGCCACCAGGCGATGCCCGCCGCGCTGTCCAGGATGTTGGCCAGGGCGTACTCGGTCGTCTTCGCGTCGAAAGAGGCGACCGGCAGGATAGATCGACGCCAGCCGGCGTACCAACGACCACGCTCGAAGGGGTCATACCGGTCCAGCACGTCGGTCGGCATTGGGCGTGGCTCGACCGGCAGCGTCACCGGCCGAAAGGCGTACTGCGGCTGCAAGCGGCGGGTGTTATAGCGCTGCCGAATCAGGGCGTCGATGCCCTGCAACGCCTGATGTGCTCGTTCGGCACCCCAGCTCACCTCGCTGCCCTCGCCGGCTCCGGCTCCGGCGAGGAAGGCTCGGACCACTCGGCGAGCGGCGTTGAACTCCGGCAGCGACTCCTCTACCAATCCCAGCCCAAGAACGCGTGATTCGAGATCCGTCCTGACCTGGGCAAGCGGGAGCCACGCCTGGGTCGCCACGCTTGTTTCCTGCGCTTCGCGGCGGACCTGCACGCTGCCATCGAGCGTGCGGGTGGCCGTCAATGCGTCGCGCACAAGCGTGATCTTGATTTCCTGCGCGAAGCCGGCCCCCGCCGCCCGAGCATCGACGTCCGAGACCAACGACAGACTGAAGCGAACCGGCAGCACTTCCTGCTCACGACGAGGGAAGGTGATCTTCGGAGCCCTTGGCACACTCTGGAGAATCCGGTACTCCGCAGCGTCCCTTTCACCCTGGGCCTCGGCAGCTCCGAACTCCTGCAAGATCAGCGCGGCAGCCCCGTCGACTTGTTCACCGTCGATCGTGCGAGCCGGGGTGATCAGGCGGAGCGCCCCCTGTTCGGTCTGCTCCTCGAAGTGCGAGGCAGCGTCCTGCCTTGCCGCCTGGGCGGGCGCGGGTTCGAGCGGCTCACCCGTGGCGGCACTGTCGCCGGTGGGAACGACCTTCTGGATCAGAGCGTCCTTCTGCTCCAAGAGGCGCTTGTAGCTGTCGTGCGCCACAACGTCGACCTGGTCGATCATGGGAACGCCGACCCGTTGGCCGTACGGCAGCCGAAGACCGCGGCCGAGGATCTGCTCGGTGAGAGCCTGGGAGGCGAGTCGACGCAGTGCGACGATCACGCCGATGTTCTTGACGTCCCACCCTTCCCGGAGCATGTCCACACTCACGACCGCGCGGATGGGCGAGTCCGTCTCCTCAACAGCCGCCAGGGCGGCCAGAGCCTGGTCGGAGGACTGGCTGGTGACCTCCAGCACGGCCGATGGGTTGCCGATGTACTGCTCACCCGCGAGCAGGTCGGCGGTTTCCTTGGCGTCTTGCACGGTCTGGCAGACCACGAAGAGGACGGGATTCACCGGGGTGCGACCGGTTCCCTCCGCCCAGGTCGAGTAGGCGGCCGCCTTGATCCGACGCAGGTGGCAGGCGTCGGCCAACTGGGTCTCGATGTCCTTATGGCCGTCCTGCCGGTAGACGATGACCGGCACCTTCACCAGGCCGTCCGCGATCGCCTCAGCCAAGCTGTAGCGATAGATGACCTTGTCCTCGTCGGCCGGGTCTGGCGTGGCGGTGAGGCCGACCAGCGCGCGCGGTCCGAGGTCGCGGATCGCGGTGGAGAACGCCCGCGCCTGCGCCCGGTAGACGTGGTGCTCGTCGGCGATCACGACTAGATCGTCGGCAGCCTGCAAGTGGGAGTAGAGGTCTCCGCCGATGAATTCGTCCATCTCGCGCACTCGGCGCGAGGTGTTGGCGGTGGGACGGATGAGCTGCTGGACGTTGAACACGAACAGCTTTAAGGTGTCCAGCTCGTGGAGGGCATCGCCGACCTGACCTCGGGCGAAGTTGTCGGCGGTGACCAGCAGCGGCCCGTGTTCCGCACCGGGTACGTACTTGGCGTGGCCGGGGCTGAAGTTGGCGATGGTCTTGTCCTGGATCGTCTTGCCGGGGGTGACGATCAGGACGTTTCGGATTCCTTGGGCGGCCAGGTAATCGACGAGAGCCGACGCGAGGTAGGTCTTCCCGACCCCGGTGGCGAGGTCGCACACGACCTCGTGGAACTCGTCTGCGTGGATGTTCTCGATGATCCGTCCGAGGGCCGCCTTGTTCGGTGCCCGAAGATCCATCCTGGACGCGATCTCGTCGATCAGGCCGATGTCATGCTCCAGCCAGCTCACCGCACGACTCCCGGCTTCAGCAGATCCCTCGGCGCCTTCCGCAGCCGAGAACCTGGACTCAACGACTTCAACACGTCGGCAGCGTCAGCGGTGGCCCCTTTGCCCACCAGCACTGTCCGCTCGCCCTCACCGAGCCGAGACACGATGGCGCCCACCACGTCGCCGTCGATCACGCCGTCGATCACGGCCAACCGGGTACGCCCCTTCCGGCCCGAGAACGGGGCGTCGTGCTCGACGCGGAACCCGAGCTGGGCGGCTACTCCCTCGGCGAATGCGCCGTTCGTGGCCCATTCAGCCAAGAATGCCCGTCCATCGACTACCTCGTAGAGCGAGGGCCTGACCTCCAGAATGTGGAAGCCTCCGCCCTTCTCCCAGCCGACCGACGCGGTGACCCCGCCCGAGTCCTCTCCGGCGAGGACTTTCTCCAGGCGGGGCCGGGTGAACGCGTCAACCGTGGACCCCTCTTTCTCGATGGTCACCCAACGGCGGCCCATCTTGTGGGCGACGGCCGCGGTTGTGCCCGAGCCGGCGAAACAGTCCAACACAAGATCGCCAGGCTCACTCCCGACGCTGATCACCCGCTTGAGCAGCCGTTCCGGCTTCGGCGTAGAGAAGATGGCGTCCCGACCGAACAGGCGGGTGATCTCTGCCTTGGCTTCGCGGTTATCGCCGACCTCGTCGTGCGACCAGAGCGTGTTCGGCACCAGCCCACCCAGCTCGGACTCGAACCGCTTGCGGAACGGGAACGTCCGCCCGGTCCTGCCCCACCACAGCCGATCGTCCGCGCGAAGCTGGCCGAAGGTCTGCGGCGACACAGACCACCACCGGTTGCCGCGTGGTGTGAACACGTCGCCATGTGGTCCGGTCACCTCATAGCGGCCGTCCTCGTAGGCGTGCGAGGCAGTGAGGTCGGAGCGTCGCCAGCGCCCTCGTGAGTCGTTGTCCGGGTTCCAGAAGTCCGAGTCGCTGAGTTCTGTGCGCTCGACTCGCCCGAGCTTGAATCGGGAGCGGTCAGCGGCGTAGACGAGCAGGTAGTCGTGCACGGCCGAGAAGTGCTGCGCGGAGTTGTTCCGGCCGTGGATCTTCTGCCAGACGACGCTGGCTATGAAGTTTCCCCGGCCGAACACTTCATCGAGCAGGACCCGGCAGTACGCCATTTCGGCGTCATCGAGGTGGACCCACAGCGAACCGTTCGGCGCCAGAAGATCCCGGAGCAGGAGTAACCGGTCGCGCATCATCGTCAGCCAGACCGAGTGCTCCAGCGCATCGTCGTACTGCGCGAACGCCTGGCCGGTGTTGAACGGCGGGTCGATATAGATCAACTTTACCTTGCCGCGCAGATGGTCCGCGTACTCGGGAATTCGGGCCAGAGCGTTCAGCCCGTCATAAGCGTCCCCAACGACCAGCATGTTGCCGCTGGCCAGCGACTCTCCAGGTAGTTCGCCGACTGACTCAGAGCACTGGAGGAGCCGGATCTCCGTCACGCGCGGGTCGTTGCGATCTACCCACTCGTATCCGCCGCCGTCGGTACCCAGGAGAGCACGGTCCTTACCGACCCACGACAGAGTGAGGCGACCAGCGGGCGGGAGTTTCGCCATGTTACTGAACCTATGACCCAGGTATCTGAGTGCTTCGGTGGCCCCGGCATTCGGCCGCCACGACCACTCGATCGGCTTGCCCAAGCCTCCCGACCCGACCTCGCTCACACCGAGACCTGCGCGGCCGACCTAAGCACCCGGTACGCGGTGGCGCGGCTGACCTTGAACGACCGGCAGAGGTCCGCCACCGACTCCCCGGCCGCGTGCAGGCTGCGGAGCTGCCGCTGCTGGGCGGGGTCGAGCGCCGAGGGCCGGCCGGTCTGGCGACCCCGCGCCGCCGCCGCTGCCCGCGCCTCGGCCGCCCGCTCATTGATCAGCTCTCGCTCGTAGGCGGCCAGGGAGCCGAAGATGCCGGCCAGCATCCGGCCGACGCTGGTCGAGTAGTCGATGCTCTCCTTGATCGACTTGAGCACGACGCCGCGAAGGTGGAGGTCATCGGCGACTCGGACCACCTCGGACAGCGACCGGCCCAGCCGGTCCAGCGAGGCCACCACCACGGTGTCACCCTCGGGAGCCTCGGCCCGGAACTCCCGAAGCTGGCCCCAGCCGCAAGGTAGGACACGTCCGTGATCAGGATGGACCGAGCAGGTCCCACTTATTGCCCGCGATGTCACGGAATACCGCCACTCGGCCGTACGGCTCGGTCCAAGGAGAGGTCACGAACTCGACCCCGGCGGCGTTCATCCGCTCGTAAGAAGCATCGAAATCCTCCACCTGAAGGAAGAACCCGACGCGGCCGGCAACCTGATTGCCGACGGTCGCGGCCTGGACGTCCCCATCAGCCCGGGCAAGCAGGATCCCCGTCTGCGCTCCCACGGGGCCGAACAACCACCCACCGCTTCTGCATCCCGCTGTTAGTCAGCGCTGGGGAGTCTTCAACCAGCTCGAATCCGAGGGCCGCTCCGCAGGGGATTGACTGAGACCCGTGTGAGGCCCGGCTGGGAGGGCCAGTTCGCGACCAACCACCTCGGTCACTTCGCGCTGGTCAACCGGCTGTGGCCGGCGTTGGTCGCCGGCGCTGCGCGGGTGGTGTCCTACTCCTCGGCGGGCCAGGGTTGAGGTTCGAGGTCTCGAGGGCGAGGTTCGAGGTCTCGGGCAGACCCTTGACCTCCATGGCGGCCGGCTCGACCAGATCGAGGCCAACCAGCGCCTCCAGTCCCAGCAGCTCGACACCGTGACCGGCCAGCTCGGCGAGATCCTGACCGAGCTGCGCGGCCCCGCCGCCGGCCCGGACGGGAACTGACCCCGCCTCTGTTGAGCGCCGTCGGCCGCTCAGCGCTGCCGGGAGCTCGTCGGTCGGCGCCGCCGGGGCGGGGCTGGTCGTACGCCGCGGGCGCGTTGCTGGGCGCGGAAGGCCTCGATCGCGGCCATCCGTTCGGGGCTGGGCTCACCACGCTGGCCGGGGGTATGGCCACCGGGGGTGTGGCGGCCCGCCGCCGGGGCCGATGAGCCGTTCTGGGCCGGGCCGGTGGCCGGGGTGGCGGTGGGTTGGGTGTAGTCGCCGGGGATGCCGGCCAGGGGGGCGGGCAGTTGGTGGCGGCGCCCAGTCCACGGGGCGAGTCGGTGGCCCAGGACGGCCAGGGGGTTGCGGGCGCCGCGTAGGCCGTCGCCTCGGTGGTGGTCGGGTCGGTCGGGGTGGTGGTCGATGGCCCAGAGCAGCGCGGCGGGGCACCACCCGGCGGCCCACCACGACGCGAACATGGCCCGGGCCCGCCACCGGGGCACCCTGGATACCCCCCCGCCGTCTAGACCCATGCGCTGGAACAGACAGCTCAGGGCCCGATCCCGCTCCGCCGGTGTGGTCGGTACCCCGTACACGGGCCATCGGGCCGGTGAGGGCGAGTCAGCGGGTTTGAGCCGGTCGTTCAAGGGCTGTTTGGGATCAGTACTACTGGGGAGGTCGCCATTTAGGGGGTTTTCGCTGGTCGGGGCGACGCTGGTGGTGGGGGGGTCGGCCGGTTCGGAATCCGGTGCGGCCCCGGGCGCCTGGTCGCCGTTGTCGTCGTCCGGTATCGGGTCCTGGGGGCGGTCCTGCAGGCCGGGGGGGCGGTAGAAGGCGTAGGTGGGGGTGCGGCCCGCCTTCGAGCCCAGGAAGGCCGCTGAGGCGCCTTCCTCGACCACGACCAGCAAACCCTGCTCGATGGCCCAGGCGATGACTCGGGAGACCGTGCGCGCCGATCGGCCGGCGGCGGCGGCCAGCTGCGCGGCGCTGCAGCCGGTCACCAGCCCGGCGGCGTGGCGGTGCGCGCCGTCGCGGGGTCGGGTGGGGTCGGGTGGCCAGGTGGCCGCGTACACCAGCTGCCGCAGCACCGCCTCCCACGCGGTGCGCCGATCCGCCCGCCAGGACTGGCCGGCCAGCAGCCGGGCCAGCAGCCGCAGCACGACGGCCTGGTCTACCAGCCGGTCCGGCGGGATCCAGTTCCGCCAGCCCGGGTGCGGGGCGAACTGGCCGGCATCGACGCGGGCGGCCGCCCGCTCCCGCCCGCCCGCCCGCGCCACCCCACGAGCCTGTGACCAGCCATCCCGCCGACGGCGGCCGCCAGCCCGGCCGGGTGGGCGCCGATGCGGACCCTCACGTCGCCGCCGCGCCGGCGCCGCATCGGCCGACCGATCGGCCGGATCCGGGGTCGGGGCCTCCGGGCGGGCCAGATGCAGCGCGCACACCGTGCCCGCCACCGCATCCGCGGCGACCACGAACAGGCCGCCGCCATAGCAAGTCGAGCACCACCCTGGGGGGAAGTCGGGGGCATCATCACCGCGTCGGGGTCGCGTTCGATCTTCGGTACGGGTTATCGCGGGCACGCGAAAGTCCGCCTCCCGTCCTGTGGGAGGTAGAGGCTGGAAGGCCCGGCTGCTAACCGGGCACCAGCACCGGGCCCGAGTTGGCGCTCGGTCCGGAGCGCCTTGACGAGGGCAGTCCTACGGGCCCGTCCTCCGGTCCGGACCCGAGCGGCCGCTCGGCGGCGGCCGAGGGCGAGTCCGGCGGCGCGGCGCCGAGCGCGTGCCCGGACCAGCGTCGGCGAGAGCCGCCGTCCGTCTGGGCGGCGGTCCGGTCCGGGCCGGCGGTCCGGGGTCGCACGGTCGTGCTCTCGGTGTGGTGTGTGGCTGTGGCAGTTGCATAGCCCGGTCGTGGTGATGGCCAGGGCGTACTGGCCCGTTTCGTAGCAGGCGGTGCACCAGTCCGGTCCGGGCGTGGCCTGCTCGGGTGTGTTGACTCGCGTCCGAAGGCGCGCACGAGGTATCCTGGGCACGCGAAAGCGCGCCTCCATCCTTGGAGTGGGTGAGGTTGAGGTCCCGGTTCGCCGGGGCTACGGCACCGTCTCGGCCTGCATGCCGAGCGGAGCGACTTTGATCGAGGCGGTCCCCCGGCCAGGGGACCGCCTCGATTCGCGTTATGAGGCCTTGGTCAGCGGCAGGCCCTCCTGGTTCTGGTACGGCTGCCCGACCTCGGCGGCGAGCAGCTCGCCGACCAGGTCGGTGAGCGTCATGCCGCGACGTTCAGCACAGGATTTCGCCGCGAGGTAGAGCGGCGTCGGGACGCGAGTGTCGATACGCGTGCGGTCGCCCTTAGAAGGTCGCCCGGTCTTCTTCCGCTCCATGCGCAACTGTCTACCGTTTCGTCCGGCGGGAACTCGCGAGGCGCGCCGACCCGTCACCCCCGGGTGTGATGTTGCGTCCGGGGCGTGTCCGGTCGCCGGCATGCCGGCGGGGAAATTTCCCGCCTCGGAGCGGGTGGGGTGGCCGCTGAGGGTCAAGGCGCGCCAGCGCGCGCACGCGCGAGTACCCGATGGGGAAATTTCTTGTGCGGTCGGGGGTGGGTGGGCGGGAAATGTCGGGCAACGGGTTTCACCCTCCTGGGCGACGGATGGCCGGGTGTGGCTAGTAGATGCGGTCCTGGCAGTGGGGGCAGTAGTAGCGGGTCTGGCCCTCGACGTGGAGTCGGTCTAGGCCGGCGCCGGCGCAGCGGCGGCTGATCCGGGTGTGCTGGTGTTGGGCGTGGAGTACCTCGGCGGGGATGGCCTCGTGACGGGTGTGGTGTGCGTTGGCGGTGGCGATGCCGTAGCGCCAGGCCCCGGCTGGCCACCAGGGAAGCATGAGGACCTGGGCCCAGTCGCCGTGTTCGTCGGCGTAGTCGCGGGCTTCGGCGCGGTCGGCGAACACTGCTTCGGCACGCTCGTTGACCAGGACCAGGTAGGCGCGTCCGGGGCGTCTCATCCGACCTCGCCGTCCAGCTCGTCGCCCACATCGTCGTGGGTGGGGTTGTTTGTGCTGGTCGCGGCGGCGGCTTCGGCTGCGACGGCGGCACTTTGGTACTCGCCGTGGCCTTTGCGGACGGCTAGGCCGCGATCGACGAGCACGTTGAGGGCTTTGGACACGCTCGGCGGGCGCAGGCCGGTGAGGTCGGCGAGCTGGCCGGTCCGGACGAGTTGTTTCCAACCGAGGCTGTTCAGCGCGTCGTAGACGCATCGCTGGGTGTCGCTGAGCGCGGCCGCCGTGTCCTCGCTGTGGTGGCCGGTCTCGACCGGTCCACCGACGGTGGTGGGTCGGGGGCGGATCGGGATGACGTTGTGCACGGTGAGTGCGGCCGGGATCATGACGCCGTCCAGGCCTGGTTGGACCGGTCCGTTTCCGAGCTGGTCCGGACGGGAGTGTGGGTGGTCCGGCGCCTGCGGTGCGGCGGGTGGTGGTCCGGCCGGGTGGTGGGTGTGCCCGGTCCGTTTCGCCCGTAGGACCGCCATGGCGTCGGCGTAGAGGACGGCGGGATCGGCTGCCTCGGGCGGGCGGTGCGCGGCGAGGATCCGGTCGCTGTCCGGATCGAGGGTGGTGTCGGTCAACTCGGTGAGGTAGGGGCTCAGGTCGCGGGCCCAGGCCACGCGCAGCATCGAGATCCGGCCGGTGCCGGTGGAGAAGGCGTAGCCGCCTCCGGTGGGCAGCGCGGCTGGGGCGATCTTCAGCCCGGCGACGACGTGCTGCTCGGATTTGTTGCCGTTGCGGAAGGCGAAGTTGTTGCGGGCGGCGAGGTAGGCCCTCAGCTTGGTGTTTCCGCCGAAGTCGTCGGCCAGCAGGGACTGGGTGCCGGCGAGCATGACGATGCCGTACTTGCGGCCGATCCGGGCGATCTTCTCCAGCCGCTCGCCGAATTTCTGGCTCTTGAGCCACTCGTCCTGGGTGAGCCGGTGGAGCTCGTCGATGATCCAGCAGACTCCGGGGAAGGCGGGACTGGGCAGCAGCTCGCGCAGCGGTAGTTGCAGCCGGGGGTCGGTGATCGGGGTGGGTGTGCCGTCGGGCCCGGCGGTGAGGGTGGCTTTGAGCGCGGTACGCAGCTCCAGCAGCTCCTCGATTGCCGTGAGTTGTGCCAGGGCGGCGTCGGGCCCGGCGCCGGCCCAGTGGGCGAGCCGGTTGAGCAGGGGTGAGGATCCTCCTCCGGGGTCGCCGTCGCCGAACAGGACTGTCCAGCGGACGGAGGCTGTGAGGCCGAGGGCGATGACCTCGAGGAAGGCGGACTTGCCTGAGCCTGGTTCGCCGGTGACCAGGCCGTTGCGGCAGCCGACGCCGTCCACGGCGGCGTAGTCGGCCCAGCCGGTGCCATCGGCGTGTGGTCCGGCCGGGATCCGCCCGTCGCGGGCGGACTCGGAGAAGTATCGGGGTCCGGTGTAGGGGACGCCTTCGGCGAGTTCGTCGCGGGTGAGCACGGACAGCCAGGCCACGGACTCGTCGCCGGAGTCCGGTTCGAGCACGACTTTCGCTTGGCCGAGGCGCAGCCCGGCCGCGATCCGGGGCAGCGATCCGAGCAGGGTGTCGAAGGAGAACTTCCCGGGCGGGGTCTGCACCATCCAGCGGATGACGTTGGGCAGGTCGGTGCGGCCGGTGAGCATCGCCCCCGGCAGCGGTCCGTCTTTGGCGCCGATGTGGTCGGCCCAGCGTTCGGCCAGGATCGCGCCGAGGTCGGCCTCGTCGGTGGTCTCGATGACCGGTGCTGGCGCGGGTGCGGGCTGCTCGCTGGGGTTGGGGACGGCGTGGGCGCGTTGCCAGCCGGCGGCGATTGCTGTTGCTCCGGCGGCCAGCGCGGCGGTCATGGACCAGGTGTGGGGGCCGGTGGCGGCCGCGACGCTGACCCAGCCGCTGGCGGCGGCCGCGGCGGTCCACCAGCGGGCCCGCCAGCGTGGGGCGATGCCGTGGCGGTAGGTGATCCGTAGGACTCCGCTCGCGGCCGCGCACAGCCCGACGATGCCGGCGACGGCCCCGTTGTGGCCGGCCGGCCCGGCGGCGACCTCGGCCAGCTCGGCGATACCGAAGGCACCCCAACCGGCGCCGTAGGTGGCGGCGGTGGCCAGGTAGGGCAGGCGGCGGGCGTGGTGTCCGGCTTGGATGCGCATGGAGCGGTCCCAGCTGGCCCGTGCCCGGGCGATCTCGGCGGTGTCGCGTCTCGCGATCGTGGCCGCCGGCGGCCGGGCGGCCTGGGCGGTCGCGGCGGCCGCTGTCTGAGAGGCGGCGACGAGGTGGCGGGCCAGCTCGGCGAGTACCTGTGTGTCTGCGTTCGCGGATCGCCTGACTACCACTTCTGCCTCCTCCTCGTGTGGGTGTCGGTGATGTTGTGGTGGGCACCCGCCCGCGAGGGCGGGCGCCCACCCTGGGGGGGCAGGCTTGCCTTGGTTAGGAGCGCTGCCCGATGTAGGTGTTCTGGACCGCGCCGACCAGCGTCGGGTCGGCCATGACCTGGTCCTGGATCCCGAGGTGCCGCTCGAAGTGGGGGATGACTCGCTCGCAGGTGGCCACGACCATGCTCAACGCTTCCTGTACCGCCGCCAGGTGTTCGATCGGCTCGCCGCTGATGCCCCGGCTGGTGAGGGTTGCTTGGGAGAGCTCAACCTGGCTGCGGATCTGTTCGGTCGACTGGCGGACCGAGTCGACGAAGGCGCGGCCGGCGGCCGGGTCGAGGGTTTCTCCGCTGGTCTGGATGGTCATGACAGTGCCCTTCCTGGTGGGTTGGTGGTCGGTGGTGGGTCGGATGGGGTGGACTGAGGCGAGGTCGTCGCTCTCGGCTGTCGGGTTGTCGGATCTGTCGTTGCCGGATGTGTTGTCGCTGGGCTGTACCGGCTGTCTTGGGCCGTCCGCGCCGGTGCTCTCCGTTGGCGTTGCCCCGGCTGTACCGGCCGTGGCCTGGCGCGGGTTGTCACCAGGCCCGGAGGGTTGTGCGGGCTGGTTGTCCTCCTCCTCGACGAGTTCGGCATCGACGATGTCCTCGTCGCCGCCCGATGGCCATGGCCGGCTTGCCTCGGCCGTGGTGAACCCTGGCTGGTGGGTGCGGGCCCGGGCCCAGGGGTCGTTCCGCGGCCGTTTGGGGGCGCCCTGAGCGCGTCGCTGCGCCCACCGGGCGGCCACCCACTGCTTGGCCGCCCGGGCGGCCCGTTGGCGTCGTAGCTGGCCTACGGCGGCGCGGGCGTGGCGCCAGCGTCGACGCTCGGTGGCCCAGAGCCAGGAGTCGGCCCACCACTCGGTGAGCGCGGTGCGGGCGGGTCCGCCGCGCGGGTTGGTGATGCGCTCGGCGATGCGGATACTCATCGCTTCCGCGATTGTGGGCCGCCCGCCTCGGCGGCCGACTCGGGCCATCCGCCGCTCGTGGGCCTGGGCGCTGTACTGGCGGCGGGCGGCGATGCGCAACGGCTCGGTCTTGCGCATGTGGCCGACGGGTCCGGCCGACGCCCAGACCGCTAGGGCAAACAGGATCATCAGCTCCATCGACTTACTCCTTCCTCGGGTTGTGGGTTGTGGTCGCGGGGGATGTCGCGGCGGTGTGGATGACGGCGGTGCCGATACCGCCGATTCCGGCGGCAAGGCCACTCATCAGCGGCCCGATCAGCGGTGCGCCGATGCCGATTGCGATGGTGGGCAGGGCGAGGGCCAGCCAGGGGTGCCAGTGGCGGGGTCGGGCCCGCCGGGGCCACATGCCTTTCACGACCAGCTCCACGGTCGCGGCGATGAGGACGCCCGCCAGGAGCAGTGAGAGCCACAGCCCTGCCGGGGTGGGCGGGAGCTTCGCCAGCGCGGCCGCGATGAGCCTGCCGAGTACGTCACCGACGGCGAGTCCGGCGGTGGCGAAGAGGCCGGCGGTGGTCTTGGGTGCTTCGCGGTGCCAGCGCAGCCATGTCCCTGCGAGCACGGCCACGAGCGCGACCAACCCGGCCCCGGCGACCGCCTGGCCGGTCACCAGTGGCTCCAGCTCGGGATGATCGCGCCCACGAAGGGGACCCGGGCGAGGGCGCTGGCGATCGCCACCCACAGCCCGAGTGCGGTGAGGACCCGGCCGGGGCGGGCCGCGCACCAGGCGATCAAGTAGGCAACGACGGAGATCGGCATCGCGACGAGCCAGGCGTACACCTCGGCGAGCAGGCGGGCCGGGCCCTCACGTTCCTCGCTCCATTCCCCGCGTCGGGCGTAGTTGAGGTGCTCGATCAGGCACGGCGGCCGGTCGGTGATGAACCGGACGTTGCGCACGGTTTCGGCGATGCCGTGGCGCATCCGTTCGGTGAGCGTGCCTCGGGTGGGGCCGGGCGGCAGCTCGGCCGGTCTGGGGTGGTTCGGGCCCGCGCGGTCCCCGGTGGCGGGTGTGGTTGTGCTCATCGGGATCCTCCTCGTGTGGTGATGGCCAGCAGCTCGTCCCCGGTGCGCAGCAGCCGCCGCACCGCCTCCTCCAGCAGGTGTTCGGTGCGGGTCGGGTCGACCCGGCGGGCGCGTGCGGCGGCGGCGCGCACGTAGTCGACGGCCACGGCGACCCGGGCTCGTGCGTCGGACGCCTCGGCGTAGCGGGCCTGCAGCTTGACCTTCACGGCCGCCGCGCCGCGTTCGGCGGCGGTCGGTGGTGGTGATCCGTCCGGTGAGCGCTCGCCGAGGGTTCTGCGGTGCCCGGCCATCAGCCGACAACCTCGAGGTGGCCGATGTGGTCGGTGCGCTCGCCGCGCAGCGCCGCGAGCAGCGCGGTGGCCCGGTCGGTGCCGCAGGACAGGCCTTGCTCGCGCAGCCCTTCGACCAGTGCGCGGCGGGTCAGTTTGTCCCCGGCTGCATCCAGCCCTGCCGCGACCTCGCGGCCGGGTTCGAGCAGATCGGACACGTCCACCGTCACTGAGCCGACGCCGTCACCCGTGGCCGGTTCGAGGCCGGCGGCGACGTCCACGCGCGCGGCGGCGGCCGGGGAGGTCGCATCTGTGACCAGCGCGGCCCCGCGACCTGCCGGGTCTTCACCGGCGTCCTCGTTGTCTTCTGCGCGGCCTGGAGACGCTGCCTCGGCGCTGGCGGTCTCCCCGCCAGCTGCCGGGGCCTCGCCGAGGAGGTGGTGCAGGGTGGCCCCGGCGCCCAGGACGAGCACGGGCAGGCAGGCCACGAACACCACGACCGGAGTGGGGGCTTTGTCCCAGCCGGCGGCGGTGAGTAGGTGGTAGATGACCTGTCCCAGCAGTCCCAGCCCGAGGGAGATCAGCGCTGACCATGCGGCGAACCGCCGCGCGCGGGCGGGCATCGGCCGTGGGGACAGCCAGGTGCCCAACGCGAGCGAGGCGTAGGCCTCGACTCCGATCGGCAGGGTGATCGCCGAGTTGAGCGTGAGCTCGTCGGCGATCCCGGGTAGCGGGTGGACGACGCCGAAGCCGGACATCTGCCCGAGCCCGACCCATCCGGACCAGATCGCGACGGCCGCCGGGGCGGCGAGCACGAGCAGTGGCCACCGCTTGCGGGAGGTGTTGTCCTGGTTCATCAATGGCCTCCGGCTGGGAGCGTTTGGTGCGGGCAGGTGGTCAGGACGCGGTTCATCGCGTCGCGTTCGGGTGCGGTGACCCACAGCCGGTATTTGCGTTTGATCGCGATCTGGCGGGCTACGTAGGCGCAGCGGTAGGTCTTGAGCGGCGGTAACCAGCTCGCCGCGTTCGAGTCGCCCTTGCCGCGGTTGAGGTGGGCGGCGGTGGCGATCAGCCCGAGTGGGTCGTTGGCGAACGCGGTGCGTTGCGTGCGGGTGAGCTGCTGGGCTCCGGTCTGCCAGGCGTCGCCCTCGGCGACGACGTGGTCGATGTCGGCGCCGGTCGAGGGCACCTGTGCCCCCGTGTACGGGTCGAGGATGGCCGCTGAGGTGACGCAGCGGTGCGTACCGGAGCTGCGCTGGGTGCCAGCAACGGCCTGGCGGGCGAGGGTGTCCTGGCGGGCGTTGCAGCCGTTGCCGTCAGGGTCTCGCCAGCCGCCGCCGAACTGGTTGCGGCTGTATCCGGTCCTCGGCGCCCGGCCCTTCACCGCCAGCCCGCCGAGGGCCACCACGGCCTGCGTACTCAAGGGCGCCGAGCCGGCGGTCATAGCCTGCGCCGCCGGGATCGGGGCGCAGGAGGTGAGCGCGACGAGCGCGGCCGCGACGCTCAGGGCGAGTCCCGGCTGGGGGGCTACTTCGCGATGGCGGCGCCGCTGCCGTGCGCGCCCCCTTGTGTTCCGGCTAGGCACGCTCAGCACCGGCCGTCCGCGCTGGCGGAATCTGGCCGTACACGGCCAGATCGCGCAGCCACTGCGGCCAGTCCTCGACCGGGCCGTCGAACAGCAACCCACCCGGGCGACTCACTCGACGCTGTCCCCGCCGGTTGACCACGGGCCCGGTCACTACCGCGTCGATCTGGCCGTCCCCCCCGAGGTACCCGCAGTTGATCGCCGCCTCGGTGGGCAGGAACCGGATCGGCATGCCACACCGGCGACCGCCGCACATCGGGCCGAGCCCCGTCACCGTGTAGTAGGTGGTCGTCGACTCCAACTTGGTTTCGATCATCTGCCGCCACCTCCGCTGACTCCGCCCAGGGCGCGCCGCACGCGCACGACCGGCTCGGCGAGCGCGCCGGACAGCTGCCAGCACAAGGCGGAGCCGTCCAGGTGCGACCACTCCGGTCGCGGGAGGCCGTCCTCGGCGGGCCAGCAACCCGGCGGCTCGGGCTGTACCGGGCGGGTGCAGCCCGGGCAGATCAGATCCAGCGGATCGACGAATCGGCGGTCGGCGCCCACAATGCTGGTGGTCATCAGTCGCGCCCCGCCCCGGTGGCGACGAGCACCCTGCGGGGCGCTCGCGCGATCTCCTGCTCGAAGCACGCCGGGTGGTGACGGTGCAGTACCTCGGATTCCGCGACGGTCACTGTGCCCTCAACCTCGATCTCGATGCTGCGGCTGATCGTCACGTGGGCTGCGGCGAGGTCAATGGGCTTGTGGCATGCCGGGTTGGCGCAGATTGCCGCGTTCATGCCGCACCTGCCGTGCGCTCGGCCCGCTGCTCGTCGTGCGCGGCGTCGTCGGCGCCCAGGCGGGCACGCAGTGTGTCCCACATCGGTCGCAGCTCGGCCCGATCCTGGGAGCCCAGGCCGCCCCAGATCCCGGCGTTCCCATCGGCGGCCGACAGCGCCAGGGCCAAGCACGCGCCACGCACCGGGCAGCCCCAGCACATCGTCGCGGCCAGCTCACGCACCTCGGCGCGCAGCGGGTGATCCGCCGGGCACCGGGCCTCGTCCTGCAGCGGGAACCACTCCTCGGGGTCCACGGCGTCTCGGCAGATCCCGTCGGAGGCGATCACCCGCCGCAGGCTCTCCGGGCCGTGTTGGACGTAGCCGGAGGCGTTCAGGAACGCCTGGACCTGCGTGGCAGACAACTGCTGCCCGCCTGCTGGGAGGACGTCCAGCGCGGTCTGCGCGGCGCCGGGAAGCGTCGAGCCACGTGGTGTACGCCGCCCCACTACTCGTAGTCTGGTCATGGCCGTTGGACCCCTTTCCTGTTCCTGCGGTCACCGAGGCCTCGGCGGGTTGCGTCCGCCGGGGCCTCACTTGTGTGCGCGGGTCCCCCACCCTCGAACCTGTGCGCACAGGTAGCCTGCCACCTGTGCGCACAGGTTGGCAAGAGACTTCGGTTGCGTCCGTTCGTGGAATCTGTGCAGACAGGTACGGTGTGGCGGTGGCGCAGGAGCGCATGACCGCCCGGAAGCTCGCCGAGGAGCTGCGGGCCGCGATCGTGCGCGGCGAGTACCCGCCAGGTGCTCGCCTGCCGAGCCGGTCGGAGATGGTGGAGCGCTTCGGGTGCTCGGGCTGGACCGCGGTGAACGCGGTGAAGGAGCTGATCGCCGAGGGCCTGGCGGATGGCCGTACCGGCTCGGGTTGGTACGTGCGCCAGCCGCCGACGATCCTGCGGATGACCCGCCAACGCCTCCACCGGGACGAGCGCCAGGACGGCCGGGGCACATTCATGTCTGATGCTCACGCCGGCGGCTGGACCGCTAGGACCGAGGTGGACATCCGCATAGAGCCTGCCACCGCCGCTGTCGCGCAGGCGCTCGACCTCGACCCCGGCACCGAGGTCCTCGTGCGCGATCGCGTCATGTTCGCCGACGACGCGCCGGTGCAGCTGGCTACGAGCTGGCTGCCGCGCGATCTGACCGAGAACACGGCGATCGAGTCCCGCGACACCGGACCCGGCGGCCTCTACGCCCTCCTGGAGAAGGCCGGGCATCGGCTCGATCACTTCGAGGAGACCGTGCGCATCGGCCGCGCCACCACCGAGCAAGCCGCCCGGCTGAACATCAATGCCGGTGACCCGGTCTTCGCCATCACTCGGGTTGCCCGCACCGCCACCCGGCCGGCGGAGGTCAATCAGGTCGTCGCGATCGGTGAACGGTACGAGCTCACCTACACGTTCGACGCGGAGTAGGGGCGCCGCGATGATCCGGTGGTGCCCGTCGGCGATGTACAGGCGGCTCCGCCCGGACACGACGTACGGCCTCGCCTGAAACCAGCCTGGCCGGGCATAGCGGTCCAGCTCGCGGAGGTTGCAGTAGGCGTCCCCGATGCCGCCGAACCAGCCGGTGCGGATCACGATCTCGTCGACGGCGAATCCGCCAGCGTCCCAACACAGGCCGTGGGCGACCTCGTGCGCTGCGCACTCCAGCCTCTCCGCGTCGACACTTTCCGTCAGCGCATCCCGTACCGCCGTGGCAGCCATCAGACCTGCCCGGCCGGCAGCGGAGTCGCTCCCGGGGCCTGGCGCGGTGGTGGCGGGTTGAGGTCGGCCAGGAACCCGGCGACCCCGCCGTCGTAGTGGGTGTCGACACCACGCACGACGGCCTCGTCCGGGAGGTCGTCGATTTCTTCGGGGTCGAGGTCTCCCCAGGTGCAGTCGCTGATCCAGTCGCGCATCTCGGCGATCTGCTCAGCGGTCGGCGAGGCCGGGGCCGGGGCGAGGGGGCGGAGATCCTTGGCGGTGTCGGAGTCGAGTTCCGTGGGGAACGCGGCTCCCACCCAACGCACTTCGGCTTCGGCGTAGCCCCCCTCCGCCCGCTCATCCGGGGTCAGGGGGAGAACTCGCACCTTGCCCCTCAGCGGCCGTCCAGCCGGGTCGGTCCACGACATGTGCTGGACCTCCGCGCCGTCTGCGTATCCGAACGCGGTGAGGGACACAGCAACCTCCGAGCAACTGGCGGGCCGGGTCATCACAGGCAGGCCGGGCGGCACGTACGGGCGCAGGTCGGCGGCAACCCGGTCAAGGTCGTCGAACGCGTCGGGGCAGCCGTCCCACGCAACTTCCAGCGCGGGCGGTTCTGCCGCGAGGGGGTCGGCCCAGCGGATGACGCCCCGCTGCGGCTGGCCGTCGGCGTCCTTCCAGGTGGCGTGCTCCACCACCTGCTCGTGCGAGAACAGCGAGGTGGGCCCGTCCGAGGTGCGCCCGGAGAACTCGTCAAGGGCGGCGACGAGGCTGGCGTTGGAGCCCCAATCGGGATCCATCAGGGTGACCTGCCACACCTCGGCGGCCTCGTCGAGGACATCCTCATTCGCTGTGATGATCAGGCCGTCGCGGACCGTGTACCGCGACAACGCCGCCCCGAAGTTGGTGTGCGGATTCCACACCTCAGGGTCGTCACCGGGCCTGAGGCGCGTAACGGTGACCGTCTCGGTGAGGCCGTAGTCGGTGCGCAGCATCGGCGCCTTGTGGGAGATACACGTCAGCCCGTGCCGCGTCGCGACCTCGAGTAGCCGCTCCCGTGTGGCGTCGTCGGCGAACCCGTCGACCGCCGCCCGCTGCACCCATCCATCCCACGTACCACCGGGCTGCGACCCGCCGGTGACGAACCCTGACCGGTTCGCCGCCGCCAGCGGGGCCGCGATCACGTCGATCTCCGGGTCGGGGCGCCCGTTGTAGCTGGGGTTGTGGACGATGTCGCCCTCCAACCAGCGGGCGGTCACCTCGCCCAGCTCGGAGAGCGTTTCGGCGCCGTGCCACTGGTCGCGGTCGGCGTTGCGGCGCTTCCTCTCCAGCGCGGCCTCCCGACCCCGCCGTGCCGCGCTCCCAACCACTCGTAGTCTGGTCATCGCCCGGAACTCCTCTCACTGGCTCTTCTGGTCATCGAGGCCTCGGCGGGTCGCATCCGCCGGGCCTCCTCGGTTAGCCTCGCCGCCGCGTTGGGATCCGCGATGTGTCCCGCAGTGGGGTTCTGGGTGTTGGCCCCGCCGGTTCGTTCAGTGCCGAGGAGGCTCCGGCGCGGCCAACCATGACAATATCCAGCACCGTGCGGGATAGAATCAACCTCGTACCTGTCTGATCCACCCAGAAGGGCTATTCAGCAGCCTGTTGACTAGACTTCGGTTCCCCCAGGACACTCGGTGGCGTCCACGCTGCTGAGGAGGCACACATGGCCGTCGACTACACCGTGATCGCAGGCCCGGAGGGTCCCTGCTCGGAAGGCCCGACCTGCCCGAAGAAGATCCGGGTGGCGTCTGACCCAGACCACACCTACTACGTGTTCACAACCGATCTGGACCCGGAGATCGCCACCGCCCTGGCCCCGCATGCTGGGCCAGGCGAGCAGGTCGGCAGGGTCCCCAACCACATCGCCTAGGAGCCGGAGGAGCGACGATGTTGGACGAGAAGCAGCTCGGCGAGCTACTCATGGGTGCCCGGGCCGGCGGCAGCGTGTTTCGGTGGGAAGGCCTGCGTCGGTACATGGTGTCCAGCGACGGAGGAGACTACGAGCGGTACGTCCAGGGCCTTCCCGGCCCCACGATGACCCGCAAGCAGGGATGGCTGGATCTGCTGCGTGGGGAGTCCGCGCGGGGGGTGCACTGGCATCGAGTCCGCTTGATTCAGCCGCCACTGTCGGACTACGAGCGGTACGCGTGCGAGTGGGGATACGCGTACAACACCGCAGCAGGCGACGAGTGCCGCATCCTCGACCTCTCGGCGGCGGCGCTGCCTGCCGATCTTCCTGCCCACGACTTTTGGCTGGTGGATGGGACCACAGCCGCACGAATGCACTACGACGATGTGGGCCGCTACCTTGGCGCCGATCTCGCGGGGGACGCCGGCCCGTACCTACGGGCCCGCGATGCTCTGTGGGCGGCGGCTGAGCCGTTCTACTCGTGGTGGGACCGCCACCCCGAGCATCACCGCGCAACGCGGAAGGCGGCCTGACCAGTCGATGACGGGCGCGGACCATGCAGGCCGGGGTACAGCGCTGTCCCGGGCGCTGTCCGCGCTGCGTCGCGACGCGGGACTGCGACAGACCCAGGTTGTCGACGCACTGAAGGCCATCGACCCTACGATCAAATTTTCCCAGGCGGAGCTGTCCCGCGCCGAGAGAGGTCGGTCCGTCCCAGATCCTGAGGGGTATCTCCCGGTACTGCTGCAGGTGTACGGCGCGGACCCGGGTACCCGGGAGCGCGTGGTTGCAATGGCGTCGGCCATTCGCCCTGAGACGGTCCGCGCACGAGCGGTGCTGGCGCAAGGAAGCTGGCATTTCCAGCAACGCATCCGCGACATTGAGGACCAGTCCGAGGGGGTGCGGTCCTTTCATCCCAGCACGGTGCTTGGCGTTTTGCAGACCGAGTCGTACGCGCGAGCGGTCTGGCACGAATACGATGCCGCCGAAGCCGAGCAGGCCGTTGAGGTCAGGCTAGCTCGCGGTCGCGCGTTACTTGACGGGTCGACTCGGGAATGGACGCTTATCCACACAGAAGGGGCGTTACGCTGGAACTTCGCCGGCGGCACGGTGATGGCCGACCAGATGGATCACATCGCCGGCATGATCCGCCGGGCTGGTCCTCATGTCCGCGTCGGTGTGATCCCGTCAATGACCCCGGTGGCTGTCCAGCCCCTGCACGGCTTCCACATCTATGACCTGCCCGCCGGCGGGTACCGCGTAGATGAGCGGATGGCCCAGATCGGCACCCACACCGGCACTGCGCTGCTGGGCCAGACTGACGCCGACGTCCTCGCGGCTGTCTTCACCCACCTCGAGCACGCCGCAGTCTTTGGCAGCGAAGCTGCCGAACTCGTCGAGAGGATCGCTCAGGAGTATCGGGCTCTCGCCTAGCCCTCGCCTAGAGCGTGTCCCGTGGATCTAGGGCGGCGGATGCGGTAGATCCTGTTCGTGCGCGATCGTCATGATCTGACCGACCAGGAATGGGTGCGGCTGGAGCCTGTCAAGGGCCAGTTCGTTCTCCCCGCTGGCGGCCAGTAGTTCTCCCCGCTGGTGGCCAGATGGTTCTCCCCGACGGCGGCCAGATATTTCCCCGCCCTCGGTCGTGTTCGGTCAGTTCAAGGCGGTGACCCCCTTGCCGGCGGTGGCTTGCGCGAGTCGGTAGCTGTCACCGTCGGTGACGACGATGTGGGCGTGGTGCAGCAGCCGGTCGACCGTGGCGGTGGCCAGGGTCTTGGGCATGATCTCGTCGAACCCCGAGGGGTGCAGGTTCGAGCTCAAGGGCCACCGCGCGGCCGCCACCCGCTACGACAAGAGAGACTTCGTGTTCCGCAGAACAGTCGATGTCGCCTCGATCAGAATCTGGCTCCGCGACCCGTCCCATGATCCAAAGGACAGGCTCTAGCCCTGCTCAAAACGCTCAGAACGCGCTGATCCCGGGGCGCGTGGAGTCCAGGTTTGCGCGTTGCGCGGTCCTCAGCCGCGCGGCAGTCATTCGGCAACCAGGTGGCGGTGGCTCGTCGGATGGGTCGGACGCGGCGGCCAGCGCGGCGGCGTTGAGCGCGGCGGCGTCTCCCGCCTCGCGGTGGCCCGGCCGTAGTCCGCAGCGGACAACTGGTCCTGCTCCCCTGACCAGCCATCCTTCGCCGCAAACCCGCGCGGCGAGGATCACGCAACGTCAAGCTCGGCCTAGCCTGCTCCCGGATAGGGCGGCAGTGGCGAGGCGTCCGTGGTGGTATCGGTTGGGATAGGGGGAAGGCGTGCCATGGCCGATGTCGAACTGGAGCGGTCGAGCGCGACGGCAGCAATAGATTCCGAGTCGAGTGCGCGGGGAAGCCGTCTAGTAGTCGGAACCCTGGCGTTGCTGCTCGGGATGATCGTTGCCGCCGGGCTTGGTGCCGCCGGGTACGCCCTGGCCGGCGGAGGGTCGCTGGGCGGCGACGCGGCGGCTGGTGAACACCGCCGCGAGTTCATGTTCGAGGTCCTCGGTGTCACGACACCCAACCAGGGCGGCCAGCGGCTCAACCTGTTTTTCCACTACCGATACATCTGGGGTCTCGCGGAGGGCGAGATCCCGGACTACCGCAAGTTGCGCACTGCGGCTCTGGAGTTCCTGAGAACCGCGGACCTATCGAAGACCCCGTACTGGGAGACGCTCAACCACGAATTGTGCGGCCGGTTGAAGACCGGCTACCCGGTGGAGGCGATCTCCTGCCAGATGCAGGTGGCGGGCAATGAGGATCCGGACCACTACGAGCCGGGTTACCACTCCAGCGTCGAGACCATCGGTGACATCGCCTCACTGCGAGTCCCCGGGCCGCAGGTCACGTCGTGACGACGCGGGTGTGCCTGGTGACCCACCGATTCGGCGGGTACAACGGCGTCGCCCGGGAGGCCAGCAAGTGGCGCATGGGGTTCGGCGAGCTGGGCTGGCCGGTCACCCGGGCCGGTGGCCTGTTCGTTGACGACGTGCCGGGTGACGTCGTCGTGCGCGGCATGTGGGCCGACCGCCCCGGCGGCGAGCCGCCGCCGGTGGATCACGAGACCGTTCACCGGCTGTGCGGCACCCACGACCTGGTGGTGCTCGACAACGCGGGTACCCTGTTCAGCGCTCCGCTGGCCGCCCGGGCCTGGGAGGAACACGCCCTCGCCGCAGGCGTGCCCGTCGTGCTGCGCCATCACGACCCGCCGTGGCAGGGCGCCCCGTTGCGGCCGGTGACCGATGACGCCGTGCCACTGCACGACGCCCGCCACCTGCACGTCCTGATTAACGACCGCACTCGTGGCGACTTCGCCCGGCGCTGGCCGCACCTGGCCGAGGCCGGCGCGCTGCGGGTAGTGCACAACAGCGTCGACGTCGACGGCCTGCGCGGTGGGGCGCGGGAGCGGACCCGGGCCGAGCTGGGCGTCGAGCGCGACGATATCCTCGTCACGCACCCGGCACGCGCCGACGGCCCGAGCAAGAACATCCCGGGCGCGGTCCGGTTTGCCCGCGAACTCGCCGCACGGCTGGATCGGTCGCCGGGTCAGCGCCCAGGTCAGCGCGTCCGGTACTGGCTGACCGACGACATGGCCCGTCCACCGGACGCGGTGGCCGCCGCGCTTGCGGACGCGCCGGGCCTCGTCCGCGGCCACGTCGAGCACCAGGCCGACCTCTACGCCGCAGCCGATCTCGTCGTCTTGTCCTCCACCTGGGAGGGCTGGGGCCTTCCGGTGGTGGAGGCCGCCGCGGCCCGCCGGATCGTCGTGGCCGGCCCCTACCCGATCCTCGCGGAGATCCAGTCCTTCGGCGTCACGACCTACGACCTCACCGCGGCCGCCGCCGTGGTGAGGCTGGCGGAGCGCCCGGAGGCGTTGAGGCGACTGCTCGACGCGAACGAGGCCGCCGTGCGCACGCATTTTGACCTCGCCGCGCTGCCTTCGACCCTGCTGGAGCTCGCCGCGCACGCCCGGTTGCTCGCCGGCGCCTAAACCCCCTGCCCCAGCCAGGGCAGCACTGATCACGCCGTAGGACAGGGCGGCCCGGACGGGAACGGGGGCATTTGCTCGTCCTTCCGTCGCGGCGGGTACGCGCCGTGCGTGGTCGCGCACAGACGCTGCTTCTGCGCGCTGAGATCGAGGTTCCACACCAGGACGAGCTGATCCTCTCCCGAGCTGACCAGGGTGTGCTCGTCACCCCAGATGACCGTGTTCACGGGGCCGGTGTGGCCGGTCAGCGATGCGGCGGCCGCCACCGGGCTGGTCGGGTCCCGCCACACGCGGACGATTTGGTCGGTGCCGCCGGTGGCCAGTCGTGTGCCGTCGGGACTCCACGCCAGCGTGGTCGGCGGGGCGTCAAAGCCGCTGAGGGTCGTGGGCGTCGCAGTGAAGTTGGTGCGGTCCCAGAACCGGACGGTGTTGTCGATGCCGGCGACGGCCAGGGTTCGGTTGTCGGGGCTGAGCGCGGCGGCGAAGATCTGTCCCGCACCGAAGTCGTGCGCCTCGGTGAGTGGGGTGATGCGGTGCGGATCGGTGAGGTCCCATGCTCGTGCAGTCCCGTCGCTGGAGGTTGTGACGAGGACCGAGCCGTCACGGGTGAACATCGCCGCGGTCAGATACGAGCGGTGAACGGGCGGCGGACCCGGCAGCCGGACGGGGCGGGCACGGTCACGGATGTCATAAACGGCGAGGCTGTTGCCCGCGCCGGTGACGAGGTAGCCCCCGTCCGGACTGATCGCCACGGCGGCGGAGTAGCCGGTCTGCTGCGCGACGGTCGCCACCAGCCTGACCGCGCCGGTGTCGGAGACGCCCCAGATCCGCAGCGGCGCCCCGCCGCCCTGGGTGACGAGGGTGCGCCCGTCGCCGCTCCAGGCCATCGCGTTCTTGGTGAAGGCGGTGGCGCCGATGTCGAGAGGGCCGGCCCGGACCGGCCTTGTCGGCTCGCGAAGGTCCCACAGCCGCACGGTCGTCGACCCGGCGGCCGTGGCCAGCCAGCGCCGGTCGGGGCTGAGCGCGAGGGCGTACACGCGGGCGATGTCGTCGGCCAGGATGCTCGACGGCAGGTCCCAGAGCAGAGTGCTGCCGTCCTGCCCGCCGCCGACCAGCCGCCGGCCGTCCGGGGCGAGGGAGATGGCGAGGACCCCGCCGGTGGCCGTGGGCATGGTCCGGATCACCGAGGGCAGGTCGCGGTTGGCGAGGTTCCAGATGCGCGCGGCGCCGTCCTTGGATGCGGTGATCAGGGTGGCCGGGTCACGCCAGGCCATCGACCAGACCGTGGCGGTGTGCCCGGACAGGGGCTCCCCCACCGGGGCGAGCATTCCCCCGGCCACCGACCAGAGCCGGGCCGTCTTGTCCGCGCTGCCAGTCACCAGAACGCTGCCGTCCGGGCTGAACGCGAGGCTCTGGACCGGACCGGCGTGCGCCGCGGCAGTGTCGACCACGGTGGGGAGCTGACCTGGGCTGGTGCGCAGGAGCACGAGCTGGCCGTCGTCGCCGGCCGCGGCGGCGAGGTCGCCAGCACTGGAAAAGACCACCGCCCGCACGATGCCGTGTCCGGGCAGCGCAACCACGGCGGGCATGGGCTGCGGCGTCGCGGCCGGGCCGTCGAGGTCGAGGACAGACAAGGTGTGGTCGCCGTTCGCGCTCACCAGCAGCCGGCCATCCGGTGACCAGGCGAGCTGGGAGATCTCCTCGTGCCCGATGGGCACGGGGTCGCGGGCGGGCACGACGTCGCGTGGGTCGTGGATGTCCCACAGCCGCACGGCCGCGTCGCTGCCGGTCGTGGCCAGCAGCGGCCGAGCAGGGTGGAACAGGGCGGTGGAGATCCAGCTCGGGCCAGCGGTCACTTCGTCGAGCACCGGCAGCGCCGGATCGGTGAGGTCCTGCAGCTGCACGACGCCGGCCTCGCTGGCCGTCGCCAGCAGGTGCCCGTCCGGGCTATGGTCTACGAAGTAGACCGCGCCGTGCCGACCGGGGCGGACCTGTGCATGCGGAATTTGCTGGGTCGACAGGATGCGTCCTTGAGCGCGCAGGTCGTCCGGGCGCAGCCGGTGAGCGATGAGGTTGAGCTGGGCCGCGCGCGAGGGATCGCTCGTGGCGAGGCGGTCGGCGGTGGCCAGCAGGCTGGCGAAGTTGGCGTCCTGCTCGTGCCGTGCGGCGTTGAGCCAGCCGGCGCCCGCGAGCGCGGCGACCACGAGGCCGAACACGGCGAGGGTGGCGATTGCCGACCGCGCGAACCGGGACCTCGCGTGGCGGCGTGCACGCTCGGCCAGCTGCAGCTCGCGCGCCGCGACCGCGGCGTTGAGGAACTCCCGGGCCAGCGTGCTCGGGCCGGGACCGCCGAGGTCGCCGGAGCCCGCCCAGCGTTCGGCGTCGGCGAGATGGTCACCGCGGTAGAGCCGCGAGCTGTCGCAGACCCGGTCGTCCCACAGCCTGGCGTCGTCCTCGAGCCGCTGCAGGCCGAGCAGCGCCGCGCGGTTCTGCTCGATCTGGATACGCAGCCGCGGCCAGGCCTTCAGCAGCGCCTCGTGGATGATCTGCGTCGTCTCGGCGTCGACCCGGACCAGGCGTGCTTGCACAAGCGCTTCGAGTGCTCGTTGCGCGGCCGCCGGGTCGGTTGCCCCGACGAGCAGCTCCCGCGTCTCACGCTGGCGTCGGCAGTCCTGGCTGTGCTCCTCCCCGATCCGGGTCAGCCTCAGCAGCACGCTCATCGCCGCCGCCTGGGTCGGGGGATCGAGGCCGGCCAGGGCGCGCTCAGCGGTCTGCGTGACCGCCCCGTGGATCCCGCCGGTCGCCTTGTACCCGGCAATGGTGAGCCGTCCGTTCGTGCGGTGCTGCCAGGTGGCCCGCAACGCGTGCGACAGCAGCGGCAGAATCCCGGCCGCGGAATCGGGGTCCTCGCGGGCGCGAGGCTCGCGGATCCCAGCGTCCTGGATGATCAGGTCTGCCAGGCCCGGATCAAGGCGCAAGCCCGCCGCCTTGGCGGGCGCGGTGATGGCGGCGGTGAGCTCACTGACCGTCATCGGCCCGAGAACGACGTGCCGGTGCTGCAGCGCGTCGACCAGCGGCGGATGGTCGAGGCAGTGGCTGTAGAAGTCCGAACGCATCCCGACGACCACCACCGCCGGCGCGTCCGGGCCCTCGGCGGCCGCGGCCAGCGCGGCGATGAACAACCGTCGCTCGGCGGCGGCGCAGAGGGTGAACACTTCCTCGAACTGGTCGACGACGAGCACCAGCTTCGCGGCGTGGCCGCCCCGGCGCGCGGCCACGGCCGCCAGATCAGCGCGCAACCTCAGCCGCGATAGGTCCGACAACGACGGCCCGGGCGCGCCCGGGCCGTGGACGATCGCGGAGGCCTGCGCAAGGTGGGCTCCAACCGCAGCGAACGGGGCCGGGCCGGGGGTCAGCTCAATGATCGGCCACGTCGCCGAGCCCGGCGCCGCCAAGCGGCCCTCCCGCACGGCCGGGACCAGCCCCGCACCGAGCAGCGATGACTTCCCTGCCCCGGACGGGGCGACGAGCATCAGCATCCCGCCCGGGCCGAGCACGGAGTCGACCCGCTCGATCAGGGCCTGCGTCGCCCGGCTCCGACCGAAGTAGTTGCGGGCATCGTCTGCCTCGAACGGGGCCAGCCCGCGATAGGGGCACGGCAGCTCACCGCCCGGTGCCGCCGGCGCCGGCTCGCCCGCCCCGGGCTCGCACTTCCCGCCGCTGCGGGCGGTCGCCTCGGCCGCGCGCTGCCACAGCTGCTGCCATTCCGCGCCGCTATAGAGCCCGTCCACGACCGGGCTCGGCCGCCGACGGCGGGCGTCCACGACCAGAGCACCGATCACGGCCGAGACACCGGCGAAGTCCCGAGGGACCTTCTTGCCGGTCCGCCAGTCAGAGATCCGTTGTTTCGTGACACTCGTCGCGCGCGCCGGGACGGCCGGCGGCGCTGCGGGTGTCTTGGCCGCGAGCCGGTTCTGCGCCTCCCGCGCCAGCCGTTCGTAGGTGGGCTTGCCCGCCTCCGCCCACAACAAGGTGAGGCGGTCGGCGAAGGCCTGCCGAGGGTCGATCTCACTCACGAGATGCCGCCCCACGCCCCATCCGCCCGCTGCCGACAACCGTTCCTACCGCTCTGACCAGCACTGACGGGCTCCTCGCGTCGCCTGACTCGTGATCTCCAACTACCGGTCGCTCCCATTCGACCGGACCCGCGCGCCGATCTTGGCGACGCCGGGGGCGTCCCGTGATGATCGAGGGGGAAGTGTCGTGGTCGCACACCGGCCCAGGTCTGCCGGGGTCGGCTCGCGCCGACCTCGCTCCCCGCGACTCGCTCGTGCGGCTCAGCGTCGGAATCATCGGGTTCACGGCGGCCCGGTTCTGGGCCCTCCCGCGCGAGCCGCTGGTAGCTGGGTTTGCCGGCCTCGACCCACAGCAGGGCGAGCCGTTCAGCGAACAGCTGGCGCGGGTCCGGCCCGGGCATCCAACTTTCTCCTCTGGTGTCCGTTGTCCGCTGCGGACAAGTCCTCTAACCATCCTGAGCTGGGCGAACACGGCCGCCCAACGGTGGATCTATGGTCATCGCACGGCGGCTCAATCTAACGTCCCGCCCCGTCAGGAACACGGAAGGTGGCAGACGCGGCGCTTCCCATGGAAGGGAGACCCGGCGGTGGGGACAGGGCTGACGACCGATGCAGCGGTCGTGCCACCGCCGGGTCCGGTGGAGCACTCCGCCGATGGTGATCTTCATGGGTAGCTCCGGCGCGGGAGCCGGTGTGGCGGTGGCCGCGGTCGCTGCGTTCTGTGCGCTGGTCATGCTGCTCGTTTTGCTGGGGGCTGTCGGAAATGCCCCGGGCGGGGGCCCGGGGCAGGCGGGTGTGGTGTGTGCGCCGCCGGGTGGGCGGCCGGGTGACCCGGTCGGGGGGTTCGTCAACGACCAGCTGGCGAATGCGGCGGCGATTGTTCAGGCCGGGCGTGAGCTGGGTGCTCCGGTTCGAGCGCAGGTGATTGCGGTGGCGACGGCGATGCAGGAGTCAACGTTGCGGAATCTGCCGCATGGCGACCGGGACTCGGTGGGTCTGTTTCAGCAGCGCACGAGTTGGGGTTCCATGGCTGTGCGGATGGACCCCAAGGCGTCCGCGCGGTTGTTCTATACACGGTTGCTGGCGCTGCCGGCGTGGGCGGCGCTGCCGCTGACGGTCGCGGCGCAGCGCGTGCAGGTGTCTGCATTCCCGGACGCCTACGGGAAGTGGGAGGCCCGGGCGAACCAGGTCGTGGGCGCCGTGCTGGGTATCGCGTGCAGCGCTCCGCAGGTGGTCCCTGGGCAGCCGCAGCCTGCGTCGCCGGCCGCGCAACAGGTCATGGCTCGGGCTCTGTCGCAGCTCGGTGTGCCGTACGCCTGGGGCGGCGGCACCGCCGCTGGGCCCAGCCGGGGCATTTCCGATGGTGGCGGGGCGGCCGACCGAGCCGGCGACTCCAGGAAAGTCGGGTTCGACTGCTCCGGGCTGATGGTCTACGCCTTCGCCGGCGCGGGAGTCTCTGTCCCTCACCAGACTCAGGCGATCTGGCGGGCCTTCGCTCCTCCGATCACCGATCGGGGCCAGATCCAGCCTGGGGACATGATCCTGCTCAGCGGCAACGGGCAGCCGAGCGGGATCGACCACGTCGGGCTCTACCTCGGCGCCGGCCGGGTCGTGCATGCCCCGCAGTCCGGAAGCACGGTCCGCGTCGTCCCGGACATTTGGGCGAATCCGTATTGGAGCCGCCGTTTCGTTGGTGCGGTCCGTCCGCAGTCAACTACTGCCCGCTCACCTGAAGGAGGCGTGTGATGTCTCGCCGCCACTCGTCCATCCCGCCGTGGTGGAACGACCAGCCGTCGTCCCTGGCGGCATCGCCGCGCCGGCAAGCCCCGCCACCTGGCCCGCCGGTTCCGCTGATCGCTACCCGACCCGATCCCGAACCCGCGCCGCCCCCGACCCCCCCGGCGGCATCAACCGAGACAATCGCACCCGCCCCAGAACCAGCGGAGGCACCGGAATCGGATCCGCGACCGCCAGTCGAGCCAGCCGCAGAGCGGCCTTTCACGCCCACCGGCCTGGTGGTTCGGCCTCGGTTCCCGGCTCCTCCGGCAGGCGCTCCGGTCCGGGCACCGCAGCGAGCCGCGTGCGGGGACCTTCGGGTTCCTACGGCCATGACGGCCCCGGCCCAGACTCCCGCTCCAGCAGCCCGGCGACGCCGGTGGCTCGCTCGGCGGGCGGAGCCACTGGTGTCCCGAGCACCGGTGTACGACGCCAACCGCCTACATCGGTCGCTGACCTCGTACGAGCCGGTCGAGCTGGCCGAAGCGTCCGGTTTCGCGTGTCGGTTCGCGGCGGATTACCTGTCCTGGGACGAGGACGAGCCCGCCCGCCGCGAGTCGGCACTGGGGGCGTACCTGTCGGGTGACTTCGGCCAGCTGGGGTGGTCTGGTGAGGGCCGCCAACGGGTGGATCTGGTCGTCCCGGGCCGCAACGTGGTGCTCGCGAGTGGTGTCGTGGTGATCGAGGTGAGTGCCCGCGTGGTGTCCTACCGGCGGCTCGACACCATTGTGCCAACGCGGTCGAGTGCGCCGGAGTCGCCGCCCTTGCTCGCGTTCGCGGCTTCGGCCGCTCCCTCGCCTGAGGCGCCGGGGTGGGAGGCGGGGTCATGCTGGTGGACTCGCCTCGCGCCGCCTGTTCGCCGTCATCACGACGGTCGGCTGGTCATCGACCTCGGCCTTGACCCGGCGACGGCCCGATGAACGCCGCGGATGAGTGGCTGAGCGATCCTGGGCTCACGCCTTGGTTGGCCGCTGAGCCCCAACCCGTGTCGGAGCCGAGCCGCCATCTGTCCTCGGTGCCCGCTGCGGTGGCCCGTGTTGGCGAGCCGCGAGCCGCGAGCTGCCCGCCCGCGCCGCCGCCGGTGGTACCGCTTGACCATGACCCCACCGTGGTGGCCCCGCCGAGGTCGGCCCCGCCTCCGGTCGCCGCCCCGGCCGGGACCGCGTTCACGATCTTGGATCCCCGGCCGCTGGCCCGGCCCTCGAGCGGCTGGCGTCGACTCGTGTACAGGTCGACGGCCGGGCGGTTGAACCCCGGCTTGTCGGCCGCCGAGGCCGTACGTCACCGGCTGATCTCCCGGGTGCGCACACCTCTGCCGGGCACTCACCGAGTCGTGACCGCTTCCCTGAAGGGCGGGATCGGCAAGACCACGGTGACGGCTGTGTTGGGCCTGACGCTGGCCGAGTACCGGGGTGACCGGGTGATCGCGGTCGACGCCAACCCTGACGCCGGAACCCTGGCCGATCGCCTCACCGGCCATGTCGGCATGACCGTCCGGGACCTTCTGGACAACCTGCACACCATCCACTCACTCACCGACCTTGCCCACTACACGAGCCTCGCGGGCCGCCTTCAGGTGCTGGCGTCGGAGCAGGACCCGGCGATGAGCGAGGCATTCAGCCGCGATGAGTACGAGGCGGTCATGACCGTGCTTGCCCGGCATCACAATGTGTTGCTGACCGACAGCGGCACCGGGCTCGTCCACTCAGCGATGGGTGGCGCGTTGGCTCACGCCGACACCCTGGTCATCGTCGGAGCCCCGACCCTCGACGGCGCCTCGCGCGCCTCGAAGACGTTGGACTGGCTCGTCGCCCACGGCTACGGACACCTCGTGGAGCGGGCCGTAGTCGCGCTCTGCCACGACCGGTCATCCCGCGCCATCGATTACCAGATGATTCACGACCATTTCGCGTCTCGTTGTAGCGCCGTCGTGGATATCCCGCCGGATCCCCACCTCATGGTCGGCGGACTGATCACCCTCGGGGAAATGCGTACGGGCACCCGCGACGCATTTTTGACACTCGCGGCGCACATCGGCGATCAATTCAACCGGAGGTGCGAAGGATGAAATACCCGTATTTCTGGGACTACCCCCCTCACCGGCGCCGGGTCCTGGCTGTCGCGGCGAGCACGTGCCTGGCTGGCGTGGTGGTCGGAGGAGCCGGCCACTGGTACCAGGCCGGTGGGCCGGACCCCACCAAGCCGACTCTCATCGCGGCAAGCGCCAATCAGAGCCCTACCGAGCACGACAGCGATAGCGATTCGGGGTCGGAGGACGACTCCGACTCCAAGTCGGACTCGAAGGACCCCGACCGGCCCGACACGGGGCCCCCTACGACAGAGGCGGCCGAACCGAGTAGCGGCGCCTCCACCACGATCAGCCCTGACACTGACACCACCAGTACGCCACTGCCCACCGCGCCACTGCCGAGTTCCTTGCCGGCAGCGGTTGCGCCGCCGGCGGTGACCGGCTCCCCGACGGTGGGTCAGAGTGGTGGTGAGCCGGTTACCGGCGGCTCACTCCCGGACCTTCCGCTCCCCGCGCCGTCATCGTCGGCTTCCCGCTCCGGCGGAGACCTTCCGAGCTCCACCTCGAAGCGCAAGCAGAAGAAGCGGGATCGCGAGACCGACCCTTCCGAGCCACCGTCGTCGGAGCCGTCGTCGGAGCCGTCATCGTCGGCGGCGGATCTGGGGGTGGATTCGGCGGGCCGCGCCGGTGAGCGCTGGCCAGAGCCTGCCGAGACCCCCCAGCCCCTGGGAGAGGCGAATCAGCCGCCCGGCCGGCAGTCGACCCCGCTGCTGCCTCGGTCCTCGGCTGCGGCTCCGTCGTCGTCTCCAGAGCCGGCCCCGGCGGGTTCGGGGTCCTCGACGTCCTCGGCCGCGGGCTCCTCGTCTGGGCCGTTGCCGGCGGGCGGTGCGACGAGCGTGCCGGATTCCGTTCCAGCCGGGCAGTCGGGCGGTGCGTTGTCTCGCGTGGCCTGCCCGCCGGGGGTGTCGGTCCCGGGGGCAATCTGCTATCAGCAGCGGAGCGCGGATGCGGGGACCGCTCCCACCACTGGATCGTTGCCGTCGGTCGATGCACCGGCCCCCAACCGCAGCTCCTCATCGTTGCCGTCGGTGGATTCACTGACCCCCGGCTCTTCGGGTTCGTCCTCCAGCGAGGACCCGCCTCCGGATACGGGATCCCTGCCTCCGTCCGCGAGCTCCACTCGGTCGTCGTCTTCGGGCGCTGGCGGCCCGGTCAACGTGAATGGGCAGAAGTGCCAGCTCTCCGATCAGGTGCCCTACCGGAGGTCCGGGGATGCGTGGGGGGACCTGGTGAGCTGGGCTATGAAGCAGGCCCAGCACTGCGCTGCGCAGAGCGGAGGGTCGGCCGAGAGCGGCGGGAGCGGCTCTGGAGCGTCGTCGAACTCGGACGACAAATGATCTCGCCGGGCCGCTCTGACGGCATGGGGCTGGCATGAGCAGCTCGTTTGCTGGGCTGTTGGCCAGCATCATCATCGTCATTCCCGCACCGCCGGGCGGGTCGGACACCGCCGGGTCGGGCTCATCGCCGGCTTCGGCGGGCTCGTCGGTCGGGTTGCCTGCCCCGTTGCCCTCGGTGGGACTGCCCTCCACCGAGCTGCCGTCGAGCCAGCTGCCGTCCGTCGAGTTGCCTCGGTTGCCCTCGGTGCGGCTGCCGTCCCCGTCGCGGGTGCTCCCCACTCGGGTGGGGAACCTGAACATGACCAACTGGAAGCTGCAGTTGCCGGTCGGGGGTGAGGAGAAGCCGACCGAGGTGCTCAACCCGAAGCCCGGTGAGGGTGTCGCCGGCCGGTGGTTCAACTTGGCCCGTGATTCCGCCGGCGGGCGAGGTCTGATCTTCCGGGCCCCGGTGAACGGGGTGACCACCAAGGGCTCGAAGAACCCCCGCTCCGAGCTGCGCGAGATGAACTCCGACGGAAGCAAGGCTGCCTGGTCCTCCAGCTCAGGGACGCACACCATGAGCGTGCGGGAGGCCTTCACCCGGCTGCCGACTGGTAACCCGCGCATCGTGGGCGCCCAGATCCACGACGTCGCCGACGACATCATGGTCTTCCGCCTCGAGGGCACCAAGCTCTGGGTGACCAACGGCGACAACCCGCACTACAAGCTGGCCGACGCCAACTACAAGCTGGGCACCCCGTTCGAGGCCAAGTTCGTCGTGTCCGGCGACCAGACCCGCGCCTTCTACAACGGCCAAGAGGTCACCAGCATTCGCAAGGCCTACAACGGCGCCTACTTCAAAGCTGGCGCCTACACCCAGGCCAACTGCTCCAACACCTCCCCCTGCGCGACGGACAACTACGGCGAAACCGTGATCTACGACCTGGACGTCACCCACACCGGAGGCGGCAGCTGATGGCCAAGGAGTCTTCAAAGACCGTGCTGCGGGCCCGAATCCCGGTCGCGGTCCTGGCCGTCGCCGCGCTGACCGCGACCGGCCAACCCTCCGACCACGCTGTCGAGACTGTGGCGCACCGGGCCGCCGCGGATCCCGTGCCCGGTCGGGGCTTGTCCGATGCGGGCGATGTGGCTGGGGCGTTCACCCCGATCCTCGATCCCGAGGACCCGGAGGCCTCGGACGAGTCCCAGGAGCGTGATGGCTCGGGCCGCTCCGGTTCCGCCGACTCGCAGGAGCCGGACGAGGTGGCCAGCCGCCGCGATCGCGGCTGGGGATCGGCGGAGCGCCGGGCACCCGTTGCCGCCCGGCCCCGGTCAGGCCAGCTCGCTGATGCCCAGCTGGCCCGGCTGATCGAGGACGTGACCGCCGCCGACGGCTACCGCTACGGCGCCCGCGACAGCGCCGGCTCCACCATGGACACCGCCAAGGTGATCGACAAACCCGGCGGCGGGTACCTCGCGGTCTACCACACCGGCAACGTCGCCAAGCTCGCCACCAGCACCGACCTCAAGACCTGGCGGTTCCGCGCGAACCTCGACCCCCGCGCATCCCAGCCGACCATCATGGCGACCTCCGACGGCGGCTACCTGGTCGCCCTGGAAACCGAGACCGGAAACAACGGGCAGATCAAACTCCTGCACTACCGCGACCTCGCCGCCCTACAGACGGGGCGGGCGACCCGGAGCTTCACCGCCCCACGCACCCTGTCCAGCTGCAACGAGGGCACCCCGAGCATCACCTCCGCGAAACTGTCCCCCGATCTCGACCACTCGGTGATCGAGCTGGGCATGCACTACCACCGCGACTGCGACACCGACCGCGAAGCCACCGCCCGGCTGACCAACTTCCGGCAGTGGAAAGCCACCCCGGCGCCCGGCACCGACAGCGCCCTCACCAAGGCGGCCGCCACGCTCGGGAAGAAGATCACCGGCAACATCGGCGACCGCGACACCCTCTCCTACGGCGGCACCCGCTACAGCCTCAACGAGGTCCAGCTCGTCAAGGGCCAGTTCGGCACCTGGCGGACCTACCTCTACGACACCACCACCGGCCGGGCACGGCCGCTGAACATCACCACCCACCGGGGCAGCCGCGCCTTCGCCAACCCCACCATCAGCCGCATAACCGCACCCGACGGCCAGCCGGCGATCCTGGTCGCCCTCTACCTGCCGGTACAGGGTGCCGCACCCGGGGAGGCCGGTGAGCTCATCTACTACCGCGTTCTTCCCCGCACCCAGCCGAGCACCCAGCCGAGCACCGAGCGGGACGCTCAGCGCTCCCAGCGGGCGGGCGGCGGGCGACCGATCTCGCGCCGGGTCGATTCCGAGTCCGAGTCCGTTCCGGGCGGGCCCGCCCCGGCCGCTGACCCCGACCAGGACGCGGGCGATGAGGCGGATCCCGGGGAGGACTGGTGAGCGAGAAGCGCGGCGGTGTGGTGCCTCAGCGGTCGCACCCGGCCGGCGGGTTCGCGGGGGCCCTGCGGGCGTGCCTGGTTGCGTCCCTCATGGTGGCCGCGCTGGCGGCCGCTCCCCCGGCCGCGCTCGGCGCCACGTCCGCCCAGGGGCAAGGACGGGACGGATCCTTCTCCGCCGCGCTCAACCCCGGCCCCGGCGGGAAGTACACCGTGAGCATCACCGCGACCAACGCTCGCCGCGATATCGCCAGTACCTCGGTGCAGCTGGACATCGTCGACGCCGCCGGTACCCGCACCTTCCGCAACCCCTACATCGGCGGCCGGGTCCAGGACACACTCGCCTTCGACAACCGTGGACCGTGCACTGTCCGGATCACCTTCCGGTTCACCACCAGCAGCGGTCAGGTGCAGAGCAACACCGACCGCCCGGTCACGATCAACTATCCGGCGCAAACCTCGACCGCGACGCCGACGCCTGACTCTGGTCAGGGAAGCTCGTCGAGTCGGGCCGGGTCATCCGGCCCGGCTGGGGCCGGTGGCGGGGGCCGCTGCGTGACCCCGGCCGGGATGACAGGGCTCATCGATCAGGACAACACCGACTCCCAGAAGCCGTGGCGGCGGCAGCCCGGTTCCCGGGTTCAGATCAACTTCGTTGTCGACACGTCGATCACCCCTGAGTGGCGGGCCGATCTCGAGCACGGCGCGACGGCCTGGAACAGGTCCCCGTGCCTGGACACGCGGATCGTCGATGCCTGCCCGAGCGGCGGCAACTGTGTGAGCGTGTCCGCGCTGGGCAGCATGGATGCCGACGGGAACTTCGATGCGGTTGAGAAGGGCGGTTTCACCACCGGCGGCAAGATCACCTTGCTGAACAAGCTCAACCGGAACCAGCGCCGCAACGTCGCGGTGCACGAGATGGGGCACGCGGTCGGGCTCGTCCACCGGAAGACCAGTCACGTGATGATGAACGCTGACACCTTCGACGACGTCTTCGAGCCGGACCAGACCGACTACAAGAACCTGCTGTTCTCCTACGACCGGATGCAGCGGAGCCCGTGATGAGCACGAGCACGCCCAGGTCGGAGTCCGCGCTAGAAGAGGCGCTTCGCCACTCGCCAGCCGCCGTCGGCGCCGCGTTGGACCTCGATGGTGGCCGCGACCGCTTCGACCTGATCGGGGTCACCTCCCGCGCAGGCTGTCACGACGTCGCCGGTTACCTGCACGAAGGCCGACGTCGGGCCACGGGGCGCTTCGCCGGGCACGATGGCTACCACGTCGCGTACGGTGCGCTGGCATTTTCGGGCGACGAAGTCAGTCCACTCGGTTCCACCGTCCGCGCCGCGCAGGTCCCTGGTCTGTTGGGCCAGCTCGCCGGTGATGACGGGTTGGACCCGAGACGTCCACGCGGTGGCGGTCTGGTCGGTGTAGGCGACGGCGCGGGAGGCCCGCAGCCACTCGGTGGCCGCGGTTTCGGGGTCGCTGGCGGCGGTGGCGGTGTGGGGGGCTGCCGCGGGCGCCGGGGCCGCTGGGGTCTCTTGCCGGGTGCCCGGTTCTCGGCTGCTCTGTCCGAGCAGGAACGCCGCCACCACCACGCCGATGGCGGCGACCGCGGCGCCGGCCGCGATGACCAGCGTGCGTCGGTCAGGCGCCGTTCGCACCGGTCTCACCATTCCGTGACGAATGCAGAGGGCGTTCGTTCATTGCCGCAGCGACTCCTCATCTCCGTACCGCACCCGGCGGTGCGATTTCCAATTCAGTCGCCATTCTATCGACTGCCGGTGTGGCTTTTTCCCCGCCGTCAGAACCCCCCAGCGTATTACGCGCTCTTCCAGCCGGCAGGTCTGTCAGAAATGGCCCGGCTGGTACCGGCGCGCGCTGTTGTGGGTTTCGCCGTCAGTGCCGTTCGAGAGAGGAATCGCCGATGACGCGCACGCCGACGGTGGCTGGAGTCGCTGGTGGGGTTGGGGTGTCGATGCTGGCGTCGGCGCTGCGCGCCGGCGATCTCGGTGTCTACGCGGGTGGCTCGGTCGATGTGTTGGTGTGTCGCACATCGGTGGTCTCTCTGGGTTTGGCTCACGAGGTCGCGGCCCGCACCCCGTACCCGCCGGTGCTGGCGGTGGTCGCCGACATTCCGTCGACGATCCCCGCGCCGGTTCGGGCGCGGATGCGGATGGCAGAGCCTCATGTGCATCGTCTGGTCGCGGTGCCGTTCGTGCCGGAGTGGCGCTCGCGCACCGACCCCTCCGTGGATGCGGCGCAGGTGTTGCTGGCCCCGCCATCGCAGGTTCCCCGACCACTGCGCGAGTTCGCGAAGGCGATGCAGCGGCTCGTCGCCGCCCTCGAGGGGCCGCTGTCGACCCCTCAAGCGGTGGAGTCTCCAAGGCCGTGGGATGGCCAGCCCGAGCATGAGCTGCTGACCCACCAGTCCAGCTCACCCAACTCGTCCACCCATCTGATCTGAAGGAGATCGCCCATGTACACGCTGCTGAACGCCCTGGAGCTGGTCGCCAACGCCCCCGTCCCCAACCCGCCGCCGTCGCCGCCGCCGGGGCTGGACAAGCTCGCTCAGACGATGCTCGGCTGGTTGAAGTGGGGTGTGCTTGCCTCCGGTATCGCCGGCATCATCATCTGCGCCGGGATGATCATCCTCGGCCGGCGCAACCGTAACCAGATGGCCATCGAAGGCATGATCGGTGGTGCCTGGGTCCTCGGGGGTCTGGCACTGGCGTCGGCGGCCGCGACGCTCGTCGGCGTCTTCTCCATCTGATGTCGTACATGATGGAGCCTTCGTCGGGTTCGCGGTCGCCCCGCCCGGCGGTGTTGGTCGGCGGCGTCGTTCTGCTGCTGCTGGCGGCCGTGCTGGCTTTCGCGGTGGGCCGGGCCCAGCCGGGGGCCGCCGGGGGTGCGGGCGGCCCGGCGCCGTCGGTCGACGATATCCGGTGGGCACAGGTGGGCCCGTGGCTGGTTCCGACGTCGACCGCGCATGGTCCGTTCCGGTCAGGTGAGGGCATGGCGTCGGGGTTCAGCCACGATGATCTGGGCGCCGCACTGGCCGCGTTCAACATCATCCAGCGTTTCGCGGTGGAGCTGGGTCCTCAGGTGTACGTGACAACGGTGCGCCAGCAGGCCTACGGCGACCTCGAGACGATGATCGCGCAGATCCGCGCTCAGCCGATATCGACCGGGGATCCGGTGAGTGAGATGGCGTGGAAGGTGCTGGCGGGCGACACCAGTGAGGATCTGGTGTTGGTGTCGATCGCCATCCGTACCCCGGGCTCGGATGCCCAGGGCGGCTGGTGGGCGACTCCGATGACGATGCGCTGGACGGACGGGGACTGGCGGGTCCAGGTTCCGCTGGTGCCGGGTCAGCTGATCCGGCAGGTGGAGGGCTACCACTCCCTGGGGCGTCCTCGTGTGTAGCCCCGGCAACCCGGCAGGCTGTCTGACGGATCTGGTGGAGTCGGGATTCGCTGGGATCGCGCAGTCGGCGGGCGAGGCCGCCGGGAACATGCTGGTGGAGGCGCTGACCTGGTGGGTTCGCACACCGAGCGTCGATCCGAACTCCGACACGATCCGGGCGCTGCAGGGCTCGACGATGCCGGTGGTGGGGTTGATCCTGACCGCGTCGATCCTGGCCCAGGCGATCCGGATGACGCTGTCACGCAAGAAGGATCCGGCGGTCGCGGTTGCTCTGGGGCTGCTGCGCTACGCGGTGGTGAACGCGGTGGCTCTCGCGCTGCTGGCTCTCGCGCTCAAGGCCGGTGACGATCTCGCCTCGGCGCTGGTCGGCCAGGCGATGACTGATTTCACCGCGCGCTTCAAGGGCTTGCTGACCGCCCAGGTCATCACCAACCACTTCTCGTTGCTGCTGGTGTCGCTTCTGTTCTTCCTGCTGTCGCTGGCGCAGTGGGTGCTCGGGTTCCTTCGGCAGGCCGGGGTCCTGGTCCTGGCGGTGATGCTGCCCCTGGCGGCATCGGGGTCGATCAACGACTCGACCAAGGGGTGGTTGAGCAAGCTGATCCCGTGGCTGATCGCGTTGGTCTGCTACAAGCCCATGGCGGCGATGATCTACAAGGTCGGGTTCACGATGCTCGGTACCGGGCAGGACTTCTCCACGATCATGACCGGGCTCATGGTGCTCGTGCTGGCGGTCATCGCGTTGCCGGCGATGCTGCGGTTCTTCTCCTGGGCCCAGGTCTCGACCTCTGGCGGCGGGGCCGGTGGTGTGCTCGCCGCCGGTGCTGTGGGGGCGGTCGGGCTGGCTCAGCTGACCGGGCGGGGTGGCGCGGTGGGCGCGGCCGCGCAGATGGAGCACAGCGGCCCTCAAGGCTCCGGTTCCGGGTCTACCTCGCTGACCCCGCCAGGTGGCGGGAGCGGCGCCGGCGGCGGAGCGGGCGGGGCCAGCGGCGGCGGTTCGGGCTCGGGGGCGGGTGCTGGCGGCCACGCGCCGGCCGGCGGCGGCTCGGGCGCCTCCGCGCCGGCGGCGGCCAGCGCTGGGACCTCGGCAGCGGGGGCCGGTGCGGGGGGCTCCAGCGCGGCGGCCGCGGGTGCGGCGGCTGGCCCGGCTGGTGCGGCCGTGGCTGGGGTTGAGGTGGCCAAGGGCGCGTATCAGGCCGGGCAGGCGGCGGCTGAACGGTTCACCAGCGGACCTGAAGGAGAGCAAGGATGACATCGGCTTCGACACCCGTGCGGACGTACGGGAACTGGCGGCGGGCCAGGGGGATGGGAATCGGCCAGCTTTCCGGGCCGCAGACCGGCACGTTGTTCGTGTCGGTCCTGGTGCCCGTGCTGTCTGCTTACGTCTCTCCGCGCCTGGCGGGGCTCACCGCGCTGGTCGCGGTGGTGGTCGTGCTCGCGGTGGTCGTCCGCATCGATGGCCGCAGCTTGGCCGATGCGGTGACTCGCCGCCTGCGGTTTCGGCGAGCGGCCGCCGCCGGATGGTTGGAGCTCTCCGGTGGAGTGCTCACCGACCACCCGCGTAAGGCGGATCTTCCGGGGCCGATGGCTCCCTTGGTGCCTCTGGAGTGCGATGACGGCCGGGGTGGCCAGCAGGGGTTGCTGTGGGATCGCCGCACTGGGTGCGTGACCGCGATCATCCGGGTCAGCCCGGTCGGTCTGGGGTTGGCCGACCGCGAGCAGGCCGATGTGTGGGTGGCCAGTTTCGGTGGGTTCCTCGCCGACCTGGGCTATCAGTCCATGGTTCGGCACATCGCGGTCACCGTGGACAGCTCCCCTGCCGGTGGTGCGACGCATCGGGACTACATCGCTGAGCGGATCGACCCGCGCGCGCCGGAGGCGGCGAAGGTGGTGATGCAGCAGCTGGCGGAGGCGTCGCCGGCGACCGTGGCCGATGTGGAGACTCACGTCGCGATCACGTTCGATCCCGCGCATGCGAACCCCCGCCCGGATGATCTGCTGGGCCTGGTCGCGGAGGTGACCTGTCATCTGCCGGGGATCGAGTCCAGCTTGTCCACGGTCGGGGTGACCGTGTTGGGTCGGGCGAGCGTCGAGTGGATCACCGGGCGGCTGCGGGTCGCTTATGACCCGGCGGCCCGGGCGGACGTGGCTCGGGCGTTGCCGGGTGGGGAGCTGCTGGCGTGGCAGGACGCCGGTCCGCTGCGGGCGCGTGAGTCCTGGGAGCAGTGGGAGCACGACTCGGGGGTGTCGATCGCGTGGGCGATGCAGGAGGCTCCCCGGCAGGCAGTGGTGGATCGTGTTCTGACTCCGCTGCTGGCGCCGGGCCCGTTCGCCCGCCGGGTCACGCTGCTCTACGAGCCGTTCGCGGCGAGCGACGCGGCGAGCGAGGTGGAGCGGGAGATCACGAACTCGTCGGTGCGGCGGGCGTGGGCGGCGCGTACTCGCCGTGATGAGACCCAGCGGGATCGGGCGGATCAGGCGCGGGCGCTGCAGGCGGCGCGGGAGGAGGCCGAGGGCGCCGGGGTGGGCCGGTTCTGCCTCTACATCTCGACGACCGTGGCTGATCCGGAGCGGCTGGCGTCGGCGGCCGCGGATGTCGAGCAGCGCGCGGGCCAGTCGAAGCTGCGGCTGCGCCGCATGCGCGGCGCTCATGCCGGTGGTTTCGCCGCCGCCCTGGGCATGGGCCTCAACCCGACCGACCTCGCTCGTCGGGGTCACCGGTGACCGCCCGGCCGGATGCGGCTGATCCGGGGCACCGGTACCGGCACCGCTCGGTGCCTCGCTCGTGGGGTTGGGCCACGGCGGGTGGTGGTCGGGCGGCGAACGTCGAGGCGGGCGCGGTGTATCAGGGCACGACGACGCAGGTGTGTGGGCTCTACCCGTTCGCTGTGTCGTCCGGGGCGACACCGCCCGGGGTGCCGGTGGGCCGCAACGCGTTGACTGCTGAGCCGGTGGGGCTGGATCCGTCGGAGTGGATGCGCGAGGGGCTGGTGTCCAACACCGGGATGTGGATCCAGGGCCAGCCCGGGATCGGGAAGTCGACCATCGTGAAGCGGTTGATGACCGGCCTGGTGGCGTTCGGTTTCGTGGGGGTGGTGCCCGGGGATGTCAAGGGCGAGTACAGCGCCCTGGTCGAGCACCTGGGCGGGCGGGTATGGCGGATCGGGCGCGGGCTGCACTCGCTCAACCCGCTCGATGCCGGCCCGTTGCGGGCGGCGCTGGCCCAGACGCAGGGCAGCGAGCGGGCCCGGCTGCTGGAGACCATCCGGGCTCGGCGTTTGTCGCTGTTGGAGGCGCTGGTGGTGATCGTGCGCCGGGCGGAGGTCACGGTGACCGAACGCCGGCTGCTGGATGTCGCCCTGGATCTCGCGGTCGTCGGCGCCGAGCGGCAGACCGTCGGCGGGGGTGGCGAGCCCACCATCCCGGATGTGGTGTCGGTGCTGACGAGTCCTCCGGCGGAGCTGCTGGACATCACCGCGTGCGCGGATGACCGGGAGTTCCGCCGTCATGCTCTGGATCTGCTCAACACCTTGGGGTTGCTGTGCAAGGGCGCGATCCGGGGCATGTTCGATCGGCCCTCATCGGTGCGGGCCGAGCTGGACTGCCCGGCGCTGAGCCTGGACATCTCCGCGCTCGATGAGGACGACGACGAAGTGGTCGCCGCGGCGATGCTGTCGTCGTGGGCCTGGGCGGCCGCGGTGATCGACGGCTCCACCGCTATGGGGAGGCGCCGGAATGTCTTCCGGGTGCAGGACGAGCTGTGGCGGGCCCTGCGGGTGGCCCCGGGGCTGGTCGAACGCTCTGACCGGGTCACCCGGTTGGGTCGGCATCGGGGTGAGGTGTCGGCGCAGGTGACGCACTCCCTCGACGACCTTGAGGCGCTCCCGACGGAGGCCGACCGGGCCAAGGCTCGTGGGATGGCCTCCCGCAACGGGATCATGGTCCTGGGTGGGATGGCTGACAAGGAGTTGGACAGTATCCGCCGGATCACGCCGTTGACCAGCCAGGAGGCCGCGATCGTGCGGTCCTGGGCGGCCCCACCGACCTGGGTGCGCGGCACGCGGCATCCCGGCCGGGGCAAGTACCTGATCAAGTCCGGGGAGCGGATGGGGCTGCCGGTGTCGATGTCGCTGGTCCCCACCGAGCTCGCGCTCTACGACACCGACCAGGCCTGGCGATCCGCCCCGCCGAAGGAGCCGCCCGTCGCGCCGGACACGACGGGCTCGTTGAACGGAGCGGCCGAGTGACCCGACCTGCCGGTGCTCCGCTGCGGCTGCATGACATGGCCGCCCCGCTCGCCCTGCTCACCGTGCTCGGTGGCGGCGCGCTGGCCCTGGCCACCACCGCGTTCGCCGCGTCGGCGGCCACGGCGGCGGCACCTGGGTTCGGGGCGCCGATTCTGCGGGCCCTGATCGATGCGACTTCGTCCGGGTCGCTGGACCCGGTCCTGGGCCGCCACGGGCGTCGGTGGGTGTTCTGGCTGGTTTTGGCCGTGGAGTGGGTTCCGTTGGTGGCGGTGCTGGGGTGGCTGTGGTGGTGGGCCGCGGCCCGGGCGGCGCGGCTCGGGTCGCCTGAGGCCGCGCTGGCCCGCCGCCGCGACTACACCGATATGCACGGGCGGGGCGCGACCCGCCGCGCCGTGCAGCTGCGCCCGTCGCTGGCCAGCACCCAGGTCGCGGGGCGAGATCTCGGGCTGCGGCTTGGCCGCCTGGGCGGTGTCGATTTGTACGCCTCGGAGGAGGACGTCCTGCTCGCCATCGCCGGGCCTCGCTCGAACAAGACCTCGGCGATGGTCGTGCCGGCCATTCTGACCGCGCCGGGCCCGGTCATCGCCACGTCCAACAAGATCGACGCCTACACCCTGACCGCAGGCCCACGTTCGGATGTGGGGCAGGTGTTCGTGCTGGATCCCCAGCGGATCGCCGGCACGACGCAGAACTGGTGGTTCGACCCGTTCGCCGGCATCCGCGACATCGCTGCCGCCGAGCAGCTCGTGCGTCACTTTGTGGCCACGGTGGGTGGCGATTCCGACCGGGCGGACCCGTACTTCACCCCGGCCGCCGGGCGGCTGATTACTCAGCTGGTCCTGGCGGCCGCGGTGAGTGGGAAGAACTTCCGGGACGTGGCCGCCTGGTTGGCCACGCAGAGCGACGAGCCGGTGGGTCTGCTCCGCGCGGCTGGCCATCCCCGCGCGGCGCAGGGTCTGACCGGGCTGTTGGAGACCCCGGATGAGCAACGTGGCGGTGTCTTCGAGACCGCCCTGACCGCGTTGCGGTGTCTGGAGTCCGAACCGGTGGCCCGCTATGTGACCCCGCCGGAGAGCTGGGAGGACCCGCCCGAGGACCCGAGCACGGTCACGCTGTTCGACCCGTGGCAGTTTCTGGCCGGCTACCGGACCGACCCGGCCCGCCCTGCCGCCCCCGGCGGAGGGTCGGGTGACACCTTGTGGGCGTTGACCCGCGAAGGCGCCGGTACGGCCGCCCCGGTGGTGGCCGCGCTGGTCGACTGCCTGCTGCGGACCGCCGCCGAGGCCGCGACCGCCAGCGGCGGACGCATCGACCCTCCGGTCCGCGCGGTGCTGGACGAGGCGGCGAACATCTGCCCGATCAAGAACTTGCCCGACCTGTACTCGTATTTCGGGTCGATGTCCATCCAGGTGCTGACCTTCCTGCAGTCGGAGCCGCAGGGTGTGGCGCTGTGGGGCAAGGCCGGGATGGACAAGCTGTGGTCGGCCGCCACCTGCAAGCTGATCGGCGCGGCTGTGCACTCCGACGAGTTCTGCGAGCGGGTGTCGCGGCTCGTCGGCGAGCACGACGTGCCCACGTGGTCGGATCAGCGCGGCCGAGGCGGCGGCTCGTCGACCTTGTCGACCCGCCGCGACCGGATCCTGTCGGTGGCCGACATCGCGGCGTTGACGAAAACCGAGGCGGTGCTGCTGTGCTCCGGCCGTCGCGGCGGGAAGATCACGCTGCTGCCCTGGTACCGCGAGCCGGAATCCGGTGATCTGTCCCTACACGCGGCCCGCGCGGTCGACGAGGTCCGCCGCGCGGCGATCGCCCAGCTCGGTCCGAACAACCCGATGGCGCGCCGGCTCGCCGGCGCGCGGTAACGGGGCGCGCTGGTGGAGTTCTCCGACATCCCGCCCGGCGGGCCGCCCCCGACCTCGTGGTGGGAGCGGCTCGACGACATCGACACCGACATCATCGGGCTCACCGGCGAGGTACGTCGGGTCGCAACCGGTCTCGAGGAGATCCGCGCGGATCTCGATGGCGTGGAAGCCCGCGCCGCCCAGCTGGCCTCCGACACCGAGTCCGCCGACGAACTACCGCCGCTCCCCGGTCCCGAGGCCAACGAACCGGAAGGCTCCGGCCCCGAGGATTCCGAGGCGGCGGAGGGTCCCCCGCCGTTGGACATGCGGATACTGGTCGCGTGGGTGCGGGACCACCTTGCGCTGGTCTTCCAGCGCAAGATCCCGCAGAACAGCGCCCCGCACTGGTGCCGGCAGTGGTGGCAGCACCCGGAAGCGATCGTCCGGTTCGAGGCCCTGCGCCGAGCCTGGATGGCCTCGGTCGCCGAACCGGGTGCCGAGATGGCGAACTACCTCATCCTGGTCGACCAGCACCTCGCGGTCCTGATGGGCGAGCACGGCCCGTTCACCGGCTGCACCGGCGGCCAGCACCGCCCGGACAGCCAGTCCCGCTACCTCGGCCAGGACGACCCCGGCGAGGCCTACTACCTCGCCCTCGAGGCAGCAGATCACCCGCGACCTGAGGCGGTCGCGTGACCCGCCGCCGACGCGCTTCCCCACCTCCGGACCAGCCCATGCTGGACCTGCTGTTCGGAGGCGACCCCGAACCTGTCGGCCCGACACCCGACACTGATACCGACAACCAGGAGGGTCCCGATGAACAGCTACGGCATGCAGGCCAAGGCGCACTGGCGGCGCTGGCTGCCGACCCGGTACGCCGGCCTGACCGACCCGGAGAGCTTCTTCACGAAGCTGGGCAAGCAGGTAGAGACCCGCATCGGGGACCTAATGATGGAGCTGGCCGGCCCGAGCCAGCCCGAGGCGAGCTACCTGGAGACGGTGGGCCGGCTGAACAACGCCCGCGCACGAGCGACGGAGATAGTGCTGCGGGAGTCGGTCCTGCTCAACCCGGAACCGGGCACCGAGGAGATGGTCGACGACGATCCGCCCTCGGCGCCGGACGGTCCGATGCTGACCGACTGGATCCCGGTCGTGGAGAACCTGAGCGACCCGTACTGGAGCCGGCTGCGGGAACAGAACGGCTAACCGCCGCCGAGCCCGGACCACCGGCGCCGCCCGGGTTTCGGATCGACCCGAGCACCCAGCTGGTGCCCTCCGGCCCGGCCGCCCGGGTAGAAGCGAACCTGGCTGCTCTGCGAGTGCTGCGCACGGTGCGGGCCCAAGCCCGCCCGGCCGACCCCTCCGAGCTGCACGTCCTCGCGGGCTGGTCGGGGTGGGGCGCGGTGCCGGATGTGTTCGACGAGGCCAGCGGCCGGTTCGCAGCCGTTCGGGCGGAGCTGGCCGAGCTGCTCTCCCCCGCCGAGCTCGCCGCCGCTGCCCGAAACACCCTCAACGCCCATTACACCGACCCATCGCTCGCCGCGCAGGTCTGGTCGGCCCTGCGCGAGCTGGGTTTCACCTCGGGGCGAGTGCTGGAGCCGGGCTGCGGTTCCGGGAATTTCCTCGGACTGGCCCCCGCCGGCGCGCAGCTGGTCGGTGTCGAGCTGGAGCCGGTCACGGCCGGTATCGCGGCCACGCTCTACCCACACGCCCAGGTCCTCGCCGAGTCCTTCGCCGACACCCGGGTTCCGGAGGGCTCGTTCGATCTGGTCGTGGGCAATGTGCCCTTCGGCAAGGCCGCGTTGTCCGACCCGGTGCACAACCGGGGCGGGCACTCGATCCATAACCACTTCGTCATCAAGGGTCTGCACCTGACTGCCCCGGGCGGTCTGGTCGCGGTGATCACCTCCCGCTACACCCTGGACGCGGCCAACCCGGCCGCACGTCGGGAGATCGCCGGGCTGGCCGACCTGGTCGGCGCGATCCGGCTGCCCGCGTCGGCGCATCAGCGCACCGCCGGCACCCGGGTGGTGACCGATCTGCTGGTGCTGCGCCGCCGCGAGACCGACGCCGATCCGGCCCCGGTCGACTGGGAGCGCACCGAACTCGCCCAGCTCGGCGCCGGCGACCCGGTGCGGATCAACTCGTACTTCCTGCACCACCCGGAGATGGTGTGCGGGCGCCTGGAGGTCGCGCGCGGCCAATTCAGCGCTACGGAGCTGACCGTGACCAGCGACCAGCCGCCGGCGCGGCTACTGGCGGATGCGCTGGCCCGTCTGGTCGAGCACGGCCGCGCCGACGAGCTGACCCACCAGCCCGTAGCCACCGACCGCGCCCGGCGGGCCGCTCTGGTGGGGCGGTCGCCGAACCTGCACGACGGGCACCTGGCCCCGGCCGGTGACGGGTTCACCCAGCTCACCGCCACCGGACCGCAGCCGTACCTGGTGGCTGCTTCGCAGCGCGCGGAGCTCCGATCACTGCTGGGGCTGCGCGACTGCGTAGTGGAGCTGCTGGCGGCCGAGGCCGCCTCCGCGCAGGACACCGACGAGGTGGTCCGGCTGCGTGAGCTGCTCAACCACCGCTACGAGCTCTACGCCGGCACCTACGGTCCGATCAACCGGTTCTCCTGGCGGCGCACCGGCCGGACCCACCCCGACACCGGCGAGGACCTGCTCGCCCGGATCAACCCACGCCAGGGCGGGTTCCGGACAGATCCGCACGCGCCACTGGTGTACGCGCTGGAGCAGTTCGACTCCGCGACCCAACGCGCGAGCAAGGCCTCGATCCTCACCCAGCGGGTGGTCGCCCCGCGCGTCACTCCGCTGGGCGCGGACACCCCGGCTGACGCGCTGGCGATCTGCATGGACAACCGCGGCCGGGTCGAGCTGGGCGAGGTCGCCCGGCTACTCGGCGTCACCGAGTCCGACGCCCGTACTCAGCTGGGCACCCTGGTGTTCGCCGACCCAGCCCAGGGCGGGCGGTTGGTGCCGGCGGCGGAGTATCTGTCCGGGAACGTGCGGGACAAGCTCGACACCGCCCGCGCGGCCGCCGAGGACGACCCGGCCCTGCAGGCCAATATCGACGCGCTCGCCGAGGTCCTGCCCGCCGACATCGCGCCGGAGGACATCGTCGCCCGCCTCGGCGCATCCTGGATCGACCAGCGGCACGTCCAGGCATTCCTGCGCGAAACCTTCGCCGACCAGTGGCTCACCGTCGAGCACGCCTACGGCGCCCAGTGGACGGTGAAGGGCATCGAGTCCGGTGTGGCCGCCACCGACACCTGGGGTACCCCTGACCTGCCCGCGCCTCGGATCGCGCAGCTGCTGCTGTGCCAGCGCCCGGTCCTGGTCCACGACGAGATTGAGTACACCCTCCCCGGAGGGGACACCGCCACGCGGCGGGTGCTCAACACCGCCAAGACCGTGACCGCCCAGGCGAAGGCCCAGGAGCTCGGTGAGCGGTTCTCCGACTGGGTGTGGGAGGAACCCGCCCGTGCGGTGGAGCTGGCGGCCACCTACAACCGCACCTTCAACAGCCTGGTCTTGCGCTCCTACGACGACGTCGAGCTGTCGCTGCCCGGGCTGGCGTTGACCTTCCGCCCGAACCCGCACCAGGTCGCCGCGGCGGCGCGGATGATCGCCGAGCCGGCGGTCGGTCTCTGGCACGAGGTCGGCGCGGGGAAAACCGCCGAGATGGCGATGGGGGTGATGGAGCTACGCCGCCTCGGGCTGGTCCGCAAGCCGGCGATCGTGATCCCCAACCACATGATCGAGCAGTTCTCCCGGGAGTTCAACCAGCTCTACCCCCGCGCCCGGGTCCTGGCCGCCTCGAGCGCGGACCTGACCCGGGATCGGCGGCGGACGTTCGTTGCCCGGGTGGCCACCGGCGACTGGGACGCGGTCATCATGACCAGGGGCGCGTTCGAGCGGATCCCGATGTCGCCTGAAGCACAGCGGGACTACCTCAACGAGCAGCTCGACGTGCTACGCGCGGCAATCGAGCGACAGAAGGCCTCCGGGGAGCGCAGCTACTCCCTCAAACGGATGGAAACCTCGCTGCTCAACGCCGAGGAGCGGATCAAGGACAAGCTGGTCCGCGAGCACGACCCGGCGGTCACCTTCGAGCGCTCCGGCATCGACTACCTCGTCGTCGACGAGGCACACGACTACAAGAACCTGCGCACCGCCTCGAACATCCCCGGCGCCGCGATCGACGGATCTTCCCGCGCCTCTGACATGGAGATGAAGCTGCACTGGCTACGCAGCCAGCACCCGGGCGGGCGGGTGGTCACCTTCGCCACCGCCACCCCGATCGCGAACAGCATCACTGAGGCGCACGTCATGCAGCGCTACCTGCGCCCGGATCTCCTCGCCGCCGCCGGGGTGCTGGACTTCGACACCTGGGCGGCCACCTTCGGCCAGACCACCACCGACGTCGAGCTGTCCCCCGACGGAGGCAGTTTCCGGCTCAAGTCCCGCTTCGCCCGCTTCCACAACGTTCCCGAGCTGCTGCGGATGTGGTGGGTCTCCGGGGACGTCAAGACCGCCGAAGACCTCAACCTCCCCCGACCCGAACTGCTGGCCCGCCCCGATGGCGTTCGCGCCCCGCGCACGCTCACCATCGACGCCTCCGCGCAGCTGACCGAGTTCATCGGCGAGCTCGCCGCGCGGGCCGAGCGGGTCGGGTCCCGGGCGGTTGATCCGTCCGAGGACAACATGCTGCTCATCGCCGGCGACGGTCGCGCGGCCGCGCTGGATCTGCGCCTGGTCGGACTCACACCGCCCTCCGGGGAATCCAAGCTCGAGATTGCCGCGGACAACATCGCCGGCATCCACTCCCGCCATGCCGGCGACCGGTTCGTCGACCCGGCCGGGAACCCGCACCCCACCCCGGGTGCGCTGCAGCTGGTGTTCTGTGACCTGTCCACCCCCCGCTCGGACCGCTGGAACGCTTACGACGAGCTGCGGGACCTTCTTGCCGCTCGCGGGCTGCCCCGGGCCGCGGTGCGGTTCATCCACGAGGCGCGCAACGACAAGGAGAAGGCCGAGCTGTTCGAGGCCGCCCGCACTGGCAAGGTGTCGGTGCTGGTCGGCTCGACCAGCAAGATGGGGGTGGGCACCAACGTCCAGGCCCGCGCGGTGGCGCTGCACCACCTGGACTGCCCGTGGCGGCCTGCCGACCTCGCCCAACGCGACGGGCGAGCACTACGGCGCGGCAACCAGTACTCGGAGATCGGGATCTACCGCTACGTCGTCGAAGGATCGTTCGACGCCTACTCCTGGCAGACCGTTGCCCGCAAGGCCACCTTCATTGCCCAGCTCATGCGCGGACGCCTCGACGTGCGGGAGATCGAGGACATAGGCGACAGCGCGCTGTCGTTCAACGAGGTCAAGGCCCTCGCTGCCGGCAACCCGCTGCTGCTGGACAAGGCCAAAGCCGACGCTGAGTTGACTCGGCTGGAACGGCTGGAACGCTCGCACACCCAGGCTCGCGGACGGCTGCGCTACCTGATCTCCGACAACGAGCACCGCATCACCCGCCTCGGCGAGGACATCGACCGCATCGAACACGCGATAGCCACCCGCCGCGACACCCGGGGCGAGGCCTTCGCCATGACCGTGGCCGGCCGACTTTTCACCTCGCGTGCCGACGCCGGAGCCGCCCTCGCCACCCGTCTGCTCGCCGCCGCCGACCAGGCAGGCCCACACCCCCGCACCCTCCGAGGACTGGTCAACATCGGAGGACTGACCTTCGACGCCACCGTGCACCGCGACGAACGGGAGCCCGAGTACGTCCTGGCCCTCGCCGAGGTGCCCCAGGCCCGAGTGCGTGGCCCGCTGACGTCTCTGCGCGAAACCGCGCCGGCGTCGCTACCGGTCCGTCTGGAGAACCGCCTGGTTTCCCTCGACCGCACTCTGGCCGAGTGCCGCGACCAGCTCGACCGCTGCCACGGTGAAATCAGCCGCGCACAGCAGCAACTCGGCAAACCGTTCGGCTACGCCGCCGAGCTGGAACAGGCCCGTACCCGGGTCACCAGCCTGAACGATCAGATCACCGCCCTCGCGCAGACCAGCGAACCCACCCCGCCAGCCAGCCACGGCGGAGATCCGCCCGACCGCGTCGGAGCAGCGGTCACCGCCGCCCGCGCGGCCGCCGCCGCCGTCTCGACCACCCCGCAACACACCTCATCCCCTCCGGCATCGGCATCGAGCCCCTCCGTCGCAGCTCACCAGACCACCGCGCCGAGCGCGGGTCCCGGACCCATCTACCCAAGGAGGCACCGTTGAGCGTGCCCGTCGACGAGCCGCCCGTGGTGGGGCTCGACCGCACCCACACCCAGACCTACGCCCAGGCGGTGATGGCGTTGGGCTGGCTGCTCCGCGACCGCCGTCAGCAACGCGGGAAACGTGCCTGGTCGGAGGCGGAGGACGCCGCCCTGGCCCACGACGAGGCTGAGGACCTGCTCCGTCACCCGCCGGTGCGGCAGGTGACCCCGGCCGAGGCCCGGGAGACGACGGGGTGGGCGGACTCTCGCAGTGTCACCAATCAGGAGGACGAGCTTGAGGTCCGCATCCGCCCGACCGAGGCGGGCAGGTGGGTCCTGGAGGCCGAGATCGTCCCGCTCCAGCCGGCCACCTCCACCGACACGATGCGGCTGCAGGTCAGCTGCGACACCGAAGCCCGGGCCCGCGACCTGGCCGCCGAGCTGGCAGCCGCCGGGCCGGACCGTGACCTGCTCGCGCGGCTCACCGGTCACACGCAACGAACTGATCAGCGCCGCCGCGCGGCCCGCCACGACACCGTCCAAGACCACGAGCAGTGGCTGAGGACAGTGGCCGAGGCAGCCCAGGAAGCGTGGTCACCCGAGATCGCCGAAGCGGTCAGCGGCAGTGCCGCGTTCGGTATCCTCGCCCAGCACGTCCAGACGTTGGCCGACCGCGGCTACGCGCCTGCGGATGTCCTACGACGAATCCCCGAGGCCGACCTCGCCCGCCCCACCACACGGGACGCGGGCGCGCTCGCCGGCTGGTTCGCCGCGAATCTCACCGACCAGCTCGTCGTCGTCGAGGCCGACCCGTCGCACACACCGGACGCGACCCCAAGCCAGCGGCCCGGCGCCGGCGCAACCGGGCCGGTGCTGCGCGACATCCCACGCCAGGATGTCGACCGCGCGGCCGCCGAAGAACTCGTGCGGACAGCGGCGCCCGATGTCGCCGAGCAGCTGGTGGGCTGCCGCGCCTGGCCAACACTCGCTCGCACGATCCACGACGGCATACAGGCGGGTCAACCAGTGGAGCGGATGCTGGCCAGCTTTCCACACGAAGCGATCGCCCGGGCCCGTAAACCGGCGGCGTATGCCACCCGGCTGCTGCAACGCTCGCTTGACGACCAGCACCAGGCGGCCGCGGCTCGGGCGGGGCGGCCGTGGCCGCCCTCCCCGAGACCACGAAGTGGATCCACCCCCGTCGAGCCGGCCGAGCGGCTGGGGGATCTCGACCCGACCAGCGCGGTGGACCGCGTCGTCCTCGACGCGGCCCATCCCTCGAGCGGGCCAGTTGATCCAGCGGCCGCCGCCTCACACAACGACGCGGCCGAAGATGCAGAAGCGGCCGCGGACAGAGCCGAGCGCGACGCCGGCTACGAGCGCACCCACCCCGACGTGACCGGCACCCCGGGCGGTTCAGGCGCCGCGACCGAGGATTCCGAGCCCGAGCGGATCGACGACCTCGCCGCCGGATACCACGCCACAGCGGCGGCAGAACACAGCTCCGCATCCGCCGCGCTACGCGCCGAGGTACCGTTCACCCCGGCCGCCCGAGCCGACGCCCCCGGCCGGCCGGCTCACCCCTCCAGGCCACACCCGGCTCCCGCGCGGGCCCTGACTCGCCACCCCCGCCGGCACCGATGACCAACGCCTGGCAGCTCACCAGCCGAGCATTGATGCGCCTGGCCCTCTCGAGTGCGGTGATCGTCGCCGTAGCCATCTCTGCCGCGAGCACCGGCGCCAACAACGCTTCGACGTCACCCATCGAGCCGACCGCCTCGGTCCAGGCGACTCCGGGGTCGCTGCTGCGACCGGCGTCCCGTTGGCGCACCTTCACCGATCTCCGCTACAGCGGCGCCGGTAGAGGCCGTTCCACCTCGCTCGACCTCTACGTTCCGGACAACGGTGTCGAGCAGGTGCCGCTCATCGTGTGGATCCACGGCGGCGGCTGGTCCACCGGCAGCAAGGACAAGGGCTGCGCCCCTCGGGAGGCGTCGCTCATGTCGCGCGGCTTCGCGGTGGCCTGCATCAACTACCGGCTGATTCCGGAGGCGGTGTGGCCGGCCCAGATCGTCGACGTCAAGGCCGCGATCCGGGCGTTGCGCGCAAACGCCCGCCGCTACCGCCTGTACCCCGACAAGATCGGCGTGTGGGGCGCCAGCGCCGGCGGTCACCTGGCCGCGATGGCCGGCGTGGCGACGAAGGTGCCGCAGTGGGAGGTCGGCGCGAGCCTCGAGGTCTCCAGCGCCGTACAGGCGGTGGTGGACGACTACGGCCCGTCCGACCTGGTCAGCGGGTTTCGCGACCCGTGCTGCGCTGGCTCCCGCCCCGCCCAGCAGCTTGTGGTGAATTCCCTGTTCGGCAATCTGGCGGGTAGCACCCGGCGGCAGGCCGAGAGCGCCAGCCCGGTGAACTGGGTGGATGGCGACGAACCACCGTTCCAGCTGTGGCACGGTTCCCGGGACAGCTTGGTGCCGCCCAGCCAGAGCCGGGAGCTGCGCGACCGGCTGCGCGCGGCCGGGGTCCCCGCCCAGCTCTACGTGCAGCAAGGCATGGGCCATGGGGAGAGACGCCAGTACGGGCCTGACCGAATCCGATCGACCACCGAGTTCTTCGACACCTGGCTGCGGCCCCACCCATAAGCGGTTGCTCCTCACCACTCCGGAGAGCGACAACCCGTCGGGCATCCGTAGATCGGCCACGACCTTCCACGGTATCGACGCCCCGCCCGCCGGAGACTCTGGGCCTGCTGCGGCGGTCCAGCAGGTTGTCACGGTGGATGCGTACCGTGGCGGAGATCAGGTAACTACTGACATAGCGAACCTGGGAGCAGGGCCGTGCTGGTGGAGCTGCTAGTGGCCGCCGTGGCGGCGGCCTGCGGCAGTGCTCTCGGCGCTGTATGGATGGCCCGCCGGCGCCCGGCAGCGGCCGGGCAACAGTCGCTGTCCCTACTGGGCCAGCAATTGACCGACCCCGGCACCGACCAGGCCGTGCGGCTGGCCGCGATCGCGGCGATCGAGCAGCACGGTGTCGACAACCCGACCGACCGGCAGACCGTCATCGATCTGATCTGCCAGCATCTACGCAGCGCACCCCCGGCGCCGGGGCTTCCCGACACGAGCCTCCGCGCCGCCCTGCGTGTGCTGCGCGTGCGGTTGCACCGCAGCGATACACGCGACCCTTGGCCCCCACTACATCTAGATCTCAGCGGTGCGCACCTGCACGAGTTGGATCTATCCGGCTGCATGGTCGGTGAGCTGATGTGCCGGGCAACCCACTTCCACGGCACTACCCGCATCACCAACGCGATCATCGACTTCGGCGCGTGCTTCGAGGACGCGGTGTTCTGCGGGTACGCCGAGTTCAACGGAACCTACTTCGGGTCACTGCGGATGCGCGGTGCCCACTGGCAGGGCGGGGTCGATTTCAAGGGCTCGGGTGTTCACCAGGGTCAAGGCGAGTTCCTCGAACCCACGCCTTCGCCCCAAGACAGCGACCCGTCGGAGCGGGCCTGATGGACGATTCAGATCCGCTACTCGCCGGCCCGGACTCGACACCCGACGACCTCGCCTGACCGGATGATGTGCCTACGACCGAGACCGTCCACCGGAGTTCCGAAGGATCTCTGAACGGGCAAGGCGCCGCTCAGGTGGCCATGAGCGACTGGTCGCGCCGGTCCAAGGACGCGGGGGAAGCTTGAGTGGGCCCCAGCGACGCCGAGTCGGGGGGCGGTCGCCCGGTCAGTCGATCACGCCGGAGGGACAGACCCATTCGGTGGGCTGTCCGGTGACCTCGCTGATCAGATCGAAGTCAACGTCGTAGTGCAGCACGATCATGCCGTGCTCTTCGGCGGTGGCGGCGATCAGTAGATCAGGGATCTTGCGTTCGCGCTGGCTTCGTACCGCGAGCAGACGTTGGACCTGCAGAGCCCGCTGGACGTGGGTCGCGGTCGTGGCGATCGGGGTGAAGGTCTCTAGCGCGACGATGAGCTGGTCCCACTCCTCGGCGTTGCGGGCGGAGAATCCGACTTCGAGGTCGCAGATCGTCGAACGCGCGGCCTGCCCTCGGTGTGCGAGCGGTTCGACGACCGCGCGCACCTGGGCGCGCCCCAGGCGTTTGATCACGCTGGTGTCCAGCAGATACACGCGGTGCGCGCTCAGCGCCACGCGTCCCCCCGCTCACCCGGGGACAGCGTGCCCAACGCATCGAGGGCAGCCGAGACGCGCTGGGCCCGGGCGGCGCCGGCGCGACGCAGCGCCTCGTTCACAGTGTCCTTCAGGGTCGAGGTGCCCAGCTCGGCACGAGCGCTGTTCACGGCGTCCTCGTCGAGGTCGATCAGATGCTTCGCCACACCCCCAAGTATATCCACGTAGCGAAGTCAGATATACGGGCTCTCTTGACCCGAGTGGCCCTTACCGTCGGCGGCCGCGTTGTTCGGGGCCTGGTGTCCTCGGCGGGCCCGTTGGCCGCGCCGGCGAGGCGGGTGCTCGGCTGGTGGTGCGCCGAGGTTGGTTTCCCCGGTCGGGCCGGCTCGCGCCGGGTGGTGTGGGCTGACCCGGTGGCCGGGACAGTGCCTGCCGGCTGGCCCGCGCGGCCCGGGCCTGGGCGATGCTGCGGGTCTGTTCGTGGTAGGCGGCGATCTCGGCCAGCAACGAGGCGAGCGCAAGCGCCAGCTGCGCGCCGGCGTCGGCCCCGCCCGGTCCTCGCACGAGGCTGCGGATGGCCATCAACCGCCACGAGGCCGACCGCAGCTCGGCCGCGACAGGCCCCCACCGTTGAGGTTGCCCGATCCGGGCGGTGCGGGCGGCCCGCTGGTAGAGGTCCTCCGGTCCTCGCCGCGCCGGGACCTGCTGGCGGGTGGTGACCCGCCCGACCGCGTGCAGCATGTCCTCGGCCGCGTGGGCAATCCCCGCAACCTCGCCCCGTTCCCCGGCGGCCACGACCGCTGTGGCGTGCTCCATCGCCGACACCGCCTCCGCGACGGCCGCCGCGCGCTCCGCCCGCCCGATCTCCGACCGCTCACCCTCCTGCGGCGGCAGCGCCGCAGGTGGGGCCGGGGCTGAAGCCCACCGCGCCTTCAGCGCGGGCAGCGCCAGGTCCCGGGCCAGGGTGCGCCCGGAGTACCAGATCGGACGACCGTCGGCGTTGAGGTCGCCGGGCGCCGCGACCGCGTAGCCGGTCAGCTGCCCGTCCGGGGCGGACCGGCCCCGATACCGCACGCCGGCCTCGGCCAGGGCCGCGCGGAACCCTTCCGGATCGCGGCCGGCTACCGCCGCCGACCGCGCCGCCCGGCGGAGGAACTCCCGGGGAGTCTCCGCTTCCCCGCGTCGCAGCGCCTTCTCGGTCTCCGCGCGGGTGGGCGGAACGACCGCGGTGCGGTCGGCGGCCGCCGTCACGGTCAGACCCAACCGGGACTCAGCCTCCCGGCACACCTCCCGAACCTGCCCATAGTCGTTGCGCGGGTGGACCCGCACCAGGCTGTCCTGGCGCACTAGGACGGCGGCGATGTGCACGTGGTCGGCGGCGTGCCGGATCGCGACCCACCGGCAGGCACCCGTATCGCCGTAGGGGGCGATCCCGGTCCGGTGCATCACCTCCGCGACCACCGTCGCCCACTCCTCGTCGGTGAGCACCCGATCCTCGGCGTGGTTGCGCAGCGAGCAGTGCCAGACCGGGCCACGCGGAGCCCGAGCGCCCTCGGCGACGGGCGGTTCCGACTGCGGCACTCCCGCGTCGAGCGCGGACGTCGCCAATGTGTCGGTCAGCTCCGCCACGTCGAACTCGCCGTTCGCGCGCCGGGCGGGCTGGTGCTTGTCCGGGGCGCCGTCCCAGCTGCCGATCACGTGCTGGTTGGTGTGCTCGTTCGCCCGACCAGGCCCCATCAGGTAGCGGATGAGTCCGCCGACCCGCCACCCCCTGCTCACCTTCCCAATCACCGGTGGCCACCGCCGTGGCCACGGCCGTCCTGGTCGCCCCGGCCATCCTGGTGGCCACGGCCATCCTGGTCGTCACGCTGATCGTGGCCACGGCCACCACCACCTTCGCTGTCAGCACCCGAGTGGCCACCGCCGTGGCCACCGGTGCCGGCCCGGCCACGGCCGCCACCCGCCCGCAGCCGGCCGGCACGGACACGCTCGGCGCGGGTCTCCCGCGCCAACGACTCCACCTGCCCGACGGCCAGGTCGACCCGCTCCACGACCCGAGCCACAAGCTGCTCCACCCGCTCAGTGTTCGGGTGCAACACACCCGTCGAGTTCGCGTGCCGGGCCACGTCGTTGAGGTTGCCCCCAACGTTGCGCAACACCCGGCGGTGCTCCATCAGCTCCGAGCACAACGGCGCCAGCGCCGCCAGCCCCGGCGTCACGCGACTCTGGGGCGCCCCGGCCTCCGCCGCTCGCACGCCCGCGTTTCCCAACCACGCGCCCGGAGCCATCCCCGCCCGGGCGGCGGCGGCAACCACCGCGCCCAGCTCCGCGTCCGAGAGCCACACGGTGATCTGGTGCGGACGGCCCCCGACGGCCCGCGCACGACGGCTAGTGGCCACTCCGCACCTCCTTCATCGCGTCGTTCCGACGCTCTCGATCATCGCAGCCCTGGTCAGGGATGTCCCGTTTTCTTCTAGAAAACGCATATCTTGCTCCGCGTCAGCGGAGCTTCTGCCCGTCTCCTCACCTGAACCCGGCTGCTCAAGGCCGCGCGGCCGCGCAACAACCACCATCCGACCGCCTCCGGCGGACAGCCCCTTGTTGGCCCCGGCTTAGCACCGGGCTCCCCTCCACCCGATGAACCCGGCCCATCCGCCCCGCTGAACCGCCGGAACAACGT
>JAJDEU010000030.1 GCA_029259635.1 Planctomycetota bacterium | reverse complement strand
GTTGCGACTTGCATTGCTTGTGCACTGCTGCACGTCGAGAGGCCGCAACAGCCAAGGTCTGCACCGCCTCATCCTGTGTCTGCGCTGCTGTCGCTGCACCCAGAGACACAGCCGTGAAACGCAAGGCACGAATCGCACGTGCCGCCATCGACAACCGGTTCTGTTGCAGCAACCAGCCCACAAACTCGCGCAAGATATCAGATGATGCATTAAGTGGGTCAACATCACACAGCTTGCAATACGATTCAAATTCTGCCCAGCACGCCCGATAAGTACGAAGTGTCTGTGGTGAGAGCATGTCGTGCACACACTCAGTTGCTGCAAGACGAAGTGAAGCTCTCAGTTCGCTAACGCTGGCACCATCGCGGAGCCCACCACCGTCACTGCCCAGAAACGCGACCGTGGAAACTTGAGCGGCTCGCAGTAACCGGAGTGAGTTGGGATGAAGGATTGATGACCGAGAGGAAGGAGCATCTTTACTCGTTCCATGCGGAGCAGGCGCGGCCACCACGGTTGATGCCACTCGGGAACCACGATTGTTGCAACTGCGCCTTCGACGTCCAGACGGCGCAGCACGCGGCTTATTAGCCCAAAGGGGACGCAAATCCACAAGTGCTCGGATTGACCGTGTCGATTGACCTTCCACGATTGGCGTTGAAATGCGTCGACGGATTCCGCGCCATCCTGAGCGTAGCGAGACACGAAGCGCTGCAGCACGTGGTTGTGAGATGCCGCAAACAGGTCGCAGGTGAACGGACCGAGGCACTCCTGTACTGCGAGGAAAACGTCTGGACGGATCATCCAGTCGCCGCTGTCCACCACACGGCTCAATCGATCTGCGTCGACGTTTTCGTGCGTCGGTAGCCACTCGTAATTCACAATCTCGATGCCGGCGCTGAGGGCGCACATGAAGATCTTGCACACGATCCGTGAGAGCTGTGGCACACGACCGCCGCGATAATCCCGACAGTAATGGTATGCTACCTGCGAGTCGATCTGCAACTCCACTTGCTCTCCGCGCAACAATAGGCAAAATGTGCGTAGTGAGAATAGAACGGCCCACAGTTCCAACTCGTTGATGTGCAGCCTCTGCTGCTCCACTGACCAAGACCCTGCTGCTTCGGGAGCCACCAGATTCGACAACTTGCCGCCCCAGCCTATGTTGGATGCGTCGGTCCACAGCGTCACCGTTGGTCGTACTGCCCAGAGCCGTTCCCCGTGTATGTTGTATTGAGGCAGATGATCCGCCATCCATGCCATGTCGCGACGAGCTGCTGCAGATAGTGGAATGACGAGATCCCATTCGGGACGACGACGAGTTGGTGCTGCAATCACCGCGAAGGAGGACCGCGACAACAATAACGTTGGGTGACATGCACGGGCAGCTGACACCGTCCTGCCAATCACTGCTGCCAAACGTCTCGGAGTTGTAGTTTCTCTTTTTGACATTGCTTTTAAATCCGCACAATATCGAATCAGTTTTGGCTGCGGTATATGCACTTAGCCAAGGTGTGTGTCCAACACAAAGCCCAGAAACTCCATCCGCACCAAGGGAATAAACACTGATTTCTTGCGATTGATAAACAGCCCCAAATCCGCAAACAGATGCTGCACAGAACGCAACAAACTGGCACAGGAAACCAATGAAGGTGCAGCAACCGCAAAGTCGTCCAATAGATTGCCAATCGTGTGACCTTGCTGACGTAGGTAGCGAACAGGAATCCGCATCAGCTTCTGAAAGAAAAACGGGGCTGATGCCAAACCAAAGAACAAGACTCGCCAACGAAACAAGCAGCCACCAAAGCGAAAACCGGTCCACTGACGCGCTTCCCGTGCCAACGCCACATGATGATAGCCACTGCTCAGATTCAACTTTGTCATACTGCAACCCCTGCCCAATTGGTCCGTGAATGCCGATAGGGACTCAAATCTGAATGACGGGACCACCAGCATTTCGTTGAGTCGTTTGGCATTGAACACTGGACGAAAAGAACCACTCGCTTTCTTTACCAAGAACATCGGCATCACATGCCGTACCATAGACTCGTCTGCACACTGCTCGATGGCTCCACTGGCCAACAACGCCGCCAACTCTTTGGCTACAAACAATCGCTGTGCACCCTCTGCGATGCGGTTGGATGGAAACCGCGAACCCACTGGGTCTTGCAACGGCTCGATCGTGACGCCATCGCCAATCCATTGCAACTCCAGTGAATTGGCACCAATGCCCTCCCACGCAGATGCAAAGCGCGAAATACGAGCAGCCACTGAAGCACCACCACCACCACTCTTGGAAGAATCCGCCACACAGCGCTGTAAACAAGTTGCTTCCGATTCCTTCCCTGACAATAAACCACCACAAAAACTCTCTGAAATCTCCAAAACCGAATCCCCTACTTCCCTCACATCCCCCGTATCCCCAACAAAACGAATCCCCTTTGACCCCCACCTGTAATGAACCGAGCCCACTCGCACGCAAGAAGATGGAACTGATGACCCCGCTCTCAAAGTGGCCAGCACCTACCCAGGCATTGCAGATGCCGCGCTGTCGCCCCTCAGCCGCTGCTTGGAGGGGGCTGTCTGCGAATGTTGGGCTGGCAATCCGCCGCTTTGTGACCAATCTTCTTGCATAGAAAACAACGAGGGCGTTGTTGAAATTGTTGCTGGCGGTAGGGATTGTACTGGGGACGAAAAAACTGTTGCTGGGACGGAGATTGTTGGTACTGGTTAGAAGAGGAAGGAAAGCGGCGCCGTTTGTTATTGTTG
>JAJDEU010000029.1 GCA_029259635.1 Planctomycetota bacterium | reverse complement strand
AAACCGTCAACATCCAATCACCTCGCGCTCAGTGTCCTCGTCGCTGTGAAGGTGTAATACCGAACCCGGTTCAGATCTAAACTTTAGGGCCCCATTGCCGTTGGCAATGGGGCCCTAAAGTTTAGATCTGAACCGGGTTCGGTATTACACCTTCACAGCGACAAGCTCGCCCACATCAGGATTCGCCGGAACGGGTAGAAGAGCGGGCGCGCGTCGCCCAGCTCCGCTTCGAGACGCTCGCGAAAGCGCTGGAGGAAGCTCTCGTACAGCTCTTCCCCTAACCGTTCCCGATAGACCGTCAGCAGAGTTCCCTTCTGCCACTCGATCAAATCCTCGAACGAATTCAGAACGTGCGGATAGACGACGAGCTGAACACGCTGCTTCTCGAAACCGAGCTCGAACAACAAGCTCGCGTACGCCTCCGGCGTCAGAACCGGAACCCCTCGCTCCCACTCGCCGACGACTTCCGCGAAGGGTTCCTCTCGCACCACTTCGGCGGCCAAGCGATGCGAGACGTGGTCAAAGTTGGCGGGAACCTGAACCGCGAGCTGCCCACCCGGCGCCAACCAGCTCGCGATCCGCGCGAACACCTCGCGATGATCATCCAACCAATGAAGCGCCGCGTTCGAGAACAAGAGATCGAGCTTATCCGCAGGTGCGAACTCGGCGATATCCGCCAACTCGAAGGAGAGCCCGGGCTCTTCAAAGCTCCGGCAATCCACCAACATGCTCGCGGATGAATCCACGCCGAGAGTTTTCTTCGGCGCGACGCGCCTGTGCAATTCGCGCGTCAATCTCCCCGTTCCGCAGCCGAGATCCGCCGCGAATCGAAGCTCGCCGGGCTCCACCATCCCTAAGAGATCCCAAAAGGGCTGCTCGCGCTCACTCTTGAAGCGCTCGTATTGACCGGGGTTCCAAGAATCAACCAAGACGTGCCTTTCGGGGATTACCGCTGATGAATGCCCGTCGAATACGGGATACGATCACTTTGCCGGGATCCTACGGCAGGTGCAATTGTGGCGGCTTCACCTCTCGCTTAGAATAGTTCGCGGCCAACTCTCGTCATGCCCACGGAAAATCGAAAAGAAGCGCTCACGGTCGAGCAAGCTCGTCACCGAATTGCCGAGACCGCTTTCCAGCGAGCGCCCGCCGGCACCGATGAGGTGGGCAAGATCGGTCTCGAGCCGGAGAGCTTTCCGATTCGCCGCGATGCGAAGGGAAAACCAATCGGTCGCCTGCACCTCCACGGTCCGGAAGGCACGCTCGCAATTCTCGATCAGCTGGCCAAACGCGATCCGCGATTGCTTGAGCGCCCCGAGAATCAACCGCCCCCGCACATCTTCATGCTCGCCAACGGTGGCCGAATAACTTTCGAGCCCGGCGGCCAGATCGAACACTCGACGGCCGTTCACCTCTCGGGTGCCGCCGCTCTGGATGACGCTGCCGAAGTCACCGACTTTTTCTGTCGAGCGCTCAACGAATACGGAACGACCCTCGCCTTCATGGGGCTCGACCTCTGGAACGACGTGAAGGACGTGCCGCAACAACTCGACGCGCCGCGCTATCACTGCATGGCGAGCTACTTCGACAAGCGCAGTGAAGGCGGTCGCACCATGATGCGCCACACGGCGTCGATGCAGGTCAATCTCGACCTCGGTCCGCCCGGCGTTGCCGAAGAGCGCTGGCTGCTCGCCAACCTCGCCAGCCCTTGCGCGACGGCGACCTTTGCTTCAAGCCCGCTCGAGAACAACGTCAGCGGGCGCGCCATGGCTTGGCAAGCGCTCGATGTCACGCGCACGGGTTTCCCCTCGCCGCTGGTTCTCGGCACCGACAATGACCCGGTCGAGCACTGGACGGCTGCGACCCTGGCTGCCGACGTGATGATCTTTTGGAAGCCCGACGGCACCTCCACCTGTGGCACACCGGGCTTTACTTTCGGTCAGTGGATCACTGGCGGCCACCCGGACTTCGGCTATCCGACGCTCAAAGATCTCGACTACCACCTCACAACGCTGTTCTTCGAGGTTCGCCTGCGAGGCTTCTTCGAGCTACGAGCGATCGAGGCGGTCCCGCCTCACCTCCGCGCTGTGCCGACGGTTCTGTTTTCCGGCCTGCTCTACGATCAGAAAGCGCGGACCGACGCGCTGGATCTACTGGAGTCTTCGCGAGCCGACCTGCCCAAGCTGTGGCGCGAGAGCGCACGCAAAGGTTTGGCCGACGAGGCGCTCTTCGCACAAGCGGAACAGTTGTGGCCCATCGCCATTGCAGGCGCTCGACGGTTGCCCGTCGGGTTCTTTCGCGAGGAACACCTCGCGACGACCGAGTGCTTTTTCGCGGAGTACACCGCGAACCGCAAAGCGCCCGTCGACGATGTTCGCGTCGCCAAAGCGGCTGGTTCAACAGAGATGTTGGACTGGGCGTCGGGGAGCGGCGCCGCGATTTGTAAGGGCGAGTAGCACCCACTTTGGCGTCGTCCGACGCTCCCTCTCCTCCCACCTACGAGGTCGATATCTCAACACTTTATGAAGACGTGCGTTCAGGGCTGTCCGGCAAGAATAAGCGATTGTCACCGAAGTATCTCTACGATGCGCACGGGTCGGAGCTCTTTGACCGTATTACCGAACAGCCCGAGTATTACCCCACTCGGACCGAGACGGAGATTCTCGAGGACGTCGCAGGCGAGCTTTTAGAGGGAGTCAGTGAGCTCGTCGAGCTTGGCTCCGGCTACTCGCGCAAGACGCAGATCCTGCTCGATGCTCTGGAAGAAGATGGCGGCGACCGCTACGTCGCCCTTGATGTCAGCCAGTCGGCCATCGAGGCATCGGCCCCGCGGCTGATCGAGGATCATCCCAAGCTCAGCATCGAAGGCTGTGTCGCTGATTTCGAGAAGAACCTCGACATCGTCGAACACAAAGGCCGTCGCCTGGTCTGCTTCCTCGGATCCACGCTCGGCAACTTTGTTCCCGCCGAGCGGGTCAAGTTCTTGGACCGAGTGCAAGCCATGCTGGCTCCCGGTGACGAGCTTCTCATTGGGATCGACTTGGTCAAGGACATCGAAGTGATGGAAGCCGCCTATGACGACTCCGCGGGAGTCTCGGCCGAGTTCGCGCTCAATTTGATTACGGTCCTCAACCGTGAGTTGGACGGCGATCTGCGGATTGAGGACTTCGAATATTGCGCGCCGTACGACCGAGATAACAATTGGATCGACATGAAACTGCGAGCGATCCGTGCCGTTGATGCACACTTCGCCAAGATCGACTTTGACGTTCACTTCGATGAAGGCGAAGAGCTGCGGACCGAAGTCTCCTGCAAGTTCAAGCGCGAGCGGTTCGAGCGCACCCTTGTCGAAGCTGGACTCAAACTCACGCGCTGGGACACCGACGCCAATGGGTGGTTCGCACTCGCGCTGGCGACGAAGGTGCAATACCGAACCCGGTTCAGATCTAAACTTTAGGGCCATCACGACGGTGTCGTGATGGCCCTAAAGTTTAGATCTGAACCGGGTTCGGTAAACCACCTTCGTCGCGTAAGCTCCTGCGCATGACTGACCTCACGCTCTGCACTCTCAACTGTAACGGTATTCGTGCTGCGAAAAAACGCGGCTTTCACAAGTGGCTGCGCAAGACGAATCCCGATGCGCTGGCGCTCCAGGAAGTGCGCGCTCGGCCCGAGCAGGTGGACGATGAGGATATCTCCCCCGCCGGATACAACTCGCGCTGGGTGATTGCGGAGAAGAAAGGTTATTCGGGCGTTGCGATGTATTCCAAGCTCGACGTCGATCGGTACTCGGTCGGCACCGGGCTCGGCTGGAGCGATGCCGAGGGTCGCTACCTTCGCACCGATTTCGAGGCCGGCTTCAGCGTCTGCTCGCTCTATCTCCCCTCCGGAAGTTCCTCGGAAGAGCGCCAGACATCGAAATACGCGTTCATGGATCACTTCATGAAGTTCGCGAGGAAGCTCCTGAAGGAAGAGCGACCGATCGTCATCGTCGGCGACCTCAACATCGCGCACGAGAACATTGACATTCACAATCCGAAGTCCAACGCGAAGAGCTCGGGCTTCCTGCCCGATGAGCGAGCGTGGTTCACCAAGCTCCTCAAGCAAGGTTGGGTCGACGTCTTCCGCGAGCAGCACGGCGACGACCCGGGCAAATACTCTTGGTGGTCCAACCGCGGCCGAGCGCGCGAGCTCGATCGGGGCTGGCGCATCGACTACGCGCTCGCGTCCCCGCAGTTCGCCAAGCTCGTCACCGACTGCTGGATCGAGAAAGACGCCGGCCTCAGCGACCACGCGCCCGTCTGGACGCGCTTCACTGCGCCGTAGCGCTGACCGCGAAGGTATCCGCGGGGTTCCTGAAGGACTTGAACTCGAGCGTGTTTCCGCTCGGGTCGCGGAAGAACATCGTCGCCTGCTCGCCGACTTGGCCTTCGAAGCGAACGTGCGGTTCGATCAGGAAATCGATGCCGGCGAGCCGGAGACGCTCGGCCCAGTCCTCCCACTCGGGCCACTCGAAGACAACCCCGAAGTGGCGAGCGGGAACGCGATCTCCGTCGACGGGGTTCGTCGCAGCGTCCCCAAACTCCCCGTCCACCAGATGCGCACTGATCTGGTGACCGAAGAAGTCGAAGTCGATCCAGCGCTCGGCGCTGCGGCCTTCCGGGCAGCCCAAGAGGCCGCCGTAGAAGGCCCGCGTCGCCGCGAGATCTAAGACCGGAAAGGCGAGGTGAAAGGCCGGAGCCATTCCCTCACTGCGCGACCTTCGCCGCCATCTCGCGAATCGCTTCGACAACCATGTCGCCGACTTCGCCGGTCGGGTGCTCGCCGGTACTCACGCCGCGCAGCTTGCCGGAGCGCAGGAGGTCGATAATCGAGTCCTCGATCGTCTTAGCCGCGACCTTTTCACCGAGATAATCGAGCATCATGCTGCTCGCGATAATCGCGGCAACCGGCGACGCCACGCCCTTGCCGGCGTGCTTCGGCGCCGAGCCGTGAATCGGCTCGAACAGGCTGACCTTACCGGGGTGGATGTTTCCGCTGGCTGCGATGCCCATACCGCCCTGCACGACCGCACCGAGATCGGTGATGATGTCGCCAAACAGGTTGGGCGTCACGGCGACGTCGAACCACTCGGGATTCTTGATCATCCACATGCACGCCGCATCGATGTAGGCGTGCTCGGTCTTGATGTCCGGATACTCGGTCGCGACCTCCGCGAAGGTACGCGTCCAGAGATCTTGAGCGCGAACCGCGTTGGCCTTGTCGACCAAGGTGATCTGCTTGCGCGGGCGCGTCTTCGCGATGTCGAAGGCGTAACGAATCACGCGCTCCACACCCTCGCGGGTGTAAACCATCGTCTGGGTCGAAACCTCGAGCGGCTGATTCTTGTGAACGAACCCGTGCATGCCCGCGTAGGCACCTTCGGTGTTCTCACGAACAATAATCATGTCGACGTCTTCGATCGTCTTGCCCTTGATTGGACAGAGACGCGCGTCATGCAACTTGATGGGCCTCAGGTTGACGTAGAGATCGAGCTCGAATCGCAGCTTCGCGATGATCCCGTACTCGATCAGCCCAACCGGAACGCGCGGATCGCCGATGGCGCCGAGAAAGACCGCGTTCATTCCCTTGACCTCTTCAAAGGCCTTGTCGGGAAAGATCTCCTCGGTTGCGAGGTAATGATCCGTGCCGAATGGATAGACCGTCTTCCGCAGCTTGAAGCCGAAGATCTCGGCAGCCGCGTCCAAAACCTTCATGGCTTCGGCGGTAACTTCGGGACCGATGCCATCACCGGCGATCTCTGCAATGTCGTACTCGCTCATGTCTGATTCTCTACAAAAACAGCCCCAAAGAAAGCTCTCCGGGGCTCGGGGAAAAACTCCCCATCAATTGGAAACCGGTACACGAAACATGCCCGGTTCATAGGAGGCGATGCGCCCCTCGATGGCACTGGCCGCTACGGTGAGCGGCGAGGCGAGGTACAGCTTGCCAGGTCCGCTCCGTCCTGAAAAGTTCCGGTTGATCGCACTGACCGTAACTTGCTCAGATTGTTCGGAAACCCCCGGCCCGCATCCGATACAGGCTCCGCAACCGGGTTCGATGATTTGGACGCCGGCCTTCTTGAAGATCTCGAGATAGCCTTTCTGGCGGGCATATTCGCGGACGGCGAGGCTCCCGTACTGGACGTACATCGTGACGCCGTCGGCGATCTTGCGTCCGGCTTCAAGCGCTTCGTTCAGCACCAATGCGTAGTAGTCGAAGTCACGCTCTTTGCCGGCCGTGCAGGATCCGCCGTAAGCGATGTCGATCGACACTTCGCCGAGCTTAGCGATGGTCTCGCCGTAAGTCGGATCGCCCGGCTTCGCCACCATCGGCTCGATGGCCGTGAGATCGATCGTGTGCACTCCGCCGTCGTACTTCGCGCCCGGATCGGGAGCGACGAACATCGCTTCAAAGTCTTCGGCGGTCTTGCCCTCGCGACGTTCGGCGAGCCACTCCGCTGTCTGACGATCACCTTCGCAGATGCCCGACTTGCCGGTGCACTCCGTCGCCATATTGCAGAGCGTCGCGCGCTCATCCATGTCGAGCGAAGCCAATCCCGGTCCGCCGAACTCCATGACGCGATCGAGAGTGTCTTCGCGAACAGCGAAGGTCTCGAGGATGTGCAGGATGACATCCTTCGCTGTGCAGCTGCCCGCCAGCTCACCGGTCAACTCGAACCGAATGGACTCGGGGACCTGTACGAAAGTGAATCCAGAATAGATCAGGCCCGCGTACTCGGTCGCACCGACCCCGTAGGTGAGCGCGTTGCTGCCGCCGCCCATGCAGGTGTGCGAATCGGTCGCTTGAATGAACTCGCCCGGATCGACGAACTCCTCGCGCGCGATCTGGTGGCAGATGCCCGGCGAGACTCCGTCGACGGCGGAGTAGTCGCGCACGCCCGTGTGGCGCTGGAACTCCCCCTGCATATCGCGCAGGGTTTGAATGTCCGCCGTGAAGGGCGCCATCTTGGCAACACCCGTCGCGTACAGAAGGTGATCCTCGAACACGGCGAACTTGGACGGGTTCGGGAGCTTGTAGTCATCGCCGTATTCCGCGGCCAGGAAGTAGTGCACCTGAGCGGTCGTGAACTCGTGGCTGTAGCCACCGTCGACCTTGACCAGACACGGGTCGCCGGGCTTCACCGAGCCGTTCTCCACGCCGACGAGGTGCGACGCGATGATCTTCTCGCCCATCGTCATCGGGCACTTCTCTGTCTCCGGCTGCGAGACGTCGATCTCGCCCGCGGCGTACTTGGCCGCGAAGGCGAACAGGCCGCCCGCCTCGAGTAGAGAGCGCGTCACCGGGTCGAACTTGCCGGTGAACTCTTCGAGCGGAATCTCCTCGCCCTTCTGGAGTCGTTCGAGCTGCTTGTAGGTTCCCATCAACTGACCGAGGTTGATGTTGTTGCGTGCATGAATCGGCGCGAAGGAGGAGGCGATCACCAGCTCGATGCCGGACCACTTCTCCGCCTGCGGCGCCGTCTCGCGCGAAGAGCCCGTGCCCTTGCGTTGGCCGGAGACGATCACTTGAAAGCCGTTGCTGTTCGGATCATCTCCGCCCATCAACGACCGCGTACCGAAGACGCGCTCGCCGTTGGGGTCGACCAAACCGGCATAGCCGTCGAGCGCAATATCCTCCGGCTTGTGACGGAAACACACCCACGCCGGCGTCATGACGTCGGTGTTGATGTCGTCGAGCAGCGTCTCCGGCTCGACATCCGCCATTGCGAGATCGAGCTCGCCGCGCAGCTGCAGGCGAATCTTCTCCAAGTCCTTCGTGAGGAACAAAACGCGTTTTGAAGGATCGAGCCTTACGACTCGTGATCCGTCATCCCTGGTGTGAATCAAGCTTCCCACAATAATACTCAGGCTTGGGTGTTCTCGATGAGCATGGCAATACCTTGTCCGCCACCGATGCAGGCGGAGGCCACGCCGTACTTCTTGCCGGTGCGACGCAGGCTGTACATCAGCGTCAGAATCAGACGCGTTCCAGTGGCACCCAGTGGGTGCCCGAGTGAGATCGCACCGCCATTGACGTTGACGCGATCGCGATCGAGTTCGAGCTCTTTCTCGCAACCCAGGTACTGAGCGGAGAAGGCTTCGTTGATCTCATACAGGTCGATGTCGCCGGTCGAGAGACCGGCCTTCTCGAGCACCTTTCGAATCGCGGGAACCGGGCCGATGCCCATCTCCGTCGGATCGACACCGATCGTCGACCAGCCGCGAATCGTCGCCCAGGCGTCGAGCCCATCGGCCTTCGCGCGCTCGGCCGTCGTCATGATCACCGCAGCAGCGCCATCGACGATTCCGCTCGCGTTGCCCGCAGTCACTGTGCCGTCTTTGCCGAAGGCCGCGCGCAGCTTCGCGAGCCCTTCGATCGTCGTCTCGGGACGAATGTGATCATCGGTGTCGATGACCGTGTCCCCGCGACGACCCTCGATCACGATCGGAGCGATCTCTTCGCCGAAGCGACCCTCTTTGACTGCGGCGGCGCCGAGCATGTGGCTGCGCAGCGCGAACTCGTCTTGTTCCTCGCGCGAAATGCCGAGACGCTTCGCGATCTTCTCCGCCGTCTGCGCCATGTACAGGCCGCAATTCGGATCCTGAAGGCTCGCGAACAAGAGGTCCTCCATCACCGGCTGCGTACCGAAACGAACGCCTTTGCGCAGGCCGTGAACGACGAACGGTGCCTGGCTCATGTTCTCCATGCCACCGGCGAGAACCGTTCCAGCCTCGTCACCGTGGATCAAATGAGCGCCGTTGATCAGCGACTGAATGCCCGATCCGCACAATCGATTGACGGTTAAAGCGGGAGCGTTTTGACGCGTTCCGGCTTTCAGGCCGACGTGACGCGCACCGTAGATGGCATCGTTCGAGGTCTGCAAGGCATTGCCCATGACGACGTGATCGATCGACTCGGCGTCGACCTTCGACCGCTCGATTGCTGCGCGTGAAGCGTGAGCCGCGAGCTCAATCGCGCTCATATCCGAGAGCTTCCCGAAGCCGGGCGTTCCGCTGTACTCACACATCGGCGTGCGAGCTCCGCCGACGATTACGATTTCTTGACTCATGTTCTGGTTCTCGTTCGATCTATTTGCAACGCGGATCGACTGCCGAGCGTTCGCCCGTCAGCCCGCCCGCTCGGTGTTATCTGCCTTTGAATTCAGCTTTGCGCTTCTCGATAAAGGCCGTCATGCCTTCGCGCATGTCCTCGGTCGTCGCGGCGAGTCCAAACATGTCGCACTCCATGATCTCGCCCTCTTGCTGGCTCATGTTCATGCCGCGGTTGATCGCTTCCATAGCGAGACGCAACGCGACCGGTCCACGAGAGAGCAGCGTCTTGACGAGCTTCAGAGTGCCTTCTTTCAGCTCCTCCGGCGAAAACAAGCGATTGACGACGCCGACGCGGTGCGCTTCGTCGGCGGAATAAATATCGCCCGTCAAAACCCACTCGCGCGCGATGCCGGGACCGGCCACGCGCATCAGGCGTTGCGTTCCACCGTAGCCGGGGATGATTCCGAGGCTGACTTCGGGGAGGCCGACGCGCGCGTTCGTGCTCGCCGTCCGCAGGGTGCATGCGAGAGCGAGTTCAAGGCCACCACCGAGCGCAAAGCCATTGATCATCGCGACCGTCGGCTTGCCCATGCGTTCGAGCCGCGCCAGAACCGACTGCCCGTAAGCAGCGACATCCTTGGCACCCAGCGGCTGCATCGTCGCGAGTTCATTGATGTCCGCTCCCGCGATGAAAGCCTTCTCGCCTGCTCCAGTGATCACGACCACCTGAACGGCATCGTCATCCTTCAGCGCGTCAAATGCGCTCGTCATTTCGAGCAGCGTCGCATTATTGAGCGCATTCATGACCTTCGGCCGATTGATGGTCACCGTGCCGACGCCGGACTCGATCGAAACTTCGATGTTCTCGTAACTCACTAGATAACTCCTTGGACTTTTCTGTTGTCGAACGCGACGCGCTTAGCGATTGATCGTGACCTTGGTGATCTTGACCGCGTTGACGGGCGATGATTTCTCACCGCCGCCACCGGCCTTGACCGGTGCATTCGCGATCTTGTCCAACGTAGCTTCGCCGTCCTGCAATTTCCCAAAGGCGGTGTACTGGTTGTCCAGGAAGCTCGCTTCCCCGTGGCAGATAAAGAACTGACTACCGGCCGAGTTCGGGTCGGATGAACGAGCCATCGAGAGCACGCCTTTGACGTGCGGCGTGTCGTTGAACTCCGCTTTGATTGTGTAGCCCGGTCCGCCCATGCCATTGCCGTCCGGGCAGCCGCCCTGAATCATGAACCCGCTGATCACGCGGTGAAACACGGTGCCGTCGTAGAAGCCCTTTTCGGCGAGCTTGACGAAGTTCTCGACGTGGCCGCTGGCCTTATCGGCGTCAAACTCGAGGGTCATCGAGCCTTCGGAGGTTTCGAGAGTGGCGGTAACGCCGTCCAATTCGTGAGCCATGATTCGTCCTATTTCTTTTCGTTATTGGCGAGCACAACAACGGCTCGCTCGATTACCTGAGGTTCCGTCGGGCGGATCGTGCCGTCCCGCGGATTAACTTGGCCGGGCGCGCTGACAATCGCGTCCAAGACGTCGTACCCGATGAGCATCTTCCCGAAGACGCTGTACTGTTCGTCGAGGCCCGGCGCCGTTCCGTGCATCACAAAGAACTGGCAGGAGGCCGAGTTAACGTCGTGGCCACCCCGCGCCATAGAGAGAATGCCGCGCACATGCGGTTCCCGACTGAACTCTGCCTTCACTTGGCGAGGACCGCTCCCGCCGCCGGTCCCCGTGGGATCGCCACCCTGAATCATGAAGGCGATGCCGGTCCGATGAAAGGTCGTGCCGTTGTAGAAGCCGGTGTGCGCTAGATCGAGGAAGTTGCGCACGTGATTGGGCGCGAGGTGCGGCCACATCTCGTGCAGCATGTCGCCGCGATTCGTGTGCAGGAACACGCGGTAAGCGCTCAGCTCTTCCGCGGGAATCGACATAAAGTCGAGCTCTTTCGCCGCCGGCTGGAGTGCCGAGATCTCGACCGGATTCGCTTCGGAGCCGGCGCAGGTGAGCTCGAAGTTCGACTGGGGATCGAGGCGTCCGCGAAGATCGAAACGCAGCTCGATCGAGTCGCCCTCGGCGAGCGCGATCGAGTGCTTGTCTCTCCGCGGCGAGAGCGGTTTGCCATCTACCTCAATGCAGGCCGGCGTCAGGCGCCAGCCCTCGAGGTCGACCTCACCGCCGACGGCGGAGAGCTCAACCTGAACGACGAACGGCTCGCCGGAAACGAAGATCTCGCGCGCATCCAGTCGTACACGCAGCTTCCCCTCCGCGCTCGAGCTTGCGCTCGCGGCACTGGCGAAACCGGCAGCCGAAACGACGCCGAGCAAAAGTAGAGCTTTTAAGCTCATGCCTTCTTGTCGCCGTCCCACTTGTAGAAGCCTTCGCCGGTCTTGCGGCCGAGCTTGCCCTCTTTGACCTTCGTCCGAAGGATCTCCGGAATCGCGAAAGCGGGCTCGTTCGGGTAGCGCTCGACCCAGCCCTCGACAATCGAGAGAGTCGTGTCGAGGCCGACGTAGTCGGTCAGAGTGATCGGACCCATCGGGTGGCCGCAGCCGAACTGCATCGCGGCGTCGATGTCGGCCGCCGTCGCGTCGCCGCGCTCCAGCATCAAGAGCGACTGGACCATGTAGGGCACCAGCAGGCGGTTCACGACGAAGCCCGGCGTGTCCTTGCAGGCGACCGGAACCTTGCGAGTGGCCTCGCCGAAGGACTTGGCGGTCGCAAAAACCTCGTCGGTGGTTTTTTCGGTGCGGACAACCTCGACCAAGCGCATGAGCTGCACCGGGTTGAAGAAGTGCAAGCCGACCATGCGCTCGGGGCGGCCGCTGGCCTCGCCCATCTCGGCGACGGGGAAGGACGAGGTGTTCGTCGCGAAGATCGTCTCCGGCTTGCAGATCGCGCCGAGCTCCTTGTAGAGCTGCTTCTTCAGGTCGAGGTCTTCGATGATCGCTTCGATGACGAGATCGCAGTCAGCGAGGTCCTTCTGATCGAGCGTACCGGTGATTCGCGCGCGAGTCTCCGCGGCGCCTTTCTCGGCGTCTTCGGCACTGGCTTTGCCTTTCTCAACCGACTTGGCGGCCATCTTCGAGAGGCTCTTCTCGATCCGAGCGAGGCCTTTGTCGAGGAACTCTTGTTTGGCCTCGAAAGCGAAAACTTGAAAGCCCGCCTGTGCGGCGATTTGCACGATGCCGTGGCCCATCAAGCCACAACCCACTACTCCGATTTTCTTCAGTTCCATCTGGATTCCTTTTGGTGCTCTTGTCGTTGTTCGTGTGTTCAGAAATTTCGTGTCGGAGCAACCGCGCAAGCTCGGTGAAGAGTTCGCCTCGGCCGTCCGTGAATGATTGCGTCTCGCTCGACTGTTCGCTGTTGCTCTACAGCCCTTCGCGGTGAAAGCCGTAAGCGAGCCCCATTCCGCCGGAGATGCACAGGCTGGCGAGCCCATGAGTTCCGCCGCGGCGTGCGAGTTCGTGAAGCAGAGTGACGGCGATGCGAGCGCCGGTCGCACCGATCGGATGGCCGAGCGAGATGGCCCCGCCGTTGACGTTCAAGCGATCCATCGGAAGGTCGAGTTCGCGGTGACAGGCGAGCACTTGAGCGGCGAAGGCTTCGTTCAATTCGATCAAGTCGTAGTCCGAGACCTTGCGGCCGGAAACACCCTCAAGTGCACGTATCGCCGGAACGGGGCCGATTCCCATAATGGTCGGGTCGACGCCAGCCTCTCCGCGTTCGCCGATAAAAGCGAGCGGTTCGAGCCCCAGCGCTTCCGCTTTTTCCGCAGTCATGATCAGGAGCGCAGCGGCGCCATCCGTAATGCCCGAGGCATTGCCGGCTGTGACTGTTCCCGCTTCGCGATCGAAGACCGTCGGTAGCTTGGCGAGCGATGCGACCGTCGCTCCGTCGCGCGGATGCTCGTCCTTTGTGATCGTGAGGTCGCCCTTGCGATTGGGAACGACAACGGAAGTCAGCTCGGCGTCGAAGTAGCCCGCCGCGCGCGCCGCCTCGCTCTTGTTCTGACTCGCAACGGCGAACTCGTCCTGTTCTTCGCGCGTGAGGCCGTGCTGCTTCGCGAGCTTCTCCGCGGTCCCCCCCATCACCATCTCGGCCAGCGGGCAGTCGAACCCGTCGCGATACATGCCGTCGACTACGCGGTCGTGCCCGAGCCGATAGCCCATGCGCATGCGCGGCAAGAAGTGCGGCAGCGCCGTCATGTTCTCCGTTCCTCCCGCAATTCCGATTTCGATTCGTCCGAGCTGGATGGAATCAGTGATCGCGCTGATCGACTTCAAGCCCGAGCCGCAAGCCATATTCATCGTCCAGGCCGGCGTGTCCTCGCCGAGGCCGGAACGAAAGGCAATCTGGCGAGCGACGTTCGGCCCACCGCCAGCCTGACGCCCATTGCCGAACACGAGCTCCTCGACGCTCGTCGGTTCGATCTCGGAGTCCTTGAGCAAGTCCTTCACGACGGAGACGCCGAGGTCTGCCGCTGAAAGATTCGCGTAGGAGCCGAGGAACTTGCCGATCGGAGTGCGCAGTGCATGCGTCACGACGATGGGTCGATCGGGACGACGAAGAGTCGTGGGCATGGAGCCGAGGGGGGGTAAGAGGAAGGCCGAAGCGGATCGGCTGAAGGGGGCGCGGCGGTCCTCACGGATCGCCATCGAGGCAATTCATTCGCTCAGATCAGGGGCAGCCCGAGGGGCGCCTGAGGGACTGAGAGCGGGGAGATTGCGCAGGAAAAGGCCGAACAGAATAGGAGCCCGTCGGGTGGATCGCAAGCGATGCCCGGCTTACGGGCCGCCCCGGCGGATTTGTGCGAATCGAGCGCGGTTCCGCTCGCGCTGAGACCCGAAGTTGATCGCTTCCGAACTGACTGGGTTCCGTGTGGAAAGCACGTGGTAACCGCTTGCAGCGTAGGGAGCTCTGACGGTTTTTTCGTTTCGAGGGCCTACACCGGTCGGGTTCGAACGCAAGTCCGGTTATTGCCGTAGCTAACGCCGGGACTTTCCACACGGAAGCCAGTCAGTTCTGGCCGCTTTCAACCCCGGTCAGGTTGTGCATAATCCGGGCAGGATTTACCGCGAGACCGGAATCCTCTCGAACCGTGAATAGCGAAATCCCCCAAGAAGCCGCCCCCGAGCTCCGACCGGCAAGCGCCGAGCGAGGGCGAGCGAACCGCTCCGAAGAGAAGGCCGATCAGCTGGGACAAGCCGAGCTGAAGGCCCTCATCCAGCTACTGGGCGACGAGTCGGAGACCGTCGTCTCGGCGGTGCGAGAGCGACTTGGCCGGGGCGGACCGGCCATCGAAAAAGCCTTGAGCCGCGCGACGAAGGCAGAGGAGCCGCGGATTCGACTACGCGCGCGAGATATGCTCGCCGAATTCGATCGCGACTTCTGGCTGCGTCGGTTGATTCGCGCCGTCGCCAAACCGCACATCCATTTGGAGAGCGGGCTGTTCTTACTGGCCAACTTGGCTGCCGACGATTTCGACGCTCGCCCCTATCTCCGCAGCCTCGACGCGATGGCCGAGAAAGTGCGCGAGAGAGCGGAGCTCGAAACCGATCCCCGCCAAGCGGTCCTCGCGCTCTCGACCTACCTCGGCACCGAGCTCCGCTACAGTGGCGCGGAACACGACTACCACCATCCCGACAACATTCATCTTTTCCGCGTGATCGAACGCAAACGCGGAATGCCGCTGACGCTCTCGGCGCTCTACATGTTCGTCGCGGAGCGGGCTGGAATTCGCGCTGGCGCGGTCGCACTTCCCGGGCACGTGCTCGTGCGCCTCTACTACGGCAAGAATCACTCGGTCATCGTCGATCCCTTTCAGAGCGGAATCGTTCGAACGCGATCCGACTGCACGGACTACCTGCGCAAGTGCGACCTGGTTCCGCAAGCCGAGTGGTTCCGAGATGCGAGCGATGAGTCGCTGTTCCTTCGGCACATCATGAATCTGTCGCACAGCAACCGCATGCGCGGGCATCGAGGTCGCGCTCGACAACTGCGAAAGATCGCCGAGCTCCTCGCGTTCGTCCAAACACGCCGCCAACCCGCTCTGCGGGATTAGAGAAAGCTCCAACTTGGAAGAACAGCCCGACGGGGAAGGCACGCAGGTGCTCCCGATCTTTCCGCTGCCCGATATGTGGCTGCCGCCGATGACGTTGATGCCGCTCAACATCTTTGAGCCGCGCTATCGTCAGATGATCGAAGACTTGCTGGACGGACCGGGTCGGCTCGTCTTGGGGACCGTCGTCGAAGGTCAGGACGGAACTCCCATTCCGGAGATTTATCCCATCGCCGGCCTGGGCGAAATCGGACGGCACGAGAAGCTCGAAGACGGACGCTTCGTGATTTGGGTGGCGGGTATCAAACGCGTGCGCGTCGCCGAAGTGCCCAGTGACCACCCCTATCGCATGGTTGAGGCCGAATCGGTTTCGGAGTTAAAACCCGAGGGTAAAGAGGAAGAGATGCTGATCGTCTCGCTGCGGCGCGCGCTCGATGAAGTGCATGCCCTGCTTCCCGAAGAGCAGCGTCCAAAGGCCAACGTGCTCGACAGCTGCCCCGTCGGCGCACTCTCTGACTTTCTGTGTGCGCGACTGGAGCTCGAGCGCGGCCGCATTCAGGAGATCTTTGCAACGCTCGATACCGCCGAGCGCGCCCGCATGGTTCTCGGCGAGTACGCGCAGCTCAAGCTCTTGGAGTCCGACGATACGGAGCCTGAAGACTTCGCATGAGTGACGAGCGCGCGAGCATCCTCTGCTTTCTCGATCCGATCTCGCCCTATGCCTTTCTCGCGCTCGAGCGAATCGCGAGCGATTCGCGGCTCTCAGGCCTGAACTGGACGATTCGACCGGTTGTCTACGCGAAGCTGCTCGAGGCCCACGGGCTCGTCGGCCCCGTCGAGAGTGAGGCCAAGCGACGCTACACGATGCTCGACGTCGTTCGGTGTGCGGAGAGCCTCGGTCTCACGGTCGAAGGACCTCCGGCGCATCCCTTTCGATCGCTGGCTGCCCTGCGCGTCCTCTCGCTCTTCACCGAATCGACGCGCGCTCTGGAGCTCGCCGGAACGATGTTCAGAGCCGCCTGGACGGACGGCCGAGATCTCGAGGACTGGGAGACTCTGGAGAGCCTGGTTCGCTCGGTCGGTGAAGATTCAACGAACCTGAAAGACCGTGCGACGACTCCCGAGAACAAGGCGCGCCTGATCGAGTCGACGAAGCGCGCGACCGAGCGCGGCGTCTTCGGCGTCCCCACCTTCGAGTTTCAGTCCGAGCTCTTCTGGGGCCACGATCGCATCGATGCCCTGCTGGATCGAATCGCCGGCGAAACGAGAGCGCCGAACCCCGCGACGATCGACAAGCTGATCGCGCGTCCCATCGGCGTGCGCCGCTAGCTGCCCGTGGTGAAAGTGCTTTGTTCCATGGGCCGCGGGATTTTGGTCAGGCTGGTGCCCGGGAACGCAGCCGAATCTCTAGATTCGGCGAGGCTTTCGGGTGCCGGCCTGGCCAGAAGGACGCCGCTCATGGGGCG
>JAJDEU010000028.1 GCA_029259635.1 Planctomycetota bacterium | reverse complement strand
ACAACCAACCTTGTGGCATCCCCGACACGGCCAAACCCCCCGTCCCGTCAATGCCACAAGATTAGATCTGAACCGGGTCCGGTACTCAACCTTCACGCGGCACTTGCAGTCGTCGCGCTGTCCTCCTGCACGGCGGTCTCGCAGGTGGGGCATCGCGAAGCGCCGCTCGTCTATCAAGCGGAACACGTCAGCATGACGGTCGGACAACGCTCCTTCGACGACGACCTGTCGGAGCCCGTCGACGACCAACTCTATCTCGCGCTCAATATCGAAGTGGAGCCGGTGGGAAGCTGGTTAGCGCTCGACTTCGGGCTCAACTTTAGTCGCGACCGAGCCACGCAAGCTTCGGGCGGACTGGGCATCGTCGATCTCGAAGTGGACGTTTGGGAGCTCTCCGCGGGACTTCACCACGAAATCCGCTTGGGCGATTTTCCGATGCGGCCCTACTTGGGCGCCGGAGCTTCGATCTTGCTCGTCGATGCGACCTTGACCGATCAAGCTGGTGCCAACCTGTTTGAAGACCAGGACACCACCTTCGGAGCCTATGCGCGTGCAGGACTCTTGTTCGAGCTCAGTCCCGGGAATCAGATCGGAATCGACGTGCGCTATCTCAACGGTGACGCCGTCGATATCGGCGGCCTGATCGTCGACTCGGACTACACCGCGATCGGTTTGATCTTCCGCGGGTCGTACTGAGCGGGAAAACCTCTTCCGGTTAGAAGGCGCCGAAGAGGACGGAAGTGAAGGTGCTGACCGGCGCGGCTTCGCGGTAGTCTTCGAGAGATTGCGTGAGCAAGCGTACGGCTGCGAGAATCTCGGCGTAGACCTCTTCGTTCATGATGAGCTTGCCGATGGTGCCCTCGCCTTCGCGCACCGTGGCGACGATGGTGGAGATGTCGTCGAGCGACGTCTTGAGGTCTTGGTACATCTCGTCGGAGGAGATCAGAGCGCCGAGCACGCCCTCGCCGGAGTTGAGCTTGGCGACGATCTCTTCGAGGTCTTTGGCGATTCGGTCATCGGCGAAGAGGCGACCGATCGTTCCCTCGCCAGCGGCGGCGCTCGAGATCATGCTCTCCAGACCTCGAATGGCCTCGGCGAGTTGGTCGGCAAGCTCCTCGTCGCGCACCAACCGTCCGACCGCGCCCTTTCCGGCTTCGACGTCGGCCAAGATCAGCTTGAGATCATCGGATCCGTCGCGCAGATTTTCGACAACGGTCTCCACCGCGCCGTGCAGCTCATCGTCGGTGATCAGCTTGCCGAGCGTGCCTTTCCCGGCGCGAAGGTCGCCGGCGATCGACTTCGCGTCGTTCGCCGCGAGCGCGATGTCATCCAGCGCTACACCAACCTTGTCGCCGAGCTCTTCGTCCGAGACCAAGCGCCCGATCGTCCCGTCTCCGGCGCGGACACCGGCCATCACCGCGTCGAAGTTCTCGAGGATGTTCCGCACGAAGGCGCGGTTGTCCGAGACGAGGTCGCCGACTGCGGAGAGCGCGGCGAGCGGCGAGGGCTCGAGCACGCCGACCAGGATCGTGTCGTCCGTGATGAGGATCGGCTCGGCCTCGGGCGGCCCGGTCACGATGTCGATATTGCGTCCGCCGAGCAGGGTTGTCTCTCCGATTTGAATTTGATAACCCTCGCGCAAGACGACCGGCGTCTCCAGCGAGAGACTGATCGAGATGCGACGCTCGGGCGCTGCATTCGGGTCGAAGCTCATGCGCGTCACACGCCCGATACGCATCCCGGAGACGCGCACGCCATCGCCGACGCGCAGGCCATTCGCGCCGGGGAACTCGACCCGAAACACGGTCTGCTCGCCGAACCACTGCTGGTCGTAGAGGAACAGCGTGAAGTAAGCCAGCATGCCGAAGGCGGCCAAGAAGAAGAGCCCGAGCTTGAAGGTGCGTGAGTTGCCCATGACGGAGTGCGGGGGGATCGAGCGTGGTTGTTTCTTGCGAAATGGTGGACGGCGGTGGGCCGGGCGACTTGAAGGCGGGAATCAATCCGCAAACTCACCGAGGAACTGTTTCACTCGCGGATGATTTGCGGCGATGAACTCGGCGGGGGTGGTGTCGACGACGATGTCTCCGGCTTCGAGCATGATGACCCGGTCGGCGACCACGCGCACGCAGCTGAGCAGGTGAGTGATGACGATGGACGTAATGCCGAGCGAGTCGGCAAGCTCGCGAATCAGATGATTGACCGACATGGAGATCTCCGGATCGAGTCCCGCGTTGGGCTCGTCGTAGAAGATGATTTCGGGGTCGGTGATGAGCGCACGGGCGAGGCCGACACGTTTGCGCATCCCGCCCGAGATGTCGGATGGCATGCGTTCCCAGACGTCTTTCAGGTGAACCAGCTCCAGCTTCTGTTCTACGCGCGCGCGAATTTCGTCCTCATCGAAGTCGGTGTTTTCGCGCAGCGGCAGAGCCACGTTGTCGCCAACACTCATCCAGTTGATCAGCGCGCCTTCTTGAAACAAGTAGCCGACCTTGGTGCGCAGCTCGGCGAGGTCCTTTCGACTGATCGTGGACATATCGTGCCCGGCGACAACGACACGGCCGCTGTCGGGCTGCATCAAACCGATCGCGTGCCGCAAGGTCACCGACTTACCGGTTCCGGACGGTCCCATAATCACGAGCGTCTCACCCTTCGAGACGTCGAAGGAGAGCTCGTTGAGGATGCGTTTTGATCCGAAGGTTTTGGTGACCTTTTCGAATCGAATCAGCGGCTCGGTTGTCTCTTTCATGGGGCTACCTCGTTCAGCTCTGGTAGAAGAACAAGGTCATGAAGTAGTTCGAGATGATGATCCAAATGATCGAGTCGCGAACGGCTTGGCGCGTCGCGCTTCCGACGCCGAGCGCGCCGCCGCTGGCTCGCAATCCCGCCGAACAAGCAATGCAGGCGACGATCAGGCCGAAGACGAACGATTTGAACAGTCCGCTGTAGACGTCCTTCGGCAGGGCGAAAATCTCGGTGGGAGTCTGCAGTGCGGAGACGGCCGAGTCGTAGTAGAGCTCGAGTCCGACGTTGAGCTGCGCTTCGGCGACAAAGCCTCCGCCGATGACGCCGACGGCGTCGCAGAACACGGTCAGGAGCGGGCACATGACGGCCAGCGCGACGAGGCGCGGAACGACGAGGAAGCTCACGCGATCGACGGAGAGCACTTCCAGCGCGGCTAGCTCTTCGCTGACCGCCATGGTTCCAATCTCCGCGGCCATCGCACTTCCGACCGTTGCGGCGATGATAATGCCCGTGATGAAGGGGCCCATCTCGCGCGCCATCGAGACGGTGACGATCGTGCCGATCTGGTCTTGTTGTCCGATGCCGGAGAGTTCGATGCCGGTCTGCAGCGAGACCACCATCCCGATGAAAAAGCCGACTAGTAGTACGACATGCAGGACTTGCACGCTTGCGCCATAGAGCTGGGCCGCGGTGGATTCCCGCCGCTTCCAGACGTGCGGCAAGCGCAGGACGACTTGCAGAAACAACTCGACGATGTGTCCCACCGAAACACAGACCGAGACGAAGCTCTCGCGGAAGCTCATGAGTCGCTCTCCCGCAGTGTTGCCTTCGCCGGTGTACACAGCTGCTCACTCCCGCGCTCGGCGGGCCAGCCCGGACCGGGGAAAGCCGGCGTCAGAAATTCGGTATCCACCCCTTCTATAGAACGCCAGCGGAGCAGTCCGAACAAGATCGAGGTCTCCTCGACCACACGTCCGGCTTCGCGATACTTCCGCGCCGACCACAAACCGGTCAGCGAGCGCCGATCTTCGAAAGCGTCACGCTCTCGGCGCCAGAGTCCACCCCAGGCTCGTTCGCTCCGGTGATCGAGCTTCGGAAGCTCTTCCGTCACCCAGAGCTCGAACATCCAAGCCCAGTAGAAGTCGAACTCACTGTCAAAGTGAAAGGGGTAGGGCGCGAGCGCGCTGAATCGTTCGCGGCCCACTTCTCGCCGATCCTGATAGAGCGGCCAGAGTTTCTTCCACGAGGACTTTTCGCCCGTCGCCTCATCCTTCTTGCGCCAGGACTGCCAGAAGGGGAGCGCGTAAAAGGAACTCCGATGGGAATGCGGATAGGTTTCTTGGCGCTTGTGCACGAGCGGCCAAATCACGTTCCAGGACTCGAGGCGATCGCCGCGAAAGTGAGAGTAGAAGGGCCACAGGCGCGTGCGCTCGTCGGCCTCCGGGTTCTTTCCACCGCGCTGCACGCGAACGAGCGGCCAGGGCGCATCGAGCGCCCAAAAGTCCGAACGCGAGTCGGTGGCCCAACCGAAGAAAGGCCAGAGCGTCGAATAGCTGCGGTAGCTCTCCTGTCGAGTCGCGCCAAAGAGTGGCCAGACCATCCACATGCGCTGCGCTTTCTCGGCTCCTTTGAATTTGAGGTTCGTCTGCCAGTGGATCAGAGGCCACAGCACCGTGTTCCGCTCGTAGACACCATCGATCTCCGCGTGCAGATAGAGCGGCCAGAAATGATGGCTCGACTCGCCGCCGCCAAAGGTCCAGCCGATGAATGGAAAGAGCAGGTGGGTAGAGGCTTTTCCGTCGCGCTGTGCGGAAGACCAGAGCGGGAACAGAAAGAAGTTGAGCTCGTCGTAGGTCAGGAAGTCTTCGACGTGACCCGCGATGGGGAACCAGGCGACGCTCGAGAGTCCGTCGGGTTCGCCGGCGAACCAAAAGCCGGGCAACGTGAGGAGAGTCCAGCGCCGACTACCCGCGCCAGTCGGTCGTGACTTGAAGCTGTACAGCGGGAGGAACCACGAGCTGGTCGTGCGGACGCCGGTGGTATGGCGCCCGAGTGGGTAGAGGAAGTCGACGCGCGAGAGCGCGTTGCTCCCCGGCGTGACTCCGGCGGGACCGTCCGGTTCGCGCTGCCAACCTCCCAGCGGACGCACGGCCCAGCGCTCGACCGGACCGTCGTGTCGCTCTCGTTCGGTCAGAGCGATGCCGAAGAGCGCCTCGGATTTCGTTCCGCCACCCGCGCTCGAGAGTCGGGTGTAGAGCGGGGCGAGGTGGACGTCGGCTCCAGATGCGACGCAACTCGTCGAGACCAGCAGGCCGAGCAGACCGATTAATGCGCTCGATAAGAGCGAGCGCATTAATCGGCCTTCCGATGAAGGCGCGACCCGGGAGCGGGCGAAATCGAGCTGGAGAGCGGGCATGGTGTAGATGGTGTAGACGGGCGCTCGCCCTCGAACAAGCAAACCAAATCAGAAGCGAAGAAGCTCGCCTCGCTTGTTCCGTTTCAGCGCGGTTGTTACGGTCGCAGCGAGGCTCGGTAAGGGCCCGACCAAGCCGTAATCCTTCTATGACGACCTTTCTCTCGGGCATTCAGTCCACCGGCCTCCAACACCTCGGCAACTACTTCGGTGCGATCCGGCATCACATCGAGTTGGCCCGCGAAGACGGCGAGCACTTTTATTTCATCGCGGACTATCACGCGTTGACGACAACGCCCAAGCCGGAAGAGCTGCGCGAGCGGGTTCGCGAGACGGCGGTGACGTACCTCGCGCTCGGGCTCGATGCGGAGAAGGCTTGCCTCTTTCGGCAGAGCGATGTGCCCGAAGTGACTGAGCTGACCTGGTTGCTCTCGTGCGTGACGGGCATGGGACTCCTGGAGCGCGCTCATTCTTATAAGGACAAGACGGCGAAAGGCGCGAAGCCGAGCGTCGGCCTCTTCACCTATCCAATTCTGATGGCCGCCGACATCTTGGCCTACGACTCGAACGTTGTTCCGGTCGGCAAAGACCAGATTCAACACGTCGAGATGGCGCAGGACATGGCGGGGCACTTCAACAACGTCTACGGCGATGGCTCCGAGGGTGGCGCTGTGTTTCAGCGCCCCGAAGCGCGCATGCCGAAGGAAGCGGCGCATGCCAAAGTGCTCGGCCTCGACGGCGAGAAGATGAGCAAGAGTTATGGCAATGACCTGTGGATCTTCGAGACCGGCAAGAAGCTGAAGAAGGCGATCAATCGCATTGCGACGGACAGTCGGCCGCCGGAAGAAGCCAAGGATCCCGCGGGGATTCTGTTGCTCGACTTTCTGAAGCTCTTCGCTGAGGCAGGTGAGTCCGCCGAGTGGTGCGAGCGCGTGCAGGCCGGTGGCGCTGACGCGCCTGGCTACGGCCATATTAAGGTCCGCTTGGTTGAGTTGATCGAGGAGCACTTCCGCGAGGCCCGCGCGCGCCGCGACGAGTTGCTTCGCGACCCCGGAGAGGTTGATCGCCAGCTTGCGGCGGGGGCGCTCGTCGCACGGGCACGCGCTGCGGCGACGCGCGATCGCGCACTCGCGGCATGCGGACTACGCTGACTGTTCTTGGGTTCCGAATACAGGTCCAACACGATGAAGTTCTCGCACGATCAAAAGCTCACTTCCGGCTCCGCGAAACGACTGCGTCGCTGCGCGGTCAGTCTCGGCGCTCTCGTTCTCCTCGCGCTGATCCCCGCTTGCTCGTCGAGCCCGGAACTCGACTCCACTCCGCGTCCTCCGAGGTCGGAGGGCCGCTGGACGAAAGCCTTTCTGACTCCGAGTTTGCTCTTCGCCGAGGACATTCGCATCGAGGGGCCGCCGGCTCTGCGTTCGCGCCTCGCGCTTCCGCAGGACGGGAAGAGTCTGAACGCGGTGACCAAGGCGACCGACAATGGTCTGCTGCATATCTTCACTCTGCGCCACGGGGAGGGTGAGCTGATTCAAGCGCACCTAGACCGTTGGCACGTCGTTGCGACGAAGCGCTTGCAGGTCTTGGAGCGGCCCTATGAGGCCGAGGTTCGTATTGTTGCGCGCGGTGATGCCTCTTGGGTTCCCACCGCCGCCGACGATCAGCATCCCGAACAGCGCGGCGCCGAGCTGAAATTCGTCGGAGAACTGCAGCGGTGACTCGTCGGGGAGCAGCGCTCTCTCGCTTGGCTTTCGCGCTCGGCCTCTCTGCGGCCGGGCTGCTGTCCGCTTGCGCCAGTTCGGGCGAGCCGCTCTTCCTGCCCTTCACCAATCCGGGCCCCTACAGCGAACTCTCCGACGATGCTCGCGCTCGAGTCGCCGATGCGCAGAGGGCTTGGGAAGCCGGAGACCTGCGCATCGCGCGCGCGGGACTCTTGCGGATCGCCGCGGACTACCGTCGCAACATCGACGTCGCCGTCATGTTGCAAGAGCTCGAACTCGAGCTCTTGAAGTGGGAGATCGCCTTACCGGATTTAGGTTTCTACAAGAGCATGTTGACGGCGGATGGTGCCGACGGGGCAGCGATGCTTCGACGTCACTATCGTCAGCGTGCGGATCGAAACCCGTCTCCCGAAAACTACGTTCTCGCCGCGCGACTCGAGCCGGACCTGCCCGCCGCGCGCTCGCTTCTCGCACGCGCGCTCGAGCTGGACACCGACTGCGCCTGGGCGCACTACGGCTCGGCGTACCTCGCGTTTCGGGCGGGGGATTACAAGGAAGCGCGAACTCGGTTGAAGAGTCAAGCCGAGCTAGATCCAGGGCTCTTGCCCGCGCGCCGTTTGCGCGCGCGCATGCTCGCCTCTTCGGAGACGCCGGAGGTTACTGCTCAAGCGCTCGATCGTTGGTTGACGGATGCGCGCCGGAGTCCGTTCGTTCGCCCGATTACGATTTCGGAAGGCGAGTTTGATCTCGCGCTTTTGCTGGCCGAAACGGATGAATATGAGCGAGTCGAGGAGCTGTGCACGAAGCTCCTCGCGGATGGGTATGTGAACGCGACCAGCGTGTATCTCGTGTTGGCCGCAACCCGTATCTCGGACGACCACGTGGAGGAAGCCCTCGACGCTGCGCGCCGCGCAAGTCGCTCCGCTCCTTCATCAACGCTGGCCCATATTCAACGCGCTCTGATCTTGGAGGATTGGAAGGCCGAACCGGAGAGAGCTTTCGATGCTTGGACGCGCGCCATGGAGGCGGCGACGGGCGTCTACGATGAACTGAGTCTTTCCTCGGACCGGCCGGAACCTTCGACGGTTCGCGATGCCCAGCTGTGGTTGTTCGCTCGTACTCGACTAGCGCGGCTCGAACGGAAAGGCGTGACCGGTTCTTCCGAGAGGTCGACCGAGCAGCGATGAGAGCGGTCGTGCAGAGAGTGACGAACGCTCGCGTCACCGTGGGGGAGGAAGAGGTTGGAAGCTCTGGCTACGGCATGCTGGTTTTCCTGGGCGTCCTCACCGGCGACAGCGAGCGCGAAGCCCAGCGCCTCGCAGAACGCATCGCGCACTTTCGCTTTTTCGCCGACGACGAAGGACGTATGAACCTCTCGGTCATCGATGTCGGCGGCCAGGCGCTCGTGATCAGTCAATTCACTCTGGCCGCCGATGGTCGCAAGGGCCGACGGCCTTCTTTCGATCGCGCAGCGGCCCCCGAGTGCGCCGAGCCGCTCTATGAGAGTTTCGTCTCCGCGCTCCGCGAGCTCGGTGTTCCGACAGAGACCGGCCGCTTCGGGGCGAGCATGGTGGTGGAATCGGCGAACCTCGGACCGGTGACCTTTAGTCTCGAAGAGCCTTCGGCCTCGGGCTCTGCCTGACAGCCTTGGCAAGCCGTTAAGGCCTTGCTCCGTACTCGGTTAGCGCCGTCGCCCTCAGATGACCCGCAAGCTTGCGAAGGCGCGCTTCGTCCCGGCTTGCTCATTTCACGCAAGCGCTTGCCTCGGAACGAGTTGGAGCACGGAAGCCGTTTGGCGGTCTCCGAGTCGACGGCGCTCGAAATTGCGCATTTCCCAACCCGTCGACGCCTCCTAAGTTCTTACTTGACGGGAAGATACTGCATCTCATAAGTTCGCAAGCAAGTGCTGGAAAGGACTCTGGTTCGACGACCTGCTCCGAGCGAGCGGGAAATCGCCCCCCTGAGGCCCTCCAACGCGCCCCCTCCGACAGACCTTTCCGAGAGAGGGACCAGGGCGACAGCCCGCTGGGAATCTCCCGACCGGCTTGCCTTCGCCCCAACCTTCTCGACTCCTCCTTCACCTCCCCCTTTGACCTGGAACAGAGCAGCTCGTTGACTCACACCATCACCAAGAAAGAGCTCGTCAACCGGATCGCAGACGAAACCGGTCAGACGAAGGTGGTCGTCAAGGACGTCATCCAACTCTTCCTCGATTCCATCATCAACGGGCTCTCCTCCGGCCATCGATTGGAGTTCCGTGAGTTCGGAGTGTTTGAAGTGAAGGTTCGCGCGGCGCGCATTGCGCAGAACCCGCGCACACTGGAGAAGGTTTCGGTTCCCGAGAAGAAGGTCGTTCGCTTCAAGGTCGGACGCATGATGCGCGACCGCGTCGGCACCGACGAGCCCGTCCAGGAAAAGGTCGTCGAGGCTCCGACTCCGCCGCCCACGCCGCCGCCGCTCACGCCGCCGCCGGCACCGAACTCGCCGTTTTAATCGAGCTACCATCGAGCGCGAATTCATCGCGCTCGACGGGCGGAAGCAAAAAAAAGCGGCCCTCCCCAACTTCGTGAGGAAAGCCGCTCTCCTGGAATCGGCTGCAGCGTTAGCTCTTCACGCCGCAGGATTGTTTCACGGCTTTAAGGGCCTGCTCGACATCGGCCAATAGATCGTCGACGTGCTCGATGCCTACCGAGAGACGAACGAGACCGTCGTTCAGTCCGGCGGCGCGTCGCTCTTCGGCCGGAATGCTAGCGTGGGTCATGAGCGGCGGGACTTCCACGAGCGACTCGACGCCGCCGAGTGATTCCGCCAGCGCGAAATACCTTGTCGAGTTGGAGAAGGTGCGGCCCGACTCGACATCGCCAGCGAGTTCGAACGAGACCATCCCGCCAAAGCCACGCGTCATCTGGCGCTGGGCAAGCTCGAATTGGGGATGACTCTCGAGGCCGGGGTACAGCACCTTGTCCACGATGTCCTGGCTCTCGAGGTACTTGGCGATCGCCATCGCGTTCTCGTTGTGACGATCCATGCGAACACCGAGAGTCTTGGTTCCGCGCAAGACGAGGAAGGCATCCATCGGGCCCAGCTGACCGCCGACTGCGTTTTGGTAGAAGGCCAGCTCCTCGCGTGTCTTCTCGTCATTTCCGGCGATAAAGCCCCCGACCACATCGGAGTGTCCGCCCAGATACTTGGTCAGTGAATGAACGACGATGTCGGCGCCCAACTCGAGCGGCTGCTGCAAGTACGGCGTCGCGAAGGTGTTGTCCACGACGCACAGGACGCCGCGCTGATGGGCGAGTTCCGACAGCGCTTTGATGTCGCAGATCGAGAGCAGTGGATTGCTGGGAGTCTCGAGGTAGAGGTAGCGTGTGTTCGACTTGAAGGCAGCTTCCACCTCCGAGCGCTGCGTGGTGTCGATGAAGCTGAACTCGATTCCGTAGCGAGCGAAGACCTGCATGAAGATGCGATAGGTGCCGCCGTAGAGGTCGTTGCCCGCGATGACGTGATCGCCGGGCACCAAGCGATCGGCAATCGCGTTGATCGCGGCGAGTCCGGAGGCGTAGCACAAGCCCCACTCGGCGCCTTCGAGCGAGGCCAGGTTTTGCTCCAAAACCGTGCGCGTGGGATTGGTGGTACGCGAGTACTCGTAACCCTGGCGCGGTTCACCGGGGCTGATCTGCTGGTAGGTGCTGTTGAAATACACCGGCGTCATGAGCGCGCCGTTGTCCGGATTGGGCTCCTGTCCGGCGTGAATGGCGCGAGTCTCGAAGCGGCTATTGTCTTTCATCGAAATAGAGAGTCAGAGAGGTTCAAGAAAGCGGCGCGTCCGGGTGGCGCGGCGCGGGGATCGATTCGCTTATGGGGCTGAGAGCGAGTTTTGCGATAGCCCGAGCGCGAATCGCTGAGCGATGGCTCTAGCAGTCTGTGGTGAAAGTGCTTTGCCCCATGAGCAGCGGCATTTCGGTCGGGTTGGTGCCAAGGAACGCAGTCGCAGCCATATTTCGGCAGGCAACAGATTCAGCGAGGCTCTCGGGGGCCGACCTGGCCGGAAGGACGCCGCTCATGGGGTGAATGACTTTTGCCACGGGCTGCTAGTCTCGCTTCTCCGCTTGGGTTTGCACACACCCCAAAGCTGAATGCCGGTCGAGATGGACAGCGAAGGGGCGAAGGTTCGCCATCGAAATTCCCGTCCGCTTGCGAGAATCGCCAGCCCGGCCTGGAAAGCAACGGAATCATCGGGGGAGAATGACCGCGTGGAGGAACCGATCGAAGACACGAGCGAGGGGCGGGATGAGGAGCCGCTCGCCAAGGAGCTTATCCTCTATGCGGCAGGCGTGCTGGATTGGCCGGAGGTCCGGCGTCTCTTGGAGCGCTTTGCGCCGGGGCCACTCTCCCGTCGCGCGCTGCGCGAGCTCGTTCCTCGGGAGGCCGAGGGCGCCAGGCTGGCGCTTCGCCGCGCCGGCGAGCTGATCGAGAGACGGCGCAAGGGCGGCGGTGTTCCGCTCGGTGGCTGCGAGGATCCCGTGCCGCTGCTCGAAGGGGCGGCCGAGTTCAGCCGCGCTCTGGACGGCGCCGAACTCTGCGCCATTCTGCGGTTCTTGCGCGGCTCGACGGGAGCGCTCCTCTTTATGCGCGACATGGCCAGCGCGCTCCCCGCGATCTCGAGCCTGGCCGAAGGAGCTCCGGATCTCTCGGCGCTTCAGTCCCGCCTCAACGCGAGCTTCGACGAGAAGGGTGAGTTGGTCGACGAGGCGTCCGAGCTGCTCGCCAAGCTGCGGCGGTCGGTACAGGCGCTCTCGCGTCAAATCGACAACGCGGTGCGCGCCATCGGAAACCGCCGAGGCCTGCGCAACATTCTGGCGGACGGCCACGTGGGGCAGGTGCATCGGCGTGCTGGCCGACCGGTGCTCGCGGTGAAGGCGCGCTCCCGCGGACAAGTTCCGGGGCTCGTCCACGACCGTTCGCAGAGTGGAGAGACGCTCTTCATCGAACCGCGTGAGGTGCTTGAGCAGGGCAATCGTCTCGCGGAGAGCCGCGCCGACGAGAAGCGCGAGGAGAGTCGCATCTTCCTCGAGCTGACCCGCGACGTCATCGATCGAAAAGAGCTCATTCTCGAGTTGGCCGCGCGCATCGCCGAGTTCGAGCTGGCCTGGCTCGCTTCCGAGTGGGCCGAACAGCATGGCGCGGTTCCCGCTCGCCAACCCGGTGATACGGGCGCCGGAGATGGACTCGTCCTGCGGCAAATGCGCCACCCGCTGCTGGTCGAAGCGCTGAAGGAGGGTCGACTCGCCGAGGTCGTTCCGCTCGACCTGCGCCTCGGCGGGGAGTTCGATCTGTTGATCGTGACCGGCCCGAACACCGGCGGAAAGACGCTGGCTCTGAAGAGCGCGGGACTCGCCGTGCTTCTCACTCGCCTCGGCCTTCCGATCCCTGCGGAGGAGGGCACCACCGTTCCGCTGTTCGACGGCATTGCCGCGGATATCGGCGACGAGCAGGAGATCGCCCAGAACCTCTCGACCTTCTCGTCGCACCTCGTGCGTATTCGCGATGGCTTAGAGCGCGCGGACAAGAACACGCTGGTCCTGCTCGACGAGCTGGGCGGCGGAACCGATCCGGATGAGGGGGCTGCCCTCGGGGACGCGATTCTGGAGACCTTGCTCGAGCGCGGAGTTCCGACGCTCTGCACCACGCACCTCGGCAAGCTCAAGGAGTTCGCCTTTCGCCACGGTCGCGCGGAGAACGCTTCGGTGGAGTTCGACCTCGAGACGCTCGCACCGCGCTATCGCTTGCTCGTCGGAACGCCCGGCGAGTCGCGCGCTCTGTACATCGCGCGTCGGCTCGGCCTGTCCGCCGAAGTCGTGAATCGAGCGGAAGAGCGAGTCGAGCGACGCTCGGGGGAGATCAGTGAGCTCTTGAAAGATGTGCGGCGTTCGCGTGAACAGGCGGAGGTCTTGCGCTCGGAGGCAGAGGCGCGCGTCGAAGAGATCGCCGAAAAGGAACGCGCCTTCGACGAACGTCGCGAGGAGTTGGTCAGCCGGGAGGGGCGCGTGGAGGCGGAGGCGCAGCGCGGACTCGAAGAGCGATTGGCGGCGGCGCTCGATCAGCTCGATGCCGCGAGCGCGCTCTTGCCTCAGCTGTCGACGGCTCCGCGGGAGGCTTTGGCGGAGATCTTGAAGGAGCTCGAGGAAAAGCTGCGCGGCGCGACGCTGGGGGAGAAGCGCTCGGAGTTTCTGGCCGGCTTGAAGAAGGGGCAGCTGCTCTATGTGCCGCGTTTCAAGCGCCGGTGTGCCGTGACGCGGATCTGGAAAGCGCGGCGCGAGCTCAGCGTCCGCATGGGGAAGGCGGACATCACGCTCTCCTTTGACCACGTGACCGAATACGAGAGCCTCTAGGCGTCCGACCCGTACATGGGGATGGGGTTGGTCGCTACACTTGCCGCGATGAATCTCACCTGGACCACCGCTGGCGAGTCTCACGGCAAGCGCCTGCTCGCCATCCTGGAAGGCGTTCCCGCTGGGCTCGAGTTGGACCTCGAGCGGGTCGATCGCGAGCTCGCTCGACGGCAAGCGGGGCATGGCCGCGGTGCGCGGATGCAGCTGGAGCGGGATCGCGTGGAGCTCTGCTCGGGAACGCGAGCGGGTGTGACCCTGGGCTCGCCGATCTCCTTCACGATCGAGAACCGCGATCACTCGATCGAAGAATTGCCGGTGCCGACCAATCCGAGGCCGGGTCACGCGGACCTGGCCGGCTGTCAAAAGTTGGGCATGCGCGATCCGCGGGCCGTACTGGAGCGAGCCAGCGCTCGCGAGACTGCCGCTCGAGTGGCCTTGGCCGGAATCGCGAGGCAGGTGCTCGAGCAGTTCGACATCGAGGTCTTCGCCCACGTGGTCGAGCTCGGCGGAGTCGCCGTTCCCGATGAGACCTTTAATAGCGCGGGTTTGGAGCGCGAGCGAATTCGAGAAGCCAGCGACTTTCAGGCGCTGGACCCGGGGAGCGAGGCTGCCTTCCGGGCGCGCGTCGACGAAGCGCGCGAGGCTAAGGACACGCTCGGCGGGATCTTCGAGGTTCGGGCTCTCGGCCTCCCGCCGGGGTTGGGTGGCTACTCGAGCGGTGCGGAGCGGTTGACCGCGCGAATCGGCGGGGCGCTGCTTTCGATTCCGGCCATGAAGGCCGTGGAGTTCGGGCTCGGGTTCGAGTCCGCGCGCCGGCCCGGCTCCGAGGTGCACGATGCGATCGTGCCTGCGGCCGACGTGACCACGGGCAAGGGCTATGGGCGTTTTCGGCGCTCGACCAACCGCGCCGGAGGCCTGGAAGGCGGGATGACGACCGGAGAGGAGCTGGTCTGCCGGGTGGCGATGAAGCCCATTCCCACCCTGCGAAGAGGGCTGCCCACCGTGGATTTCGAATCGGGCGAGCCGGTCACCGCGACCTACCAGCGCTCCGATGTGACCTCCGTTCCGGCTGCCAGCGTGGTGGGGGAGGCGATGGTCGTCCTCGAGCTGACCGCCGCTTTCCTCTCGAAGTTCGGCGGGGATTCCATGGATGAGGTGCGGGGAGCTTTCGAAGCCCATCGGCAAAGACTTTTAGAGCTTTAAGAGATTCCCAGCTAAATATCCCTTGTGCCGGTTGAATCCCGAACCGCCGTCACTAATATGTGCGGCTCACTTTCCGCTGCGGGACGTTCGCGGTCCCCGAATCCTCTCTCGCTCATCTGTCGCGCCGATCAGGTCTTCCGATCAGGCCAGCGTGGCTCAATTGGCAGAGCACCTGATTTGTAATCAGGAGGTTGTGGGTTCGATTCCCACCGCTGGCTCCACGACAGAAGACGACTCCGCGCGGATAGAGAGACGCTTGTACACCTCTTGGGGATTGCCCCTTGAGTTTGCTCACTGGAAACGAGACACGACCTGGACTGGACGGAAGCGCTTGGCTTGCACCAAGCGTGTTTGTACCGGACGTCTGGGTGCAGATTCGCGCGCTCTCTCGGAGGTCTCCTCTGGGGAAGAGTGTGCGAGCATGTTTGCCGCAGGGGCTCCGCCAACCGGAGCACTCGTCAGCGAACAGAGCCACTCTTTGCGCCTCACGCAAAGAGTCGGGGGGATTCCCGAGTGGCCAAAGGGGTCAGACTGTAAATCTGATGGCAACGCCTTCACAGGTTCGAATCCTGTTCCCCCCACCACTAGAAGTTCCCTCTCCGCCTCCGATGCCGAGAGTGGTTTCGAGAGGATTGAGATTCCACTGCACCCGTCTCCGCATCCAACGCATCCGAGCGAGAGCCCCCAATCAAGTTGGCCTTCGATTGCCCCCCGAGTGGGGGTGACAGAAAGGCACAGCCACTCAGGCACAGCGCGGGCGTAGTTCAATGGTAGAACGTCAGCCTTCCAAGCTGAACGCGTGGGTTCGATTCCCATCGCCCGCTCCACGCACACGCTGCGCTCCACGTAAGTACAGCGCTCCAAGCAAACACAGTGTCCTCACCGCTGCCCCCGAACGGGTTGGCGCGGAAGGAGTCCAGTAGCCAGGTCCACCTCGGTCAGCTTGATCCCGCAAGGGGTCAAGGTGGCTGCTGTAGCTCAGTGGTAGAGCACTTCCTTGGTAAGGAAGAGGTCATGGGTTCAAGTCCCATCAGCAGCTCCACATCGAGGCAGCAGTCGACAAGGCTGTAGGCGACCTGCTCCGCGACAAGGGGCAACTCTCTCAACCGATCACAATTCTATTTTTTTAAAGGCTCTCGCGGTGCTTGCACCGCGGAAGTCACTGCTCGCCCCCACTGTGGGGGAGTGCAGATCCCATCAGTTTCTACTTCAACCCAACCACCGCAGTTCGGGCCTTGGCCCACAGAGCGCGAATATCAGACATGGCTAAGGAAACCTTCGAGAGGACCAAGCCCCACTGCAACGTCGGGACTATTGGTCACGTTGACCACGGCAAGACGACTCTGACCTCGGCTATCTGCCGCTACCAAGCCTCCCGGGGCTTGGCGAAAGCGATGGCCTTCGACGAGATCGACAAAGCCCCCGAGGAAAAAGCACGGGGTATCACGATTTCAACGGCACACGTCGAGTACGAGTCCGAGAATCGTCACTACGCACACGTCGACTGCCCCGGGCACGCCGACTACGTGAAGAACATGATCACCGGTGCGGCGCAAATGGACGGCGCCATCCTGGTGGTCTCCGCTTCGGACGGTCCGATGCCGCAGACTCGTGAGCACATCCTGCTCGCGCGTCAGGTGAACGTGCCGGCCATCGTGGTCTTCATGAACAAAGTCGACCAAGTCGACGACCCGGAGCTCCTCGACCTGGTCGAGATGGAGATCCGCGAGCTGCTCGACAAGTACGAGTTCCCGGGGGACGACACGCCCATCGTTCGCGGTTCGGCTCTCGCCGCTATGAACGCCATGGACGCGGAGACGAGCGTGGACGACGACGTCTTCCAGCCGCTTCGCGAGCTCATGGAAGCGGTCGACACCTTCATTCCGCAGCCCGAGCGTGCGATCGACAAGAACTTCATCATGCCGGTCGAGGACGTGTTCTCGATCAAAGGTCGCGGTACGGTCGGAACCGGTCGTATCGAGGCTGGCGTGATCAACGTCGGTGACCCGATGGAAATCGTCGGCCTGCGCGAAGAGATCCAGAAGACAACCTGCACCGGTGTCGAGATGTTCCAGAAACTGCTCGACGAAGGTCGCGCTGGCGACAACGTCGGTGTGCTCGTCCGCGGTATCGACAAGAAGGACTTGCAGCGTGGAATGGTTCTGGCCAAGCCGGGCACCATCACTCCGCACACCAAGTTCGAAGCTGAGGTCTACGTCCTGTCGAAGGAAGAGGGTGGCCGTCACACGCCGTTCTTCTCGGGTTACCGCCCGCAGTTTTACTTCCGCACCACGGACGTGACGGGCTCGGCGAACCTTCTCGGCGGCGCAGAAATGTGCATGCCTGGCGACAACGTCAAGATGGAAGTGACCCTGAACACTCCCATCGCGATGGACGAGCAGCTCCGCTTCGCAATCCGCGAAGGTGGCCGCACGGTCGGTGCAGGCGTCGTGACCAAGGTCATCGAGTAGTCCACACCGAGTAGTCCAACCCCGGCGGTGCGCCCTGCACCAGCTCTCGAAAGAGAGCGACTCCCGCCCAGTCTCCCGCTCAGCAGGTGTGGGGCGTTCCGCCGATCTACTTTTCCTCGCGCTAGGGCAGCGGGGCCGAAACCCCAACCCAGCGCAGATCGCTTTTCGATATGAAGATCAAGGAACGCTACGTCTTTCTCGTGTGCACGGAGTGCCGGAATCGGAACTACACGACGCACAAGCGCCAAAAGGCCGCCTACAAGCTCGAGAAGAGCAAGTACTGCAGCTTCTGTCGCAAGCACACGAGCCACAAGGAACGCAAGCTCTAGTCTAGTTCGACAGGCGCTCTTTTCGGTCGTTGCGATCGAAGAGCACAGCTTCTCTCCGCACCGCACTGCCACTCCAACCATTCATCGCTCGACAGGATCGCGCCCTCGCCTTTTCGCGCGGACGCCCACCGTCGAGCCCACTTCGCCCACGGGCATCACTCGAGCGGCTCGCCGCTCGACTACCACCGGATTCCAGAGAGCATGACTAGCTACAAGCCAGAACAAGGACGGATGGTTCGCATGGCGGCCTTTTGGTCCTGTGCACTCTTGGCGTTGTTCGGCTGCACGTCGCTGCACACGACGCTCACTGCGAACTTTCCGTCGATGGACGAGGCGATCGCGGGGATCGTGATTCCCGTGGTCAGTGTGAAGCTCTCGAGTGCCTTCTTGATCTCGACGGCTCTGCTCGGGGTCATCGTCTTCATCATCCATAGGTGGCAGCAACGATCCAAGACTGCCGATCTATTGATCGACACGGAGGCCGAGCTGAAGAAAGTGACTTGGCCGACACTCGAGGAAGTCACCAACTCCTCTACGGTCGTCATCATCTTTGTCATCTCGCTGATGGGCTTCTTGGCCGGAGCGGACTGGCTTCTCGGTCGAGTCTTCACTCGCATCCTCTTGGGACCGGGGACCTGATATGGGACTAAAGTGGTACTTCGTTCGCTGCCAGTCGGGTCGCGAGGACTCGATTCGCAAGCAGCTTGAAAACCGAATCAACGTGGCTGGCGTGCAAGACGTCGTGCCTCAGATCTTGGTGCCCTTCGAGCGCGTGACCGTCATGAAGGGCGGGGACCGAAAGATCGTCAGCCGCAAGCTCTACCCGGGCTACCTGATGGTTCAGGCCGATCTGATCGACGAAGAGAGCCCGCGTGTTGTGAAGGCGCGTTCGGTACTGAAAGAAACACGCGGATTCGGGGATTTCCTCGGGTCCGGGGGAGAGGCTAGCCCGCTAACGGAAGCGGAAGTCTCCAGCATTCTCGCGCGCATGTCGGACAACGAGACGCGTCCGCAAGTCAAAATCAACTTGAGCAAGGGTGACATGGTTCGCATCAAATCGGGAGCCTTCGATGGCTTCGATGGTGCGGTCGAAGACATCAATCCCGACAAGGGAACTGTTCGAGTCATCGTGACCATCTTTGGTCGCCCCACCCCTGTTGAACTGGAGTATTGGGAGGTCGAGGCGGTCTAAACGACCAGTGTCCGTCGTGACGGTTTCGTCGCGGGGGCTCGATCCAACCTTGGAGTAGCGAAATGGCTAAAGAAGTCACAGGCAAGATCAAACTGCAGTGCCCCGCTGGGCAGGCCACACCGGCTCCGCCGGTCGGGCCGGCTCTCGGCTCGCACGGTGTGAACATCGCGCAGTTTGTTAAAGAATTCAACGACCGCACGCGGGAACAGATGGGGCTCATTATTCCCGTCGAGATTTCCGTCTACAAAGACAAGAGCTTCGACTTCATTCTCAAGTCACCGCCGGCATCGGTGCTCCTGAAGAAGGCGGCTGGAATCGAGAAAGCGGCCGGAAACGTCGGGACCGAAATCGCGGGTAGCGTTACCCGTGCACAGGTCGAGGAGATCGCTGCAATGAAGATGCAGGACCTCAATGCGCGGGACGTCGAGCACGCCTGCCGCATCATTGAAGGAACAGCCCGCTCCGCGGGCATCGAAGTGGTGAGCTGAGACCATGACTAAGCGCAGCAAGAGATATACGGCCGCGGCCGAGCGCATTGATCGCTCGCAGACCTACGCTCCGACCGAGGCCATCTCCATTCTCAAGGAGTTGCCCGGAGCCAAGTTTGACGAGAGCGTCGATGTTGTCGTTCGCCTCGGCATCGATCCGCGCAAATCGGACCAGCTGGTTCGTGGCGCGGTCTCGCTCCCGAAAGGACTCGGCAAGGACGTTACCGTTGTCGTATTCGCAGAAGGCGACAAGGCCGATGCCGCTACGGCAGCCGGAGCCGACGTCGTTGGAAGCGGAGACCTAGCGGACAAGATCGCAGGTGGCTGGATGGACTTTGACGTGGTCATCGCCAGCCCGGACATGATGCGTCACGTCGGCAAGCTGGGACGCGTGCTCGGTCCGCAGGGCAAGATGCCCAGCCCCAAGTCCGGAACGGTTACGCCTGATGTCGCGAAAGCCGTCACCGAGTTCAAGGCCGGCAAGGTCGAGTTCCGCACCGACCCCGGTGGAAATGTTCACGCGCCGCTTGGCAAGTGCTCGTTCCCGGTCGCCGATTTGGAAGCCAACCTAAGCGCCTTCCTCGAGCACCTGGGCGGCATGCGCCCCGCAGCCGTCAAAGGCGAGTTTTTGCGTCGTATATCGATCAGTACCACCATGGGCCCTGGCGCCAACATTCATTACGAGGGTTGAGCAATGCCTAGTTTTGTCAACAAGATGGTTCTTCGCGAGCTGACCAGTTCGCTCAAGGAATCCGACAGCATGGTCATCGTTTCGCTTGGCGGTCTCACGGTCGCCGAGAGCGAGGCTTTTCGCAATTCGCTCGCCGAGGGAGGTGTCCGACTCCACATGGTGCGCAACTCTCTCGCGAAGTTGGCCTTGAAGGACTGCGGCGTGGAAGTGCCGGAGGATGTCTTCAAAGGCAATGTCGCGATTGCCTGTGGTCCGCCCGAACACGCCATTCACGCCGCCAAGGTCGTCAAGGATTCGGATGCTCGTAAAGAGGGCAAAGTCGATTTCCGCGCCGGCTTGCTCGAGGGCGAAGTCCTCGATGCCAAGAAGGCGCTGGACCTGGCTCAGATTCCGGATAAAGACACTCTGCGCGCCATGATTCTCGGCGTTCTCAGTGCACCGGCCCGCACGCTGGTAGGCGTCATCAATGCTCCCACGGGTGCACTGGTGCGCGTCCTTCAAGCCCACGTCGACGCCTCTGGTGGCGACGGGGGGAGCGAGTAGGAACGCTCCCCGTAGATCTTCTACGCTGTTGGCTCCCCGAGTACGGGTCAATGGCGTGTTTCAATCACTCACCGCTCGAAAATTTTTGTTAGGAGACCCGACTCATGTCCGAAGAAGCAACCACTGTCGAGCTCGAGGCTGAACTCCAAGAGTTTGCCGACAAGCTTGATGGATTGTCCCTGCTGCAAGCCTCAACCCTGGTCAAGTACCTGGAAGGCAAGTGGGGCGTCAGTGCCGCCGCACCCGTCGCCGTAGCCGCCGCTGGCGGTGGTGGAGGCGGTGGAGATGCCGCCGAAGAGAAGACGTCTTTCGACGTCATCCTCAAGGCCGCTGGCGACAAGAAAATCCAAGTCATCAAAGAGGTTCGAGCCATCACTGGCCTGGGCCTCAAGGAAGCGAAAGCCGTCGTCGACGGTGCCCCGGGAGCGGTCAAGGAAGGTGTGTCCAAAGAGGACGCCGAAGCCATGAAGACCCAGCTCGAGGGTGCCGGCGGCGAAGTCGAGATCAAGTGATTTCGACGCGCTCGGTGAGCCGCTTCATCGATCTCAATCCAAAAGAGCTGCGGAAATCCGCAGCTCTCCGGCTTGAGCATCGAATCGGTGTGGCCGCCCGGCGCTTGAAATCCTCGTTATCGAGCTTCCTATTCACGATTCACGTGCGACAGCGTAGAGGCCTCGCTCTGCTTCGACTGCCCCAGCGGCTTTCGAGTGCGGTTGCGTTGGTTTCGCGCTGCGTACCTGTTTCGTCCACACGCGACGAGCGCGGTCTATCCGGATCGCGTTCCAGTTTCACCGCCGTTTTCTCGGAAGGAATTCGGGCTTCAATTTCGAAGTCTCGAGTGAACCTTTCCAGCCTCTGAGTGACGCTCTATGGCCACCACCCAGCTCCCTGTTCATCGTTTCGGAACCTATAAGGACGTTCTCGAACTTCCTAATTTGGTCGAGATCCAGACCAAGGCTTATAAGGACTTCTTGCTCGTCGACGTGCCTCAAGGGGCGCGTCCGATTGCCGGGCTTGAGTTGCTCCTTCAGGAGATCTTTCCGATCTACTCCTACGACAAGACGATGTGCCTCGAGTACGTCGGCTACGAGCTGGGGAAGCCGCGCTACACGATCGACGAGTGCCGAAAGCTGCGCCTGACCTTCGGACACCCCTTCAAGGTGCGCTTGCGCCTGGTTAAGCCGGAGCCCGTCGAAGAGGAGGTCTATCTCGGAGAGCTGCCGATCATGATCGGTGGGGGCGAGCTCATCATCAACGGCTCGGAGCGGGTCATCGTCAGTCAGCTGCACCGCTCGCCCGGCGTCGACTTCCTCGTCGATACGGCGACGACCGACCGCAAGCTGCACAGCTGCTGGATCATTCCCGAGCGCGGGTCGTGGATCGAGCTGAACGTCAGCAAGAAGGAGATCTTGACGGTCCGCATTGACCAGTCCGGCAAGTTCTCTGCAGTGACCCTGCTGCGCGCACTCGACGAATCTCTCGGAACCGACCAGGACATCCTGCGGATGTTCTACGAGACAAAGGTCGTCAAGAAAACCAAGACGCAGACGCAGAACTCGTTCGCAAAAGCGATCACCGACCGCATCGCAGTCGGAGATGTCGTCGTGCTCAAGACGGGCGAAGTCTTGGTTCCCTCGGGTCACCCGATTCCCGAGACCGCCGCTCTCGAGATCGCAGCCGGCGACCTGGCCGAGGTCGAGATCATCTCCGGAGATCCGTCGGATCTCGACATGTTGATGATCAAGACGCTGCATGAGGATCCCTGCAAGTCGCACAACGAAGCGCTGCTCAAGATCTACAGCCGCCTTCGTCCGGGCAACCCGCCCCAGGTTGAGAAAGCCCGCGATCTCTTCCACGAGAAGTTCTTCGATCCGCAGCGCTATCGCCTCGGACGCGTCGGACGCTTCCGTCTCAATCGCAAGTTTAACCAGGACGTGCCCGAGAAGACCCAGGTCCTGCAGCCGCAGGACATCACGAACTCGGTCAAGTACTTGCTCGCTCTGCGCAACGGCGAAGGCGAGATCGACGATATCGACAACCTCGGCAATCGCCGTGTCCGGACTGTCGCGGAGTTGGCTGCCGAGGAGTTCCGCAAAGGACTGCTCAAGCTGCGCCGAACCGCGCAGGAGCGCATGAACCTGGAGAACCCTGAGACGGTCTCTCCCCGCAACCTGATCAACTCGAAGACCTTTTCGAGCGCCGTGGATTACTTCTTCGGTCGCGGCGAGCTGAGTCAGGTGGTCGACCAGACCAACCCGCTCAGTCAGCTGACTCACGAGCGGCGCCTCTCGGCGCTGGGTCCGGGCGGACTCAACCGCAAGCGCGCCGGCTTCGACGTCCGCGACGTCCACCTCTCGCACTACGGTCGCCTCTGCCCGATCGAGACTCCCGAGGGATCCAACATCGGTTTGATCTCGTCCTTGGCGGTCTTCTCCAAGCTGGACAGCTACGGCTTCTTGGTTGCGCCCTATCGGCGTTGCAAGAAGGGGCTCATGACCGACGAAATCGCCTACCTTCGCGCCGACGAAGAGCTGGGCATGATTATCGCGCCGGCTGACGTCCAGATTGACGAGACCAATCACCTGACGGACGAGCGGGTACTCGCTCGCCGCGATGGCGACAACGTCGAGGTCCCGCCTTCCGAGATCGACTACGTCGATGTTTCTCCCAAGCAGATCGTCGGTATCTCTGCCGCGCTCATCCCGTTCCTCGAGCACGACGACGCCAACCGCGCGTTGATGGGCTCGAACATGCAGAGGCAGGCTGTCCCGTTGCTCAAGACGGAACCGCCGATCGTCGGCACCGGGATGGAGTCGGTTGTGGCCGCCAACTCGGACATGCTGCTGCGCGCCGAGAAGGCCGGCACGGTCACCTATGTCGATAGCCAAATGATTTTGGTGAATGACACCGACGAGTATCGCCTGACGAAATGTCGCGCGCTCAACGAGCGGACCTGTCAGACGCAAAAGCCTGTCGTCAATGAGGGTGACGAGATCGTAGCCGGTCAGTTGCTCGCCGATGGCGCGGCGACCAGCAACGGTGTCTTGGCGCTCGGCAAAAACATTGTCGTGGCGTTCATGCCCTGGGAAGGCCTCAACTACGAGGACGCGATCCTGATCTCCGAGAATCTCGTACGCGACGACACGTTCACCTCGATTCACATCGAGGAGTACGACGTCGAGATTCGCGAGACGAAGCTCGGCAAGGAAGAGTTCACCTGCGACATCCCCAACGTGGGGGAGAAGGCACTCGGCAACCTGGACGAGACCGGAATCATTCGCGTGGGAACGCGCGTGATGGCGGGCGATGTCCTGGTCGGCAAGGTCGCGCCCAAGAGCAAGAGTGAGCTCACTCCCGAAGAGAAACTGCTTCACGCGATCTTTGGTCGCGCGGGCGTGGATGTGAAGAACGCCTCGCTTACGATGCCGCCCGGCAGTAAGGGTGTCGTTATCGACGCGCAGAAATACTCGCGCCGCGTGAACCTGACTGACGAGGAGCGCCAACGCGCTCTCGCTCAGATTCGCGACGCGGAACGAGACTTCTTGCGGGCCTTCAGCTCCTACACGGCCACGTTGCTCTCCGACGTCCAGGGCGCTCTTGGCCTGGAGTTGATGGACGACATGACGGGTAAGCCGCTATCGCTCGACGACACGGCAACCTTCGACGAGCTGCGTCGCGTCAAGCTGATCAGCTTGGCCGCTTCCGAGGAGTGCTCGGACAAGGGCAAGCGCGAAAAGGCGCTCGCTCTTATCGAGGCCTACCAAGCCCGCATCGACAGTCGCGAGAGTGAGAAGAACAAAGTCGTGAACCGCCTCAGCCGCGGTGACGAGCTTCCCACGGGCGTCCTCGAAATGGTCAAGGTCTACGTCGCCACCAAGCGCAACCTCTCGGTGGGAGACAAGATGGCTGGCCGTCACGGCAACAAGGGTGTGGTCTCCAAGATCATGCCCCAGGAAGACATGCCGTATCTCGAAGACGGTACGCCGGTCCAAATCGTTCTGAACCCGCTGGGTGTCCCCAGTCGAATGAACGTTGGACAGATCCTTGAAACTCACCTGGGCTTTGCCGGTCAGAAGTTGGGACGTCGCTATGACACGCCTTCCTTCGATGGTGCCACTGAAGCGGAGATCGAGAAGGAGCTGACCGAGGCGGGTATGCCGACGAGCGGGAAGTTCCGCCTCATCGACGGACGCAACGGGCAGGAGTTCGAGCAGGACGTGACCGTCGGGATCATGTACATGCTCAAGCTGCACCACTTGGTCGACCAGAAAGTACACGCCCGGGCAACCGGCCCGTACAGCTTGATCACGCAGCAGCCGCTGGGTGGTAAGGCGCGATTCGGCGGCCAGCGATTCGGTGAGATGGAGGTCTGGGCGCTGGAGGCTTACGGCGCTGCGGCCATCTTGCAGGAGCAGCTCACCGTCAAGTCGGACGATGTCGACGGACGGACGAAAATCTACGAGTCGATGGTCAAGGGCCTCAACATTTTGGAGCCGGGAACGCCCGTCTCCTTCGAGGTGCTCACCAACGAGATCCGCGGTCTGGGACTCAACATGGAACTTCAGAAAAAGGCGACCCTCTAGGGGGCTTTGAACATGTCCGAAGCGCTATACAACCGAGTCAACGATTACGGCAGCGTCAAGATCAGCCTAGCGTCCCCCGAGGACATTAGGTCTTGGTCTTATGGCGAGGTCAAAAAGCCCGAGACGATCAACTACCGCACCTATCGACCGGAGCGGGAAGGTCTGTTCTGCGAGCGCATCTTCGGTCCTGAAAAGGACTGGGAGTGCTTCTGCGGAAAGTACAAGGGCATCAAGCACAAGGGCATCGTCTGCGACAAGTGCGGTGTGATGATCACGCACAGCCGCGTGCGTCGAAAGCGCATGGGGCACATCAACCTCGCCGCGCCGGTCGCTCACATCTGGTTCTTCAAGGCCATGCCGAGTCGCCTCGGCACTCTGCTTGAGCTGAAGACCTCCAACCTCGAGCGTGTGATCTACTTCCAGGACTACATCGTCATCGATCCCGGTGACACGCCTCTGGAGGAGAAGCAGCTCTTGACCGAAGACGAGTATCGTCAAGCACGGGCGAAGTACGGCTCCGAGTTCGACGCCGACATGGGCGCCGACGCGGTGCGCAAAATGCTGCGCCGACTCGACCTCCAGCGCTTGTGCGACGAGCTGCGTGAAGAGCTTCTGTCCACGCGTTCGCGTCAACGGCAGAAGGACATCATCAAGCGTCTCCGTACGGTCGAGATGCTCAAGGATTCGGGCAACGATGCGACCTGCATGATCCTCGAGGTCATCCCGGTCATTCCGCCGGACCTGCGTCCGCTCGTGTTGCTCGACTCCGGCAACTTCGCGACCAGCGATTTGAACGACCTCTATCGTCGTCTGATCAACCGGAACAACCGTCTGAAGAAGCTGCTCGACCTCAACGCTCCCGAGGTCATCATCCGCAATGAGAAGCGCATGCTTCAGCAGTCCGTGGATGCGCTCTTCGATAACGGTCGATGCCGTCGCCCGGTGCTCGGTTCCAGTAACCGGCCGCTCAAGTCGTTGACCGACATGATCAAGGGCAAGCAGGGTCGATTCCGCGAGAACCTGCTCGGAAAGCGCGTGGACTACTCGGCGCGTTCCGTTATCGTCGTCGGCCCGGATCTCAGATTGCACCAGTGCGGTCTGCCGAAGAAGGTCGCCCTCGAGCTCTTTCAGCCCTTCATCATCCGCCGGCTCAAGGAGCTGGGCCTCGCCGATACCATCAAATCTGCCAAGCGCATGATGGAGCGTCGCGACGAAGACGTCTGGGACGTCCTCGAGGAGGTCATTCGCGACCACCCGGTCATGCTTAACCGTGCGCCGACCCTTCACCGAATGGGCATTCAGGCTTTCGAGCCGGTGCTGATTGAAGGCAACGCGATCCTGTTGCACCCGCTCGTATGTGGTGGCTTCAACGCGGACTTCGACGGTGACCAGATGGCCGTCCACCTGCCGCTCTCCTATGAGGCGCAGATCGAGGCCTCCACGTTGATGCTCTCGAGCAACAACATCTTCTCGCCCTCGAACGGCGCGCCGATTATTTCGCCCTCCCAGGACATGGTCCTCGGCATCTTCTATCTGTCGAAGAGTCCGGCTCCCTCCGAGACCAAGCCGCGCATCTTCACGTCGCTGGGCGAGCTCTTCCTCGCCTACGGTCACGGCCAGACCCACACGCACCAGTCGGTGCGTGTTCGGATGGAAGCCGGTCGCCAGATCAAGATGGAGCGCGACGGCACGCCCCTCACCATTGGTGAAGACGGCAAGATCTCGATCGAGGGAGGCGAGCCGGAATACCTGCTCACGACGATCGGCCGCGCGATCTTCAACGACATTCTGCCCCCCGGAATGCCGTTCTATAACTACGACCTAAACAAGAAGGGCATCGGTGGTTTGATCAGCGATTGTCACCGCTTGCTCGGTCGCGATGCCACGCTGCGCTTGTTGGACGATCTCAAGGATCTCGGCTTCAAGGCCGCGACCCGCGCGGGCTTGTCCTTCGCCAAGGACGACATGCGTATCCCCGTCACGAAGGGGAAAATCCTCGCCGAGACGCAGGCCGAAATCGACACGGTCGAGGCCGCGTTCCATAAAGGTGTGATCACCGAGGGCGAGCGCTATCTCAAGATCATCGACCAGTGGACCCATGCTCGTGAGCGCGTCGGCCAGGACCTGATGAAGGTGCTGGAAGAGGACGTTCGCGTGGGGGACACCTACGTCAACCCGATCTTCTGCATGGTGGAGTCCGGCGCTCGTGGCTCGATCGACCAGATTCGTCAGCTGGCCGGAATGCGTGGTCTGATGGCCAAGCCCTCGGGCAAGATTATCGAGACGCCCATCAAGGCTAACTTCCGTGAAGGCTTGAAGGTCTTGGAGTACTTCTCCTCGACTCACGGTGCACGAAAAGGTCTGGCGGACACGGCGCTTAAAACCGCGGACGCGGGTTACCTGACTCGTAAGCTCACCGACGTTGCACAGAATGTCGTGATCTCCATCGACGACTGCGGAACGCCGAACGGCATGCAGAAGTCGCCGGTCTTCAAGGGCGAGAAAATCGTGGTGACGTTGGCGCAAGCCGTGCGTGGTCGCGTGGCTCGCGAGACCATCATGGACGTCATCGCCGACGAGATCATCGTTCGCGAGAACGAGGTCATCTCGGAAGAAGCCGCCGCTGCAATTCAGGCGATGGGCATCGAGAAGATGCGTGTTCGCAGCCCGCTCATGTGCGAGGCACAGCTCGGTATTTGCGCTCACTGCTACGGCATGGACCTGTCCCGCGGAACGATGGCAGAGCGCGGACTCGCGGTCGGCATCATCGGCGCACAGTCGATCGGCGAGCCGGGAACTCAGCTCACCATGCGGACCTTCCACATCGGTGGTACGGCTTCGCGCTCGGTGGAGGAGTCCGAGGTCAAGGCCAAGCGCGAGGGCAAGATCACCTACAAGAACCTCAAGGTTGTGACCAACCGTGAGAAACAGCAGGTAGTCATCAATCGCAACGGCGAGATCTGCACTGTCGATGATCGCGGCCGCGAGCTCGATCGCTATCCCGCGCCGACCGGCGCTGTGATGTTTGTGAAGGATGGCGCCGATGTGAGCTCGGGTGACGTGCTCTGCACGTGGGACCCGCACCACGTGCCGATTCTTGCCGAGACCGGTGGCAAGATTCGCTATGAGGACTTGCTCGAGGGCAAGACACTCAAGATGGAGCGCGATTCCAGGCGGGGCACCCAGCGCCGTCTCGTGATCGAGAACAAAGGCGACCTCCACCCGCAACTCATCGTTGAGGACAAGGAGGGCAACCCGGTTGCTCTCTATCCGATTCCCGAGCGGGCCTACATCGAGGTCGAGGATGGCGCGGACGTCGTCGCCGGTGAATTGATCGCGAAGACTTCTCGTGAAGTCGGCGGTACACAGGACATTACCGGTGGCCTTCCCCGGGTAACGGAGCTGTTCGAGGCTCGTCGTCCTAAAGAGCCGTCCGTGATTGCGGAGATCGACGGCGTCGTCGAGCTCGGCGATAAGAAACGCGGCAAGCGAACGATCATCATTCGTGCTCTCGGGCCGAACGGTGAAGTGATCGAGGAGGTCGAGCACGCTGTTCCGCAAGGCAAGCACTTGCGGGTTCACAAAGGCGACGAGGTTGTCGCCGGCGAGCCGCTCGTCGATGGCGCTATGGTGCCGCACGACATCTTGCGCGTGACCGGAGAAGAGGTTCTCCAGCACTACATGCTGCGCGAGATTCAGAACGTCTATCGCTCGCAGGGTGTTGGGATCGACGATAAGCACGTCGAGATCATTCTGGCTCAGATGATGCGCAAGATTCAGGTGAACGATCCGGGTGACTCGGACTTCTTGCCGGGCGCGGTGGTGGACAAAGTCCGCTTCCGTCTCGCCAACGAAGTCCTGCGCAAGGAACGCAAGAAGCCGGCCAACGGCGAGACCCTGTTGCTCGGAATTACGAAGGCTTCGCTGTCTTCGGAGTCCTTCATCTCGGCGGCAAGTTTCCAGGAGACCACAAAAGTTCTCACGGAAGCGGCCCTGGCTGGACGCCGCGATTATCTCGTCGGCCTGAAGGAGAACGTGATTTTGGGCCACATGGTTCCCACCGGAACCGGCTTCCGAGATCACTACCGCACTCGCGTGAAGAAGAACATCGACTTCGGCGAGATCGGAAAATCCACCAGTGTGACCTCAACTGCATTCGATCCCGCCATGGAAGCGCTCCTGGCTGGCGGGGCAGATCCCGCGGTTTCCGCTCCCGAATCCGAGCCCGCTCTCGAAGCTCTGGCCGGAACCGGAACGGACTCTCTCTCGGCGGGTACGCCGACCGAGTCCGCCTCGGTTTCCGCGACGGCAACCGCGACGGCCACCGAACTTTCGGGCACCGAATCGCCGGCCACTGAGTCGGTTACGCCGGATCCGGTGGCAACGGAAGCTCATGCTCCGGAGCCGAGCCCGGAGGAAAGCCCGGCTACGGAGCTTCCCAGGACTCCCGTCGCCGAGAGTGAGACAACCCCCGAAGCCTCTCCAGAGGAGAGTGAAGAGACTGGCGCCTAGGGCTCCAGTTCCCCCCCCGATCTTGACTAGCGGGCGCGAGCATCTAGAATACCGCGCCCAAATCTCAGAAAATCACAATCACTGATGCCGACGATTAATCAACTGGTTCGCAAGGGCCGCAAGCCCTCGAAGAACCGCTCCAAGTCACCTGTCTTGGACTCCTGCCCGCAGAAGCGGGGAGTCTGTCTTCAGGTAAAGACGATGACCCCGAAGAAGCCGAACTCGGCGCTGCGGAAGGTCGCTCGTGTGCGCTTGTCGAATGGCAAGGAGATCACGGCCTACATTCCGGGAGAAGGACACAACCTGCAGGAGCACTCGATCGTGCTCATTCGCGGTGGACGTGTTCGAGACCTTCCGGGTGTTCGCTATCACGTGCTTCGCGGCACGTTGGACGCCACCGGCGTCGATGGTCGTTTGCAGTCTCGTTCGAAGTACGGCGCGAAGCGTCCGAAGAAGTAGGGAACGGAACGAGTCTCTCTCGCTCAGCCTCTCTCGCTCAGCATTGCTCGCTCAGTATTGCTCGCTTAGTCGCCATCCCGTAACACCACTAGAAACCCAGTCGTCCGTCGGTTCCTGTAAGTAAGTCAGTCAAGGTCTTCGAGTATGCCCCGTAACTTTAAATCCACCCAAGCTCTGGCCCTTCCGGACCCGAAGTTTGGATCCATGCTCGCCAGCAAGATCATCAACAAGATCATGCTGAGTGGCAAAAAGAGCACCGCCCAGTTGATCTTCTACGATGCCCTCGACCTCGCGGCGAAGAAGCTTCCGGAGCTGGAAGAAGGCCAGGAAGAGATCTTCGTCAAAGCGATCGACAACATTCGTCCTTCGGTAGAGGTGCGAAGCAAGCGAGTCGGTGGCGCGAACTATCAGGTCCCGCGTGAAGTGAAGCGCAATCGCCAGCAGAGCTTGGCCGTGCGCTGGCTCGTGGACAACGCTCGCAAGAAAAAGGGCAAGCCGATGAAGCAGCGCCTCGCCGAAGAATTTGTCGACGCCTATAACGGCACCGGCGCTTCGGTGACTTGGAAAGAGAACATCCACAAGATGGCGGAAGCCAACCGGGCTTACGCGCACTACGCGCGCTAAGCGCTCCGCGGCTCAGACGAGCACACACGAAAAAAGCGGCGCATCGTGCGCCGCTTTTTTCGTGTGTGCTCGTCTGAGCCGCAGGGACTTCGGACTATTGAGGAGTCCCTTGGAGCGACGGGTTGAGCTCGAGGAAGCGCTCGCGCCATCGATACCCTTCGAGCAGTGTGGGGTCCGGTTCTCCCAGGAGCACCGTGACGGCATAGAGCGCTTCGACGGAAGCGAGGCCCGTCTCGGGATCTTCGAAGGTCGAACTCTTGCGGGGATACGCCGTGTGGAAGACGGGCAATCGCCTGGGCAGGAGCGGCCCGCGGACGGTGGAGAGTAGGCTGGGGACTCGGCGCCAGGAACAGTCGATGAGGAGCACCTTGCGGCCGGCGTCTGCTGCCGAGAGCTCCTCGCCCTCGGGGGTGAGGAAGATGTGGTTCGGTGCGGAGAGCTCCAGGTCCGGCCGATAGCGCGTGAAGTTCACCTGAGGGTGATTGCGCAGTGGGGTGAGAGAGCACTTCTTCGTCGACTCGCGCGGGTCTCTCAAGATTTGAAATTCGATGCTCATGGAGCGTTCCGGCCTCGCGCCTCCGAGTCGGAAGACCCGAGTCTGTTCGAGGATGCGTTGGAAAGCTAGCGGTCGCTCGCCCTCTACTCCGATGGTCACGGAAGTTTCCCCGGGCCCGGCTCGCTATCATGGGGTGTCGTGTCCAGCTCAGCCCACTCCTCTCGTCGAAACTCCGATCGAAATCCCGGAGTTCGAAACCCCGGAATTCGAAACCTCGGAATCGTCGCCCACATCGATGCGGGAAAGACCACGATCTCCGAGCGGATCCTCTTCTACTCGGGCGTGGAGCGCCGCATGGGCGAAGTCCACGAGGGGACGGCGGTGATGGACTGGATGGAGGAGGAGCGGACACGCGGAATCACGATCTCCGCCGCAGCGACGACGGTTCCGTGGAAGGATGTCTCGATCAATCTGATCGATACGCCCGGACACGTCGATTTCACGATTGAGGTCGAGCGCTGCATGCGCGTTCTGGACGGCGCGATTCTCGTGCTGGATGGGACCGCGGGATTGCAGGCGCAATCGGAGACCGTCTGGCGCCAGATCAAACGTCACTCGGTGCCTTACCTGGTGTTCGTGAACCAGCACGATCGCGCGGGCTCGGATTATCTACGGTGTATTGACGAGCTGAAGAGCCAGCTGGAGGAGCCCGCGCTCGCCATTCAATACCCTCTCGGTGAAGAGCGCGAATTCCGAGCGGTTGTCGATCTGATCGAGCATCGCGCCTACGAGTTTCGCGCCGAAGACCGCGGCAGCTCGCCCCGTGAAATCCCGATTCCCGCCGACGTCGCCGATGAGGTCGCCGTCCTGCGCGCCGAGCTCGTCGAGACACTGGCGGAAGAGGATGAAGAGCTCCTTGGGATTGTCGGAGAAGACGGCGAGCCCAGCGTGACGAGCTTGCGAAGGGCGCTGCGGGACCGTGTTCTCGCGGGGACACTGGTTCCGGTCCTGTGTGGGGCCGCCCTGCGAAACGTGGGGATTCAGCTGCTGATGGATGCCGTGCGCCTCTACCTGCCAGCACCAGAAGATGCGCCGCCGCTCCTCGCGCGCCGCGTCGACTCCCCGAACTCGAGCGAGTCGCCCGAGCTCCTGCCGGTTTCGCGCGCTGCCGATGCTCCGGTCGTCGCCTTGGTGTTCAAGCTCCAAGCGGACCGCAACGAGGACCTGGTCTTCGTCCGCATCTACGGTGGGACTATTCGGCCGGGCCAAGACCTCTACAACCCGCGAACTCAGAAGACGGGTCGCGTTGCCCGTGTCTTGAGAATGCACGCGGATGAGCGAAAGCCGCTCGAATTCGCCACTTCCGGCGACGTGGTCGCCATCTCGGGGGTGGGGGGGATCGCGACCGGCGATACGCTCTGCGAGAAGGGAACCGAGCTGCTGCTGGAGCGCTTGGAGTTTCCAGACGCAGTCTTGGCGCAAGTCGTCGAGCCGCTGACCGGGGCCGACCGGGACGACTTACGCGTCGCCCTGGATCGGTTGGCTCTAGAAGATCCGTCCTTCTCCGTGCGCGAAGAGTCGGAGACGGGGCAGTGGTTAATCTCCGGGATGGGAGAGCTCCACCTCGAAATCATCCAGCACCGCATCGAGCGCGACTTCCGTATCCCGATCCGAGTCGGTCAGCCGCGCGTGGCCTACCGCGAGGCGGTGTCAGCGCCGGGAACGGGAGAGCTGGAGGTAGAACGCAAGCTGGGCGGGGCGCCGTATACGGGGCGGATCCGGCTCGAGCTCAGTGGGGCTGAGGAGGGGCAGAGCTCCACCGTGGAATGGAGCCCGGAATGCCAGCTTCCCGAGGCGTTCCGACCGGCGATCGAGGAAGCCCTGCTGGACGCGGCATCCTCCGGGCCGCGCTTCGGGTTTCCGCTCGTGCGCGCTCGCATTCGGATTCTCGGTTCGGGGAAGGCCCGGAGCAGCGATACCGAGCTGGGCTATGCCCAGGCGGCCGCCGGTGCTCTTCGGCTCGCGGCCGAGCAGGCGACCATCGAGCTACTCGAGCCGGTGATGGCCTTTGATATCTCCGCACCGGCCGAGTTCATGGGCGGCATCCTCGCGGAGCTGAACAGCAAGCGTGCCGACATCCGAGAGGTGCTCTCCGACGGAAATATGCGAACGGTTGTCGGCCGGGTGCCCCTGGCGAGCATGTTCGGCTATTCGACGGTTCTGCGGTCGCTGTCCCAGGGTAGAGCCAGTTTCGGCCTGCTTCCGGACGGCTTTCGGGCCGTACCCGAGGCCGAAATGGAGAGCCGCGGACTCGTCTGGGTTTGAGAGGAGCTCGGGCTTTCTGCCACCCCTAGAAAATTTACCTCCCAAAGATGAGCCCACCTTGTTGACCCTTGACCCCTGCACTGGCTATGTTCTTCGCCCCATTCGGGTCAGGAGCCATCCGCCGACGCGGATCAGGCCACCTCAAAACGCCCTTAAATAGGGCGCGTCGAGGGGCTCGAATCGCTCAGGTTTGGCGCTGCTTAAACCTGTGGTGGGGAATGGTTAGCGGCTCTCAAGATCGAGGAAGGATGCCTCGTGGGCGCGCGCTGGCACTCAGGTTCGACACAACGCAGCACAGGATTCATCGCAGCACAGGGTTCATCGCGGTCGGGGTACACCGCCGCGCGAACAGAAAATCGCACGTAGAAATAATGAAGGACAAGATCCAGATCCGGATGGAGGCTTACGACAACGAAGCCCTCGACCAATCGGCCGTCGACATCGTCGAGACGGCTAAGCGGACGGGTGCGCGCGTTGCGGGGCCGATTCCGCTTCCGACTAGGATCGAGCGCTACACCGTTCTGCGTTCACCCTTCAAGGACAAAAAGTCGCGCGAGCAGTTCGAGATTCGAACTCACAAGCGGCTGATTTACATCTCGGAGCCCACCGCTCAGACGGTGGACTCGCTCAGTAGCCTCAACATGCCCGCAGGAGTGGATATTCGAATCAAAGCCTAGGGCTTGATGGGCCGCTCGCCACGCCCGCTCGAAAGAGTGGCGCTCGGCGCGGTCATTGAATTCCACCGACTTAGAATCCGCGCGACATGGACACGGGGCCATGTCTCAACGAAGCACTTTTCCACCGAGGAAGTCCTGCGGCAGCGCTGTGGGTTTCTTCATCTGAACTCTCTTCTGCTCGCCGTTTCTCGCGCAAGATCATCGCGGTCTTTCGCTTCGGTGAGTCGGAAACTCTTTTTCACCACACCATCTGTTAGCCGCGTGGCCACGCGTACTCCTCAGCTTGCTGGGGAGGGGGTCGAACCGGCACTCATTCGTTTCGAGGAATCATGACGCTGATCCTGGGAAAAAAATCGGGTATGACCCAAGTGTTCACCGAAGAGGGCAAAGCTCTCGGTGCCACGGTCATTTCTGCCGGTCCCTGCACTGTGTGCCAGGTTCGTACCGAAGAGCGGGACGGCTACAACGCTGTCCAGCTCGGGTTCGAAGACGCACCGGTCAAGAACACTCGCAAGCCGCAACTCGGTCACTTCGAGAAGGTGGGCACGGCTCCGAAGCGCTTTCTGCGCGAGGAGCGCCTCGACAAGCCTTCCGAGCACGAAGTCGGTGACCAGATCACCGCGACGGTCTTCGAGGTCGGTCAGCTGGTCGACGTGATCGGGACGATCAAAGGGCGAGGTTTCGCCGGAACGATCAAGCGGCACGGCTTCCACCGCGGACCGATGACGCACGGTTCCAAGAACAAGCGCGCGCCGGGCTCGATCGGCCAGTCGGCCTATCCCGGCCGAGTGTTCAAGGGCATGAAGAGCTCGGGCCACTACGGCAACTCGCGCAAAACGATCAAGAACCTCGAAATCATTCGGATCGACGAAGCTCGCAACCTGATTTTGGTCAAGGGCTCGATCCCTGGTTCCATTGGCAGCTTGGTTCAGGTTCAGACCGCCAAGACCGGGGTTAAGAAGGGCTGACGATGCAAGTAAAGAGCTACAAGTCCGGCAGCGTCGGAACGGTTGATCTGGACGAGAAGCCCTTCGGGGGCAAGGTCCTGTATCGCACGCTTAAGGAAGCTGTGATCATGTACCAGGCGAACCAACGCCAGGGTACGGTCAAGACCAAGGGCCGCTCCGAGGTCAAGGGAACGAACAAGAAGCCCTATCGCCAGAAGCACACCGGTCGCGCACGCGCGGGCGATGTGAAGTCGCCGATCTGGCGTGGTGGTGGAACGGTCTTCGGGCCGCGTCCGCGAAGCTACAGCTTCTACATGCCGAAGAAGGCGCGCAGGGTCGCCCTGCGTTCCGCCCTCGCCGGCAAATTGAACGATAACGAGCTGGTCGTTGCCGACCTCGACCACATCACGGCGCCTTCGGCGAAGGCCGCACGCAAGATTCTGGCCGACCTCGGCTCTCCGCGATACGCGCTCGTGATTCTCGCTGACCGCAACGAGAACGTGTGGAAGTCCTTCCGGAACTTCCCCGGCGTCCAAGTGCGACTCGCTTCGGAGATCTGCGCTTACGAAGTTATCGCCGGCGGAACCTTGATCGCGGAGAACGCCGCGATGGATCAACTCGCCGCGAAGTTTAGCGCTGTCTCTGATGGCAGCCGTGCTGCGGCTCAGGAAGCTGGAGGAGAAGCGTGAGCTCACTCGATCGTTACTACCGGGTCATTCAGAAGCCGGTGATTACTGAAAAGGCGAGCGGGGATATGGGAGCGCGTAATGCCTACCACTTCCGCGTTCCCGTCGACGCGAACAAGATCGAGATCCGCCAGGCGGTTCAGGCCCTGTTCGATGTGCGTGTGACGAATGTCAACACGCTTCGCGCTCCGCGCAAGTGGCGTCGAAGGGGTTATGGCATTGGCCAGACTCGTCAGTGGAAGAAAGCCATGGTCACCCTAGCCGAGGGAAGCACGATCGAAGTCCTCTAGGGGACTCGATGATTGGAAATCAGCCATGCCGGTAAAAACATACAAGCCCACATCTCCGGGTCGTCGTCACGGAAGCGTGCTCGACTACTCCGAGCTCACGAAAAAGAAGCCCGAGAAGGCGCTGCTTCGCCCGTTGAAGAAAACGGGTGGACGCAACAACACCGGGCGAATCACTTCTCGTCGTCGCGGCGGCGGACACAAGCGTCGCTACCGACTCATCGACTTCAAGCGCCGTAAGGACGGAGTCCCGGCCGTCGTGAAGGCGATCGAATACGATCCCAACCGATCGGCGAATATCGCGCTTCTGTTCTACGCGGATGGGGTCAAGACCTACATTCTCGCGCCGCTGGGCATGACCGTCGGCCAGACGGTGATGTCGGGCGCGGAAGCAGAGCCGACAACGGGCAACGCGATGCTCTTGGCCGACATCCCGCTCGGTCTGCAAATCCACAACATCGAGTTGATGGCCGGTCGCGGAGGGCAGTTGTGCCGATCCGCGGGAAGTGCCGCTCAGCTCACCGCGCGCGAGGGCAGTCACGCGATTGTCCGCCTGCCCTCCGGGGAGCTGCGCAAGGTTCACGTCGGTTGCCGCGCGACGATTGGTCGCATGGGCAATACCGATCATCAGAACGTCAAACTGGGCAAGGCCGGTCGGAAGCGTCACCTCGGACGTCGCCCGGAAGTCCGTGGAACCGCGATGAACCCGGTCGATCACCCGATGGGTGGTGGTGAAGGGCGAACCGCGGGTGGCCGTCATCCCTGTTCTCCGACGGCAGTACTCGCCAAGGGCGGCCGCACGCGTCGCAAGAGCAATCCGACGAACAAGTTCATCCTGCGTCGCAGGAAGAAGAGAGGGCGCTAGATATGGGTCGCAGTTTGAAGAAGGGCCCCTTTGTCGAGCCGAAATTGCTCGCAAAGGTCCGTGCGATGGGCGCGTCTCGCGATCCCATCAAGACGTGGTCGCGCGCCTGCACGATCCCGCCGGATTTCATTGGGCACACGTTCATGGTCCACAACGGCAAGCAACACCTGAAGGTCTACATCAGCGAAGACATGGTGGGGCACAAGCTCGGAGAGTTTTCTCCGACGCGCCAATTCCGTGGGCACACCAACAAAAAAGAGGGGAAGAAGAGGTAGGCCATGGCCACTTTAACTCAATCTTCCAAGCCCGCGTTTACCGCGCGGCATCGTTACGCTCGCCTCACGGCGCGAAAAGCTCGGCTCATTGCGGATCTCATCCGCGGTATGCCCGTGAACAACGCGCTCGAGCAGCTTGAATACTCTCCGAAGCGCGCGGCGGTCTTCTACAAGAAGGTGCTTATGTCCGCGATCGCGAACGCGAGTCAGGACGAAACGGTGGACGTCAATCAGCTCGTCATCGCCGACAGCCGGGCCGACGATGGCCCGCTGCTTAACAACCGTATGCGTTACCGTCCGGGTCCTCAGGGCCGCGCGATGCCGTTCCGCAAACGCACGAGTCACTTGACCATTGTCGTCCGCGAAGCGGGTGCCTTAGACGATCGCAACGCTCCCAGTCGTAACGCCCCGGAAAACAGCGCTTCAGAAAACAGCTCAGAGGACGAGAACTAAATGGGCCATAAAGTACATCCGTCGGGCTACCGACTCGGGGTCATCGAGCCCTGGCGTTCGCGCTGGTACGCGAACAAGAAGAACTTCGCCAAGTTCCTGATTCAGGACGAGCGGATTCGGACGCACATCTTCAAGGAGTACAAGGCTGCGGGCATCTCTCGTATTGAGATTGAGCGCACCGGCGAGGCCGTCAATGTGATCATTCACACGGCGCGCCCCGGTATCCTGGTGGGTCGTAAGGGCGTTCGCGTCGATCAACTCAAGGCCAGCCTCCAGAAGATCACGGAGATGGTGTGCCACCTCACGGTGTGCGAGATTAAGCGTCCGGAGCTCGAGTCCAAGCTCGTCGCGGAGTTGATTGCAGAAGCTCTTGAAAAGCGCATGGCTTTCCGTCGCGCGATCAAGAAAGCGATTCAAACGACCATTCAGGCGGGCGCTCTCGGAATCAAGGCCGAGATCAACGGTCGTCTCGGTGGCGCTGACATGGCGCGTACCGCGAAGGAGCGCGAGGGGCGAGTTCCGCTCTCCACTCTGCAGTCCTACGTCGACTACGGCACAGCCGAAGCACGGACGACCTACGGCATCATCGGTGTGAAGGTCTGGATCTACAAAGGTGACGTCGATCGCGGGGGAATGATTGATTTCCGCCGCCCGGCAGAGTCGTTGCGCGGAATGCGTGCGCCTACTGCTCCGGTTCGACGTCGGGGCCCCTCTCGCAGAAACAGCTAGGACTCCGCCATGGCGCTCTTACCCAAACGAACCAAGTACCGCAAAGTGCATCGCGGTCGTATCAAAGGTACGGCTCAGCGAGGCAATACGGTGGCCTTTGGTGACTACGGCCTGATGGCCCTGGACGGTGGTTGGATTACCGGCCGCCAAATTGAAGCGGGACGTGTCGCCGCGAACCGCGCCGCAGCGGGCAACGCGAAGATCTGGATTCGGATCTTTCCGCACAAGCCCATCTCAGCAAAGCCTGCCGAGACTCGCATGGGTAAGGGCAAGGGCGACGTGGACTACTGGGCCGCGGTCGTCAAGCCGGGAACCATCATGTTTGAGTTGGCGGGAATCTCCGAGGATAAAGCGAAGCTCGCCTTCAAGCGGGTCGCTCACAAAATGCCCATCAAGGTGAAGATGGTCCGCCGTCTTCCCACGACTTGAGCTCTGCTATGAATATCGAGGAAGCCAGGAGCAAGACGGACGCCGAACTAGAGTTCGATCTGAAAAACGTAAAGAAGGAACTCTTCGATTTGCGTTTTCAGGCCGCAACTGAAACGTCGGCGAACCCCGCTCAAGTTCGAGTAATGCGGCGTTCGGTCGCCCGAATCACGACGGTCCTCCACGAGAGGCAGACCGGAGTCCGTGGGCAGGAGCCGCGCTAGGAACGAATCATGACGACTACAACAGACAATCAGAGCAGCGACGGCGCTCGCAATAGCCGGCGACAGCTTCAGGGCATCGTCACGAGCACCAAGATGGATAAGACCATTACGGTGCGAGTGGAGCGAACCTACAAGCATCCCAAGTACGGCAAGTTCGTGCGAAGCCACACCAAGGTTCTCGCGCATGACGCCGAGAACAAAGCTGTGGCGGGGGATGTCGTGGAGATTGATTCCACGCGTCCGCTTTCGAAGCGTAAGCGTTGGCGTTTGACCAGCGTGGTGTCCACCGGCGGCATTAGCGACAAGGTCGTACCCGGCAGTGACGTTGCTGCGCTCTTGGAGGACGTCCAATGATTCAGATGCAAACCATGTTGGATGTGGCCGACAACACCGGTGCCAAGCGAGCTCGCTGCATCAAGGTTTTGGGCGGAACGCACCGGCGCTATGCCGGCTTGGGCGATCTGATCGTCTGTGCCGTTCAAAAGTCACTCCCCGGTTCAGAAGTCAAGACCGGAACGATCGTTCGTGGTGTTGTGGTCCGAGTCCGGCACAATACGCGTCGCGAAGACGGCTCTTATGTTCGCTTCGACCACAACGCGATGGTGATTGTCGACACGGAGAACAACCCGAAGGGGACCCGTATCTTCGGGGCGGTCGCGCGTGAATTGCGCGAGAGCAACTTCATGAAGATCGTCTCCCTCGCCCAGGAGGTCGTCTGATGAAAGTACGTACGGGCGACACGGTGATCGTGATCGCGGGAAATGACAAAGGCAGCACCGGTGAGGTGCGTCGAGTCATCAACAAGACGAATCGAATTGTCGTCGAGGGGATCAACCTGCGTTGGAAGAACAAGAAACCCACGCAGCAATCTCCTCAGGGTGAGCGGGTGCAGCAGGAATGCTCTATCCACTCGAGCAATGTGATGCTCGTCGACCCGGAGACTGGCAAAGGCACACGCAAGCGAAAGTCGGAGGCCTGATATGGCACCCCGCCTCTTAGAAAAATACAAAAGTGAAATCAGCTCGAAGCTCATGGAGACCTTCGAGATCAAGAACGTCAATGCGGTTCCGAAGCTGCAGAAGATCGTGATCAACATGGGCTGCAAGGGTGCAGTCGAGAACAAGGCTCACGTCGAATCCGCTCTTCGCGACTTGACGATTATCGCCGGTCAACAACCGACGGTTCGCAAGGCCAAGCACTCGATCGCCGGCTTCAAGCTTCGCGAGGGAATGCCGATCGGTTGCGCCGTGACGCTTCGCCGCGAGCGCATGTGGGAGTTCGCGGATCGTTTGATCAGCGTCGTCCTTCCTCGTATCCGCGACTTCCGCGGTGTGAAGAGCAAGCTCGATGGTCGCGGCAACTACTCGCTCGGCCTCACCGAACAGATCGTGTTCCCCGAAATCGACTTCGACCGTGTCGAATACACCCAAGGAATGGACGTCACCTTCGTGACGACCGCCGAGACCGACGAGCAAGGCTTCTTCTTGCTCAAGGAACTCGGGATGCCCTTCGCCAGCTAAGAGGATTCGATATGGCCAAGACTTGTTTGATCATGAAGCAGCAGAGGAAACCGAAGTTTTCCACGCGTGCTTACACTCGTTGCCAGATCTGTGGACGCGCTCGCGCTGTCTACAAGAAGTTTGGTATTTGCCGCATCTGTCTTCGCGAGCGTGCACTGCGCGGCGAGATTCCGGGAATGCGAAAGGCCTCTTGGTAGAGGACTGAACCGCCATGATGACCGATCCAATCGCTGACATGCTGACCCGCATACGCAACGCCAATACGGTGGGTGCGTCGCGTGTGGCCATGCCGGCATCCCGTCTCAAAGTTCGCATCGCCGAAGTTCTCAAGCTCGAGGGCTACATCGGTTCGTACGAAGTGGAGCAAGAAGGCGCGAAGAGCGCTCTGACTCTCCAGCTGAAGTACGGCCCGGAAGGCGAGCAAGTCATTCGAACCATCGACCGGGTCAGCAAGCCCGGGTGCCGCGTCTACCGCGGAGCGAAAGAGCTCAAGCCCGTTCTTCGCGGCCTGGGTATTCATATCTTGTCCACGCCTCAAGGCGTTGTTTCGGATCGCACCGCGCGTGAACTCGGCGTGGGTGGCGAGATCCTTTGCAAGGTCTGCTAAGGAAGGTCAGCTAAGCCATGTCCCGAATTGGAAAACAACCGATCCCCATCAAGAGTGGGGTCACTATCGCTCAGGGCGCCAATCGCCTAGTCACGGTCAAAGGGCCGAATGGCGAGCTCTCGCTGACTTTGCGCCCCGAGATCGATCTCAAAATCGAAGCGGACCAAGCAGTCGTGTCGCCCAATGGCAGCGGGTCGGCTCAAGAGGCTTCGGCTTACTTCGGCATGACCAGAGCCTTGATCAACAACATGGTCGTCGGTGTCACCGACGGCTTCCAAAAGACGCTCGAAATCATCGGCGTCGGCTGGAACGCAAAGGCTCAAGGCCAGAAGATCATTCTGAACATCGGCTTTTGCCATCCGGTAGAGATCGATATGCCCAAGGGCGTTACCTGCGAGTCGCCTAAGCCGACGGTGATCGTCATCAAGGGCGCAGACAATCAAGCGGTTGGCCAAGTCGCCGCCATCATTCGAAAAGTACGTCCGCCGGAGCCCTATAAGGGCAAGGGCATTCGCTATGAAGGCGAGTACGTGCGAAGGAAAGCCGGAAAGAGCTTCGGTAGCTAGTAGGCCACTCTCATGAACGCCAAAACCAAACTCGAACGCCAACGTTCGCGGCGCAAGAACTCGATCCGCTCCAAGATTCGCGAGCGTTCGACTCTGCCCCGCCTCATGGTCAACCGAACTCTGAAGCACATGTTTGTCCAGGTTGTCGATGCCGAGGGCGGTCGCGCTCTCTGTGCCGCTGGCACGGTTGGCAAAGCCAGCCAAGCCTCCGTCGGTGGCAAGACAAAGACGGAGCAGGCCAAGCTGGTCGGTGCCGATATCGCGAAGAAAGCTCTCGACGCCGGAGTCGAACGCGTGGTCTTCGACCGCGGCGGTTGCAAATACACGGGGCGCGTAAAGGCGCTCGCCGATGCGGCCCGCGAGGCCGGGCTCAAGTTTTAAGGTCTCGGAGCGATTTCGATGCAAGCAATTCAATACCTCGATAACGCAGAAGTAGCCGAGCTCAACGAACTCAGCGAAGTCCTGCTCAAGATCAATCGTTGTGCCGCAGTGGCCAAGGGTGGTCGGCGCTTTTCCTTCTCGGGCTTGTCGGTCGTCGGCAACCGAGGCGGAATCGTCGGTTACGGCTTCGGGAAAGCGCGCCAAGTACCGGGCGCGATCGAGAAGGCCAACAAGGACGGTCGCAAGCACCTGATGCGCGTGCACCTGACGGCTGCGGGTTCGATCCCGCACGACGTCGAGGCCACTTTCTGCGGGGCTCGCGTTCGATTGATCCCCGCCTCCGAAGGAACGGGAATTACGGCTGGAGCGCCGGTTCGCGCGGTCTGCGAGATGGCTGGCATCCGCAACGTGCTGACCAAGTGCTATGGCTCGACCACATCCATCAACGTGGTGAAGGCGACGCTGCTCGCGTTGGCCTCTCTTCGTACCCCCGAGCAAGTTTCGAGCTTGCGTGGAGTGGAGCTCTAAATCATGGACGTCCTCACAGTTTGCAAGAAGGGCCAGAAGTACCAGGCTCGCAAGCGCATCGGTCGCGGCACGGGTAGTGGTAGCGGCAAGACCAGTGGTCGCGGTCACAAGGGTTGGGGTGCACGTTCAGGCTCCTCAAACCGACCCGGCTACGAAGGCGGCCAGATGCCGATCTACCGTCGTGTTCCGAAGCGCGGTTTCACCAACGCGAGGTTCCGCAAGGACTACACCGTCATCAATGTGGAGAGCCTCGCGGCCTTCGCCGACGGCGACACGGTGGACCTCAAAGCGGTTCTCGACCGCGGCTTGGTCAGTCTGAATACAAAGATGTTCAAGGTACTCGGCAACGGGAGCCTCGAGCGCAAGCTCACGGTTCGCGCGCAGAAGTTCACCAAGTCCGCGATCGAAAAGATCACGGCCGCCGGTGGAAGCGTCGTCATGCTTGACGATCGCGGTGGCGTTGCTTCTGAAGGCACCGAAGGGGCGAAGTAGGCCAAGTTCGTGGAGAACACTTTCATCCAGATGTTTCGCGTGCCGGCAGCACGTCAGAAGCTGATGAATACGCTGGGGCTTCTGCTCGCGTACAGGATTGGTTTTCAGGTCCCGATTCCCGGGATGAGCCCTGAGTTCCTGTTGAAAGCCAGTGAGAACGGCACCGTGTTCGGTCTGCTCTCCGCATTCTCTGGTGGTGCTCTCGGGCAGACGACTTTGTTCGCCCTCGGCATCATGCCGTACATCTCGGCCTCGATTATCTTTTCCGTCCTCGGCAAGGTCTCGCCGCAACTCGAAGCGATTCAAAAAGAAGGCGCTTCCGGCCAAAAGAAGATCAACCAGTGGACGCGACTCGTCACCATTCCGATCGCTCTCCTGCAGGCGCTCTTCATCTGGTTCGGTGTCTTCGCCAATGATCCGATGATCATCGCGGAGGGCTACAGTGCAGGGATCGGTCTTGCGACGGTGGTCATTCTGGGAATGACGGCGGGTGCGGTAGTCGTGATGTGGATCGGCGAGCTGATCACCGAGCACGGCATCGGGAACGGAGCCTCGCTGATCATCATGGCGGGCATTATCTCGACGATGCCTTCCAGCCTCGGCTCGGTCATCACCCAGCACGACGATCCGTATAACGTGATCATGACCCTCTGTGCGATCTGGGCCGTAACGGTTCTCGTCGTGGTCTACATTCAAAAGGGCGAGCGCCGGATTCCGATTCAGTACGCGCGCCAGAACCGAGGCCGACGGGTCTACGGGGGACAGAAGCACTTCCTGCCCTTGAAGATCAATATGGCCGGCGTGATGCCGATCATCTTCGCATCCGCAGTGTTCATCATCCCGACGGCCGTCTTCGGCATGATCGGCATGGACTCGGTCAACAATATCCTCTACGACACCGACGGCTTCATCTACGTAACGATGCAGCTCGGTCTGGTATTCGTCTTCTGTTTCGTCTGGAACAACCTGATGTTCCGACCCGACGAGATTGCAGATAACCTCCGCGAGCACGGCTCGTTCGTTCCCGGGATGCGCCCGGGCTCTCAGACTGCGAAATTTCTGAAGGGCACACTCCAGCGCATCACCCTCGCGGGCGCGGCATTCTTGGCCCTGATCGCGGTGCTGCCGAACTTCGTTACCGCAAATATCCCCGCTCTTCAGGGGCGCCTGGCTTACTTCCTCGGCGGCACCTCGGTGCTCATCGTCGTCGGTGTTGCCATGGACCTCGTCGAGCGCATCAACGCCACAGTCGTCATGCACAACTATGGCGATGGGGGAGCGGGTGGCGGAGGCGGCGGCAAGCCCAAGAAGAAGGGCCCGGAGCCTAAAGGCGGCGGCTGGGCGAAGGTCGGATCGGGCTCGGCGAAAGGTGGCGCATCATGAGTGCCCCCAAAGTCGCCATCTTTATGGGCGCCCCCGGCGCTGGCAAAGGTACCCAGGCCGTCCGCGTGAGCGAGAGCATCGGTTTGGCTCACATCTCCACGGGCGATCTCTTCCGCGAGAACATTTCGAACGACACCGATCTCGGCAAGCGCGCCAAGGGCTTCATGGAGTCCGGGCAACTGGTCCCCGACGAGCTCGTCCTGGATATGTTGTTCGACCGGGTTCAGCAGCCGGACTGCCAGAGTGGCTATATCCTCGACGGCTTCCCGCGCACCGTGGTGCAGGCCGAGGCCTTGACCGAGCGTCTGAATGGCGCTTCTGTTCACGCCGTCGATATCCAGGTTCCCGACGAGGTGATCGTCGACCGCATTGCGGGGCGTCTGCTCTGCAGGTCCTGTGGCAACATTCAGCACACCGAGTTCGATCCCCCCGAAACCGAGGGTGTCTGCAGCAAATGCAGCGGCGAGCTCTACCAACGCAAGGATGATGCTCCCGATACCGTGAAGGATCGCCTGGCGGTTTATCACGAACAAACGGCGCCGGTGGTGGACTACTACCATTCGCGCGGCATACTTGCGCGCGTCGATGGAATGCAGAGTCCGGACTCTGTGTTCCAAAGCCTGATTCAGGGCCTCCCCGAAGAATGGAAACGGGAGAGCGTCTGATGGCTAAAGAAGAACCCATCACCGTGGAAGCGGTGGTTACAGAAGCACTGCCGAATGCGCGATTCCGCGCTCGGCTTGAGTCGGGTCACCTGATCCTGGCTCACGTTAGCGGGAAGATGCGGATGCACTACATCCGAATCCTGCCAGGAGACAAGATCACGGTGGAGATGTCGCCCTACGATTTGACGAAGGGTCGCATCGTTTACCGCGGTGATCGCAGGCGAAGAGGTGGAAAATGAAAGTTCGAAGTAGCGTCCGTCGGATGTGCATGCACTGCAAGATCATTAAGCGTCGCGGTGTTGTGCGTGTCATTTGCAAGTCCGATCCCCGGCACAAGCAGCGTCAAGGTAAGTAGGAGCCCAACATGCCCCGCGTAATCGGTGTCGATATTCCCTCGAATAAGCGACTAGAAATCTCACTGACCTATCTGTACGGGATCGGAAGAACCCGTGCTCTTGAGGTCTGCGATGCCCTGAAATTCGATCGGGGCATGAAGGCCGGCGAATTGACGGAAGAGCAAGTTACGACTCTCGCTACCCACCTCCAGAAGGAGTACACGGTCGAGGGTAACTTGCGTCGGCAGATTGCCGGCGCCATTGCTCGACTGCGCGACATTGGCTGCTACCGCGGCATGCGCCACCGGCGCGGCCTTCCGGTTCGCGGGCAGCGCACGCGAACGAATGCGCGCTCTCGCAAGGGACCGAAGAAGACGGTTGCCGGCAAGAAGTCCGTGAAAGGGATGAAGTAGGATCATGGCTAAGACCACGAAAAAGAAGCCGCGCAGGAACGTCTCGAAGGGGATCGTTCACGTCAAGGCGACCTTCAACAACACGCACGTCACGATTACCACCACGGATGGCGAGACGCTCTCCTGGGGGACGGCTGGTGCGATGGGATTCAAGGGCACTCGTAAGAGCACTCCCTTCGCAGCGCAGCGCGCTGCGGATCGTGCCGCTTCGGCGGCGATGCGTCACGGCCTCAAAGAGGTTCGCGTGCTCGTCAAGGGCGCTGGCTCCGGTCGCGAATCCGCGATCCGCGCGCTGGCTTCCGCAGGACTCAAAGTCGTCTCCATCGAGGACGTTACACCCCTTCCGCACAACGGTTGCCGCGCTCGTAAGCGTCGCCGGGTCTAAGAGACCAAAGACAAAGACATGGCTCGATTAATCGATAAGAAATGCAAGCTCTGCCGCCGGGAGGGCATGAAGTTGTTCCTCAAGGGGCAGCGCTGCTTCGCGGATAAATGCGCACTCTCACGTCGTGACTACCCGCCGGGAGTTCACGCTCAGAAACGCATCAAGGTCACCGATTATGGTGTTCACCTGCGGGAGAAGCAGAAGCTCAAGCGTATCTACGGCGTGATGGAGCGTCAGTTCCGGATCTACTTCAAGAGCGCCGAGCGCATGAAGGGCAATACCGGAGAGAACCTGCTCTCGCTGCTGGAGCGCCGTCTCGACAACGTCGTCCTGACCTCGGGCTTTGCACTCTCGCGCAACCACGCCCGTCAAATGGTGAACCACGGACACTTCTCCGTGAATGGCCGTCAGGTGGACGTCTCCTCATTCCGTGTGCGCGCCGGAGACGAAGTCTCTGTCGGCGGACGCGAGAAGACCAAGAAGATGGTTTCCGAGGCCATCGAAGTGAACAAGTCGCAGACAGTCCCCGACTGGCTCGACGTCAAGAGCGACGAAATGAAGACCACCGTGGTCGGGATTCCGCGCCGTGAGCACGTGCCGCACCCGGTTCAGGAACAGCTCGTCATTGAGCTTTGCTCGAAGTAATCAAGCCGATTATTAGAGGAAGCATTCCGAGGTCGTCACCGATCTCGGTTGAGAAGATCAGTCTCTGGAAGTCCAGTCTTGAGAACAAACAGACGCGTAGTGCGATCCAGAAGCGAACTGCTAGGAAGTAGCCGAATATGAGAATTCGTTGGCGTAATTTCGAACTGCCGAGCTCGGTGGAAGCCGATCAAGAGTCCCTTACCGGGGAGTACGGGCGATTCGTCGTGGAGCCCTTTGAGCGTGGTTTTGGCCACACCATTGGGAACGGTCTGCGTCGGGTCTTGCTCTCTTCCATCGAGGGAGTCGCCGTAACGGCCGTTCGCATTGAAGGTGCGGATCATGAGTTCGCTTCGCTCGAGGGCGTGGTCGAGGATGTCACCGATGTCATTCTCAACATCAAGCGACTTCGTATTCGGCACCAGGGCACGGACAAAATCACCTGCACGATTCGCAAGAGTGGCAAGGGTGCTGTGACCGGCGCAGATGTGATCTGTGAGGGCGACGCGGAGGTCATCAACAAGGACCTGCAAATTGCCACGTTGAGTCTCGATCGGGAGTTCAACGTCGATATGGACGTCAAGAAAGGCCGTGGCTACGTGCCGGCCGAGGAGAACGTTTCGGAGTCTCAGGCTCTCGGAACGATTCCGGTTGATTCCATTTACTCACCTGTTCACCGTGTGCGTTATGCCGTCGAAGCGACGCGCGTCGGCAAGTTCACGAACTACGATCGCCTGGTCGTCGACGTCTGGACGGACGGAACCATCACGCCCGACACGGCACTGGTCGAAGCCGCGAAGATCTACCGCAAGCATCTCAATCCGTTCGTCTTGTTCGGCGAGAGCAAGGATGAAGAGCTCGTCGTCGGATCCCCGGCGCAGTCGGGTTTCCACAGCGAGAACCTTCAGGATTCTCAAACGGATAAGCGCCTCGACGTTCCGATCTCCGATCTTGAGCTGTCCGTGCGCGCGCGGAATTGCCTGGACGGTGCTAACATTCGCACTCTTCGGGATCTGGTTCGCTTGCCCGAGGCTGAGGTGATGAACCTGAAGAACCTCGGAAAGACGAGCCTTACGGAGATTAAGGCCAAGCTTGAACAGCTCGGTCTCAGCCTCGGGATGAAAGTCTAGGCCCTCGAGGGAGAGCAAACACACGCCAGGTCGCAGGCCCCTCTCGTTGGGGCGAGCAGCGAACAGGAAAGCCGAGTTAGGTACACGAGATGAGACACCGCGTAGCAGGATGGAAATTGGGCCGGACCACGAGTCATCGTATTGCGATGACCCGGAATATGGCTTCGTCATTGATTGAGCATGAGCGCATTGTGACGACGCTTCCCAAGGCAAAGGCCCTGCGGCCTTATATCGAGAAGCTGATCACGCTCGCGAAGACTCCCACCGTGCATCACCGTCGCCTGGCCTTTGCCCGACTTCGCAATGCCGATGCGCTGAACAAACTCTTCAGCGACGTCGCTCCGCGCTTCTCGGAACGGCCTGGGGGCTATACGAGAATTCTCAAGCTCGCAAAACCTCGCCTCGGCGACAACAGCCCGCGCGCCATCATCGAATTCGTCGTTCGCGCAGAGTCCGACGACGAGTAGATACCGCGAAGGTGTAATACCGAACCCGGTTCAGATCTAAACTTTAGGGCCACTGCAGCGAAGCTGCAGTGGCCCTAAAGTTTAGATCTGAACCGGGTTCGGTATTACACCTTCACGCTAGTAGCGCGCCAAGCCGACCCGCCCGGTACCGATGAGGTCATCGACTTCGCGAGCGAGTTCGGCAGTGATCGCCACGTTGTACTCACCTGCTGCCCGTACACGGCGAATCTTGTCGTCTTCGCCGACGATGTCAAAGAACAGGACGCGGCTGCCCTTGTGCTGTACCAGGACCTTTTGGAGCCGCTCTAGGAGCCCGCGGTCCTCTCGCTCGATCTGGATCACTAAGCCTCCCTCGAAGCGAGCGATGGCCTCCTCGACCCCAAGCACCTCGTCGAGCAGCATCGCAGGCTCCTCGGATTCGTCGGTCTTGCCCACGCACACGACGATCGCACCGTCCTCGATCTTCTCGCGCAGCTCTTCATAGGTTCGCGGGAAGACGGTCACGTTGACGCTGCCGTCGAGATCCTCCAATTGGAAGCGAGCCATCTTCTTGCCGGCGGAGCGGCCTTTCTTCACCACCAGCTCCGACTTGGAGAGAATCAGCCCAGCCATCATGACCTGGGTCCCGGGAGCTCGGTCCTGCATCTCTTGGGAGGAGGTGTTCGAGAGCATCCGGAATAGGCCCGCGCGTTCCTCGAGCGGGTGGCCGGAAAGGTAGAAGCCGAGGACTTCGTACTCGGCCAGCAGGGTCGTCTGGCGGTCGTAGCTCTTCGCGGGATCGATGCACTCCGACCCATCACTCGTCTCTTCCTCTTCGCTCGGTCCGCCGAAAAGGGAGGACTGGCCGGACTTGCGGTTCTTGGCGGCCTGCGCTCCTTCCGCCATGGCCAGCTCGAGTGAGCCGAGTAACGCGCCGCGATTGTGTCCGGTCGGATCGAATGCGCCCGACTTCACCAGCGCTTCCCAGGTCAACTTCGTGATCTCCGTCGAGTCGATCTCCTGGCACATGTTGTAGAGCGACGGCGCTCCTTTCAGCTTCTCGCGCCCGGCGACCAGCGCGCTGATCGCCTTCTCGCCAGTGCCCTTGATCGCCCCGATTCCGAAACGAATCGAGCTGCCCTCCGGCGAGAACTCCCAGTCCGATTTCGAGATGTCCGGCGGGAGTACGGCGATGTCGCTGCGCTTGGCATCATCGATGAGCGCCTTGATCTTGGTGGAGTCCTGCATCTCGCAAGACATGTTGGCCGCCAGGAACGAGAGCCGATGATTCGCCTTCAGGTAAGCCGTCTGGTAGGTGATGAGCGCGTAAGCCGTCGAGTGCGATTTGTTGAAGCCATAGCCTCCGAACTTGACGATGTTGTCCCAGATCTCTTGCGCTGCGACTGCGGCGCACCCTTTCGCCACGGCGCCCTCAAGAAACTGCGCCGAGAACTTTTGCATGATCTCGGGCTTCTTCTTGCCCATCGCTTTGCGCAAATTGTCCGCGTCGTTCAGGGTGAAGTCCGCCAAGTGATTGGCGATCAACATGACCTGTTCCTGATAGACGATACAGCCGTAGGTGTCGTTCAGAATGGGCTCAAGAACGGGGTGTGGATACTCGACCTTTTCGAGTCCGTGCTTTCGCCTGATGAACATTTCGTCCATCCCCGATTCCAGCGGACCGGGCCGATAGAGCGCGAGAACGGCGATTAAATCCTCAAAGACGTCGGGCTTTAGACGGGCCAGAAGCTTCCGCATACCCTCCGATTCGAGCTGGAACACACCCTGTGTGTCGCCCGCCATCAGCATCTTGTAGGTGGCTGGATCACCCTCGGGCAGGTGATCGACATCGGGCGCGGTTCCGCCTTGCCTCTCGATGTTTGCGAGAGTGCGACTGATGATCGTGAGCGTGCGCAACCCGAGGTAGTCCATCTTCAACAACCCGAGAGCCTCGAGTTGCGGAGCTGCCCACTGGGTGACGACATCGCCGTCATTCGTGCAGAGCGGGACGTACGAGTCGATCGGCTTGTCGGCGATGACCACACCCGCCGCGTGCGTCGAGATGTGACGCGCCATGCCCTCGAGCTTGACCGAGAAGTTGAAGAGCTCGGCCAGGTCGGGATTCTCCGCGCGTAGGGCAGAGAGGTCTTTGTCCTTTTCGACCGCCACGGCCAGGGGAGGGGAGCCGGGACCACTCGGAATCGCTTTGGCGATCTTGTCGACATCGCGCAACGGAATGTCGAGGACACGCCCCACGTCGCGAACGACGGTTCGGGACGCCATGGTTCCGAAGGTCACGATCTGGGCGACGTTCTCCTCTCCGTAACGCTCGCGCGTATAGGTCAGTACGCGCTCGCGTCCTTCCTTGCAAAAGTCGATGTCAATGTCGGGCATCGACACACGCGCGCTGTTGAGGAAGCGCTCGAACAGAAGGTCGTACTTGAGCGGGCAGACTTTTGTGATCTCGAGGCAGTAGGCCACGATTGCGCCAGCGGCCGAGCCGCGCCCCGGCCCAACGGGAATGCCGTTATCGCGCGCCCATCGGATGAGGTCCCAGACGATGAGGAAGTAGGAGAGGAAGCCCATCTCGCGAATGATTCCGACCTCGTAGGCCAGGCGTTCGCGTGCCTTTGCGTGCATCTCCGTGGGGTAGAGCCGATGAATGCCCTCATCGCAAAGCCGGTCGAACAGCTCATCCGGCGTCTCGTCGGTGTCGGGAACGAAGATCGGTAGGTGGTAATTCCCGAACTCGATTTTGACGTCGACTTGATCGGCGACATCGAGCGTCGCTCGCACCGTATCCGGAAGGTCGCGAAACTCGTGCTTCATCTCCGCGGCGGTGCGGAAGAACAGAGTGTCGGTGTCCATCTTGAAGCGCTTCTCATCGTCGCGCTTCGCACCGGTGTTGATGCACAGGAGAACATCCTGAACGGCGCAGTCTTCGTGGCGCGAGTAGTGAATGTCGTTGGTCGCTACCAGCGGAATTCCCGTGCGCTGATTGAGTCGAACCAGCGACTCGTTGCACTTGTTTTGGATTTCGATTCCGTTGCGTTGGAGCTCGAGCCAGAAATGTTCCGGTCCGAAGATGTCTCTCAATTCGCCCGCTAGACGCTCCGCTTCGGCCTCTTTGTCGCGCAAGAACAGGCGGTTGATCTCGCCCGACAAACATCCGGAGAGACAGGTGATTCCTTTCCCGTACTGCTCGAGAACCTCGCGGTCGATTCGCGGCCGCACGTGATAGCCCTCCACATAAGAGATGGAGGCCATCTTGATTAGGTTCTGAAAACCTTCCTGCGTTCGCGCCAAGAGCGTCAGGTGCGTGTAGGGATTGTCGCGTCGGCTGTGGGGGAGCAACCGAGACTCCTGTGCGATGTAGACCTCGCATCCGAGGATCGGTTTGATGTCTCGCTTGGTGCACTTTTCGTACAGCTCGATGCCGCCGTACATGTTGCCGTGATCGGTGAGCGCTATCGCCTTTTGACCGTCTTCGACGCAGCTATTCACCAGATCCCCGATGCGGTTCGCTCCATCCAGGAGGCTGTACTCGGAGTGGACGTGAAGGTGAACGAACCCGGAATCAGTCATGACAACTCAGTCTAAACACGGTGCGGACTTCGCGGCGAAAAACCGCGAAGGGGCCAGTCAGTCAGCCCACGAGCAAAAGGTCAGTCGATTCGAATTAGGCCTGCTTCTTCAGCAGGTGCAAGAGCAGCGCTTTTTGCGCGTGCAGGCGATTCTCGGCCTGCGTGTAGACCAGTGATTCAGCGCTATCGAGGACCTCGTCGGAGACCTCGATGTTTCGCCGAATCGGCATGGCATGCATGAAGCGTGCGGATTGACCGGAGTCGAGCAGTTTCCGGTCGACCATCCAGTCGTTCGTGCGCGACAGTCGGCTAGCTGCCAGCGTCGGGTTGCCGTAGGTCTCGAGCGATTGCCACGAACGCGCGTACACGACGTCCGCACCTTCGACCGCTTCTTCCTTGGAGAGGCCGGTCCTCAGTTCGCAGCCCTTCTTCGCGGCGACCTCTTCCAATCCGCGCATGACGCCCGAGTCCAACTCGTAACCTTGGGGATGCGCGATCGAGACGTTCATGCGATCGCGCAGGGCCATGTCGAGAAAGGAGTGCGTGACCGCAGCGCTGGCCGGCTCGGGCGAGTGAACCCAGACGACGGCGACGCGCTTGCCGGCAGTCTCCGCAAACTCTTCCTTCAGTGTCATCCGATCGGCGAGCGCTTGCAGGGGATGCCAGAGAGAGCTCTCCATATTGATGACGGGGACCGTCGCGTAGCGCGCCCAGGTCGCGATCTCGTCATCGCGCCGATCGACATCCCAAGACCGGGCGCCGGGAGCCGTGCGAACAGCGAGCGCATCGACGTAGCGAGAGAGAACCGCGGCGGCGTCTTTCACGTGCTCTGGGGCTCGCCCGTCCATGACCGCGCCTTCCCGGTCTTCCAGGTCCCAAAAGTCACTGGCTGCCGTGAGCTCGATCGTGTCACCACCGAGCTGGTGCATCGCGACTTCCAGGGAGATACGCGTCCTGAGCGAACCTCTGAAGAAGAGAAGTCCAACCGTTTGCCCCGCGAATTCGTTGGGGGAGGGGCGCAATTTGAGACTGCGGGCCCGTTCCAAGATCAGGTCGAGTTCTTGGAGCGGAAGGTCCCGCAGACGAATCAGGTTTTTGGGGGAGGTCGCGCTCTGCATGGGGGGTCCTTACCGGTATCGAAGCGAATGCGCCCCCGGACCAATCTCCGATCCAGGGCGTCCTCCTAGGTTACTCCTCGCGAGGCGGGAATCCACTCGCTCCTCGCCAAGGCCGAGATCCCCGATTCATTCTCGTTTCGACCGTCGCCCATGGTTGACAGCGGCGAGTCCCACCCGCTAAAACCTTTCCCCTTCTGTGCGCACCCATAGCTCAACTGGATAGAGCACCTGACTACGGATCAGGAGGTTAGAGGTTCGAATCCTCTTGGGTGTACCACCCTTCAGTGTTCGCACCCTGGCGGTTCCGAGAGACTTCTGGTCCCTCGATTTTCCGCTTTTCGACGTGCGGACAGGATCCTTGAGAACGAGTAGACGACGCGTGGCCACGATGAGTGAAACCGATGAAGCCTTCATCGCGATTGCTCTTCTGGAGGCGCGGGAAGCCGGAGCCGAGGACGAAGTCCCGGTGGGGGCCTGCCTTGTCGTGGATGGGCGCGTGATCGCTAAGGATCACAATCGAACGCGCGAGCGGGGGACTCCTCTGGCTCATGCCGAGATGCTCGTTCTCCAAGAGGCGATTCGTGTCTTGGAGTCGCCGCGCCTTACGGGGGCGACGCTCTACTGCACGCTGGAGCCCTGTTTTATGTGTGCTGGAGCCCTGGTTCACGCACGCGTAGACCGAGTGGTGTACAGCGCACGAGACCCCAAGTTTGGCGCCTGCGCTTCGCTGGGCAACGTACTCACGGATCCGCGGGCCAATCACCGCGCCCTGCTCAGCGAGGGCGTGGGGGCGGAGGCCTCTCGTGAGCTCTTGCAGAGTTTCTTTCGCGCCAAGCGCTAGAGCTCGGCGCGAAGGTTCTTTCGAATCACGGCTCCCATTCGCCCTTCTCGGCGCGCGTCGCAAACAAGAATGACATCGATCGTTTCGGTGGGATCGGTACTGAGGCTCGCGTTGAGCGTCTCCTCGATGGAGCCGAGCCCGAAGCTGCGAGTCATTCTTAAGGAGAGGTGCCAGAGCGGCTGAATGGACTGGTTTCGAAAACCAGCGTGCCCTTGCGGGTACCGGGGGTTCAAATCCCCCCCTCTCCGCCAAACCCTATACGGTGTCGCCGACGAGGCTTCTGTCTCGAGGCGATGTCGTCGTGGAGAGGTGTCCGAGTGGCTGAAGGAGCACGCTTGGAAAGCGTGTGTGCCGGTTCCCGGTACCGAGGGTTCAAATCCCTCCCTCTCCGCCACTACCCTCGACGTCTTGCTCGATCAGGGCGCGGTAGTGGGTTCGGGTCCGACAATGAGATCAGTTCGAACCGGGTCAGACCGGGAACGGAGCAGCCCTAAGGACAGGATTTCATGTGTCGATCGCCCGGGCCCACTAGCGCGCTCTTTTTTGGCGCGCTCTTTTTTTTGGCCCGTGACGAAGGCCGAAATTTGCGCCGAAGGGGGGCGAGCACGCGTTGCTCCACCTACGGAAGATTGTGGCCTGCCGCACTCCGAGTAGAATCCATCCGGTCATGAGCTACCTCGTACTCGCGCGAAAATACCGGCCGACACTCTTCGGTGATGTCGCCGGCCAAGATGTAACCACGGGCATTCTGCGTGGTGCGATTCAGGAAGAGCGCGTTGGGCACGCCTATCTCTTTTCGGGACCGCGCGGGACGGGCAAGACCACCACGGCGCGCATCTTCGCCAAGGCCCTCAACTGCGAGAAGGGTCCGACCGCCGACCCCTGCGGAGAGTGCGAGCGCTGTCTCTCGACGGACGCCGGCTCGGAGATGGATATCGTCGAGATCGATGCGGCTTCCAACCGCGGCATCGACAGCATCAAAGACCTGCGCGATCAAGTGGCCTACGTGCCGATGCGCGCGCGCTTCAAGGTCTACATCATCGACGAAGTTCACATGCTGACGAAGGAAGCGTTCAACGCGCTTCTGAAGACGCTTGAGGAGCCGCCGGCGCACGCGAAGTTTTTGTTTGCGACCACGGAGAAGCACAAGGTCCCGGACACGATTCTGTCGCGCTGTCAGGTCCTCTTGCTCGACCCGATTTCGGAAGTCGACATCGTCGGGCGCCTGACGAAGGTTTCGGAACTCGAAAAGTTGACGCCGGGCCCCGGAGTTCTCGAAGAGCTCGCGCGTCGAGCGCGCGGCGGAATGCGCGATGCGCTCTCATTGTTCGACCAATTGCTCGCGCTCGTCGGCGACGAGCCCGCGCTCGAAGATGTCGAGCGACTCGGCGGCGAGGGTGGCGCACGAGAGATCGAAGAGCTCTTGGCTCTGGTGGAGAAGGGCGACCGCGCGGGCGTCATGACGGCGATCCGATCCGTCGGAGGTGGCGAGTCCGAGCTGCTCGAGAGCCTGCTCGACCAAATTCGCCTGACGCTCTTCGTCTCGCTGTGCGGCGCAGACCATCCGATCCTCGGCTCGACGCCCAGCGAGGAGATTGTCGCGCGATCCAGTCGGCTCAGCCACGATCGCCTGGAGCTCTGGCTGGAGGAGTTGCTTCACGCGCGTGGGCGTCTTCGACAGTCGCAGGGGCACGAGCGGCTCGTGTTAGAACTCGCGCTTCTCGAGCTGTGCCGCGCGGAGAATTCGATTCCGCTGGTGGAACTCGAACGCCGACTGCTCGCCCTAGAAGCACGTCTCGGAGAGGCGCCGCCGCCCACGTCCGGACCTTCGGAAGTCCGGGCGACCGCTCCCAAAGCCCCGGCCTCCGCTGAGCCCGTTCGAGCGTCCGCACCCGCTCCGGCACCACGACCGACTCCGACTCCGACTTCAGCGCCGACGAGTGCACCCGCACCGCAAGCCCAGCCGACCGAGTCGAAAAGTGGCGTCTACACCCCGCCGGTGACCAATCGCGACACCTGGGAACTCGTCCTGAAGACTCTCAAGGAAAAGCACGGCGCGCTGGCCGAGCTTCTCGAGACTCGCGGTCGATTAGATGAAGTGACGGAAACTCAAGCGCTGCTTCACCTCGAACTGGGCAGTGATGCGGATCGACGCATGGTCGAAGGCAAGCGCAACAAGTCCGCGCTCACCCGTGCTTTTTCTCAAGCGCTCGGGCGGGAAGTCGCGATCGAATTCGGAAGTCGAGTGGCCGTAAAGGCGCCCGAGAAAGACCCATTCACCGAGGATGTGGCGAGCCTGTTCGGCGGAAAAGTAGAGGAGTCACAATGAGCGGTTCGATGGGCGACATGGGCAATCTCCTGAAGCAAGCCCAGCAAATGCAGCAGGAGATCGATCGGATTCGCACGGAGCTGAAACAGGCTTCGCTGGATGGGCGCGCGCCGGATGGCTCGGTGACCGTGACGATGTCCGGTGAGCTGCATGTTCAAAAAGTCGAGATCTCTCCGGAGCTGATCGCGTCGGGTGATGCGGCCAAAGTCGAAGGCGCCGTGCTGGCTGCGCTGCGCGACGCGGCGTCGAAAGTGGAAGCGCTCCGGCAAAAGAATATGTCGAGTGTCACGGGCGGAATGAATCTGCCCGGGTTGTTTTAGCGGTCGTTCAGCGGACGAATCGGCGAAATGGCCTACCCCGAGCCTCTGGAAGAGCTGGTCGTCAGCTTCGAAAACCTACCTGGGATCGGAAGACGAACGGCGGAGCGGCTGGCCTTCCATCTGTTGCGCGATCCCGAGGCGGGGAAGCTCGCTTTGGCGATTGAGCGCGCGCTCGGAGAGACGGAGCACTGCGCCTTGTGCTGCAACGTGACGGAGACCGACCCCTGCGTGATTTGCTCCGATGAGCAGCGTGCACGGGATGTGATTCTCGTCGTCGAGGAGCCGCGTGACGTGGAAGCCGTTGAGCGCTCTGGCGCTTGGAACGGGCTCTACCACGTCTTGTTCGGGGCGCTCAATCCGAGCGACGGAAAGGAAGAGGTTCACCTCTCCATCCCGCAGCTCATCCGTCGGCTGGAAGATGGTCGCGTGCGCGAGCTGATTCTGGGGACGGATCCCGATGCGGAGGGCGAGGCTACGGCGCTGTGTGTGCTCGAGGCCGTCGAGCGCGCTCAGTCCAAGGTGCGCGTCACTCGGATGGCTCGCGGACTGCCCGCTGGGAGCGCGATCGAGTACTTGCACCGCGGCGTCCTCGAAGACGCTCTCGAAGGTCGACGGCCGATTCAAACCCGGTAGGGATTACGGCGGTTCAGGCCTCAGGGGGCCCGAGCGTCGATCCCCTCAACCCATTGGCGATCGGGGTCGATAGGGCTTGGCAGCGCCGCGCTCCACCTGCCCGAATCTCGGGCGTGCTTGGAGTTCTCCGCGTTAATGCCCATGGACTCCCCAGGACTCGGTCAACATCTGCGCGGAACGACGCGGCAGGAAATGCTGCTCTTGCCGCGGATGTTGCAGTCCATCGAGGTGCTTCAGCTGCCGACCCTGGAGCTCTCGAGCTATTTGCGCGAAGCCTTCGAGAGCAATGAAGCTCTCGCGATCGAGGAACCCAAGAGCACGAGTGGCGAGGAGTGGGAGGGGTACGGCGGTCGCCGTGGGACCCGTGAAGACTCCGATCGCCATGACGAGATGCTTCGGAATCAGCCGGCTCCGGAGAAGAGTCTGGCGGACATCATTGAAGAACAGGTCCTGCTGCTCGAGATCCCCGAATCGAATGCGGCGTGGTTGCGCTTCTTGATCGGCTGTCTCGACGAAAAGGGCTATCTGTCGGCCTCGGATGACGAGCTGCTTGCACTCGCTGAAGGAGCGGGGCTCCTGCCCGACGCCGCGGAGCTCGCGCGCGCGGTCGGACTGCTCCAAACCTTCGAGCCGCGCGGGATCGGCGGGCGGAACGCCATCGAGGCGCTCTTGCTTCAGCTCGACACGGAGGACCCGGAATACGATCTGCTCTGCGCCTTGCTCGAGAACTTCCTCGACGAGATCGCCACCAACAAGTTGCCCGGCGTAGCCAAGTCGCTGGGACTCGATCTAAGCCGGCTGGAGGAATTGCTGGAGTCGATCCGCAGCTTGAATCCCAATCCGGTCGCCATGCTGGTGGGAGATGCCGCGCCCCCGATTCATCCCGAGGTCAGCGTCGTGCTCGACGGCGTCGGTTTTCGCGTTCAAGTGGATCAGAGCGGGCTACTCGGCATTCACGTCGATCCCGACGTTCAGGCGATCGCTCGCGACAAGCAGCAAACCAGTGAGGTGCGGGCCTATCTGCGCGGCAAGCTGGACCAAGCGCGTTCTCTCGTGCGCGCGGTCGAACAACGGCGCGAAACCCTGCTGCGGGTGGCCGGCCGCATCTTCCATCACCAGGTGCGCTTCCTCGCCGATGGGCCGGGGCATCTCGCGCCGCTGCGCATGAACCAGGTCGCGGACGAACTCGGCGTGCACGTCAGTACCGTCAGTCGCAGCGTGGCCGGTAAATTCGTCGAGACTCCCTGGGGCGTGCACTCGTTGCGCTGGTTTTTTCAGAGCGCGAGTGCGGGCTCGAACTCGACGGCGCGAGTGGAAGCACGCGATGTCCTGCGCGAAGTTATCGAGGCCGAGGATGGCGCTCAACCGCTCTCCGACGAGGCCCTTGTCGAGGAGATGAAGCGCCGCGGGCATCCCATGGCGCGCCGAACCGTCGCCAAGTATCGCGGTGAGCTCGACATCCCGAGCTCTTACCGTCGGCGTAAGTTTCAGTAAGCGCGCGGCGACCTGAGGTCGTTAGTTCCCAAAGACGCCCGGGATGCCGCGCGGATCATGGGGACCGTTCGCGAAGGTCGGCTCTCGGTAGCGAACCGAGAGGAGATACAGGCCTTCCGCGGGAGCTGTAGCGCCGGCTAAGTTGCGATCTTTCGATTCGAGAATTTGTCGGACTTCCTCGGGAGTGAGTTTTCCGCGGCCGACCTCCAAGAGAGTTCCCGCGATGACGCGTACCATGCGGTAGAGAAAGCCCGCGCCCGAGACGACGATCGCCAGGGATTCGCGGCGCGGCAAGATACGAATGGAGTTCACTCGACGAACACTGGTCTTGCGAGGCGAACCCGAGTTGGAGAAGGCGCGAAAGTCGTGGGTTCCAGTTAGGGCTGTGGCGGCCTCCCGCATGGCCACAAGATCGAGCGGATCGCGAACGAAGTGAGTGAAGCTCTTTCCGAAAGGGAGCGGATAGCGATGCGTGCGCACGAGATAGACATAACGTTTGCCGCAAGCGTCGTACTGAGAATGGAACTCGTCGGAGCAGGTCTCGAGGCGGCGAATCGTTGCTCCACTCGCGAGGTGAGCGTTCAGCGCGTGCCAGAGCCGATTGTCATTCAGCCGAGTCTCGATGTGAAAATGAGCGACCTGACCGAGGGCGTGAACGCCCGTGTCGGTCCGTCCCGAGCCGCGTACCGTGATGTGTTCACCGGTTAGTGCGAGGAGCGCTTCTTCGATCGCCTCCTGGACGGTTTCGAAACCGTCCTGGCGTTGCCAGCCGTAGAAAGCTGAGCCGTCGTAGGCGACCAGAATGCGAACGTTGCGCAAGTTGTCTCCGGAGGGTTCGTGGGCGAGGGGGGCGCGAGCGGGAGTTGAAGCGGGGCAGCCTAATCGGAAGGTCGCGAGGTCCCAAGGCTTGCCTAGCGCTGGGCTCGATTACCTAGGGCAAGATGCGGAGCGGCGCTGAGAGGGGGACCGGGCACCGCTACGCTGCCTCTCAAGTCGCAACGAACCCAGGCCATCTAAAAGTGGAGTAGAAGAGGCTACTTTGCGAAGTCGCGGTTGCGATCGATGACGAGTCCCGAAAGGCCGGGTTAGGCTTGGCTCCGATCCTCTCGCTTGACGAAGAGGGGAAGGCAATCGGGTGGCTGGGAAGGCCGTGCCCTCCGCGCTTCAGTGACAATCAATGCGCGGTGGCTTGACCGACTGGCTTCTTCGGTTCAATGTAGAACTCGACCCTATGGTCCATGCGCCTGTCAATTCGCACTCGACCTTGTACTCGTCTTCTGTCGGTACAGAGTTTCGAGCACTGGAACGGAAATTCCATCCCAAGGAAAGCCAGCTAGGGCCTCCGCTCACTGGTCTTGGAGTCGCGATTTTTAGGGCAGACGATCCTGCGTGCGTTATGCGCTCGGCGAGACCGGCGATCCGTCGGTCTCCACGTGAATGGCCCCGCGTTCTTCGGAGTGCAGCGAGCGGGTTATCACTTCCAGTCCGGATCCGCTGGGATCGGAGTACCGGATTGCTGTTTCATCCCGGCCACTGTGGACTTAAGGGGCGGGATTAACCCGCCATGGAAGGTTCGTATGCAGACTGAAGTGTCCATCATTCACCATGAGTACCCGTCGCGAATTCGCGAGCACGTAGCAACCAAACTTCAGGACTTGTCCAAGTTCTTCGGAAGGACGGTCTCGATCCGAGCGCTGCTGGAGCGCCAGCGGGACGAACATCGAGCGGAATTAGTGGCCAACGTGGGGGGCGGAGTCGTCCTCGTCGTCGGCGCCAGTGCTGACAATATTCATTCCGCGCTCGACGAGGCGATGGGGCGAATGGCCAAGGTTCTCAAACGGCACAAGGCCAAACTGACCAGCGAGCGTCGAAGACGGCGAGAGCATTAACCCTTTTCGAGGCCGAATCGGCTGGAAGGACTCCCGTCAGTGGGAGTCCGCCGAGCACGGTTCGGGGCTTTATCGAGGTGAGAGCGGGGGTTCCCGGGCTCACCTCTTTTTTGTTACTCTTCATGTCTTGTTCGGGGTCCCGCGGGTTTCAAATTGAGCCCTCGGACCAGACCTGAATATCCTCGAAAATCGCCTAAAACCGCCGAGTACCACGCATCCTTCGGGAGCGAAATCACCGAGATGACCGACTATTGGAAGCTGTTCAAGGCCAAGCCCTGCAGCATTGGGATCAAAGCCGTCGACCAAGCAGGGGTCTTTTCGGAGATCGTTACCAACCTGGCGAAAGCCGGTGCTCTCGACGAGGGGTTTACCGAGGCCGCGAACAAAGCTCTGGTCGATCGCGAGTTGCTCGCTTCGACAGGCCTCGGGCGAAACGTCGCGATTCCTCACGTGAAGATCAAGGGCCTCGACCAGCCCGTTCTCAGCATCTCGATCCATAAGACCGGCGTCGAGTGGAATGCTCTCGACGGTGAGCCCGTCCAGATCTTGTTCACGGTGCTTCGACCGGAAACCGCGACGGAACTCTACGATCCCGAGAAGCACCTCGAGATGATGAAGTGGATCGCAAAGCTCGCCCAGGACGGCGACTTCCGCCGCTTCGCGATCGCCGCGAAGACGAAAAAGGAACTCGTTGATCTTCTAAAGGAGAAGGCGAACGTCTGATCTCCACTTTTGGAGTGTGGACAGCTAGCAGCCCGTGGCAAAAGTCATTCACCCCATGAACGGCCTCCTTCCGGCTAGGTTGTCCCCCGAGAGCCTCGCTGAATCTGTTGCCTGCCGAAATATGGCTGCGACTACGTTCTCGGGCACCAACCCGACCGAAATGCCGCCGCTCATGCGGCAAAGCACTTTCACCACGGACAGCTAGAGGACGCGCCGGTGGAAAAAAAGCGGGTTGTCACGATTTGCAACCTTCAGGGGTTACACGCCAGGCCTTGCCATGCCCTCGTTTCGGTCGCGATCGGATTCAAGGGTGACTTGCGAATCTCCGCAGGTGAGAACGACGTCAACGGTAAGAGCATCCTCGAAATGATGACGCTCAACGCCTGCTGCGGAACGGTGCTCGAGTTTCGTGCAACCGGCGAGGATGCTGATTCCGTTCTCGACGAGCTGGTCGCACTGGTCAACTCTGGGTTTGGCGAGGAGCTCCGGGGCTGACCCAGCCAGCCATCGCAAAATCCGTTGCTTCGGGGCCAATCGGTTCTCGAAAGGGTGGGAGCCTCTCCTCAGTTCTCCTATCTCTGCGCGACTCCATGGACGCCGGAGCCCATGAAACCCATGGAGCGTTCACAGCGAGGTGCGTTTCCCTTCTCCTAGGTCACGCAGGCCCGGGAACGCTAGCAGCCCGTGGCAAAAAGTCATTCGCCCCACGAGCGGCATCCTTCTGGCCAGGCCGGCACCCGAAAGCCTCGCCGAATCTAGAGATTCGACTGCATTCCCGGGCGCCAGCCTGACCAAAATTCCGCGGCCCATGGAACAAAGCACTTTCACCGCGGACAACTAGAGGAGCCGCTAGGGAGCGCGTAGGCCTCTTTCGTCCCCGAGATTGGGAAAGGCTTTCCGCGGGCCATTGCCGTGCACCGCCGGGCGATGGAGCCCGATATCAACTTGGTGCCCGCAATTCACGGGGAAGCACTAAACCTCTTTCCGCATTCCCGCCGAAGGGGAGGTTTGTGCCGTACTGCTCTCTCTCCTCTATGTGGGGGACAGCAAGCAGCGCGGCGAAAAATAGTCCCTTTTTGAGCCTGTTCCCCTGGGAACTGGAGGGGTTCAGTGTTTCGAAAAAACAAAAGCGTTGTTGGTCTCGACCTCGGTTCGCACGTGGTCAAAGCCGTTGAGATAACGATGGAAGGCACCGAGCCTGTCCTGACTGCATTCGCAAGGGCCGAGGTTGCGCCTGGCGGCGATCGCAGTGCGGCGATCGCTCAGGTCTTTGAGCAAGGGGCCTTTAAATCACGCAACGTCGTGACGTCCGTCGCCGGCCAGTCCGTCGTTGTCCGGTACATCTCGATGGTTGAGATGTCCGACTCCGAGCTCTCGCAAGCGATTCGGTTCGAGTCTGACAAGTACCTGCCGTTCGACGCTGACGAAGTCGCCATCGATTGCCAGCGACTGACTCGTCCGCCCCAGGCTTCCGAAGGTAGTGACGAGCAAATGAGCGTCGTCTTGGCCGCCTGCCGGAACACGGTTGTCGAAGAGAAGGTGGAAGAAGTCACCAGCCAAGGGCTCACCCCGGTTGCTGTCGACGTGGATGTCTTCGCTCTCGCGAACGCTTGGGAGCTGTGCGACACCGCTTCTCAGGAGACCGATGAGGATGGAGAAACCGAGGAGCGCACGATCGCGCTCGTCGACATTGGTTCCTCGCGCACATCCATCAATGTGGTTTGCGACGGAGAGACCTGCTTCAGCCGTGAAATCGGAATCGGTGGCTCGGATATGACTCAGGCCATTGCACGTCGCATGGGCCTTGAGATCCTCGAAGCCGAAACCATCAAGCATCAACCGGAGGGACGCGATGCGGAAGTCAGCCGCGCAATCTCCCCGGTCTTAGAAGACCTGGTCAGCGAGATCTCGCTCTCGCTCGACTTCGTAGAGAACCGCGAAAGCCTGCGGGTTGAGGAAGTGCTGCTCTCGGGCGGCGGAGTCCTCGCTCCTGGCGTCGTCCCCTTCATTGAACAGGCTACGGGACGACCCGCTCGTCCTTGGAACCCCATCCAAAGCCTTCGCGTTGGTTCGCACGTGGACTCCGAGGTCATCTCGGAATTCGCGCCGACTCTCGCGGTTGCCGTTGGCCTCGCATCAAGAGTGAGAACAGCATGATTCACATCAACCTACTTCCGGAGGAGTATCGGCGCGCGAGTCGCCCGCCGATCAAGTTTACGGTCGCCGTGTGCCTCGCCGTGGCGATCAACTGCTCGTTGCTCGCATGGTGGTCCTGGATGGCTCTTGGCGTCAAGGCTGAGGTCAACAGCGAGTTGGCCGTCTTGACCGACACGATGGCGAGCATCTCCCCACAGATCGCCTACCACGATTCCCTTCAAAAAGAGAACGGGATCTACGCGTCGCGCGAGACCACTCTGAAGGAGATCACGGGCAATCGGATGTCCTGGACGCGCAAGGTCGACGAGCTCATTGACGTTGTCAATGAGGGCGGCGACGACGAGCCCTACCTGGTCTGGTTCAAAGACCTCTCGGTGAATCAGACCGTCACTTCGTCTCGCGGCGACTACGGCGGACTCAAAGCCTCGGGGCACTCGGGAAATCCGAACTTCGCTCACGTGGCTAACTTCCTCGAGGACCTCGAGGCTTCGCCCTTCATTCAGGACTTCAACTCACCGGCGCCGCCCGAGGGTTCCCAGTCGAGTGTCGACGAGGAACTGGTCCCCGCCGAGAACTGGTCGTTTCCCCTGGAGCTGAATCTGCTCTCACCTGAAGAGCGCGCTGTGCAGGCTGCAAGCTCGGATGCAGCGCCCGAGGAGGTCTCCAAATGAGCGAGCGCAAACGATGGAGCCTAATTTTAGGCCTTGGACTGCTCATCGCCGGAGCACTCGGCGGCCTCATCTATATGGAGGACGAGAACATTGCCGCCCTTCGCATGGAAGTGACCACCGTCAATGCGAATATCGACAAGGGTCGCGTGACGATCGCGAAGACTCCCGCTCTTGAGCGCGAGGTGATCATTCAGCGAGAGACCGACAGCGTTGTTGCTCAAATCCTTCCCTCGGATGACGACCTCAACAACTTCGTTCGAACCCTGCGCGATTTCCAAGAGGCTTCAGGAGCTCGAATCGTCGAGGTCAAGAACAAGAATATCCGCAACGCACAGAAAGACGGCGACTTCGATCGAGTCGTCTACTCTCTGAAGTTCGACGCGAACATCTTCCAGATGCTGGACTTCACCGGCCAGGTGGAGAACTTCTCGCGCTTCATGAGCGTGCCGACCTTCAAGCTCACTGCGGCACGACGTGCCGATGAGAACAAGGGCGAAGAGCCTCGCCACACCGTTCAGATGGACGTCGAGACCTTTGTCTACGAGGCGAAGGATCATGCCATCGAGGCGAGTATCGATTCTTACGATCGCAAACGCGATCTTTTGCTTTCCGAGATCAGCAAACGTCAAGCCGAGCTGCAGATTCGCGCGTACGAGTACCGCGGTCAGCGCGGTCGTCGCGACCCCTGGGTCGACCCGCGAGTGCCTCGCGGAAAGGTCGGCTCGGACTTCCTTGAGATCCCCGAGCAGATTCTGCTCGTCGAGAACTTGGTCGAGCGAACCCACGGCGCTGTGACTCTCTGGGAAGAGTACACCGCTGCGGAAAACCTCATCGCTCAAATGAAGTCGCGAGCTGAGCTGGAGAAAGTGATGGCGGAACTCGAAGAAGATGTCCGCCAGGTTCTCGAGAGCAATCAGCTGACCTTTGTTTCGGCAGAGCGCAGGTTTGAAAACGAAGTCGTTGTCGCTCTCCAAGAGCTCAACGCGAAGTTGAACAACAGTGTTGGAGTGGTCGGACCGACCGTTGCCGTTCTGAAAGAAGCCATCGACACCGTCGAGGGGTTCTTGCAGGCGCACCGGTACGACGACGCGCTCACCGCTTTTCAAACGATTGAGCCGCGGCTGCACTTGGCAGAAAACGACGTTGCGCGAAAACCCATGATCGCAAAGCTTCGTTGGCTGGCACGCATGGCTGACACCGTACTCGTGTTCGACCGCATCGAGATGCGAATCTCGGGTGTCGGACTCATCGAGGGATTGCACCCCATCGCGGTCGTAAATGGCGAATCGCTTAGCGAAGGCGAGATGGTCGAAGACGACCTATTCATCCGAAGTATCCGAGAAGACGAGATTGAGTTCGTGTATCGCGGCGTAATTCTTGCGCGGCGTATCGAGCCCAAAAGTCCCCAAGAGAGCAAGTAATGATCAAGTGGTTCTTTAGCGGCCTCACCGCCGTATTGTTGGCAGCTTCGGCATCAGCACAGGTCCCTCGCTTCGATGCGCGCGTTTCACTGCGCATCGACGGGCGCCAGCTCGATGAAGTCGTTGATTACGTCCGCGTTCAATCCGGAGCGAATATCGTAGTGATGGAAGGTGGCGACACCGAAATCTCACTGGATATCACCGACGTGCCGTGGCGTGATGCGCTCGACCTAGCTGCGGAACTCGCAGGCTGTGTTGTCGAGGATGGCGCCGCCGGCGTGCTGGTCGTGAGCCGCCCCGAGCGAGTGACCTTCGTCTTCAACAACTCGGAGATCACCGAAGTGATTGACGCGATCGCTGCGATCTCAGGAGCCAACGTTATCGTGGCTCCTCAGGTTGCGGGAACGATCTCGGTCAGGCTTACGGACGTTCCGTGGAGGCATGCGCTCGAGGTCGCCGTCAAAACGCTGGGCTTCGTCGTCGTCGAAGAAGAGCGCGGAGTCTTGCGCGTTGTCGACCCGCTGACCCTTCAGGCTCAGATGGAGACGCGCAGCTATCAGCTTCGCTATCTCCGTCCTAGAAGCGCCTTCGTTCCCGAGATCGATTCCGAATTCGTCAAGGGAGACCTCGAGGGTGCGACAGGAGATCTCACGAAGGACTTCCCGGCTCTTGGTGCGCTCTCCAAAGCCCTCAACCCGGGTGGAGATCTCGACTATGTCGCCGAGCGGAACATGCTCGTTGTGCGGGACACTGCACAGGTGCATGCCGAGATCAAGACTATGATCGACGATCTCGACGTCTCCCCGGCGCAGGTCCTCGTCGACGTCAAGTTCATCTCGACGACGAACAATGACCTCTTCAATCTCGGTGTCGACTACGGAGACGCGGGCCCCTCGGCCAGCCTGTCCGGTGGTCAGATTCCGATTACCTTCCCGTTCAACTTGGGCGATGGCGGTTTCGAAGACATCTTCATCGCCAACCCGAATGACGGTCCCTTCGCCAACCCGCTCCAAAACTTTGGAACGACGGTGACTCCGGACACGGTCTTCGGTGCGCTCTCCTTCACTGGTTGGCAAGCCACTCTGCGTCTGCTCGATAGTGATGAGCGCACTCAGGTTGTTCAGTCTCCCAAGATCATCGCTCTCGATGGTCGTGCTGCGACGATCTTCGTCGGCGAGACGATTCGCTACGCCGAGGCCAAGTCTGAGCAGGGCCAAGCGGGCGGGCTTCAGCTGTCCGTGGCAGAAGCGACGGGCTCACCGGTCAAGGTCGGGTTCCAGCTCCTGCTGGTTCCCAACGTGATCCCGGGCTCGAACCAAGTGATGCTCGAGATCATTCCCAAAGAGACCAGCCTCTCCGGTACCGGAAACTCCGCTCTCGCGCCCCCCGGCTTCGACGTCTTTACGATCGGTGCCTCCGGCCTTGAGGGCTCGATTGCGTTGCCGCGCACGCGCTCTTCCACCATCGTCACCACGATGATGCTGGACAGCGGCCAGACCGCCGTCGTTGGAGGTCTCACGACCGACACGGACTTTGAGCGCTTCGCCAAGGTCCCGCTGCTCGGCGATATCCCGCTGCTCGGTTGGCTCTTCCGCCATGAGCAGAAGAACCGTGAGCGTCGCAGTCTCCTTGTCTTCATCACTCCGAACGTCGTCCGCACGTCCGTCGATCAGGAGCACGCTCTTCAGCGCGAGCTCAATCGCCGCCGGGAAGACTACAACGAGGAGCTTCTGGAGCTGCTTCAGGGCGATGGCGTCCTGATGTCGCACGCGAACGAGAATGGCGATACGAGCTCCGATTCCGAGGGGGATTGGGAGAGCTTCGTGCAGGAGCCCGGAATGGAAGCGACCGATGAGGCCGCTCCCGCCGATTCGGATTCGGACGAATAATCGAACCTCTTCGGGCCCAGCAGCATCTCTGCGGGGCCCGGAGAGCGCCGATCCGACCTGGCGCTTGCATCGCCAACCCAGCCTGAGATAAGGTCGATCACCCCAAAGGCCTTCCCGAGCGTCCTGCGCTTAGCCTTTAGGTCGCCAGGGTTCTTCACGCGGCCCAACCGCCGCATCCCTCCCTTCACGGGAGGCGAAGTTCTGGCTTTCGTTCGTTCAGGAGGGGACCCGTGTCCCCGACCGCCCGCTCGCGTTCCTTGGGCCGAGGACGCGAATCCGGTCACCATCACTCTTACCCCGCTCTGGCAAAACTAGAGCGCCATCGACGACGCTGCGCCTTTCCGCTTGATTGCCCGGCGCGCACCAGTTCCGATACCGACGGCCCATCCCGAGAGGTCACCGGCTCCGGCCAACCTCGACTAAATAATTCACGACAGCTTTGGTTGTCGAACTCTGTGGGGCTCTGCCTCTTTACAACTAGGAACAAGGGATTCAGCGCGTGCCGACGCGGTCCTGGGAGGCTTCGGTCACTCAGATCCACTACTTCGATCCTTCAGAGGATTCGAACGGAGTCGCGCGCCGTGCTGGAGACCGAACTGCTGTGCGCACGCCCCAAGCAATTGGGTTGTCGATGCCGCACGAGCGTCCGTCGCGTAGCGCCGGACAAACACCCAAACGCCGCTGTGCGGCTGAAAATGAGACCAACTTGATGAGCGATTCCATCGACCCGCAAGGCACGAGCCTTCCGGGGGGGGATGTCGGTTCTTCCGCTTCCCATCAAGCCCAAGACACACAATCCGATTCCACATCGCCCTCGCCGAACGACTCCTCGGAGAGTTCCAGGGCCCCACGCCGCAGATCGAGGGGCGGCCGACGCCGCCGTCGTCCTGCGGATCCCGACGCCGAGCAGGCGCCTTCGGAAAGCGACGAGCCCTCGAACTCCGCACCGGCGGCGGAAAACGGCGAACCGGGAAATACGGCTGACGAGAAGAGCACCCCCTCTAGTGGTGGCGTTCGACGCAGTCGGTCGCGACGCTCTCCGGCCGAAAGCGCGGCGGCTGAAGACAGCCCGTCCGCCGACGAGAGCAATCCCGCGGGGGACGTTTCGGAGGCTCTCGACGCGGGCAGCGGCTCGACGGCTAAGAAGAGAACACGGAGAGGCGGTCGAAGGCGATCAACGCGAGAGGCATCCACGGAGGAGCCTTCCGCCGAGAGTGGCGAGGCGGAATCGTCGAGCGAGTCCGTACGGCGCAAGAAGCCGGCTTCTCGTCGCAAGGCCTCGACTCGACGCGCTCCCGCTTCGAAATCTGTCGATCGGGAGGGGCGTGACGTCGAGGAGTCGGTTGAAGGGCAACCGACCGAGCGGGCCGAACAAGAGGGCGGTGCCGGCGACGAGCCTCGTAAGAAGCGGCGCCGAGGTTCTCGGGGTGGTCGCAGACGCAAAAAGACCAAAACTCAGCACGGTGTGGTCGACTCCATTCCCGGAGAAGAAGACGAGTTGCTCGAGTTAGAGGAGTTCGCTGGCGCGAGAGCTGGCGACTCGAGCTCACGACCGGGCAAGGCTTCCCCATCGCGCAAGAAGGCGCCGGGAGCGAGCGCTTCGCGACGCACTCAGACGGCTGACGAGAAGGCGGCGGCTCTCGAAGTGGAGAGGACGCAGACGATTCTCGTCAATGCGAGCCACACCGAGGAGGTCCGCGTCGCGGTCTGCGACAACGGCCGCATTCTCGATTTTCAGATGGTTGTCGACCGCTACACCTCGCTGGTCAACGACATCTATCGCGGCCGCGTGGTCAACCTCGAGGCGCCGATCGGCGCAGCCTTCGTCGACTTCGGGCAGGGGCGCAATGGCTTCTTGCACGCTTCCGATGTTCTGCCGGCTTACGGTGAGACAGATTGGAACCTCGATAAACTGCTCACGACTCGCGTAGAGGACGATGAGTGGGCTTCCGGCTCCGACGGCGTCGACTCCTCGAACGACGACGCGAAACCCGGGCGCAACTCCAAATCGAAATCGAGCCGTTCTCCGCGTCGTCACTCCCGGCCGAGAGTGGCGATCGGCGACGTGCTGAAGAAGGGCCAGATGGTCGCGGCGCAGATCACGAAGGACGCCATCGGCGACAAGGGCCCCACCCTGACCACCTTTATCTCGATCCCCGGTCGCTACCTCGTGCTGATGCCGTCTTTGGCACGCACCGGAGTGTCTCGGAAGATTGAAGACGAGAAAGAGCGCCGTCGGCTCAAACGAATTCTGACCTCTCTCAATATTCAGGACGGGATGGGGGTCATCGTTCGAACTGCGGGCATCGGAAAGACGAAGACGGAGCTCCGACGCGATCTCGACTACCTCATGGCGGTCTGGGAAGACTTCGGCAAACGCTTGGTCTCGGGCCGAAACCCGGCTCCGCTCTACGAAGAGTCCAGCGTGGCGATTCGAACGATGCGCGACTTGTTCAACTCGAAGACCAAATCGGTGATCGTGGACGATCCGACGGTCCACGCGAGCATGCTCAAGTTCGCCGAAGCGCTGATGCCCGAGCACATGGACCGCATCGTCCTGCACGAAAACTCGAAGCCGCTCTTTCACGCTTACAGTATCGAGCAAGAGTTTGAGCGAATCTTCTCCCGTCGCATCGAGTTGCCGTCGGGCGGCTCCATCGTCTTCGATCAGACGGAAGCCCTGGTTGCAATTGACGTGAACTCGGGTCGAACTCGTGAGGGCAACGGATTTGAAGACGTGGCTCTAAAGGCCAACCTCGAAGCCGCTCCCGAGATTGCGCGTCAGATTCGATTGCGCGACCTTGGCGGCATCTTGGTCGTGGACTTCATTGATATGATGCGATCGAGCAGTCGATTGGCGGTCGAGCGGGAGTTCCGCGCAGCGCTCGTCGGAGATCGCGCACGCAGCAAGGTGGGACGTATTTCCCAGTTTGGCTTGCTCGAAATGACGCGTCAGCGGTTGGGACCGGGACTCTCGAAGCTCATCTTCGATCCCTGCTCGGCCTGCCGCGGGTCCGGTCGCGAGAGAACAGCCGGCTCAAGGGCTCAAGCGATCCTACGTCGCCTCGGTTCGGCGCTCACGCAGAAGGGCTTCTCCGTTGTCGAGGTTCGCGCTCATCCGGAAGTCGTCGACTATCTGCTCGAGCACACGGCGGACGAGCTCGACGAGCTCAAGACCAAGCACAGTCGCGAGTTGAAATTCACCAAAGCGCCGGAGCAGGTCGAGGACAGCGTGCTGCGCTATCTCAGGGCCGATGGGCGCGAGGTTCGACCTGGCGGCCGCCGCAAGCGCTAAGACGGGCTCGGAGCCTGTCGATGGAGTGCGGCGCCTCAAGGGCGCGGGCTTCCGGTCCGCTCGGCGGCCGGAGACGCGACCGAATTCGGTGATCGGACGAAGCTTGGGGGTCTCGCGCCGGCAGGAAGACTGCCGCTCGTGAACTCCTGTTCCCCGTGAACAGGCTCTGGCCCTCAATCCGATTTTCTCCCGCGTGGAGCTACCGTAGGAGCTTCCGGCAGGGGGGCAGGACGGCACTCTCTCCGCTGGAAACCTTCACAGAGCGTGAACTCGGCTCTTCCCACGCCCTCTCCTCCTAGCTAGACTTCTTCGCCCTTTCGGGACCAGACACCGAGAAGCCCATTGGACGGGCGGCTCGGATCGCCCATTTCGACCCCACGACGGGTCCAAGAATAGGCCAGCCAGAACCATGTACGCCGTTATCTCCGACCGCCAGCGCCAGTTCACCGTGCGCGAAGGCGACGTCATTCTCTGTGACACGATGGCCTCCGCCGAACCCGGCCAGGAAATCAGCTTCGATCAAGTCTCGCTCGTATCGAACGAGGACAAAGTTCGCCTAGGAAAGCCGCTCGTCGAGGGCGCTTCCGTAAAGGGTGAGGTGATTGGCGAGGCCAAGGGACCCAAGCTCGTGATCTTCAAATTCCGGCGCCGTAAAGACTCGCGCTGCAAGAATGGCCACCGCCAGAAGTACACGCGGGTCCGCATCACCTCGATCCAAGCCTAGAGGACACAAGCTATGGCACATAAAAAGGGACAGGGTTCGACCCGCAACGGCAGAGATTCCAACCCGCAGTTTCGAGGCGTGAAGCGCTATGGCGGGGAAGCCGTGACTTCGGGCACGATCATCATTCGTCAGTGCGGAACTCGCTACAAGCCGGGCAAGAATGTCGGGCTGGGCAACGACTACACGATATTTTCTCTGATCGACGGAACGGTGCGATTCCAAACCGGACGACGGGTTCACGTCGATCCGGTAGTGTCCTAAGGGCGCCGCTTCGGAAGCCTGAGCTTCCGGTCTAAGCAGCGCGAGTAGCCATGTTTCGCGACGAGTGTCAGATTGAAGTCGCCGCGGGCAAAGGCGGAGACGGAATGATCGCGTTCCGCCGCGAAGCTTTTGTGCCTCGCGGAGGTCCGTGGGGGGGGAGCGGCGGAGACGGCGGGGACGTGATCCTGGTCGCCGATTCGCATGAGAGCTCGCTCTTGCACGCCGGCCGGCAACCGCGCTACACGGCTGGCAATGGCCAACCCGGCGGGCCGGCGAACCGAACCGGACACCGCGGCGAGGACTTTATCCTGCCCGTTCCGATCGGAACTCAGGTGCGCGATAAACAGCGCGGGCATTTGCTCCGAGACCTGGCCAAGGAAGGGGATCGCTTGATCCTCGCAAAAGGTGGCGACGGCGGGCGCGGCAATACTCACTTTGCAAACGCCGTCCGGCAAGCGCCGCGAATTGCCGAAACGGGTAGGCCTGGGGAAGAGCGCGCTGTCCACCTTGAGCTCAAGATCGTGGCCGAGATCGGATTGGTCGGCCTTCCGAACGCCGGCAAGAGCACCTTCCTTTCGCGCGTTAGTGCAGCGACTCCCAAAGTCGCGGACTACCCGTTTACGACTCTGGATCCTCAGGTTGGGATCGCTCAGGTCGGCGACTACGACACGCTCTGCATTGCGGATCTCCCCGGCTTGATCGAGGGCGCTTCGGAAGGTGTCGGACTCGGGATCAAGTTCTTGAAGCATGTCGAGCGTTGTCAGGTGCTGCTGCATTTGGTGGACGTCTCGGAATCGGCTTCAGAGGATCCCGTCGCTGCGTGGAAGTCGATTCGCAGGGAGCTTGAAAACTACTCCAGTGAACTGGCTGCGCGCCCGTGCCTGCTCGTCGCCAGCAAATGCGAAACTGAGAGCGCGGAACTGGCGGCTCAAGAGCTTGAAGATGAGGCGGGACAGGCCTTGTTCCGCATCTCTTCGCCGACAGGCCGCGGGTTGTCGGAACTCTTAACGGCCGCGCGAAAGATCGTGCGCGGCGAAGAGAGCTACTGAAAGCGGCGCGGGCGAAGGCCCGGAATCTTTTTCCGGCAGGGGCTCGCCGCGACGGCACTTACAGCAGCTTTTCGGCTTGTTCGGTTAAGTAAGTCAGCTGCATTCAAGACGCGAGCTTTCAACCTCCGATCTGTGGGGATTGCGTCCTCGTCTCGACGGGCGCCCTCGACAACGACCGGAGGCAGGTTCGTGAACCCCGATTCGCCCATTGAAGGCGGGAGCTCAGCTGAGCGCCCGCAGAGCAACGCAAACTCTCAAACATCCGATGCGCTGGTGCGCCGCGGACCCGCTCCGCTCGAGCCGCTCTCCAATGTTCCTCCTATGAGGGACGCGGAAGATGGTCAGCTTGCCGCAGGGGAACCGAGCTTCGCAAAGGAACAGGAGCTCAGCGGAGTGGACGCACTCGCTCCCGCGTTGCCCGCATCGAATACTATGGAACCCGATCAGCCCACACCGAACTCCAATCTCGGCGAGCCGACGGCTCCGTCCAACCTAGAAGATTTGGGCTCGATGCCCGCTGCGATGGACGTAGACCTCGCTAAGGATTTGGGGGCATTGCCCGATAGTCTGCTAGACGCCGAGAGCATTCCCATTCCCGCGGACGAGCCCCAGGCTGCACAAGAACTCGCTATGCCCGCCGGGCTAAGCTCCACTTCGATTTCGCCGCGCCATCAACTGGAGGCTTGGCTGGCAGCGATGGTTCAGTCACGTGCGAGTGATCTGATTCTGCGCGCTGGCGGAAAGCCCTCTTGTCGCGTGGACGGGAAGATTCGCTTTTTGCCCGGCAAGGTTCCGGGTCCGGGCGCACTGCTTGAGGTCCTGAACGGCGTGGTTGGCGAAGAGCGCATGGGCGCCTGGTCCGAGTGCGGTTCCGTCGATGTCGGCGTGCACCTCGATGGGCTGGGGCGTTTCCGGTTGAATGCCTACAAGCAGATGGGAGAGCCGGCGGTCGTGCTGCGCCGCATCTCCGATGATCCGCCGATGCTCGAGAACCTCGGCCTACCGACGGCGGAGATGAAGCGCATCGCGAGTCGCAAGCGAGGCATCGTGCTCGTGACGGGAATCGCCGGCTCGGGAAAGTCGACAACCCTGGCGGCTCTGATTCAGTACATGAACCTTCACTTCGAGCGCCACGTCGTCACGCTCGAGGACCCGGTCGAGATGCTGTTCACCGAAGATCGCTGCGTGATTAGCCAGCGCGAGATCGGGACGGACTGCCCGAACTTTGAGGCTGGGCTGCGGCACGCCTTGAGGCAGAGCCCCGACGTGCTGCTCATCGGAGAGATGCGCGATGCGGAGACGGTCTGCGCCGCCCTCGATGCGACCGAAACCGGCCACCTCGTCTTGTCGACCCTCCACACGGTAAACGCCGCTCAGACCGTTGATCGGATCCTGTCCTTCTTCCCGTCCGAGCAGCATGCTCAGGTACGCCAGCGCTTGAGCGAGAACCTCGGCGCCGTCCTGTCCCAGCGCCTGGTTCCCCGAGCCACCGCCAAGGGCATGATCCCGGCTTATGAGCTGATGACCTCGACGCCGCACATACGAGAGCTTTTGCTCGAGGGCCGCACGAGCGAAATGTCGCGCGTGATCGATTCCTCCGGCGAGAACGGGTTGATCTCCTTCAACATGAGCTTGCGCAAGTTGGTGGAGTCGGCTCAGGTCGACCTGGAAATCGCTCTCTCTGCCTCCGATCGTCCCGACGAGCTGATGATGGCCCTGCGCGGCTTCCAGCATGGCGGCGACAAGCGCGTGGCCGGGCCGAACGGCGAAGAGTCGGACAACGGCCTCCGCATGGCCGACAACGGCTAGAGCTGGGGGCGCTGGCTCCCCTCCGCGCGTGGGGGGGCGGAAAGCCGCCCTTGAGTGGTCCAGCTCTCGAATTTCCTGGAGGTCCGTTGGGAAGAATGCCCGCAGGAGGTCGTCCTATCCGGAGTTCACTCGGCTTCGGAGTCTGGATCTCCCCTCCGGACCGGCTAGGATAGCCGCTCTCCCATGAATATCGGACGCATCAAAGCTCTCTCCTGGATCACTGTCCTTGCTCTCGGCTCCTATCTGGGTTGGGACGTCTACCAGTTCGTCACGGTCGGGAAGGGCATGCTGAAGAACATCAGCACGGAAGAGCAGAAGGCGATTCTCAATGACGTGCCTGAAGTGAAGTTGGAGCAGCGCCGTCTGGTTCCCTACCCGAGCGTGCTCGCCATTTTCCACAATCTCAACTGGACGGGACTGCAGACGGTTGTCGTGGATGTCCCGGGGCCGACACCACCCGATCCCGTAAAGCAACCGGACAAGGCTGTCTCCGAACTCCTCACGGTTGTCCTGATCAACTACTCCTCAGACTCGCGCTTCAGCAACGCCTATGTTCATTACCGCGCGTCGGCGGATGAGCGCAAGATGGTTGCGACCCCCGAGGACGTGCTCTTCGAAGGCGATCAGCTGCCCGGCAAATATAAGTTCATCACGCTCTCTTCGATTCAGCCGGAATACGTGGAGTTCACGTTCGAGGTCGCCGATGGCGAAGAGCCGCGCGAGCCCGAGCGCATGCTGCCGCCGGAGTATCAATCGACCGACGGTCTCGGTGTGGGGATCGCTCGACTCGGCGACGATGGCATTCTGCTTGAGCCCGAAAACGAGAGCTTGATTCAGATCAGCGCCAACCGTGAGCCGGTCAGTATTCTCAAAACCCACGAGGTTCGCACAGGTCAGTTTCGAATCGGGACAGAGGACGCCGCCGTCTTCGGTCGCGACTACTCTCGTATCTTCAGCTCGGAGGTTCGCACCGGTCGGTATAGGGATCCGAACACCAACCGATATTCGGGCATCATCGTTCACGGCATCTCGCCCGGATCGATTGTGAACTCGCACGGTTTGAAGACGGGCGACATCATCAAGAGCATCAATGGCGATCCGGTGACGAGTACGCAAGAAGCGATCAGCTACGTGAAGACCAATGCGGACGTCACCTCACATTGGGTGGCGATCGTCGAGCGCCAGGGGAAAGACATCACCCTGACCTACGACTACACGCCAACCAACTGAGCGTTCCAGGCGGACACCATGTCCAACGCATCCGGTGCGCGTCTGACGGTGGATCTCGGCAACTCGCGCTGCAAATTTCGGTTGTGGGCGAGGGAATCGCCGCAGATTCTCGAGAGCTTGGAGCTTGAGCTGGATGACCGGTTCTCGGATTCGGCCGAGCGCTGGTTGTCCGAGCTGAACAAAACGAACGAGGTGAAGGCTGCCACGCTCTGCGCCGTCGCGGATCTTGACCTTGAGCGAGAACTCGGCGCCCAGCTCGCTCGTCACTTTGGCGAGGCTTTTGTGGCCGAGCCGGACTTCGGACTCGAGCTCGATTGTTCGCATCCCGAGACGATCGGACGCGATCGCTTGTTCGCCGCTCGTGGTGCGCTCGAGCAAGCCGAACGCTCCACGATCGTGGTTGATTGCGGAACGGCGCTCACCGTGGACCTGGTTTTGTGCGCGGGTCCAATGGGAGAGCGGCGCGGGTGTTTCGCGGGCGGAGCGATCGCACCGGGGCCCAAGCTTCTAGCGGATGCTCTGCGGAGGGGGGGAGCTCGGTTGCCCGGGGTGGAGGCTACGCCGGCGGCGCCGGCTCTTGGAAAGCACACGAGGGCCGCGCTCGAAGCGGGGATCGCTGTCGGTGTGCGCGGCGCGGCACGCGAACTGGTACGCGGCCTTGCAGAGACGCGGCCAGCAGATTCTTTGCCGGTCGTACTCACGGGCGGTGCGCGCGAATTTTTAACGGTTGGCGAGCCTCTCGGGGAGGAGCTGATCATTGTTCCCGACTTGGTCCACCTCGGCTTGCTCGCGGCGCTGGAAGACCGCGGCGAATCCCGGTGAGTGTGCGCGTGCGAACGCTGACTCCGCCCGGGCGGGGCGGTATTTCGGTGCTTGAGATCGAGGGGAGTGACGCCGAAGAGCGTCTGCTTCAATTCGCGAATCGACTGCCGAAGCCCGGCGAACTCGCGGTCGTCGCCCTTCGCGACGGAGGGCGCGAGCTGGAGACGGCTCTGGTCGTATGTGAAACCAAGGAGTGCTTCGAGTTGCACCTGACGGGCAGCCCACCTCTCGTCGAAGTCGTCTTGGATTTACTCGGAGGAGAACCCGCCCTGGAGCCGGACTGCATCGAGGCGCGCGCTCTCTTGGGGCTTGCGCACGCAACCTCGGAAGCGGGCGCGAGGATTTTATTGGATCAATTCCGCGGCGCGTTAAGGCGCTCTCTACTCGATCACATGGGGGATTCCGATGCGGACTGGAAGCGGTTCGCAGAGCAGCTGCTCGAAGCGGGGCGAGTGGCGGGCGCGGCGCTCTCACCTAAAAGAGTCGTTCTCGCCGGGGCGGTGAATGCGGGGAAATCGACGCTGTTCAATCTGTTGGTCGGGAGTGAACGCGTGATCGTCAGTGACGAACCGGGGACAACGCGCGACGCGGTGACGGCCGAGATTCAGCTCGGTGATTGGCCGGTGGTGCTCGTCGATACCGCGGGAGAGCGGGAGTTTCTGGAGGCCGGAGGCGAACGGGGTGCAGCTCCCCGTGAGGTACTGGAACGCGCGGGGCAAGCGATCGGACGCCGGCTGCGCGAGGAGGCCGACCTCGTGTTGTGGTTGGAGGCTGCCGGAAATCGGGAGAAGCCCGGCCGAGATTTAGAGCGAGTTTGCCGCGTCGTGAGCCGAGTCGACGAGCGCGCAGATTCCGGAGAACCGGGAGAGCGCTCCTTGTCTTGCCTCGTTGACCCCCAGGGAGCACGACGCCTGGTCGAGGAGATCTTCCGCGACTTCTTTGGATTGCCCGAGTCGGCGTGGATTCGCGGGGCGGCTGTCCCAGTTGGGACTGCCTTGCGCGACGGCTTACTCGAATCGTTGAGCCCGGAACCGGACCGAGCCCTGCGGGCGCGCACCTCGGTGATGAACCTGCTGGGCCCCAACCCAGCGACCGGTCTCTGAGCTTGCCTCACGCTTCCGCAGACAACTAGGGATTGATGGGGCCCTGGCGATGGGCTAGTCTCAAGCGGATCCGGACTCGCCGGATCTCCTTCCCTCCAAGACCGCGAGCGCCGTCACTTTCCAGTGTGACACTTCACCATGACCGGGATTCGCCACCTCGTCTCGATCGACGACTTGTCCCTGGCTGAAGTGATGGAACTTTTCCAGCGCGCGCGGGAATTCGGTAAAGACCTTCGAGCTTGGTCGCATCTGTGCCGGGGCATGATCTCGGCAAGCCTGTTCTACGAGCCCTCCACGCGAACGCGGCTCTCCTTTGAATCCGCCATGCTGCGCCTCGGCGGAGGCGTAATCACCGCCGCGGAAATGAAGACCTCGAGCGCGGCGAAAGGCGAGTCGCTGGCCGATACCGTGCGCGTCGTTGGTGAGGGCTACGCGGACCTAATCGTCTTGCGCCACACGAGCGAAGGCGCTGCGCGCTTGGCTGCGGAGAACTCGAGTGTCCCGGTGATCAATGCGGGAGACGGAAGCCATGAGCATCCGACGCAAACACTGTGTGACCTGTACACGGTATGGATCGAGAAGGAGCGACTCGAGGGCATCGATGTCGTGCTCGCCGGCGACCTCAAGCACAGCCGAACGATTCACTCTTTCGCTTATGCGCTAGCCCGATTCGGCGCCAACCTGATCTGTATTCCGCACCAGGGCTTTGAGATGCCGAACTACGTGCTGGCGCGATTGAAGGAGGAATACGGCGCTCAACCGCTCCGGGTCGACGCGTCGCGGCTTGGCGAGATGGCGGCTGAGAGTGATGCTGTCTATCTGACGCCCCAAAAACCGCACCAGCTCTCGCTGTTCACCGATGCTCGTGGACTTCGCGTCGATCGGGTCGACGCGGTCTACATGACGAGACCGCAGACGGAGCGTCATGAAGTGGGTGACGACAAGGATTCGCTCGAGGGTTACTTGACCTTGGGGCAAGAGGGGATGGCTAGCGAGCCTCTGCGCAATGCGCTGTTGATGCATCCGCTCCCGCGTCGGGACGAGATCAGCCAAGAGTTTGATAAAGATCCCAGAGCTATGTACTTCAAGCAGGCTGCGCGAGGGGTTCCGGTGCGAATGGCGATCCTCTCCGTCTTGATGGGACGCTTGGAATTGAAAGCACGAGCGAACGAGAATAAGAAGCGGCTGGTCGAGGTGGTGGCCGGTCCGAACCCATGCCCCAACCCGACCTGCATCTCTCACACCGAGTTGCGCCACGTGAAAGCGAACTTCACGATCTCTTCTCGGAGTCCGCTGCGGGCGGCTTGCGGATATTGCTGTCGCGAGCTGCCGATCGCGTTTGTGGGCTGTTCGACCACTCGCAACTTTCACTCGCGAGATTCGGCTGCGGCCAAGCAGATTCGACCCGACCACTTGGTCTTTTTCCGGGACGAGCAGGAAGCCGAGTCGAGCGGATTCGTCGCGACGGGCCGCTAGGACCCCGCGCGAGCTCGGGCGAAGGGGCGTAGTGGGGGTGCGATTGCTGCCCCAGGCTTCATTTTCGTGCGCGATCGCACGGCAGGAAGTGCGATTCTGCGCCCGAGAAGGGCCCCTCTGCCGGCTTGTCCGAGGGTGTCTCCGTGGATCTCGAGGGCGAGTTGGCCTTCCCATTGCGGAGGATCAATGCCAGAATGCCGCCGCGTGAGGCCCCGCTGCGCGTTTCTCCTTCCTTGACAGAAGCCCGAAAACTCAAATTCGCGATCCGAGCCTGTTCGAGGCGCACGCTTTTTGCCGTGACTGTCGACTCGCTCACCTGTTGCCGGCGGTCTGGGACCGTGCAAGGCGCTCGTGACGAACATAGGCGCCGGATCGCGCACACTGAGAACCCTCTCAGGCTCACCCCTTCTCTCCGTTGTCATCCTTCTGGACGAACATGTCGAACTCTTCTGACCTGAATACAGCCACGACCGCTCTTCAGTTTGCGGTCGGGCTGCTGCTTCTACCGCTGGCGGCCTGTGGTCCTTCGAATGGCGGCACCTCGGCGACCTCTTCAACCGGAACAGTCGGTGGACTTCAGGTCACCGTCATCGTTGACCCGAATGAAGGTGGGGAGGGAACCTCGGTCCTTCTTGAGGAAGTTCGATACGGTCGCCTTGTCGATATCTTCGACGAAGAGAACCGAGACGGAAACGCCTCGACTCGTGAAGTTCGAACTCTGCAGCGTACGGATTATCTGGTGAACCAAGCGCTGGCGACCGATGGGGTGAACTACCGCTTGGAGACCAATCCGATTACACAGAAATCGGAGCTCACGATTATCGCCGACGAGGACGGCGACTACATCGTGCCGCTCGACGCCATTACGCAGGAAACGCGATTCCAATTGCTTTTCGACGCGATCGCCGATGGCGCCACGGTTCTTGATATCAACGGTACGGACTCTTCGTCGCTACCGCCGTTTCCGCTCGTCCCGAGAAACGCGGCATTCTCGCTGCGATTCTCCGACTTGCTCGACGCCTCGAAAATTACGCCGGACACCGTTGGGCTAGCCACCGGCGTTCCGCCGGTGTTTTCCACGGAAGCGCGAGTATTTCCGGACCGCAACTTCGGAGCTTTCCTGAATGGAACCTTCCACCCGACTCGCGTGATCGTGGATACGACGGTTTCCGAGTTCGAGGCTTCTGCTGGCGTTTTAGCCGTGAATTCATTGGGTATGCCCGCTGGCGTTTCGAGCGGAGTCGCTTCCGGAGCCTTGCGCATCCCAACGTTCCCCTCATCGGCTGTCGGGCAGTTTGAGGTCTTGCGTAACCTCTCCGGCCACGCCGTAGAATTCACCAACAACGGACCCAACGAGATCAATTCGACGCTCGATGTCGTTCGCGCTTTTCGGGCGGGGACCCGCGCCGATGCGAACAACGGCTTCCTCATCGACAGTGAAGCGCCGACGGTTCGGGGCATTCAGACGGTTTCGATTCCGAGTGCGCCGATGGTCGTGCCGCCGGATGCAAGTCTGGGAGAAATCGCGATCGGAACCGATCCCGACCGCGTCTTTCTCGTCACGCTCGATTATCAGACGCAGTCCTGCGCACAGACGCCGCGCGTTGGCGATCTGTTGACGGTCTCCGGCACACAGGTTCCCCAAGTCTTCGCGGAGGTCACGCTTGCCGCTGCACCTCCTCAGGGCGGTATCGCGACGGATGTTCGGGTTCGACTGGTTCGCTTCCCGCTCACCGCAACATCGCAGACCCTCGCCGATGAGTTTGTTCTCGCGACGACCGGACAATTCGAATCCACGTTTGTGCCGGGACCCGGATTGACGGGCGAGTGCTTCCTGCAGATCTCCCCGCCTCCGGCGCTTCCGCCCTCCCGCGGAGTTTCCAAGTCGCCACGAATCAGCCTCCGCTTCAGTGAAGCCATCGATCCCGACTCGATTCGTCCGTTTGACAACCTTCGATTGGATCGAATTACCGGGACGCCGACGCCAACGGACATCGTCGTCGGCACCATTTCGCACACACCTGATCTGCGGGAGTTTCGCTATACGCCGACGACTCCTCTCAATCACACCCAGAACGACGCGAACAACCAGTACTTCTTCAACTTGGCGGGAAGCGCGGGGGGCGTGACCGACCTGGCCGGAAACCCACTCGTCGCCACGCTTCCGGCGGATGTCCCGCTCACGATTGACGCGAGTACTACTACGAGCGAGTCCGGCGGAATCGTTCTTCGATTCGACACGATCAACGAGTTCGGCCTTGTGGATGTGAATTCGAATCCCATACCGGAGGTGCGTGGGCAGTTTCGGCGCGACCTCACTCGCGGAGTCATCGAAGCCCGCGCTGTGACGCGCGCCTCCCATGTGGTCGACGGATTCACGAACCCGATGTTCTATTTTGTCGGAGCCCCGGCGGCGCCCCAACCGACGCCGTTGTCGAGATTCGGTAGCCGCCTGCAGACACTTTGGCGCTACTGCGATGTGGGGATCGACCTGTTGGATGAAGACAACGCCAACATCGACATCGAGGGAATAAGCTGGGCTCCGGTAGTACTGAGCGTCTCGACGGCTTTCTATCCGGAGTTCGAGATGACTCTCACGCATAGTTCGCGTTTGCCCGATGAGGCCTCTCCCCTCGATTCCGGGTTGCTGCCAGCCTTTGACCAGAATGTGCTCATCGATCCGGATAATCCTCGCAAAGTCGTTCACGGGAAGGAGGACGGCTACTTAGTCGATCCGTCCAGGCAGTTCACGACGGAGAATGGCACTCTCATGGTGCCTTATCCCATGAATCAAACGGGCTCACCGGATTCCTTCGACTACTTCACTTGGCGGGATACGGCCATTGTTGGAGTCGGAGGAGCGGACGGGCTCGGAGCGGAGGTTCTCGGCTTCCTTCAAACGGCTCAATTGTTCGGACTGATTCCACCGGATACGGCTTGTTTTGACGCGACTAACGCTCAGCCCATCTATCCGGCTGGGGGAGTCCGCTCGCTTGCGCTTCCCCTGTTGATGGAATTCAAATGCTACACGGGCACATCGCAGTCGGACTCGAACAACCCACTCTCTTTCCAAATGGGGGGGACCTCGTTCCGCGCTTATTCGACCGGTGGGTCGCTAGGCGCGGGTGGGCAGTCGATTCAAAAGAATCCAGACTCGGAACTCGTCGCCAGCGGTCTGAGTACGGGAGGCTTGCCCGGCAACGATTCGGTGGCTTACGCCGGACAATTCGATTCCGTGATTCGCGTAAGTCGCGTGCATACACGCTGGTTTGATACCGGCGTGACGAACGCGGGGTTCCCGCTCTATTCTCCCGCAATCATTGAGCCCGCCGCGTTTGACCAGCCCGCTGGAACCAGCGTCACCGTGGCGTACCGCGGCGCGACGAGTGTGGCTGGCACGGACGTTCCCGACGCATCGCTCTACGACGCCTATGGGGATCCGCTCAATATCACAGTCATCGACGACAACATGATGACCTGCTTGGACCCCGCCGATGACACCTTCATGGGTGGCAACCCGCTCGTGATCACCGGAAATATCGCGCCGGTCTTTCTCATGGGAGACGCTACCTGGAAGTCCGACATCACCGAGTTGAATGGAGCTCAGTTCATTCAGGCGCGAATCAGCTTTACCTCAAACTCCGCGACTCTTCAGGTTCCCGAAGTCTCGACGTTCGCGATCTCCTTCATCGGAAGCTGATGGCTCATTGAGGCTCCGCCAATCATGGAGGCGGGGCGCAGGAAGCTTGGGCGAACCGCCCCGCACCTAGGGCGGTAGTGCAGACGGTTTTTCCGTTTTCGTGAATCCCAGCGGGGATTCCTTAGGAAGGCGAAGGACCATCTGAGCGATCCGGCGCGAGGAGAGCTTTGGCCTCGAGCGTTTCCGCTCAATTGATGGAGGTTTCGGAAGCTCGAGGCGGCCGAGAAGGAGCCTCCGAGAAGAGGCACCCGCGTTCTAGGCAGCTAGGAGGCCGGAGGCGGGGATGGACCGGTATTCCCCGTCCTAGCCTGCAGCTCGGTACGATTCTTGTACCGAATTGACCGTCCTGCCCTTTTCGGGCGGGAGAGCCCGTCTCCGAAGCTCTCGAAGGGCGTCTGGCATCGGCTCTCTCCCTCTGGCCCGCGAATTCCGAACCCTTTTGCTGCTTCACCTCTCCCGGGGTGGCTTGACCTAGATTTCAGGCAATGAAACAATCCCCCTGGACCACTCCTGCCCACCGGCCTTTCGCTCTCAGGACACCCTCTGGCACGCCTCTGCCGGAACGGTGTCTTGCTCGTATCCGTCCTCTCTCGACGCCTCCCTCACCCGTGCTGAATAACCCTCCCTCCGATTTCGGTCCTCGCCGACAGCTAGGCAATCACCTAGGTGGGTGGCGCCCTCTCGTCGCTAGGGGACTTCTTCTCAGTTTGGCCTGCGCCGCTTCCGTGGCATGTGGCCCATCTAGCGGAGACAAGGGGTCCAACGTCGGAACAGGTGTCGTTGGCGGCAACGTGCAAACAGTAATCGTCGATCCCAATCAGGGCGGAAAAGCTTCGGCTCTGAAGATCGAAGAGATTCGCTGGGGGCGCCTGGTTGATATTTACGATGCGGAGGATGACGACAACAATCCGCAAACTCCGCCGATTCGGAATCTGATCCTGCGCGAGTTTCTGGTCAGCGAGAACATCATCACCGACGGTTCGAACTACGAACTTGAAACGAGCCCTTTTACCGAGCAAGTCGAACTGACGATCTTCGCGGATTCCGATAGCGACGATCCTGCACCGGGTCTAGCCGAGACTCAGTCCGAGCGGTTCGATCGACTGCTCGAGGACGCCACGGTAAACCTGGGCTTCGTTTCTCCAACCGGTCTGGGAACGAGCTTTCTTCCGCCCTTTCCCCTCATTCCGAGGAACGCGGCGGTGTCGATTCGAATGTCGGATCTCCTAGATGCCTCGACGGTCAACGACCAAACGGTTCAGGTCCAAACGGGTACTCCCGCGACCAATCTATTCGGTGCGCGGATCTTGGTGGATCCCAATCACGGCGCTTTTATTGAGATCAACGGCGTACTTGAATTCCGTTCATCTCGAATCCTCGTCGACTTCACTGTCTCCGAAGCGGAGGCTCTCGGTTCAACGGCATCGGTGAACTCGATCGGGCTTCCGCCGAGTAGCAGTAACCAGCTGACCAACGCGATCCTGCGCTTTCCGACGGTTCTGAATTCGGCGACCGGGCAGTTCCAGGTGGTGCGGAACGTCGCCGGTCACGAACTCGATTTCACCGACAACGGCCCTACGGATCCGACGTTGACGGAGGACGTCATCCGGACTTTCCGAACCGGCCGAAGTGACAAAGAGTTGAGCAATCTCGATCCCAACAACGGTTTCCTGCTCGATATCGATGCACCACGGATTCTCGGATCTCAGCCGATCGCCTTGACTCGGGCTCCCTCGCTCATTGCGCCCGACAGCGCAGAGGGCGATTCTCCAAGCGATATCATCTTTCTACTCGATTTTGAGTTCTCGGTCGGCAACTGCGCACAAACCGCAAAAACGGACAACATTCTCCGGATGCGTGGGGTGAACTTTAGCGACCTCTTCGCCGTGGTTACGCGTCAATCGGCACCGGCGCAAGGCGGTCTCCTCACGGATGTGAGGGTGCGCCTCTTACCGATCCCGGCGACAGCAAGCTTGGAGGATTTGCGCGATGACTTCTTGCTCGCGGTTAACGGCGAGTTCCAGTCGATCTTCGAGCCCGGACCCGGTGTTCTTCCTAATTGCTTCCTCCGCATCTCGCCCACTCCGGAGCAGCCTCCTGTCGACCGTATCTCCACCCAGCCGCAAATTACGGTTCGGTTCAGCGAGCCGATGAACCCCGAATCCGTTACCGCTCACGAGTCTTTTCGAATCGATCGAATGCCCTCTGGCGGCGCCGGCCCGACTCCGCAACAATCTGTAGTCGCCTCGGTTTCTTCCTCTCCGGATTTGCGCGAATATCGCTACACGCCCGTCACTCCATTCGATCACGTGATGACGACTACGGCGACGAGTGACGACAATCTCTACCTGACCTTGCTTGGCGGATCCTCTGGCATCATTGACCTCGCCGGAAACCCGCTCTCGGATACCCTTCCTGCGGATCTGCGGTTGACCATCAATCCGGCGGAACCAACGGTGCGAACCGGCGGCGTGGTACTCACATTCGAGAAAATCGACGAAGACGGGAACACTCCGATCGACCCCAATGATCCGACGTCGGGGGAGATCTTCCCCGAGGTGCGCGGACAGTTTCAGCGGGATACGGATCGGGGAGTGCTGATTGCGCGGGACGTCACTCGTGACTCGCGGTCCATCGATAGCAACGTTCCGTTGATCTCGAATATGACCACAACGGGTTCGGCCATTATTACGCCGCTCGTTCCCTTCGGCAGCCGCATGATGACGGTCTGGCGATATGCGGATGTCGGCTTCGGAATCCTGGATGAGAGCACGGCCAACATGGACGTGGAAGGGCTGAACTACTCGCCTTTCGCTGGCCAGGTGTTCGCTGACTTTTTCGACCTGTTCGAAATTGGGCTCGCCCATAGCGAGCGGCTGCCCGAAGAGGTCATCATTCCAATCACACAGGGTGGAGGAGGCTACGCTCAGTTCCCCGCGTCGGGCTTGCGCAACGTCTTTACCAACAACGTCCTCAACGATCCCGTCAACAAGCTGACCATTGTTCACGGTCGGGACGAAGGCTATTTCTTGACGCCGAGTCAGGTCTTCCAGTCGGAGACAGGGACGCTGATGATGCCCTATCCGATGAACCGGAACGGCGAGGCGGTCTCGGACTTCGACTATTACACCTGGCGTGATACGGCGATTCTCGCGACTGGCGGCGCGAATGGTGCAGGAGCTGATCTCAGAGCGCTCACGCAAGTCGGTGATTGCAAAACCAATATCGCGACGGCCTACGGGAATGGGCAAGTCCGCTCGCTGGGTTTGCCACTCCTGATGGACTTCAAATGCTTCCAGGACTTCAACGCTCTGGGGCAGAACGGTTTGGCGACGGCGTTCGCCTTGCCGACCGAACGCTTGCCCGTCTTTCGCGTCTTTAGCAGTGGCTCTCCGACCTCAAAAGGTGGAGGACCCGTCGTGGTTAATCCGGACCAAGGCGGTGGTGCGAAAGGTGGGATTAATCCGGTCTCGGGGAAGTCGACCCCTCCAAACGACAACACCGTGATGTTGGGGCAGTTGGATCTCGTCGTTCGAGTAAGTCGGATGCACACCATCTGGTTCGACACCCTGGCGATAGCCGGTACAGGCTCGACCACCTTCATCGACCCGGTCGTCGAGCCGCGCGCCAGCGATCAGCCGAGTGGAACGAGTCTTGTTCTCGCCTTCCGCGGTGCGTCTTCTATTGACGCAAGCTCGACCACGCCACCGAAGATGGTCACGACCGGGGTGAGCTTCGATGTTGGGAATGCCGTGATGTATGACGCCTACGGCGATCCGCTCGAGATCAGGGCGCTCGATCCCAATATGGATAATTGCCCCACGAGCGGCACCCTGCTCCGCACGTTTGCCGATTTCGCTCCAGTCTTTTTCAATGGCGACGATACTTGGCATGCGGACATCAAAGACCTCAATGGTGCGCGCTTTATTCAAGCCCGGGTCACCTTTATCGCGAACACCGCAACAGGGGATAAGCCTGAGCTTTCGACCCTCGCGATTCCTTACCGCCTCTAACCTCCCTTGCTGTCCCTCAATTCGCCAAAGATCCACTGTTCGCGAGCCGCGGCAGGTCTCAAGACCGCCCTCAGTCTTCACGGTGCGGCGCACGGGATCGGACGCACTCCTACAAGCGAGCACTCGCTACTCTTGAGCGGTCAAAGTACTCCCCCCCCAATCAACCTTGGCTTTTTCGGCCACGCAAATTTCAGAGAGCTCATCCCTTAGGGAGCAACGCCATGACTATCCGCCCTCAGTATTTCATCTCCACCCTTCTTGCGGGTATCGCTCTCGGCTTCGCCGGTTGTAGTACCAGCGACGGGGGCAATAGCGGCGCGAGCGGGGTCTCTACTGGAGGCGGCTCCTCGGGTGGCAGCGACGTTGGCGGATTTCAGTTGTCATCCATTTCCGTGCCGGAGAATTTCACCTGGAAGATCAATCGCCCGATCAGCTTTGTGTTTACTCGGGACATCGATTTCAGCTCCATCAGCTTGAATTCAATTGCGATTCGAGACTCGAACAACTTCCCCGCGAACGGCTCGTTTAGCTTCGATCCCGCGCAGCCTCGAGTGGTGGTCTTCCAGCCGACCTGTCCTGTGATGGACGACTTTTCCGACGCCGGTTTTCAGCCCGGTGGAAAGCTCTACACCATCGTTGTGATCGGCAAGGATGGTGCTGGAGGGACTTCCGTGCAGTCATCCAGTGGCGAAGAACTCGAGGTCTCGCAGACAAGAGTCTTCTTCACTCCGACTTCCTTTGAGCTCTCCAACCTTTTCGAGGACTTGGTCAGTGGAGCTCCTCAACCCGTCGTGCGTGCCGTCGGATCCACGAGTCTCAATGCCACCTACATCGAAATCGGCAACGATTCGGCGGTGGCGAAGCGTATTTACTTCGAGCGCGACCTCACGACCCAGATTGTCGGAATTCCGGGAGCTGGCGATGGCACCATCCCGACGGGGCACCCGAATGAGAAATTCGAGACGGGCATGCCGCTTAACCTCTACAGCGACAGCACGAGCCGCGTCGCTTTTGTCTTGGAGGTGAATCAGCCCGTAAATCCCGCTCCGACGAACATCAATTCGAGTCGAATTCGCCTTGAGGCTGAGAAGACGCTCGGTGCAGGGGATTTCACGGCCGTTCCAACAACCGTCACGTTGATTCGCAATTGCACGACGACGGGAGCAACGCTCCGCATTGAGCCGATTGGCGTTCTTCCTCAAAACGTGGACGTTCGGATCGTCGTCGACGCGACCTTTGAGGACCTTACCGGCGGCAAGCATACGGCGTCGATCGACAACTTCGGAGTCATTCGGACCCGCAACGCCGGCGTTGAGCTGGCGGACGAACTCCTTGAAGGGTTCACGGCGGGAGCAACAACCATCGGGTCTCTCGAAGATTCTGAAGCGGTCTTTTCCGTACCGCGCGCCATCTGGGGCGCTGACGGAACGCTCAAGCCGAGATTCGATTTCGATGGCAATGGCGGACCGACCGGAGCCTTCGACTTCGTCGTGAGGCCTGCGGGTGGAACGGTGATTATCGATACGACCCTGACCACCGTTCAGGATTCGAATCAGTCGCTTCAACAGACGATCATCAACGGGAGATTGGACGTCCGAAACTTCACGGTCGAAGCGGGCGGAAAGCTTCAGTTACAGGGGCCGAATCCGATGGTGATTAACGCGACTGGCGATGTTCGCATCGACGGCGACATCCTGATGGTCGGCGCGACGGCAAAGGACGTCTCCGGAGTCGCCACAGCTTCTTTCCCCGAACCGGGAGCGCCGGGAAATATGGGCGGCGGAGATGGCGGCGATGCGAGCTCGAACACCACATCGTCCTCCCCTCGAGGCGACCACGGGTTTGGCGCATTTAACATTCTCAACCTCGGCGGCCAAGGTGGCGAGTCCGGCTTCGGAGCGGACCCGGGTGCCAAGGGGCCGGCCCAGGTACTGGGCTCTCACCCCCGAGAGCGACGGGGTGGCGGGGGTGGAGGTGGAGTCTTTGGACCCAATCAGAATTATCCCTCTCAGCCGCTCATCGATCCGCAGCCGGCAAACTTGAACGGGACCAATGCGTTGATCGGTGGTACCGGTGATGACGATATCGCGAAAGGGTTCTTCTCGACGGGAGCCATTTCCGGCGTGCCGATCGCACAAGGCGGGGCAATCGGACCGTCTCCCTTCACAGACGGCGATAGCACCAACGACTTCTTCGGTATCAAGTTCGATCCGTCACCGCCCGCTGGCGGCCAAATGTTGATTCGCGGCGAACTGGACGGTCTCCACGGCGGTGGAGGAGGTGGCGGCGGTGGCGACAGTATTCGCTCCAAAGGCTTCCCGACCCCGAACTTCAGCAATAAGACAGAGGATAAGGGCGGTGCTGGAGGCGGCGGTGCGGGAGCGCTGCTCATCCGGTGCCTGGGCGATGTGACCTTCGGGCCGGTGGGCAAGATCCTCGCCGAAGGTGGCGATGGTGCGCGCGGTCAATTGATCATGTTCAACAACAATTTCTTTGTGAAGTCTGGCGCAAGTGGCGGTGGTGGAGCAGGAGGGCACGTGGTCATCGAAGCGGGTGGTACGATTGATCTCGGTTCGGGCCTCGATGTCATCTCGGCTCGCGGCGGACAGGGCGGACCGGGCGGCAAGCCTGCAAGTAACTTGAACAATGCTCGCGGGGGAAACGGCGGTCCTGGAGTAGTTCAATTGCACACCCCCAATGGATTGCCCGACATCACAACCACACAGACTCTTGAGACGGCGGTCGTTCCAGTGCCGCACATTTTGCTTCCGAACTTCGGGAAGATTTCGCGCGCGCGCTCGCAGTGGATTCCGCTCGGTGGAGCTGTGGGAGATCTCCCCAGCGATGTGACCTTCCTTTTTGAAGGCACCGATGTTGCCGACGGCTCGGTGGATCGGGTTCAAGACATGGCCATGATGGACACCAACGTGATCCTGGACTTGTCGGAGATCGTTGGACCGGATCCGTTGACGGTTGCGGGCTTTACCCGGCTAGTCGACGAGCACACGTTGAGCTTTGACTTCGTCAATAACGCGAACTCCATGTTCGCGATGGCGGACTTCATCTACCGCGACAATCCCGTGCTGATGAGGAATTTCATCCTCGAGTTATTCGAGGACGCGAACCCGGCGACGCTTCGGCGCTACAACATTGAGTCGGTTTCGGTCGATCCGATGGATTCCGATCGCATGATTCTGAGCACGACCGCCTCGGGCTTGGCTTTCTCCGAATTCGTGGGAGAGCTCACCTCCGTGGTTCCCGATGTCACGGATGCGAAGTTCCGAATTTTGCCGCGCTTCTTCCAAGTGGTGACGAATGGAATCAGTGAGAGTCTTCCGACCTCTTCCTCGATTAAAATTCTGTTCGAGGGCACCGGGCGCGATGCACTTGGCAATCCGGATACGAGCTCCATCTTGGTGCCGCTAACCCCCGATATCTCGGATCTCTCAAGCGGGGCGTTGCTCAAACCGGTCGAGTTCTTCCGCTTCGAGGTCGAATTCGACATCGATGCACAAAACAACGGCTTAACCGCGACGAGTGCGCGGCCTGTGCTCGAGTTCTTGCGCATCCCGTTCAAATTCTAGTGGACGACGCCTCGCCCGCAGCGGCGTGCCGTCTTCGCGAAACCTTTCGATTGGAACGGGCGCCCTCGGGGCCAGGTTCCGAGGGTTCCTCGCTCGGCTCCTCTAGGGGGGCCGAGCTTCGTTTTTGGGGGAGCATCGGCTTGGAACTGCATGGCTTGAGTGTTGTTGCTCGGATCTAACTCGGGTGGGTCCATCGGTATACGTCCGATTCTCCCGGCCGAGGGCCTGGGCTCGGGCGATTCCGCTCTAACTCTTGTACTGAGGGTGGTCTACCCAACCGGGAACAACACTCAACCCAGTCAGTTCGCATCGGCTTTGAGCCTCGACTCTCCAGGGACCCACTCTTCAGGCCAAGCGGAAGAGTTGATTCAATGGGGTGTGGTTCAACGCGTCCGTACACCTCATCACAAGCTTCTCGGTCTGCTTGTGGGTTGCTTGCTCTTCGGTTGCGGTGAGTCTCAGCCCTCACCCCGAGTTATTCGCTTGGTCTCGTTCCGTCAAAGTGAGCAGACCGGGGTCTTTCTCAACGAGACGCTGGTCTTTCATTTCAGCGCGGAGCTCGACCGAAGTTCCGTGACTCGGTCGAGCATCTCGATTGAGAGCATGGACGGATTTCGGGCTCGCGGCGGTCTTGAAGTGCAGGGTGCGAATCTCTTGTTTACGCCGAAGGCACCGCTGCTTGCTGATTTTAGTGACGCGGGGCTGCTGCCGGGCAAGCGCTATCGCGTTTCGGTTACTGGTTTTCCGAGCCCCGACGGTGTGCGCGGACATTCGGGTGAGCCGCTGAGGCAGACCTATGTGCGCTTCTTTGAAACGATTGATGTCCGGACCGAGTCAGGGCCTCGCTTCGAAGATCGATCACCGGACCGAGCCTATCCGCTCCAACTAGAAACCCTTGAGCTGCGGCCGTTTGATCCCATTCGTTTGCGATGCGGGGAACCCGTGGATCCGTCGACTCTCTTTCCGGAGGATTTCTTACTCCAGCACGCAGAGTCTCTAGAACCTATCCCGCTCCGTGTGGATCTCTTCGGGAACGACGAGAACGGCGCCACAATCGAACTCCGGCCCGTCGATAGCGAGGGGCAGCTACGCGCTCTCCCCGCGAATTCGATTTGGCTTTGGATGGACCCCTCGCTGAGTCGGTTGCGAGACTTTGGGGGCCATCCGGTCCTGCCGGTGTGGCTAGCGAATCCGGCGGCTGGACGCTTGGAGGTTACCGACCTCGATGAGTGGGAGAACAAGGGCTCGTACGTGGAGAGTTTTCTGGACACAAGAAGGAGCTCGCCCGAACAGGTTGCGGAATCCGCCGGAACGGCTCGGTGGTCCGACGGTGTCGTGACGATTCGCTTTCCCGCGGCCGCAGGATCAGGGGGCGATGGAAGAGTGGCTCTTCGTGGCGATGAATCGAGGTCCGACATTCATGCGATCGAACTCGATGTAGCGGAGGGAGAGGTCGCGCGGTTGACGGGGAAGGGCCCGGTGATTCTGCGAAGCCAAGGACGCATGACGATCGATGGGTCCCTGCGGCGGGATGTTGAGGGCAAGCAGACCCAGGCGGAAGAGCTCGGTCTCGTCGAATACTCGGATTGGCATCGGTGGACGAACGAGCGTGAGGAATGGGCGATCTCCGGGATGGAGTTCGAGGAAGGGGAGTCGCTCTCCTCATGGTTGGACCGTGCGAAGAAACTCGATTTGCCTTGGACGGTGATTGTCGCGGGCGGCGACCTGGTGATCCGCGGCCAGGTCTGGCTCGATGGCCCTCTCCTCCTGGTTTCCGGTGGTCGAATTCTGGCGAGCGGCGAGATTCGCGCAAGGCCTGGTCAACTCTGGACTTTTCCTGAGCCGCTCGCTTCATGGTCGCCCATCATGCCCCGTCTGGCTTCTCTAGCTTTAGATGCGCCGAAGCTCAATCCACTGAGGGAGCCGCTGACCTGGACGATCAAGTCCACACCGCCGCCCTCTCCATTCGGCCTCAAGAGTTGGCGACTGGTGGGGGTTCACAGTGAAGAGCGCGGCGGATCGATTCGCATCGGGTACCTAGGTGAACTCCACGACGCTGGATCGGTGAAGATCATTGGGCCCGTTGACCGCCCCGAACTCTTAGAGGATTGCGACACGATTCGGTTGAGGATCGACCTCACGATGGCAGCGGGGGGCTTGGCTACCGAATGGGATCCGCCCATTTTGGATACCGTTGAGCTCGCTTGGGAAGAAATAGTGTTGAAGCGCTGACCGCTCTCGCCATGATTCCTTTGTCGTGAACTTTTTCGCATCCGCACCCGTGGCGCTGACCGCCGCGCTCGTCCCCGAAGACGGAATTCCAGAGTCGATCGAGTACCTCGCTCTCATCACGATCGGATTGGTGGGCTTGCTGGTCGGTTCATTCTTGAACGTCGCGATTCACAGGCTTCCGCTGGAAGGGGAGACCGTCTCGAAGCCGCGTCGCTCCCGCTGCCCCAGCTGTCGAAAAACGCTGACCTGGGTCGAGAATGTTCCCGTCTTCTCTTGGGTCTTCCAGCTCGGGCGCTGCCGCGGGTGCGGGTGGCGCATCCCGATTCGCTATCCCATCGTCGAGCTTGCGAACTCGGGGCTCTGGCTCCTCGCAACGGCGGTGACGGGGCTCGAAAGCCCGGGACTCCTGGCGGTGGAGTTCATCGTGCTCTCCGGTTTATTGGTGGCGACCTGCGTCGACTTCGACTGCTTCGAGATTCCCGATGAAATCTCCATCGGTGGGATGATCTTGGGGCCGATCGCCAGCCTGGCCCTGCCCGTCCTTCACGACTCGACCTGGGTCGCGCGTTGGATGACCGAGCCGGGCCAGCTGGATGGCGGGGTGGACCGCCTGGGTGCTCTTCTGGGCTCGTTGGCTGGACTGGCTGCCGGTGGTGGGGTCCTGATCGCGATCGGCTGGCTCGGAAGCGCGATTTACAAGCGCGATGCCATGGGATTCGGCGACGTCAAGCTGCTCGCCGCGGGTGGCGCTTTCGTCGGTCCGGGAGGCGCCTTGGCGGCGATGATGATCGGATCGGTACTTGCCTCGGTCGTGGGCCTCGCCGGCATGCTTCGCTTCTTCTGTATCTCGTGGACCCGAGCACGCCACCGGGGCAACAAACGCGGAATTGGCCGTACGCTGCAAGTGGCCAGAATAGCGGGACGTTACATCCCCTTCGGTCCCTATCTCGGAATGGGCATTGGAATCGTGCTTCTGGCTTGGGAGGATGTTCTTCAGTTCTTGCCCCGATTCTCTTGAGGATCACCTCCGGGCCCGCTTCTCCGATTTCGATTGTGGAGCTGGCCGGGAAAGGGGCTTCTTCTCGTTCATTGAAGGACTGAGCTTCACAGCCCAGTCCGCCTAGCACCCAGGCATTCACCTAGCCATTTCGAGTGGGGGGGACCCCGAATATCGCCATGAAGAACATCCAAAGCTTGTCGAGCGGGCCTTCGCCTTGGCTCTTGGGATCGGGCCTCGCGCTTGCCCTTCTCGCCGGGGGTTGCATCTCGCCCCAGCTTCTCAAGGACAAGGAAAACGAAATCGTGACGCTGCGCGAAGAGCGCGCGGTGCTCAAAAAGGAACTGCGCTTGGCGCAGAACGAATTGGCGTCGATGGAGATTGCCCTCTCCGAGGCGAGCATGCCGATCGCTGCTCCCATCGACACCTATCCGGTCGAGTATGACGAGCCCGACTACTCGGATCTCAACGAGATCGGCATCGAGACCAGCGTGCGCCAGGGCAACTTGGTCATTGCGATCCCGGCTGAGATCACCTTCGGCTCCGGCAAGGCTCAGCTGACTTCGCAGGGCAAGTCCGCGCTGCACGCTGTCGCGAATACTCTCACTCGGGAGTACGACGGCTACCGCTATTGGATCGAAGGTCACACCGACTCCGATCCGATCAGCAAGGCCAAGTTCGACTCGAACCGTGACCTCTCGGTAGCGCGTGCGCTATCGGTGCTGCACTTCCTCGTCGAGGATTGTCAGATCCCCGATGCGCAGTGTGTCGTAGCCGGCCATGGCGAGTATCAGCCCGTTGCCCCGAATTCCGGCGCCAGCAAGGCCCGCAATCGCCGCGTCGAGATCGTCGTGCATCGCGCGGAGTAACCACCGCGTCGCGAGCCGATACCGTCCTCGTCGAAGAACTTTCGACGAAGAGCTGGTGCCTCGATCGCGCTCTTTGGGTCGGTGCCTTCCGGGCAATACGAACCGCACTTCCGGTGTCCCAAGACACGGGAAGTGCGGTTCGCCGCATTTGGGTTTTTGGGCTAGAATGGGATCCCAAATCGACACCCCACGATGACTGGCGGGGAGCTCTTGGTTTCGCGCCGCAAGCCGCGCTCAGCGCGTGGACAGGAGCAAGATGGACGTTGCCGTTCTCCGAAACATCGCTTTCGTAGGCCACCCCTCTTCCGGCAAGACCACTCTGGTGGATGCGCTGGCATTCGAGATGGGCGCGTCGGATCGCAAGGGATCCGTGGCCGACAAAACGAGTATCTGCGACACCGAACCGGAGGAGCAGGAGAAGCATCACACTCTGCTCGCCAAGGTTGTCCACGCGGAGTGGGAAGCTCACAAGTGGAACTTCTTCGACACGCCTGGCTACCCCGACTTCGTGGGGGAGACGCAGTCGGCGATCTTCGCTGCGGATTTAGTCGTCGGCGTCGTCAGCTGCACGAGCGGAGTCACGTTCAACTTGACGAAGAAGCTCGAGACCGCGGCCAAGCTCGGTTGCGGACGTGCGATCGTGGTGACGCACCTGGACGGCGACAACGCGGACTTCGACAAGATCGTCGAAGCTCTTCGAGCGAAGGTGGGCGAGAGCTGCGTTCCGCTGCAGGTGCCCAACGCTAGTGGGCCGAGTTTCTCGGGCTCCGAGCGCGTGTTCCTGGAAGACCCCGAGACCTCCACCTGGCGCCAGACCATGATGGATGCCGTGATGGACTCCTGCCAAGACGAGGAACTCTTGGGGCGCTACCTCGAGGGGCATCGTCTAACGGAAGAAGAGCTCGAGATTCAGCTGCCGCACGCCATCGCGAGCGGCAGTGTTGTTCCTATCCTGGTGTGCAACCCCGAGTCGGGCGTCGCCCTCGAAGAGTTCACCAGCTTCCTCACGAGATTCGCTCCCTCGCCGAAGAACGCGAGCCACTACATTTCGGACGGAGTGACCGTTCTGCCGGACCCCAGCGAGCCTTTTATGGGCGTGGTTGTCGCCGTTCGCTCCGACCCCCACGTCGGTCGACTCTCGACCATGCGAGTCTTACGCGGAACGATCAAGGCGACCGATCAAGTCTGGTCGGGCGCCGACAGCAAACCGGAAAAGCTAGGCGGTTTGTTTCACTTGATGGGGGGCAAGCGTCGCGAGCCAACGGAGTCCGCGAGCGCCGGAGATATCGTCGCCTTCTCCAAGGTTGAGAACCTGGGATTCGGAGATGTCGTTGTCCTCGCGGGGGAAGACGGGCATCCCCTGGAAGAGCCCGTCCTCTCTGCGCCCATGGTGGCGTTGGCGGTTGTGCCGAAGAGTCGGGCCGACGAACAAAAAATCGGCGCTGCTCTTCACAAGCTCGAAGCCGAGGATCCGACCTTTATTACAGAGCACGTGGCGGAGACCCATGAGCTTGTGATGCACGGGATGAGCGATCTTCACCTGCAGATTATTGAAGCGCGTTTGAAGCGCCGCTTCGGCGTCGAGATCATCACAAGTCTGCCGAAGATCGCTTACAAGGAGACGATCGGCTCGAATGCGGAGGGGCACTACCGTCACAAGAAGCAGAGTGGCGGACGCGGCCAATTCGGCGAGTGTTACGTACGGCTCAAGCGCGGCGCAAGTGGCACGGGCTTCGTGTTCTCGGACAAGGTCGTGGGTGGTTCCATTCCGCGCAACTTGATCCCCGCTGTCGAGAAAGGCGTTCGCGAGGTCTGCGAAAAGGGCGTCTTAGCAGAGAGTCGCGTGGTCGATGTGGAACTCGAGTTGTATGACGGCAAGTTCCACGCTGTCGATTCCGATGAAGCCAGCTTCAAGCGAGCCGGAGCGGGAGCATTCAAGGACGCCTTCCTAAAGGCCAAGCCCGTCTTGCTCGAGCCGGTCATGGAACTGGAAGTTCATGTTCCCGCGCATGATGCTGGAACCGTTTTTTCTGACTTGACCAGCCATCGCCGCGGGCAAGTTGTCGACCAAGCTGCGGAAGCGGGTGGCCACGTTACGGTGATCACAGCTCATGTACCTCTGTCGATGGTGCAGACCTATCACAGGGATCTGAAATCTCAGACTGCGGGCGAGGGCTTCTACAACATGAAGTTGTCGAGCTATTCGGCCATGCCGAGCTCGGAACAACAGAAGGTCTTGAAAGCGATTGGACGGAATCACGACGCCGACTAGATCTACGGGTAGCTAGGGCTTCACTCTAATGGGGGGCCTCGGTCCACACGCGCTCCGCATGCGATGGCTCACTGGCCATGGAATGCGGAGCGCTCCGTTTAAGTTCGGGCGGAAAAAAATTCCGAGCCCACGGGAATCCGGAGCTAAGAAATCTCTCGCTCTCACAATTAGCTCGAAGTGGAAGCTCCAGATTCCTGGCGGTTGCGGTCGATGGGACAGGTTCAAGACCCTTGAGCCCGGGAGCCCCCATGATCACCATGGAAGACCTACTTGCGCTACTTGTGCGCAAGGGTGGGTCTGACCTTCACATATCCGCTAGTTCTCCGCCGCGTATTCGCCTTGACGGCATGTTAGTGCCCGTCGAGCACCCTCCGCTAACCCCGGAGGACACACGTCGTCTCGCGACGAGTGTGTTGACGTCGGATCAAATCGCGACTTTGGACCGAGACTTTGAGCTCGACTGCTCCTTTGGCCTCGAGGGCCAGGGACGCTTTCGCGCCAACGTCTTCCATCAGCAGGGTGCCATCGCGGCCGTCCTGCGATTGGTCCCACACAACATCGCGGGCTTCGAGGACCTCGGTCTTCCCGAGGAGACCTGTCACCGACTGTGTAATCTGAAATCGGGCTTGGTCCTGGTTACGGGAGCTACAGGTTCCGGCAAGTCGACGACCCTCGCGGCGATGATTGATTTCATCAATCGGACGCACCAAGGGCATATCGTGACGATCGAGGACCCGGTCGAGTTCGCGCACGAGAGCCAGAGTTGTCTGGTGACGCAGCGCGAAATTGGGACCGACTCGAAGTCTTTCTCCATGGCGCTGCGAAGCATCTTGCGCCAGGACCCGGACATCGTGCTCGTCGGCGAGCTGCGGGATCTGGAGACGATCGAGGCGGCGCTGACGCTGGCCGAAACGGGACACCTCACCTTCGCGACGTTGCACACGTCGGACGCCGTGCAGACGATCAACCGAATCGTCGACGTCTTCCCGGCGCACCAGCAGCAGCAAGTGCGCACGCAGCTCTCCTTCACTCTGGAAGGCGTCTTCTGCCAGCAGCTCCTGCCGCTCGCCGAAGGCCGTGGCCGTGTTCTCGCAAGCGAGATCATGCTCGCGACCGCCGCTGTTCGAGCTCTGATCCGCGAAGGCAAGGGGCACCAGCTCTACTCGCAAATCCAAACCGGCGGCCGTCTTGGAATGAAGACGATGGCCGGCAATCTCGTTGAGCTCGTCCGTTCTGGCCGAGTGACCGTTGATGCGGCCGAACGCGCCGTGGTCGATCCTGGCGAGCTGCGCACTCTTCTCCAAGTCGCGTAATGGTCAAGATCTCGGGAAAAATCCATCGCTTGCTCGTCGACTCCGGTCTGGTGTCGGCAGAGGACTGGAAGGAGGTCGTGGCAAGCGGCTCTCCGGCAATCAGTGCTCTGATTTCGCGGGGGATGGCGGACGAAGCCAAGATCTTCGGTCAGCTGGGCAAAGGCGCGGGGGTTCCTCCTGTGGACCTCTCGCGTGTTCGGACCGACGCTTCGGCGCTCGATGCGATTCCGCCGGAGACCTGCCGCGAGCACTGCGTCATTCCGATCGCGCGCAACGGCGACGTCCTAACTGTGGCGGTCAGCGACCCGTTCGACGTTCTGCTGCTCGATGACTTGAACATTCTCTCCGGTTGCCGCGTTCGACCCGTGCTCTCTCATCCCGAAGCGATCACGGCAGCGCTGGAGTCCGCGCTCGACAACGGTCGCAGCGAAGTAGACGAGCTGCTCGAAGAGGTTTCGACCAACGACATCGAGATTCGCGAAGAGGATGAATCCGAGGACCTCTCGATCTCGGGTGGAGGCGACGGCGTTCCCGCAGTCAAGCTCGTCAACTTGATCCTGATGCGAGCGCTCAAGGAGAAGGCCAGCGATATTCACATCGAACCCGGCGAGACTCAGATTCGAGTTCGGTTCCGGGTAGACGGCAAGCTGTTCGAAGTCTTGACACCGCCCAAGAGCATGCTGCCTTCGTTGCTCTCGCGCCTCAAGGTGCTCTCCAATCTGGACATTGCGGAGCGTCAAGTTCCGCAAGATGGCAAGTTCCAGATTCGCTACGAGGGACGTCAAATCGACTTCCGCCTCTCGACCCTGCCGGTCGTCGGTGGCGAGAAAGCTGTGATGCGAATCCTAGACCAGTCCGGAATCGCGATGCGGCTCGACGCGCTCGGCTACGAGCCGAAGTGCCTCGAAGATATGCAGACCGCGATCGCCGCTTCCTATGGAATGGTGCTGGTGACCGGGCCGACCGGATCGGGAAAGTCGACCACTCTCTACGCTGCGGTGAAAGACGTGGCCAAGCCGGACATCAACGTCGTGACTGTCGAAGATCCGGTCGAGTATCGGATGGACGGCATCAACCAGGTACCGGTGAATCCGAAGCGTGGTCTGACCTTCGCCGGCGCGCTTCGCTCGATCCTTCGACAGGACCCGGACGTGGTTCTCGTCGGTGAGATTCGAGATGCCGAGACCGCTGAGATTGGTGTGAAAGCGGCGCTTACGGGACACCTGGTTCTCTCGACACTTCACACGAACGACGCACCGCAAGCGGTTACCCGACTCGTGGATATGGGCATTGACCCGTTCATGGTTTCGAGTTCCGTGCTCTGCGTAGCCGCTCAGCGCCTGGTGCGTAACTTGTGTCCGCACTGCAGGCTGCCGACGGAAGTCCCGGAGGCCGAGCTTTTGAAAGTCGGCTTTCATGAAGATGAGGTCCATGACCTCGAGCTCTTCGGGCCCAACCCGCAGGGCTGTCCGCGCTGCAAGAGCGGCTATCGCGGCCGTTTCGCATTGCTCGAGACTCTCTTCATCTCCGGAACGCTCAAGCGAATGATTGTCGCCGGTGCATCGGCTCACGACATGAAACAGCAAGCAATCGAAGAGGGAATGATCACTCTCCGACGAGTTGGAATCCTTAACGCGATGCGTGGCCGTACTTCTCTCGAAGAAGCGCTGCGCGTCACCATGTCGGATAGCAAGTAGCTCCCGGCAAAGCTCAATTACGAACAACGACTTTCACCATCCACAGCACCCAGTGAGGCAATCGAGTGGGAACTTTTAGATACGCAGCTAAGGACGCCAGCGGTAAAACGATCGAAGGCACCATCCAAGCGGGTGGCAAGGGCGAGGTCGTCGCAGAGCTTCGAAAGCAAGATCTGGTCGTCATCCGAGTGGAAGAAGGCAAGAAGGGGCGCAAAGAGAAGCCTGCCAAGGGCGCGAAAAGCTCAAAGAGCAGCGACTCGAAAGCGGAGAAGAAGGGCGGTCTCACCATGGAGATCCGACTCTTCCCGGTGAAGCCGGCTGCAACTCGAACAGAACTGGTTCTGTTTACTCGCCAGCTGGCCACGATGATCGCGGCCGGTATCTCTCTTCTCGAAGCTCTCGAGGTGTTGGGCGACCAGGCCGAATCCCCCGGATTCGCGCTCGTCTGCAACAACCTGGCGAACAGCTTGCGCGGCGGCTCGGATCTCTCGGCTGCGATGGAGAAGATGCCCAAAGTCTTTACCGAGCTCTACGTGAGCATGGTTGCGGCCGGAGAAGTCTCCGGTCAGATGGATATCATTCTCGAGCGCCTAGCGGACTACCAAGAGGCTGCCGAATCCTTGCAGCGCGAGATCAAGTCGGCGATGACGTATCCGGTGGTCTCGTTCGTCCTCGTTCTCGGCATTACGGCCTTCCTGCTGCTCGGCGTTGTGCCGACCTTCCGTCAAGTCTTCGAGTCCTTGGATGCCGAGCTTCCGGCGCTCACCAACTTCGTTCTCAATGCTTCCGATTGGCTGAAAGCGAACTGGCTGCTCACCTTCGGTGGAATGGCGGGCGCTGTTGTGGGGGCTAAGCTCTACAAGAAGACCGCCCAAGGCGAGCTCTTCTTTGATCACATGACCCTGAAGGCACCGGTCTTCGGACCTCTGCTTCGCAAGGTCGCGCTCGCGCGTTTCGCGCGGACCTTCGCCACGCTCGTCCGCTCCGGTGTTCCGATTCTCGGTACGCTGGATATCGTCTCGGCGACCGCGGGAAACAAAGTCATCTCGAACGTCGTCGATAAAGCGAAAGAGAGCGTGCGCAACGGTGACATGCTCTCGGAGCCGCTCGGGCACAGCAAGGTCTTCCCGACCATGGTGACGCGCATGATTGCGATCGGCGAGCGCTCCGGCGCTCTGGAAGCTCTGCTCGAGAAGATCGCGGAGTTCTACGACGCTCAGGTCAAAGCGCAGATCAAGTCGCTGACCAGTTTGATCGAACCGCTCCTGATTAGTTTCATGGGGCTTATGGTCGGCGTGGTCGTGATGGCAGTCTTCTTGCCGATCCTCGACATCGTCGGAAAGCTCTCCTAGGAGAGCCTGATAAAAGCTAGTTAGCTCCGGGCTGTGTCTTTCCGGCCAGCTCGGATTCTTCGCGGGTGCTCTCCGAGTGAGGGCACCCGCGAATCTTTTTCCACTCGATTGTTGTCGCCGGCAGTGAGCGCGGAAACGAATCGCAAGAACCACCGAGAAGTGCAAAGTCCGCGCTCAAGATTTCCTGATTACGAGACCGATACATGCCAATGCCGCTGAGGGAAGCATTCGGTTTTCGATTGCACAGCGGAGTGATGGGAGGCTCGCAAGAGCTGACCGCTGTGCAGGTTTTTGATGTTGATTCGAAATTGGCATTCGGAGACCAGGGTGGAACCGCCGATGGATGGCGGACCAACGAATACAAAAGGCCATCCGGCCTCGAGCAACCCCAAGGACAACTAGAGACAATGAAACTCAACAGGAAAAACGCTGGTTTCACCCTGATCGAACTCATGATCGTGGTGGCCATTATCGCCATTATTGCTTCGGTAGCTATTCCGAAGCTCATGGCAGCACGCCTCTCCGCTAACGAGTCGGCTGCTATCTCCACACTTCGCTCGCTTTCATCGGCGCAGGCTCAACTCCAGTCTTCTTCCGCGATCGACAGCGACGCGGACGGTGGCGGTGAGTACGGCTTCTTCGGTGAGCTTTCTGGCGCGGACCCGCTGCGTATCTCCGGCGTTCCGGCTGGTGGCATTACGCCCCCGGCCGCTGGCGTCGTCGGTACCGACGAGCTGACCCCCGCTGTGCTTTCTTCCGCATTCGGCGGAGTCCAGGTGGACGCAGCCGGTGACGGCATCGTGACCCGCTCGGGATACGTCTTCAAGATGTTCCTTCCGCTCGCGGGCGCCACTGCGGTTCCGCAGGGCGAGCTCGCCACCGGCGGTGCTGACCCGGCTAACTTCCCGGATCCGGACAACTGCGAGATTCTCTGGGGCTGCTACGCATGGCCGGTAACCGCTGGCCAGACCGGCAACCGCGCCTTCTTCATCAACCAAGAAGGTGACCTTCTTCAGAACCTCAACCGCGCTGCAGCTCTTAGCTACAGTGGCTTCGGTGCCGGTTCCGTTGAGCCCGCTGGTGCTGCCGCTCTTCAAGCTGCCCCCGCTGGCCTCGGCATGAGCGCTCAGCTCGGTGTCGGTGCGAACGCTCCGTCGAACGACGGCTTCACCTGGACCGTCGTCCAGTAAGTCAAGCGCTTCACTCAATCGAGAAGGCCTCGCGGTTCGCCCGCGGGGCCTTCTTCATTTAACTGCTCGGTTCGCGCAGCTCTCAGAGTCTGATCGCGCTAGAGCCGGAACAGCCGCGTCGCATTCTCGCTCGTTACGCGCGCCAAATGTTCCAACGAAACACCACGCAGCTCGGATAGGAACTCCAGCGTGACCCGAACCAAGGCCGGTTCGTTTCGCTTCCCGCGGTGACCCTGCGGCGCGAGGAAGGGACAGTCCGTCTCGACCAGTAGCCGATCTTCGGGAACCGCTCTCGCCGCCTCGCGATTCGCTTCGTTCTTTGGGTAGGTGACGACTCCGGAAAACGAGATGAAGTAGTCGAGCTCGAGATAGGTCGGCAGCTCTTCGACTCCCATGGTGTAGCAGTGCATCACGCCGCGAACCTCCGGATAGTTCGCGAGCAGCCCGGATGTGTCCTCGTGCGCGTCGCGACAGTGAATGATGACTGGCTTCTTCAGTTCTGTGGCGAGCTCCATGTGCCACGCGAAGTTCTCGAGTTGCGCTTCGCGCGGGGAGTACTCCTTGAAGTAGTCGAGACCCGTCTCGCCGACCGCAACGCACTCCGCCCTGCGACAGAGCTCTTCGATCGACGTGCGTATAGCGTCGGTTGCATCACCCGCATCGTGCGGATGAATTCCCGCTGTCGGAAAGAGACCGGGCTCGTCGCGACACAACTCGAAAGCAGCGCGAGAGCTATTCAGGTCTGTACCGACGATCAGCATGCGATCGACGCCAGCTTCGCGGGCTCTAGCGAGGACGTCGTCCCTGTCTGCGTCAAAGGTCTTCCAGAAAACGTGCGCGTGACTGTCGGTAATCACTCGCAGTACGCACTCATCATGTTCTCGAGGAACAACTGAAAGTTGGTGTCGGCTTCGCGAGAGAAAATTTGTGCGAAGATCGGGCAGTAGACGTCGCGGTCGGCGACCTCGGTCATGGACTGAGCGGCGATGCGGCGCATATAGGAGTTGCCCGAAGATTCGTGCAGGACTTCTTCCAAAGCGCTGACTGAAATCTTCGATGGGTACTTGGCCAGGCTGCGAATGGCGAGGTGTCGGGTGGATGCGTCGCGCGTGATATCGGTCGCGAGGTCGGCCAAATCGCGGCCGGGATTGCGCTCCAAGTGCCAGTGTGCTTCCAACCAGCCATCGAGCAGAGCCTCATCGTCCGGTGCCGTCGAAGAGCGCTCCTTGTCGAACAGGATCTCACCCAAGACCTCGATGGCCACTTCCGGCGAAGTGTTGCCCAGGATTCGACAAGAATCGGTGCGCAGCCCCATGTCCTCGCCATAGTTCTGAATGATCTCCGTCAAGACCGGGGCCGCCGCCACGGCGTTGGCATGAGCGGCTGCCTCGATGAGACCCGAGCGTACGGGTACGATCAGGTCGCTACGAGTCAGGAAGGCCTCGACAAGCAGGGCACCCATGCGCGCGTCGCTCTGATTTTTGAGGCGAGCCATTGTGGAGCGACGCCGACGTAACCAGTCGTCCTTGACCGCACTGGTTGCGGTTTCCTCCGGCGGTGTGATGGCGGCGATCAAATCGCCAATAGCCTGCTCCGCCAGGAGGTCGGGCGAGCTCGCTGTGGAGGACCGATTCTTCTCGGGCTCGGATGGAGAGCAGGCCCACAGGAGACAGAGGAGAGAGAAGAGCGCCAACCGAGCCAGGCGGGGCTCGGCGTTGCTCCAGGGGCGCGAATTTTGAATCGAAAGATTGGACACAGCTTGGGGAGGAATGGGCTTGTCAGAAACGGGTTAGGGAGCCGGCGGGAGGGTGGCACGCCGAGCCGGGCTGGTGTGCGGAGCAGATTAGCGTCTGTGGGCCCTGTGCGGGCCTGAGAGCGCGGAGATCGGCGCTAATCCGGGGCTCGGAGTTGCTTGCGGAACGGGAGGAGGGGGGGTGGAGAGGCGGCAGAGGGCGATTCGGTGGATTCGCCTTGAGGAGGTCGAAATGAGCAGCGTGCGGGAGGGCGGCGAGCTCTCGGAGATTCCGAAGCTTTCGAAGGCTCCACGGACGCAAAATGCTGTAGCGCACAGGGTTTGAGCGCCTATAGTGCTGGGTCGAGTGACGAGGCGGAAGTCCTTCCGCTGAGTTGTCGAGCGCCACGGGGGTCTTCACGGACTCCCTAGGGCTCATCCGCGACCGGGTATCCCCGGTCGCACTCGATCGGGCCGCTCACGCGGCTCGTGCCCCTCGCTGTGACGCCCCGCGGGGGGGGTCAACTTGACCTTCCTCCGATCCTCAGCCTTGCCCTCCAGCACGCCGCCGATTCGATGATGCGATTTCGATCACTCACTCTGACGACCCTCCTGGGACTGACACTCGCCGCCTGCTCCAGCGATAAGGCTAAGGATAACCTGGGCAATCCTGCCGCTTCCGGAGGAGGCGGAGGAATGTCGATCATCGCCTGTTCGCTGGGATGCAAGACCTTCCAGACGTCGGAGGTGAACTGCACGGTCAACAATGTCTTCGTCAACGAGGAGATTCGAATCACGTTCTCTCAGGCGATCGATTTTTCGAGCCTTAAGACGAGCACTTTCCAGGTCCGCGATACAGCCAGCGGCTTGATGCCGCCGGGCACTTTTAGTGTCGACCCCTCGGACCCTCGCGGAGTGGTGTATCGCCCTCTGCTCACCTTCAACTCGTCGGGCACTCCGGTCTTCGGTCTGGTCGCAGGACGGTCCTACGAGATTCTGCTTCCCGGAACAAATCTCGACGCCGGTCCCTTCATCACGAGCGCCAACGGTAAAGCCCTCGGCACTCGAATGCGATGCGTGGTTACCGCAGGTGGCGGCATCAATGATCCCGTTGCCGGAGCTCCGACCGTTTCGATTCGCGTCAACGAGATCCTGAAAGATGCGTTCGGAGATCCCGTGATCGATCCGGCCACGATGGAGCCCTTCCTCGGCCCTCTCGTCGCGGCGAACAACGGCAGCGATATTCACCGTCGGTCGAACATTGAGTTCATCTTCACGGATGTGATGAATCCCGCGACGCTCGTGAACAAGGTCACGGGGCAATCGCCCTCACTTCGAATCTTCGTTGACCCGGACGGGGATGTCAGCGATTCAACGGATTGGGTTGAGTTGTTCGGAACCTATGACCTGCTGATTGATCAGACCGCGCTCACCACAACGGTGACCTTCGACGCCGACACGAATTTTCCCTCCGCGGGGGATCCGATGACCCAGCCGCTTCCGAGGCGGATCATCGTCTCCGTTCCGACGACGGTCGTGGACCTGGGCGGGAATTCTGTCGCCAACGCTGCGGACGTCACCTTTGTGCCCGAGCGCATCACCTTCATGCCGGTGGATCTGCCGAAGCCCGGAGGTGAGGATTTCACCACATCTCCGAATCAGACCGGACACATGGAGGACACCACGCGAAGTGGCGCCGTCTGGGGACCGGCGAGTAGCTCGAATAACGAACTTGAGCCAGGCGTGGGCGGTGGCTCGGGTCGTCTCGGCGACTTGGTGCTCGGAGCTGGAACGATCCTGACCCTCTACACCGATGGCATGCGTCCGACGATCGGCCTGGCGACGGACGGCAATTGCGGTCAGACCGTTATCGAGACCGGAATGGCTCCGAATATCGTGACGACTCCTCAATTCGAGCCGCAGTTATTCGGTCCGGATGCGCTGGTCCACGACCAGGATGGCACCTTCGCTACCATTGGAAGGGAGACTTTTCAGGCGTGCATCGGAGGAACGACGGGGACGGGCTTCCCGAATTCCGTCGTACTCGCACTAGCGAACGATTCTCGCAATATCACGACGGTTCTGATCGACAACTACGACCCGGCGACGACCACACCGGGGACGAGCACGTTCCAGGTCACGGACGGGATCTATGAGTTCGCGAGCCTCGACATCGCGCCGGGCGCGGTACTGAGATTCGTGGGTCCCAATCCCGCTCGTCTGTTCGTTCGCGGCGACGCCATTCTGCGAGGTCGGATCGAACTCAACGGCAAAGATGCCGATCAAGATCACAGCGCCCAGAGCGATCTGGGTGGAGTCGGTGCGGCGGGCGGTCCCGGTGGAGGAGCCGGAGGCAACGGAGGCATGCGTCCCGATGGAAGTGGGATCCTGCTCGGCTTGGGCGCCAATGCGACGAACGGTTATCCCGGCGGTACGGCGAACCCTCTCGCTCCGACGCTGGCCGATCTAAACGGCCAGCCTGGAGTGGGTTTTGAATTCCCCTCCGGGACGCCGGGATCTCCTCTGACTCTGGGTGGCGGACCGGGTGGTACTCGGTGGCCCGACTCGACCGTCTGCAGTATCGCGGACCCGACCGACTGTGGGATTCCCGACGGGACGGCGGCGAACCTGACGTTTACTGGCGGACTCTTCTTCAACGGCATTTCGGTCTGTACTTCCAACAGTATGGGCGGGCCTGGGGGCGGCGGCGGTCGCGCTCTACCCGGTGGTCCGGGAATCCCGGTCACGCTGAATCCGGCGGATGATCCGCTTTCGATTCCGCCCGCTACCGGCGGGGGCAGCCAACTTTCGGATGCAACTGCGCCGGCGTTAGCTCCGGAATTCGGTTTCCTGCGCGGGGGCGCTGGCGGCGGTGGGTCAGGCGCTCATGCTCACGGTTCGGCCACGGGCCCGATGGGGGCCTTGGGTTGTGACGGAACACTGAACCTGTTCGTCAGCAATAGTGGTGCTGGTGGAGGGGGAGGTGGCGGAGCGCTTCAGTTTCAAGCCGGAGCCCGAATCGTTCTCGATGGTGTCATCGACGTCTCCGGAGGAAAAGGCGGAGAGCCCATTGATATAACTCCCGGCGTTTCGACGGATCCGAGCCCCGGGTTTGTTGTTCCCGCTGGCTCGGGATCGGGCGGCTCGATCTTGATCCAGACTCTGAATCTGCTCTTGCCCGCACTGAACAATCGTCTGGATATCACCGGCGGTGTTTCGAGCACGGGACTCAATAACTCTATCGGAGGCGCAGGGAGTCCAGGATTCGTTCACGTACAAGCGGGAATCACTGGTGTCTCCGTTCCGACTTTCAACGATATTGCAGCTCTCGTGACGCCCTTCGATCCGGCGGCACCCGCTCTCTCCAATGACTGGGTTTCGATCAATTCACTGGGATGGCGCCGACTCAATTTGAATCCACTTCCCTCTGTCCACCCGATCACCGGAGCCACGCAGCAATACGTCCCGGACGTGATGTCCGGAGCGCAGTCTTGCTGGATGCGCCCCGACGGGAACTTCTTCAATCTGCGATTTATCCCCGACAACGACGGCGGCAATGGCTTGCCAGGCTGGACGATGTCCGTGCGAATCGATCCGAACGAGGCGGTCGTTCCGGAGGTGTATCGAGTCTCGCCGACGATCGGCTCGCCTGCGGTTGCGAATCCGCTGTACTTCAATTCCATTGAGGGGGGAATCGCGGTGGCCCCCACTGGCGGGGGATTGACGAGCTATTTGCAAGATCCCGAAGCGACCATGGGCGGGGCCCTCGGGTCTCAGTTCATTGTTCGATTCCAGGGAGCGCGCGCGGTCAAAGATATCTCGAACCTCTGCGACGTTCCTCTCACGGGCAGCGGTTCGCCGATTCAGGCCGGATCACTGACGCCTTGGGTTCTTCATCCCGCGGAATTGAATGGCTATTGGGACCTCGTCTTTCCGACGGATCCCGGCGAAGCTTCGAAACGCAAGTCGACGATGATTCGCTATCAAATCATCTTCAACCGACGCGCAAAGCTGTTTGGATTCGCCGGAGTCGACAATGTCACCATTAAGGTCCAGCCCGATTGATCGTGCGGCTGCCGCTGTCTAGGTGGCCCAGCGATTTTAGCTAAGACTGCTAGCCTGGATCGTTCCTTGAAAGGGACGGTGTTCACCGCCGAGAGGTTTTTGCCGCGACCCAATCGCTGGGTTGAAGGTGGAGGCCTCTTGGTCGTAAACGGGAGAGTTGTGCGCGTCCTTGAGAGTGCCTCTGAGGTTAAGCGGGTCGCTCGAGAATCGGGCGCCTCTCTTCGCGACTTCGGAAGTCGGCTCCTGATTCCGGGCACGGTCTGTGCGCACGCCCACCTTGAACTCTCCATTCTCGCCGATCAGCTGGAGAGCGGCACGGAGATGTTGCCCTGGATACGGGACGTCATTCGACGGCGAGCCGACGCGACACGGACGGAACGGGAGCGCGCAGCCGTCGCCGGAGCTCACAGTCTGCTCTCGTCGGGAACGACTCTGGTCGGTGATATCGACTCATGTGGGGGTGCCGCACTACCTCCATCAACGACAGGAATTCGTCGGTTGTCTTTTCGCGAAGTTCTCGACGGCGGTGATCCCAAACGCAGGGCTGAGACCTTGGCTTCGATAGACCTTCCGCTTGAGGAGAGTGCAGGTCGCTTGGAGGGAATCTCGCCGCACGCGCCGCACACGGTGAGCGCCGAGCTGCTGGAGCATGTCGCTCGCCTCAGCGAGCGTCGAAAGCTTCCTGTTCAGATTCACTGGTCGGAAACTCCGGAAGAGACGGAGTGGTTGAAGTCGGGTACCGGTCCCTTCTCGAAGCTGCTCGCGCAGTCGCCCATGACCTCTGGTTTAGATCTCCTGGATCGAGCGGGTTTGCTCCGTCGGAGCCTGTCGCTCGTTCACGGAAACTGCCCCGACGACGGGGAACCGAGCCGACTCGCTGAACATGGCGTTGCACTGGTTCACTGTCCCGGCTCCCACTTGTTTTTCGAGCGAGCGCCCTTTCCCCTCGAGCTGTATCGCAAGGCCGGCGTAACGCTCGCCCTTGGCACGGACTCGCTTGCCAGCAACCTTGCCCTCGACATGCGCCGGGAAATGCGACTCTTGCGGGAGAGCGAGCCCGGTCTCGCCCCCGAAGAGGTCTGGCAAATGGCCACGCTGGGCGGGGCAGCTGCCCTCGGACGCTCCGGCGAGTTCGGTGAATTGAGCCCCGGCGCTTTCGCCGACTTTGCATTAGTCGAACTAGAAGAGAGCCAGCGCGACTCGGCTCTCGACCGTCTGACCATGAGCTCCCCCCCGGTGGAGGAGGTCTGGGTGGGCGGCTCCCCGGTCTCGGGCGAGTCTGCCACGGAGATCCCACCAGGCGCTTAATTGCCGGCCGGCCCGCGCACCGGTGCACCTCAGCTCCTGTCTATTGTATCTTGTGCGGACTTGTAGCTTCCCAGCGGCTGTCCGCGAGCTACGGCATCGCTCTGAACGAACGCTTCAAGCCCATGTCTGAACCGCAATCCCTCGACGAGTCGCAAGCCCGCGTACTCTCACTCTTTCGTGAAAAGGAGAGTTTCCTGCTCTCCGGCCACGTCCGCCCTGACGGGGATTGCATCGGGGGTGAGGCCGCACTGGCGAGCGTACTGCTCGCGATGGGCAAGCGCGTCACGATCCTCAACCCGGATCCGCCCGACCCGAACTTCGCCTTCTTCACGGACGCCCTCGACTTCGGTGTCTACCAAGAGGGCGAGCTGCCCCAGCACGATGTCGCCGTCTTGCTCGATATCTCCGAACTCTCACGCTGTGGAGCGCTCGGAGACAAGATCGGCGCGGCGGATTCGATCAAAGTAGTCATCGATCACCACATGCACTTTGGCGAGGAGTGGTGGGACGCGAGCTTTGTCGATGTCACGGCATCGGCAACGGGTTTGCTCGTCTACCGCATAGCGCGTGCGCTCGGGGTCGAGCTCGACCGGACTGCTGCGGATGCGGTGTACGTCTCTCTCGTCTGTGATACGGGCTGGTTCAAGTACAGCAACACCGACGCCGAGACACTAACCATCGCGGGCGATCTCGTCGGTCGCGGCGTCGAGCCGTCCAAGGTCTACGATGCGCTCTTCCAACGAGATTCGCCGAGCCAGCCGCTCTGGCTATCGGGGATGCTCTCTACAGCCGTCTATCACGCGGAAGGAAAGCTCGTGATGTTTGAGCTTCCGTTCGCCGACCCGATCGTTACGAAGCAAGCGGATAGCGATCCGGCCATGGACGTCCTGCGTGCCGTCGAAGGTGTCGAGGTCGTCTTATTTTTGCGCGAGTTGGAAGGCGATCAGTGCAAGCTCTCGGCGCGAAGCAAAACGGACTATGACGTCAACGCGCTCGCGCGAAAATTCGGTGGAGGCGGACATCAAAAAGCTTCCGGCGCGACCATCGAGGGTTCCCTCTCGTCGGTTCGCGAACGCATGCTCGCGGCGGCCTTGGAGGGCTTTAGCGCTTCTGTGGGGCCGAGTTCATGAAGATCGCTCTCATCAGTGACCTGCACTCGAACCGCGAAGCTCTCGAGGCGGTCTTCGATCACATTCAGTCGATTGGCGTCGAGGAGATCGCGTGCTTGGGAGACGTCATCGGCTACGGCCCCGAGCCGGAGTTTTGCGTCGACTTTGTTCGTGGCCACGCGAGCTGGTGCTTGATGGGTAACCATGACGAGGCGCTATTTCACGGTGCTTCGGACTTCAACTCCCACGCGCGCGGCGCCGTCGAGTACACGCGCCGCCGGATGGCTCCGCACTGGTGGAGCTCATCGGAGAAAAAGTCCCGCTGGAGTTGGCTGGCCGACTTACCGGTGAAGTATCGCGAAGGACGATTTCTGTTCGTGCACGGATCTCCGCGCAATCCGGTGCGCGAGTACGTGCTCAACACCGATGGCATTCTCAACCCCGAGAAGTTGCGCGCGGTCTTCGCTTCCTTCGATGGAATCGCCGTTGCCGGGCACACACACCACCCCGGCTTGCACGACGAGAAGCTGCGTTTTCAGAGCTTGAACGGCGCCGATACTCTGACCCTGCCGCTGCCCGCGGGCGAAAAGTTCTTCATCAACGTCGGTTCCACCGGTCAGCCGCGTGATGGGGATAACCGAGCCTGCTATGCCGTGCTCGAAGATGACCAAGTGACTTGGCATCGAGTCGCTTACGACTACCGCACAACCCAGCAGAAGATCTACGAGACGGGCGAGTTAAGCGAAATTCTCGCGCGTCGGCTCGAGGTCGGCAAGTAGATCGGCGAACGCGCGAAGCTGGATCAGCGCGCAGTTCTAGGCGCCTAACCTCTTCGGAAGGTGTTCTTGACGATAGCGCGCAGGAGCTCGGGATTCTTTCCCAAGCGTCGAAGGCTATAGGCGCGCCAGTTTCGACCGAAGGGGACGTAGACACGAACGGGGTGTCCGGCTTTTTGCCACACGGCCCAGAGGGCTTCGCGAACACCGAGCAACACCTGGAACTCGTAGCGATCGCTTCCTAGCTCTTCGCGTTGAATCAGTTGTTCGAGCTCGGCGCTGAGAATGTCGTCGTGGGTGGCGAGCGAGACGAAGGCGCCGCGCTCGAAGAGCTGCTTGGCCACTTCGAAGAAAGCGCGGCGAATGTCCTCGACACCGGTGAAGGCGATCTCAGCAGGCTCGAGGTAGATGCCCTTGACGAGTCGAATGTGGAGCGGGCCGGGCGCAAGGCGTTCGATATCGGCAGGCGTTCGGAAGAGGCGCGATTGCAAAACGAGGCCGACGTTGTCATGTCGCTTGCGCAAAGCCTCGAAAATTTCGAGCGTCGCGTCGATCGTCGGATGATCTTCCATCTCGACCCGCAGGAAGATGCCGAGCTCGGAACATGCGCTGGCGAGTTGGTCGTAGAGTTCAAGCGCCAGCTCGGTAGAAATCGTGAGACCAAAGTGCGTGGGTTTAACGGAGATGTAGGCTTCGAGTCCGTTCTCCTTCACGCTCTTCGCGGCCACGATATAGTCGGCAAGGACGCCGCGAGCCTCGACCTCCGTCGTGACGTTCTCGCCGAGAATATCGAGGATTCCCGTGTGTCCTTTTGCGCCGAGCTCGCGCAGCTTTGCGACAGCATCGCTCAGCTCTTCGCCGGCGAAGTAGCGCGCTGCGAAGGGGCGCATGGCGGCGCTCGGCAAGATGCTGAGGCCGGCGAGTACCATTCGCTCCAGGAGCGATGGTCGATGAGGGGGATGGGCGGTGGACACTGCGCGGAATTGTAGCGGGAGCCCGCGGTTGCGCGAGAGGCGACCGGCGGGTCACGGTAGAATTTGGGGCATGGCTGAAGTGCGAATCGTGTTCGTGACCGCTCCGGACTCCGAAACTGCCGAGCGGTTGGCGCGTGGCTTGGTCGAGGCGCGGCTCGCGGCCTGCGTCAATCTGATCGGCGGGGTGCGGAGTATCTACCGCTGGCAAGGAGCCGTCGAAGAGTCCGCTGAAGTGCTGATGGTCCTGAAGACCACGGACGAGAAATTGTCGCTCGCCGAGGAGTGGGTCTCCGCTCAACACCCCTTCGAGGTGCCCGAATTTATCGCACTCGCCCCGGAAATGGTGGAGTCCAAGTACAACGCTTGGCTGCTCGGGGAGCTGGGGCCGACCGGCGGCTAGAGGTTCTCGTCGAGGTAGCGAAGGACGCCGCGGGCCGCGGGGTGATCGGCGTCGAGCTTCAGGACCTCGTTGACCAGCGTTCGCGCTTCGTCCGGAGCCTCGCTGAATTCCGGATAGTCGATCAGTGCCGTTGCGAGCATGATTCTCGTGTCTAAGTCCGCACGCGATTCTCGCCCGAGCGCTCGGCGCAACACTTGAACCGCTCGGGCCGGATCACGCTGCGAGAGTGTTTCCGAACCCAGGAGCAAGCGGCAAAAATAGAGGCGTGCGGGCGGGTAGTCGCCGGGCATCTCCCAGGCCGACTGAAACGCGATAAATGCCGCAGCATGGTCGCCGCGTGCTTCTTGGTTCTTCGCCACCTCGACCATGGCGCGCGGATTGACGGGAACCAACTCCAGCGAATCGCGAAACAGCTCGAGGGCGCGGTCGGAATCGCCGAGGCTCTCTGCGGCAAGCCCTGCGTCGACCAGCGTGTTGGCTTCGAGCTGGCGCGGATACTCTCCCTCGAACGGAATGAAGGAGAGCACGAGTAGCGCGACGGCTGCGGCGACTCGACCAGCGGGAAGGGCGACCCGCGAGCGAAGGGCGTCGAGTAAGACGATCGCTCCTCGTCCCGTAAAAGGCATCCAGGCGACGAGGATCGGAAGGCGAAAACGCGAGTAGGTGAAGTAGAGCAGCGACGCGAGCAAGCCCGCGAAGAGCCAACCGAAGAGCACCGCGCGGCCGTGAGAAACCGCTCGCTTTGGATCGTGAAGACCGAGCACGCCGAGGGCGAGGAGAAGTCCGAACGGCAGCGCTCCGATCCAGAGACTGGGCGCCAGCCTGCGGATAGCCGCGGGGAAGTACTGAATGCCGAACTCGGTAGAGGAAATCGTGTCGGCTAGTTTTAGGCCCCACAGACGCAGAGCGGAGAGAGGCGAATCGATCAGGTATTGGCGTCCGCGCGCAAACCACCACGCGGAAGCGACGCTCTCGCTCACCGGTTCTTGAAGTCCGAGAGCTTCCGTCGCGATCGCGACCGAGACGTCTCGTTGAGTTCCGATGGATCCCCACTCCGGTGACGGCGCATGGAAAGTTCCGTGAGCGGCTTCATTATTCCCGAACCAAAAGTTGATGCCGCCGTTCGCGGTGACGGGGATGAGGTCGCCGCTGCGTGAGAAGTTTTCCGCGAGGCTCGGCGCGATTCCGATTAAGAGACCGAGGAGCAGCGCCGCCGCTCCCGCGATGGTGGGCCGAAGAGTCCGCCGGAAAAGGAAGAGCGAGGCGACGATCGCGGGCGCGGCGAGCAGGAGGTTGGGACGCGCCATAGAGGCGAAGCCGAGAATGACTCCGGCGAGGGCGGGGAGGGCGAGGCCGGGCTTGCGAAGCCCGCTCTCCTTCGGAGTCGCGAGTCGATGCTCGTAGCGAACTAAAACATGGAGAGCGAGGAGCGAGAGCGGGATTGCGAGATTGACCGGCAGCAAGCGGCTCTCAAAAAAGATGACCGGTGCGTACAGGGTCCAGAGCAGGCCCGCGGCGATGGCGGCGCGGCGGCCGGCGACGCGATGAGAGAGCAAAAAGAGCAGAGCTGTCGAGAGCAGACCGAGCAGGGCTTGCGCGATGAGCGTGGCGCCGATCAGAGGACCGGCGAGGCGGAAGAAGAGACCGAGCGTCCAGGGATAGAGCGGCGGCAGCCAGTAGGGCGAGTGTTCTCGGAAATTTTCCCCGGCGGCGAGGGCGCTGGCCCAAGCGTGGTAGTAGTCCGGGTCGGAGAGCGGGACCCGAGCGAGCGGGTCGGAGAACCACAGGTCAAAGCCGATGACCACTCGCACCACGGCGGCGACGACCAGAACGGCCCAGAGGCCCCGATCGCGGAGGAGGTCGATGAGGCGCGTGGACATTCGAGCGTCCTGTACGTCCGAGCGGGTGGCCGGGTTGGTTTCGGGGGGCGACATGTCCAAGACCGGGGCGGGTTTCGGCGCGCCTCGGCACGTAGAATGCCGCGCATGTTGTCTTGGGTCACGAAGCTTGCGGGGAAGCCGAGCGGGGAATCGCCAGGGGCGTCGACGTCGGGGCGGGTTCGACGGCTCATCGGGCTGGTGAGCGGCGGAGCCGTGTTGTACTTGGCGAGCTGCTCCGGCTCGGGGCGCGAGGGTGTTCCACCGCGCCACGTCGTGCTCATCACCGTCGATACGCTCAGCGCCAGCCGCATGTCGTCCTGGGGGCACTCGCGCGCCACGACCGATCTGGCTGGCGTCGCAGCCGCTGGCCTCAGCACGGACAGCGGCCGACGCAGCCTCGACCAGCTCGCCAATGAGGGCGTCCTCTTCGCTCGCGCTTTCGCACCGCGCGGTATGACCTTCCCATCCATGGCGACCGTCTTCACCGGTCGCCCTCCGATGGAGCACGGCTCGATCGACAACGGAAACACTCTGTGTGACAGCGTGCCCACCTTGGCCGCGAGCTTCTCTCAAGCGGGCTTTGACACGGCGGCCTTCACCGCCAATCCGCTACTCGCGAATCGCTCCGGAATCGAGCGCGGCTTCGATTCGTTGGACACGAGCTACGGTTCGGAACGCGACCTGGAAGTGGTCACGAAAGCCACCGCCTGGCTGCGCGCGCGAGACCTGGGGAGCGGAGCGCCGTTCTTTCTGTGGCTGCACTTGATGGGGCCACACATGCCCTACGAACCCGAGCCGCTCGAAGGCATCGACTACCGGCTGCTCTTTACCAATCCGAACTACGCCGGAACTGCGAACGGCTCACGCGAGTTTCTCGATGACGCCTATCGCAATGCGGTGTCGCTCTCGCGCACGGACATCGAACACGTGCGCGCGCTCTACGACGGCGAAGTCGCACGCGCCGATCATTTGATCTCGCTGTTCGTCGAAGTTCTCTCGGGCGAACTCAGCGCTCAGCCCGTCAACGTCCTCGACGATTGCCTCTTGATCTTCGCCGCGGATCACGGTGAAGAGCTCCATCAACGCGGCGACTATTGGGCACATTCCAAGTCGCTCTACGACACCGTTCTGCACGTGCCTCTGTTCTTTCGCCATCCCGAGAGCTTGACCGCGCGACGTGTGATGGGGGAGATCGTCGAACTCCAAGACTTGATGCCCACACTGCTCGATTGGTTTGAGCTTCCGATTCCGAGCGGCGTGCGCGGTCGTTCGCTCTTGCCGCTGCTCGATGATCGGCCCATCGAACCGCGCGCGGCTTTCGCCGTCTGGCAGGATCAGATTTTTTCCATTCGAACGGAGGACTGGCGCTACGTCTGGAATCCCGATCGAGTTGAGCCGACGGATCCGCCAGCGGGGGCCTACCCGATTGCCGAACGGGCGCTCTACAACGTGCGGATGGATCCGTTCCAGTTGCGCGATGTGCTCGATCAGCATCCAGAGATCGGAGCGCAGTTGGAGGAGCGGCTGCGGACTTGGGTGTCGAAGCTGAATCCGATTTGCACGGCGAACGGTGAGATCTCGCCGGAGCGACGGCGAGAGTTGGAGAAGCTCGGCTACTTCGAAGTACAGGAACCCGATCCGCGCGAGTCTGGCTCGGATGAGCCGAATCCATCGAGCACTCCTCCGGAGGGAGCGGCCGGCGAATGAGTGAGGAACTGAGTCCTCGCGAAGGCGAGGCGAAGACGATTTTGCTCAACCCGCTCTGCCTCGTGCTCAGCGCGCTCGGTGTTCTCGGCGCGCTCGCGAGCCTGAGCGTGTTGCCCCCGTCGCTCGCCCGGATTCCCGGCGTGCTCCTGTTCTTTTTCGTCGGCGCTCTGCCGCTCGTCCTGCGCGTCTCGCCGCCTGCGCCCTCGCTCTTCAAAGTGCTGACCGTCTCCGCGCTCCTCTCGCCGGTCTTCGCCACTTCGATCTATCTCGCTTTGCACCTGATGCTTCCCGCCGACCAATCGGTCGCCGGCTGTTTTTTCATCCTCGGAATCCTTCAACCCTTCGGCATGGGCCGCGCGTTGAAGCACCAGCGCCTCGGCCGCACCGCCTGGTTTGCGCTTGGCCTCGGTCTGCTCGCCGGCGCGGCGGTCTGGCTCTTGTTGTTTCGCGGCAGTGCGCCGCGCGCTTCCTATCACGGCCTACTGCATTCGGGGCTCGTGCTCGCCGTAGATCGCGCCGTGCCGCCCGGCCATCCCTGGATGGCGGGTGAGGAGCTCGGCTACTACTGGTTCTGGCACGCGATCGGCGCTCTGTTCTCACGCGCACTGTCGATCGCGCCGACGCTGGCTCTCTCGCTCACCAACCTCTGGGCGGTCATGGTCTTGCCGGTCGTCTTCTTTTTCACCGCGGCGCCTTGTTTCGGGAGCGGCAAGCGCGAGCGGCTTGGAGTCGTGCTCGCCTTGTTGGGTCTCAATGCGATGGGGGGCTTGGTCTGGCTCTTTCACTCGCGCAGCTGGACCGCGCCGACAACCAGCTTGGAAGTCTTGGACTCGCTGCGCCTCACCGTCGGAGCCTGGGACCCGCGGCTCGCCTTTGGCTTTTCGAAATTCGGAAACCTGTCCTCCTATCCGACAGCGCTCGCTCTGTTCGCAGGCGGTTTGATGTGCGCGGTGCACGCGATTCGGGGCGCCGCGAAACCCTGGGTGGGAGCGGCTGCCGCTCTGAATGGAGCGGCCTTCGCCGTGAATCCCATCGTCGGCGCGGTTGGGATCGGGAGCACGCTGACTTCCGCGCTCCTCATCTCGAAGGGTGCCCGCATGCGCTTCTTGGTTGCGTTCGTTCTGTGGGCGCTGCCCGGCGCGTGGCTGGTCCTTCGTGCGGGCGAGCACTACGCCGGAGAGTCCATCGAGTTCGCCTGGCGGGATGGAGTCTTGTGGGGGACCGTCGCGCCGATTCTGCTCTTGGCTGTGCCCGCGCTCGTGCTCCTGGTTCGAAAGAGCAGTGCGGCGAACATCGAGGAGGATGCGCGACGTCGAGCGCTCGGCTTGCTCGCCCTCGCTTCCGCTCTGCCGCTCGTGCTGCACCTGGTCGTCGTGTTGCCCTACGACAATCAGTACAAGCTGATCCGACTCGCCGCGATTCCCCTGGCTCTGCTGGCCGCCGGCGGATTGGTCGAGCTCTTTGCTCACGGCAAGTGGGCGCGCTTCGCAGGGCGCGTGCTCCTCGCACTCTTATTGGTTGGGGGCGGAGTCGGAAACGGGCTGGGTTTCGCGAGCTACTACGCGCTCTCCAATCAAGACCTTCCACTTGCCGAAGAGCCGCTCGCGATTTACCCCCAAGCTTCACCGAGCCAGAGCGGCGAGCCGTTCGAGTTGGAGTCGCTCTACCGATGGCTTTCGGAGCTGCGGCTCAGCGGAAGGAACGACGCTGTTCTGATTGTGAATTGTCTTCGAGACACGGCGCCGGTGTACGGGCCAGGCGCCCACGCGTTTACGAATCCGACTCTCAACTTGCAGGGGCACGAGGCGGCGCCGTTCACCGGGATGTCGCTCTTCGTTGATCGACCGTCGCAGGTGCTCGCGCAGGCGACGCCGGGCTGGGAAGCGCGCATGCGCGTCCTCTGGCTGCTATACCTCGGTGGTGGCGAACTCTCTCCTGCAAAAGTAGAGTTGCTGCACGGCACCGGGCCCGGCCTGCTCTTGATTACTTCATCCGATCGGAATGCTCACCCCCGGATCGATTCGATCGTCGAGGCGGCAGGCTATGAAGAAGTCAAGCGTGTCGGTGCATCATCGGTTTTCGCTTGGCCTCGGAGCCTCGCGGCGGAACTGAAAGGGGAGAAACGATGAGCCCCTTCGTTCGAATCGCAGCCGTCCGTTCGGGGGATAGTATCTGCGCGCAGTCGGCGTTCTTGATTCTCCTCGGACTGCTCACTCTGAGTTTTGGCGGGCTCTCCGATAACCGAGAGGCCGAGCTCGACTATCAGACGACGCGTTCGCTTGCGCGGCTCAACTCGGGCAACCTCGAAGGCACGCCGGAAGCCGCTCGCTTGATAGCGGATGACAACCTCTTGTGGCAGCCCTCTCCGGGCCAGTTTCGTTCGACCCGCCCGCTCGGAGCTTCGATCGCCTCCATACCGCTCTACTGGACCGGAGTTCTGCTTGCGACGGGGCTCGAAAACTTGGAAGCGCGTCACGCGAATTCGCTTCCCGTCGAGCAGAGTGAGTACCTGGCGCACCTCTTCGTCGGTTGGAAGAACTCGCTCCTGGCAGCGATTACCGCGTGGCTGGTGGTGCTCTCCGCGCGGCGTATCGGTGTCGGTCGCAAGCACGCGTGGCTCAGCGGCTTGGTCTTCATCCTCTGCAGCTTTGTCTGGCCACAGGCTCGCAGCTCGTCCACCGAGATTCAGGTCGCGTTCTTCCTGTTCCTCGCCTTTCACCTCTTGCTGAGAGCGCGCGAACGCTTCGAGCGACTGCGCCGTCCGCGCCGAACCGACTTGGTCTTCATCGGGATCTCGCAGGGGATGACCTTCCTCACTCGGCCAGAGATTTGGCCAGCCATCCTGATCCTATATATCGCGACGGTGATGGCCATCTTTGCTGGCTATCGTGGGCTCGCCCGACATGCGCTCTTTCTGCGCCAGACCTGGCGCATTGGGCACTGGGTGGACACGCTGTGGATGATGCTTCCCTTGCTGTTCGCGATTGCTCTCACCGCCGTCGCGAACCAAGCCCGATCCGGTTCTATCTCCGGGGTTGCCGGAGAGCTCTTCGCAGTCGGCTCCACCCGTCCACTCTCGGATTTAGCGCTCTCTCTCTTGGCTCCCGGACGCGGACTGCTCTGGCTGGCTCCGCTCGTTCTCATTGCGCCGGTCGGTCTCGCCTACGGCTTTCGGCAAGGTGGGCGACTATGGCCGGTTTGCGTCGTTCTGGTCAGCGTGCCGATCCTGTGGGTCTCGCAAGCGCCGCTCGAGGAGACCGAATCCTGGGGCTTCGGTCCGGGACGGTTGTTGCCCGCCATGCCCTTCCTTTGGCTCGGGGTTGCGCTCGCCCTCGACCGCCTCTCGCGGAAGGATTGGACTCGCCGGTGGACTCACGCGCTCTGTGTGTTCGGGCTCATCACCAACCTCTCCGGGGTCTTGACGGGCAGCGGGACCTACCAAGAGTTGATGGGCAATGCCTTCGGCGCCGATTCCGTGTCCGCGTCTTATCGTGCCCCAGACTCCGAGTTCCTCTACCGGAAAGCACACTGGTCTCTCGGCCTTGCTGAACCGTGGGCAAGCTGGCGAATTCTCCGGCACCGCTTGGCTGGGCAAGGCGAGGTGTTTCCCATCGATACGATCTTCTTGGCCGACCGCAGCGAGTGGATCTCCGCCTCGGAAGGCCTCGACCCGGATAGGATCATCGTTAATAGATCCGAGAGCCCCTCGGTCGAACCCGCCAAGGAGCGCCACCAAGGCTTTCGTCACGTGGCTTGGATCGACCTGCGCGATCGGCTCCAGACTCCGCTCTATCCGGGCGTTTTGATCTCGTTGCTGCTGGTTGCGGCGGGCTGCATCTTTGCGATCCGCGGACTGGACCGAGCCCTGCCCTGAGGGGATCACTGCCCTGAGGGATCACTGCACTGAGGGAGCACTGCCCTGAGGGATCACTGCCCTGATAGGAGCACCAGCCTGATAGGAGCACTGCACTGATAGGGGGTGTTGCCTGATGGGAGGGGTGGCCCCGGAGCTTGCGGGGCAGCCCTCAAGCCCTGCGGCTCTGGACCCGATAGCTCTCTCGGCTCTCGCGAGCCGATCGCTATGCCTTATACGTCCGGATTCTCGTTCCTCTCCATGCTGTCGAAGAGCGCCGCTTCAGCAGCGCTCGTTCTGGCACTCTCCAGTGCTCGGACGACCCTTGCGAACGATGGGGACGCGAAGGTCCGCACTTCACCCTTCGAGAGCGGCGAAGTGGTCGCCTTCGAGATGCCGGAGCAGCCGGGAACTCGTCACGAGTACTTCAAGCTTCACTCGCGTCTCGACGACTTGGGCGTGGCTGCGGTTCACGTCGGTGCAACTGGCGACGCGATGCGCGCCGAGATGCGCATCGACTACTTTCCCATCAAGACGCGCGTCCTTCACGTCGAGATGCAAACCGATGCGGGACCGCGACTGATTTGGCGCGAGACCCGATTGCGCTCGGGGCGCACGGTGATGGTCGACTGGGGCCCGGAAGGTGAGTCGCTCAGCAGTGTCGACTGGAGTGGCGGCGACGGTGTCCGATACGAGAAGCAGCCCGAGTCGGGGGCGCTTCTTCCGCTCTATCTCGTCGACCATGTTCGTGAGGGACAGTTTCTGGGAGGGCGCTTCGACATCTTCAACCCCGTGTCGAACCGCGTCGAGGAGTGGACCGCCTCAGTCAAGCGAATGGCGCTGCTTCCCAGCGCGCCTCACCTCGCGCGTCGGCTCGTCCTCCGGCGTAGGGGTGGATCACTCGCGGGCGAGTACATCTTCATCGGAAAAGAATTGGTGCTGTACCGATTGCAGTCCGGTGGTCCGGTGGCCATCCGAACGACTCGCGCCAGCTACGATGAGGCACTTCGAAAAGATCGCGCTCGCAGGCAGCGCGAACTTCAAGTCGACCGTCCGAGCCCGGCATCGACGCGCCAGCTTCGGCCGCGCTTGATTGTGGAAGAGAACTGACCGTCTCATCGCTTAGGTCAGTGGGGCGCGCAGGCTGATCGCGCGGTAGAAGTGTTCGTCCTTCACTTTCTCGCACTCGTCCAGATCGGCGAGGGTTCGCGCAATTCGACGCAGGCTCTGGACCGCACGTGCTGAGAGCTCGCGCTTCTCTCTGACTTCCTCGAACATGTGGGAGGCGCTTCGGCTCAGAGGGCAGTACTCGTCGAGCAGGTCCGACGTGAGCTCTGCCGTTCGAACCCCCGCGCCTCGCTGAGCGGCGCGTTCGCGAGCAGCCGCGACGCGTTGCATGCGTTCTTTGATCGCTGCTTCCGTGCCTGCGATCGGGCGATCGGTTAGCTCCTTCAAGTCCGGTGATCCCAGCTCGACCGTGAGGTCCATACGGTCGAGCAGAGGTCCGGACACGCGGCTCCGATAGCGCCAAATCTCCCGCTCGGAACACCGGCAGGGAACGCGCGGATGTCCGCAATATCCACAGGGACACGGATTCATGGCTGCGACGAGCTGGAAGTTGGCCGGTAGGTTGAGCTGTACGCCCGCACGCGCAATTGAGATTTCACCTTCTTCCAAGGGTTGACGAAGGCACTCGAGCACTTCGCGCTTGAACTCCGGGAGCTCGTCGAGAAAGAGAATGCCGCGATGAGCGAGCGTGATCTCGCCTGGGCGCGGAGGAGAGCCGCCGCCGACTAAACCCGCGTAGCTCGTCGTGTGATGGGGAGCGCGAAAGGGGCGCCGACTTACGAGCCCCTTGGACCACTTGCCGCTCGCACTCTCGATGCGCGTCAACTCGATGCGCTCGTCGAGCTCGAGCTCGGGCAAGAGGTCGATCAGAGCTCGAGCGAGGAGGCTCTTGCCAGTACCGGGCGGACCGACCATCAAGAGCGCGTGACCACCGGTGGCCGCCACACTCAAGGCCTCCAACCCCACTTCCTGACCGCGGATCGCACCGAGCCGCGTGGGACTCGGCGACGGAATCGAGTCCGCGACTCCGATGGGTTCCGCCTTCGGTCGTCCGGAGCCCGCCAGGAATCCGGCAACCTCACTGAGACTCTGGCAGGCGAAGACGGCGACTCCGGGCACGAAGGCGGCTTGCCGCGCAGCCGCGACCGGTGCGACGAGACGGGAGAAGCCGTGCTCCAGCGCGAGCGCGGCGGCCGCAAGCGCGCCGGGACCTCCGTGAAGTCGTCCGTCAATGCCGAGCTCGCCGAGGAGCAGCACGTCTTGAAGCGAGCGCGGGTCGAGATGCCCTGCCGCCGCAGCCGCACCGATGGCGAGCGGGAGGTCCAGAATCTCTCCGGCCTTACGACGACCGGCGGGAACCAGGTTGAGGTACAGCCGACCGGGCGGCAAGTAGAGGTGGTTCTCGGAGAGCGCACACTGGAGTCGCCCTCGACTCTCGCGAATCACCGGATCGGGCAATCCGGAGAGCAAGATTTCCGTGCGACCCTCCGCCGCTTCGATAAACCGTGCCTCGACAGTTACGAGCTCGGCATCGGTTCCGACCAGGCAGGCCCCATGAACTCGAACAGTCTTCACATCAATGAGACCGCGTTCGCTGCAGATGGTTTCAGGCTTTGTTCGCGAAAAATCGAGATCGCGTTCGGCTCGAGGTTGGGGGATGCGGACAGAGCGAGCCGATCTCGAATACACGTTGGACCAGCGAACTGACTGGGTTTGGTGTGGGAAGACTCTCCTAACTCCCGCTCCAGCCTTCAGTTCTAGAGCAAAAACTGCGGCGAGGCCCTCGAATGGACCAGAACAAAAGCAAGTCCTTCCAGGGCAAGGACTCAGGGCGAGCTCACCAACACGGAACCCAGTCAGTTCTATCCGGTTGCGAAGAGCGGTCGTGATCCGCGATGCTAGCCCCGCAAAGGACGACCCCCATGACCAGCTACTACAATCCCGATCACCTCGCGAACTTTCACTCCATCTCCGAACACGCTCCCGACCTAGGCAAGAAGTTCTTCGAGTGGTACGGCGCGGCCATGGAAGACGGTGCGCTCTCCGCTCGTGAGAAGAGTTTGATTGCTCTCGGTGTCTCACATGCGGTGCAGTGCCCGTACTGCATCGAGGCTTATACCAAGGACGCCCTCAAGAAGGGCTATGATGTGGAGCAGCTGACCGAGGTCGTTCACGTTGCGTCGGCCATTAAGGGCGGAGCGGCACTGATACACGGGATGCAGATGCGCGAGACCGCCGACGGACTGGGAATGTAATCACGATGCCGGAATCCACGAAGAAGCTGACGGTCTTGCCGACGCTCAACCGCACGAACAACCCGCTGGCGATGGCGTCCCACCAGATCGAGCTGCTGGATTCGCTCCCGCTCTCCGAAGGCGCCGATTTCGACCGCCGATTAGAGACGGCCGGTCTCGGCACTTTGACCGCCACGGGTGTCGATATCTTTCAGGTCAACCTAGGCCGCGTCTGCAATCAAACCTGTGCTCACTGTCACGTGGATGCCGGCCCCGATCGCAAAGAGAATATGTCTCGCGAGGTGGCGGAGGCGTGCATGCGCGTCTTAGCCGAGACGGATATCCCGACCGTCGATATCACGGGCGGGGCACCGGAGATGTGTCCGGAGTTTCGGTACATCGTCGAAGAATCGACGCGCTTGGGCCGACACGTGATCGATCGTTGCAACCTGACGATCTTGCTCGCGAAGCGCTATCAAACCCTTCCCCGATTCCTGGCCGACCACGGGGTTGAAATCGTTTGTTCTCTGCCGCACTACCGCGCGCTCGGCACCGATCGTCAACGCGGGGATGGCGTCTTTGAGGTCTCGATCGAAGCGCTTCGGATCTTGAATGAGCTCGGCTACGGTCGCGAGGGAACGGGTCTGCGGCTCGTGCTTGTGACCAATCCTGTCGGAGCGTTTTTGCCGGCGGGCCAAGCCACGATTGAGGCGGATTGGAAGCGCGAGATGAAGACGCGCTACGACATCGAGTTCAGTTCCCTGTTCTCGATTACCAATATGCCGATTAGCCGCTACCTCGAGTGGCTGGAGTCTTCGGGGAATCTGGCGAGCTACATGCAGACCTTGGTGGACGCCTTCAATCCCGAAGCCGTGAACGGAGTGATGTGCCGCAATACGATCAGCGTCGGTTGGGATGGTCGCTTGTTTGATTGTGACTTCAACCAGATGCTCGAGCTCGAGCTCGCTCCGGGGCAGCCCCGGCGCATCCAAGACTTCGATCTAAGCGCTCTCTCCAATCGACAGATCGTCACCGGGCGACACTGCTTCGGTTGTACGGCGGGCAGCGGTTCCTCTTGTGGTGGCGCGACGATCTAGCGTCGATCGAGAAGCTCTTCGCTGAACTCAGGTGGGGGAGTTCCGGCTCGTTCGGAGGTCGGTGAAGCCCGAACGTGTCTCTCGCTCTCGAGTCGCGAGCCCATGAGGAAACCCTCATGGCGGCGCGCGATGACCCGGAGAAAACTGTTCGCCTCTAGGGCCATCTCAGGCGAGATGGCGGGGGTTTTTACGACTCCAAAACCCGCGCGAACTCGCGCAGAGGAGCCGGTTCGTATCGAGAGCGTGGCGACCTTGTATGAGCTCTGTACCGCACTTTCGGATTGCTAAAGAGCGCTTGGGAGCTGGACCGAAGGTGCTCCCGTGGGGAAGACCACTTACCCGGGGGGGGCAAGTGGAGCGTCGAGTTCTCGGGGGATTGAAATGCAAATTATGTCTCTGTTGGCACTGCTCGCAGTAGCGGTCGTCGGAGTGGTTCACGGGCTACGGGTTCGCCGTACGTCTTTCTTGGCCGGTACTTATTTGCCGCGCCACAGCTCCGATCGCCAGACGGGGGGCTGGATGGAATGGTTCTTCATGAACCATCCCGGACTCTGCAGCTTAATGGACGGCATCAGCGATCTCTTGCCCGGTCCGGCCTCCGAGGTCTCGAACACCGTCACGAGCTCGACCAGCTTTACGCGACTTCAATCGAGAACGCTTCTGCACCGCTACTACCGCTGGCAAATTCACAGCCTGCTCCGCGTCTTGCTCGCTCTGCTCTTCTGCGGCGTACTGGTCGCGCTGCTCACGGTCGGCCTCACCGCGGGCACTCACAAGCTCGTGGCTTTCGGCAGCGCCGTTCTCTTTATGCACGCCCTTCACAGCTGGGTTCGCATTCGCATGGAGGAGAAGGCTACGCGAAAAGTTTGTGGCGGCGGTCGCGACGAAGGTGACTTGGTCCTCGATGCTTTCGGAGAGCTCTCCCTCAGCGCGAGCCGTCAAGCCGTAGCCTTCGCCCTCGTCTTTTGCCTCAACATCGGCCTTCAGGTTGCCGTCTACATCGACGTGGACAACCAGCTCGCGCTCAGCGGTGAGAATCGGGCGTTCGAGCAAATCGAACTGCCCTGGATCATGGAGATGGCCGAGACCAAGAGCTGATCGACGACGCGCGCGGGGATTGCACCCGAAGGGTTTCCTTCGGAACGGACGGGGCCCGGTGATGGGCCCATCCCTAAGCCTTGGCTCGGGACGGAAGTAGAACCAACCCGAACCGCTCCGGGCCTGACGGCCTTCCCAGACGACGCGAGTTCTCGGCCGGGCCGAGCTCCCGCATCCTCGAACAACCCCGAGGCCAGGCGGGCTCCATGGTCTATGCTGGGGAGCGTGAGCCGCGAATCTCGGGCTCCTCCTCGCATGAGATCCCTCACCCATTTGCTCGCGCTCGGCTCGCTTTACTGCTTGCCGATTTTCGGGAGCATCGCCTGCGTCAGTCCCACGGCGACTCCGTCTCCGGGACGCCCCTGGGCTCGAGGCAAGTCGCTTCAGGCCGCGAGTGCTTCCAAGGCGCCGGAAGTCACGCGCAAACTGGTGCGAACCGGTACCGAGATCGTGATCGCCGGCAAGCGGATTCCCATTGGTGTTCCCGTAGTGCTCTGGAACGACGCCGGTGGCTACAACGCCTACGGTCGAAGCAAAGAGCGAGCGAACTTCGCGCGCGGTAGGCAGAGTGACCCGCGTGAGTCCATCGACCAATTCGTCCTGCACTACGATGTCTGCGGCGTAAGCCGCGAGTGCTTTCGAGTGCTGGAAGCGCGCGGGCTCTCCGTTCACTTCCTGCTCGACATCGACGGCACGCTCTACCAGACCCTCGATCTCGCCGAGACGGCTTGGCACGCGCGCGAAGCCAATGCTCGCTCGATCGGTGTCGAGATCGCGAACATCGGAGCCTATCCGAGAGGCAGTAACGAGCTGGCCACTTGGTATGCCGTGGATGGACGGGGGCCGCGCATTACGGTTCCCCGTTCGCTGGGCACAGGCGGAGTGAAAACGAACGGCTTCATCGGCCGCCCGGCCCGCCACCAAAAGCTACGCGGCGAAATCAACGGTCAGGCGCTCGAGCAATACGACTTCACGCCCGAGCAGTACGAAACGCTCGCGCATCTGACGGCCGCGCTCGTTCGCTACCTTCCCAACCTCGACCTGCGGTTCCCGACAGAGGGCCCCAGCCGCATTCGAAGTGATGTGATGAGCGCTCGGCAACTCGAGCGCTATCGCGGGATTCTCGGGCACCAGCACATCTCCGCGAGTAAGACCGATCCGGGACCGAGTTTTAACTGGGCGGCGCTCGCTCGCCGCGCGGGCGAGCTGCTGCACCCCGAGTAGTCACCTCGAGCGGCGCTTCGCTCCCGAGTGATTATCCGTTCGAAGCGAGTGCGTCGCGCAAGACGTCGCGATGAACGAGCAGGTGCTCTAGAGCTTCACCCGCACTGAGCTCGCGCAGAGCCATGACGACCGCCACTTTGACGCGGTCGTTCGCGGCGATGAGCAGCTCCGCGGCGCGCTCCCGATCGACGTCGGCGAGTCCCATGATCAGGCGCTCCGCGCGCTCGCGCAGCTTTTGGTTGGTTACCGAGAGGTCGACCATCTGATTGCCGTGGACGCGGCCGAGCTGCGTCATGACCAGCGTCGTGATTGAGTTGAGGACCAGCTTGGTCGCGGTTCCCGCTTTGAGTCGCGTGCTACCGGCCAAGACTTCGGGACCGGTGAGCACTCGAATCGAGAGGTCTGCGCGGTCGGGCACCTCTTCACGCGAGACACACGCGAAGAAAATGGTGGCGGCCGAACGGGAGCGCGCTTCATCGAGAGCTGCGTGAACAAAGGGTGTCGTGCCACCGGCCGAAATCCCGAACACAACGTCGTCGCTTCCAACCTCGCGACGTTGAATCTCTTCGCGCGCCGAATCGGTACCGTCTTCCGCTCCCTCCACGGCCTGCAGGAAGGCCCCGTCACCGCCGGCAAGGATGGACTGCACCGTGGCGGGATCGGTGTGGAAAGTCGGCGGACACTCGACGGCGTCCAGCAGGCCGAGCCGCCCACTGGTTCCCGCACCGACGTAGATCAGCCGACCGCCGGCGCGCAGCTTTTCCGTGACACACTCAATCGCGCGCACAATTTCGGGGCGCGCCGCCTCGACGGCTTCAAAGACCTGGCGATCCTCCGATTGAAAGACGGCGAGGGCCTCCTCGACGGAGAGTAGATCCAGCTCGTCGGATGCGGCGTTGGTGCGTTCCGTTCTCAATTGACTGCGGTCTCTAGAGTTCGACATCGAAGAACCTTAGGCCTTGGGGGGTCGCGGCGGTCGGGTGAGCTTTTCGCCGGGCTCCCACATGCGACCAGCGCTCAGCGAGAGTCCGCCATCGACCACCATGCAGTCGCCCGTGATGTAGCCGGCTTCTTTCGTGAGTAGGTAGAGCGAATGTCGGGCGACCTCTTCGCGGGTGGCGAATCGCTGGAGCGGAATGCTCGCGCGAATTTTTTCTTCGATCTCTTCGTCTGGCCACAGGTTGGCGCGTGCTCCATCGGACTGAAAGGGACCGGGTGCGATCGAGTTGACCTGGATACCGAAGCGCGCCCACTCGGCGGCCAGAGTTTTAGTCAGAGCCCAAACGCCGGCCTTCGCGCTCGCCGAGTGAGCGACGCCCGGCATGCCCGTCCAGGCGTAGGTCGCGACCACGTTGAGCATGCGCCCGCCTTCTCCGCGCCCGATCATGTGCTTGCCGAAGGAGCGACTGCAGTAAAAGGTCCCGTCGAGGACAATTCCGAGCACGGAGCGCCAGGCGCGTGGCGACATCTTTTCGGCGGGGCAGACGAAGTTGCCCGCGGCGTTGTTGACCAGGATGTCGACCTTTCCATGGCGCTCGATAATGGCGTTCGCCGCGGCGTGGACTTCGTCCGGCTCGCGCACGTCGAGCTCGACGGCGTCGACCTTCCAGCCGCGCTCGCGGCCTTCGTCGAGGAACGCGGAATGGTGATCCGTTGAGCGCGAGGCGATGATGACCGTCGAGCCAAGCGCGGCGAGCGAACGACTGATTTCCAGGCCGAGGCCGGTGCCTCCGCCCGTGACAACGGCTACGTCGCCTTCAAAGGTGCCGGGTTGGAAAAAGCGCGCGGGTTCGGGGGCGGGAGTCTCCATGGGGAGAAGTGTGCCAATTTGTGGCGCTCGAGAACCGCCTCGGCTCCGTGTTGTTGGCTCCGTGAGGAACTGACTGGGTTCCGTGTGGAAAGCCCGCTCCCCAGCTCCTGCTGCTACTGGACTTGGGCCCGAATGAACGCGCCGGGGCCCTCGAAGCGGGAAAATCGCCGGAGCCTCTTATCGCGCAGGCACTTAGCGAGAGCTTTCCACACGGAAGCCAGTCAGTCCCCGGGAAGGCGACGGCTCGCCGAGCGAGCGCGAGGTCAGCGGTCGTACTTCTCGCTCGTCAGGCTGACCGGAACGAGTCCGCTCGCCTCGAGCTCTTCGCGCATTTCCATCTGCAGCGCCTGAGGGTCGAACTCGAGGGGAGGTAGCTCGAACTCGTAGATCCAGGTCTCTCCGCTCGCGGTTTGGCGGCTGCGCACTCGCAGGTCGAGCTCGCGGCGTCGGGTCGTGATGTCCGACAGCTTCTGAACCAGCTCGGGGTTGAGCGAGCCGCGAAGCTCAGCGACCAGCTTCGTGCGAGTCGGCTTCGGCTCGCGGATCACGATCGTCGGGGCGGCGGGTTCGATCGGCTCTTCCTTGGGAGCTTCGATGAAGCCCGCGGCGCCGGTCAGGGTGCTGAACAGAACGAAGGTCACCAGGCCAGCCAGTCCGAGTGCGCCCAGGAAGGCGAGCAGGGCTCCGAGCAGAACCGGTGCGAGCCACGGCCTTTGGGCGCCGGATTCGTCGTTCGCGCTCTGCGCCTGAAAGCTTCGGTAGGCATAGACCCCCAGCGCGCCGACGAGCACCAATCCTCCGATGAGAAGTAGCGCGAAGAACGCGATGAGCGCGAGGCCGATGAAGGTCGTTCCAGTGGAATCCATGTGGGGCGTGGAGCGCTGCCAGGGCGCGCCGAGGGGAGGGGAGCTGTTTCTATCGGCAGGTAGCCCCCCGCTTCGTTGAGCCATTCTGGCCGAACTATTGGGGATGCGGGTGGCTAGCGGACTCACGGGGCACGAAGGGGCTTCGCCGCCCCGCAAGCGGCCTCCCGGGACTGACTGGGTTCCGTGTGGAATCGGGTTCGGCAACCCTGGTAGGCACAGGATCTTGGGGCCGTTTCGGACCCCATCAGGCCCTCCGCACCGGAAAAACGCGTCAACTTGAGCCGGGCTAGGCGCTTGCGTCCGACTTTCCACACGGAAGCCAGGCAGTTGGGTTAGATTGCCGCCTCATTATTGGAGAGTTCGGCCCCGCCCAGCGCTCCATCCAAGCCACCACCCCCGTTTTTCCGAATCCATGATCACTTGCAAGAGCTATGTCGGGGGCCAATGGCGCTCCGGCACGGGCACACCGGCCATCCTCGTTGACGCTTCCACCGAAGAGCCCATCGCCGAGGTGGACGCCACGGGCGTCGATATGGCGGCCGCTCTAGCGCACGGCCGCGAGGTCGGAGGGCCCGCTCTGCGCGCGCTCTCCTTCGCCGAGCGGGGCGCTCTCCTCAAAGCACTCTCGGGAGCCATCTACGAGCATCGCGAAGAGTTGATCGACCTCTCGCGGACCAACGCCGGCTGCACGCGGGGCGACGCGAAGTTCGACATCGACGGAGCGACGGGGACGCTCGCGGCTTACGCCAGTTTCGGTCGCAAGCTGGGTGATCGCGGCTTCTTGAGCGACGGCGACGGTCTACAGCTCGGCCGCACCGCGCGCTTCTGGGGCCAACACATTCGCGTTCCGCGCCACGGCGTCGGCGTCCACATCAACGCCTTCAACTTCCCCGCGTGGGGCCAGATGGAAAAAGTCGCTTGCGCACTTTTAGCGGGTGTCCCGGTGATCGAAAAGCCCGGCACGTCCACGGCGCTCGTCGCTTGGCGCGTAGCCGAGATCGTCGTGGAGAGCGGAATCTTGCCGGAAGGTGCTTTTCAGTTCATCTGCGGAAGCGCGGGGGACTTGCTCGACCACATGCGTGCTCAAGACACCTTGGCCTTTACGGGTTCCTCGGGAACCGGCGCGAAGCTGCGCGGGCACGCGAACCTGATTGCTCACAACGTTCCGGTCAACCTCGAGTGCGACTCACTCAACTCGGCCGTGCTTGGAGCGGACGTCGACGCTTCATCGGAAACCTTTGACTTGTTCCTTCAGAACGTCGTGCAGGACATGACGCAAAAAACGGGACAGAAGTGCACGGCTGTTCGCCGCATCTTCGTTCCTGCCGATCGCGTGGAGGAAGTGAGCGCGGAACTTGTCGCCGCTCTGGGTCGCATTGTCGTCGGGCTGCCTTCCGAGCGCGAGTCGCGCATGGGACCGCTCGCCTCCGCCGCTCAATTCGCGGACGTTCGCGCTGGTATCGACCAACTCTTGCAGTCGTCGACGGCGTTGACCGGCGGGTCGGCGCCGCTGCGCGACAAGGGCTTCTTCCTCGCGCCGACACTGCTGCTCGCCAAGGATGCCGACGCGGATGTGTTTCACTCCGACGAAGTCTTTGGACCAGTGGCCAGCGTCTTACCCTACTCCGGAGAAGCCTCCGAAGCGATTCGCCTCGTCAACCGCGGAGGCGGCGGCTTGGTCTCGAGCCTCTACTCCAATGACGCGAGCTGGGCCGAAGAGGTCGTGCAGGGGATTGCTCCTTGGCATGGCCGTGTCTGGGTCGCCAATGATCGGATGGCCAGCCAGTCGCTCCCGCCCGGGATGGTGCTCCCCAACATGATTCACGGTGGTCCCGGTCGTGCGGGCGGCGGAGAAGAGCTCGGCGGCGTGCGCGGCTTGGCCTTCTACCAGCAGCGCGTGGCCGTTCAGGGCTTCAAAGGCACGATTCACTCGGCGTTCGGGGAGTCCGCTCCCGAGTGAGAGCAGCCGAGTAAGGCCTCCGCGCGAGACCAAGAGAATCGGCGGCGAGTCCCATGACTCGCCGCCGTTTTTTTTAGCGCTCGACGTTCTCGCGCTCGGTAAGCCACTCCGCGCCGTGCTTGTCCCACCATTTACTCCAGGCCTTTTGCGACGAGCTGACCTTGGCGCCGGTCAGATTGGTGAGAGCAGACCGAATTGCGCGGCGCTCTGTCTGGACCCGAACGGATGAACTGCTGAGGACGCGCGCGTCGAGCACGGCACCTTCGATCAAGACATTCACGCGCGGCCGTGCAATCGCCTCGTTGGCGGCGACCTCGACATCGAAGTCCTGGACGTAGGCCGTTTGTTTCCCGACATAGATGTTGCCCGCCGGAGCTCGGTGTCCCGACGTGGTGGCGAGAGCGGCGATGAGCGGCTGAGCTGCCGCCGCGTAGTTCATGATTCCAAGGGCTTCCGCCGCGTGTTGACGCAGGATGGAGTGCTTGCTGCCGAGCGCTTGAATGACGGGCATGGCGACTTCGGGGTTCTTCGCGTCGCGCAGTGCGAGGGAAGCGTGGAACCGCACCTCTTTGTTGCGGTCGAGAACCGCGCGCTTGAGAATGCTCTCGATCTCTTCGCCGGGATACAGGCGTCGTAGGGCGAGCAAGCCAAACTCGCGGCGCTCGTCGCGATCCGCGTAAAGCTCGTTGCGCAGATTGAGTCGCAACTCCTCGCGATTCTCATTGAGCTTGAGACGGTTGATCGCGAGCTCGCGCGCTGCGGGCCCCATCCGTGAGGCCATGGTGAAGAAGGGGACCATGTCCGCCTCCAAATTCGGAAGCGCCATCTTGAGCGGACGCTCTTGAATGAAACTCAGTGCTTCCGGCATGTCGGGCGCGGCGCGCAAGATCCGATCGAGAGTTGTCAGGCACTCGATCTTGAGACCTTGCTCTCGAAGCCAGCGCGCATGTTGAACTCGCGCGGCGTGATCGTCGCGTTTGATTTTGGATGCGCGACGCTTGGCTTCGGCGAGCAGTGCTCGCTCGTCCGCGACACGCTCAACGAGTGTGTTCGGAATCGTCTGCCACCGCTCTCCGAGCTTGATCTCCCACTCTTCCCCGAGGCTGCGACTGGATCCGCGCAAGACGAGGCCATCGCGCAGGTAGAGGACGCGCGTGCGCGTACGTTCCGCATCCGCCAGCTTCGTCTCGTCTTGTACTCGTGAATCGGGCGGCTGCGATTCCTGTGCAGCCACTCTCGTCGCAAAGAGAGCCAAGAGCATCGAGGCCGCAACGAGAAACCGACGGAGAAGCAGAGTTTCGGAATTCGACATCATGTAAATCACCATGGAGGAAGTCGAGCGAGGCTGCGAGTGGGGCCTGGGTCGCCTCTGACTGGAACCGTCAGCGGCTCATGGACTAGCCGCCGATTTCTGGGTTGTTTCAACAAAACGGCCAGACCGAGCCAACTCTAACGCGGAATCCGGAGGCCCTCCTCGGAGAATCGCTGCGAGAGCGTTGAATGGTCGCTTTCGGCAGCAGCACGGGCTACTAGCGTCGCTACCTGAGAGTTACTCCAGAGCATGGCCAGCATGGGTAGGTGCCTGATCTCTAGGTAGGCCGCTTTCCCTTCGCTTCTCTGAAGCCCCAAGGAATCCCAAGGTCCTCCTCTGCGGCAGCTTGTCTGATGGATGGTGAGCTCTTCGGTACTTTCCGATGGTCCCCATCCGCACGGAGAGCGAACCGGAGCTGTACGTCGAGGACCATGGCAGAGCACGACGGTCGAGCTCGTCGGCCACCGCGGGTTCGGTGGCGGAGCTGATCCAGATTTGCTCGGGGGTCGTGCGTTCGAGCAGGCTGGATAACCAAAGGCTTTCAGATCCGTGGTGGGGGAACAGCAAGAGGTCGACGGGGCCGCGGAGGAGATCGGCCTCTAATAAGTTCGAGAGCCCGGCGCCCTCGGAGTCGCCGAAGAGGAGCAGACGGCGGTCGCCAAATTCAATCGCCAAGGCGCGAGAGCCTTCATTGCCCGGTTCGGCCGAGCCGGAGAGCAGAGTGAAACTGAGGGCCCCATGGTTGGAGCTTAGAGTCATCGCTCCTATGGGGAGATCGATGCGTTGGCATCCGATGGGCAAGCGCGAAGCCAGCTCTGCAGGTTGTTCTCCGAGCCAGAGTTTAGGCGGGTAGCGCTCGATCAATCTTGCGAGACCGGAAGCGTGGTCGCGATCTCGGTGCGAGAGCGCGATCGTCGGTGAGGCGATGTCCCAGCGCGCGAGTTGAGGCGCGAGCGCTTCTCGATAGAGATGTCGTCGGTCGCGAGATCCGGCGTCGAAGATGAGGCAGGGCTCGCCGGGTGCTCGCAGGAGTACGGCCGAGCCGTGACCGACATCGAAGAGGTGAACCTCCAGTCCAGAGGGAGCGAGGGTCCAGGGGAATAGGAGGAGGCCGAAGCTGAGTGCGGCGATTCGACCGATACGCGGCGAAGAGGTTGCGATGGCGAACAGAAGAGCGGTGCAAGCTCCCGCGACCCACAGGATGGGGCGCTCGGGAAGCGCCAGCGGGGTGTAGGGCAGCCGGTCGACAAGCTCGAGAAATCCGACGAGCTTTTCGATGGCCGCGCTCGCAAGCTCGGTGAGAGGCGAACTCGTGAATCCCATCGCAGAGGCTGTGCTCAACCAGAGCGCGCCCATGACGAAAACGAAGAGCGGCAGTGCGATCGCCGTCGCGAGAATCCCCGTGGGCGAGCTCTCGCCGAACTGATGCCAGACGACGGGCAAGGTTGCGAGGACAGCAGCTGAGGACGCAGCCAGACTGAGGCGAACGGATTGAGCGAGACGCGCGAGAGGGCTGCGCCACCAGACTCCTCGATTCGGTTGAAGACTTTTGGAAGCGAGGGCTCGGCCAGAGGTGAGCAAGCCGGCGGACCCTCGTCGAAGCGCAAGCCCAATCGGGCGAGTGGCGATCAGAATGCCCAGGGTCGCGAGGTAGGAGAGCTGGATGGGGAGCGAGCGCGTCGCGCGCGCATCGAATAAGAGCTCGAGAATTAAAACGAAGGCCCACAGGGAGAGCGCATCGGCTTGACGTCCGGGACGACCCGATGGAGAGCGCAAGAGATGCCGCGCCAACGTGGCCAGCACGAGGGCGAAGGAGGCGCGAATCACAGGCGATCCAAAGCCCGCAATCGTCGCGAAGGTCAGAGTCAAGATTGCGAACGAGCACCAGCCGACCCATCGACTTCCCGCCCGGCCGACTCGCCTGGCGACAAACCTCTCCAACAGGCGCGACAAGGGGAGCAACAAGAGCACGGCGGCGAGCGCGACGTGCAAGCCGCTGACGGCCAGCAAGTGTCGTGTTCCCGTTCGAGTGAAGAGATCGGCGAGCTCGGGCTTGAGTTCACTTCGGTCTCCAAAGAGGAGTGCACGTGCGATGCCCGCCGTCTCGTCCGGAAAGAGACGCGTCGTCTTGTCGGCCAGCTTCCGTCGCGTTTGTGCGAGCCAAGTCAAGAGATTCAGGTCGAAGGGCTCTGCGCTCGGAAAGGCGGAAAATCCATCCGGTGGAGATGTTCGACGAAGCCGAACAATTTCGTCGGCGCGCAGGGTCGCGACGCCCATCGGAAACCGCGCGGCCATCGCTCCCGGACGTTCGCCTCTGGGCCAGGGCACCGTGTCGAGTTGTGCTGGAATCGAAATCCAATCGCCATCGTACAGGCTGGTGTCCTCGACCTTGAGCAACGAGATTGGCGGACTCGCATCGGCTTCTTCCAGCCAACCGAGTCCGGAGAACCAGGTCCGGAAGCGACCGGTTCGAACGGATCGTCCGGCCTCCAGAGGAGGAAGGACCTCGCTCGATTCGGTGGATGCCGGAGCCTGCGCGTGATTCGCGGGGACCGGAGTTCCCTGTGCGCGCAGAAGGACGAGCGAGCACAGCAAGACGCCGGACATCCACTTCGCGCGCGAGCAAGACTCGGAACGCACGAAGAAGAACACCGCTCCCAGAAGGCAGCACGCGAGCGGGTTTCCGTGGAATGGGGCGCGGAGTCCGAGTTCGCTGACGACGACGAGGGCGAGCGCGAGGTGCAGCAACGGACGAACCGGCGCAGTCGGACAATAGGGGTGCAGCGGGGCTCCCCGCGCCGGAGTCGGAGGCCCCGCCCTGGACTCCATCGGAGCAACCCGCGGCTGCCCGGATGGAGCTGGTCTCCCCAATCCTTCGCGAGTGGTCGGTTGTCCGGCTGAGTCCTTCACAGGAGGAAGACGAAGGGGCCGGGAAACGGTTACAGGTCTTCCACGCCATTTTGCTCCGGGGGGAAAGGCTTGCCTACGAGCTCGATTTCCTACAATGCGTCCATGACTCACGCGCTCTTCCCCGGAACCTTTGATCCGCCGACTCTCGGTCACCTCGATGTCATCCTCCGCGCGATGGAACTCTTCGATTCCGTGACCGTGGGCTTGGCCGACCACGCGGAGAAGACTCCGCTCTTTACGGTGGAGGAGCGCTTGGAGCTCCTGTGCAAGATGGTCAAACCCCACCGCGGAGTGACCGTGGCGCGAATCGATGGGCTGGTTGTCGAAGCCGCCCGGGAGCTGGGAGCGACGGTCTTGGTTCGCGGCGTCCGCAACTCGCGCGACTTCGACTACGAAGTCGAGATGGCTCAGACCAATCGCGTCCTCGCCGCCGACGTCACAACGGTCTTCGTCTTGCCGGACAGCGCACACACCAACATCAGCAGCACGCTCGTCCGCCAAATCGCGCGGCTCGGCGGCGATACGACCGCGCTCGTCCCCGATGTGATTCAAGCGGAACTCAAGCAGCGCTTCGGCAAGTAGCCCACAATCTCGTTCACACCTGACCGCACTCTCCATTCCTGAAGAGCCCCATGCCGAACCCCTCGAAAGCAGCCGTCCACACCGACTCCGCTCCTGCCGCAATCGGTCCCTACAGCCAGGCCATCATCGCCGGCGGAATGGTCTATTGCTCCGGCCAGATCGCACTCGATCCCGCGACCGGAAAATTGACCGGTGGCGACGTCCGCGCCCAGGCAGAGCGCGTGCTCCAGAATATGAGCGCGGTTCTCGAAGCGTCTGGTTCCTCCCTCGCGCAGGTCGTGCGCTGCACCGTCTTCCTCAAAGACATGAACGACTTCGCCGTCGTCAATGAAGTCTACGCCAAGTACTTCGAGGGAACGATTCCGCCGTCGCGCGCGTGCGTGGCGGTCTCGGAACTCCCGAAATCCGTCGACGTCGAGATCGACTGCATCGCGCTGGCGAGCTAACGCTCGCCAGCGCGTGGACTAGCTTCGCAGGTCGGCGGAGCGCCCGTGCCCCTCGAGGCCTTCGAGTCGAGCGAGTGCGGCGGCGTCTTTTGCGAGCGCCTGGGCCTCGCTCGACGAGTCCACCTCGAGCCAAGTCTGCATGCGCAAGAAGGTGAACACGTTCAGACCGGCGGAGTAGCGCGCGCTGGTCCCCGTCGGAAGGACGTGATTCGGACCGGCGCCGTAGTCGCCGAGGACCTCCGGGCTGTTCGAGCCCAAGAAGAGCGCGCCGTAGTTCTGCACTCGCTTCGCGAACTCGCGCGGCTCGGCGATGTCGAGGCTCAGGTGCTCGGGAGCAAGCTTGTCAACCGCCGCTGCGGCCTCGTCGAGACCGGAGACGACCAGTGCGAAGCCGCGCTCGAAGGCGCGCTCGGCGGTTTCGCGCGTGGGCAGGTCGGCCATGCGGCTTGCGAGCTCGGCTTCGACGGCATCCAAGAGCGCGGGCTCGGTGGTGATCAAGATCGGAAGTGCCTCCACGTCGTGCTCGGCGAGCGCGATGAGATCGGCGGCGACGCGGGCCGCATCGGCGGAGGAGTCGGCGACAACGGTGAGCTCGCTGGGACCGGCAAGCAGGTCGATACCGACTTCGCCAAAGACATAGCGCTTGGCGGCGGTTACCCAGCGATTTCCCGGACCCGCGATGAGGTCCATGCGCGGTAGTCCGATTCCAAAGGCGAGCGCGGCGATGGCCTGCGCGCCGCCGACCGCGAGGAAGCCATCCGCTCCCGCGATCGATGCGGCCGCCAGAGTGACCGGCGCGGGGCGCGGCGACGCGACCCAGACCGCCGGAACGCCAGCGGCGCGCGCCGTGACGGCGGTCATCAAGACGGAAGAGGGCAGGGGGAATCGTCCGCCCGGGGCATAGCAACCGGCGGCTGAAACCGGGCGAGCGGTGTGGCCCGCTTGTCCGCCGGGAATCGAGCGGGTGAGGTCGGTGAGTGAGTCTCGCTGGGCTGTGGCGAAGTCGCGCACGCGATCGGCGGTGCGCTCCAAGAGCGCGCGCTGTTCGACCGGCAGACCGTCTCGAGCGGCGTCGAGCACCTCGCGGCCCAACACCATCGGCGCTCCCGGCTTTAGGTCGCCGAGGCGTTCGGCGTACTCGCGCAGTGCGGTCTCGCCGCGTTCGCGTACATCCTCGACGATCTCGATCGCAGCCCGGCTGACCTCATCGCCCGCCGAGCGCTGGGCGTTGTTCTCCGCCGGGACCGACGCGACTTGCGTGAGAAAGCGCTTACTCATCGCGCTCTTCCTTCGCGTTGCCGGGACGCCGCGTGACCTTCAACTCGCGCTGGTCCAGAACCTTGGCGATATCTTCTAGCCGCACTCCGTCTTTCACGGCGCGGACCAAGGTGAAGTAGATCACGTCGGCCGCCTCCTGAGCGACCTCTTCCGGCGTTCCCGCTTCGACGAGCTCGCGCGCTTCTTCGCGCAGCTTCGATGCCAGTAGCTCCGGGTCATTGAAGAGCCGCGCCGTATACGAACCCTCCGGTGCCGACTGAATGCGTTCGACGAGGCGGCGCGTCAACCGCGGCAGTCCGCTGTCCTCGCCCCAGCACGTGCGCGTGTTCAGGTGACAAAACTCACCGCTCTGCCGGACGGTAAAGCGGAGCGCGTCGCGGTCGCAGTCGAGATCGACGGCGATTAACTCCTGCACGGCGCCGGAGGTCTCGCCCTTGCGCCACAACCCGCGCTTGCGACTGTGGTAGACGCCGGTGCGAGTGCTGACCGCTTCGAGCACACTGGCGGCATTCGAATAAGCGAGCCCCAGTGCGACGCCGTTCTCGTCGACGACGACGGTCGGCCACAGGCCATCCGGTCGGTCGCTCACCAGGGGAGCCGCGATCGCGTCGCCGAGCTGCATGTGACCGGTGTAGAGCGACATGCCGACCTGCGCGTCCGCGCCGAGCGCGTCGAGCTCCGCGACTTCTGCGGCCGTCGTCACGCCGCCCGCGATCGTGACGCGCAGCGGTGCGGCGGCGGCGATGATGGCGCGCGCGCGCTCGAGGTCGGTGCCGCCCATGCGGCCCTCGCGCTCGACGAAGGTCACGAGGAAACCATTGCAGTAAGGTTTGAGCTCTGCGATGCGCTCGATGATTCCGCGGCCTGTGGATTTTTGCCAACCCTCGACGACAACCTCGCCGTCCTTGGCGTCGAGCGCGGCCCAGATGCGCTCCTTCGGAAGTCGCTTGAGCAGCGCCGGCTCTGCGGCGGTTCCGATCACGAGCCCGGTTGCGCCGGCGTCGAGAAAGTGAAGCGCGGTCTCGTAGTCGCGAATACCGCCGCCGACGCGGCAACGCGCGATCTTGCACAGCGCTTCGATCTGTGCGCGGTTGTCGCCGGTGCTGAGCGCCGCGTCCAAATCCACAACGGCGATCTCACCGGCCAGCCTGAATTTTTCGGCGATGACGATCGGATCGCCGGCCTCGAGACAGGGCGTCTCGCCGCCGATGAGCTGCACCGCTTGGCCGCCGCGCAGGTCGATGGAGGGAATAATCATGGACGCACCACCACGCCCGCTTCAGCGAGGCGACTCTTGATCTCGTGCACGGTGGTCTCGCCACTGTGAAAGATGGAGGCGGCCAGAACGGCGTGCGCTCCGGCTTGGAGAGCTTCGATCAGGTGCTCGGCTCGGTCGGCGCCTCCCGACGCGATGACGGGCACGGACACGGCCTCGCTGACCGTTCTCAAGAGCTCGAGGTCATAGCCCTCGCGCGTCCCGTCGCGGTCGAGGCTGGTGAGCAGAATCTCGCCCGCGCCCAGCTCGACGGATTCGCGCGCCCACTCGAGCGCATCGCGCTCGGTCCGCACCTTGCCGCTCGACACGACGACCTCCCAGGGGGAGAGCGGCGAGCCCGCGGGCAGAGGCTCGAGGCGCCGCGCGGCGTCGATCGAGATGACCGTGCACTGACGGCCAAAGCGCTCGGCCATGTCGCTGAGAATCGATGGAGTCGCGACCGCGGCGCTGTTGACGCCGACGCGATCGGCGCCCGCCTGCAGCAAGCGACCGACATCTTCGGCAGAGCGTACGCCTCCGCCAACCGTGAGCGGAATGCGGAGCACGGCGCGCACGGCTCGCACGGTGTCGAGGGCGTGCGCTCGTCCTTCGGTGGTTGCGGAGACGTCGAGCAAGACCAGCTCGTCCGCGCCTTCGGCTTCATAGCGCGCGGCGCACTCGACCGGATCGCCGGCATCGCGCAGGTTCTGAAATTGGACGCCTTTGACGACGCGACCATCTCGAATGTCGAGACAGGGGATGATGCGACGGGCCAGCATGTCAGGCGCTCTTGGCTCTCTGAATGAAACGCGAGAGCAGCTCCTGGCCCCAGTCGCCGGAGAGCTCGGGGTGAAACTGACAGGCCAGTACGCCGTCCCGCTCGATAGCGCTCACGAACCGCGTCGCGTAATCGGTGAACGCGCCGCTCCAGCCGCTCGGCACTTCGGGCAGGTAGTAGGAGTTGGCGAACACGGCCCAGCCCGGTTGGAGCAGAGCGCACTCGTCGCTCGGTTCGATTTGATTCCAGCCTAGTTGCGGAACGGGCATCGACGCGTCGAAGCGCCGGATGGTCGTCGGAAGGACGCCCAGGCCGGCGACGCCCTCGCTCTCCTCGCTGGCCGCGCAGAGGAGCTGAAGGCCGAGGCAGATCGCGAGCGTCGGAGCGCCGGAGTCGATGCGGCGCACGAGCGCCTCGGCGAGTCCCGCTTCGCGGATGCGAGTCATCGCGCTCTCGAAGGCGCCGACGCCGGGCAATACGACGATGCGCGCGGACTCGAGCTCGTCGGCGCGCTCCGCCAAGACCGGCTCGACGTCGAGACGACGCAAGCAGGCGAAGACGGAGGCCGTGTTGGCGGCACCGGTGTTGACGACTAGAGCGCGCGTGGTCATGGCCTAGAGCACGCCCTTGGTACTGGGCACCGAGCTGGTTCCGTCACGCGCGCAGGCTTTGCGCAGTGCGAGCGCGGTGGCTTTGAAAGCGGCTTCCGCGCGGTGGTGATCGTTGGCTCCTTTGGTGACATCGACATGCAGCGTGATGCGCGCAGCGGTCGCGAAGGACTGGAACACGTGCGTCAGGTTTTCGGTGGCGATTGCGCCGATCATCTCGCGCTGGAAGCCGATCGAGATGTCGGAGAAGGGTCGGCCGGACAGGTCGACGACGGCGCGCGCCAGAGCTTCGTCGAGCGGCGCGTAGGCGTCGCCGAAGCGCGTGATACCGGCGCGCTCTCCGAGTGCTAGGTCAAAAGCTTCGCCGAGCGCGAGCGCGCAGTCCTCGGCGGTATGGTGATCGTCGATCTCGAGGTCGCCCTTGCAGCGGAGCTCGAGGTCGAAGCGCGCGTGCTTGGCGAGGCTCCCGAGCATGTGGTCGAGAAAACCGATGCCGGTGTCGATGGTCGATTGGCCCTCGCCATCGAGGCAGAGCTCGAGCTGGATGTCGGTCTCTTTGGTCTTGCGCGTAACCGTCGCCGTTCTCATCAAACTCATAGAAGTTCCTCCAACTCATGGACCCGCGTGAGGACGCGCGCCGCGCCAGCTTGCAAGAGCGCGTCTCGCATGGTGTTCGTGCCTTCGCTCGGCTCACCGGATAACTCGAAGTCTTGCACGCCGAGCGGAACGACGCCGGCGGCGCTTGCCGCGCGAATATCATCCGGCGTGTCGCCGAGCATCCAGGCGCGCTGGACGCCCAGTCTAGCGAGCGCGAGCAGAACCGGCGCCGGATCGGGCTTGAGCGGCGCATCTTCGCGGCAAATCACGACGGGAAAGAGCTCGGTCAGGTCGTGGTCGGTGAGAAAGCGCAGAGCGTCGCTGCGCGGCCGGCCGGTGACGATCGCCATCGGGAGTTTTGTCGCCATGCGCTCGAGCGCATCGCGAGCGGGCAGGACTTGCTCTTGGCGGTACAGGCCGGGCGTCGCTTCGGTGCCCTGGTAGAGGCGTTCAAAGCGCTCGGTGACTTCCTCGAGATCCGCCTCGACGCCGCACTTTGCGAGCAGGCGTTGCGTGAGCTCCCAGTCGTCATTCGCTCCGCCCTCCGCCTTCGCGGCATCGATCGCGTCGGCAGAAAGCTCGACGCCATAACTCGTCGCCGTCTCGACGATCGCGCGTCGGAAGGAGGACGAGACATCGGCGAGAACGCCGTCCATATCCCACAATAGTGCCTCCGGCTGCAGGGCGGATTGAAGTGCGGTTGTGAGGCGCGCGAAGGCGCGCTCTTCGCCGGGACAAGTGATGCGTAGAGCATCCTCGAGACCGTCGCGACCGGGGAAGATGCGAATGGCGATTCCGAGGCCGGCCAGCGCGTCGCGAATCCAGCTCGCCTGGTGCGCGCCGGTCGTGCGCGCGAAGACGAAGTTGGCCTGGGACTGGATGGCGGAGAGACCGAGCCCTTCGAGTTGTTTCGCGAGCTCGGCGCGTTCGCGACGGGCGACCGCCACGTAGTCGCTCATGTCGGCTTGATCGTTTTGAAAGCGCGCTTCCGCCAGAGCGAGCGAGAGCCGCGAGACGGGGTAGGGATTGCCGGCGCTTCCGAGCGCGCGAATCAGTTCCTTGGGTCCGACGGCGTAGCCCACGCGCAGACCGGCGAGGCCCCAAGCCTTCGAGAGAGTGCGCAGCACGATGACGTTGCCGAGCGTGAGCGCGAGCTCCATCAGGTCCTCAATGGCGAACTCGCTGTAGGCCAGGTCCAGAATGAAGAGCGCGTCTTGGGCGGCGCCGCTCAGCTCGATCAGCTCCGTCTTGGACAGAACCTGACCGGTGGGATTGTTCGGCGAGACGACGACGAGCAGTCGCGTGTTCGCGTTCAACGCGGCGCGGGTCGCCTCGAGTGGAAAGCCGTCCTTGGTCCAGTCGATCTCGACCAGCTCTCCGCGCGCGAGCTCGACGTAGCGCGAGATCATCTCGAAGGTCGGGCTCGGAACGACGGCTTGCATCCCGGGACCGAGCGTTGCGGTACACGCGCGGAAGAGCGCGTCGTCTGCGCCAGCGGTGACGAGCACCTGATCCGCGTCGACACTGAGTTCCTTCGCGAGCAAGCCCCCAAGTCGGCTCGCATCGGGATAGCGCGCCAGCTCCGCCGCGCTCGGCATCCAGTCCGTCGGTTCGGAGAGCTCCCGCGCCGGACGACCTTCATTGCTCGCCAGATAGAGATCGATGGGGCCGGGGTGAGCGGGTACGGAGTAGCCCGGCTCGGATCCGATTCTCGCGAGGAGCTCGGAAGAGGGGACGGGTTTCGTACTCACGGGAAGCCGGTCTACTGCACGAGTTGGACGAGCGCAGAGACCGCGATGTCCATACCACCAGAGGCTTTCAGGAGTGGCAAGAGCTCCGGCAACGCGCTCCGCGGAACGGCGGCCTTAATCGCAAAGCCCGTCTGGCCATACAGGTTGGCGATGGTGGGCTCGCGCATGCAGGGCAGGACCCGGATGACCCGATCGAGGTCGTCGGCCGAGACGTTGACGTCGACCATGACGCGGTCGCGGGCCTCGAAGACGGATTGGATAAGGAGCACGAATCGCTCGATACGCTCGCGCTTCTGGTCGTCTTCCATGACCTTGGCGTGCGTGTAGAGTCGCGTGGAGGAGCTCAAGACTTCATCGATGATGACGAGCCCGTTCGCGACCAGCGTCTGGCCGGTCGCCGAGTTGTCGAGGATCACATCGGCGTCTTCGGGCGGGAAGACTTCGGTGGCGCCGTAGGTTCGGACGAGGCGAGCGTCGAGGCCGCGCTGCTTGACCCATCGCGCCGCGAGGCCCATGTACTCCGTCGCGACGACCAGTGGGCGATTCGGTAGCTCTCCATCTTCGAGCAAGGTTGCCGGCGCTGCGGCCACGATGTGCACCGGGTCGAGTCGTGTGTCGAGCAGCTCGACCAGGTCGAGGTCGAGCTCGGAGACCCAGTCGGCACCGGCGAAGCCGAGATCGCGAGAGCCGCGCGAGAGCATCTCGAGGATGTTTTGCGGTTTGAGCAGCTTGGTCTCAAAGCCCGGAACGGAGAGCACGGGGCGATAGCCGCGGCGGTCGGTACTGACCTGGATTCCCGCGTCGGCGAGGAGCGTGATGACTCCGTTCATCATGCGACCTTTGGGGAGCGCGAGGTGGATCGGCTGCTCGGTCATAGCGATTATCCGTGCGGGGCTGTTTGTAGAACAGGGGGAAGGCTCTCTCCCGGCTGGGGCGCAGGAGAGTTCGGCGAGGCCCGAGCTTCCTTGTTCGGACGCGCGCGAGTGGGTTCTGGAATCAGGAGCGGAACGAATTCGAATTAATAAGAGGGCCCGGACCGGGGAGTCGCGGATTCCCTCGGCGGATCGGAATCTATTTCCTGCCCAAGACGGCTAAACTAGCTGAGTTCACACACACTTCAAGACGCGAAAGGGGCGAGGCATTATGGCGACGGAGCGGATCATCTATCGCGAGGGCGGCGACGAATTTGAGGCTTTTTTGGCCTACGACGAGAGTCGGAAGGGGAGGCTTCCGGCGGTGCTCATCTCGCACGCCTGGGCGGGTCAGGGCGACTTTGAGCGGGAGAAGTGCGAGCGGCTCGCGGAGCTCGGCTATGTCGGTATCGCGCTCGACAACTATGGGGTCGGCAAGCGCGGGACCACGAAGGAGGAAAACGCGGCGCTGATGGGGCCCTTGGTGGAGGATCGCGCGCTTCTTCGACGGCGGCTCTTGGCCGGATTCGAGGCCGCCCGTGGCCATGAACGGGTGGATGGCGAGCGCATGGGCGCCATCGGCTTCTGCTTTGGCGGGCTGTGTACGTTGGACCTCGCGCGTTCGGGAGCCGACCTTCGCGGAGTCGTGAGTTTTCACGGGATCCTGCTTCCGAACGGTCTTCCTAGCGAAACGATCCGCGCAAAGATGCTCGTCCTGCACGGCCACGACGATCCGATGGTCCCGCCCGACCAAGTCGCGGCCTTTATGGCCGAGATGGACGAGAGGAGTGTGGATTGGCAAGTCCATCAGTACGGCAACACGATGCATGCCTTTACCAATCCGGAGGCGAACGACGTGGAGTTCGGAACGGTCTACGAGCCGAAAGCCGACCGTCGCTCTTGGTCCTCCATGCGCGATTTTTTTGACGAGGTCTTCGCCTAGCTGCCCGTGGTGAAAGTGCTTTGTTCCATGGGCCGCGGGATTTTGGTCAGGCTGGTGCCCGGGAACGCAGCCGAATCTCTAGATTCGGCGAGGCTTTCGGGTGCCGGCCTGGCCAGAAGGACGCCGCTCATGGGGCG
>JAJDEU010000027.1 GCA_029259635.1 Planctomycetota bacterium | reverse complement strand
TTCGGCCCCTGCCGGAACTTTGCGCGTGCCGGCGTCCTCGACGACCTGTTCAGGTCGACTGTGGGGCCGGCGCGCGCAAAGCACCAGCAGGAACCGAATCGAGGCGTTTTGCCTCGCGGCTCATGAATAACCCGGGCTAGCGGATCCGATGAGCATGCCCAGTCGCGCGCGTTCGCTGCGCTTCAAGCTCGCGCTTTGGTTCGTCTTGGTCTTCTTTCTGATCCAAGCCGTTCTGATGGGTGGCATTGCGGTCTTCCGCCGCGACGTCATTAGTCGTTCCTCCGACGACTCGCTGACGAACTCAGCCAGCTCGATGGTCGATAGCATCCTCAACGCGGAGACGGAGTGGACGGAAGAGTTGCTGGTCGGGAGCGTGCCCCACGAGTCGGGCTTCGTCTTGACCGCTCTGCGCGATGAAGATGGCTACGTGTTGACGTCGTCCGGAATCACGGATCTCGAGCTCTTGCGATTTACGCCAAGCGAGTGGATTCCCGCCGGACCCATCGGAAGCGCGCACTCCACCGTCCGTGGCGACCGTGCGGAAGCTCTCGTGGGAGAACCGCACGACCTGCGCTTGATCACGCTGCCCTTTCGCTACGAGGGCAAGCTCTACTTTTTTCAAGCAGCGGTTCGCGACCGACTCTGGGAGAGCTTGCTCGGCCCGTTCCTCGAGCTCGCGGCGATCGGTGTGCCCGTCGGCGTCCTCGCCGCGGCCATCGCCGCGTGGATCATCGCGGGTCGCGCCGTCGCTCCTCTAAACCGGCTGACGCAAGCGGCGAGGGGAGTCTCTCCCGAGAATCTGAACGAGCGCTTCAAGATCTCATCGACCGACGAGGAGATCGGGCGACTGCAGGCCGAGCTCAACTCCGCTCTCGAGAGACTCGAGGAGGGCTATCGCGCTCAAGATCAATTCATCAGCAACGTCTCGCACGAACTGCGCACGCCGATCGCGGTGCTGATGACGCAAGCGCAAGTCGCCAAGATGGGCGACCGCAGTATCGAGAAGGGCTATGGCTTCGTGAAGAGTTCAGAGCGCTCGATGCAGCGACTCGGGAAGATCGTCGAGAGCTTCTTGGTTCTCGCGCGGGCCGACTTTACTCAAAGTCGTCCGACCGATGATGTCGAGCTCATCGATGTCGTCCTCGATTGTGTCCAGAGCTGCCAAGTACTCGCGGAACAGCACGAGGTCCGATTGATTCCCAATTTCGTCGGGGTAGATGACAGCTCGACCGGTCTGGTCGTGAAGGGCGATGCCGAGCTGCTGCAGACGATGCTTGAGAACCTCGTGCGCAACGCGATCAGTCACTCTTCACCCGGCGATCAAGTCGAGCTCGTTGCCGAGAACAACAGTTCGTCGGTACGACTGGTCGTCTGCGACAGCGGGCCGGGAATTCCCGACGAGTTTTTGGTTCGCGTATTCGATCGGTACGTTCGAACTCCCGATGGAGTTTCACGTCGAGATGGGCTCGGGCTTGGGCTCGCGATTGCGCATCGAATCGCGATGTTGCACCAGGGCACGATCGCCGTAACGAACAACGAGGAGCGCGGTTGCTCGTTCGAAGTCAGCTTCCCGAAAGACGATCCGAGTTAACCGTACGCGCCGAAACTTTTCGGCGCTCGGAATCGCGCCGCGTCGGTCAGCGCGACTCGTCGAGATCGTTCTTGCGCGCGAAAAGGGGAAGCTTGGCCAAGGAGGCTTGATCGAGAGTCACGCTCCAGGTGGAGCCGTCGCGCTGGACAGCATCCCACTTCAAGATCCGCGCTTTCCCGCGGACGTTCAGACACAAGTGGCTGACGCGTCCAAGCTCTCGATTGAGCAGCCAGTTGGTTACGGCATGCTCGGTCCCATCCGAAGTCACGATCGCGAGGTCTTTCAAGCCGCGCGCGGACTGAAACGGAATCGCGAGTTCATCCCACAGTACGCTGCCGGCTTCATCGCGAAGTTGGAGCACTTCACCATTCCTGGTCACGGAATTCGCTACCAAGAGTTTGCCGACCTTGTCTCGGGTCAGGACGCCGTTCACTCGAACGGAACCACCGGCTTTCCAGTTGTCGGCGAAGTGCATCACCAGGACTCCCGGCTCGATCAGGACGCGGTGGAGCAGATTACTCTCGTCGCGAATCTTGAGGATGATCGCTCCGGAAGGGTCGGACTCCAGGGCGGCGACATCGACGATGTCTCCGCCGATGTCGGTGAGCCCATAGCTCTCCATGAGGTCGGAGTAGTCGAGGCTGTTGAGCGAAGACTCCGTCTGAGCCGCCCGAAGAGCGATCACCGGCGGTGCGGAACCTTCGGAAGAGAAGCTGAGCGCTTTGAGTTGCAGAACAGATTGAACCGGGTCGTTATCGGACAGGGTTCTCGCGACGAGGACTCCGACAACAGCGCCCGATTCGGGTTCGAGCAAGACGTCTTGAACGCGTCCATAATGTTCGCCCGTCGATGTCAGCACCACCCCGTCGAGGACCTGTCGACTGCCAAGCTGAGCAGTGGGCAATCGACGTGAACCGGTCGGCGAAGCGCTCTCGGGAGCGGAAGCTTCCGCGACGTTGGCCTCGGGCTCCCGCGGGGGAGCCCCGATCGAGTTGATGGCCACCGGTGCGGGCTCGGCGCTGGAAAAGAGCAGCGAGGAGGGCCACTCGTTGGTGGGCTCCGTTCGCAAGGGAACGCCGGCCTTGGGCAGTGGCGTCCAACCGACGCAGGAGGTCGCGAGAGCTACCGGTAATCCGATCAGAGCGAGAGTCGACGTGAAGCGCATCGGGGGACGGGATTCGGAGAGTCCGAAAAGCAGAAAGCGGTGGTGGTGGAGGCGACAGCGGGGGAGGGTGGAACGATCTCCCGAGGTGGGGTGTTAGCGGGAGATTTTACACCAACCGCAACCCGTGCGCGGGACATCCGCGTCCCACGTCGTCTCCGAACGGACTTAGTGGGGCACCCGCGCTCGCTCTACAGATATTTGCGAACTGACTGGGTTCCGTGTGGAATCCGATTCTCGAACTCGGGTGGAGCACTGGGTTTGAATATCCTTCGGACTCGGCGAGGCCCTCAGAAGCGGGAAACCGATCGTATCACTGGCGCGAGTCGCTACTTACGCCGGTGATTCCACACGGAACCCAGTCAGTACTGATCGTCTCAGGGCGTTGGGTTACGACGATTGTCGCACGGGATCCGAGTCGCTCGGACAGCCCTTCCACGGCTCGTATCCGTGGATCTCGGTGCTCTGCAGGGACTGGACGAGAGCGACGAGGGGCTTGTCCGCGTTCTCGTACCGATCGCCGGGCGGGCCGTTCTCGAGCCGCAGGACTCCGCGCGGGCAGACGGCCGCGCAGACCCCACAGCCGACGCAGGAGGACCGCACGATGTTCTCGTTGCGCTGGGCATAGGCGCGGACGTCGATGCCCATCTCGCAGTAGGTCGAGCAGTTGCCACAGGAGATGCACTGCCCGCCGTTGGTGGTAATCCGAAAGCGCGAGAACAGGCGTTGGATCAGGCCGAGGATCGCGGCCTGCGGGCAGCCGAAGCGACACCAGACGCGATTGCCGAGCAGCGGGTAGAAGCCCACGCCGACGACGCCGGAGAAGACGGCGCCAATGTAGAAGCCGTAACCCTGTTTGAGAGGCTCGGTCCAGCTGCCGAGGTAGCCGAAGTGATGGTTGCTCCAGACGACGGCGGTGATGAGGAGCACGAGCGCGAGTACGGCGTGAATCAAAACGCGCTCGAGCTGCCACGCACCGGTGGACTTGGAAGAGAGCTGGCGGAACGGATCGCCCAGAGTCTCGGCCAGTCCGCCGCAGCCGCAGACCCAAGAGCAGTACCAGCGCTTTCCGTACAGGTAGGTGAGGACCGGGGTCGCGATCAGCGCGACGACGACGGCCCAGAACAAGAGGAAGATGCCGAGCCCGCCCGCCTCTTGAAGCTGGCCGATCTTGTCGGGCCAGAGATAGTCGTACTTGAGCGGCCAGACGCCGTTGAACTCCATGTAGGGCTTCTGAAAGTACAAGAGCAAGTTCGGCAAGAACCACGCGAAGACAGCCTGAAAGAAGGTCACCGAGAGCGTGCGAATCTGTTGGTAGCGGTTGTGCCGATACTTCATCAGCATGCGAACACCGAACACCGCGATCGCGCCGGTGTAGAGCACGCCGTAGAGGAACCACTGCGAAGCGGGGCTATTGGTCATGAGCCGCGCGAGCGGATCGACGACGCGCACGAGACCGGTTGGCTCAGCGCCATTCGTCGGGTGACCGAGGGTCTCCGGGTACCAGTACAAAAGGACGTAGAAGCCCGTCATCAGAATGCCCGCGATCCAACCGGCGGTGCCGCGTGCGAACAGGGATCGGAATCGGGTTCCGTCGTTTCGGATGCCGGCGCTCGTACCGGTGGAGGCCAGCCAAAAGGTCAGCGCTCCGCCGACGAACATGAGACCGAACGAGCTTGCGAAGCCGACCCACGTACCGGCGAGAGGACCGCCGGCCCATTGAACGATCAACGAGAGTGCGCCGAGGCCGACGAGGGTAAGTGCACCGCGCTCGCCGAGGCTGAGGCCGGCCGGCGCATCGACCTCGGGCGTCAACGGTTCGCCAAAGCCGATGCCCTCTTCGTCGAAGTCGTAGTCGAGAGTTTGCGCGTCCATCACAGGGCTCCTTCGGTGGGTTGCTGAAGGGCTTCAGAAAAGGCGCGACGGATGAAGGGTTCGTGGCGGAAGTAGAGCTCCGGCTCGAAGTAGGGCTCCTCCAATCGACGGACGGCTTCGTCGACCGAGATGCGGTCTCGCAGCCAGCGCTCGCACACCTCATGGCGCCAGCGCAGACCCATCGTGTTGAGCCCGATCACGCCTTCGTCCGTGTAGACGATGCGCACCGCATGTTTTCCGTTCGGGTGTTCCCAGTAGAGGTTCTCCTCGCCCGCGATGTGGCGACCGACGAGCCCGTAGGTGTGGTATTCGAGGTCGAGGAACTTGGCGGAGTTGAAGTAGATGCCGGAGTCGTAATCGCCGGTCGCCTTGCCAGCCAACCCGCGCGCCGCAAACTCGCCCTGCATCTTGCCGGTGTACCAGACCTGCTGGATGGTGTTGCGCTCGTCGCCCTTTGCGCGAATCTCAGCACAATCGCCGGCCGCGAACACATCGGGAGCGCTTGTTCGCAGGTTTCCATCCACAAGCACGCCGCGACCGGCTTCGATGTCCGATCCTTCGAGCACAGCGATGTTCGGCGAGACGCCCGCAGTGAGCCCGACGATCTGACAGTCGATTTCGTCGCCATGATTCGTCACGACGGCGCGACAACGACCGGTGCCATCATCAACGACGTGGTCGAGCTGCGTCTCGAGTCGGAGCTCGATGCCGTGTGCGCGAATCTCGCGATTGATCATGCCCGACTCTCCGTCCGGCAAGATGTTGTTCCAGTACGAGCTCTCCATGACGAGGAAGGTCACGTGGATACCGCGCGAGTGCAGCATCTCGGCGAGCTCGATTCCGATCAGACCGCCGCCGACGATGACGGCTTTACGCGCGCGTTCCGCGTTGGCGTAGAGCAGCTTGAGGTCCTGCAGACTCCAGAGCCCCTGAACGCCGTCGAGATCTTGGCCGGGCCAACCGAACTTGTTGGACTTCGAGCCCGTCGCGATGAGCAGCTGGTCGTAGCCGAGCGGCGCTTGCCCGTGCAGCTCGAGTTTCTTTTCACTCGTGTCGATGCGCGTGACCCAAGCGCGCACCAATTCGAGCCGCTGCTGCGCCCAAAACGAGTCGGCGAAGGGTTTCGTCTCTTGATAGCGCATGTGGCCCATGAAGATGTACATGAGCGCGGGGCGCGAGTAGTGGTACTTCGACTCGCCGGAGACGATCGTAATTTCCCAGGCGGGTTGCAGCTCTCTCAGCTTGAGCGCTGCGCTAACTCCCGCGACACCGTTCCCCAGAATGACTACGTGCATGAATCGGAAGGCTGTTCGGGGAGGTGAAGCGAGGAGGGGCGGAAGGCCGAGCGCCGGAAAGTGTACGGCGACGAGTTGGGCCCACCCTACGGCCAACTCGGGGCTGGGTGACGCGCGAACTCGCGCGCCATTGGGGCGACGCACGCACAGACGCAGAACGCGGACTGGGGCACTCTTCGGCTGGGGGAGTCGGAGGTGGGTGGCGGCCAGCCACCGGACGGACCGAGCGCTGGCGAAAACGCGATTTCCGAAAAAGCTCGGATTTCTTGGCAGGCGGCTCGACCCGTTCGCGCCAGGGCATTCCAGAAGCACTCTTTCGAACACCTCGAACAGAGGTCCTTAGACTTCAAGATCGTTGAAACGAGACGCGGCTCAGCGGTCGACTTCTTAATCGTCACTACAACTCAATGGCATGTTGACTCCAAAATTCATTTCACTCGCTCTGATTCTGACCTTCAGCTGTGCAGCGCCTGCTTCCTCTCCGCTGGCGACACCTCCGGTGTACGAGATCGGCGATGTCCACCGTGAAGTCACCACCGATTCGCAAGAGTCGCAGCTCTGGTTCGACCGGGGGCTTGGACTCGCTTTCAATTTCAATCACGAAGAGGCGCTCAAGTGTTTTGATCGCGCGGCGCAGCTCGATCCGAGCAATGCGATGGCGCTCTGGGGGACGGCCTGGGCGGCGGGGCCGAACTACAACAGCACGACGATCGACGACGCTGCGAACGAGTTGGCTTGCTCGAAGCTCGCCCTCGCGAAGGCGCTCGCGCTCGATTGCACAGCGGTGGAACGCGACTTGATCGAAGCGTTGGCCGCGCGATATTCCTGGCCGACAGCCAAAACCCGTGTCCAGCTTGACCACGACTATGCGGATGCGATGAAGGTGGTCTACGAAGCGCACCCGGACGATTCGCTCGTCGCAACGCTGTATGCCGAAGCGCTTATGCAGCTGAAGCCGTGGGGGATGTGGAGCCCGAGCGGAGAGCCGGCTGAAGAGCTCGCTCCTGTTCGCGAAGTTCTCGAAGCGGCCTTGGAGCGTTGGCCGAATGAGCCGGCGCTGTGCCACTTTTACATCCACGCCATGGAGGCCGGTCCCGAAGTGGCCAAGGCGATCCCGGCAGCCCGACGACTGGAGAGCCTCGACCATCGCCTCGGACACCTGATGCATATGCCGAGCCACATCTACGTCTGGACGGGCCAGTACGAAGATGTCATTCGGGTCAATATCGACGCTGTCGAAATGGACGATGACTACGCTGAGTTTGCCGGTCGCGAGAATTTCTACTCGCTCTATCGCATTCACAATTATCACTTCGTCGCTTACGGCGCGATGTGGGAAGGGCGACGCGAGCTCGCTCTCGAATACTCACGTCGACTGGTCGACGAAGTTCCGGCCGGAATGCTGCAAGCCTTTCCCGACTTCCTCGATGTCTTTACCGCGACTCCCTATCACGTGCTCGTTCGCTTTGGGATGTGGAATGAGATTCTGGCGGAGCCGGAGCCGGAGGGCGAACTCCACGCAGCTCGAGCGGTCTGGCGTTATGCCCGCGGTCTCGCCCTCGCGTCGCTGGATCGAGTGGATGAGGCCTTGGCCGAACAGAAGCTCTTTCTCGCCGCGGTGAAAGCGGTTCCGCCGTCGCGCCTGCTCTTCAACAACTCGGTCTCGGGTATTCTCGAAGTTGCGAAGAGCTTCTTGGCGGGCGAGATCGAGTATCGCCGCGGCAACTACGACGCTGCCTTCGATCTGCTTCGCAAAGCGGTCGCGCTCGACGAGCGGCTCAACTACGACGAGCCGTGGGGTTGGATGGAGCCGACGCGCCACGCGCTCGGCGCGCTCTTGATCGAGCAGGGGCACTACGAAGATGCGTTGATCGTGTATCAAGCCAACCTGGCGCGGTACCCGGAGAACGGTTGGGCTCTGCACGGAATTGCGGAGTGTTACCGCGAGCTTGGGCGCGATGCCGAAGCCGAGGTTGCGGAAGCGCGTTTTGAGCTGGCCTGGGCGCGAGCGGATATTGAAATCGACGCCTCGTGTTTTTGCCGAACGGGCGAATGAACCGTAATGCTTGAGCCGACCGGTGAGGACGAACCGGTCGGCACCTTGACGGGTGTGTTCGCGGACCGTGAGATCAAGCCATGGCTAAACGCAAACTCATCATCGGCAATAAGAATTACTCCTCTTGGTCTCTGCGCGGCTGGTTGATCACCAAGCGCGCGGGGATTCCTTTCGATGAAGAGGTTCTGCCTCTCTATCAGCAGGGCACAGCGGAGAAGAAAGCCGTGCTTTCGCCGGCGGGACTCGTCCCCGTCCTGCATGACGACGGTCTTGCGATTTGGGATACGCTCGCGATCGCGGAATACCTGCACGAAGAACACCCCGAGGCTCGACTCTGGCCCGCGGATAAGGAAAAGCGCGCCGTCGCGCGCGCGGTCACGAGTCAGATGCACTCCGGCTTCCTCGCCTTGCGCGCGCACATGCCGATGAATATTCGACGCAGCTCGCCGACGGCCGTCCGTGGAGAAGGCGTTCTCGAAGATATCGAGAAGATGACTTCCCTGTGGTCGTTGACCCGTTCGCAATACGGCGAGGGCGGCGACTTTCTATTCGGCGAGTGGTGCATCGCCGACGCCTTCTACACACCACCCGTGTTTCGCTTTCAAACCTATGGGATAGCGCTCGAAGGAAGCGCGGGGGCTTACGCCGAGAGCGTGCTCGCGATGCCGGAAGTGAAAGAGTGGGCGGCTGCGGGAATCGCTGAACCGTGGTCGATCGAACAGTACGACCTCTAATTCAAGACCAACAGGACTCGTGCGATGACAACCTCGAAGACACCTATTGAAGGAGCTTGCCTCTGCGGAGGCTCGCGCTATCGGATCACCGGGTCGATTCGCGGCTTTCAGTATTGTCACTGCACGCGGTGCCGGAGATTCACGGGAAGTGCGCACGCGGCTAACCTGTTCGTGGGCATCGATGACTTCGTGTGGACGGAGGGCGAGGAGAATGTCGGAACCTTTATGTTGGACGGCGAGCCGCCCTTTCCGACTGCCTTCTGCAAGACCTGCGGGTCCTCTCTACCCAGCGTGTCCTCAACCGGCCGCTTTTGGGTGATTCCGGCGGGCACGCTTTTCTGTGATCCGGGCATGCGTCCCGAACGAAGCATCTTTTGGGGAAGCCGAGCGCCGTGGTTTCGATGCACATCCGAACTTCCCGAGTTCGAGGAACTTCCGGAGGACGAGTAGGGGGAAGGGGTTACGACACAGCCGGGATCTCTTGATCTTAATCTTGAAATAAGACTGAGAAATTCAGTAAAGGAGGGCGTGACTTCCTCCAAAACAAAAGCCCGTGAGCTCGTGCTCGGCCCGAAGGCGATCCTTGAGTTCTTCAAACCCGCTCGCCTCGAGATCTACGAGTGCCTGCAGGTGACCGGCCCAGCGTCGATCGCGGAACTTGCGGATCGATTGGGCCGCGCGCCCGATTCGCTCTACTACCACGTTCGAAAGCTCGTCGAGCTGCGCGTTCTCGCGCCGATAGAGGACGAGGCGACCGGGCTCGGGAGCCCGGGCAGGAACGGTGCGATCTACGAGCTCACCGCGAAGCGAGTCCAGGGCACTCTGGATCACAAGTCGCGGGCAAGTCGTGATGCGTGGGCGCACGGTGCGTCGAGCGTGCTCCGACTGGCCTCGCGCGATATCGAGTCGGCGCTCGACTCTGGGGAGACGCGCGTGGAAGGCGTCGATCGAAACCTCAGCGTGACCCGAATGAAGGCACGTCTGAAGAAGAAGGACCTGAGACGAGTGAACAAGCTCGTCGACGAGTTGTTCTCCATTCTCGGTGAGCACAGCGCGAGTACGGATGGGGCGCTCTATGCCCTGACCTGCGCGTTTTCGTCGGTTAAGGAGCGAAAACGATGAAGAGCATGAAGGTAGTGTGCGGGTTCAAGTTAGCGGCAATCGCAAGCGGCGTGTTTGCCGGATCGGTTGCCTTTGCGAGTGCGGGTTCAGAACTCGATGAAGTTTTAGCGGGGGTGCGCGAGGCGAGCGGTCGGGCGGCTTGGGCTCAGCTCGGGAGTGATCTTCGATTCACAGGTGAGGCTCAAATCGCGGGAGTCGAGAGCGACTTCACGCTGTTCTTCGGCGGTGATGGAGCGTTCCGGTTCGAAACGGATGGTCCACTGGGGAATACCGCGGCCTGGGACGGCGAGACCGTTTGGTCCCTCGACAATGGCGCGTCTTCGCGGGAACTCGACGGGGATGCGCGCGGGAGAATGTTGATCAGTCAGTGGGTTCACAGCGGGTACTGGGCGGACCCCAGTGCGCCGATGGAGATCGAACTCATCGAGCAAGCGGCGGACACGATCGAGCTCGCGCTCGCGCTGAAAGATTCGTCGAGCCGAGCGCGTTTGATCATCGACGCGACAGCGATGCTGCCGAAGGAGCTCCATCAGCACGCGGTGGGAGGCGATGGGATGCTTGAGTTCGCGAACTTCACGGAGTTTGAGGGTGTTCTCATCGCTCACGAGGTGACGTATTCGTCGGTCCAATCCAGTGCCGGCGGGTTTCTGAAAATCCGCGAGGCGGAAGCCGCGAGTGCGCGCGTTGATGAGAGATACAACCTCTTCGGGCAGGGCACGGGCGATGCGCGCTTTGATCGTGATGTGCCGGCGGAGATCGAGATTCGCCGAGTGACTTCGGGGCACCTGATCGTCAACGCGGCGGTGAACGAGAGCCGGCCGCGCTGGTTTATCTTGGACTCGGGAGCTGGGAAGATGTGCATCGATCCAGTCCTTGCGGACGAGCTTGAGCTACCCGAGTTTGGCAGCGTTCCGGCGGCGGGAATCGCGGGGACGGTCATGGCGAGCTACCGGCAAGGCACGACCTTTAAGTTGGGCCCGCTCGAGATGAGGGAGCCGGTATTCGTCGAGCTTGACCTGTCCTTTCTCGAAGAATACTTCGGTGTGCCGGTCTACGGAATTTGCGGCTACGAGCTGTTCGCTCGCTCGATTGTCGAGCTCGATCTCAAAGGCCCAAAGGCATTCCTTCATGACCCGAAGACCTTTGAACTTCAGAGCGCGGCGTGGCAGCCGCTCGTCTTGGAGAATCGGATCCCCAGTCTTGAGTGTTCCTTTGAGGGCGATCGAACGGGGTGGTTCCGAATCGATACGGGGGACGCCGGGACTGTCGTGTTCGACACGGCTACGGTGAAGAGTCTCGACCTGCTCGCCGAACGCGCGGTGACGACAACCATGGTTGGGGGAGTGGGCGGGATGGCCGAGGCTCGTACAGGAGAGCTTGAGTGGTTTGAGCTCGGTGGTCGGCGCTTTGATGCACCGGCTGCGGTCTTCCACCTGCACGAAGATGGGTCGCTGCCTGGCGACAGCACACTCGGAACGGTAGGCAGTCAATTCTTTCAACCGTTCCGCGTCCTGTTCGACTATTCGGGTCAGAGAATCGGACTTGTAGCGCGGTCGATTCGCTAGACGAGCCACGAGATGAGAATCAGAAATCAAGGCGCTATTCCCCACCTGGGACGACGCGTGGAGAGCTAGATAGCGGCTATAATCCTGGCTCGGTTGTTTTCCGCACGACACACTAGGCGGACGCCGCTCCTTGTTTCGCTGAGCTTTGCGCTGATCTATGTCCCTCTCGCCTGAACAACCGCACGCAGGTGACGCGGTCACTTCCGATCGACAGTCGACCGCCTCGCCCGAGAACACGGAATCAGGAGCCGTCAGTCGCGCCACCGCGGCCTTTCTCATCGCGGTCTCCGCACTGGCAGCGGTCGTCGCCGTCGGATCGCTCGGGTGGCGGATGAAGGTCGATGCGCCGCTCTTGCACTACATGGCCTTCATGGTCGATGTGCAGGATGCCGTGCTCTACCGGGATCTCTTCGTCACGACCTTCCCCGGCGCCATCCTCTTTCACCTGGCCATGCTGAAGACCGTCGGTCCCAGCAACCTCGCCTTTATGGCGACGAATTTGGCGTGGATCATCGCGCTCGGCGCGGTGACGTGGGCGCTCTTGCGACCTTTTGGAAAGCGCGTTGCTCTCGGTGGGCCGGTGCTGTTCGCGCTGGCCTATCTGCAGAGCGGGGCCATCATGGTTCTCGAGCGCGACTTGATCCTGATCCTCCCCGTCGCTGGAGCCGTGCTCATTCACGCGCGAGCACGCTGGAGTTCCGACAAGCGCGCGTTCTGGATCGGCTTCCTGTTCGCCCTCGCGTGTACCTTCAAGCCGCACTCCGGCATTGGACTGCCCGCCGTTCTCGTTTGCGAATGGCTGCGCGATCGCGACTCTGGAATCGCGATCACCGCCGCCTCGATCTGGAGAAAGTTTCTCTACGCGGGGCTGGGTTTCGCGATTCCCATTGTCGCCGTCTTCGGTTGGTTGGCGTCCACCGGAGGGATGCCCGCCTTCCTCGACATTCTCGGGAACTACCTTCCCTTGCACGTGCGGCTGACGAGGTTTCATGAATACATGGAGGGGACCGAGCGGCTTGACTACTACGTGAAGATGGCGAGCCAGTTCGGGCTCGGCTCCGGCTTCGGGCATCCCTTTGGCCTCGGACAGCCGGGCTGGTTGCTCGCTTCCGTGGTGGGAACGATCGCCATTCTCGCGAAGGGCGGGCTCGATGCACCCCGTCGTCGATTGGTCTTGCTCTTCGTGACGTTGGCTGTCTTGTACTGGGTTTACGTCGTGATGGCCGGCCAGTTCTGGGAGTACCACTGGATGCCTTTTCGGTACGCGATCGTGGTGCTCGCCTCGCTTTGTCTAGCGAGAATGCCGGGACTTGCGGGCGGCGGTGTCCGGGCTTGGTCTCCGCTCGCCGCGCTCGTTTTGTCGTTCGTGATTGTGGTGCCCCTCTCGCGGGAGACGATTCGACAGTTCAAGGGCAAAGGGCCGACGCCGCCTCGGGACCTGCAGGCCGAGGTGATCGCGGAGTACTTGGTCGAGCGCCTCGAGCCGGGCGACACCGTTCAACCGCTCGATTGGACGATGGGTGGCATTCACGCGATGCTCTTAGCGGAGGCGCGAATCGCAACGGCATTTCCCAGCGACTATCACTTCTATCACCACCTTCACAAGCCCTACATCCAGTCGCTGCGCGAGCGTTTCATCGCTGATCTTCGCAAAGCGTCGCCGCGCTTCATTCTCGAGATGACGGATCGTCCGATGCCGTTTGGAGATCACACGGCAAAGACTTTCCCCAAGCAGAGTGAGCTCTTGGCCACCGAGTACTTCGAGGCGAAGAGAGGAAGCGGCTGGATTGTCTACGAGCGTCGCAAGTAGACCCTCGACTAGCCCTCGATCAAACCTTCTCTCTTGAAGATGGATCGCAGAGCGCTCTCGGTGTTCCACCCGCTCGCAATGAGCTGAAGTTCGCCGCTTCGTTCGACACCGACACTGGGATAGCTCATCGCGCCCAGCTGATCGCGTAGTTCGAATTCCTTTGCAAGCTGCGCATGCGTTGCCGGCGCATCGATGGCTTTCAGGAACAAGTCTCGATCGAAACCCAGCTCCGCCCCGAGGTCAGCGAGAGTCTGTTTGTCCGATGGGTCGCGCGCGTCGGTGTAGTAGGCGCGTTGAATCGCGGAGAACATTTCCAGTGCGCGATCGCCGGCGGCCAAGACGGCTCGACATGCCGGCCAGGTTGAGCGGCGTGGGTGATGGCGCTCCCAAAAATCGTGATTGAACTCGGCGCCCGTGCGTTCCGCGACCGCTCGCCATGCGCTCTTCACGTAGCGAAGCATTGACTCCTCCATTGGCAACTCGGAGTCCGGGGCAAGTCCGCCGAGGACCAATCGGAGTCCGATGTCGGGCTTGAGTTCGGCGCCGACCTTGGCGATGACCGGCGCGAACCCCCAGCACCAGGAGCACATCGGGTCCGCGATATAGAAGACTTCAGTCATGGGCTCAGTCTAGGGACCCGGCCGATGGGCTCCAAGGAGGCGGGAGGCTCACCTGATCGAGCGGAGTTCGCTACATTGCTCGCTATGTTCAAGACCATTGCGAGTTGTGCCGTTTCGATTCTTGTCATCGCGGGAACTGCCGAGCTTGAGCTCTCGCCTCACTACGAGCCTGGATTGATCCTCAGGGTAGAGAGCCGCATCTCGATGGCGACCGAGACGACGTCTTTCGAAATCCTGCGGAATGGCGAGGCTATGGACACGGAAAGTTTCGGAGGTGGCGGCGACGAAGAAGAGCGAACCGTTGTGACGCTGGAGCGCGTGATCGAGAGTGCGGACGGCGTTCCGAGTAAATGGCGCCGCGAGTTTGAGACGGTCGAGGGAAGTCGCACGTCGGAGAGGCGCGGAGAGGAGCTTTTCTCTTGTCCGCTCGATGGAGCGATCTTAGAGCTTCGCTCGGAAGAGGGTGAAGTCGAGGTTGAGGTCGTCGATGGAGATGAACCCGAAGGAGACGATGTGCTCGAGGGACACCAACTCGGATTGAGCTGCGACGTTCTCTTCCCGGAAGAGGGTGTCGATCCCGGACAGAGTTGGGAATTGAACAGCGATGATGTCGCGCGCCTCTTGGGGCTTGGACTTAACCGCGCGATGTTTCAACGGCCTGAAGGTGAAGGGGGCGGCGAGCGATCGGGGGGCGAAGGAAGGCGTGGGCCGCGCAGCCCGCGAGGAGCGCGAGGCGGGGGCATTGTCACCTTGCTGCGTGCCGTCGAGTGGGACGCTACGGCGACCCTAGCGGAGGAAGAAGAGGAGCGAGCAGGCGAGACGTGTCTTCGAATCGACTTTGTGCTCGAAGCGGAGGAAGAGGTTTCGGAGTCCGATTTTGGTGGACGGCGCGAACGAATGTTCGAGTTGGAGAGTCGGTCTCCGCTCGATTCCACTTTTGAGATCGAAATCAAGGGGTTCCTGCTGTTCTCCCTCGAGTCGAACCTGCCGGTCTTGATGGAAATCGAAGGTACGGTTGGTTCTGAGACGAACAGCCTTCGCGAAAGAGGAGACATGACCATCGAGATGAACCGCGAGCAAGTCAGCCACTTCGAGCGCAGCCTGAAGATTTCTCGGGAAGAAGAGAGCGACTAAGCGCCGGTAGAAACGAACCGCTTGAATCCCTAGGTCGAAGTCATGGTCTTACTCATAGAGAAGGTACGGATCCCGAAAGCTCAGGCTCGGTTGGCGAGCACGATCGAGATTTTGCTCGTAGCTCTTGTCGGCCTCTCCGGTTGCCGGGCGGCTGAAGACGCGCCGAACGTTTCCGAAGAGCATCTCGCGACGGAGCGCACCGCCGCAGAAAGACTCCTCGACCGGTCCATCACCTTTCATGATCCCGACGGCGTTTGGAATCGCGTCGCTCTGCCGCTTCGGTGGACCAGCGCGCGCCCGGATGGAGAGGTCGCTCTCGATTTTGAAATCGACCTATTCCCGAACGACGCCTTCGCGATGCGTGGCCGCTACGGCGAGGCGCTCTTGAACTATCGCGCTTCCGAGGGAACCTGGTCGGCCAGCCTCGATGGCGAGAGCGAGCTATCCGCCGAAGATCGCGCGAAGGCCGGACTCGTCCGCGAAGACGGCTTCTTCTGGCGCAACTATTTTGGGTTCCTCGGCGGCATGCCGATGTGCTTGAAGGATCCGAACGTGCAGTTTGAGTCCGACTCTTTTGAGGTCGAACTGGAAGGCAAGACGGTCCTGGCCCTGCGCGCGAACTTTCACCCTGAGGTGGGTGCCGACACCTGGATCTTCTATTTCGATTCAGAGACCGCGCAGTTGGTCGGTTGTTGCTTCTACCGAGAGGACCCGACCGGCGACGGAGAGACGCTCATCTTCGAGGAGCTCGTCACTGTGGCCGGCATCCGACTTCCAAAGCGTCGCACTTGGTACACGAATGCAGAGCGCGAAATGCTGGGGATCGACGAGCTCTCCGCGCGAACCGAGTAACGAGTCGCTCGAACTACTCTCCGGTTCCGACGCGCTTCAGATCAAAAGTCTCGACCTTGTCCGAGCCGCCGAAGGGATCGGAGAGCGTGATGACGAGGTTGCCCGGACTTGCACGCTGGTAGACGATCCGTTTGGGGTAGTCGTTCTCCGGATTCTCGAAGACCGCTTTAAAGGTCGCGGGCTCATGCGACTTCAACAAGAAGCTGCTTGCCGGCTTCCCTTCCGGATAGGGCTGAAGCCGAACGGTCTCCTCGTGCGCTTCAAAGACCTCGAACTCGTAAAAGGAGACTTCGCTGCCGTGGGTGAGCCGGCTGTGACTGATGATCTTTCCGCCTTCAGGAGTGGTGTAGTACGCGTTGAATTTGCCGCCCCACATGTCGCCGCTCCAGTCGCCCGCGAGCCAGGCGAGTTCGTCGAGCGAGCTACCGGTACCCATTCGCGAGGAATGTTCTTGAGGATTCACCCCAGCGCTGGGCTGAAGGATTAGAGCGAGAGGAAGAGCGACGGCAATAAGAGACGTTCGGATCGACATTGGATTCCTCAGGATTTCACTGGGACAGAAACGGGGGATTCAAGGTGCAGCGACCGAACTAACTCTTACTCGCGACCCAGGCTTGGACGAGCTCGTCGAGTAGGGGCAAGGGAACGGCGCCGTTGGTAAGTACGACATCGTGGAATTCACGCAGGTCGAACTTCGGCCCTAGCTCTTCTCGCGCCGCTTCGCGCAGGCGCAAAATCTCCAGCATTCCGACGGTATAGGCGGTGGCTTGACCCGGCATGACGATGTAGCGCTCGATCGCATTGATACAGTCGCCTTCTGGATTCGGCGTGTTCTCCCGCAAGTAGGCGATGCCCTGCTCGCGCGTCCAACGACGATCGTGAATCCCCGTGTCGACAACCAAGCGACAGGCGCGCCACAGCTCCATCGCCAACCGACCAAAGTCGTCATAGGGATCCGTATAGAACCCCATCTCCTTCGGCAGCTTCTCGGTGTAGAGGCCCCAACCCTCACCGTAGGCCGTGTGTGAGCCGTACCGCCTAAACTGCGGCACTTCCTCGAGCTCCATCGCGATCGAGAGCTGCATGTGATGCCCGGGAATACCCTCGTGGTAGGCGAGCGCCTCCATTTGATAAGTCGGCATGTCGCGCATGTCGTACAGGTTCGCGTAGTAAATCCCCGGTCGAGATCCGTCGGGCGCGCCGGTGTTGTAGAACGCCTTCCCGGCACTCGCCGCGCGGTAGGGCTCGACGGCTTTCGCGATGAGCTCACTCTTCGGTTTGGTAATGAACAGCTCGTCGAGGCGAGCGCGCATGCCCTCGATGATCTCAATGGCACGAGCGAGGTAAGCCTCGCGTCCCTGATCGGTGTCGGGATAGTAGAACTGATCGTCGCTGCGCAGGAAGTCGAAGAAGGCTTGGCGGTCTCCCTCGAAACCAACCTCATCCATAATGATCTGCATCTCGCCGTGGATGCGTTCGACTTCCGACCGGCCGAGGTCGTGGATCTCTTTGGCGCTTAGATCCAAGGACGTGTAGTGGCGGAGAAGCCAAGCGTAGTACTCGGCTCCGTTCGGTAACTTCCAAACGCCGTGATAGGTGGACGCCGCCGCTGCTTGGTTCTCGAGAGCCTTGATCAACCGCTTATAGGCAGGGGCGACGACTTCTTGCAGGACGACTTCCGCGCGAGCCAGTAAGTCCGTGCGCTGGACGGGTGTGAACGCGGGGAGCGCGGTGATCTTCTTGCGAAAGTCGGCCAGAAGTACCGAATCAGGAGCTGCATCGTCCTCAGCGAATGGAGCGCCACGAATGATGTTGCGGCAGTCGTCGAGCACCATCGGAAAGACGAACTTAGGCGGGAGCACTCCGATTCTCTGACGTTCCAGCAAGTTCTCGATGAGTTGATCAAAGAGCGGGCCGATGCCGCTCAGGCGATCGAGGTAGGCGGTCGCGTCGGAACTCGAGTCAATGCGGTGAACATTGATCAGGAACGAGACCACGTGAGAGTGAGCTCCGAACATCTGGTTGATCGGATAGTTGTGCATGCGCCACGGAAAGGAATCGCTCGCGTCCTTCGACTCATGCTCGAACAGGCGATAGGAGAGTCGAGCGGAATCGTCGAGATCCGCGCTTGCGAAGTTCGCTCGCATAGCCAAGACGTCACGTTGATCTCGTTGGAACTCTTCAGCCTCACTCTCGGGCGAGTTGTCGTTCCAGTGGCTGTAGTCGTCCTTGATTCCTAAATAGCTCTGACGCTCCGGACTCCGAGCCAAGCGCTCTTGGAAGACTCGCTCGAAAAAGTCGTTCAGTTGCTGCGAGGGGGTCGCTTCGACGATCTGTTCTGCTTGAGGTGCTCTCGTCGCGCAGGCGGAGAGCAGCCCCAGGGCAACGATCGCAGACGAGTAGATAAGTTTCATAGGGGGAGTATACGATCCCCTTCGACTCGTCGGAGTGGATTCGCGTTACGGCTAGCAGCCGGTGGTAAAAGTCATTCACTCTATAAACGGCCGATTTTTCGCCACGTCGGCACCCGGAATCCTCCCCGAATCTTTGGATTCGGCTTCGTTTCCGGGCACCAACCCGACTAAAAAATTTGCTGCTTATAGAGCAAAGCACTTTCACCACGGACTGCTAGTGCGCCGCATTCCAAACGCCAAAGCGAAAGGGCTCCCCGACTATTTAAGACTACTATCGAGCAGGCCCTGCTGAATGAACGCGGTCTTCTCCCCGGGAGTCAGTTGCTCCAATGCCCAATCGGTGAAGAACGAATTCTTGTAGATCCAACGGCTGTCGACGGAGGTGGCTTTCCACTGTCCCGATTGGATGGATTGGATCAGGATGGACTTCGCTTCGGGCTTCGGTCGTCCCGAGAGGCTTGTCATTGCGCTGGACCACGCCAGCTCGCGTTGGCTCTCCACCACGCCCTGGTCGCGACAGTCTTGAAGAACCCTCAAGATCTCCGACGAGTAGCGATCCGGCGAGATCCATTCCGAGTTGATGAGTGCACTGGCTCGCTGCGTAGGCGTTCCTTCAGTGACGATACGATCGAGAAGGGCAACGTAGCCCGGATGCTTGAACGCGGACAATTGGCTAATGATTTGGGTTGTTCCGTAATCCGGATAGTCGAGCTCTCCATCGAGCAGTTGTTCGAGGACGGGGTGCGAATCTGGATTGCCCGAAGTAGAGAGCGAGAGCCACGCACCCTGAAGGAGTTGCTGAGGCACGGTGTTCTCGGTTCCAGGCACGAGAACCATTGCGCCGGGTTCGAGCAATTCATGCAGATCACTTCCCAAGGTCGCCGCGACCGCTTCGAATTCTCCATTGCGACCAATACTCACGGCGAGCTCGGTAATGCGCTCAATCATGACCCTCTGATCGCTAATCACGTTGAGTCTCAGTGAATCGAGTAGACGCTGCTGTTGCGCTACAATGACGCCGGATTTCTCAAGGACTTCCAGCTCCGCTATTTCTTGAGCGAGGGGATGTTCGTCCTCTCCGGCGAGCATCAATCGGATCTCTTCGAGCATGAGCTCTCGATAGGTCGAAAAGGAAACGGAATTGGCCAACGCGATCCAATAGGTCATTCGCTCATCGACCGTTCCCGCGCGCTTCATAATCGCTTCGGCTCGTTCCGGTTCTAACTCATACAAGACGCGCGAGAGGATCTCCGGAGCCCAAGTCCTCAAGTGCCCAAGTTGGGCGGGCGCAAGGTTCAGATGCGTTCCATCCGAACTTGTAGAAACCACGTGCGCGTCGAACGGGTTCGGGCCCGGCGTCGTGTCGATGTCACTATCCGCGACCAATTTGATGAGCTCCTCCAGCTGGAGTCTGTGCCGGTGTGAAAACCCCACTTTCCCCGTGACCGATTGAAGATAGTACGAGACTCCGCGTGTTCCTTTTTCCGAGTCAATCAGTAGCGGCGCTTGCAGGATCCTGGAAACGGCTAAACCCGCAAACTGGGATGTAGCTCCGCGGTCGATCAATTCAGAGATGAAGAGCTCGCGATCATTCGCTTCGTCCTCCCACAACTCTTCCATGTGTAAGAATCCCCAGAGTACGTAGGAGACCGATGCGTTGCTTAGCGGCGCGAGCCGCAGTTGCTTCTTCGCAAAGCGGTGTAGGCCTTTCGCTCGTTCGGAACCCTCCACCGGGTCGTCAGCGAGAAAGGCTTCGTCGATGACTTGAAGGAAATCGAAGACGTGTAGCTCTGGGTCGGCTGCAACCATCTTCTGAGCGGCACTTGCACCCTTGTTGTGCCGCCCGCACTCCAACACTTGTTCGAAGTGAGGAGTGTTCTCACCAAAGGCGAACTGCTCGACACCGGGAAAGACGGTGGGTTCCCCATCCACGAAGAACTTCAATATTTGCGGATCGCGTTCGAGTACGGCGGGTGCACTCGGGACACCGTTAATGTCGAGAATCTGGAGGTCCAAGAGCCGGCGATCGAAGCGGAAAACCTCCTCCATCGCCACTCGAAGTTCAGGACTGACCAGTGCGTGACCGGCCGGTGGTACTTCGACCCGGTTGGATTCTTGTGGGGCTAAGGTTACTGCGAGAGTGAGAGCAATGAGCATCACGTGGCCTTTCTCTAGCGATTGCAGAGTTTGGTTATCAAAGTGGGAGTGGGCTTATGTTCGAAATGAGCGAAACCAGGCAAGCGGTGATGGGTGGTTTGGCGTTGGCCAAACCACCCGAAGCTGCGGACGATTGAGAGCGGCGAGTTGGAAACGATGCTCCACTCGCTTCTCGGTCCAAGTCGAGGGGACGAATCTCCGAACGGCGGACCGATTCGCCGACTCTGCTTCGTGCGCGGCGGCAATGGCTACTTCCGAACGAAGCCGGTGCGCTCTCCTAAGCCTCGGGGGCCGGGTCCTCGCAGGTTCCAGAAGCCTTCCAAGATTGGATGGGCGCTCCCATAAAGCTGCTCTCTGTTACGCACTCTGCTCCGCCCCATTTAATGAGTCCGAACAAGACGGAATGGCAGCCCGACGTATCGCACTTTCGATTCGTGATCGTGGAGTTGACCATCATGGAGGTGACCGTCACCGGCCCACCGCTGGAAATGGTGTTTACGTTCTCCGCGAGAATCGTCGTCTGATAGCAGTTTGCCGGACCGCCACCGAGGGGCATGCCGGGCCGACCGATCGTCATTTTGCCGAGCTTCGATCCAACTCCAAAGCTAATGGAATCGCTCGGATTACAAGAGCAAAAGAGTGGACCAGAGGGCTCTGCAAGGGGTTTGGGGATCAACGTGAAGCAGGGTTCGGAGTCGGCGAAGAGCGGTGCGCTCGCTCCTGAGATGAGCATGCCGATGACGAGGTAGAGGCTAAATTTGCGAAGATGCATGAGTGTGGTTCTTCCTATTGCTGATGCGCGAACGCATGTCCCAGTGAATTGCACTGCCGATTGCCACTTGCCTAAGAGCGCCGTTCCAATGGACGCTCGAAAACATGTCGAGCGGCCAAGTCGAGCGGCCAAGTCGAACGGCCAAGTCGAACGGCCAAGTCGAGCGGCAAGTGGCGTCGATGCAGATGCTGTCTAAACGACACTCAAGAACCGAGTCGGAACGAGATCGGTTTCACTTCGAGTACGAAAACGGCCGTAAAGCGCGCGTAGCGGTCTTCCGTGACGGAGACGCTCGCTCGACTCACCGACTTGGTTAGCGCATTTCCCCAGAATGACGAACGCTATCCGGGCGCCTGCTTATTAAGCGCTGTCGCCCGCGCCGTTCCCCGTCGCCGGAAAATAGTCGAGCCCGCACTTAACCGCGTCCTCCAACGTGAACCCCTCCGCCGCCCGAGGAGCGAGGTCCATTCCGACGCGTTGAAAGAGCAGAAAGCTCGCATTCAGAATCTCGTCCGCGTGCTCGCGCACGAACTCTCGCACAGCCGCCGCTCCGCTCTCCGGCGTCGCATCCTCGAAATCCCCTGTCAGCAGAGTCAACTCAGCCAACTGCTCGATCACCCAATCGCGCTCTCTCACGCGAGTCGGATTCTTCATCATCTCGACGAGTAAACCGGAGACGATCTTCTGGTGGCGACTGTCAAAGTGAAGCAGTGCCTTGCGGACTTCGGAAGCGGTGGGTTCGCTCATTGGGCCAAGAATCTCGGGCGGAAACAGGACGCGTAAGGATCGGACTGCATTGTGCTGAGCGCATTCTCAGCCCGCCTTCCAGCGCGAAGTCTACCAGCGCGTTCTGCGCTCGCATTCAACGAGATCTACGAACTGAAGCGAAGTGCATGCGTGCATCGCGTTCGGGACGCTGAGACAATGAGCACGGCTCAACTGCCCACCAACTCTATGACGACTTCGAACACCATCGCGAGCTTCAGCCTCGCCCTACTTCCCGCTCTGTTCACGGCTTGCCAGCAAACCGAGAGCCCGACCAACAGCCCCGAAGCTCCGGCCATCGTGCTCGACTCGGACCGCGGTGCCATGCTCTTCGAGACTCACTGCGCGGTCTGCCACGGCGTGGAGGGAAGAGCGGACGGCCCCGCATCACCATTCCTCTTTCCACCGGCGCGCAGCTTTGAATCGGGGCAGTTCCGCCTGGTCAGTACGGCGAACCAAGTCCCGCGCGAAGAAGACCTCATCGCGACCATGAAGCGCGGTATGCCCGGCTCGTCGATGCCGTCGTGGGACTGGCTGGGCGACGCGGACCTCCGCAACCTCGCGATCCACGTTCGCAAGCTCGCCGTCCTCGGCAGCGCGGACCGCATTCTCGAGCAGTCGCGCGATGGCGAGCATCCGCTCACTGTGGCGGAAGCGCGCCGTCGAGCCGCGGAAGAGTTCGAACCGGGCGATGTCATCGGTTTTCCGACCGCTGTGAGCACCGTCGATAAGAACTTGGGTCAGTCGCTCTACGGACAGAACTGTGCGCCGTGCCACGGACTGCACGGGCAGGGACAGCGCGAGCCGCGCGTGAATCAGGATGGCGGATTGAATTGGGCGCGCGATCTGACGGCCGGCCTGATTAAAGGCGGAACGACGAAGCGCGAACTCGCGTGGCGGATCAGCGCGGGCATGCCGGGGTCGGCGATGCCAGCGACGGAGTTCAGCGAGCTCGAGCTCTCGTCTCTCGTCGCTCATGTTCAGGAGATGATTCCCGATCAAACGGACAAGCGGCTGGTACAGGTCGCCAAGAGGCTGCGCGTGCGGCGCGTGAATACGCCGCTCCCGCTCAGTCCCGATGATCAAGGCTGGCAAGCGAGCGAAGAGGTCAACCTGGTGCTCGCTCCGCTCTGGTGGCGCGACGAGTCGGTTGTCTACGCGACCATCGGCGCCGTGCATGACGGCGAGTCCATCGCGATTCGCCTGCGCTGGCCGGACGTAACCGGCAAGACGACCACCTTGAGCGATGCGACGCGAGTCGATGCGGCTGCGCTCCAGCTCTCGCGCGCTTCCGCGCCACCGCTCTTTGGGATGGGCTCCGCGAGCGACCCGACAAGTATCTGGCACTGGAAATCGATCAACGTGTCCGACGTCGCGGGTGCGCTGGACCTCGACCCCACGGACCCCAATCTCTCGACGACCACGCGCGTGGGCGAAGTCGGCCGAAGCCAGCCGGTGTACCACTTGCTCGGCGCGCGCCCGCTGGTCTCCGAGAAAGTCGAGAGCATGACGGTGCGCGGCATCGAAACCGTCGAGGATGCCGAGCGCAATGAGTCCGAAGTTCACATTCGCCCCCAGTGGCATGACGGAGAATGGTCGGTCGTTCTGTCGCGCCAACTTTTACCGAAGGGCAGCGACGAGATCGCCATCGATCCCGGAGAGAGCGTGCTGGTCGCCTGCGCGATCTGGAACGGAGCGGCAGGTGATCGAGGACCTCAGAAGTCGATCAGCATCTGGCATGAGCTGGTGCTCGACGATTAGCTCCGCCTGGTTGTTCGAGTAAACTGCTCGCTGTCCGATCTGCGACAGCCCGTTCCAGGATCGCGCTGTTTCACGACACTGTTGATCCACGACAAAGCGTTGCCGTTATGCCCGCAGTTGCCCGCTTCTTTCTCCTCTCCATCCTCGCCGTCCTCACAGGTTGCCAGAGCCTTCACGCACCGATGACTTCCGATTGGACGCACTTCCGCGGCGATCCGGCGCACACGGGCGTTCATCCGAACGCAGCCCCGATCGCGAACCCAGAGCTCGTCTGGAGTTTCGACACCGGCGGCTCGATCGAGTCTTCGCCAACGGTGATCGGAGACACCGTCTACTGCGGAACGTTCGAGAACCATCTCTACGCGCTCGATGCCGAGACCGGCGAGGAGCGCTGGCGCTTCTTCGTTGACGGCTTGGTGCGCGCATCGCCGTCGGTGGCGAACGGGCTGGTCTACTTCGGTGCGGATGACGATCGGTTCTACGCGCTCGACATGAAAACCGGCGAGCCGCGCTGGTCGATTAAGCTCGGCGGTGGTGGCGAGCAGTCGTCGCCGGCGATCGTCGACGGAATCTGCGTCTTCGGCGCTTTCGATCATCACGTCTACGCGGTCGACGCGATGAGTGGCGAGCTCGTCTGGAAGTTCGCGACGGGCGGTGAAATTCTGTCTTCGCCCGGAGTCGCCAACGGACTTGTCGTGATCGGTTCGCGCGACGGCAAGGTCTATGCACTCGATCTGAAGACCGGCGCGCTGCGCTGGCAGTTCACCACGAACGACACGGTCTGGTCGTCACCCGCGATTCACGACGGCCTCGCGTTCATCGGCTCCGACGACCGCAACGTCTACGCGATCGACGTCGAGACCGGCGAAGAGCGCTGGCGTTTCGAGACGGGCGGGACTGTCTTCTCCTCGCCGGCGATCTCGACCGCAGACGGTACGCTCTATGTCGGTTCCGACGATCACTCGCTCTACGCGCTCGCGTGTGCGGACGGCGCGCTCATCTGGCGAGCGGATCTAAAAGGCCGCGTGCTCGGAAGCGCCGCGATCGTCGGCGATCAGCTCCTTGTCGGCGGGGAAGGTTCCGGCGGCGATGAACCCGGCGCGATGTTCGCAGTCGATCGACAAAGCGGCGAGATCCAGTGGCGTTATGAAATCGGTGCGACGGTTTGGAGTTCTCCGACCGTGCGCGGCGACCGGGTTTGGTTCGGCGCGCATGACGGCTTATTGCGCTGCTTGAAGAGCGGGCAGTAGGAGCGCGAACGGGACCCGCGCGGTGCTAGAATCCGCACATGAACATCGATCATGTCGTGTTGTGGGTCGAGAACTCAGAGCAAGCGCTGGATTTCTACGTTGATGTCCTCGGGCTCGATGCCGTTCGCCGTGACGAGTTTCGTGCGGGGGCCGCGATGTTTCCGAGTGTCCGAATCAACGACGGGACCATCTTGGATTTGATGGCGCGCGAGATCGCGCCGAAAGTGAGCAAGTTCACGCGAGGCGGCGAAGGAGCGGGGACGGCCATCAATCACCTGTGCCTCTCGGTGAGCACCGTCGACTATGCGACCATAGCCAAGAAGCTCGACGCCCGCGGGATCGACTTCGTGCCCGGCGGCGACGGTCCGTTCGGCGCGCGAGGCAATGCGGCCGAATCGGGCTACTTTCACGATCGTGATGGAAACGTCATCGAGATCCGTCACTACGGCGAGGCTGAAGACACCCCACTTTAATAGTGCGGTGGGCGTTCCGCGTAGGGGTCGCTCGGTTCGGATTGAGAGTCGGAGGACGATGTGGTGCGCTGCTCAAGTTTCTCGATGCGCCTCGCTAGTTTTTCGATCGCGTTATTCTGATCGAGGATGACTTCATTGAGCTCTTCGATCGTGCGCTCGAGGAAGCCCAGCTTCATCTCCAACTCGACCTGTACGGCGGAGGGGCCGCGTTCGGGCTCATTAGCGGGGGGCTGCGACGACTCACTCATAGCGAGCAGCCTACCCGATCGCGCGCCGTCCCCGCTCGCTTCGATCGCCTTCCCGAACCCAAAGCCCTTTTCGATCGCCTCTAACTTGAATGCGAGACCTCGCGTACCCCGCAAGCTCATCGGCCGAACCCGGTTGAAGTGAGCTTCCCCAACTGGTGAATGATTGAACGCCCCATCGAGAACCGCGCGCAAGTGCGAAGTCGCCGCCGCCTGGCTGGCCGCAGCAACCGCGCTCGTCGCCGCACTGTTCGGAATCGTCGGGCCGTACGTGGGCGGATCGGAGCCCGGGCTTCGGAGTCACATAGGTTTCGTGGCGGAAGCCGTCGCCGTTGCATGGATACTCGGCGGCTTGCTTGCGGGATTGGTGGCGATATTCGCGGCCGTTCGAAAGCATCGCTGGCCGGCGAGGGTGTTGTTCACGGTGGCGCTCGTCTTCTTGGTCCCGGAGGCTTGGGGGCACTTGAATCCCGGCGCACACATCGTGAGGGAAACCGGTCCGGCCATCCGCGTGGCGTCGGTAAACCTCGCCGCATGGAATAATCGCGATCCCTTGATGCGAGCTTCGCTCCTGGAACTCGACGCAGATGTCTTCGTCTTTTCCGAAATCACCACTAACTGGGAGAAGCGCTTGAACGCGTGGTTTCGTGAAGACTATCCGCACCGCGCGATGGGGATTCCGAGGATCCGATCGGGCATCAATAAAGGCAGAACCAGGCTCGCGATATGGTCGCGAGTCGAGCCCGCTGGAGCGGCAGAAACCTTCAACTGCAATTACTCACCCCCCCAGGTTCGGCTACCCGTCTTGTGGCAGGGACGCGAACTGGCCATCTATGGGATTCACTCGCCTGTCGCTTTTCCACGCGCGCCTTTTATGCGCTCCTATTCGGCAAGAGCGGACATTCTCGACTGGATACGAAAAGAAGAGCTCCCGATGATTGTGGCGGGGGACTTCAATGCGACACCGCGCAGCGCTTTCATGCAGCGCTTTCGCGACTTCGGCCTTACCAGTGCCTCCGAAGAAATCAACGGCCACGCGCTCCTCACCTGGCCGATGAACAAGCAGCCCATGAAGCTGTTTTGGTTCGCCATCGACCACATCCTGTACAGCCGCGAACTCGCCGCCCTCGATTTCAGGACCGGTCCAGCAACCAAATCCGATCACTTACCGATCATCGCTGAGTTCGCGTGGCGGTGAGGGCTCGACGTCGCTTCCTCTAGAACAAGACGAATGACGACGAGTTCGAGAAGTGAATGGTCTGGTCGGGCTCGAGCGTAGCGGATTGAACGATGAGCAGCTCACCGAAAGGCAGTGGACCCATCGGCGTTACTCGGAACGACTTCATGCCGCCAGGTCCGATGAAGCCCTGAAACTTCGTGAAGAACGGAGTCGTCAGGAGGGGCGTAACGATTCCGACCATGGGAGTAATCTCGGGCTCGAAGCCGAAACTGACTACCGCGAAAGAGCCCGGCTTGCCATGCGTCTCGAAGCCGATCTGTGGCGCGAAAAACTGTTCGATATGAAGCGCGACGTCGAGAACCGGTCGGCTCTGAACTCCGCCGAAGTTCGCCGTGGGGTTACCGCGAGTTCCGCAGAAGTGAAGGCCGCCGTCGATGCGAATGGTGTCGGTGACCGAAGCTATTCCACCCGGATCGAGCGCTGTTCCGGTCTGGAGTCCGACGCCAGCTGCACCGAATACCGCGCAGTCGCCAAAGAGCCCATCCGCTCCCGGGCCGGCCCGCCCGCCGTCGATCTCGTTTTGAATGTTGCCGTCGAATCGAAAGACTCCTCCGTTCTCGACGAGCACGCCCAGTCCACCATCGCCGCCGAGATGTCCCGCGCCCGGTGAAAAGAGCGCGTCGCCTCCGTCGCCACCGCGCATGCGTGAGAAAGCGATGTGTACGTTGCTGCCCGGGCCGCACAGGAGGCCGATGCCGCCCGCTCCACCATTCGGAGTGAGCGATGTACCCGCAACTCCGCGTGACCCGTCGAAGACGCCGCCGTCGCATTCAAATCTGGAGTTGATCACGCGCACTCCGCCGCGACCGCTTCCGATGCCCGGATTGACGCCAAACTGTCGGGAGCGCACGTCCGTGCTGCCGGTCACGTCGAGCACCCACTCGTCGCCGGGGCCCGTGATCGGCCCGTTCGCGGCGAGGATGACGAGGTCGAAGAACACGCTGCCCGCGCAGTTGGTGACGTCCATGGATCCGTCGATGTGCAAATTCGAAAGCACCGCAACCTCTCCAGCGGGTACGTCGCTGACGATTGAATCAGCCCCTGCGAGTACACCAATCTGACCGAGCAGTGTGACTCCTTTCGTCAAACGAAAGCTTCGGTAGGTCCCGGGAAGAATTTGAATCACGTCTCCGGCTACCGCCTCGTCAATCGCGGGTTGTAGTTCAACGAAGTCCGTGCCCGGACCATTGTTCGCATCGACGAGGATCGTGTCGGCGAAGGCGCCCGGAGTTAAGAGCAATAAGAACGCGACGGGCAGTCGTAAATTCATGATTGAAGCCTCTGCTTTAATGTGAGGGGTGCCCGAGAAAGTCCGCGTTAGCTATCTATTCGAGGTTTCGGGCCACAGTTAACTAGGCACCCACTTCGCAAGAACGACAGCACCTCTTCTATTCCGTCCGAATCTTTACAGCTTGGCCTCGTCGATCGAATAGGGAGTCAATAACGGTGGTTAGCACTGACAAAGCCCGACCCCATTCCTTCGACACTGGCGACTCCGCACCATTCAAATCGCGCACTGCCTGTTCGCAGAACAAGTAGCGAACGATGGGTCGCAATCGAACGATTCATCGAATCGCTTCGTGTGATAACGATCAATCGTGCTGCCGCGCACGGCATAGCGCGTGTGCACTGCGGAGGCACACGGATTGCATTGACGATGTTCCGTGCGCGAGCTGGTGGAACCACTTTTGGTTTGTTCGGTCGCGACGATCTTCAATCCGAGGAGGAGAGCCATGAAGAATCTATTCACGTTCACGTCCGCGCTACTAGGTGCAGTACTTTTGTCTCTCCCGGTCGACGCCCAAAAAGTTTGGGTGGTCGATTCGGATAGCTCAGCCGGCGCTCACTTCTCTGATATCCAACCCGCGGTTGATGCGGCTTCGGACGGCGACGTCGTTCTCATTCGCCATCGAACGAACAACGACCACTACGGGTCGTTCACGATTCAGAGCAAATCGTTAACCGTCATCGGGCAGCCGGACATGACGATCATCGGCACACCGGGGAACAATCCCTTCACCGGTCCGATTTGGGTGCGCAATCTGAGCGCAAGTCAATCCGTCCAGATTCGAGCACTGACGGTTTATTCGCTCGGCACCGAGAGTCAACCGGCACTCCAAGTCACCTCTTGCATGGGGCCGGTCATCGTCGAGGATACGTTCTTCGATCGAGATGGCCTCGTCGGTGAGGTTTCACCGACGCCAACACCGGTGGGCGTCTTTGCCATTGGGTCGAGGTCACTGGTCTTCTCAAGGTCGGCGGTTCGCGGCGAGAACGGCTACTTGGGATTGGCTGGAGGAACGGCAGCCCTCTTCGTCGATACGGCAGTCATTCTGCACGACTCCTTGATTCGCGGTGGAGATGGCGCTTTTGTGAACGGGCTTGTTCCGGGAATCTTATCCACTCCAACGACGGCTGGAGGCGACGGCGTTGTCATCTCGGGCGGCTCGCTTCAAGCCTTCGGAGGATTCATGTGGGGTGGAGCCGGCGGGTGGGGAAAGATCGACAGCGGTGGCAATTGCTTTGCCTCTTCGAACGGCGGAACGGCGCTTCGACTGGTCGAAGGAATCGTCGATGATCCGCTTGTCACTTTGACCGATGTAGATCTGCGCTTCGGATTAGGTGGTGAGGATCCGGGCGTCAACTGCGGCGCGGGTCTCGACGGAGCTCTTACCGACATTCAAGCCGGAAACCTCGCTCTGGACTCCGAACTTCCGCGGGGCTTCACAATCCGCAAGCTCCCGGTTCCCGACGTACCCGACATGTTCGTCAACCTGGACGATCCGATTACTTGGGCCGTGCGCGAAGGCCAGTCGGTGGAGCTGACGTTTACCGGAATGGCAGACGATTTCATCTGGGCCGTCTTTGGGCAGTACGACGTGACCTCGATCATTCCGGGCCTGAACGGCCCGTTCCATCTCGTGAACCCAGCTCAGATTCGGTTCCTTGGAAAACTCGGAGGCTCGAAAAGGGACATCTCGATTCCGATCATGGAGCTCGGTGCTGGCGTCGAATCCGTTTCGCTTGCCATGCAAGGCATCTTCTTCGACAGCACGACGGGACGCTTTATTTCTGGCGATCCCTCGACACTCGTCCTGCTAGATCGCGCTTTCTAGCAGCGCACTAGCCGCCCGAGATGGCGCAGATGTTCTGCACTTCTCCCAACGCGTCCCAGCGTGAGGGAGTCGATCTGGCCATTCGCGTGGCGGTGAGGCGACCCGCTCTACTCCCAGGGATTGGCCGAGTGCCCGAACGATCCGAAGCCCGCGTCTTTGACCAGCTTTCGTTTCGACGGATCGTCCACCGCGACCTTCATGTAGAAGATGCACATCTCGTCCGTCGTCTGCCAACCTTCGAGCACTTGCTCCGGCGGTGAGTTTGGATTGAATGGATTCAGATCGGAGTTGTCGTACTCGAAGAAGGCTTCGATCCGCGAACCGCGCGGCAGGTGAATGGGCTCGCGATAGATGTAGGTGTCCTGCCAGCGAAAATCCCACTCGGTGATTTTGATGAGAGGCACTTGCTCGCCGCCGGGCAGAACCGCAAAGGCTTCGACGCGCTTGCCGATGTAGTGCATGTGCGGGAGCACGTCGATCAAGGTCATGTCGGCGGGGACATCCATGTAGACGCGCCGTGCGTAGGCCGGATCCCCCGGTTCGATGTCGATCTGCTCGGTGCCCATGAAGATCGTGTCGACGAATTTTTCGACAGGCTTGTCCGTGAGGTAGAGAGCGAGCGAGCTCTTGTCGGTCGTCTCCTTGCCATTGAGGTGGTAGTGAATCTCGAGCACGAAATCGCCGCCACCGGCGAGCTGCATCGCGTGGCCAGCGGGGTACTGATACGGCGGTGTGCCCGGTGCCCAACCCGCGACGGTCTGCATGCGACCGGAGAGATCGTTACCCCACACGGAGAAACCCGGCTCGTCGTCGCGGGCATCCTGCTTGCGCGCCCAACCCGTGTAGTCGATGTAGGCCAGGCAGTGATGCACGACACTCGGGTCGCCCGGTCGGAAGTCCACGCCGGCAATCAGTTTGTCGCCGACGAGCTCCGAGGGGATCACGAAGTAGCGATAGATGTCTTCGCCTTCGGCCGGAACGGGATAGTCGAGCGGCATGTCGACGACGAGGTCGGGCTCGCCCATGCGCCAGCGCGTGACCGAGACTTCTGCCGGCGGGAGTTCGTCCTTCGCATCGCCGCGCGGCGCGCCGGACTCCGCCCACTTGCTCAGAAGTTCGATCTGGTGTGCGCTGAGAAAACGCTCGTCGCGAAAGTGCCCAAATCCGCGCTCGGCTTTCCAGGGCGGCATGATCCGTTCGGACGTGACCATCGCGAGCATCTTCGCGCGCTTGCTCGCCTGCTCGTAGGTCTGCAATTCAAACGGACCGACGTCGTTCGGACGGTGACACCCGACGCAGTTGGCATTCAAGATCGGAGCGATGTCGCGCGAGTAGGTGACCTCGCTCGCCGGAATTTCCTTATCCCAGGCCTCGAAGATACAACCGACCGGTTCGGTCCGGAGCGGGTCGGGCAGCGCGCTCTTCGAGATGGCGCCGATCGCGTCAAGCAGATCTCGACTGGAGATTTTCGGCTTGAGCTTCGTTACCGCCGCAAAACGATCGTCGATCCGACCGCGGTAGGCCACGCGGTCTTTGATGTCGACGATAAAGGCTTCCGGAACATGAGTCGGTCCAAGGCGCCCCGCAAGATCACCGGACCGATCGAACAGAATCGGAAAGTGCAGCCCGTACTCTTCGCGATAGGTGTTCGCCTCCGCGACGGAAAGATCCGGTTCGGAGAGGACGCCGTAGAAAGCAACGCCCGCTTCGCTCGCCGTCTTCGCCATCTCGTTCAGCTCCGGCGCATACCGACTCGACACCGGGCAAGTCGTACCCAGGAACACGAGCGCGACCGGATGCAGTTGCCCGCTCGTTCCAAGCTTGTGAACGGCCCCGTCAATATCGACAACACTTGTGGCGAGAACGTTCGCTGTGTCGAACGCAGGGCGCTCGTGGGCGACCGGCGTGAAGTTCGAGTGAGCGGAGAGGGTCAGGACGCAGACAAGACTAAGCATGGTTCGACCTCGCGGAGACGCGGTGGGGGAGGAGCCGCCAGTATAGAGGGTCTCTGCGCTCAGCAGCCTCTTGAAGTGAGCCGTTACCCAGACTGTGCGTGAGGGCTAGAGATCGGAACTCAAGCGGCGAACGCCGTATTCGGTAGACTCGGATAGTCGCGAATCGAGTTCCGATCTATTCACGCTCTCCTATGGCGTTCGCCAGTAGGGACGGCACTCGACAGGAGGAGATCGGTTCGCGAGCGTTCCTATCAACCCACCGCTGAGAGGCTCTTCCCATGCTCGCCTTCCTTGCTCGTCCGTGGATCCTTGCACTCGCGTTCTCTTCTCCACTGCTCGCCGATGGACCGTTTCGCGAGCTCTCATTCAATGAGGCGCTAGCCGCGTCCCTCAAAGAAGAGCGCGCCGTTTTCATCGACTTCTACACGACTTGGTGCCCGCCTTGTAAACAGCTCGACGAGGTGACCTGGAAGGACGAGCGCGTCATTCAGTGGCTAAAAGACAATACGGTCGCGCTCAAGATCGATGCGGAAGTCGAAGCGGAGTTGGCTCAACGGTTTGCTGTTGGTGCCTATCCCACGTTGCTCTTCGTGGGTTCGGATGGGAAAGAGCTGGGTCGTTTCGTTGGATACAAGGGTCCAGATGAGTTTCTATCCGAGGCACCCGCTGCGATGAAAGGAGAGACGGAATCCGATCGCGTGAGGAAGAAGCTCGAGGAGAAGCCGAATGACTTCGGTTTGCGTATGGATCTAGGTTCGGCTTTACATCAGGAGGGACGCTTCGAAGAAGCGCTCGCTGAGTATATTTGGTGTTACGACAAAGGGATTGAGTACAACCCAAACTACTCGGCGGTGCGCAATTCCTACCTACTCGGAGACTTCACCGAATTGGGCTACGTCTACCCGCCTGCAACAACCGCGCTATTGGAGCGCGAGCAGCGAGCACGTGAAAAGTTACTTTCGGGGGAAGGAGGCTTCGAGGAAGCCGCCGATGTTGGTTCGATTTGTCGCGCTCTTGGCCAGAACGGGAAAGTTCTAGAGCTTTGGGACGAGCTAGCAGAAGGGGGTAAGCTCAGTAGCCAGATTCGGATTGCGCTCTTCAACGAAGTCCTCAACCCCTTGCTCTCGGCCGGCCGCTACGCCGAGGTCCTTAATCAGATCGGCGACGTGAGCTCATACCTCAAGCAGGAAATCGAGGGCTACTACGAAACCATCTCCATGGATGAAGCGAACGAATCTTTGAAGGAGCACATGCTCCGATCTTGCCTCATCGATTCGGCGAAGATTTACGAAGCATTACTCGGTGTGCAAGACGAACGCGCGCCCGCTTATGCCAAGGACGTGCTCGCCTTCAACTCAACGGCGCAGGCCTACTCTCGGCTTGTCCGCGCAGCCGCTAAGGCGAAGTCCTGGGAGGCGGCTCGCGAACTCCTCACCCAGGGTTATGCGAGTGCCGACAGTAAGGGAGAGAAACTCCTTCGATTGGCCGAGCGAAGACTACCCAAGGCAGAGCGACTTCCGCGCGATAAGAAGTAGCGCGGTCGAACGCGCGATCGCGCGCCGAATCTCACCCACCCGAAATCGCGCAGATGATGTGCACTTCGCTCACCTTGTCGAGGGGCGCACTCAACTCGCTCTCGCGTTTCGTTCCGAGGTAGAACTGCATGTGCTCGCGAATCTCGCCTTGCTCGTCGATGACGCGAAAGAGAAAGCCCGGGAACTGCTTGTCGAGATTCTTCAGCAGATCCAGCAGCGTCTTACCCGTCGCCTCGACGGGAGTCTTCCCGTCCGTGTACGAGTGCAGGGGGCTCGGAATGTGCACGATCACGGTCGAACTCCCGCGACCTCCACGGCGTAGATGTGCGGCAGGTGTTTGGCGACGCACTTCCAGCTCCCGCCTCCGTTCTTGCTCGCCCAAATTTCGCCCGAAGTCGTGCCGAAGTAGAGGCCGATCGATTCTCTCGCGTCCTGCGCGAAACACTGGCGCTTCACGGTGAACCAGCCCTGGCTCTTCGGCATGCCCTTGTCCTGGCGCGTCCAACTCTTGCCCGCATTGGTCGTGCGATAAACCGCCGGCTTTCCGCCCGGACTCACGCGCGGCCAAACACTGGATCCGTCCATCGGAAAGACCCACGCAGTATCGGGATCGCGCGGATGCATCACGATCGGGAAGCCGATGTCGCCGATTGCCTTCGGCATGTTGCGCCCGACTCGAATCCACCGATCCTCCTCGCCGGCGACGCGATCCATGCGATAGATCCCGCAGTGATTCTGTTGCCACAGTCGAGAGGAGTCGAGCGGGTGAACTCCGAGGCAGTGCGGATCGTGACCGTACTCGTGATCGTCGCCCGGCAAGTAGTCCATGTCGCAGCCCTTGTTCATCGGCTTCCAAGTCTTTCCGCGGTCGGTGCTCTCGAAAACACCGGCCACCGAAACACCAATCACCAGGTGGCGCGGATCGCTCGGGTCAACATTGATCGAGTGGAGCGTCGCTCCATCCGGCGGCGTAGCCTCATCCGGAAGCCACTTCTTCCGGTCGGGGTGATTATTGAACCCGTCGACTCCGCGCCAAGTGTTGCCGCCATCGGTACTGCGAAACAAAGCGGGCGGAGACGTTCCCGCGTACCAAACGCCCGGCTCGTCGTCGTGTCCGGGTTGTAGCCAAAAGGTGTGACTGACCGAGCGCCCCGGTTTGCCCTTCTTTGCCTTCGGAAAGGCCGGAGGGCGCTTCGCTTCCACCCACGTCTTGCCGCGGTCCTCCGACCGAAAGAGCGACGGCCCTAGATGTCCCGGCCGAGCGGCCATCAACATGGTCTTGTTGTCGCGTGGATCGAGAACCATGTGATTCACAATCTGGCCAAGGTTCCACGGCCCGCGCAGCTTCCACGACGCGCGCGTGGCATCGCTCTTCAATCGAAAGGCACCCTTGCGAGTGGAGATCAGTAGTTCAACAGCGCCGCGTTTCGGTCGGGGAGTGGGAGTCATGGTTCAATGGGCAGGACCTTGTCGATCCCAGCTTTCCGATTTGTGAATACCCGCTTAGGGAAACAGGGAGCGACAAATCTAATGAACTGTGCGATTGTCGCAACACTTAGTGATTCTCGGTTATCGGCCGGATTAGCGTGTGTAAGGTTTCCTGACTCAGTGTCTCCCGCCACTACGCACGCGAGAACGTGTGTTTTCGCACGTGACTAGGTGACGCGAACTACACTATCCGGTGCTAATGAAACCCGACTTCATCAAGCTCGCCTGCCGCCTGGTATCGATGGCACTTGCGGCCTCCCTGGGCAGCGCTGCGGCGCAACAAAACACGGAGACCCCAATCTCCGGCGTTGCCTCGCATTTGGCCGAGGTCATCCGCGAGGAGCTCGCCGAATTGCCCGAGTACACTGGCGAGCACCGCGCGTTTTTGACAGTCGAAGAAGAGTGTCGCTTGGAAGCGACGGCGGACACTCTCCTGATGGGAATTGGGCGCGAGGAGTTCTCGAACGACACTCGTCTCTATTGGAGGTGGAAGCGACAAGAGTGCTTCGTTCTTCTCGGAGAGAATATCAAGAGAGGAGATTCAGGCCGCGTTCTCATCGAACGACTCTCCCCACCTCTCGATTCTGGGCTCGATTGTGGTTTCGGGTGGAATTTCTATTTCGAAGAAGCGTTGGACGAAACGACGCTTGCGCTCGAGCTAAACGGCTCAGGCTTCTACACCGAACTCAACCACTATTACACGTACTACGTGCGCGGGATGGCCCTCCACAACTTGGGCCGTTTGTCAGAGGCTCTTGAGAGTTACAAGCTCGCGATTGAGATTGCAGACGCGGCGATTGAAGCTGCCCGCAAAAACAATTCGCTGCACGTTGCCGACGCACCGGCGATCAAGGCAAAAGCCGAAGCGTGGTTGATCGATACGCACATGCGACTTCTCGACGAGAAGTCTGCGATCGCAGCAGCGGAGCACTACTACACGAGCTACGCCGATGAATCGGCCACCTATCCAGGCGCTCATCTCTGGGATCTCAACCACGGAGAGGGAGGAGTCTTAGGAAACGCCGACATCTATCTCTACTCGAGAAAGCTCGAGCAGGCCCGACGGTCTTATTTGGAGGTCTTACAGGTTGAGCAGAACTTCCTGTTCTCCAGGACCTATCAACAACTGGGCTATCTGACAGGGTTGCTGGAGGATCCGGCGAAACGGACCGGCGCCAACGATCGTGCTTCGGGATTCTTAGCGGAGGCTATTTATCGCGAAACCGACGATCGAGCCAAGCTGTACCAAGTGCTTTGGATGTGGCTGCTCGGTGAGAAGCCCCAACGCACCGATGTCGCTGAAAGTCAGCTAGTCTTTTGGCTCGAGCGTCGAGGCATTGAGGATTATTGGGACCGAACTCTGGTCGCCTTCATGGTCTGGCACAACGAGGGTTTCAATCGGGGCAAGTCCAAGCTGTGGAAGGACATGCCGGATGGTTTCCTTGCGAAGGAGCCTTCGCAGGAAAAGCGTTGGGCCGAGTGGGCGAAGATCGAGAAGCTCTCCACGGGCACGAGCGCCGAGTTTATCGAGGTCGCCAAGCAAGAAGCCCTGCGGCGAATACGGAACCGAGAAGATGTCGATGACTTGATGAGCGAGGCTTGGTTCTACGTCGGCACGCGCTCCGAGATGGACGCTGAGGCAACCGAGGACCCTGAGCAGGCCAAAGCTCTAAAAGCATCTGCTCTTCAGGCCTACCTCGAGAGCGCCTCATTCCCCATGGAAAACTTCAAGTGGGAACCCGAGTACGCACGACGGAACGCGAACGTCCTTGGACGCGAGTTGAACTATAAGCCCGCTCTCGGATTTGAATTCTCCGATCTCAAAATTACTAAAGTTGATCGCAATGGCTTCGCGAAATTCAGCGGCTTGGTCCCGGGCGAGATTGTCGCGCTAAAAATTCACTCGCCGCTTGCGCGCGCTAGCCGAGATGGTCTTCGCGAATTTAGCGAGGGGACCTACGTGCCACAGATCGGCGACTTACTGCAGTTCGTTCTGCGCGACGATTGGGGGGATTACCGCATCGACACGGTCGTGGGTGGGATTCCCAACTAAGTGAATACCCAAGGAAGAGCTATCACTGGCTCGCGTGCTGCACAGCCTCGCCGGTCTGCACCCGCCAGAGCGAGGCGTACAGACCGTCCTTCTCCGCCAAGTCCGCGTGCGCTCCCTCCTCGAGAACCCGGCCGGCGTCGATGACGTAGACGTGGTCCGCGTTGCGAATGGTCGAGAGGCGGTGAGCGATGACGATCGTGGTGCGGCCGATGCTGAGGCGTTCGAACGAGCGTTGGATCGCGGCTTCGGTCTCGTTGTCCACCGACGACGTCGCTTCGTCGAGAATCAGAATCGGCGGATCCTTGAGGACAGCGCGCGCGATAGAAATGCGTTGACGTTGGCCGCCGGAGAGCTTGTGGCCGCGCTCGCCGATGCCCGTTTCGTAACCTTCCGGGAGTGCTTGGATAAACTCGTCGGCCTCCGCGATGAGCGCCGCTTCGCGAATCTGCTCGTCGGTCGCATCGGGGTTTCCGTAAGCGATGTTCTCGCGGACGGTACCGTGGAACAGGAAGACGTCCTGGCTGACGAGACCGATGCTCTTGCGGAGGCCGACGAGGTTGAGGTCCTTCAAATCGAGACCGTCTAGCGTGATCCGTCCGCCGGTCGGGTCGTAGAAGCGCAAGAGCAGCTTGACGATGGTGCTTTTGCCGGAGCCCGTTTGTCCGACGAAGGCGGTCGTCTTGCCCGCGCGGATGTGAAGGTCGAGGTCGGTGAGGACCGCGCTGCCGGAGCTGTACTTGAAGTTCACGGCCTCGAAGCGGAGGTCGCCGCGCACATTGGCGTCGGTGAGGACCGTCTCGCCGTGCGAGATGGTCGGGCGCACGTCGAGCAGGTCGAGGATGCGCGTGGCGGAGGCCATCGCGCGTTGGTAGAGATCAAAGACTTCGCCGAGTCCGGTCAGCGGCCACAGCAGGCGCTGAGTCATGAAGACAATGATGGTGTACGCAGCAGGATCGAGCTCGCCATTCAAAGTGAGCCAACCACCCCAACCCATGGCCGACACGAAACCGGTCATCACGACCATTCGGATGAGCGGACTGAAGGCCGAGCTCAGCCGGATCGCACCCTGGTTGGCCGCCTCGTACGCTCTCGAGCCGCGCTCGATGCGCTCGAGCTCGCGATCCTCTGCAGCGAAGCTCTTGATCGTGGCCATGCCGCCGAGATTGCCCGCAAGATCGCCGTTCAGTGAGCCGACCTCCTCGCGCACGCGCGAATAGCGTGGTGCCAGGTGCTTCTGGAAGGCGATCGAACCCCACAGGATGAAGGGCATCGGAAGCATCGCCATCAAAGCGACCTCGGGCGAGATGAAGAAGAAGATCGCGCCGATCACGACGACGGACGTCGAGACCTGCAGGATGTCGTTGGCGCCTGAGTTGAGGAAGCGCTCGAGTTGGTTGACGTCGTCGTTGAGGATCGACATCAGGCCGCCGCTGCTCTTGTCCTCGAAGAAGGCGAGCTCCATGTCCTGGACGCGACCGTAGGTGTCGAGGCGCAGGTCGTGCTCAAGAGACTGCGCAAGGTTCCGCCAGCCGGTCTTGTGCCAGTACTCGAAGATCGACTCGAGGACCCACACGAACACGGTCAATCCGCAGACGGCCCAGAGCTGATTCACGAGGTCGGTGATCCCGAGCTCGGCCAGCCATGAGTCTTCTCTCTCCGTGACGATGTTGATGGCCACGCCGATGAGGACCGGCGGCGCGAGGTCGAAGATCCGGTTGAGGATCGACCAGGTGATGTTCCAGCGAATCCGGCTCTTGTAGGGCGTCGCGTACTCGCGCAGGCGCTGCAGCGGGTTGGGGCCGGGCTCGGCCTGTGCGCGATCATTTTGCATCGGCAAGAGAATAACCGCACTCGCGCCGGCTCGCTCTTATCGACCGCGGAGAGAACTGTAAATCGTGCGGGACTCTCGTCCCGGGCGCGATTCAGTCGGGCTCGTAACCGAGCCGCCGCGATTCGCCGTAGGGAAAGACCTCGAGCACCTCTTTATCGAGGTGGCGCTTTTGCTTGTCGCGCCAGAACCCCGGCGTGAGAACTTCGGCGTGCTTCGAGATGAAGATCTCCCTCTGGACCTTGTTCAGTCCGAGGAAGTTGATGAACTCCTCGGGGAAGATGTCGCGAGCGCCGACGAAGTACCACGGCTCGCTCGCCATCTCTTGTTCGCCCGAGCGCGCAGTCGGCAAGTCGCGAAAGTTGCAGTCCGTCACGAGGCACAGCTCGTCGTAGTCGTAAAAGATGACGCGTCCGTTACGAGTGACGCCAAAGTTCTTGAGCAGGATGTCGCCGGGGAAAATGTTGCTGCGCGCAAGATCGCGAATCGATTGACCGTAGTCGAGGATGGCTTCGCGCGTGCGCTCTGCATCGTTCTCGCGCAAGAACAAGTCGAGCGGTCGGACGCGGCGTTCGATGTAGAGATGTTTGAAGTGCACGCGGTTGCCCTCGACGGTGACGGTCTCCGAGGCCTCTTCGGTGAGCTCTTTCAGGAGCTCGTCGGTAAAGCGCCATGCGTCGAAGGTCAGGTGCTCGTATTCCTGCGCCTCGACCAACCGGCCCGCGCGGTCGTGGTCGAAGACGAGTTGGTAACTGTTGAGGACGTCGTCCCGCGTGCTCGTCTTGGGCGGCGCAAACTCATCGCGAATGACTTTGAAGACGTAGTCGAAGGACGGCAGGGTGAAGACGATCATCACCATGCCGATCTGTCCGGCCGTGTGATCGAAGGAGTCGAGTGATCGACCGAGGTGCCCGACGAGGTCGCGGTACATCTCCGTCTTGCCGTGTTTGTTGTAACCGAGGGACAGGTACAGCTCGGCCAAAGGCTTGCGCGGGATGATCGAGTTCAGGAATCGAATCGCGTCGCTGGGGCGCGCGACATCGACCTGGAAGGACGAGCGCGTGTAGCTGAAGACGATACTCACGGCACGCTCGGTGAGGAGTACGGCGTCGACCTCGACGCCGTCGTTGCCGTGCTGGAGTGCGATAACGAGCGGAGTCATCGCGCGACCGCCGCGTATTCGGCCGACGATGTAAGCGCTCAGTCCGCGATAAAAAATCGCACTGACGATTTCCAAGCGCTCGGTCGATTGATCCCGCGCGAGCGCGGGCCAGTCGCGCTCGATAATTTCGGCGGTCTTACGCGCGTCACCGGCGAGGTCGCTGAAAGGGACAGGTAGATCGGCATCTGAGAGGACGCTCTCGATTACGGCCACCAACGACTCGTCCACGAGATAGTTCTTGTGGATCGGCGAGCCGGGTCCGTAGTTCGCGCGACGCAAGTCCAGGTCGACAAACTCGATCTTCGGGTCCACGCCGAGCGTGTCGAAGAGCTTGCGCGTGATGGAGTTGAAAAAAGTCTCGGCCAACTCGACGTCGACAAACTCCGCAATGTGCGCGGAGTACATCGCTTTCATGTCCATCCAGACCGCCTTGTCGGCGGCGCGATGGCCCAGCTCTTCGCGAAGCTGCCGCTCGACTTGACGCACCACTCGGCGATAGAGCCCGAGCCTTTCCTTCGCGTCGTACTGACCTTCGCGCCACTCGCGGCGTTCAAACCGCCGGCGCGCGCGTCTCGTAATCTTTCGAAAGAGCGAACGGTAACGCTCGAAGGCCGAGCGAACCGCGTTCTCCCCGAAACGCGCCAGGGCTTCGGTCGATGTCAGCGGCATGAGCTCTGACCTCGACTTCGTCCCGACACGTCGCTCTCTCTCTTCGAGTCCAGCTCGAGCTACATCTTCGCGATCATCGCGTCGGCGAACTCGCTGCACTTGAGCTTCGTTGCGCCTTCCATCTGGCGCGCGAAGTCGTACGTAACGCACTTCGAACCGATGGCACCGTCCATGCCCTTGATGATCAGGTCCGCGGCCTCGTTCCAGCCGAGGTAGCGCAACATCATCTCACCGGACAGAGTCAGCGAGCCGGGGTTGACCATGTCCTTGTCGGCGTACTTCGGCGCGGTTCCGTGCGTGGCCTCAAAGATCGCGTGCCCGGTCGTGTAGTTGATGTTTCCGCCCGGGGCGATGCCGATGCCGCCGACCTGTGCGGCGAGAGCGTCGGACAGATAGTCGCCGTTCAAGTTCATCGTCACGATGACGTCGAAGTCCGTCGCGCGCGTGAGCACCTGTTGAAGGGTGATGTCCGCGATCGCGTCCTTGATCAGGATCTTGCCCGAGTCGAGAGCGGCTTTTTGCTCGGCGTTCGCCGCGTCCTCGCCCTTGTCGGCCTTCGTGCGCTCCCACTGTTCCCAGGTGTAGGTGTGGTCCGGGAACTCGCGCTCGGCGAGAGCGTAGGCCCAGTTGCGGAAGGCGCCCTCGGTGAACTTCATGATGTTGCCCTTGTGGACGATCGTGACGCTCTTGCGTTTTTGGTCGATGGCGTACTCGATCGCCGAGCGGACGATGCGCTCGGTTCCCTCGATGGAGATCGGCTTGATACCGATTCCCGCCGTCTCGGGGAATCGAATCTTCTTGAACTCGTTGGGAAACTCCTTCTTGAGGAAGCTCAGGAACTTGGCGTTCGCGTCGCTCCCTTTCTCGAACTCGATGCCGGCGTAAATGTCTTCGGTGTTCTCGCGGAAGATCACCATGTTGACGTTTTCGGGTTGCCGCACGGGTGAGGGCACGCCCTCGAACCAACGCACCGGTCGCAGGCACACGTACAAGTCAAGGATCTGACGCAGCGCGACGTTCAGCGACCGAATGCCGCCGCCGATCGGAGTCGTGAGCGGGCCTTTGATTCCGACCAGGTACTTGCGGAAAGCGTCGAGCGTCTCGTCCGGCAGCCAGTTGCCAAACTCGTCGAAGGCCTTTTGTCCCGCGTAGACCTCCATCCAGCTGATCTTGCGCTCCCCGCCGTAGGCCTTCTCGACTGCGGAGTCGAGCACGCGAACCGTCGCGCGCCAAATGTCGCGCCCGGTGCCGTCACCCTCGATGAAGGGCAGGATCGGTTTGTTCGGGACGGTGAGTTTCCCGTCGGCAATCGTGATGATTTCGCCGTCGGTGGGGGTCGTGAATGCAGGCGCGGAAGTGCTCATAGCCAAAGATGTGGGTCTGGGTTCTCGGAGGAAGAGCGCACAGAATACGGCTTAGTCGCGCGCCTTGGAACTCCTGCGATCCCCAATCACTGCGAACCGGCGCGATGTCGCTCGTGAGAAGGTGGCAATATGGTGTCGCACACTCGGTTGCCGGTTGTTTGGCCGGCTGACGGGGCGGGAAGGTGGAGTACCGAACCCGGTTCAGATCTAAACTTTAGGACCACCATGGCACAGCCATGGTGGTCCTAAAGTTTAGATCTGAACCGGGTTCGGTACTCCACCTTCCCGCCCGCTGGTGCTTACCGGGAAACCGGCAAACGAGTGTGCGACACCGTATTGCCACCTTCGGATCGCGAAGTCGCGTGATGAATTCGAGCGCTTCGTTTCACCCGCGCGCCCCCTAACGCCGGCGTTGCTTGGCCTTTGCCGACCACGGGTCCTCGGGCCAGTCGTGCTTGGGATAGCGGCGACGCAGGTCCTTGCGCACGGTGGCGTAGGTCGTGTTCCAGAAGCTCTCGAGGTCGTCGGTGACTTGCTGGGGGCGCATGTTGGGCGCCAAGAGATGGAGGAGCAGCGTGACTCGACCGCCGGCAATGCGCGGGGTGCTCTTCATGCCGAAGAGCTCTTGAATCCGCGCGGCGAGGATCGGCGGGCGGCCTTCCTCGTAGGTCAGACGGATGTTGTTTCCGCTCGGTACCTTGATGCGCTCGGGGGCGTGTCGATCGAGCGCGTCGACCTGTTTCCAGTCGAGCGCGTTGCGTACGGCGTCAACGAGCGGAGCTCGCGCGAGTTCGGCGAAGGAGAGCTTGCCCGCGCACAACTCCGGAAGGCGCGCGCACAGAAAGGCGTCGTCAATCCGCGGAAGCTCGAGGTCGGGCATCCACTCGCGCAGGCAGTGAATGCGAGCGCGAAAGTTCACGAACTCCTTGTCGGTGAGTGGGAGCGCTCGATCGAGATCTGCGGCTACTGCGTCGACGAGGACTTGGGTTGCTGCCGGGCCGCGCTCGAGCGTCGCCGGACGATGGTCGAGCGCGAGGCCTCCGTACCGGGTGATGAGCTCCGCGACAACGCGCTGGCTCTCCGTGTCGAAGGCGAGCCCGGTCTCGGTCGTGACGCGCTCTTCGTCGAGCCACTCGCGGCGAACTTCCGACGCGCTCCGCACGATCACTTCTTTCGCGGTCGCGAACACTTCGAGGCAGATGAACAGCTCGGCGTCCTTGACGCTCGACTCGCGCGCCAGGCGCACGCCGCGCCCATCGATCATCAGCGCGCGATCATCGCCAGGCGCGCGGCGACGAGCGAGGCGATCGGGATAAGCGAGAAGCAAGGCGCGCGCGAGGGCTTCGTCGGTCTCGCTCGAATTCGACGCGAGCGTTCGGCCGGAGCTGCGCGAGTCTGTTGAGGTGCGAGCGTCGCCATGGTCGTTCGAAGGTCGACTGCCCTTCGCCGAACTTCGCTCACGCGGTTTGCCCGCGCCCCCGACTTCCGCCGATCGCAGTAGTTGATCCCGCACGCGAAACAGGCTGCGCGCTATGGCGGGAACGACATCGCTCGTGCGCCCGCCACGCTGCTCGTACTCGAAGAGCGCGTGCAGCTGATCGATCAGGTCGGAATCGAACGGGCTCGTCGAAGAGTGGGCGATGCGCGCCGCGCGGCGAAAGGGCGACCGCTCGGAGAGTAGGGCTGCGCAGGTCGCTGCTTCGAATGCTGCGCCCCGTGACGCGCCCTCGACGAGCAGACGCGCCAAGCGCGGGTGAAGCGGCAGGCCCGCGATGCGACGACCCATTTCGAGAAGGCGGTACTCGCTCTCGCCGTCGTCCGTCGCGACGATCGCCCCAATGCCCACAAGCACTTGGAGCGCAGATTCGAGCGCGGCCTCCGAAGGAGCCTCGAACCAGGGGAAGCGAGCGGGCGCGACTTCTCCCCAGACAAAGAGTTCGAGTAGCGCGCCGGCGATATCGACGCGGCGAACTTCGGGCTCTTCCTCTGCTTGTTGTGAGCGCTCGTCGTGTTCGGTCCACAACCGAAGGCACTGGCCCGGCGCCGTGCGACCCGCGCGGCCCGCACGTTGTTGTGCCGACGCGCGCGAGATCGGACCGAGCACCAACTGATTGACGCCGCGCCCCGCATCGTGTCGAAGCGTGCGCGACAAGCCCGTGTCGACGACCGCCGTGATGTTCGGCAGGGTGAGCGAAGCTTCGGCTACGTTCGTCGCGAGGTAGACGACCCGCGCGCTTTGTTCTTGCAGAGCTCGATCTTGATCCTCCGGCGATTGGTCGCCGTAGAGTTGAAAGAGCAAGTGCCCGGAAGAGCGCAGTTCAGAGCCGATCAAATCTGCCGCGCGCTTGATCTCACCGACGCCGGGCAGGAACACGAGCACATTGCCAGCGGTGTTCGCGAGCGCGCGGCGAATCCCCGTCCGCACCGTTTCCGCCGAAGGGCCGCCGCGTTCGACGCGCTCGGTGTTCGGCAGGTACTCGATTTCCACGGGATAGCTGCGGCCTTGGCTCTCGACGAAGGGCGCGTTGTCCAGGAACGCGAGCAGTGGCTTCGTCTCTAAAGTGGCCGACATCACGACGAGCTTCAAATCGTCGCGAGCTTCGGCCTGCACGCGTCGCGCGAGAGCCAGCGCCAAATCACCGTCGAGACTGCGCTCGTGGAACTCGTCGAAAATCACCAGTCCGACACCGTCCAGGAAGGGGTCGCTCTGCAATCGTCGCAGGAACAACCCAGTCGTCATGAAGCAGATGCGCGTCTGCGCCGAACGCTTCGAGTCGAAGCGAACCTGATAGCCGACCTCGTCACCGAGCCGGCCTCCGCGTTCGCTGGCCGTGCGACGAGCGGCTGCGCGTGCGGCCAACCGTCGCGGTTCGAGCACAATCACTTCTCGGTCGCCCGCCAATCCCGCGTCGAGTAGAGCGCCGGGAACGCGCGTGGTCTTGCCCGCTCCGGTGGGAGCGCGCAGCAGAACGACCGAAGGCTGGCGGAGCTCTTCGCAGAGCTGTGGCAAGACCTCGTCGATTGGGAGAGGCGAGTAGGGCACGGGAGTAACTTGCAGTCGGCAGCAAGTCGACGCACTGTCGGACGTAGAAGGTGGCAATACGGTTTCGCACACTCGGTTGCCGGTTACTCGATAAGCACCAGCGGGCGGGAAGGTGGAATACCGAACCCGGTTCAGATCTAAACTTTAGGAGCACCATGGCTGAGCCATGGTGCTCCTAAAGTTTAGATCTGAACCGGGTTCGGTATTCCACCTTCCGGGCCCGTCAGCCGGCTAAATAAACCGGCAAGCGAGTGTGCGACACCGTATTGCCACCTTCGGAGCGGAACCGAGTTCGATAAGATCTCGCCCGTGAAGATCCTCTTTCTATCCCAGCGCGTCCCCTACCCGCCGAACCGGGGCGACAAGATCACGACCTGGCGCATCATCGAGAGGCTCCGCCGCAATCACGATGTGGTCTGTGTGGCCTTCGCACACGATCAGGCGGACCGCGATGGAGCGAGCGAGCTCGAGCGTATGGGCTTCCCCATCTTCACGGTCGACCTCCACCCGAAGTGGTCGCGCGTGAAGTCCTTGCCCCTACTCCTCACCAGCAAGCCGCTCACCCTCGGCGTCTTTGGCTCAAGCGAAATGCAGAGCATCGTCAATGCCCACGTGCCCGATTGCGACCTGGCCTACGCCTTCTCGTCATCGATGGGCGCTTTCCTGCTCCCCCACGACGACCTGCGTCGCGTGATGCACTTCGCCGAGCTCGACTCGGACAAGTGGCACCAATACGTCGAGCGCACGAAGCCGCCCATGAAGTGGATCTATGCGCGCGAGTGGAAGACTCTGCTCGCGTTCGAGCGGGACATCGCGCACCGCGTCGAGACCAACGTCTTCTGCACCGGGCTCGAACAGGACATCTTCGAGCAGGAGATCCCCGGCGCTCCCTCGCACGTCATGCGCAACGGCGTCGATCTCGAGTACTACAAGCCAGCGCCCGATTCGGCCGAGCCCGGGCACATCGTCTTCACCGGCGTGATGGACTACTTCCCGAACGTCGACGGCTGCCAGTGGTTCGCGAACGAGATCCTGCCGGAAGTGCGCAGCCGAGTTCCGGACGTTCGCTTCACCATCGTCGGATCGCACCCGACGCCGGATGTGGAAGCGCTCGCCGCTCTGCCCGGCGTCGCCGTCACCGGTTTCGTCGACGACACGCGCGACTACCTCCGCAAGGCCGCGCTCTCCGTTGCCCCGCTGCGCATCGCCCGCGGTATTCAGAACAAGGTGCTCGAAGCTCTCGCCATGGGCCTTCCCGTCGTCGGAACCACCTGCGCCACACAGGGCACCGGCGGCACCGCCGACGAGCACTTCCTCGTCGAGGACACGAAGGAGGGCCAGATCGCAGCCGTAATCCAGCTGCTCCAAGATCGAGAGCGCGCCACGACCCTCGCTCGCGCCGGTCGCCAGTTCGTCGAAGCCAACTACGACTGGGAAGTCACGCTCAGCGTCCTCGACGAAATCGTCTCTCCCGCAGAGGGGTAAGAGCGCGCTCGCCGGGGGCAGCGCATCGGCGCTCCGCTTTGTAGAGTTAGCGCCGCTTTTGACCCAGAATCCGACACTCCACCACTCCAATGAGCCACGACAGACTACGCGAGACCTTCGATCAGTGGGCCCAAAAGGGCGACGCCGAGCGCATGGAGGCTTCCCACGGAATCACCATCGCGCAGGTGATGCCCAAGCTCGAGCTCAAAGCTGGCGACACCGTCCTCGATCTCGGCTGCGGCAATGGCTGGGCAACGCGTCAGCTCGCGCAAGCCGCACCCGGCGTTCAGGCGATCGGAATCGACGTGGCGCCCGAGATGATTGCGAAAGCGGAGGAGCTCCACAGCTACACCATTCGAGCGCGCTACGACGTCGGTACATTCGAAGCCCTCGAGTTCGCCGACGAGCATTTCTCTCGCGCCTTCTCGATGGAGGCCATGTACTACGCCGTGGATCTCGACAAGTCGCTCGCGGAACTCTTCCGCGTGCTCAAGCCCGGCGGCCGCGTCGATATCGTGATCGACTTCTATGCCGAGCGCCCCGGCACGAAGGTCTGGGCCGACCACACCGGCGTCGACATGCACTACCTCTCGATCGCCGAGTGGCAGGCCGCGTTTGAAAAAGCCGGCTTCGGATCCTTCGAAACCGAGCGCGTCGTCGACCCCGCGGGCCCCGGCGACGAGTCCGCCTTCGAGGCGAACGAGTGGACGCCCGACTGGCAGACGAAGGTCGACACCCACGCTGCCGGTGCGCTGTGGATGCGCGCGACGAAGAGCTGACCGCGCAGCCTGCGTGCGCTCGACAGGGGGGGGCGGATTTCCATACCTCCGAATTTCGTGCGCCTGCGCTTAATAGAAACGTTGCTCGCTAGCTCGCCAGACGAGCGAAGACCGGCTAGTGCGGACAATTGCTGTGCAAGTTTCTGCGCTGGGCTCAAAGCAGGAGCGCTACATCATCGCGCCCACAGGGCATGACGCTTGCGAGAGAAGGTCGGCCCACGGCAAGAAGAAGCTCGTCACTTCAGTGAAGGGGCGCATCCCGACCTGAGAATCGAGTTTCGCCGCGGGCCGCTCCCCCTCTTTTCCAATTCCTGGACGAACGATTCCGAATCTTGGACGAACGGAACTCCAAACTCCGACTCTGTTCTTAAGGCGCGCGGTTGTGTTCGAATTGCATCCCGCGCTCCCTAGCAGCAACTCGCGGCGGTACGTCAATCGCGAGCAGCGACTACGACACTTGGATGATCGCGAAGACGAGAGTTGAGGATCTAGGATCAAACGAAGGCTCCGATGCGCCCGGAGTTGTGTGCCGACAGGGAAGGACCGACATCGAGAGAACAGTCTCCATCGACTCGAGTCTTCCCCCAAAGCTTCGTCACTCAAACGACATCAAGAAGCCTCAAGAACAATCATGAACTCCCCTCAGAAACTCTTCTCCGCGCTCCTAGCACTCTCACTCTTGTGCACGACCGCAAGCGCACAAACGGTAACGGTCACCACGTCCTCCAACGATATCGACATCAACTCCTCAACAGGGACCATCGCGGATTTGCCGGGTCCGGACGGCAAGATCTCATTCAATGAAGCTCTCCTCGCCACGGACAATACTCCCGGCCACCAGACAATTGCGTTCGCCATTCCGCAGTCGGAATGGACCCTGCAATTCGTCTTACCCGGACGCGCAGTCCTGAACAACTTTCTGGACTTCCGCGCGTTCGACTCCGTCACGATCGACGGTACGACGCAGACGGCCTTTACCGGCGACACGAATCCAGACGGAAACGAAGTCGCGTTGTATGGCTGCACTCTCTATCTGCTCGCGGACAACAGTTCGCTGATCGGCTTCGATTCAGGAGCATTTGGCCTGTCCTGCTCGAACTCAGAGGTCGTCGGGAACACGGGCGGCATGCACATCGATGTCTTCGGCGATAACAATCTTATCGATCGAAACCTGGCCGGAACGATCAAGATCAGTGGCGGCAACTTCAACACGGTCACCGGAAACACGATGCAACGGGTACGCATCTGGAGCTCAACGGGAAACCGAATAGGTGGCCCTACGCTCGCGGACCGCAACTTCATCACAGGGTACGGAACAACAAATAGCGAGGGCATCCCCTCCGGCACCGATATCGAACTCTTCCAGACCCAGAACACGCTCATCGAAAACAACTACATCGGAACTACGCCGGATGGCATGAGCCAGGGCAACATGTTCTCCAACGTCGGGATCAAGTTTGCTGATGGCAACGTGGGCACCGTCGTCCGCAACAATCTGATCGCAGGCATTCTCGGTCGCGGGCAAGCCCCGCACTACGCTGGTACGCTCTGGGGCCATGCCATCTTCTTCGATGGTAGCGGCTCCGACATCGAGATCGTTGGGAACACAATCGGTCTCGACGCATCGGGCGCGCCTACGCTTCCGAGCGTGTGGGGAGTCGACATCGGCTACAACGCCTTCAGCACCTACACCGACATTCGATTTGGAGGCTACGGTCCCGGCGAAGGCAACACGGTCGCAGGTCACTACTTCAGCGGCATCACGGTTGGCAGAGTGATCCCGAACGTTCGCATTGCGGGCAACTCGATCTACGGCAACGGCATCTCGGCCGGCAGCTTGGTCTGGCTTGGAATCGATCTGATCCCGGCCAATTCGGCTCTTGGAATATCTCCCAACGACGATCAAGACGCCGACACCGGCGCGAACGGACTGCAGAACTTCCCGGTCCTGGATACCGCCTCGATCGAGGGTGGAGGTACTCGCGTTTCCGGCACGCTGAGCTCCGCCCCACTGCAGACCTACACGCTCGAGTTCTTCGCATCTTCAAGCTGCAACCCGAATGGGTTCGGCGAGGGCGAGCTCCCGCTCGGAACGATCAGCGTCGCTACGGATGGATTCGGCCAGACCAGCTTCAGCGGGTTGGTTGCAGCCGCACCATCCGGTTGGATGGTGACGAGCACCGCTACTCACGAACCGCTCGGCGCAACTTCAGAGTTTTCCGCCTGCTTGCTCACATCTGAGTCCTCTTGCTCAACCGACCTCGGCTTCGGCGGACCGGGAACCGCAAGCCTCAGCGTCTGTGGTGAGCCACTGGGAACCGGGCAAACTGCCATGCTCCGAGTCGACGGCGCCAAGCCGAATACTCGCGCCTGGGCACTGGTCGGCAACACCTACAACCCCACCCCCTTCGGAGAAGCGATGTTGGTTCCGACACCCGGAACTCTCATCGGGCTTGGCAAAACGGACGCTGCCGGCGCCCTTGAGATCGGCCCCATCACTGGAGGCGGCGGACCGGTCAGCACCTACGTTCAGATCCTCTACCGGGACGCCAGCCTTTCCGGCAACTTCGGCTTCACCAACGCCGTGCGTGTCGACTTCCTGCCGTAGTCGACCGTCGACTCCGCGAAGTGGCGAAACCGCTTCGCGGGTTGCTGAGGTTCACCGCGAAATCGGCGGCGATTGGTGCGACACGGTAAGACTACTTCGCGGAGTTGACGAGTTCGAGGCTCGCGGTTCCGCTGTCGGCCCAGCTCTGCAGCGGCGCCGTGTAGATGCCGAACAGAATCGTGCCGACCGCGAGAATCGCGAGGAATCCCGTGAGGATCGGCTGGGGAGCGACGGAGCGCTCGGCGGGCTCCGAGAGGAACAAGGCCTTCGCGATGCGGAAGTAGTAGAAGAGCGAGACGACGCTGTTCAGTGCCGCGATGATGACGAGCCAACCGTAGCCGGCCTCGATGCCTTGCACGAAGAGCAGGTACTTCCCGACGAAACCGACGGTCGGCGGCAAGCCGGTCAGGCTCACGAGGAAGGCGACCATGGCGATCGAAACGAGCGGCGCTTTCCAACCCATGCCCTTGAGCGAGTCGATCTCTTCGCTGCCGGTGACACCCTCGAAGTAGAGCAAGAAGCCGAATGCGCCGAGGTTCATCAGGTAGTAGGCGCCGAGGTAGTACATCGCTGCCGAGAAACCCTCGGGCGTCATCACCGCGAGACCCATGAGCACGTAGCCGGCGTGCGCGATGGACGAGTAGGCGAGCATGCGTTTCATGCTGGCCTGGCGCAGAGCGGACAGGTTGCCGAGCGTCATCGTGATCGCGGCCATGATGGCGAGCAGCATCCCGATGCGATCGCCGTAGGCGGCGACGGTGGCGTCGACGCCCTCTGCCATGAACAACAAGCCGACGAAGCGAAGGAGCACGGCGAAGCCGGCTGCCTTGGACGCAACGGCGAGGAAGGTCGTGACCGGAGTCGGCGCTCCCTCATAGACGTCGGGCGTCCAGAAGTGGAACGGCACGACCGATACCTTGTAGGCAAAGCCGGCGAAGATCAGGACGATCGCAATCGCGACGGGCGCGGGGTTGTAGGCAAACTGCGCGGCGAGTCCGACGGGCCAGCTCGTTCCGTCGCCGGTGCCCATCTCGATCAGGTCGATCGTTCCGGTCAGGCCGTACAGCAGGCTGATTCCGTACAGCATGATGCCGGCGGAGAGGCCGCCGAAGATCACGTACTTCAGCGAGGCTTCGGCGGAGCGCTTTTCGCTCTTGTGAAAGCCGGAGAGCGAATAGCTCGCGAGCGATAGCAACTCCAGGCCCAGCATCAAGAGCAGCAGGTTGCTCGTGCTGACCATGAAGAAGATCCCGATGCCCGCGCCCAGGAGTAGGAAGTAGTACTCCCCGACGCCGTGCTTGCGCTCGCGCTTGTCCGAGAGCACGAAGAGCATCACCGCGGCGAGCGAGCCGACGGTGAACAGCTTGAAGAAGATTCCAAAAGTGTCGATCGTCATCATCGCGAAGACCGGCGTCGGCTCCGCACTGATGCCTGCGTTGCGCAGACCGTTCCACTGATCGATCAGCAAGTAGCCGACGATCGCAAGCCCGGCGAGGGAAAGATAGCCGACCTGGCGCGAGTCGCGCCCTTTGGTCACGAGGTCCCACGTCAAGACGACCATCGACAGAAGCGTCAGGACGATCTCCGGCGCGATGCGCCCCATCTCTGCTATATAGCTGGTTTCCACAGGATCGTTTCTTGTTGGATCAGCCTTGGGTCGCGAGGAATTCGACGAGCTGAACAACGCTCGGCTCCATCCAGTCGAGCAGCAAGTACGGGAACACGCCCAAGAGAACGCAGAGGAAGAGCAGCGGAGCCTGGCAGAAAATCTCGCGCCCGCTCATGTCCTTGTAATCCTTGTACTTCTCGTTCAGGTCACCGAGGAAGACGCGCTGGATGGCGTAGAGCAGGAAGGCCGCCGTCAATACCAAGCCCATCATCGAGATGAAGACGTAGATCTTGAACGTGGGGTCATCCGCGATGAAGGCGCCGTAGAGGGTCAGCGCTTCCGAGATGAAGCCGGCCAAACCGGGCAAGCCCATCGCCGCAAAGAAGCACAGCGTCGTCATCGCCCAGTAGCGTGGCATGACCTGCGCGATGCCACCGAAGCCGTTGAGGTCGCGGTGATGCGCTCGGTCGTAGATCACTCCGACGACCATAAACATGACAGCCGAGCTCGTGCCGTGATTGAACATCTGCGTCGCAGCGCCGTAGTAGCCCCACTCCGTCAGCGCGGCAAAGCCGAGCAGCACGTAACCCATGTGCGACACGGAGCTGTACGCCACCATTCGCTTGAAGTCGGTCTGCCCGAGGGCGACATACGCTCCATAAACGATCGAGATCACGCCCAGGATGGCGAGCACCGAACAGTTTTCGCGGAAGGTCTCCGGAACCAGCGGGAAGCAGGCGCGGATCATGCCGTAACCGCCGAGCTTCAAGAGGATGCCGGCCAGGATGACCGAGATCGACGTCGGCGCTTGAACGTGCGCGTCGGGCAGCCAAGTGTGGAAGGGGAAGACCGGAACCTTGATCGCGAAGCCGACGAACAGGAACCAGAAGATCCAGGTGCCGAACTCCATGCCGAGCAGCTCGCCGCCGCCGGGCAGGTTCGCGCCGGTCAAGAGGCCCTGGCCCGCGAGGTCCATCATGTAGGGAATAGAGAAGCTGCCCGTATCGATGCGCAGCGCGATCACCGCGACCAGCATCAAGACCGAGCCGGCGAGCGTGTAGAGGAAGAACTTGATCGCCGCGTACTCCCGACGCGGACCGCCCCAGATCCCGATCAGGAAGTACATCGGGAGCAGCATGATCTCCCAGAAGACGTAGAACAGGAAGTAGTCCTGCGAGACGAACACGCCGAGGATACCGACTTCGAGAAGGAGCAAGAGTGCGAAGAAGGCCTTGGGCGTCTTCGAGATCGAGAAACTCAGCGGCACGGCGAGGAAGAGCAGCAGCGTCGTCAACCACACCAGCGACAGGGACAGGCCGTCGATTCCGATGAAGTACTGGATCTTCATCAGCGGGATCCAGTCGACGCGCTCCTTCCACTGAAGGTCGGCCGTCGTCTTATCGAACAGACCGAAGTAGAGCCAGGTCGCCAGGACGAGGGGGATCGCCGTTGCAACAAGACTCACCGCTTTGATGGCGGTCTTGTTGTTCTTCGGCACCAGCAGAAGCAGCGCCATCCCGATGAGGGGAATGAACGTGATCCAGCTTAGGAGGGGGAATTCGGCCATTGGATGGTGGAACGACTAGGAGCGGAGAGAGTTGTCGAAGCGGTCTTCAACGCTGTGCGGATGCTGTGAAAGGGAGATTGCGCGACGCGCTTTAGCTCAGGATGAGCCAGGCGGCCACGAGGAGGCCTCCGCCGACGGCGAAGGCTGCGTACTGTTGAATGCGGCCAGTCTGGAGCAGGCGGAAAGCCGCTCCGAAAGCCTGAGAGAGAAGCCCGACGAAGTTCACGAGCCCGTCGACAACGGTCTTGTCGATCCAGGTCCAGAAGAACGCGAGCTTGTGGTGGATCGCGCCGTTGAGCAGCACGAAGCCATCGATGATGCGCTCGTCGATCGTCTTGAAGACGGTGCAGAGCTGCATCGTGGGCTTGATGAAACAGGCCGTTGCGATCTCGTCGATGAAGTAGCGACGGCGGACGAGCGTGTAGATCGGGCCGAGCTTGGTCGCGATGACGTTCGGGAGATCGCGACGGCGCACGTAGAGGAACCACGCGAGGAGAATGCCGAGCGAGGCGACGGTGAGCGAGAGCCCGACCGCATAGGCGTGGGAGCTGTGAGCGAGGTCGCTGTCGTGGTTGTGAATGCCTTCGGAGATCTTCGTGGTTGCCCAGGCACCGACCTCAGGTCCATACATCGACTCCGGCGTCGCGAGCTTGGTGAACCAAGGCTCGGAGTGCGTCGGATGAATTAGGTGTCCCGGATCCGCCAACCAGAAGTGCCCGCCGAACATTCCGAGGAAGGCCAGGATGCTGATCGCCACGACGATCGGCCACGGCGACTCGTGCGGCGTCCCGCCGTGATCGTCGTGACCGTGGTGATCGGCATCACTGTGATCGTCATGCCCGTGATCGTCGCCGTGATCATCATCGTGACCGTGCAGCGGCGGACCTTCGAGACCCTCGAGCGCGATCTGCTCGGTGTACATGTGCTGCTTTTGATTTCCGCGGTACTCACCGAAGAAGGTCATGAAGATCAGCCGGAACATGTAGAAGGCCGTCATCATCGCGGCAATGGCCAGCGACGCGAGCGCGAAGGCAGGGATCCACCCACCGTGCGCCGGATCGAGCACGCCCGCCCAACCGGCGAGGATGATCATGTCCTTCGAGTAGAAGCCACTGAAGAACGGCACTCCCGCGATCGCCAAGGTGCAGACGAGCATGCAGACGAAGGTGATCGGCATGTACTTGCGCACGCCGCCCATCAGTCGCATGTCCTGCACGTGGTGGCAGCCGTGAATGACGGAGCCGGCGGACAGGAACAGGCAAGCCTTGAAGAAGGCGTGCGTAACCATGTGGAACATGCCGGCGGTCAGTCCGCCGAGACCTACGGCCGTGACCATGAAGCCGAGCTGCGAGATGGTCGAGTAGGCGAGCACCGCCTTCAGGTCGTACACCACCATTCCGATGGTGGCGGCGAAGAGCGCCGTGATCGCACCGATGACGGTGACGACGTTCAGGACTTCAGGGCTCATCAGCGGGTACATACGCCCGAGCAAGAAGACGCCGGCCGCAACCATGGTCGCCGCGTGGATCATCGCGGAGACGGGCGTCGGACCAGCCATCGCGTCCGGCAGCCAGATGTGCAGCGGGAACTGAGCCGACTTACCGATCGTTCCGCCGAAGGCGCACAGGCCACCCAAGGTCATCCAGGCCGGGAACTCGCCGCCGTTTTGCGCGACGATCAGGCGGCCCATCTCCCACATGTCCGTGAAGAGCAGCGGCTGGAAGTCCGGCATCGCCTGCTGGAGAGTGGCGGAGGCCTCCCACGCGAGATTGAAGTTGCGGTAGAAGATGAACAACCCGACGAACAAGAGGCAGTCGCCGATGCGCGTCGTCAGGAAGGCCTTCTTGCTCGCCCAGGTGGCCCACTTGTGGAAGAAGGGCACGCTCGGATCTTGGGAGAAGTGACCGATGAGCTGATAGCTCATCAAGCCCATGATCTCCCAGAAGATGAACAGGAAGAGGATGTTGTCCGAGAGGACCAGGCCCAGCATCGCGAAGCTGAACAGGCTGATGTTCGCGAAGAAGATGTGGTAGCGACGGTCGCCAGCCATGTACCCCATCGAGAAGAGGTGCACGCAGAAGCAGACGATGCCGACGACCGCGAGCATGACCGCGCCGAGTGGGTCGTACAGAATGCCGGCGACAACGTTGAGCGGGCCTGCGTCCTTCGCGCTGTCGAAGAGCCACTTGAACTGGAAACCCGCGTCGGGCGAGCTCCACAAGAAGTCGAGCGCCGCGTGCTCTTCGCCATCACCGCCCGTGTGGTAGGCCGCCGTGATCGCTTTGAACGCGAGGTACACCGTGATACACATCACGCCGAACATGCCCGTCGTCGGAAGCCAGTCTCCTTGGCGCGGCAGCTTCTTCCCGAACGCGATCTGCAGAATGAAGGCCGTCACCGGGATGGCCAGGACGGCCATCAACAGCGGAAAGTCAACTTCCGGATTGAACTCCATGAGTGCCATATCTGATGGGGTGCGCGATCTACTCGCGCAGCAAGTCGGCGTCGCTGGGCTTGATGGAGTCGTACAGGTGGAACACGTTCAGGACGATCGCGAGAGCGACGGCCGCCTCCGCAGCGGCGAGGATGATCGTGAAGATCGCGAACATCCGACCGTCGAGCGAGTCGCCTTGAAAGTGACTGAACGCGACGAAGTTGATGTTGGCCGCGTTGAGGATCATCTCGATCCCCATCAGCACGTAGAGCACGTTGCGGCGAACGATGATGGCGATGATGCCGAGGGCGAAGAGGCCCGCAGAAACCGCGACATAAGCTTCGAGACCCATTAAGCGTCTCCTCCATTCGATGCGTCGTAACCGGTGAGCTCGCCAGCGGCGGCCGGCTCGAGATCCACTCGACGACGGCGTGCGATGTAGACCGCGGCGACCAGCGCGACCGTCAACACGACGGCGGCCAGCTCGAAAGCCACGACGTATTGGTCGGCGGCCAAGAAGCCGACGCCGATGCGCTTGGCGTTGTTGACGCCTTCAAGCGAAGCGTCGGCGGCCCGCGTGGCGAAGTGAGCGGAGTCGGCGACTTGCATCCCGACCCAGGCGAATCCGCCGCCGATCAGGACCAGACCGGAGAGCACGCGCGGGAGCTTGCGCTCCTCCATGTCCGGCGGCGTGAGCATGACACCGAACAGAATCAGCGCGAGGATGCCGCCGACGTAGATCAGAATTTGCGCCATCGCGAGGAAGTCGGCGGTCAGGAGCAGGAAGAGCCCCGCGATGCCGATGAAGGTCGCCATCAGGGAGAAGGCGCTTCGGACAACCGAGCGCTCCCAGATGCAGACCAAGGCGCCACCGAGCGTCAGCGAAGCGAACAGGCCGAAGGCCAAGCCCTCTGCGCCAGCGCTCGCCAGGCCTGCGCCATGGGCACCGAGCACCAGCACGGCCAACGCGGCGTAGAAGATTTTGGATGAGTTCTCCATACCGAGCCCGCGCTAGTTCGCGTCGCCGCCCTTCGCGTCTTCCGCGGCTTTCTCGGCCGCTTTCGCGGCCTTCGCGGCAGCTTTCTCAGCCTTCTTCTTATCCGCCTCGATCATGCGCGTGCGCGCATCGCGCGACATGCCCTTGTACGAGAGCAGGTCGTGAACGAACTCACTGCGGTCTTCGCTGACGAACGCGAACTCCGTCCCCATGTGGATGCAATCCTTCGGGCACGGGTAGACGCACAGCTCGCAGAACATGCACTTCTGATAGTCGAGCGTGAACGAGATCCACTCGAGCTCTTTGCCGTGCCGCACCGCGTCCATCTCGATGCAATCGATCGGACAAGCGCGAGCGCACGCGAGGCAATTGATGCACTTCTCTTGCTCGAGATAGTGAATGCCGCGATACCGATTCGGAATCGGCATGCGCTCGTCCGGATACTGGACGGTAATGGGCTTTTGGAGCAAGTAACGCCAAGTGATGCGCATACCGACACAGGTCGAATACATGCTCTTCCAGACGTTCTCGAAGTATTTGGAGACGGTGACCATAGTCGTAGTTCGTTAGCCGAGAAGAGCGGCCTTGCCCCATTCCCAAATGCCCGCACCGAGCACGCACACGAGCGAGATTGGAGTCAGGTACTTGTATCCCATCGTCATGACTTGATCGATGCGCAGGCGCGGCAGAGTCCAGCGCACCCACATCATCACGAACAAGCCGATGTAGCCCTTCACAACGATCGTGAAGAAAGCCGCGACGTTCCAGAGAATCACGTTCGGAAGAAGGCCGCCGTCTTCAAACAACCAAGTGAGCGGGCTGTTGAAGCCGCCCAGGAAGAAGAAGGCCGTGACGACGCAGTAGAGGAACATGGCCGCGTACTCCTCCATGAAGAAGAAGGACCAGCGGATGCCGGAGTACTCGGTCAGGAATCCGGAGACGAGCTCGGACTCGGACTCGGGCAGGTCGAAGGGCGCGCGTTTGGATTCCGCGAGCACGGCGATGAAGAACAGAATCAGCGCCGGGAACATGAACGGATTCTTGAAGATCAACCATCCGCCGATGCCGAACATGCCGCTCTGCATCTCACTGACTTCGGTGAGGCTAAAGGTACCTGCGACAATCAGCGGCACGAGCAGACTGATACCGAGCGGCACCTCGTAGGCGACGACCTGCGCGGCCTCGCGCATAGCGCCGTAGACCGACCACTTCGAGTTCGACGCCCAGCCCGCCATGATCACACCGATGGTGGTGGTCGAGGTCAGCGCGAGGATCAGGAAGAGTCCCATCGGCGCGTCGGCGAAGAAGAAGTCGGGCGACAGCGGCATGACCGCCAGTGCGCCGAGCACGCTGGCCAGAACGAGAGCCGGCGCCATGACGAAGAGCACTCGATCCGAGCCGATCGGGATCATGTCCTCCTTCAGCATCAGCTTGATGCCGTCGGCGAGCGGCTGAAGGAAGCCGTGCCAGCCGGCGCGCATCGGGCCGTAGCGGCACTGGATGTGGCCGGAGACCTTGCGCTCGAGCCAAGTGCCGGCCATCGCGTTCAGGGAGACCACTCCCATGACGATGGCGACGCCGATCATGATCGCGGTCAACGGAATCGCCCAGCCCGGAACGAAGTCCGGAATCGGCGCGAGCATGAGCAGCTCGTTGATCAGGTTCGTGCCGCTCGTCAGCTCACCCATCTCCGCTGCGGCCTCGGCAACCTCAGGCGTCTCGGATTCCGCCAGCTTGAGGGCCGGATCCGTCAGCAGAGAGAGCGGCAGTGCCAGTGTAGAAAGACTCATCTAGCGATCCGTCTCCCCGACGACGACGTCGGTCGAACCGATGATGGCGACGGAATCCGCCAAGAGTGTTCCGAGCATGATCTCTTCGAGCACGGGCAGATTGCAGAAGGACGGGCCGCGCACGCGACAGCGCACGGCGACCTTGCCGCCATCCGAAACCACGTAGTGGCCGAGCTCGCCACGCGGGTTCTCGATGCCGACATAGGCTTCACCGGCGGGCACGCGCAACGTCTTCGGCAATTCGCCGATCACCGGTCCCGCTTCGATATTGTCGAGGCACCAGCGAACGATCTCGATCGACTCCTTCATCTCCATCGTGCGGACCCAGACGCGATCCCAGCAGTCGCCGAGCGAACCCTTCTCGCCGCGCGCCACGGGAATGTTGAGCGCTCCCGCCTTGTCGACCTCGCCGTACAGCGAGTACGGCATGTCGCGCCGCAGGTCGAAGTCGATGCCCGATCCGCGCAGCATCGGCCCGGTCAGCCCGAAGTCCATCGCCATCTCGCGCGGGATCACGCCGACATCCGCTGTCCGCCCGATGAAGATCTGGTTCTCAACGACCAGGTCGTAGTACTCCTGCCACTTCACGAGGAAGGTGTCGCAGAAGCGCGAGACCTCGCCGAGCCAGCCGGGAGGCGTGTCGTTGAAGACGCCGCCGATGCGAATGTAGCTGTAGGTCAGCCGCGCACCGCAGATCTTCTCGAACAGCGACATCATCCACTCGCGCTCGCGGAAGGTGTACAGGAAGGGCGTGAACGCGCCGAGGTCGAGGCCGTAGGTGCCGAAGGCGATCAAGTGCGAGCCGATGCGGTTCAGCTCGGCGCAGATGATGCGCAGCATCTCGGCTCGCCGCGGAATCTCAATCCCGAGCAGCTTCTCCACGGCCATCGAATAGCCGAGGTTGTTGTTCATCGCCGCGAGGTAGTCGTAGCGGTCGGTGTAGGGCAGGTACTGCAGCCACTCGACGTTCTCGCCGATCTTCTCGGCGCAGCGGTGCAGGTAGCCGAGGTGCGGCTGTGCTCCGGTCACCAGCTCGCCATCCACGCGCAGCAGAATCCGCATCACGCCGTGCGTGGCGGGGTGCTGCGGTCCCATGTTCAGCTCCATGTCCTCCGTGTGGACATCGACCACGAACTCTTTGCTTCCGTCGGGCAGAACGGCGCTCTCTTTGGGCTCCGTCACCGTTGCTGTTCTCTCCTGATCCATATGCGCGCTTCGCCCTACTCGCAGGAAATCCCGCGGTACTCCTTCGGATACTCGTAATCCTTGCGCAGCGGGTACCCGATCCAATCGTCGGGCAGCAGGATGTGGCGCGGATCCGGATGGTTTCGGTACGTGATGCCAAACATCTCGGCGGCTTCGCGCTCATGCCATTGAGCGGCGCGATAGACGTCGGCAACACTGGGTGCGTTCGAGTTCTCTTTCGAGATCTTCGCCTTCACCGCGAGCCGATGCTTGTGAGCGATCGAGAGCAGGTTGTAGTTGAGCCAAAGCTCTTCGTCGTCGTTGCCCGGGTCCGTCGCGGTCAGATCGCACAGGAGCTCGAACTGGAGCTCGGTGTCGTCGCGACAGAACCGCAAGAAGCCCTCGAGCTCTTCCGGGTCCACGAGCACGAAGGAATCGCCAGCGCGCCCCAGGTCCTTCTTGTCCTCGGGATTCTTCTCACGGGGCTCGTCGACTCCGAGGATGCCCGGAGCGCCGATCGCCTTGAGTCGATCGCAGATACCTGTGAAGTCCATTAAGCGGTCCGAGCGGGCTTGCGGATGACGGGAGAGCGGCGGATCTTGTCCTGAAGCTTCATCAAGCCTTCGAGCAGAGCCTCCGGGCGCGGCGGGCAGCCCGCGATGTAGACGTCCACGGGAACAACGCGATCGACGCCTTTCACCACCGTGTAGCCGTACTTGTAGTAGGGGCCGCCACCGGTCGCGCATGCGCCCATGGCGATCACGTACTTCGGCGAGGGCATCTGGTCGTAGAGGCGCTTGATGCGCTCGGCCATCTTGAAGTTCACCGTACCGGCCACGATCATCAAGTCAGCCTGACGCGGCGTTGCGCGGAACGCACCGGCGCCAAAGCGATCGATGTCGTGGTGCGCAGCTCCGACCGCCATCATCTCGATAGCGCAGCAGGCGAGCCCAAAGGTCATCGGCCAGATGCTCATCAACCGGCACCAGTTGATCATCCAGTCGACCTTGGTCGTGAGTAAGTTCTCTTCGAGCTGATTCTCGAGGAATCCCATTTCGTTGGACCTTGATCTAGCCGCTAAGCGGCGTCTTCACTCTCGTCAGTGGACGTGTCTTCGGCGGCATCTTCCGAGTCGTCCTCGGAGTCGCCTTCCAATGTGTCAACAGTGGGGATCGCTCGCATGCGCGAGGTCGGCGGTTGATAAGCGGGTGCGCTGTAGGTCAGGACCCAGTCGAGGTCGCCCTTGACCCAAACATAGGCCAGCCCGAGAAACAGAATCGCGATGAACACAAAACCCTCGACCAACGCGAAGACGCCGATGCCTAGACCAGCCGCTGCACCTTCTCCGAGGAGCGACTCGCGCAAGACGATCGCCCAGGGAAACAGGAACGCGATCTCGACCGCGAAGATCACGTAGACCAGCGCGACGGTGTAGTAGCGGATGTCGAATCGAACCCAGGCTTCGCCGATCGTCTCTTCGCCGCACTCATAGATTTCGAGACCTTCCGTAACCGTTCGCTTGGGCCTGAGCACCGAAGCGATGATCAGGTTCGCAAAGACGAACACCAGACCCACTGATGCAAAGATCAGAACTGTTAGGTAGTCGAAGTACATGAAGTGCTTAGGGAGGGTCCGTCCGAGCTGCCCGGCGGAGGAGCGCGGTGCGGGGTTTCTCCGGCCGGAGTTCGGGTTCCATCACCCGCTGAAAGCCTGTGGATCAAGCCCTCGCGCGCCCCTTCGGACAGCGCCGGACCCACCCCGCATCAGCTCACAGTCTCTTCCCCGCCGGGAGAATTGGGAGGGAGCGTAGGGTCGGTGCGCGAGACATGTCAAGGTCGCGTAGCGAGGTCTCGGAAGAAGACGAAAACTCCCGTCCAATCCCCGCTTCCGTTCCGCTCCCGCCGCTCTCCCGTCCCGCTCTTGAACACCGGATCGCTCAATTCCGCGAGGACCTGAAACCAACCGCGTTTTCGTTCGGTCCCCTGGACGTGACCCGCCATTCGCTCCACCTTCCTTCGCCCGCCCAGCCACGCTCGGAAGGCTCGCTCAACCACAGAATCCCCCTAATTCTCGCCCTGCTTTTCTGCCTCCTGCTCGTGCTTCTCGAGAGCTGGTGGCCACCGGAAACCGATGAACCGTCTGTCCTCCGCTGGATCAGAAAGGCGGCGGAACACCCCTGGAGATCCACACTCGCCTGTTTTCTGACGCTCTCTGGGCTCTGGCCAGGTGAGCCGAGCATCGGCCCCCCCGACCCTCCGTCTTCGGAGGATCTAGACTCAGGGCTGGGAAGATCGAACTGAGTCACTATTATAAGCCGCTTCATTTGCTGGCCCGCGTCGAGCGAGTCCCTACTCCCTTGGGAGTCTCCTTTGGGAGAATTCGGGACCGCCCCCGCGAAGAGCCCGGCACTCGGTTATCGCTGGGCATCGACCCAGATCATCGCTCCAGAAGCTTCTCGTGATTGTGCGAGGAGCCCCACTCAGTACCCGATCCATGTTGTCCACCCACGACGAGCTCGTCCGCGGCCCCGAGCGCTGCGGCCACCTCGGAATGTCCCTTCTCATCGAGCCCACCAGCTCGACTCACAAGAAGAACACCTTCCCCAGCCAAGCCGTCGTCGTCACGACCGCTGCTCGGCGCATGATCGAGCTCTCCAAAGCCGGCGAGAAACTGAAGCACATCGTCGTTCACGGCAAGATCGACCCCACTTTGCACCCCGATTTCCGTGCAATTAGTGAGAACTTACGGGAACTTTCGAACAAGTGGTTTCCGCGCGCCAAGCTGACTCTGCTCTCCAACGGCTGCCAGCTCGACCAAACGGATGTGCGCATCGCGCTGACGGCCTATCACAAGCCGTCCATGCGTCTGGACGCGGGCAACCAGAAGACGTTCAAGAGCTTGAGCGGCGAGAAGGGCTCGGAGTTCAAGAAGGTCATCGAAGGTCTGAACAAGCTGGAGATGGAGCGCCTGATGCTTCACACCTGCTTTGTTAAGGGAGCCACCGATAACTCGACCGATGCCGAGCTTAAATCTTGGTTGAAGCAGGTCGCCGAGATCAAGCCGGCCTCTGTGGACATCTTCACGGTCTCCAAGGCCGACGCGTCCACCAAGGTGAAGGCGTTGACCAAGCCTCGACTGGAGAAGCTCGCTCTGGAAATCAACGAGCGCGGAATCACCTGCCAAGTCGTCGATTAGACGCACTCCAGGCGGCATGACCCTCGCCCGACTGAGCGCTGTCTCCAAGTCCTATGGGGAGGTGGAGGCGCTCTCCGAGTTCGAGATCGAGATCGCAGAGGGCGAGGTCTTCGGCCTGCTCGGGCCGAACGGCGCGGGGAAGACGACGGCGGTGCGAATACTCTGCGGTCTGCTCGAGCCCGACTCGGGCCACTCCGAAATCGGGGGCATTCGGCTCGACACCGACCCGATCGAGGCCCGGAAGCTGCTCGGCTATGTGCCCGATGGCGCTCCTCTCTACGCCAACCTGACTCCGCGCCAGCATCTGCACCTGGTCGGCCGATTGCACGGAGTCGAGGCGGACCGACTGACCCGAGAGTCCGACCGTCTCCTCGAAGCCTTTGGTCTCGCCGACCGTGGCGACGATCCGATCGGTGGGTTCTCCCACGGCATGCGTCAAAAGACCGCTCTGGCCTGCGCGCTGCTTCCGTCCCCGCGACTGCTTGTCCTCGACGAACCCCTGACGGGGCTGGACGCGCCGACCGCCGCGACGGTCAAGGAGATCCTGCGCGCTTGGGCCGACCGGGGCGGCGCCGTGCTCTACACCTCCCACCTCCTCGACGTCGTCGAGCGGGTCTGTGATCGCATGGCGATCATCCTGAACGGCCGGCTGATCGCGGTAGGCGATATGGAGGAGCTGCGTCAGCGGTCGGGCTCCGACGGCTCCCTCGAGCACATATTCGGGCAGTTAACGGGCAGTGAAGACCCAGTTGAGGCCGCGAAGCGAATCCTCGGCGATCCTCAGTAGGACCCAGGGCGGCTCAATCGCCGTAGTCGTAGCGATCGCAGGCGCGCATCACGGGGGTCGGCTTCGAGTTCTCATCGACGGCGACCAAAGTCACGCTCGCAGCGGTCACCGCGGTGTACTCGTCGGAGCCAAATTTCCGCTGGGCCCACACATCCACCAGCACCCGCATGGATGTGCGGCCGACATGCTCCGTTGACGTGTAGAAAGAGACTAGATCTCCTACACATACGGGCTCTTTGAAGTCCACCTTGTCCATGGCAACCGTGACCACCCGCCCGGGGTGGTGCTTGTGAGCCTCGATCGCTGCCGCCAGGTCGATCTCCGACAGGATCACCCCGCCGAAGATCGTTCCGAGGGCGTTGGTGTCCGGCGGCATCATCATGCGGCGGATGGAGGGGATCTGATGCTTGGGGAAGGCGTGCGTGCTCATGATCGATCCAGCATGCGGTTTGCGAAGTCCTCTACACAAGCCTCGACCATGGGGCTCCGCCTGCGGAAGAGATGATCGGCTCCCTCGATCTCCTGGGTCTCGAGTCCTGCGGGGAGATTGGGAAACTGCTCTTCTAGCTCAGGCAGGGTCCCAAACTCATCGAGGCTCCCCATGAGGATGAGGCCCGGCTGCCGAACGGACATCAGGTCGGAGACGTCGTAGATCCGAACCGGAGGAGCGACGGCGATCAGAGTCCGAATGCGCTCGTCCTTCAAGGCCAGCCCGATGGCCGTTCGAGAGCCGAAGGAAAAGCCGGCCGCCCAGAGCGGGCTGCCCGGAAGCTCCCCCTCCAGCCAATCGAGCCCGGCGCGCATGTCGAGCTCCTCGGCTCCGTTCCCGTCGTGGCTGCCCTCACTGCCCTCCACCCCGCGAAAGTTGAATCGCAGCGTCGCTATTCCCGCAGACCGCAGAGCTCGAGCTGTCCGAAAAACGACCGTATTCCGCATCGTTCCGCCGTGCAGCGGATGCGGATGACCGACGACGGCCGCCCCGCGAAGTGGCTCATCGGGCAACTCGTACCAGGCCTCCAGCTTCCCGACTGGGCCCGGAATGATGAACTTCATGAACTGTCTTGCTTCTGTGTTGAATCCGATTCCCGAAGTCGGCCTGAGCACTCGCTTTCAACAGCCTCTGGGCTCGGCGAGGGCCTCCGAACTTACAATCGAATCCCTCACTGGCGTGAGCCTCAACTTACGCCGGACTTTCCACACGGAGGCCAGACAGTCCCAAAACTTGACGGTGTGAGGCTAGCCGTCAGCGCAAGAAAGCCACTCGAAAGACGATGAGGTAGAGCAGCGCTAGGAGTAACAATCGCAAGAAGCTCACCAAGGGTCGAGCGGCGCCATCTGATCCAGGAACGAAGGGCTCGTAGATCGTGTTGGAATAGGAGGCCAGGTACGGGCCGAAGAAGGGCAAGATCGCGTAGATCACGGTCCCCAAGGCGACGGTGCCGATCAGGGTCCAGGCCAGATGGATCGTCTCCGGATAACCGTTGGCGTCGACGACCTCATAGGGAATCCAGATCCCCGACGAGAAGGCCAGCACCCAGGCGCACACGATCCAAGACGGCACAAGCGGTATCGCCTGCCTCAGCAGGTGCCGGCGAATCTGAGCCTGAATCGGTAATTGAGTCTCCATTTTTGCGTATTTTTGCCTGGTACAGCTCAATTATCGGCCGTAAACGGCCCATTCTGAACCAAACAGCTCGAATAGCTGGGTGACGGAGCTCAGGCTTTAGCGGGGTCCGGAAGGCTCTTCTGGGCACTTGGATCCGACCTGTCCGTTGCCGCTCGCGCTGAGCTTGCTACAAGCTCCTCGTGAACTTTCCGCTCTCACTTGTCCTCGCGACCTCCCTGCTCCTCCCGGGCCTCCGCCTCCCCACCGCCGGGCCCGCCCAAGAGGATGTCGTCCGGCTCATCGATGGTGAGCAAGAGTCCGGGCGCGTCGTGTTTGAGGATGATGCGCGCGTCGTCCTGCGCAAGGGCTCGCGCAATGTCGAAATCGGGCGGCACGAGATCGAGACCGTCGAGAGCCTTGAACGCAGCCAAGCTTTTATCTTTGAGCACGCGCTCGTGATTCCCAAGAAGAGCGCGCGCGACCTCGCGGATGTGGCGCGCCTCTGTGAAGCGCGCGGTCTGCCGGGCCTCGGATCCCTCTTCGACTACAAGATCTTGCTTCTCGATCCTGAAGACGAAGCGGCCCACGAACGGCTCGGGCATCGCAAGCGCTCGAAGAGCTGGACGGGACAGCTCGATGGCAGGTGGCATCGCTGGCACGAGCTGGTCGAGCTTCGCCGCGATTGGAATCGGGCCTGGGAGTTCGAGACGACGCACTATTCTCTCCGCACTAATTTCAAGCTGGAGGACGCGGTCAACGCGGCTCTCGATCTCGAGCGCTTCTTCCTCTTCTTTCACAAAATCCTCGGGAGCGCTCTCGACCTGCGCATCGCCCAATCTCCGCTCGACGTTCACCTGTACGGCGACTCCAACTCCTACATCGAACCTGGCGACGGTCGGCTCGGTTGGTACGACTCGGACTCGCAAACGGTCAAAGTCGACGGCTCCCAAAGACGACCGCGCGTGACGCTGCTGCACGAGGCCGTGCATCAATTGCTCGAGGTCGGGCCGAACGGCGTGATCGACTCCGGCTCGCATGCGCCCGCCTGGGTCGACGAAGGCTTGGCGGTGTACCTGTCGCTCTCCGCTGTCGGCGATCCGGGACGAGCGCAGTTCGAAGCGGGCCGCCACTCGACCACGCATCTCTACGCACACGCGAGCGCTGAAGACCCCGAGAGCCTCGACAACATCCTCGCGCTCAGCCACTCGGACTTTTGGACTCCGAAACGAGCCGACCTCCGCTATGCGCAGTCCTACAGCCTGGTGCACTTCTGCCTGCACGGCGAGAACGGTCGATACCGCAGCGATTTCCTCGACTACGTCCGAATGACTCGCCTGGGCCGCAGCTCCTCCTCCAGTTTCAAGAAGCGCGTCGCAGGCGATCCGGATGAATTCGAGCGCGCGTGGACCCAGTACGTCGCCGGTCTCTCAGGCGGTCGTTGAAGCGCGAGCCCTCCACAGGCACAGTTCTCGCGTGTCCCGCACCCTCTCCATCCTGCGTTTCTTCCTGTCGGCCCACGGCTCGGCCGACCTGCCGATCGCCGCGCTCCTCATTCCGATCTCGCTGAGCGGCGCCTTCGCGCTCCTGCTCAGCAGCGAAGTCACCCCCTTCGCCTTCGCGCTCTGCACGCTCTCCCTCAGCGCTGCCCTGGTCGCCATCCCGCTGCTCGGCGAGCTCGGCTATCTCCTGCGCGCCGATCCCTCCTCCGAGTGGATTGAGGCCCAACCCGCCACAGCCCGCGAGCTGCGCGCCGCCCGCGCCCTGCACCTCCTGATCACGCTCTCCGTCCTGACGATCCTCCCGCTGCTCCCGGTCGCGCTGTTCGCACCCGACGCGATGTCTCTCCTCGAGCGCGCCTACCTCCTCCTCGGCGGCCTCTCCCTCTCCGCGACCCTCGCCGCCATTCTGCTCCTGATCCAAGCGCTGCTCGGCGGCCGCGCCGAGTCGATCTTCGTCATGCTCCAGACCGTCATCGTCGCCGGCGTCGTGCTCGGCATGATCCTCGGACTCGGGCAGGTCAGCGCCGTTGCCGACATCGCGAGCTTCGACTTCGAGAGTTCGCTCGCTCTCTATCCGCCGGCCTGGTTTGCGAGCGCCATCGGCGAGACTCCCACGCTCTGGCTCGCGCCCGGTATCGGCGTACTCGCGCTCGCGCTGCTCCTCTCGCTTCCGCGCCCGTTCGTCCAGAGCAAGCCGCGCCGTAAGAACATCATGGAGCGCCTGCTCGCCCCGGCGCGCGCTCTCGCATCGCGGTTCTGGCTCACTCCCGACGAACGCGGCCCCTTCGACCTGGTCTACGACGCGGTGCCGCGCGAGCGCGAAATCATCCTGCGCAGCTACCCGATGCTCGGCATCCCGCTCGCCTTCTTACTCGCGGCCTCATTTGGCGAGGCGGGCGCCGAGCGCGAGGGCTTGATGGCGCTCTTGCTCTTCACGCCCGGCATCTACTTGCCGATCTTGCTCAGTCAGATTCCCGCGTCGAGTTCCCACGATGCCCGCTGGATACTCGACGGCGCACCGATCACCGAAGGCGCTTGGAAGAACGGCGCGATCAAGGCTTTGGGGATTCGATTCGTACTTCCGCTCTACGTGCTGCTCGCCGTCCTCGCGTGGCAAGCGATCGGGCTCGGCTTCACTCTGAGAATGGCGATCCCCGGCGCTCTGCTCACCCAGCTCATCCTGCGCCGCGTCTACCCGATTTGCGTTCCCGACGCTCCGCTCTCGATAGCGCCCGACGCGCTGCGTTCCGATCTCAACTGGGGCGGGAGCCTGATGGGCTATGCCTTCGCGCTGACGATTGCAGCGGTGCTCGCGAACCAATACCTCTCGGCGATCGGCGCCGCGGGCCTAATCCTCTGCCTCGTGCTCATGGAATGGTCCGGGGGACGTGCGCTGCGTCGAAGCTTGGGTTAAGGTCCGCAATCAGAGGCCCACCCCGTCCTTCGCGAACTGGCCCTTTCTCGACGAGACCGACATGACAGCAACAGCAGATTCCTCCTCCGAGAACGCCAAGAGCGGCGGCTTCTTCAGCGAGTTCCTCAGACGTCGGTATCGCTATCGCCAAGCGACCGGAATCGCCTTCGCCGTCGTCATCACGGTGCTCGCCGTTCAGTGGCAGACGCCGACGCACCAGTGGGTCATCGCCGGCGCGGTCTTCGCGACGATCGGAATGGTCATCCGCATGTGGGCGTCGGGGCACGTCAAGAAGGACAAGGTTCTCGCGATCACCGGACCCTATGCCTACGTGCGCCACCCGCTCTACGTCGGCAATCACCTGATCGCGATCGGCATGTGTCTCGCGTCGGGTTTGGTTTGGAGCTTGCCGGCTTACCTAGTCCTCGCGCTGTACTTCTATCCGTCGACGATTCGCCGCGAGGACTCGCGCCTGCGCAAGTTCTTCCCCGACCAGTGGGATCCCTGGCGCGCAACGACGCACGCCCTGATTCCGCGCATGAGTCCGCACAAGACCGATCAAGTCGGCGAGTGGTCCTTCAAGCAGAGCTTGATGGCGAATGGCGAGCCGCTGTATGTGCTCGGCATCACGGTCGGACTCGTCTACATGTGGATGTACGCGCAGTAAGTTCGCGGCGTTCGAATCGCGCCGACTTTCGGCGCACGTCATGACTGGCGTGAGTTGGGCCAGGGAGATCGCGCACTCCATCGGAGCGACATGAGCTTTCAGCGAGCCTTGGGAAACCGGGAACTGCCCGACGAGTTGGTGCTGGCGGACGGCGCCTATCGCCGGATTCAGACCCTCCAGCACAGCTTTTTCGCGGCGACCGGGCTCTATGAAGGGCCGTGTGGGAAGAAGCTCTACAAGGTTGGGCGCGAGGTGTCGTTCTTCGGCTTTCCGATGCGCTGGGTCGGGCGGATCTTGTCGCGGCGCGAGCTGGCCATGTACGCGGTCTGCGACGGAATTCGCGGGGTGCCGACTGACTTCGAAGTGGTGACGGATACCGGTTTCGCGCGGCCGTTTATCGAGGGGCATCCGCTCGAGCGCGGAGAGCGCGTGGGTGACGAGTTCTTTCCACAGCTGCAGGAGCTGCTCGCAGAGATCCACGCACGCGAGCTCGCCTTCGTGGACCTTCAGAAGGAAGAGAACGTGCTGGTGGACGAGGACGGCGCTCCTTGGCTGTTCGACTTCCAGGCGGCTTGGCACTACCCGGCGCGCGGCGCACGGCTCGGTGTCGCGCGATTCGTTCCCAGTCCACTCGGGCGCTATATTCTCCGGCGCTTTCAAAAGGCCGACGACTTTCACGTGCTCAAGCACTGGCGCCGATCGCGTCCCGACACGATCTCGGCCGAACAACTCGAGAGCACGCACCACCCCGGCCGCTGGATCAAGATTCACCGCGTCCTTCACAATCGCTGGCGTGCGCTGCGCAAGCGCTGGCGAGCGAAGGGCGACGAGAATTCCTGACCCGCGCTTTCTTCCGACTGCAGTGTCTCCAAAATCTCGGCTTCCTGACCGCCACGTCCCCGAAACCTCGAGCAACGACCGATGAGTACGATCAAGAGTGGTTGGGGCAGCGCGTTCCTCTTGGTTCTGCTCGGCGCGCTACTTTACTTCCCGTCGTTCGCCGCCGACGAGCTCGACGATGAAGAGGGCCGCCGCGCGCTGCCCGCGCGCGAGATGATCGAGTCCGGCGACTTTGTCGTTCCGACCTTGTGGGGCGAGCCCTACCTGAGCAAGCCGCCGCTCTTCTTTTGGCTCGTCGCCGCGTCTTCGACCCTCACCGACGGAGTAACGACGGCCAGCACGCGCCTTCCGTCGGTACTCGCGACGATTCTCACCGCGCTCCTGGTGCTGTGGTTCGGACGACGGCTAGGCGGCGAGACCACCGGACTCGCGGCCAGCGCGCTCTTCCTCGTCAGCTTCTCAGTCTTCGAGAAGGGCTCCTTCGGCGAGCTCGAAGCCGTACTCACCCTGACCGTCTTCGCTGCGATCGCGGCGCTCTACCGCGCCAGCGAGGGTTCGCGCCTGGCCATGCTCGCCACCGGTCTCGCACTCGCCGCAGCACTCCTCACCAAAGGCCCGCCCGCCTTGGTCTTCTTCGGCGGCGCCGCTATCGCGATCGCACTCGCCCGCAAGGAGTCGCGCTTTCTCCTGTCGCCGAAACTGTGGCTGCCGGTCTTGCTCGCGCTCCTGATTTCCGGCACCTGGGCCTACCTCCTGCTCGCGCGTCCGGAGGTCGAGAATGCGACCGCCAAGTGGGGCGAGCAAATGTCGCGCGGCGGACTCCAAGAACTCTCGAAGTACTTCAATGCGCGCAAGAGCTTTGCCGGCTCGGTCTTCGCCGGCTTCTTTCCGCCCTCGATGATTCTCTTGCTGGCACTCGGAACGAACCTGGGACGCAAGGTCTTCCACGAGCCGGCCATCCGCTTCTGCTCGGTCACCTTCCTCGTCGGCCTCACCTTCTTCGCCTTGGTGCCCGGCACGCAGAGCCGCTACGTACACCCGATGATTCCTTTTGCCGCGCTGCTCGCCGGTCGGTTGATCGCAGCTGAACTCGAGAGCTCCGACTCGCGCTTCAAGAAACGCCTCGCCGGGCTCGGTCGCTTCGTCGCTTTCTTAAGCTTCGCTGTCGCTGGTGGCGTGGTCTGGATGCTCTTTCGCCCGATCGGAAAGATCGATCACCTCGGTCCCATCGGAAACAGCATCGGAGTCGTGCTTCTGATTCTCTCGGTCTTCGTCTGGCGAGCGTGGTCCCGTCCGACGAGCGCGAAAGCTCTCTGGGCGAGCTTCGCCGTCCTCGCGCTCATGCGTCTCATGCAGCTCAGCGAGATCATTCCCGCGGCAGCCGGCCGTCAGGGCCGAGTCGCGCGGGCCGCGATGATCACCGAGCCCGTACCTGCGGATTCGCCGATCTATCTGGGTACCGACCACCACTACAACCTCTTGTTCTACGTCGATCGCGAGCTGCGCCTGATCAAAGATCCGCGCTCGACACCCGTCGGCGGTTATCTCCTCGTTCGCGAACCTCAGCTGGAGAGCTTGCAAGCCGAGCCCCCCGTCGCCTTCGAACCGATTCTCGCCACCAACACGCACGAGGGAAATCGGCTCGCTCTGGTTCGAATCTCTGGCGAGTGAGGTGGCCCTACCGGGCGATTCTGCGGTATTCTCGCGTAGGCAGTTCGCCCCGGTTACCTCCTACGGGCGGCTCCAGGCGCTGCTCCCAGCGCCGACCGCCAACGTCGAACACGCCATGGACTCAAAACAAGCGACACCTGCACCCGACGGAACCGAACTCGAGTTGTCGGTCGTCGTGCCGATCTACAACGAGGCCGAGAACATCGGAGAGCTCTATCGCGAGATTCGCGAGGCACTGGCCGGTCGACGCTTTGAGGTGCTCTTTGTCGATGATGGCAGTACCGACGGCTCGGACGTGATCATCAAGCGGCTAGAAGAGGGCTCCGACGACGTGCGCGGCGTGTTCTTCGGTGGCAATCGCGGCCAGACGGCGGCGATGCTCGCGGGTTGCCTGCGGGCACAGGCACCGCTCGTCGCCACGATGGACGGCGATCGTCAGAACGACCCGGCCGATCTTCCGCGGTTGCTCGACGCGCTCGGTGACCGCGACGTGATCGTGGGAATGCGGGCGAAACGGCGGGACACTCTGGCACGTCGCGTCAGCTCTCGATTGGCCAATCGAATTCGAAACTTTCTGACCGGCGACACCATTACGGACACCGGATGTTCGCTCAAATTATTTAGGCGAGAAGCGATTTTCGCCGTGCCGCGCTTCGAGGGCTTGCACCGTTTCTTGCCGACATTGATTCGGTACGCGGGCTATGAGGTCGACGAGATCGCCGTGAACCATCGGCCGCGATCGATGGGCGTCAGCAAGTACGGGATTCTGAATCGACTGCCGCGAGCGACGATGGACATGCTCGCCGTGTGCTGGATGCGTTGGCGTTGGGTCGATCTCTCCGCGCAGGTTGCGGATCGCGAGAGCACGGTTCCACCGGCCCCGCTCGCGAAAAACGGTTCGATCAAAGAGAGCGACTCGCCCGCGGACGCTGGGCGAGAAACCACCTCACAGCCGTGAGCTGGCTCGACTTCCTCGGCGGAGCGGGCGTCGTGTGCTTTTTCAGCCGGTGGCTGATTCAGTGGTTCTTCACCGAGCGTGAGAAGCAGAGCGTTGCGCCGCAGAGTTTTTGGTGGGTGTCGCTGCTCGGAACCGCGACTCTCGGAACGTATAGCTTCCTGAGCGGCGAACCGATTTTGCTTCTGGGTTATGTGGTCAACACCGCGATTTACACGCGCAACTTGGCGCTTTTGCGAAACGCGGATAAGGCGAATGGGTGGCGAGGATGGCAGTTAGCGCTCGTTTGCGTGGTTGTCGCTGTGGCATTGATCGCCGTCAAGTTCACCACTTCGGAGAAGTTTAACCAGTCCACTCCGGCGTGGAACGCGCTCGGAATTGCAGGCCTTGCGATTTGGAACAGCCGCTGGGGATTGCAGTGGTGGTACTCCGAAAAGAAATCGATGAGCCACTTCCCGCCCATCTTTTGGTGGGTCAGTTTGGTCGGCAACACGATGCTGCTCACCTACACGATTCACGTCGGTGACCCGTTTTTCATCGCGAGCTATTTGCTCGGGCCAGTCATTCAAACACGCAACGTGATTTTGAATCGGCGCTTCATGAAAGCCGAGCGCGAGCGTGCGTGCGAAGACGGCGCGGCAGCGATGAGCACTCCGGCAACAGACGCTCGTTAAAAAAATCCGAGCCCACTCCCCCGCCGTCCGGCTTCGACAGTCATTCGCGAGCGAGTGATCTTGTCGGACCGACAGATGGAGAAGTGAGCCCAGGTTGCGTCTTCGGAACCGAGTTCCCCACGTGCGAAAAGTGCCCGCAGAGCTCTCGAATTCACAGATGTCTGCAACGTGCAGACGCTCGCATTTTTAGGAAGCTTGAGCCCCTGAAACAAGGGGTTAGATGCCTGCTTCGGGCATTTCCGGCGAAATCGCCGAAGTGCTTATTTGGGTCGAGGGTTCGCGAAGAAGGTATTTGTCGTCCCGCTGATCTCCGAAAACCCCCGTGAAACTCCCGCTTTCGACTTCCGTGCCCTTATCTTGGCGACCGCCCAATTCCCCCATCCCGACCCGAGAGAGACCATGGACATCTACGAACGCGCGCTTGCCCGTCATCAAGAGACCCGAGGCAAGATCGAGATTCGCTCGCGGATGCGTCTCGAGACGCAGGATGACCTGAGCATGGCCTACACGCCGGGCGTCGCGCGGCCCTGCGAAGAGATTGCGAAGGACGCCTCGCGCGCTTGGGACCTCACCTGGAAAGGCCGCACGGTCGGTGTCGTCTCCGACGGCTCGGCGGTCCTCGGGCTGGGCGATATCGGCCCGGCCGCTTCACTGCCCGTCATGGAGGGCAAGGCAGCGCTCTTCCACGAATTCGCCGGTCTCGACGCCGTTCCCATCGTTCTGGACGAGCGCGATCCGCAAAAAATCATCGACATCGTCAAGGCCATCTCGCCGACCTACGGCGGCATCAATCTCGAGGACATCTCCGCGCCGCGCTGCTTCGAAATCGAGGATGCGTTGCAGGATATCGGCATTCCGGTCCTGCACGACGACCAGCACGGAACCGCGATCGTCTTGCTCGCCGCCGTGATGAATGCGGCAAGAGTCTTAAAAACTTCGCTCGGCAATATGTCCGTCGTGCTCAACGGCGCGGGCGCAGCCGGTCGAGCGATCTGCAATCTTCTACTCTGCAAGGACACCAGCGAAGCCTGCATCCCCGTCGGCAAGATGCGCGTGTGCGACTCCAAGGGAGTCATCTGGCCCGGTCGTCCCGGCAACACTCCTCAAAAAGAAGAGATCGCCCAGCTCACCAATCCCGAGGGCGAGCAAGGTTTCCTCCGCGACGCCATTGTCGGCGCCAACGTCTTCATCGGCGTCAGCCGCGGCGGTCTGCTCAAAGCCGAAGACATCAAGACCATGGGCAAAGACCCCATCGTCCTCGCCATGGCCAACCCGGTCCCCGAGATCATGCCCGACGAAGCCCTAGCCGGCGGTGCCGCCATCGTCGGAACTGGCCGAAGCGACTTCCCCAACCAAGTCAACAACGTCCTCGCTTTCCCCGGCCTCTTCCGAGGAGCCCTCGAAGCGCGCGCTCTCAAGTTCACCACCGGAATGAAGTTCGCCGCGATTCAGGCAATCACTTCCTGTGTCGAGGAGCCGACCCCGAAGCGGATCCTGCCGTCGCCGTTCGATCGGTCAGTTGCGGTGCGAGTCGCGGAAGAGGTCGCGGCGGCGGCGGTGCGCAATGGCGTGTGCTTCGAGCCGGCGAAGTAGCGGCGCGCGCGCTGATGCAGCTGCTCAGCGCGGCGTCCTTCCGTGCTTCTGACTTCGCTCGACGGGCGCTCACACGGGAGCGTGCGTCCTCGTTCCGAAGCTCGGGCTCAGCGCCCACCACGCACGCGCTCGAGCCCGTCCTGTCCTCCGACCAGAAGGTCGCGACCGTTGGGGTGCCACGCGAGTGCGAAGAGCGGGCTCTGGCTCGTTCGTACGGCGAGCACCTCCTCGCCGGTTGTCGCGTTCCAGATACGCAGAGTGCGGTCGGACGAGACCGAAGCGAGCCGCGTACCGTCGGGCAAGAATGTAATCGCGTTGACTTGGCGCGAATGGCCTTGGAGTCGCTGCGCCGTCCCGCGCGCAATGTCCCAGAGGCGCAGCTCGGCGTCCCAGCCGCCCGAAGCCAGGTGAGCACCGTCGGGACTCCAGGCCAACGCGAAGACATCAGCCGCGTGTCCTTCGAGAGTGCGCCGCCGCGTTCCGTCGGCGACGCTCCAAACCCCGATGGCACCGCTGTGACCCGCGGTGGCGAGCTGGCTCGCGTCGGGACTGAAGCTCACGGTCCACTGCACGCCGTCGCCCGGTTCGAGAGCGTAAAGCGCCTCACCCGAGGCAAGTTCCCAGATCCGCGCGGTTCCGTCGGACGAGGCCGAGGCAAGCAGTCTTCCCGTGCTGTCGATGGCGAGCGAATGAACGCGGCCTTCGTGACCCGCGAGCACACGCGGCTCACCCTCACCATCAATGGAACGGAGAACGATCTCGTTCCCCGCGTCATGCGCCAGCCAACGCGCATCCGGCGTGAGCGCTACCGCGTGGACCGGAAGGGCCTCAAGCTTCCAGCTCCTGACCTCGCTGGAGTCGACCGCCCGGCGCACGCTCACCGCCCCGAAGTAGTCCACCCAAGCGAACAGGTCGCCGTTCGCTACCGCTTCTACATCCCGGACGAAGACCCCCGCCGCCACGCGTTCGGGATGAGGTTCCGTATTCCAGATGCGAATCGTGTGGTCGTTTCCGGACGACGCGAGTCGATGGCTGTCCGGGTCATAGGCGAAACCGTTCAAGAAGGAGCGGTGTCCCAACCGGATGCCGAGGTTGCTTCCGAACTCCAGGTCCCAGACGCGGATGCTCTCGTCGAGCCCTCCGCTGAACAGTCGATCATCGGCGCTGAAGGCCAGCGCTTGCACTTTGAGCTCGTGGTCGAAGCGATGTCGATGCGTCAGCACGCCGTCGAACTGATAGACATCGACCAGGCCGCTCTCGGCTCCGATCGCGACGCGTCCGTTCGACACGGCCAGAGCGGTGCCGGAGTGCGCGCCGGTGGCGACCTCCTCGAATGACTGAGCGTCGAAGACCCGAAGCGGTCGATCGGAGGCGAGCACGAAGAGCCACTGGCCATCGACCGCCAGGCCAGTGATCTCGCCCGCGTTTTCTGCGATAACCGCCAGCGGGGACCAGCTCGCCGCGTCGTCGCCGCGTTGCCACACACACACGCTGCCGCCATGGCTCGCGCTAAACAGTCGCTCGCCGCTCTCATCGAAGTCGAGTCCCTGAATGCGACCCGTGTGTCCTTCCAGCACCTGGAGCGGTTCCCCGTCGACGCCGCGCCACACGCGAACCGTGGGATCGAACTCGCCGCCGCCCGTGACGATCGAATCGCCCGACGGGTGATAGGCCACGCTCAAGAGTTCGTCCGTCTCGACCGTGCGGGTGTAGATCAGCGCGCCGCTCTCGAGGTTCCACACGCGCAATGAGTGATCGTGCGGCGCTTCGACGACCGCGCCGCCGACGGAAGCTAGTCGCGGTCCCGACGGATCGAACGCGCTATTCCAGACTTGATTCTCGTGACCGCGCAGCACGAGCTCGCTCGCGTCGAGCCGCTCCGTGAGGTGACGCCACTCCCAATTGCGGTCGACGACGCGCGCGCTCTCAAGGAAGCGCTCGGCAGACAGGACGTCGTGCGCATCCAGTGCGGAGGCCGCCGCGCCGATCTGCGCGCGGTAGGTCTGGCGTTGCGACTCGGCTTCGGACAGACCGGCGCGGTAGGCGAAGCGCATCACCAGGACGACTGCCAGCGTGACGGCGAAGAAAAGAGTGAGCAAGCCGGCGAAGGTGCGGCGTTCGCGCTGCGCGAACAGGCGCAGGCGATGCCATGCGCTCGGCTCGCGAGCGACAATCGGGCGGTGGTCGAGGAAGCGACGCACGTCCTGCTCGAACTCGCGCACGGTCTGGTAGCGCTCGGCCGGCGTGACCTCAAGCGCCTTGCCGATGATCGTCGCGAGGTCGGGGGCAATCGACGGAAGCACGCTGCGAATCTGCCGCGCGGGCGCGCGGGTGAAGCGCAGCGAACCGGAAGACGACGATGCGGACGACCTCGCGGTCGTCTCGCTGGGCAGCTGTCCGGAGAGCAACTCGAACAGGACAACGCCGAGCGCGAAGACATCGGTGCGCGTGTCGATGGCACTCGTGTCACCCGCCAACTGCTCGGGGCTCATGTACTCGAGGGTTCCCACGACCTCGCCCGCTCGAGTGTGTAGATCGCGCAGCGAGTCGTCCGGATTGGTCAGGCGCGCAACGCCGAAGTCGAGCACCTTGGCCTGCCCGTCCTCAGCGTTGACCAGGAGATTGAGCGGCTTGAGGTCGCGGTGAATGACGCCGCTCTGATGCGCTTCGGCCACGCCCTCGCAGATTCCGAGGAAGAGCCGCAGCTTCTCGACCGGCGAGCGTTCGCGCTCTGTGGCCCACTCGGTGAGGGTCGCACCGTCGACGCGCTCCATCGCGAAGTAGCGAATTGATCCCTCCGGCGAGTCAACGGTTCCCGCGTCGTAGATGCGCGCAATGTTCGGATGCTCAAGCCGACCGAGAATCGCAATCTCATCGTCGAAGCGCTGCGCGCGCGCCGGCGAGACCCAGCGCGGATACAAGAGCTTCAGCGCGATCGAACGCTCGGTCTCTTCCTGCACTGCTTCGAATACGCTGCCCATTCCGCCCGCACCGATGCGTCGCACAATGCGGTAGCGACCGATCATCTCGGGCGGCGTGGAGTTGTCGCGGGCGCGCACGCCGATCTGACCGAGCAGCGCATCGCGACACTCCGCCGGATCGCCCAGTGGGTCCGGCTCGACGGCGACTTCGAGCCAAGCGTTCACGTCGCGCCGAAGCGCTTCGTCTTCCGGGCACTGCTCAAGAAGAAAAGCGGCGCGGTCCTGGGCGGGCACATCGGCGGCGAGGTGATAGAGCGCGCGCAGGCGCTGATAGCGCTCGCGTTCGTAGGCCACGCTCACGCAAGCCTCCTGCGAAGAAAGGTACGGGCCATCTGTAGGTCGAGTTCGATGGTTCTCACGGCGAGCCCGAGCAGCGCGGCGATCTCGCGGTTCTCGAGTCCTCCAAAGTAGCGCAACTCGACGATGCGCGCTTGACGGGCGTCGAGAGTCGCGAGCTCGGCCAACGCCTCGTCGATCACGCTCGCGTCGAGCGCTCCGTCAACCGGCTTGCCCCCTCCGCTCATCAGATCTTCGTCGAGAGTGATCTGTTCGAATGCACCACCGCGCTTGAGCGAGCCTCGCTGGCGACCGTGATCGGCGAGCAGTTGACGCATCGCGCGCGCCGCGACGGACAGGAAGTGACGCTTGCCCTCCCAGGCTTCGTCGGGTCGCCGCACGAGGCGCAAATAGACTTCGTTGACGAGCGCGGTCGGTTGCAGAGTCCCACCGCGCCTGCGAGCAATGCTCTCCGCAATCGACTTCAGCTCGTCATAAACCAGCGGCAGGAGCCGGTCGAACGCGCCTGCTTCGCCCGCCGCCAGCGCCGCCACGAGGCGCTCAATTTCCTCGGCTTCCGCGTGAGTCATGCGCCCACGGGAAAAAGAGACAGAAAATCTTGCGGGTGCGCGGGGCGGTCTACGTGACCCGAGTAGAGGACCTCTACATGCATATCGATCAGTCTACTCTCTTGCCCAACGCCTGCCCGACACACAACCGTCGAGCGCTCGGCTTCCACACTCTCGTCGCACTCCTCGCGGGCTGCGCACTCCTCGCGTGTGCTCAAAGCAGCGGCGGCGGAGGAGCGCCCACTTTCTCGAAGTCTTACGGCAATGAAGCCAATGACGCTGCCAGTCATGCCGCGCCGACGCCGGATGGCGGCTATGTCATGGTCGGTTCGGTCAACGCGCGCTGGAGCGGTAGCAACCTAGGGGACGAAGACTTCTGGGTCGCGAAATTGGATGCGTTGGGCGATGTCGTGTGGTCCAAGGTCTTCTCCGAGAATCAGCTCAATGCGCCGTCAACAACTGCGGACCACATCTATAGACACGCGGCGCCGCGCGAGCTCGGGGGCTTCTTCTTGGTTGGCGTCGAGGACGATTTTCCGGACATTGTGAACTACATCGACAACCCGCTCGACATCGTCGTTCAGCGCCTCGACGAGAATGGAGTGACTCTGTGGACCCGGACGTACGGCTTCGGCGCCTTTCCGCAATTCCCGTTCTACGACGCCACGGACTCGCCGTCGGAGGAGCCGCACAGTGCGACGCCAACGGCGGACGGCGGCCTACTCGTCGTCGGTGAGGCGCGCGTCGACTTACGCGTCGGCTCCGCGCGGGTACCGGTGATTCTGCCCTGGGTACTTCGCATCGACGGCGCCGGCAATGTGGTGTTCCAGACCTTGTTGGACGACGACGCTTACCGAATCGTGAGATTCGACAATCGCGCGCGCGTGGAGGAAACCTCGGACGGCGGTGCCATCGTGTTGGCCACGCCCAGGCTCTCCGAGAATGGAACGGCTGACATAACGACCGATCCGGCTGCGAGAATCGTGCGCTTGGATTCCAGCGGCAGTCGTGTCTGGTCGCGTCTCATGGACGACTTCGATGCCGATAGTCTGGACGTATTCGGCAGCGCGCCGACCCATGGGATCGTTGTCGCCGGTACGGACATCAATCTTCTCGGGCGCGATCAGGAGCTGCGCGTTCTGAATGGAGATGGAAGCGACGCCAGAGATGGTGAATACGCCGACTTCGCGTTCATTACCAAAGCTTTCGAGTTCACGCCGCCGGGCACGACCACTCGCAGGTACTGCGCCGTTGGCCGCCTGGATTCCAGCCTCACCACCTACAACCCGGAACTTCAGACAACGCGCTTCGAGCTGATCGATGCCAACATGAACTCGACCTTCCAGCTCGATCTGGTCGAGCCAACCTTCCTAGCGGCTCGCGGGTTCGCAGATTCCGGTGGAATAGGCTTCGAGTTCTTCGTCGGGGAAACCGATGACTCTGCCAGGCGCCAAGCGCATCTCGTCAATCTGCGCTACGACAGAGTCGGCACTTTTATCAGCCGCACGGAGTATCCGTATCCCGTCTTCGCGTACACCGACTTGCGCTTTGGGAGTGCGCACGCCGGTTGGATTGAGGGTACGTCCGATTTCTGGACATGGAATCAGCTGGACCCCTCGGATGTGTCGAAGGGCGCGACGCTGACGCGCTTCGGCTCGACTTCCGGCCAGATCTGGTCACGCACCTTCTCTCCCGCGACCGCGCGCAAGGTCGAGTCGGCTCATCATGTGGAAATCTTGACCGATCCTTTGCGACCCGACCAGTGGGAGCTAGCCGTGTTCGGCCTGGTGGAGAACAGCGGCAGTTTCGAAAACGTCTACCTGCGACTCGATGTCGACGGCAATATCCTCGCGCAACAAAGTTTCGATACGCGCGCCGAGTACACTTTTTCCGGGCCCAACTTTAAGGCCCCCACGAGGGAGAGTGTGCACGGTTTCGCGCAAGCCGAGAATGGTGACCTGCTCTTGGCCGTCAGCGCGAATGCTCAACCTTGTGCGCTGCGGTTGAGCCGGGATGGCGTTGTGATTTGGTGCTCCGTTCCGCTCGGAGACGGAGAATCGAATCCGATCTCCATAGAAGCCACTCTGGACAACGGAGCTGTCGTCGTCAGTCCGCACTACTTCGGTCGGGTCGATGCCGCCGGAAACTTGGTTTGGCGCAAAGCACTGCGATGGCCCATTACCGACGTATTCGCGCGTCCCGACGGCGATTTCCTCGTCGCCGGCAGACATGATTTGGGAGTCTCGGTCTTGCACTTCGATGAGGACGGCGAACTGCTCGAGTCGTTCTATTACACGGGACCCGGTCTCCCCAATCCGACCGAACTCGTGAGCATCGCCGGCGCGGAGGATGGCGGCGCAACGCTGGTGTTCGGAGCTTACGGCCCACGGGCGGCCGGGGCCTCGGTCACTTCCCATGAGCGCGACATCGTGCTTCTCCATATCGACGCCCAGCTCATGCCGGTCTGGGCCCAGCCGTACGGAGGTCTGCTTGACGAAGACTTGGGCGGCGTGTCGCGACTTGCGGATGGCGGACTGATCATCGCCGGCTCCTCGACCTCGCTTGGCGACGCTCGCGAAGCGTGGCTTCTGCGCACCGACTCCGAAGGCAACATTACTGCCGGTTGTGCGGCGGCCTTCGATCGGATCGAGAACCTGAACGCAACGAGCCACACCGACGTGACGGCGGGGGATCTGATTCCGAACTTCCAGCCCAGCGAAGACGTACCTGGCTCCGTCTTCCTGACGCCGACGGTGGCGCAGGGCTTCTTCACACCGCCGCTCGTCGTGGCTCGACAATGCAGCGGCACGGGCGATGCCCCGGTTGGCCCGCCCGGCACTTTTCAGTTGTCGGTCATCGTCGAGTCGGGCGCCGGTTCCGTGAGCGACGTCGTGCCCATGGGCGGCACTCCGTTGCTCACCTGCACGAGCACCTGCAGCGCGAGCTTCCCGGCGGGCAGCGTCGTCGACCTAAGCGCCCTGCCGGCTGCCGGCTTCGGTGTGCCGACCTGGACCGGCGGTGATTGCGGCGCCGCGGCGAGCTCAGGCTGTTCCGTAATCCTCGACGGCAACCGCACGGTGCGTGTGAACTTTCCGCAACTCGGCGGTACGACTCTGTTCGATCTCAACGTCGTGTTCGAAGGCGCGGGCTCCGGATCGGTGTTCATCCAACCGGCTAACGCAACCTTCACGGCTAGCGGTGCGCTCGTGGACTTGGCCTCAACCGGCGAAACTTTCACCCTGACCGCCACCCCCACTGGAGGAAGCACCTTCGGCGGTTGGACCGGTGTAGACCTCGAGGATGGAACCTTCGCAAGCGTGACCTTCACGACCTCGGATCGAACCGTGAACGTCCGCTTCGACTAGCGACACCTCAGCAGCCGAGAGGCCGGCAGTGGGGCTTTATTGGCCCTTCCGCTCATGTCAAAGCTCTAACTGGGCCGAGGTTACCACAATATGGTAACCTCGGAGTACCGTTTGGAAAGGCCAAAACCATGGGCAAGAACACCAGCATCTCACTCGGCGAACACTTCGAAGGCTTCATTCTCGCGCAGATCGAATCGGGCCGATTCGGCAATCGAAGTGAAGTTGTTCGGTCGGCTCTGCGCGACATGGAAGAGCGAGAGCGCAAGGTGGAAGCGCTGCGACAAGCCTTGATCGAAGGCGAAGAGAGCGGTCCGTACAGTCCGCTCGACATGGACGAGATCATCGCGTCGGCGCGCAAAAAAGCGGGCCTCGATGCGTGAGGTTCTCGTACGGCCTCGAGCGCAATCCGACCTGGAAAGCATCTGGCTGTACACCTTCGATCGGTGGGATGAAGAACAAGCAACTCGCTATCTGCGCAAGGTAAACGACCGAATCGCAGAGCTCGCCGCCGAGCCCGAACGCGGCAAATCACAGGAGGCGATTCGACCTGGCTACTACTCGGCACGAATCGGAAGACACGTGATCTACTACACGTTCACCGATCAATCGCTCGGCATCGAACGAGTCCTTCACGACCAAATGGATTTCGATCGCCACCTATAGGCGGACTATCAGGCGGGTACTTTGATCGCGCGCCGAGTACCGGATCCGAACTTCCTCCTCAGCCATTTCCTCGGTGAGTACGACATCTTTGCCTGTGGCGACGCCGAGGTCCGCCATGAATTTGAGGACGAAGTCGAGCTGCTCCTGTGAGTTGATCTGGCCCGGATCAACATCGAGTTCGATCTCCTCGCAGAGGTAGAACCCGCACGTGATATCGATGCCGCCCATTGAAATAAACAAGCCGTGCGAACAGGACCGATCCGCAAGCACAGCAGCTGCGTCTGTAGGAATTGGTGATTCCTCGCCGTCTTTGGTGTATCGCAGTGAGTAGCCCTCAGCGTGGACCATGTTCCACAGCGCATTCCACTCGTGAAACGAAGTGTCGAAGACGTAGATGTCCCGAAGACTGCCGTCCTTGTGGAAGATCTTCTCTGCGTTAGCCCATGTGATACGAGTCATTTCGCCCTATCGCCGCTTCTTCGAATCGGGTCCGTCGGTCCATCGCGCGGTTCCCAAGCGGTCGTCGATTTGCTGATGCAGCGACGACAACATCTCGTGTACGGGCAGTCCCCGGCAGCCGTAGTCGTACTCGATCGTGTTCTCTCGGCCGTCGATTCGAACCGTCAGGATCACGAATGGTTGATCTGACCGTCGACTCGGACACTCATCCACCTCCGACTGTTTGAGATCCAAGAAGCCGAGCTCTAGCACCGATGCGGCGATGCTGGCGATCACTTTCGGCGCTACTTCGGCCGTGTGAAGGCCAATCTCTTGCACCCAGTGGTAACCCTCGTACTTCACGTGGCCCTCCGCGCTAGCCTCCACGACGTAATCAGGGCAGATACCGAGGCATGGAGTGCGTTGCAGTTGGATATACACTTCATCGAATACAGTCGGCACCTCCGCTGATTCAGGAGCTGTGATTGCCGGCGAGGAAGTGGTGGCTTGTTGCTCGCAGCCGAGTAGCAGCAGCGCAAGAAGCGCCGCGAGGGCGAGGCGACTAGCCACGTTCGATCTCCTTGATGATCACTGCTTCGATCCGAAGTAGTCGCGACCCTCTAGGCCCGGCGGAAGGCAGGGCATTTCCTTGACGGCATCGGGGTCGTCGTGGGCGTAGCGGTAGCCCTTGCCGAAGCCGAGGTCCTTCATCAGCGAAGTCGGCGCATTGCGCAGGTGCATCGGGACGGGTTCGGCGGCGGTCTGCTCGACGTCTTGCTTGGCGGCGCCGTAGGCCTTGTAGATCGCGTTGCTCTTCTTGGCGCGAGCGAGGTAGACAGCGGCTTGGACGATGGCGAGCTCGCCTTCGGGATCGCCGAGGCGGCGCCAGGCATCGTCGGCGTCGAGCGCGACGCGCAAGGCGAAAGGATCGGCCAGGCCGATGTCTTCGACGGCCATGCGGATCAGGCGGCGCAGGAGGAAGCGGCGCTCTTCGCCAGATTCGAGCATGCGCGTGATCCAGTAGACGGTCGCGTTCGCGTCGCTGTTTCGGATGCTCTTGTGCAGGGCGGAGATCAGGTCGTAGTGCTGGTCGCCGCTCTTGTCGTAGGCGAGCTGCTTCTTTTGCATCGCCTCCGAGAGCAGGTCGCCGTCGAGCGCACCGCCTTCGGGGAGAAAACTCGCGGCGGTCTCGAGCAGAGTCAGCGCGCGGCGCGCATCGCCGTCGCAGGCGTGAGCCATCGTCATCAAGAGCTCGTCCGAGATCGTGACAGCGCCGGCGAGGCCGCGCTCTTCATCCTCGAGCGCTCGGCGCAGGATCGCGCACAGCTCTTCGGGGGAGAGCGTCTCGAGCACGAGCGTGCGCGAGCGGGAGAGCAGCGGGCTCACGATCTCGAAAGACGGGTTCTCGGTGGTGGCGCCGATCAGGAGGATGTCGCCGCGCTCGACGTAGGGCAGGAAGGCGTCCTGTTGGGCTTTGTTGAAGCGGTGGATCTCGTCGACGAAGAGCAGCGTGCGTGTGCCGGTCTTTTTGCGACGCTTTTCGGCGTCGGCCATGACGACGCGCACCTCCTTGATTCCGGAGATGACAGCGGAGAAGGGCACGAAGCGCATTCCGCTCTCCGCGGCGACGAGGCGCGCGAGAGTCGTCTTGCCGGTGCCGGGCGGGCCCCACAGGATCAAGCTCTGGCGCAGTTCGCCCTGTAATAAGCGCCGAATCACGCGGTCCTGATCGACGAGCTGGTGTTGGCCGACGAACTCGTCGAAGTCGCGCGGGCGCATGCGCTCGGCGAGCGGCGCGTCGTCGCTCACCTCCTCGATCGGGTGAGCTTCCGCTTCGTCCGTTTCGCCAAAAAGGTCGGCGCTCATTGCCCTGCTCCGCGCCAGCGCTCGGCAGCGAACATGAGCAGCGCGCCGGCGACGCCGACGTTGAGCGACTCCACCGCTCCCGCCATCGGAATCGTCACCGACTCAAAGTCGAGCGCGACCTTCGGAAACGCGCCGACCTCGGACGCCATCCAGAGCGCTGTCGCTCCCGACCAGTCGAAATCGGAAAAGGCCTGGCCGCCGCGCGTTCCCGCCGTGACGTGTCGCAGTCCGCGCGCCGTGAGTCTCTCGCGCAGTTCGTCGGCGCTCTCGCACTCGCGAACCGGCAGGCGCAGCAGGCTGCCCATCGAACCGCGCAGGGCTTTCGAGCTCCACGGGCTCGCGCTGCCCGCGAGAACGATCAGAGCTTCGACGCCGGCGGCTTCCGCGCTGCGAGCGAGCGCGCCGAGGTTGCCGGGGTCACTGATGCCGGCGGCCACGAGGACCAGCGCGTTCGGAGTCAATACGAGCGTGTCGAGGTCCGCGGACGTCGGCCGCGCCGCGATCGCCAGGGAGCCCGGCGATGTCTTCAAACCGCTCGTGCGCGCCAAGAGCTCGGTCGCCACCCGCCGAACCGGCTGCCCGCGTCCTTCAAGGCGCTCAGCCAAGGGATCGCGATCATCTGCGACCAGAATCGTGTCCAGCGTGAGGCCCGCGTCCAAGGCGTCCGATATCAACCGGTCGCCTTCGAGTACCATGCGAGCGCGGTCTTTGCCCGCGAGCACGCCTCGAACGCTCTTCAGCACCGAGTTCGACGCCGAAACAATGGTCTGATCCGCTTCCACAACCGCCGTTATAACCCGTGAGCCTCCGCGCCGCTGGCATCAATGCGGCGGGAGAGCGCTCTAGCCGTCCGAATCCCACCCGTAGGTCACCCGTCAGCATGTCACCCGTCAGCCCCACTACTCGACCGTGAGCGAAACCCGAGTCGGTCGAGTCCTTCGCACGGACGCCAAGGTCTGCCAAGTCGCCTTCGACGGCGAGGTCCGAGCCTGTGCTCCGCGCGGCAAGTTGTTTGAAGACCTCGGCGACATCAAAACTCCGGTCGCCGTCGGCGACTGGGTCGAGGTCAGCATGGGCGACGAGATGCCCGGCATCGAGCTCGTCCGCCCCCGTGAAAACTGGCTCCCCCGCGTCGCCTCCTCGCACGACCCGCGCGCGCAGATTCTCTTCGCAAATGTCGATCAGCTCCTGGTTATGGGCTCCGCCGCCAAGCCGCGCCTCTCACCCAATCGCACCGACCGCATCCTCGCTGCTTGTGCCTACCACGAGATCCCGGCGCACCTGGTCATCAACAAGATCGACCTCGACAAGCACGGCGACGTGGCCGAGTTCATCGAGACCTATCAGAACGCCGGCATCGAAATCTTTCCGATCAGCGCGACCGAGCAGGACGGAATCGAGCGCGTCGCCGAGCAGCTGCGCGACAAAGTCAGCGTCCTCTACGGAGCCTCCGGCGCCGGCAAGTCCACCCTGATCAACGCCATTCAACCCGGCCTCGACATCAAGACCGCGAAGATCAGCAAGTACTGGGACGCCGGCAAGCACACGACCACCTACTCCCAGATGCACGCGCTCGATGCCGTCGGCGGTCACATCATCGACACGCCCGGCATCCGCGTCTTCCGCCTCTTCGGAATCAACAAGGCCGAGCTGCGCGACCTGTTCCCCGAGTTCGTTCCCTACAACGGCAAGTGCGGCTTCTCCGACTGCTCGCACGATCACGAGCCGGACTGCGCCGTATTTGACGCCGTCGAGGAGGGCAAGATCGCGATGACGCGCTTCGAGTCCTACCTGCAAATCCTCGACGAGCTCGCGCCGCCGCCGGAAGACGACACGCCCGTTGCGCCGCCAGATCGGTAGCGACTAGTCGAGGCTCAGCTCGACTACGCGGTCTTCGTTCGGAGCAACTTGAACAACGGAGAGCAGGCGCGGCTCGCTGTCCTTTTCTTTCCGATAGATCTCGATCCGCCCCGACGGAACAACGGCATCCGCTTCATAACCATCGGCCACGAAGCCGCGGAAACGCCCCGACGCGAAGGTGCCCTGTCCATCGCTCCATTTAAAGCTGAGTAGCCCCCAAGCTCCCTTCATCGGTGAGGTCAAGCTCACCCGAATACGGCCTGCGACATTCTCGAGCTGCCATTCGTTTACTCCCGGTTTCAGAGCAATGTCTCTCCAGAAAGTGATTAGGTCGTTGCGCAAGACGAGCGCCTGGGCTTCGACTCGATACGTTCCCGGTTCACGCGAAGCCAGCGAGTACTCGAGATCCACTAGGGAAGCGATTGAGTGAAGACCGCTGCCACTCGATTCGAGGAGCCGAATTTCCGGTTGCGGAATTCCGTTTCCGCACCTGCCCACCGGCCCTCCCCACTCCTGTTGATAGGCGAAAAGAATGGAGCCCTTCAGTACGCAGATTGGTTGGTCGCGGAAGTCGAGTTCGACGACCGTCCGCTTGCCTACTTCGACGTGAGTGATGAAGGACCCTAGCAATGGAGATTCGTTTTTCTTGATACGAACCTCACCGGTCGCCGAATCCATAATAAGAGCACCGTGCAGACTGGTGCTTGTCTCGTCCAAGCTCAAGGACCAGGAGCCTTCCGCAAGATGCTCAATCTCGAACTCTCCCTTGAGGTCTAGCGTGACCGCAGTCTCTCGTCTGGATTCATTGTGGTGCATGTAGAGCGTCCGTTGACTCGTGCCCTCGGTTTCATCGGGCATGAGAACCCGGCCGGCAAGACTTCCGAGCCGATCAAACTCGAGAGTCACGTCGATGTCTCCGCTCTTCGGAATCTCTATTTCGTCGCTAATCACGACGCCTAATCGGTGGTGAATCGCGCTCACCCTCCCCGGCTTCCCGAATCGGCTTGCCAGCTCGAACATGCCCTCGTTATCCGGAGCCTTGATGATCGCCGATCCGGGCATGGTGATCCGAACACCGGACACCGGCTTGCCCCCCGCGAGAACTCGACCCGTTATCCGTGGCAACCGGACGATTTCCAACTGCATGTGCTCGCCGAACTCATCAGGGTCAAACGGACCGAAGATTTTATACGCATAACCCGCGCGATTCGCGTGTATCCGGAACGGAACGGCGGGCAACATCCACTGAATCGATTGATCATTAGAAACCTGCCCCGGTCTACTCGTGTGAGCCCTCGCCCACCGATCGTAACGCTCAACCTCGAACACAACATTGGCAGCTTCATTCATAACGAAGCCTTCACTAATCACGTTGAAGGTCGCCACGCGCGGAGCTTGCAATTGAACGACGATTTCTTCATTCCCACCAGAAACGTCGTGAACCACGGCATCGCGCAACTGTCCGCTTCCGTCTTTCGCAATGAGCGTCCCCGGCGCGATGTCCGTTGCCGTCCAAATCGAAAACCCGCCAAGAGCCAACGAGCACTTTCCGAAGGCAACTCTCCACCGCTTACCGTCGTTCCACTGAAACTCCAGGGACGCCCCATCGGCCAACTCCCCGTCTGTGTCCAACACGACACCCTGAACCAAGCGAGCTTTCGGAATCTGTTTAAGCGATATCCGTGCAGTTAGAGGCTTACTCCCCTTTTCGAGATCTGCGCTCGAATGGTTGTAGGACTCTCGACTCCCGCCCCAAACGCGCCAGGTACCTCTTGAGACGCCTTCGAAAACAAACTCCCCCCGCTCGTCAGCAATCCCATCCGCGAAAGAGTCTCGAGGCCACGGAGCGCCCCGTCTAACGGGCTTTTCAAGTTCAGAAACGGTCACCAAGCAAACCCCTGCTCCCGCTATCGCAACTCCGTCTTCGTCGACGACTTGCACCGTGATCGTATTCTCCGGCGCATCTGAAGTGAGGACGGCTCGACTCGAGACTAGAGGTTTGCTCGGATTGATCTCCGAGCTGATCAAGGTCGCGCTCGATTCGGGTTGTCTCCGATTCTCTACCTCGGAGTCGAGTTTGAGGAATTCCGTACTCGCAATTCGCGTATTCGCATCGACTGACGCGTCACGCGAGACAACGAGCAATGCTGAGACGAGAAGGGCACCCAACCCACCCATCGCGACGAACCCGGTCAGCTTAATACTCATAACTTCACTAGTCCTCTCGGTTGCCCGTGTAACGATCGAACGGTGAAGTCCTTCCCGAAGAGGCCATTGTGAAGGAGAGCGAAGCTATGTTCACGGAGTTATGTCGACTCGCTGCGAAAGCGCCGGATTGCGGCACGCCGATTGCCCCGACTGATCGGGATTAAGGACCCACTCGCCGGGGATTGGCCGGGGCCGAAAGGCTAGCTCAGGGCAAATCCACGACAAGGAGATGACCGGGAGCGACCTGAATCACTTTGACCAACTGCTCGCGGTTCCCGTGCGACTTAGAGAAGAGCTCCACGGTGCCAGCGGGAAGATACTCCTCGGCCTCGAGCGCAGAACCTAAGGGCCTGCTCAATTCTCCCGCGATGGTCGATGTCCCGTCACTCCAACGAAAGCCGAGATTGGTTTTCTCGCTCAAGTACGAATCGGAGTAACGGAACTCTACCAGGACGACTTTGACTTCGTAACGCCAGGAGTTGGTGCCGGATTTCACATCGACTTCGGTCGTGAGGATGAGCGGGAGATCGTTCATCGAAGGAATGTCTAGCTCCATCCGATATCGGCCGGGTTTACGAACATTCATGCCGAAAGTGTCTCCGAGCAACTGGGTCGAGGCGACGAGCGACGCGTCCTCCAGGTCGAGCAGTCGAATGACTCCGTCACCTTCTCGGAATCCGTACCTATAACTCGCGAGGCCGGAGCGGAGTGAATTTCTTTCGACGATGACGACTCCATTCAAGACGCTCTCAGGTTCCGATCGGAAGTCGAGCACGACCTCCGTCTTTCCGATCTCTTCTACCCTCACGCAGATGGACCCAAGCGAAGGGGTTTCTACTAAGGAATAGTCCAGCTCGCCCGTCTCTGGATCTCGTTGAATCGATTCTTCCCGGCTAGACATTGGGTTGGTCAATCCCGCCGACCAGAGTCCGGACCGTAGGCTCTCGACGAGAAACGTCCCGTCATCCTGAATGAGCGCTCGTCCGAGTTGTTTCGAATCATTGTGATAGAGAAAGAGCGTGGAGGAACGATCCGTCGAATCCCCGTCCGGAAAGAGCACTTCACCCACGAGGCTCCCGACATCGCCGATGAAGACATTGGCTTCCACGGTCAAACCGGAAACCAACTGCACCGGCGCGCTCTCGGCGCGTCCGTAAAATTCGTGAGTCACCGATACAACTTCCACCTGATCAGAATCCCTGTCGAATTCGAATTGACCGTTCTTGTCCGTCATCTTCGTTCCGTACTTGCCGGACAAGCTGACCTCGATGCCAGGTTTCGGTTCTCCATTGACGAACACGCGGCCAACCACGTGAGCAAAGGGAACGAGATCGATCCGAATCGTCTCGCCAACTTCGGCAGGATCGTACGGGCCGTACTCCTTAACCGGGAAGTCCGCGTGCATCACGCTAATGGTGAAGGTCTCGATCGGTCTCGGATACGGCATGGGCCTGAGCGCTTGATTCACTCTGCTGGTCTTATTTTTAAAACGAACCCAGTGACCTGCCCGCTTCACCCTGAATTTAATGCTCTTCCTTCCAGTCAGAGCACCACTCGGGCCCCGAACATCGACAAACAGATCCGCCGATGGTTGCAATCGAAGAACAAGGTTTCGAGCGCCTCCATCGACGCCATCGAGAACCGCCTGATCGTAGTTAAGCCCCACCCCCTTCCCGACCAAGACGGCGCCTTCGACAACTTCATCCAAGCGCAAGATGAACTCCCCGCGCCGATCTCCACGAATCGCGGATTCATACTTTGATTCGTTTTGTTTGCTCCAGTACAGCCTCACCCGCGGCATGAATGTGCCCTTGCCCTGGGCGTCCAGCAGACGGCCCGTGATGATCTGATTCGCCGGAACGGCCTCGAGTCCGAGTTCGCACTGGACTCTCGACGAATCCCCTTCCAACACCAGCTCGTCGCTACCGGTATAGAAACTAAAAGGCTCCCCCGCCCAAGCGAGCCAGGCGCCATTCGGCACTCCCTCGAAAATCGCTATGCCGTGCGCGTTTGTCTCCGTCGAATGAGCGTCGTGACGAGGCTTGGCCAATCTGGATCCCCGTTGACTTTTCAAAGTCTCTTCCGCGTCGCATAAGTACACCGAGGCCCCGCGAACACTCTCTCCACTCTCGTCGACAACTCGGACAACGATCGAGTTGCCGTTCGTTGGCTCGACCTCGGCTCTCGCACTGACTGTCTCCACCTGATCGTCTTGCGATACCGAGCGAGTCGGCGATTTCGCCGTATCCGCGTCGGCCGTCCCGACTTCAATACCGACCGGACGGAGCTCCACTCGCTCGGTGCTCTTCGCCGATGGGCTAACAACCGATTGCGCGTCGACCATTTTTCCGGTCGGCTGCGAGCCCTTCAGCCAGCTCAATCCAATGAGCCCAACGGCAAGACATGCTGCGCACGCGCCGATCACGAAAACTTGTTTACTGACTGGAGCCATGAACCGCCTGAATACCCCCAGCTACGGTAACCGGTTACCAGAAAAACGATACGAGCTGAATACCGTGAGTTTGCGCGCCTTAAGGATCAACCGCATCGGCGTAAGTTTGGGGGAGCAGGGCCCGTTACCCAAACAACCAGAAACCGCTATCGGCGCAACTTTCGGCGTGCCGCAGCAAACGCCTCGCGCTCCTCGGCTCCCATGCCCCAACTCCAGTAGGCCACGGTGCACGCCAGAACGAATCCGGTGAGGGGCACCAACCAGCCGAAGGTCCAGTCGGGCCCTGTGCGAAAGGCGTATGCGATGCCAGCCGAGATGGCCGTTGAGAACAATGCGATGAGCGAGCGACGCGAGAACGGCGTGATTCGGTAGTAGTACCAGACGTGACCGACCTTCAGGATTGCGCCGATTGCCAGGCAAAGGCACGTGGCGGACGCCGCTCCGATTCCTCCGTACTCGGGGATCCAAATCACATCCAAGATGATGTTGCTGGCGATGATCGCCGCTGCGCTCCAAAAGACGAGTGAGCCTTTGCCGGCGAGCATCAACAATCGCGTACCCAGGCCGGAGGTTGCGCCGAGCATGCGACTGATCGCCAAGACGGCGAGCACAGTCGTACCGGCGACGAACTCATCACCGAAGAGCGCGAGGATCTCGGGTCCCCAAATCACGAGGGTTGATCCAACCACGAGTGCCCACCACATCGACCACTGCGAGGTGGATTGGTACAGGCGGCGGATTTCGCTCCAGTTGCCGTGGACGTGCAACTCACTGAAGCGCACCGAGAAAGCTGGCACGGTGGCTTGTCGCACGATCAGGATGGTGGGCACCAACTGGGCGCAAGCGACGTAGATGCCGACCTCGAAGGGCTCTCGAAAGATGCCCATCAGCACGACGTCCATCCACAGTACGGACATGGCCATCATGCTCGCGCCCATGAGCGGCAACGAACCCGCGGCGAGCGAACGAATCGTCAACGGCGTGCTGGCCGCCCCGCGCTCGAACACTCCTGGCACGAACCGCGCATTCAATCGCAAGCTGAGCAGCAGACCGAGTGGCGGGCCGGCGAGAGTCGAGGCGATGACGCCGACGAGTCCGTAGTCGAACCACCACGTCACAACCAAGCCGACCACCGTCAGCAACACGCCCAAGACCAAGTCGATCCAGGCTTGCGCGCGCACGGCGTTGAACGCTTGAACGACGACCAGAGAGACGGTCGTCAGCGCCGTAACGACGATGAGAATCGAAAGCGGACGCAGGATGCGGGTTAGAGCTTCGTCCTCGAAGACGCTCTCCGCCAACCATGGCGCGAGCACCCAGGTCAGCGCTGCGAAAGTGCCGGAGGCGAGCGTCACGATCACCCACGAAGAGCGGATCAACGCGCGAACGCGCGGCTGATCTCCGTCCTGTCGCGCCTTGACCAAGAACGGCAGCAATCCCGGAGAGAGTCCGATCGCCGAGAGCTGACTGAGAATCGAGACGAGCGTGCGCGCGAGGGTGTAGCTTCCGAAGGCGGAGGCTCCGAGGATGCGCGTGGCCAAGAGCGCGGAGACGTAACGCAGCCCCGTGCCAAACAAATGCGCGACGGCCGTGCTGCCGGAATCACGCCCGACTCGACCACCCGACTGGTCCTGCGCGGAGCTTTCGGACGGCGATGGCGTGCTCAAAATATTCGCTTCAGAAGCTCGAGACAGCGCTCGGACTTTTCGAGGTAGCCGTTGGAATCATCGATGCCGAGCGCTTCCGACAAGAGCTTGTTCGCGCCGGTCCCATTCGTCATCCCGACTTTCTTTCGGAAAGCCAGTCGTTCGGGCAACAGCTTGCCATGAACGGCCGCCGAGCGCAGAACGTGCTTCTCGACGCCATCGACGAAACACAATTCACGCGGCACGCGCAGCGCCAGTTCGATGACTTCCGGCTTCCAAAAGACATGCTCTGCCGCGAGACCGCGCGACCAATTCACAAAGGGAGCCAACTCGCCCGTCCAACGCGTTCGCTCGATCAGCTGCGGTGTCGTCTGGAGCTCAACGGCGGTCATGTACAGAGCATGCCGCAACATGCCGTCAAAGAGCAGATCGGATCCATAACCGGTTGCGATGCGCTGGCAGTCGGACCCCGCGGCACCGTAGAGCGCAGACAATTGGCACACGATTTCCGCCGTCAAGCCGTCGAAGATTTCGTTTTGGAAAACCACGCGCTCGAACTCGTCGCGAACGCCTTCGTGGTCGAGGTGGATCTCCTTGTGTTCGCAACCGAGCTCGTCGGCCAGCGCTCGCGCGGGAACGAACTCGTCGCCGTGGCGAGTGCCGAGGGAGTAGCTGAACACTTCACCATCGCGACGAGCGAGCGAGCAGGCGATGGAAGAGTCGATGCCGCCGGAAACGAAGGCGCCCGTGCTTACGTTCGCGCTCTCGTAAGACGAAATCAAAACCTCGCCCAATTCGCGCGTCCAATCTTCAGCTGACCGCGTCTCCCGATCGCCGCCGTCTGCGAGTTCAAATCGCATCGGCGAATCAGCCGTTGACACGGCGCCACCTTCCGCCAAACGCAATTCCGAGCCCGGCGCTAACCGCAGCGCGTTGCGAAAGGGCGACCAATCCGCTTCGCGCTCGCCCTGCTTCAAGAGCTCGTCATCCGGAAGAAGCCGTACCGGTTGAATTGCGGCGATGGCTTTCGCTTCTGGCGAGACGACCCACGCGTCACCCGCTCGCGCATACCAAATCGGACAAGTGCCGAGCGGATCCGTGCGAATCACGATCGACCCGCCTTCAACCCGCACCTCGAAACCGGCCGTTCCGAACGACAACGCGGAGCGCAGTTCACCGCCTTTGTGCTCGACCAGCGAAGTCGCCCAAACCGCGTTATCGGAAGTCTCCAGCACACGGCGTGGAGCTTCTTCGTAAGGACAAAGCCTCGTCGACAAGAGCGCTAGCTCTCGATCGGAGAGAACGCGCGACCGGGGTAGGATTAAGAACGGCAAGCGAGATGGCGGCGGGGACGACTAGCCCGGGTTATTCATGAGCCGCGAGGCAAAACGCCTCGATTCGGTTCCTGCTGGTGCTTTGCGCGCGCCGGCCCCACAGTCGACCCGAACAGGTCGTCGAGGACGCCGGCACGCGCAAAGTTCCGGCAGGGGCCGAAAGGTCGGCGAAGCCGGCCGTTCGAGGAGTTTGGTCCGTGAGGTCATGAATAATCCGGGCTAGTCTTTATCGCGGCAGTTCATATCCGAATTCGGCGGCCAACGCGGAAGCATCGTCGCCCAACGGCCTGGGAAGTCGGATCGTCTTCCAGACATCGGCGAGCTTCGGGTCGATGGCTCCACGCTCGAACAACCCCGGATCTCCGGGCCCGCTAAACATCTTGCCGTGCTGATAGGGATCGAGCACGGAAGGCTCGAACTCGACTCCGAGAAACTCGCACAGTCCGCGCAGCGCCGACTCCGGCTCGCGCAACAAGTCTTCGTAGCTGACCAGTTTGAGGCGCTCGCCAACCCGATCACGGAAAGTCAGCACGTTGCGATAAGTCTTGACCCAATAGGTTTCCGCCGTCGTGTGCGCATCACCATTCATCTTCCGGACGCGATCCAAACGGTTCCGAACGATCGACTCGATCACGGAATGTGGATGCCGAACGAGGGCGATATAGCGCGGCTGCTCGAACAGCTCTTCGGCTCGATGCAAAGAGCTCAGATTGAGCGCGTAGGTCGGAGTCTTGTCGACGAGTAGACGACCATCGCCGCTTTGCAATTGGCGATACACGTCTCCAATCGGAGTTTCAGCCGCAACGAGTTCGTCCACGAGCGCGCCGCCGCGCTCGTAGTCGATTCCGTGCAAGGCCATGAAGGCTCGCACGAGGCCGTCACGGAAGAGATCATTGAACGGGTCGTCGCTCCAGGACCTCATGTTCTCGCTGTCGAGCAAGAACAACTCCGGCGGGCAGAAGAGTTTCGAGTGCGCGGACAGCATCAACCGAAGCAGAGTGGAACCGGACCGCGGTGCGGAGAGCACGAAGGCCATGCTCTCATTCTTCGACCCGCTGATCGCTTGCGAGCTGCTCGCCGCGGGCGACGAAGCTGACTCACTCGTTGTCGAGACTTGGCGCTCGTCGTCTTGACGTTCGACGGGACCAGACAGTCGGTTCAATTCAGTGAGGATGAGTGCGCCGAGCGAGCCGATCGAGGTGTGCTGCCTGATCTCAGCGGGGAAGATGGCCAACTCGAAGTCGCGACGAACGACCCACGACAGGTGCGCCGCCAAGAGAGTTCCGTCGAAGGATTCCAAACCGCCGTCTTCGGGGAGAGAGTCCGCAGTCGCCCCGACCGCTTCCGCCACTTGCTCTCGCAGGTAACGATCGAGCAACTCCGTTTGATTCGCTCCAGCCTCGAACAGCCGCTCCCGAATGGTGAGCTGATTCTCCTCAGTCGTGGGCTCTGCCGTCGGCACGCCATAGGTCTTTCGAATGATCTCGGAGGTGCCTGCGATCGTGGGGTCATCGAAAAGAGCGCGCAAACTCAGCTCGGCATTGGGGTAGTCGGCTCGCAGCCGAGCGAGCATCTGAGTGGCGAGCAGCGAGTTGCCGCCCGCTTCGAAGAAGCTATCGAACGAATCCGCGTGGTCGATGCCGAGCAACTGCGTCCAAGCCTGCGCAACGGTCACCTCGATCTCGTCTCGCTCCTGTTCCGCCCTCGGTGTAACCGCAGGACCCGGTGTCGAAATCGGCGCGACTTCCCGCGCTTCAGCAACGGGCTCGGTCGTTTGTCTCGGCCCGTCGATCGCCTCCAATCGCGGCACGATCGGGGTTGTCGAGACGAGTAAGTGCGCATGGTTTGCCGCCAAAACTCGACGGAACACCTCGACCCCCTCGTCGCAGGTCAACCCATCCGCAAGTATCTCCGCGTGCCGATCGCGCAAAGCGTCCGGCACGCTGGCCTCCTTCGCCATGCCCACCTCGGCCCAAGTATCCCATCCGATCGAGAGCACGCGCATACCTGTGCCGCCTCGTCGCTGCAGCGCGACGGCGTCCATGAAGTCATTGGCCGCGCAGTAGTCCGCTTGGCCGAGGCCACCGAGCACCGTCGCCATCGCCGAAGTCAGAAGGAGGAAGTCGGGCTCGTCTCCGCACAACTCAAGAATGATCTCTGTTCCGTCGAGCTTGGCCGCGAAAGCGTCGCTCGCAACCGATGCGCCGCTTTCGCCCAAGAGCCCAGCGCCCGCAACTCCCGCCGCATGGATCACTCCGTTCACCGCGCCGAACTTTTCGCGCGCCGTTCGAAACACGCGCTCCATGGCAACTCGGTCCGCGACGTCGGCGCGCTCGACCAGAACTTCGGCGCCCAACTTCTCCAGCTCTTCAATTCTTGCGCGAACCGCGGGCCAAGCTTCCGACCTCCCGACAAGTACGAGCTTTGCAGAACACTCGCGCGCCAAGAACTCCGCCAACGTCAGTCCTATGCCCCCCAATCCGCCGGTGATGACATAAACGCCTTCGCTTCGCAGACCCGTGCCGGCCGCGCCCTTCGTCGGCGCGCTCGCGAGTTCCACGGACTCGTAATCCGGTAACCATCGGTAGCCGCCGCGCAACGCCACTACCGTTTGCGTGATCGGCTGAACGAGCTCGCGCCCTAGCTGTTCCATCAGGGAGGCGCTCGGCCCCGACTCGGCCAGGTTGCCGACGTCGATCGCGCGAATCTGAATTCCCGGGTGTTCCTGCGGCAAGACGCGGCACGCTCCCAGAACCGTCGCCTTTACCGGTCGAAGCGCGTCGCCGACCACTTCCAACGTTTCGCTGGTGACGACACTAATCTGCAGCTCGCTCTCCGCGCGCAGCTTCGCAAAGGCTTCCGTCAGGTAATTCAAACTGAAGAACCCGCGCGCGAGCGTCTCTTGCGAACTCTCTTTCCGGTCGTTCGCCAACCAGAAATGAGCGACGTCAGTGGGCAGCCCCGTCCGATTCAAGGCTTCAAACAGAGCGTCGTAATCCGGCTGGCTCGCGGGGTTGAGCTCGAACAAGCTAGAGGTGAGCTGCGCGTACCGAGTCGATGCTCGTACAACGACGAGATCGGTCGCTCTCGCTTTGAGCTCACGAACCAGGTCCGACCACGTCTCGCCTTCATCGACAAAGATCAACCAACGCTCAGGAGAAGCGCCCGATGCCGAATGCGTCGAAGTAAGTGCCCTGGCGCGCTTCCAAGCCGGGATATAAAACCAGTCCTTCGGGTCCGAACTTCGAATCGAAGCCTCGACGGATCCCCCGTTGTTCGCCGGTTCGATCCAGTGCCGCGTGCGCTCGAAGGGATAGGTCGGGAGCGGAATGCGTCGCCGATCCTGTTTCCCAGCAAAAGCTCGCCAATCGATCGAAACGTTTTGCATCCAAAGCTGGCCGACAGCCGCAAGAATCACCGCGGTATCGGAACGACATCCGTCCGCGTGCCGCATCGACTGAATCGCGATCACATCACTGCTGTGTTCCTTCGCTAGATCGGTCAGCGATGTTTCGGAACCGACTTCGAGCCAGATGCGATCGGAGCCACTCATGAGCGTCGCGAAACCATCCGCAAGCCGCGTCTCCGAGGATTGTTGGCGCACCCAATAGTCTGAGCTGATGGCGTCCGTTGGCGCGATGTTCTGACCCGTGACTCCGCTGATGAAAGCCAGCTCCGGCGGTTTACGCGGTTTGCGCTCGAAGGCCTCAATGAAGGTCTTGCGCGCAGCTTCCTCTTCCGCCGTGGACGACACGTCCGCCCAGAGTCCGCGCAAAGCCACCAACTCAAGTGCATGCTCGAGTCGGAACACCTGCGTAAGGCATGCCGCGACCCATTCGCCGACGCCGACGCCCAACATGCCGCTCGGCCGCAGCCCCCACTCCATCCAAAGTCGTGCGAGCGCGTACTCGATAACGAAGGCCGCCGGTTGCGCAAGTCGACTAGCTTCAAGATCCGCTCCATCGACCGCGTTCTCACCGGTCGGATACAAGACGTGGCGCAGATCTAAACCCAGGTGCTCGCGCAAGCTCTCGCAACAGACGTCAACGTGCTCGCGGAAGATCGGCTCGTCGTTGTAGAGATCCCGGCCCATGTTGACGTGGACGGAATCCTCGTCGGGAAAGAGGAAGATCGGCGAGCGGTTCGACGATGGCGCGACTCCCGTCACAACGCTCTTTGAATCGGGAGCGTCTAGCTTCTCGCACGCCTCCGCCTTGTCTTCACACACGAAAACGCGGCGATGCTCGAATCCCTTGCGACCGACCTGCAGCGTGTAGGCCAAGTCGGCCAAATCCGCATCGGGGTTCTCTTCGATAAACGCCCGCAGGTTGGCGGTCGTCGATTCGAGCGCCGTCGGTGTCTTTGCCGAGAGCATTATCAGCTGCCGAGGGAGAGCTGCCGCATTTCGCTCGATGGTCGGCGCCTCTTCGAGAACGAGGTGGACGTTCGTTCCGCCGATACCGAACGAACTCACGCCTGCCCGCAGCGGCGTACCGTCCGTCTTCCACTCGCGCAGCTCGGTATTGACGAAGAAAGGACTGTTCGCAAAGTCGAGCGCGGGATTCGGCGTCGAGTAATTCAAGCTGGGCGGAATCTGGCGGTGCTTCAACGCCAGCACCGTTTTGATCAAGCCGGAGATTCCGGACGCCGCATCCAAATGACCCAAGTTGGTCTTCACCGAGCCCAACGCGCAGTAGCCCTTCTTCTCGCTTGAAGTGCGAAAAGCCTGAGTGAGCGCCTCGACCTCGACCGGATCGCCGAGCGCTGTGCCCGTGCCGTGCGCTTCGACGTAACTCACCGTCTGCGGATCGACATCCGCCTGTGCTTGCGCCATCGCGATCACCGCCGCTTGGCGATCGACACTGGGCGCGGTGTAGCTCTGCTTGCGCGCACCGTCATTGTTCACGGCCGAACCGCGGATGACGGCGTGAATGGTGTCGCCGTCCGCAATCGCGTCCGCCACTCGTTTGAGCACAACGACTCCAAGCCCGCTACCAAAGCTCGTGCCTTGCGCGCGCGCGTCGAACGCACGGCAATGACCGTCCGGTGACATCGTGCTCTCCGGCACAAAGGTGTAGCCCTGCACCTTTGGAACTCGAACCGCGACACCACCTGCGAGCGCCATGTCACACTGATGACCGAGCAATGCCTGACACGCTTGCGCAACCGCCAGTAGGGACGTCGAGCAACCGCTCTGAACGACGACACTCGGACCCGTGAGGTCGAGGTGATAGGAAACGCGCGTCGACAGAAAGTCCTTATCGCTGCCGAGCAAAGTCGTCAGATCGTCAACGGCTGATCCGTTACCGCCTGCGGCTAAGTTGTTAAGTAAGTAGCCGTTGATCCCCGAGCCCGCGAAGACACCGACCTCTCCAGCAAAGCTACCGGGACAGTAGCCCGAGTTTTCAAAGGCCGTCCAAGCCGACTCCAAGAAGAGTCGTTGTTGAGGATCCAAGCGCTCGGCTTCATGCGGCGTGTAGTCGAAGAACCTCGCGTCGAATGCGTCGATGTCCTCCAAGACTCCGCTCGCCGCAACGAAGTTCGCTGCTCCTCTTCGGGCAGCGTCGATGCCCGCAGCTTCCAACTCCTCCGCCGTAAAGAAGGTGACCGACTCAATTCCGTCACGCAGGTTCTTCCAATACGAGTCGAGATTGGCGGCTCCCGGAAAGCGCCCATCCATGCCAATAATGGCGACACCATCCAATGGGAGTGATTGCGATTCAGACATAGTTAAAGGGTCGCGATTTAGCAGTCCGTGGTGAAAGTGCTTTGCCCATGAGCAGCGGCATTTCGGTCGGGTTGGTGCCCGGGAAAGAAGCCGAATCCATAGAATCGGCGAGGCTCTCGGGGGCCGACCTAACCGGAAGGACGCCGTTTATGGGGTGAATGACTTTTGCCACGGGCTGCTAGCTTTGAAACGGCGTTGGACCTCTCCTAAATGCCCAAACCTCGGCTGCTTTACCCTTTAAAGCGAGGCTACTCAGCACCTCCCGATCCGTCAACTAAACTTGGACCCGAAGTCCAGCTCTGATCCCTCGATATTCAGAAGGCGGTCTATACTGAACTTGATCGTTCCAATAACGGCCAATCGCATGCTTGCACAAAACAACGAAAACTCGACGGACTCGACCGCTCTTACCGCAACTCCCTTCGATGCGCCAATGGGAGCCGAAGTCTCTGGAATCGACACCCGCGCGCCGCAAGACGCCGGCACGATTCGCTCGCTGAAGAAGCTCATCGCCGAACACGGATGCGTCGTCATCCGCGATCAACATCTCGACGAAGACCAGCACGTCGCCTTCGCTGAGAGCTTGGGTTCGACGTCCATACCCTGGCTCAACGCCGTCGAGTTGAACACGCTCGCGCGCATGAAAGAGCTGCCCGGTCGCCCCGGTTACACGGGTGTTCATCCCGGCGCGGTTTACTTCGTCAACGGGCCAAAGTATCGCGACGAACCGGACGACGGTTACTTGCAAGGTTGGCACGCCGACATGACGCACCTGCAAGTTCCCCTGCCCTACGCGACGCTCTGCGCGCTCGAAGTGCCCGACTATGGCTACGAGACTTGGCTCTCCGATCAAAGCCTCGCCTACGAGGATCTCGACCCGGAGACCAAAGCGCGCGTCGATCAGCTCTCGATCATCCATAACTTTCAGCACGTCTTCCCGAATCTCCCCAGAGTCATTTTGCCGGTTGTTCTGAAGCATCCGATTTCGGGCAAGCGCAGTATCTATGGCATTCCGGGAGTAGCCGAAGGCGCTCCGATGGACGTACCGGCCGAAGAGGCCAAGGTGCTCATGGCAAAGTTGGCCGAGCACCTCGAGACCGGTCGCTTCGTCTACAAGCACGTTTGGCAAAAGGGCGACGTAATGATCTGGGACAACCGCTGCGTCTTGCACCGCCGCGGCCCCCAGGCCAAAGGTCAAACGCGAATCCTCCGTCGAATCATGGCTGCGGACGGCGACCCGGCCACCATTCGAAACCAACTGATGGGCAACTAGCGACGGCGGTGGCGGCGGCCTCTAACTACGGGTTCGTCGCCGAATTGATTTGCGGCGCCGGTCGCGCTAGTTCGGTCAGGCCCAGGTAGAGCAGGATCAATCCGCCCGAGATGAACATGAGCACGACGGTCGTTCCGTCGCGGGGCATCGAGAAGAAGTCGGGCAGGTTGAAGAGGAGAGCGACGGCGAGAATGGCGAGGACGTAACGCAGTCGCTGATTGGGGCGGTCGGGAGTTGGGCGCAGCGCGAAAAGGATCATGGGGATCGCGAGAGTGTAGTGGTGCTCCCAAGTAACTCGGAACGCCACGAGCGGAATGACCAGACCGAGCCCGAGCACCATCACAGTGCGGTCAAAGGCTTGGGCTCCAGAGTCGCCGCTGCTCCGTACGGCACGGCGTGGGTGGAGGATTAGGAATGAGGCGAGCAACATCAATCCACCTAGAAGGATGAATTCCGTGTTCACTCCGGTCCAAATCCAGATGTTCGCGGCCAGTGACAAGTTCCAGTCGGTGCCGACTTTAAGTGCGCCCGATGTTCGAGTAATCCAAGACAGCCAACAGGCCGTTCCGCCGAAGTACATGCTGGAGAGGACGAAGGCAGCGCCGGCTGACATCAAAGTCGTGACGGATGCTGCTGCGAATCCGATGAAGTCGCGACGAGCGAGGAAGACCAGGTAGAACAGCGCGGCGGCGAAGATGGGGTTCGGCTTGAACATCAGCGCCAGTCCCATCACGGCGCCCGCGAGCGCCGGCCCGACGTAGCGCCCCTTCATCCTCGCGATGACGGCGCAAGCGCAGATGAAGCCAATCTGGAGGTGATTAACGTTCGCCACCTCGAGCAGTCCCGCGAACGGTTTAAACCAATAGCTGAAGAGCGCCATCATCGCGACGGTTCTCGTCAGCGAATAGGAGAGCCCGGCGCAAAACAGAAGAATGCTCAGCTCTGAAACGATCAGCAGCGCGACGCGAAAGCGCTTGAGATCCTCGTCGTAGTTGTTCGTTCGGAAATAGCCAAACAGCGAGTAGAAGAATGGCGTGCCCGACGCACCCATGCCGCCCTTGTACATCCGCTCATTGCTCATGGCCGCACTGTATTCGGCCGAACTGAGCTTACTCGTCGCGACGTGAACCATCGATCTCTCGCTGATGAGCATCCGATTCTCACGCGTATAGAAATCCTGCATCCCGCGATTGCGAGCAACGAATGGCACCCATCGAAACTGATAGAAGTCCATGCCAACGCCCGCGTCTTCCTCTCCGGGTTTCCACCCCCAGTCGCTCGTTACCATGCTCCAAGTCTGAACCTGCCCGTAACCCGCGATTAGCAGCAGGCACAACAGAAGCAGCCGCTCTCGCAATGTTTCGGGCAGCCAATTCATGCGTCGGTCTCGAGATTCCACGTCTCCGGCGGATAACCGTAGTAATTGAGAAAGCGCGCGGTGTCTTCTCCGAGACGCGCGAGCACCCAAGCTCGCGTCGCCGGATCCCACTCGGGGAGCTGCTCGGCGGCAGGCGTTGTCAAGAGGCCGCTAAACGAGTCGCGCACGAATTGAGGCAAAGCGCTCGTCACAGTCGTGTACAGCTTTCGACGCGCGGGTGTGCTCCAGAATCGATAGAGGAAGCCGCGCGCGAGACGCCGATCGCTCGTGCGGTTCATGTGCACTGAATAGTTCGCAAGTTGATGCGTCGAATCTACGGTTAGGAACTCGAAGCAACGCTGAAGAAACGCGCGTGGATCGCTGCGCAGCTCTTCAAATGTGCCAACGAGTATTTGTTCGTCGGGAAAGAACTCGCGATACATCGCGATCTCCTTCATATAGTTCGTCGAGTCAACGAGTGACTCAGCCTGAAGCCGAACGGCTCGATTGAAGTCGACATCGACTCGAAAGGCGCTGGGCAATTCTTTCACCCCGACCGTCTCGAAAGGATTTACCGAGCGAAGGTTCCTGAGCTGAAGCCAGGTCGAAGCGATGCGCTCAAGTGGGTTCCGAACCAGGTATATCAACCGAGCGTTGGGCGCGTATTCAGCCAATCGACGGGCCGCATCCGGAAAGGTACTGCTCGCCGTGTAGGTCGTGCTTCCTTCACCGATTTGCTGCGTCTCGCGAGCGCCTTCGAAATTCGACTCATACCAATCGATTCCCCGCGCATAAGTCTCATCGAAGCTGAAAAAGTGCAGCTCCTTCTTCGGCGAAAAGAAGATCTCGGGGTGCTGTCCAAGCAGGTGGCAGAACGTCGTCGTTCCGGCCTTCGCGGCACCGATCACAAAAAAGGTCGGCTTCATGCGAGAGCCCGTCCCGCGCGCTCGCGAACGAACGCCAAAATCCCAAGCGACGTTTCCATCACCCTTTGCTTCGCCTCTGTGCTTTCGCCGCAGCTTCGCGTTGCCTGCGTCCGCGATCGCGCGCCTCGTCAACGACATCACTTGTGGCCGGTTCATCCAAGGCCTCGGCCAGCATCGCGACCGTCGGATAACGAAAGAAGTCGGCAAGCGCGAACTCGTGACCAAATCTCTCTTTCAGGCGACTTTGCAGCTCGACCAGCAGAACGGATGTACCGCCGCAATCCATAAAACTGTCGTGCGCGGCAACGCTGGACAACTTCAAAACGTCGCACCAAACGGCGCCAACTGCGCGCTCGGTTTCACTTCTAAGCTGAATCGGCGAAACAGGCGCGAGGCTTCGCGATACGGTCGCCTCCGGAAGCTCGGCGTAGAGCACTTTGCCCAAGCTGCTGCGCGGCAATACGTCGAGTAACACAACCTCGGCGGGGACCTTGAACAGCGAAAGCGATTCGGCAACGCGGAGTCGAACGGCCGCGCGGGGTTGATCCTCACCATGCCCTTCGGTGAGCACGACGTAGGCAACGATCCGCTCCACCCCGTGTTCGTCCTTCGCGCCCGCGACAGCGCACTCGCGAACCCACGGTATCGCCTCGATGACGCGCTCGATTTCGAGACCATCGGCTTTCGATCCGTTGACGTTGATGAAGGTGCTTATGCGTCCGCGCACGAATAAGAAGTCATCCGCGTCGGCGTACACCATGTCTTCCGTATGAAGCCACCCATCGTGAACGCGCTCGCCATCTTGAGCCAGTCCGACGGAACGAACCCAGAGCTCTCCAACGCCCTCCGAATCAGCAGCTTCGATCTTCCACTCGATTCCGGGCAGTACGCGCCCGACGGAATCGATGAGGGTTTCAGCCTGCTCTCCCAACTTCAACGAGATCACTCCGATCTCCGTCAAACCGTAGCCCTGCCCGATTCGCACGCCGAAACGCTCTTGAAAGCCGCGAGCCACTTCCGGATCGAGCGCAGCGCTTCCACAAAACGGAAGCCGGAGCGTCTCGAACTCGCTGGGCTCAACAATTCCGGTTAGTAGCGAAGCGTAGAACTTCGGAAGCGCGCTGAAGATCGTGACCTTTGCCTCTCCGATCAGCTTCGCCGTTCTGTTCGGTTCCGCCGATCGAGGGTCACGGAGGACCAATTCACCGCCGGCGAAGAGAGTCGGCAGGGTGAGGCATTCGATGCCGTGGCAGTGGCTGAGCGGCAAGACGCAGAGTGTGCGATCGTCCGGGCGGAAGCCAAGCGCGTCAATCAACCCGACGACGCGGAAAGCGAGTGCGGGTTCGGGAACCGCGATCGGCTTCGGACGGCCTGTGGAACCGGAGCTCCAGTAGACGACAGCGAACTCGGACGACTCGCCTTTTGTGACACCCGCAAGGTCGGGGAAGTCGGAGACTAGCTCTCCCGATGCACTCAGCTCGCACGGCTTCGCGCCGAAGATTTCGCAAGCACCACGCGCTTCACCTGCCGACTCGGTCTCGATTAAAACCGAAAGGCTCACCTCACTTGCGGCGTGCCCTAGCTCGCTTGCCGTCCAGAGCGGATCCAACAGTACGACCCTGCGCTTGGCCGCTAGGCAGGCTAAGTACGCGACGACGAAAGCCGGTTCATTGCCGATCCGAACCCCGAGAATAGTTCCGGGCGGAGTGGCTTCGAGAACCAGCTCCAGCGCGTGAATTCGCGAGCTCAATTCGCCGTAGCTGACGAACCCGCTTTCCCATCGAATGGCGACTCGATCGCGTTGATCCGGCGTGCTGGCTGGCAGCGGCGGTAAGATCGTGTTCTCAGCGGAGCTCACGGATTCTCCCCGAGGACCCCCGAGAAGTGTTTCTCCGCAGTCCCCTTCAAAAAGCTCGCAGCGTGAGCTTGGGCTGAAGCCTCTGCGACCTCTTCGAGCTGATCGACAAACCGCGCGTTGTGAATTCGCTTCGTCTGCCTGTAAGGGTCCGTCGGGTAGCTGCGAATCGTCGCGAGCCGCGCGAGAGCGGCGGTTTTCAATTCGGCGAAGGGACACACCTCGTCGATCAATCGATAACCCATCGCCGCTTTCGCGTCGAGTTCGGGACAACCGATCACGAGCTGCATCATCGCCGCTCGACCGAGATGGGTCTCTAGAATTCGGCTCCCCAGCGGGCACGGAACGCCGTTCTTCAGTTCGGGCATTTGGCAGTGAACGCGATCGCTCGCCACGCGCCAGTCGGCCATCAAGGCGACCTGCAAGCCCTGTCCAATGACGAAACTATCGATCGCCGCCACCACCGGCTTTGAGATCTTGAGAATCGCCTGATAGCTCCGAACGATATCCCACAGATAGCTCGTCGCCGCCTCGTGAGTCTTCAAACCTCGGATGCTGGCGAAATCTCCACCCACCGAAAACGAGCGGCCTTCCCCGCCCCAGATCAGTACGCCTTCAACTCGATCGTCGGATTCGACGGCTTCACAGAGCTCCGGCAACTGCTGCGTCATCGCAATCGAAAAAGGGTTGAGAACCTTTTCGTGCTGGATCGTCAGCTCGGCGACGCCATCGGCTACTTGTAGATTGATCATGGGTTGAAGCGGTACGGCTTCTCGTAATTTACCAGAGTGCGCAATTTACCAGAGCGCGAGGAGACTCGCCCGATTTCGGCGGGGCCCTTCTAATCGAGGCCTAGCTTGCGCGTGATTCGAGTCAGCCAACTGGGCTCGTCGATCGGCGCTTCGCCAAGGGGCTGTCCGCGCTGTTCGCACGCTCGGGCCAGCTGCTCTAAATTCATCCTCATGATCTCCCGCGGCATAATCGTCACGCCGACGCGGCTTTCGATCGCATACACGAGCTTCATCGAGAGCAAGGAATGCCCGCCGAGATCATAGAAGTTGTCCTGGACGTCGACTCGACCCGTGTTGAGCAAGCCGCTCCACAATTCTCCGAGCCAAATCTCCATCGGCGTCCTTGGCGCAACGAAGGTTCCGCGACTGCGGTGGGCCGTATTCGAGAGAGCGACCAGAGCGTTGCGATCCAGCTTTCCGTTTTGGGTATGCGGCAGGGCTTCGTGGCGCACAAAGTGAGCGGGCAACATGTACGTCGGCAAGCGCTCCATGAGATAGCCTCGCAAGTCGCTCGACTCTTCGCCCTCCGTAACTCGCGTGACAACGTGCGCGACGATTTGCTGCCCGATGCCGGCTCCGGCGAGAACCACCGCGTTTTCGACCACGAGGGGGTGACTGCCCAGCGCATGTTCAATCTCGTCGAGTTCAATTCGGTAACCGCGCAGCTTGATCTGTCGATCGTTGCGACCGCGAAAGACAATCGAGCCATCTTCTCGACGCACAACCCGGTCACCTGTGCGATAAAGCCGCGCACCCTCGCGAAAAGTATGTGGCACGAAGGCTTTCGCCGTTAACGAAGCCGAGCGCCAATAGCCGCGAGCAAGGCCAAGCCCTCCTAAGTACAGGTCTCCCTCGACGCCGATTGGAACCAGTGACATGTGGCGATCGAGCACGAAAGCTTCGGTGTTCGCGATTGGCCGACCGATGACGACTGAAGCAAGGCCGTCGTCGCTTTCATCAGAAGACGAAAATTCGTGGTTCAACGACCAGATCGTGGTCTCGGTCGGTCCATAAAGATTCCACAGGCTCCCACATCGTGAGCTCAATCGCAGCGCGAGATCTTGCGGCAACTCTTCGCCGCCGCAGAGGGCTCGAATGCCGCCGCCTCCCTCCCAACCGGAATCCATCAAGAGCCGCCATGCGGCTGGCGTGGCTTGCATGATCGTCACGCCGTGAGACTCCATTTGTCGCGCAAGTTCGCGCCCATCCGATACGACAGATTCCGTTCCGATGACCACGCGCGCGCCGACGGCCAGGGGAAGGAAGAGCTCGAGACCCGCAATGTCGAAAGCGATGGTCGTGACGGCCATCATGACGTCGCTGGGCGACATGCCGGGACGCTTGGACATCGCGAACAACAGGTTTGAGAACGCTTGATGCTCGACGGCAACACCCTTCGGCTTTCCCGATGATCCCGATGTGTAGATCACGTAGGCCAACTGATCGGGCGCGCATTGACCGTTCGGGCTAGTACTCGGCCTCGATGCGATTTGCTCCGAGTCTCGATCGAGCCGCAGTTGTGGACAGTTCGCCAAAATGCGCTCACCGAGCGTCGTATTCGTCAGCAGCAGCTCGATCTCTGAGTTGCCGATAATCCAGAGCTGGCGTTCATCCGGAGTGGAAGGATCCAGAGGCAAATAAGCCGCTCCGGCTTTGTGAATGGCGAGCAATCCGATGAGCATGTTCAGAGAGCGCTCGACGCACAATCCGACTAGCGACTCGGCGCCGACGCCACGCGCAATCAACTCATGCGCAAGCCGATTGGCCGCAGCATTCAATTCGGAATAGCTCGCTAACTCCTCTTCGCAAATCGCGGCGACCGCGTCGGGAGTTCGCGCCGCTTGTGCTTCGAACTGCGCATGTATCGGCGTGAACGAAGTCGTTTTGGCCGTGTCGTTCCAGGTCACCAGCAGGTCGCGCCGCTCATCTTCAGTCAGCAGCGGTAGGTCCGATAAGCGCGCCTCGGGATTGTCGGCGATTCCGTTCAGCAGGACCAAAAAGTGTCCGAGCAGGCGCTCGATCGTCCGTTGCTCGAAAAGATCCTCCGCGTAGATCAACCGTCCGGAGATTCGACCTGCCCGCTCGCGAAGACGAAGATCGAAATCCAGCCCAGTCCGCGTTGAAGGCAAACTGATGGGCTCGACTTCAAGCTCGCCCAGACGAATCGGGCCGCGCGGCATCGGCGCCACCGACAACATCACTTGGAAGAGCGGGTGGCGGCTCGGATCGCGCTCGGGATTGAGGTCCTCGACGATCTTCTGAAACGGTACTTCCTGATGCTCAAAGCCTTGCAGCATCAACTCGCGCACCTCTGGAAGCAGATCATTCAAGAAGCTCGGATCGCCCGAAAGATTGGAACGAATGATCAACGTGCTGGTGAAGAGTCCGATCAAGCCCTCCAACTTGTCGTGGTTGCGATTGCCAACGGGCAACCCGACCGCGATCGACTCGGAATCGGAATAGCGCGCCAACAAAGCCTGCCAGGCTGCGAGCAAAATCATCGTCAGCGTGAATCCCTCGCGTCGACCGAGAGCGTCCAATGCCTCGGCCACGTGCGACGGAATCTCGAGCGCGCTCGAGCGACCTCGATAGGTCAACATCGCTGGACGCGGATGATCCGTGGGCAGACTCAGCGGCGTGATGCCCTCCAATTGATCGCGCCAGTACGCCAATTCGTGCTCTAGAACCTCCCCGACCAGCCGCTCGCGCTGCCACAGCGTGAAGTCGCCGTACTGCAGTTCCAGTTTCGGAAGCGGCGGCGCATCCGGCAGGTACAACTGCCCTAACTCGCGCAACAACACCGTCATCGACGCGCCGTCCGTGACGACGTGGTGCAAATTGATGAAGAGAACGTGCTGGTGTTCCTCGAACTGGAGCAGTTGCGCTCGCATCAGCGGCGCGTGCGCCAAGTCGAACGGAACCTCCGCCAATGCTCGCGCACGGCGTTCGATTTCCGATGCCTGCTCGGCCTCATCGAATCCGAGCACCTCCGCGCGCTCGAGCACGACCTCCGAATCATCCGCAATGCGTTGAACCGGCTCGCCGTCCATTACAACGATGCCCGTACGCAACGTCTCATGGCGTCGGACGATTTCAGTTAGCGCAGCGGCCAGGCGCTCGACATCAAGTCGTCCCGCCAAACGGAAGGCGGCCAAGATATTGAAAGCCTCTCCGGCTCCCATCTGATCCAAGAACCACAAGCGCTGTTGCGCGAAAGAGAGCGGCAACTCTCCCTCGCGATTCATCGGACCCAGTGGAAGAGAGTGGCTCATGTCCAAGAACGAATACTACCCTCTTTAAAACGACTCGTATTTACCGGTTTGGCGAGAATGCTCTCGCAAGAGCCAGCGGTTTTTGCCCACCTCGATTCTGGAGGTCGGTCTATGATGGATCCCATGAAGCCTACGGAGAGACCATTTCGCGTGTTGGGTGTTCAGCAAATCGCCCTTGGAGGTCGCGCGAAACAAACGCTGCGCAACTTCTGGGTCGACATGCTGGGTCTAACCCCGAAAGGCAGTTTTCGAAGCGAAGCAGAGAATGTCGATGAGGACATTCTCGAACTGGGCACCGGGCCGCTCGCTGTCGAGTTTGATCTGATGGAACCGATTGATCCCGAGCGGCGGCCGAAGGTGAATGAACCCGCTCTCAATCACATAGGCCTGTGGATTGACGATCTGCACAGTGCGGTCACCTGGTTGAGCGAACAAGGCGTGCGATTTACGCCCGGCGGAATTCGCACGGGCGCCTCCGGTCACGAAATCTGCTTCATTCACCCGAAGGGCGATGGAGCAAAGCTCTTGGGTGCCGAAGGCGTCTTGGTCGAGCTCGTTCAAGCCCCTCAATCCGTTATTGCAGCGCACACCGAGCAATGAAAACTCTCACCTCCTCTGGCGCAGGCGCCATGTTTGAACGTGACCTGCTCCAACAATCCGACAGTGTTGCGACCATTCGGACTTTGTTGGATGAGTACCGATTCTTGGTGATCAAGCGGGCGTTCGATCACGCGAACGATGCAGTCTCTTTTCTCGCGCAGTTCGGCCCCATCAATGAGGCCTCTACTCGAACGGACGGCGCGGTCATCGTCGACAACCAGGCGAACGATGAGGTCTTCCGCAGCGACCTCGCGCTGCCCCTTCACAAGGACGGAATTCTGACCGGCTTTGACGTCGTGTTGGTGGGCATTTATTGCGTCGAGTTCGAACAAGTCACGGGCGGCCGAACCTACGTCTCCGATTCAGAACGCGCGCTTACACAAGTTCCCGAGTCCGATGTTGAATTGCTGCGCGAGAACGGACTCGAGGGCATGGCCGTCGATTCCGGGGATTACTATCGCGAGGAGTATGTTGCCAAGTGGCATCACTTCCCCGCGTTCAAAGCGAAAGCCGATCGAGCTCCATCACTGCACCTCGGGCTTCCGCACGCGCCCGGCGAGCCAGAGAGTTGGCGACTGCGCGTGGCGGGAGTCGACCAGCGCCGGTCGGATGAAGTTTTGCTATCCCTGCGCAATGCGCTCCTAGACGACGAATACGTCTACTATCACGATTGGTCGCCCGGCGATATCATCCTGATCGACAACTACGCTGCCTTGCACGGCCGAGAGGCTTTCAAAGCCCAAAGCCGAAAGCTAGCGAACATTCAAGTCGTCAATAGCTGAACGCCCTCTCGCACGCTCGTTAAATAGCGATGGAACTTCGCGGCCCTAACGACGGAGTTAGCAGGCCACGGTAAAAGTCCATCGCTCATGGAAAAGCTAACTCCAAGAACTCTTCTATGCCGATCTTAGCTGACGCTTGGTTCATTCACGCCGCTACCAATGGAAAGCACAGCGGACCCGCTGAGCTCGTGCGCGGCGAGATGGAAATCGACGACCTTCAACCGAACGAGGTGTTGCTTGCCCCACTCTTTGGTAGCTGGGAAGGCAACATGACGCATGCCATCGATCGCGATCCGATCGATATTTGTGAAGCGCGTGGATACGAGCGCTGCGTCATCGGTAATTCCGGCGTGGCGCGCATCGTCGAATTAGGAGCCGACGTTACCGATCTCAAGGAGGGGCAAGTCGTCCTGATGGGAGCGATGGATACCGACGCTTGGGGTTATCCCAAGAAGCTCATGGCCTATGACATGCCTGTTCAAGGGCTCATGAGAACCCGGATGAAGTTGCGCTCTGACCAGGTCCTCCCGCTTCCCGAAAACACTCGCCACGATCTCACTCGTTGGGCGGCCTTCAACGTTCGGTACCCAACCGCCTGGGACAACTGGCGCATCGCGCATGGCACCTTTCGTTTGCTGATCAATGAGGAAGAGTTCCCGCGCATGAACGTGTGGGCCTGGGGCGGCGGTACCGCCCTTGCCGAAGCTCACCTGGCCACTCTGCTCGGACACTCCGGAGTTGCCATTGCCTCCACACCGGAACGCAAAGAATTGATCGAGAGCATGGGCGTCAAGGCGGTTGACCGCACGAACTTTCCCGCGCTCCAGTTCGATGAAAGGCGTTACAAGACCGACGAAGAATACGCGGCAGCCTATCGAGACTCCGAAACCGCCTTCCTCGCAACCGTCGCCGAACTCACAGGTGGGCTCGGCGTTCAAGTCTTTGTGGACTTGATTGGAGAGCCGGTCTTCCGCGCCACGCTCAAAGCCCTCGGTCGCCAAGGCATCGTCGCAACAGCCGGTTGGAAGGTCGGTATGCGCATGAAGTTTCTGCGCGCCGTCGAGTGCATCGCTCGACACCAATTCATTCACACCCACTTCGCTCCGCTCTCCGAAGCCCGCAAGGCCATCGCATTCGCGGAGGAGAACGAGTGGCTTCCGATCATCGACGAGCGCATCTACGACTTCGACGAGATCCCCGAGCTAGCCGCGAACTACGCAGCCGGCAAGTACCGCATGTTCCCCGTCTATCGGATCAATGGTGAGTGAGAAGCGGCGCTAGTACCGCGATAACTCGATCGCAATGTCCTCGTTCGGCGCGACATCGATCACGTGTAGCCGTTGTTCGACTTCATCATCACACCAGTAGATTTCGACACACCCGGAAGGGACGACAGCGTCGGCGTGGTAGTCGCTGTTCCACGAGTCTCGAAACGGTCCGCTGCCAAAAGTGCCCCCCTCGTCGCTCCACTTGAACTTGAGGTATCTGGGGGCGGCCACTTCCTCAGGAAACATGCGGACTCGTAATCGGCCGGCAGTGTTCTCGAAATTCCATTCGTTTTGTCCGGGGCGCAACACGATGTCGCGCCAGAAGGTGACCAGGTCGTCCGGAAAGACGAGCGCTGTCGCTTGGACGCGATAAGCACCCGGTTCTCTCGAGCCGACGAAATAGGGCGAGCGGTAATTGCCAGAGATGGAGACGATTCCGAGCGAATCTAGATCCAACAATCGAATGTCAGGAGTGGGCATGCCGGTACCGCACATCCCGATACCCCCACCCCACGCTCGGTTGTAGTTGAATCGGAAGCTACCGCTGAGAACGCTCGTCGGTTCAATTCCGAAGTTGAGGTCGACCTCGCTCTTTGCTCCTGCAACGACTTCGACGAGATAGGGCACCTGCGGGGGCGCCGCAACTTCGACCTCTTCGAACTCGTTCGAGTACGTATTAAAGAGGTAAGTCAAATCCGTGCCGACAAAGGGCGACTCGAGACTTAGAGACCACACACCCGCGCGCAGTTGGGGCACGGAGAACGAGCCGTTCTCTTCGAGTGGCACGTATCTCAGATTGCCGGTGGTGTTGTTGTGGAGGTAGAGGTTCCGATCAGCGAGGGCTCGCTCCTCCTCGAAAGTGACGACCTTTCCCGAGAGGCTTCCAAACTCCCCGAACTCGACATTCACTTCGATTGAACCACGCTCGGGGAGTTCAAAGCGCTCGCTGGTTACCGTCCCCAGTTGCGGATGCCGCGCGACGATTACAGTCGAGCCCGTCTGGGTGCAGGCAAATGCATACGAGCCGTCACCTATTCCAATCGGTACTGAATAGCCGCCCTCCATCGAAACACTAGCGCCACCTAGAGGCTCGCCGCCCGCGAGAACTCTTCCGACCACACGTGGACAGATGGTCAAGTTCACGTGAAGGATCGTCTCGACATGCTCCGGGTCGAATGGGCCAAGCAACTGGCCTTGGTATCCGTTGAGCCCGACTTTGACGCGGAATGGCTCAGCGGGAAGCATGTAGCTCTTCATCTGCGCGTCCAATGAAGCTTTGTGCGACGCGTTCTCCAGTGGCCACCACCGGCCGCCGCGCTCGACCTCCAAGGTCAGAGCTGCCATCGGCGTCAGATTGGCTTCGCCATCAAAGACCTCGAATGAGATGTAGCGCGGAGGCTGAAGCCGCAAAACCAAATCGCGATCTCCACCCGTGACACCCTCAAGTGTTGCCGTTCGATCATTCCCGAAGAGATCTTCCACCACGATCGACGCGCCAACGGCGACGAGTTCGGAGCGCAAGATAAAGCCTCCGTCGTGCTCTCCCGTGTACGCGCTCGCGAATTCGTACTTTCCGTTGGCTGGCCAACACAACATGACCAGCGCGTCGTCCGCGGGTTGACCACGCGAATCCAGAACGACTCCCGTAATCATCTGATCGTCTCGAAGCGGCTCGAGTTTTATCCGTGTGCTCGCCGCGTTCGAGCTCTCTTCAATCCGCAACTCCTCGCTAGCATGATGGTAGGTCGTCGGCGTCCCGGCCCACACGCGCCACCGCCCCTCCCGCACATTTCCGAAAACGAGCTTCCCAGATTTGTCGGTTCGGGCACTCCAAGGAGATCTCGCTGGACCATCGAGGGCCCGAGTTGGCCCACCTTTATCGCGCCTGCCGAGGTGAACCAACGCCACCTGCGCACTTTGCACTGGCCGCCCCTCGCTGTCCTCGACGTAAACCGAGATCGAATAGGGCGGATCCTCAATGACAGCGATGCCTGCCGATCTCGCCCCGTCAAACTCGCTACCCGGCTCCGTCGACTCCGAGGTTCGCACCTCGGAAATGGTCTCGGTACCGACGATGCGCTTTCGTGCGGCGGCAGCTGGTGAAGTCGTCAGAAGGATGCAGATCCCGACCCATACTAAAGCTTCACTTATTTCTCTCATCACTTCCCATCCATACTCAACACGGTAAGTGCAGGTACGGCTGAGCCGTGAAATTCGCCAGAAGAAACCCAGAGGGTCGCCGGAGTTCAGTTTCGCCAGGCGCTTCTATAAAACTGGTTAGTGCAAATTCTTGAGCGCGAGATTTTGCGGAGCGGACACGAAAAACGGGATCGCGATGAGGCCAAAAGCCCATCACGATCCCGCCCAGGGAGAGGCTCCTCAGGGAACCTTGAGGTTTAGCGGTGGCTTTCGAAGCGGCGATGACGTTCGCCACTTTGAGGACCGCGAGGTCCTCGGTTTCCACCGCGGGCGTGTCCGGAATCTCTCAGGCGATCCTGAAAACGATTGGCTCGGGAGGGAGCCTCATCTCTACCGCGACCTCGCTCGCTGTGATGTTTGCACTTGCCGCCTTTGCGGCCTTCCGAGCTCTGCTCGATTCGTTCGCGCAAGCCAGCCGGTCGCTGCCCCTCAGCGCGACGGCCGAGCCCCTCCGCCCGACGGCCTTCCTGCTGACGTTCCGCGTGGCGGCCGAATCTTCGACCCATCTCGCGCCCGCCCTCCGGCTTGTTTCCGCGCGCAAAACTATTCCCGAGGCCTTCGACTCGTTTCGCGCGATGTTCGCGATGTTCGCGCCTCGAACCTTCCGAGCCCAAAACCTTCCGCGTCTTGCGCAAACCTTCTGTCCGGGCACCGCGCTCGCCTTTGCGCTCGCCCTCGCAAGCGCACAGCCTCGAATGCTTTCCATGACCTCGGCGCTCGGCGCGCTCTTCGGTCTGTTCTTGATTGGTCTCTGAACTGGCTTCTTCGGCGGCTTCCTGAGCTCCAATGGGGAGCGCGATCAGGCCGGCGAACAGAAGCGTCGATGTCAATTTCTTCATGGGTCTTTCGATTTTCGGGTTGTATTCGCCCTCCCAAACCAGAACCGCGCTCCTGAGTTCCGGTGACCCTGCAGAAAATTGCGCCCGCTCAGGAATTCCCCGTCGTGATCCACTTATAGAGCCAGGAGACGAGCACGACGGTGATGAGTGCACGCCCGAATCGCCCGAGTCGCTGGTTCATGATGCTGGCGTAGAGATCCTTGCCGCGCGCCGTAGCCCACACACTCCAGAGCGTGAACAGCACACTGGCGATGGTGAGTAGCAGACCGAGCGGCTGAGTCTTGAGGGAGTCGAGGAGACGTCCGTGGGTCGCCAGAGTTACCGAAGTCGTCACGCCGCAGCCGGGGCACGGAATGCCCCACAGGTCGAGCGTCATGCAGGCACTGATGCCGAGCTGTTCGTGCGTGCCGAAGCCGCGCTCATCCGGCGTGAAGATGAGCGCAATGAGGACTAGCGCGACGGGCATCATGAGGGCGGCGAAGAAGAGGAACCAGTGCTCGGTCGAGCGTCCGCGATCGAGGACGTGCGCTCGGTCGCGGTTCGCCGCATCGATTTCCCCTTCGTCAAATCCCGCACTCATTCCGCGACGATACTCCGAGCGGCAGGAAAGCGGTACCTGATAGAGTCTCGGGGTGACGAACTCATTCCAGACAGTCGCCGAGGAGTTTCGGTATGAGATCGAGCGCATCAAGAACTCGCGCTTTCTCACAACGGTCGCGCCGGCGGACTCGGTGGAGGCCGCACTGGAGTTCGTCGCGCGGATCAGCGCCGAGTTTTCGGGAGCCAATCACAACTGCTGGGCGTACCGGTTGGGTCGCGATGGCGAGCTCTTCCGGTCGAGCGACGATGGCGAACCCGGTGGATCCGCCGGGCGACCGATTCTGCAGCAGGTCGAGGGGCACGAGCTCACCGAGCTGGTCGTCGTGGTGACGCGTTGGTTCGGCGGCACCAAGCTCGGTGTGGGCGGATTGATGCGCGCCTACGGTGGAGCCGCGGGACAGACTCTCGACCGCGCGCCGCTCGCTACCGTCGTCATCACGCGGCGCTTGATCGTCGAGCACCCCTACGAGTGTTCGAGCGCCGTCAGCGCACTCTTCTCCGCCCGCTCCATCGAGCCCGTGGCCGCGGGCTACGACGTGGACGTGCGGTTGGAGCTCCTGCTGCCCGAAGACGACGTCCAAGGCTTCTGTGATGAACTTCGCAACTGCACATCGGCGCGCGCCGCGGTAACTTTTCCGGACGACGAAGCACCGGCGAACTAGCTCGGTCCATCGCAACCCATGACTTTCCTTTCACGCCGCGCTGTGCTTCTCCTCGTCAGTACCGGCGTGTGCTTGCTGCTGGCCGACGTCGCCATCTCGCTCTTTCTCATCGAGGACGGCATGTACGACGGCAAGCCTTTGCCGCCGTTCGGCGCGATCACCCATGTCCCGCGTCAAGAGCACTTCCTCGCGTCCATCGAAAAGCCCGCGGATGAGCGCAGCACGATCGGCGGTTTCGATCGCCATCTTGGCTGGACCTATTTCCCCAACGCGGCGAACTTGTCCGGAGACGCGCACACCAACTCGCTCGCATCTCGCGGACAACGCGAGTATTCCGCCCTTCCCGATGAAGGCATCACGCGTATCCTCGCGTTCGGCGACTCGTTCGTCTGGTGTGAAGAAGTGTCGGACGAGAAAGCCTGGGGCCACATCTTCGAAGCGCGCCTCAAGAAAGCGGAGGTAATCAACTTCGGTGTCGGCGGTTACGGAACCGGGCAGGCTTTCTTGCGGTACAAGCAAGTTGGGCGGGAGCTCGGCGCCGATGTCGTCGTCATCGGCTTGCTGCTCGAGAACATCGGGCGCAACGTCAATCGCTATCGCCCGAGGTGGTCCTTGACGAGCTCGTTGACGCGCTCCAAACCGCGCTTTCGACTACGCGGAGAAGAGCTCGAGCTCGTCGCTCAGCCGTATGAGACAGAGGCCGAGTTACTGAGCGCAGTGCGTGATGGCTCCGTGCTCGAGGACTTGGCCGAGCACGAGTACTGGCTCGGACCCGACGTCATCACCGGACGCGTTTCGTCGTTGATGCGACTCGCCATGGGTTGGGTGGCCTATCGCGATCGCCAGCCGCGCAGGCTCTGGATCGACTCCACCAGCGAGCCCTATCGCGTCAGTCTCGCGATCCTCAGCGAGTTTCATCGGCTCGCGATGGCCGACGGCGCGAAGCTGGCGCCGGTTCTGATCTTCCCGACCTATGAAGATCTGCAGGAGCTTCTGGAGCATGACGATCGCTACTGGAAAGACATGGTCGCCGAGCTGGAGTCGCTCGGCATTCCCGTCCTGGACCTGAGCACGCCTCTGCTCGCGCGCCACCGCCAGCTCTCCGCAGCGGGCAGACCGCGCGCACTCTTCGCCGGCTACCATCTATCAGCGGAGGGCAATTCGATCGTCGCTCACGCTCTGGAGAACTTCATTCAAGCGCAAGGGGCGAGGTAGTCGCCACAAGTCGATGTCGAAGGCACCCACTCATCGCGCCGAGGTTTATGGCGTAGGCGGCTCGGGTCCGAACCTCGTCTACGTTCCGGGCATCGATGGGAGCGGCGAACTCCTCCTCGGAACCCAGCAAAAGCTTGAGGCGCATTTTCGCGTAACGCGGTTTTGCTATCGCGCGAACGGACCGGTACCGCCAGAAGGCGACACTTACGAGTCGCTCGCCGCCACGATCATCGAAGGTTTCGACGAAGCTGGTATCGAGCGCGCGCTCGTCCTCGCCGAGTCTTTCGGCGGCGCCGTCGCCGTTCGCCTCGCGCTCGACTTTCCTGAGCGCGTCGCAGCCCTCGCAATCGTCAACAGCTTCGTCTACTACGAAGACAAACGCCGCCTGGCTATTTCGCGCACCGCCCTCTCGCTGATCCCCTCCATCGCTTTCCGAGCTGCACGCTTTCTCTTCTCGCCCGCACTCATGATCGCTCCGCGACGCGATGCCAAAGCCGCTCGCGAATTTCGCCGCGCACCACTGCTCGGCCTCGACGACGGCTACATCCGTCGCATGAAGATGATCGCCGGAGTGGACTTTCGCGACGAGCTTGCCCAACTCGAGTTACCGGTCGAGCTCTTCGCCTCCACTCACGACCGCGTCGTTCGATCGGTACCTTCGGCGAACGTGATGGCGGCGAGGATTTCCAACGCCGGGCTCACGCTCTTGCCGAGAGCGGGCCACGTCGTGCTCCCGCTCGATGACGAGCCCTGGGTCGAACGCATGCAGGCCCTCCTGACGCGCTCGGATCTCGCTAATTGAAGTCGTAGATGTACGACACGCGGCTCTTGTTCAGAATCGCGTAGGGCAGATCTTTGAGTAGCTTGAGGTCTTGATCACCGCGGAAGTTCAGCCCGCGAACTTCCGGCTCCTTCATGACGAAGAAGCGACGCGTCGCGCGGTCGCCGGCTTCGTAGCTGTTCGGACGAACGTTGCCACTGATCTCGACATTCAAGTTGCCGGTGTAGAACACGCGCACACGGTGCTGGTCGTCCTGATCGTCGGCCAACTGCGCCGCTAGCGGATCGCCCGCGTTGTCGAGGAACTCGTGCGCGAGAATGATCTCGTCCACGTTGATGTGCAGGAGCGGCGTCTGAATTCGGTCCTGCGTTCCGAGGTCCACCAAAGTCGCGTTGCGGATCTTCAGGTGAAACTTGCGATACTCGTCGAGGAGCTGGCTCAGCCGCGTGTATTTGTTCTCGACCTGTCCCTTGATCAGGAACGAGTCAGTGAGAAACAAGTCGGAGACGATCGTCAACATGAGTCGGTTGGGCTGAGGAGTGGTCGCACTGCGCCGATGAGGTGCAGGGAACCGGTGACGAGAATTATCCCGTCGGGTTTGGCTAGTTCGAGAGCTCGTTGTAATGCAACCCGGGGCCCGACAGCCGTTTCAACTGCCAGTAGAAGTCCGCTCGCCACTTCTTGGATTTCCCTTGGAGAGCGAACGGGCCTCGTGCCCACGGAGGTGCAGACGAGCCTATCGACCCTCCCAACAAGCACCTTTAGCAAGGCCTCCAACTGCTTGTCGGCTCCCGTACCAAAAATGCAGATCACCGGCGACCCGGAAAGAAGTTCCGCTCCCTCAAGATCACCGAGAACGCGCTCTAAACTCGAAGCGACGTGGGCTCCATCCAGGATGACCCGAACGCCTTCCAGCTCACGAACCTCCAACCGACCCGGCAACTGCGACGATTTCAGAACAGCTGAGGAGAAAGCCCCATCCAAAGCTCGCCCAGCGGCTCCTTCGACGCCGAGGCTTCCGAGAGCGGCGAGTACGGATGCCGCCAGCGCGCGATTCTCTCCCCGAATGTCGAGCCCCGCGATCTCCGGACGATGAACGCAAACCCCGAGCGCCTCCGCTCGCGCATCGATCACGCGCCCCGCCTCCGACTGCGACGGCACCGCTGTCACCAAGCTCGTTCCGCGATCCAGAATGCCCGCCTTCTCGGCGGCGATTTCGGCCAACGTCTCCCCGAGGACGTCGGTGTGCTCGAGGTCAATATTCGTAATCACGCAAACCTCGCCAGTGAGCGCGTTCGTCGAATCCAAGCGCCCTCCCAGCCCACATTCGACGACCGCCCACTCCACGCAGGCCCGCTGAAACGCGAGCATGGCCGCCGCCGTCAAGACGTCGAACCAACTCGCCGCACTCGCAGGAGTGCCCTCGACGCGCGCCGCATCCTGTGCGTCAAGCGCCTGCTCGAGAGCCGTCGCGAGCTCCTCGTCTCCAATCTCCGCTCCGCCGATTCGCACGCGCTCGTTGAGCCGTTCGACGTGCGGCGAGGCAAACACGCCGGTTCGAATCCCCTCCGCTTCGAGAGCACCCGCCACGAGCGCCGCCACCGAGCCCTTGCCCTTGGTCCCCGCGATATGAACAACGCGGAAAGCGCGCTCGGGATCGCCCAACCGCGCCAGCAGATCGGCAGCTGGCTCGACCGTCACACGCATGCCTCCGCCCTGCGTACCGCCGACCGTTGCTCCTCCGACGGGTCCGCGAGACCTCGTCTCCCAGTCGATCAACGCTTCGAGCCGTGCCTGAACCTTCGCTAGCACCAGAATCTCACAACTTGTTCTAAGTTCATCAGAGCCACGTACGATAAGAAAAGTTGGAGCATCACGTTCGTTGCGGTCCAAGAACCCGCTCTGTAGCGTGACGTTCCAGCACGGTTCCGCGACATGATCGAATACATCCACCGCGTCAAAGTTTTCGTCTACGACTTCCTCGAGCAACAGCCGAGCTACTTGCTCGTGCGGAGCCGTCAGGGAATCGAGAGCTTTTGGGGCCCGCTCCACAGCCAAATCGGCCTCGGCGACCAGATGGAGACGGCCATCCGCCGCTCGGTCAGCGAAGAGCTCGGCCTCAGCCGTCCGGCCGAACTGATCGACCTCAAGATGCCCGCCCGTTCCGTGCTCGGCGACGAGGAGATCATCGAGTGGAATTTCGGTTTCCGCGTCGCACCCCAGCGCCGCGAGCTTCGACTGGACGAGCGCTGGGCCGACTTCCACTGGGCCCAATTCGGCGAGGCCTACCCCAAGCTCGAGCTCGACCTCGACCGCGCCGCAATCGTGCGTCTGCACACGATTCTCTCCGCGAGCTAATCCGGTTTTCTCTGAACTCGTTCGCGAGTTCATCGTTTGACCGCCGAACGGAACTCGCATCGGGATGGGGAACTCAATGGCGCGAATCGAGGCATAGCAACTCAGAGGCGTGTTGATGCTGTTTGCCTCCGTTTCACAGCGAGTACCGGTCCACCTCCCGATCGGTTCCCTTCACCTCGAAGAACTCCTGTGCTTCACATCACCCTTGCGCTTCCTCAGACCCCATCAGCTCCTCTTGCACTTGTCTTTTTATTCGTCGCTCTGCAGGGCGAACTGGCGGCGCGCGGCCCCGGGCTGACCCGCGAACCACTCAGCAACGGCGCAGGAGAAACTCCCGAGGACGAAGCAGACGTGCCCATTGTCTTGGGCGAGACCATCGTCACGGCGACACGAACGCCACACTCGGCTCTTGAGACGCCGGCTTCCACCGAGCTGGTTTCCTCGGGGCTGATTCGAGAACGCGCCTACCGAACGATGCCACAAGCCTTGCGCGACCTGCCCGGCGTGATGGTGCAAGAGACCGCTCATGGTCAGGGTTCTCCTTTCATTCGCGGCTTCACCGGTTTTCGAACGGCGCTCTTGATCGACGGCATTCGCCTGAACAACTCGGTCTTTCGAGATGGACCCAATCAGTATTGGAATACGGTCGACCCCTTCTCGATCGAAAAGTTGGAAGTCGTCAAGGGCCCGAGCTCTGTCCTCTACGGTTCAGACGCGATCGGCGGAACCGTAAATGCCGTTACGAAGAACCCCTATCTGTTCGATTCACCGAGTGGATTTGGTGGGAAGCTCCACTATCGCTGGTCGAGCGCAGAGCGCTCTCACGTAGGTCGAGCGGAAGTCAGCGCGGCGGTGGATGAGACCTTGAGCATCCTCGTCGGCGGAACCGGAAAAGACTTTGGCGATCTTCGTGGTGGGGATCAAACGGGGACACAACCGAACACGGCCTACGGCGAGCTGGACGGCGACCTCAAGATCGAAAAGTATCTCGACCCCGATACGCGGCTCGTTGTCGGTTACCAGCATGTCCGATTGAATGACGTTCCCCGAACGCACAGGACCGTCTTTGCGGTGCCTTTCGAGGGAACGACCGTCGGAAGCGATCTGCGCCGAGACCTCGACCAAGAGCGGGACCTCGCCTACCTGCAACTCCACGGCGAAAACGCGACAAGCTTCTTCGACACCTACAGCTTGAGCCTCTCCTATCACTCTCAATCCGAGTTTCGGGATCGAATCCGGGGCAACGGCGCGCAACAAACGCAGGGCTTCGAAGTCGAGACGCTCGGTCTCTTCTCGCACGCCAGCTCCTCGTCGCCCCTCGGTCGACTGACGTACGGCTTCGACCTCTACCACGACGAGGTCGACTCCTTCAGCAGTTCCAATCCGGTCCAAGGCCCGGTAGCCGACGACGCGACCTATGACCTTCTCGGGATTTTCCTTCAAGACGAGATCGAGATCTGCGACGACCTCGTCTTGACTCTTGGCGGAAGGTTCAACTACGCCGCGGCCGATGCAGACAGCGTTCTGGAGCCGGTCAGTTCCACAAAGATTTCGATCGAAGAAAGCTGGAGTTCCCTCGTCGGCAGCGCGCGCTTTCTCTATCGCATCACGGAGAGAACCGCGAACCTGTACGGCGGAATCTCGCAGGGCTTTCGCGCTCCCAACCTGTCGGATCTCACGCGCTTCGATAGCGCGCGCACCAATGAGTTCGAGGTACCGTCGCCCGGCCTCGACGCGGAGAAGTTCTTGACCTATGAGCTCGGCATCAAGACCGAGAATGATTCGCTCTCATCGCAGGTCGCACTCTTCTACACCGACATTCAGGACCAGATCGTTCGCTTTCCGACCGGCGTGATTAATGGAGCTGGCGAAGCCGAAATCACCAAGGACAACGTCGGCGATGGATACGTCTATGGCATCGAACTGGGTGCGGCGGTGGCGCTGAACCCTCAATGGACGGTGTTCGGCAACTCGACCTTCACGGAGGGCAAGGTCGAGACCTTTCCGACATCCGCACCTGTAAAGAAGAAGGAGACCATCGACCGGCTCATGCCCTTTACCGCTCAACTCGGGATCCGTTGGGAGTGCCCGGATGGCCAGCTGTGGACGGAGCTTCTCGGAGTCTACGCGGATGACGCCGATAAGCTCTCGACGCGCGACGCGAGTGACACCTCGCGAATCCCGCCGGGAGGAACGCCGAGCTACTTCGTTGCCCACGCGCGAGGCGGATGGCGAATCAATCAAAACACGGACTTGAACCTCGCGCTTGAGAACCTCACCGATGAGGATTATCGCGTTCACGGTTCTGGACAAAACATGCCCGGAATCAACCTGATTGTGGGACTGTCCGTATCCTTCTAGATGCCTTGCCGAACACCGAACGAAGTACGCCGCCGAGAGTCGATTCGATTCGCAGTCCCGTTGCGGACTCGCGCCGTCGTTGCGAGCCGAGCGAGCAGCCGCTCTCTCTCAGGTCGATCGGGTTTTCCATTTTCTTTCACGTAGCGGCACTCGGAATTGTAGGAGTTGCGCTCGCCTCCGAGCACTCTCGCGCGGGCGGAGGAGCCACGGATCGCAGCGTGGTTTTCGCGCACGCGGATTTCCGCGAACCCATCGAGTTCATCGAAGCCAACGAAAAGCTGCCCTTCGAAGTCATCGAGCCTGAGATAGATCAGAGCGATCCCACCCTCGTCCCGATCGAGGATTCGTTCGAGGAGCTGAGTTCGATCGCCCCCGACTTCGATCTCGAAGAGCTTGAGCCGACGCCGGCGCGAGATTCCGAGTGGCCGAGTCAGCTGCCCGACCTTCGGTTCGCCAAGAAGCAAGATCGCCCGATCTCTCCCGACGAACTCTCCCCGATGGAGCCGCCCCCAACTCACTCGGTTCACGCTGACTCCGAACAGTCCGAGTTGAGTCGCGGCGACCTCGAGCCCTTACTTCTTGAGGCTCCTCCGCCGCGCTACCCCTCGCTCGCGCGCCGAAAACTCTGGGAAGGCACCGTGCTCTGTCGCATTCTCGTCGCGGTCGATGGAACAGTGATCTCGGTCTCCGTCGCCCAATCCTCGGGCTATGCCGTCCTCGACGAGGCGGCCCTTGAAGCCATTCGAAACTGGCGATTCCGTCCGGGTGAACGAAAGGGAATACCCGCGAAACTCGCGATTGTGCATCGAGTCACATTCCAGCTCACGCCTTAGCCGGATGCAGAGGCGGTAGAGCTCGAATAGCGCATTCACCGCCCAAGCCTTCGGTCATGTTTTTTCGAGTTAGCTAGATCGACCTCCCCAGTCGGCGCGTTCAACGCCGGACCAAGGAGGTCGCTCATGACTAAGACACTATTACCGGGCCTGATTCTCGCTCTCGCCGTAGCACTGAACCAGCTCCGTACACCGGAAACGCCACCCTCGCTCGTCGCGAGTTCGAGCTCGCCTCTCATCTCACTGGAGAGCGCCTCGAGCCACCCCTTGGTCTTCGCCGGCGAGCCGCAAGAGATCTATTTGTATCTCTCTCTGGCCGCCAGCAAACTTGAAAGACCCGAGGTCGAGCGCCCATCCATGAACCTCTCGCTCGTTATCGATCGAAGCGGATCGATGGGGTCCGAAGACAAATTGTTGTTTGCAAAGAGTGCGGCGGAGCAACTCGTCGGTCGGTTGCGCGCCGATGACCATCTCGCGATTTGCGTTTACGACGACACGGTTCAGACGATCGTGGCCTCGGCACCAGCGAGTGAACGCGAACGATTTCTGACCGCGATTCGCGGGATCAAAAGCGGGCGAGCGACCAACCTCTACGGAGGAATGATGGCTGGCTATGAAGAAGTCTTGATGCACTACGACCCCAAGCGCTCCAATCGCGTGCTTCTGCTCTCCGACGGTTTGGCCAATGCGGGCGTCATTGAGCCCCTCGAGATTCAAGCGCGCGCGAAACAGTGCCGCGAACGCGGAGTGCGCATCTCAACGATGGGCATGGGGCTCTCTTATGACGAGGACTTGATGAGCACGATCGCTCTCAACTCCGGAGGAAATTACTACTACGTCGACGAATCGGAGACCGTCGGGCGACACCTCGACCGCGAAATCGACGAACTCTCGGAGGTTGTTGTGCGCGATGTCACGGTGAGGCTTACGTTGGAACCCGGCGTCGAGTTCATGGAGGCCTACGGCTACTCACACAGAATCGAAGGGCAGACGGTGAGCCTGCCCATCAGCGACATGATTGCCAACGAACGCAAAAAGGTCCTCGTCAGGCTGCGAGTGAAAGGCGAAGCGGGCCAGCGCTCTGAGTTTGCCACTGCCGAATTGGACTTCGTCGATGCCACCTCGCACGAAGCTGGTCGAATTCGAAATGAGAGTCTCGTTCAGCGGTTCACGGATGACATCCAACAGGTCGAGTCGTCCAAGCGTATGGACGTGATGATCAAAGTCGAAGTCGTGCGGAACGCGGAATCGATCTTGGCGGCAATGGATCTTCAAAAAGCGGGGCGAATCGACGAGGCCAGTGAGTTGATCGAAGCGCGTTATCGGAACTGCAAACTGATGAACGACACGGAGTATCGGAGTGCCGAGCTCACCGTGTTGCTTCAGAAGATGCTACGCGTCTTGAATGACCTCGAGAGAACGAGGGCTAATCCCACTGCGAGGCGCGACTTGCAATTGAGATCGGAACTACAAGCTCTCGGTTACATGGGCGACGATTGAGCGAAAACAGAAGCGTTTCATGACGTCGACAAAAGCCCCCACGGACGAAGCGCTCATGCTGGCCTACGCCAACGGAGACGCATCGTCTTTCGAAACGCTTCTTCGTCGGCACCAGCGTCCGTTGTTTACGTTTCTGCTTCACAACACCCGCGACTCGACCGTCGCCGAAGACCTCTTTCAAGACATCTTCATGCGCCTCATTCGCGGGCGCGATCGATATCGACCAACGGGCAGTTTTCGAGGGTGGCTTTTCAGCATCGCGCACAACGTGCTCACCGACTCCCGTCGGCGAGCCGGAGTTCGCGAAGACCACGCGGAGAGTTTCAACATGAATGACGCGGACCATCGAGAGAGCGGAAAGCAGGCGATGAATTCGGAGCTCCCCTCCGCGGAGTTCGCCGCGGACCCGGTCGAAGCGACAGTGAGTAAGGAACTCGGTGAACGCATCGTGTCCGCGCTTGAGCGCATTCCATCCGAGCAACGCGAGGTCTTCTTGCTTCGCGAACGCGGAGGACTTGAGTTTTCGATGATCGCCGAGATTACCGGTCACCCCCTTGCCACCGTGAAGAGTCGCATGCGCTACGCTCTAGCCAACCTGCGCCAACGACTCTCGGAGAATCTTCAAGCTCTCCCGGAGTATCTACATGAGTAATTGCGAACGAACCGAAGAGCAGCTCATCGATTTCATCGACGGTTCACTGGATGAACCCGCGAGCGAGCTCGTGCAGGCTCACCTCGCGAGTTGCGATGTCTGCTCGGAAACACTTCGCTCCTATCGGGGCATTAGCGCTGCCTATCGCGCACACCCAGAAACCGACGTCGATCCCCGAATCGCGGATCGCCTGCTTAAGAACGCGGCGGACGAGCTGTCGTCTACTGATCCCCGTCCGTTTCCGCGCTGGATCGCGGTCTGTGTGGCAGCCGCGGCACTGATCCTGGCGTGGACCTCTGGGTGGCTATTCAACGAACCCGAGCTCGAAGCCACCGATGTATTCACCGAACGCCTTATCGATAGCGATCAGTACCTGCGCAAAGGGCAGTTTGCGGAAGCGCTCCTCATTCTCGAGACCGCTCAACGAGAAGCCGTCACAGAGCAAGAGCGAGCGACGATTCGGCATCACCTCGGGACCGCTCATCTCGCGATGGAAAATTACGCGGAGACGGTATTTGTTCTCGATGCTTTTGTTGATGAGTTTCCGAACTACGCCAACCGAAAAGATGTGTTGATCAAACGGGCCGAAGCTCTCGCTCGTTTGGGAGAAGCCGGACAGGCAATTCAGGCCTACCAGCTTGTTGTAGCCGAGTTTCCGGATGACCGAACAAGCGTCGAGAACCGGATTACGGCGCTCGAAACCGCGATCTTTGGCTCACGAGATAATGAGCCCGCCACTCTCCAGGCGCTCGGCTACGTGGGGGATTAGAAGCGCGGAAGATGGACGAATGATCGAGCTCGTGGCGTGCATTGAAAGGCTCGAATCGCCGAGAGCCAGGAGCGAACCGCTTACGAAGTGAATGACGAAGGGGAGCGACAGCCGAAAGACTCTCTTGTTTGCAATGCAGAGATCGCTCACACCTTCGGCCAGTCGATCCGTGATTCGATCGCGTAATGAGTATCGAGGCCGCTCTTCAAGAAACGGTCCGAATCGCCCCGGCCTCGACATCGCGGGCTAGAATGGACCGCCAATCTTCCGATTGGACATCTCCTAACTGTGGCGTGAGGCCGTTCGGCACTCGTCAGGTTCCCCACGCTCTCCTGGCTATGATCGCAGAGTCCCCCTTCGTTCGCCTCGCCTCCGGCTTTGCGGCAGTTCTCATCCTGACCGTAGGATGCGGTGAATCGCCGTCGCCCCAATCCGGCGACCCGGCCGAATCGCCGTTGTCGAAGGCCCAGGTGAATGCGGACGAAGAGCCGGCGACTTCGGGCTCGAAGACGACCCCCGCTCGCAGTTCAACCGGTCGCTTTCGACGACGGCCTACAGCAGAAGCGGAGCTCGTCGACGACGAAGATCCGCTGAACATGATCGGCTATGCGGCGGGCAGCCAGCCTGCGCCCGCGCTCTCGGGAGTGACTCGCCACGTCTCGGCACTGAGCCATGAGGGACTCAACTTCGTGATCTCGGGCCATGCACCTGGCGCCGAGCTGGTGAACATGAAGGGCGAAGTTCTCCATCGGTGGGAGGCGAAGTTTCATGACATCTGGCCGGATTACGAGACGGATGTCTCCGGTCAACCAACTTCGGGCTTCTGGCGTCGCGCTCATCTTTTCGAGAACGGAGACGTGCTCGTCGTCTTTGAGAGCTTCGGGTTCGCGAGGCTCGACCGCGACTCCAACGTCTTGTGGTCTCAGCTCACTCCGGTCCACCATGATCTGCAAATCATGGACGACGGAAACCTCTACATCCTGGGGCGAAATGTTGTCCGCGAAGAAGAAGCGAAGCCTGGCGTCAAACGCCTCTTAACCATCCGTAAAGAGAACCGGCGCCAGCGCAAACAGAACGCGGATTTCGATGACGATGAGAGCCGGGGCCCCTTGTCACATCTCCAGACAATCCTGGAAGACTACGTCCTCATCTATTCACCAGGTCCAACACTAGAGAGTCGATTATCCCTGTTCCGCTGCTTTCAAAACTCCAAGCAAGAGCACTCATGGTTGGATGCGGCGAAGAAGTTCTGGAAGAAGGAAAACCAGAGAACCTTCAATGCCACCCACCGCGACATCTTTCACACGAACTCGCTTCGGGTTTTAGATGGCCGCATATCGGAGCGCGTTCCCGAGTTTGCGGAGGGCAACTATTTGGTTTCCATGCGCCACTTGGACATGATCGCCGTGATCGACCCGGTCGAGGAGAAGGTGGTCTGGTCGATGACGGGCGCCTCGGCGCTTCAGCATGACGCCCAGATAACTTCCGACGGCCATCTGCTCTATTTCGACAACCAGTGGCAACTGGAGCGCTCACGAGTGGCCATGGTCGATCCGCTAACCCGTGAAGTGGTCTGGGAGTACGGAACGAAGCCGGGCCAAGATCTCTACAGTCAGACTTGCGGAACGGTTCAAGAGCTCCCGAACAAGAATATCTTGATCAACGAAACCGACGCCGGTCGCTCGCTTGAAGTCACGCGAGACGGGAAGATCGTATGGGAGTTCTACAACCCACACGTTGTGGGTGGAGACGCCGAGTTGATCGGATCGCTCTTCGATGTCGTGAGGCTTGGCCCCGACTTCCCGACCGACTGGTTTCAGTAAGCGTCTCGAGCGAATCGCGGCTTTAGAGCGGAGCGGAATCGAGCCCTTCGAATCTAGCTAGCCGAGCAGAGGGAGCTGCGCATAGCTGCCCCCGAGAACGCCCGCCGAGTCGACGCCGAAGTGTTTTTCGATCACGGTCGCATAGACCGAACGAAAGTCGGTGTGGAAGATGAGGTCGTCGCCGTCGCGGTCCGTGAGTGACGGATGAGCGCCGTGCAACCCGCCGCTTACGCTCGGACCGAGGAGGAACATCGGTCCAGCCGTACCGTGGTCGGTTCCGTTCGAACCGTTTTCGACGATGCGCCTTCCGAACTCGGAAAAAGCGAGGATGACGGTTTTTCGGCCCGCGGCCGATCCCGCGAGGTCGGCTTGGAATGCCCGGAGCGCGGCGTCGAGCTGCGACATCAGTCGGGTGTGAACGACGCGCTGGCCTTGGTGAGTATCGAAGCCGGTCTGCTCAAGCGAGACGACGCGGCAACCGAGCTCACTCTTGATGAGCGCAGCAGCGGTGCGAAGTGAGCGCGCCAATTCACCGCCGGGGTAGTCGACGTGAGTCTCGTACTGGGCGGCCGCACTGCGGATCCGGCGTGAGGACGCAGCGGCATCGCGCATGACACCGCGCAGGTGACCGATGGCTCCGCCGCTCGACTCGCTGTTCGAATCACTTCCTAATTGATCCGCGACGTCGTTCATCTCCGGCTCATTGCCGACCCAACGATAGTTGTCGGGCTGGACGAAGCTGACCGCAGGGCTGGATTTGGAGTGCAGCGAGTAGGGAAGGCTGCCTCCGATGTGGACGACGCGTTCGGGGTTGTAACCCGTAGTGCTTAGAGCTTCCGACAAGCGACCGACCCAGCCGCTCTTTACCGCGCGCCCGTCCGGCGATGCCGAATGCCAGATGTCCATCGACTTGAAGTGCGAGCGGTTGGGATTCGAATAACCGACGCCCTGCACGATCGCAGCTCGTCCGCTCTCGAATTCACTGCGAATGTGTTGCAGCTCGGGGTGGAGCCCGAGATAGTCGTCGAGCCCGAGAACCTCGTCTTGCGCGAAGCGGGTGGAGCGACGTGCGGCGGCGTAAGCATCGTCGGCAAAGGGGATCACGGTGGAGAGGCCGTCGTTTCCGCCGGAGAGCTGGAGTATGACCAGAGTGCCCGCGTCCGCGAGCTCGTCCTCGGAGATTAGCGCGCCGAGGGAGAGGCGCTGCGAGAGGGAGAGGCCGGCGAGCCCGAGCGCCCCTCGGAGCAGCGTTCGTCGGTGAATGGGATGGCGCATGGGAGGGTTCGCTTAGTTCAGATTGGCTTCCGGGAGAGAGAGGACGATGTGCGCCAAACGACGCAGCCACAGCTCGGAGTCTTCGCCCGCGTCGAGTAACTCTCCGTCTCCCAAACCCGCCTCGGCCCGCACGCTCTCTAAGAAATTCATCGCGACCGCGCGCGACTCCGCAGTCGGAGGAACCGCGAAGAGGGATTCGAGCATGTACTCGACGATCTCCGCATCGCGGACAATGTCGGCGCGTTCGAGCAGCGCGGAGAAGTTCAGGTTCGGTCCCCAGTTCGCTCGTCGGAGAGCGCGCATCGCTCGGTCGCGGTCCGAGAGCTCTTCGCGCGTGTCAACCAGTCCAAGATAGCTGCCGACCAGGTTGCTCCGCATCATCAACGTCCCGGTGGTCACCCAAGCTTCGCCGCCCTCCCAACCGCGAACGTTCGGCGGATCCAACAGACGTTGTCCAAGCGCCGCCGAGCCGAGTCGAATCGCGCGCGCGGGCGGCTCAATCATCAGGCGCCGCGTACTGCCGACGAGAAAATCGAGCGGTCCGGCGATCCGCGTCCCCACGACTTCATCGCGATAGAACTCGGGATCCAGGAAGAGCTTCTCAAGGACCTGCGCAATGTCGTACTCCGTCGCCATCAAGAACCGAGCGTAATCCTCCAAACGGCCTTCATTCGGTTCTACACCCTCGAAGTAGCCAATCATCCTCTTCGCCAAGTACCGCGAACAGGCCTCTTGCTCGAGCAAAATTCCGATGACCTCTTCGCCGCCAAATTTTCCGGTCTGCCCGAGAACCGTCTTCTTTCTCCGATCGTGCAAGCGCTCAACAAACTCGAATTTCCCGTGCTTGTCCCTCCAACCGGTAAACGCGCGCGCCGCCTCCTTCACGTCTTGTTCGGTGTAGTTTCCCTCACCGAGCGTGAACAACTCCATCAACTCGCGCGCGAAGTTTTCGTTGGGCCGCTTTCGCCGATTGGAGTCGTTGTCGAGATATTCGAGCATCGCGGGATCTTTGGCGATTCCGACGACCAGCTCCCGAAACTTCCCCAGGCCATAGGTCCGAAAGACTTTGTTCTGCTCGATCATCTCGAACGAGCTCTTGACGTCCCGATAGGAGCTCGTGAACCAACCGTGCCAAAAGAGCGTCATTCGTTCGCCCAAAGGATTGTCGCCGCGGCGCATCCTCGTCACCCACCAGTTCAAGAATCGATCGAGCTGCTCGCCATCGCGATCGCGAAGCTCTTTGATCATCTCGAAGTTGTCTTCTTTGAAGGTCGCGGCATCCATCTCCATAGACTTCGCCTCCATTCGCTCCTCTCTCATCAAGCCATCGCGCGGAGAGAGTCGCTGCGCGAAGAACGGCAAGTCGCCCTCTTTCGCACGCTCGATCAGTTTCTTCACAGTAGCTTCAAGCCCAGCCTCCACCGTCCCGGCGATCTCCTCGGACGAGGCTCCGAAACCGGCGCGGTTGAGGAGGTGCTCGGCGGAGCGCGCGTCCCATCGGATGGTTCCCTCAATTTCGTCGTGCCCGAGGCGCGAACTCGGGCTGGGCGTGAGTGCGGACAAACTCCCGGCGGCAAGAACCGCCACGAGCAGCCCGGGGCAATAGAGATTGGTCCCGAGAGCAGCGTGGATTGATTTCAGCATGATGAAGGGGGTGCGTACTTTCGAACTGGCCATCAACCCGGGTCCACTCCCGTGGTTTCGTTCGATCTCCGACTCGATTCGACCCAGCCTATCGTGGGCCTTCTCGCTCCCAAGCGGTAGGCTCCGCGCGCGATGAGTCCTGCACCCACCGATCTACGCCAATTCCTGGCGGCTATCGAGAGCGATGGCCAGCTCCGGCGCGTGAGCGCCGAGGTCGATCCGGATCTCGAGCTGGCCGAGATTCACCGCCGCGTCATCGCCGCCGATGGTCCGGCGATCTTGTTCGAGAACGTGCGCGGTCGGAGCTTCCCGGTCGTCACCAACCTGTTTGGCAATCGCCGCCGCATCGAACTGGCCTTTGGCAGCGAGCCGGAAGAGCTGGTTCGCCGCGCCGCCGCGCTGCCCGAAGAGCTCATGCCGCCCACGGCAGGAAAGCTCTGGAATCAACGCAAGCTCTTCAGCTCGCTGGCACGCGTCGGTCTCAAGCGCACGCGCCGCGGAACCGTGACGGAGATTATCCAGCGAACACCCAAGCTCACCGAGCTGCCCGCTCTTCGCACTTGGGCGCGCGACGGCGGACCATTCATCACTCTGCCGCTCGTCTACACGGAACATCCCGAGACTCACACATCCAACCTCGGGATGTATCGCATTCAGATCTTCGACGACACGCGCACCGGACTGCACATGCAGATCGGCAAGGGTGGCGGCTTTCACCTGGCGGAAGCCGAGCGACTCGGACAAGCGCTGCCGGTCAACATTCACGTCGGCGGTCCGCCCGCCGCGATTCTCTCCGCCATCGCGCCGCTACCCGAGAATGTTCCCGAGCTCTTGCTCGGCAGCCTCCTGCTCGGTCGCAAGCTGCGCGTGTCCGACAATCCCGTCGGACCTCTCTCCCTCTTGGCCGATGCGGAGTTCGCGCTCGTCGGCCAAGTCGAGCCCGGCGCGCGACACCCCGAAGGTCCGTTCGGCGATCACTACGGCTACTACTCCGAGACGCACGACTACCCGCGCTTTGACTGCAAAGCGCTCCTCCGCCGCAAGGACGCCATCTTTCCCGCGACCGTCGTCGGCAAGCCGCGCCAAGAAGACTTCTTCCTCGGCGACTATCTCCAAGACCTGCTCTCGCCGCTCTTGCCGCGCGTGATGCCCGGCGTTCGCGACCTGTGGAGCTACGGCGAGACCGGCTATCACTCGCTCTCCGCCGCGATCGTTCACGAGCGTTATGCCCGCGAAAGCATGAGCCACGCCTTTCGTATCCTCGGCGAGGGTCAACTGTCGCTCACCAAGTTCTTGCTGCTCACCGACAGTCCCGTCGACCTCCGCGACTTCCGCGCCGTACTCACTCACATCCTCAAGCGCGCCGACTTCCGCACCGACCTCTTTCTGTTTCCGAACCTGTCGATGGACTCGCTCGACTACGCGGGTCCGACGATCAATCGCGGAAGCAAAGGCGTCTTAGTCGGAATCGGCGATCCGATCCGCAAGCTCCCGACAGAGTTCCACGGCGAGCCGCGCAAGCCGATTCGCAAAGTACGCGTGTTCGCGCCGGGTTGTTTGGTTCTCGAAGGTCCGAGCTATGCCGACGATGCCGACTGTCGGCTTGAAATTCCGAAAGACCCGGCCTTCGCGGACTGGCCGCTGCTCGTCCTGACCGATGATGCCGATCGCGCCGCGAAGAGCCCGATGAACTTCCTGTGGACGACGTTCACGCGTTTCGATCCCGCTGCGGATCTGAGCTCTTGCGCTGTCGAACTCACCCACAACTACCCGTCTCACCAGGCTCCGGTCATGATCGATGCGCGCATGAAGCCCGACTATCCGGAAGAGCTCTTCACCGACGAGGCCACCGCGAAGACCGTGTCCGAGCGCTGGAAGGAGTACTTCCCCGCCGGGCTCGAGATGGGCGATTCCGACCAGGCCCACCTGGATTGAGCGCGAGCGGCGCGGTTCTTCGTCACGAATTCTTCTCCGAGTCGTTCTCCGCGGGCCCGCCTAGACTGCCTCTCGTCAACAATCTCTCGCTCAAGAACTCCCCACCCGACTTCGCCATGCGCTTTATCGCAGCACTCACCGCACTGACCCTGCTCCCGTCAATCGCTTGCGCGGGCTCGAACGTCGAAGTGAGCCTCGACGAACAGCCCGCTGCTGCTTCGACGCCGATCACCGAAGCTTCAAGCCAGCTCAGTGCCAGCACGCAGGCCGAGTTTGATCACGCGCATGTCCTCTTCGACAACCTGCTGAAGAAACACGTCAAGGATGGCTGGCTCGACTATCGCGGAGTCATTGGCGAGAAGGAAAAGCTCGGTGCCTATCTCGCGCAGCTCGAGGGGGTGAAACCGGAGGAACTCGCAGCCTGGTCACGCGAGCAGAAGTACTCGTTCTGGATCAACGCCTACAACGCTCACGTCATTCAACTCGTGATCGACCACTTTCCGGTGCGCAGTATCAAAGACATCGGTGGAGCAGTCTTCGGACAAGTTTGGGATAAGGAGTTCATCAAGCTCACCGCGTTTCATCCCGACGGTGACGATGACCTGCTCTCGCTCAACGACATCGAGCACAGCATCCTTCGCCCGAGATTCAAAGACGCGCGCGTCCACGCCGCGGTCAATTGCGCGTCTTACAGCTGCCCCGTGTTGATGGGCTCCGCATTCACCGCGGACAAACTCGAAGAGCAACTTGAGCGCCAGATGCGCTTGTTCGTGAACGATCCGCTTCGCAACACCATCGATCCGAACGGGAAGAGCGCCAAGATCTCCTCGATCTTTGACTGGTTCGAAGCGGACTTCGTACGGGACAGCGGATCGGTTCGCGCCTACCTACAGAAGTACGCTCGGCCGGAAGCCGCGAAGTTCTTGGAGCAAGCCGAGCTCGAGTTTTTGGATTACGGGTGGAGCTTGAACGACATCGGCGCGGATCGAAAGTAGCGCTCGCCGCGCCGACGCTTTGAATTGAGAGCCGGGGCAGCGCCAATGGACGGCCGTTTGCTAGAGTGAGCGATCCCCGCTTCTGTTGAGAGAATTCGCCGCTTGAACCGCTCCGATTCCGACCACCCTCGCAGCTCGAGTTCCCGATTCCGAGTACTACTCGCCGGCGCAGGCATCCTCGCGCTTCTGTTCATCGGCGGTTGGATGGAACGCGAGGGCTGGATGCCCAAGAGCTCGTTCCGTAAATCGGATGGCAGCTCGAAGAAGGAGCTGATGCTCCTTCGCGAGGGGGCGATCGTCTACGAGCTCGAACTTGCGGCGGAAGATGCCGTTCGCCTGGAGGAGCAGCGCGCCGAAGCGATTCGCTTCAACTGGCTGAATGTCGACGAAGCGGACTTCTACTCCGCGCGCCTCCGAGTTGGCGACGAGACCGTGAGCGCGCACGTGGCGCTCTTCGGAGACGATTCGGCTTACTGGTCCGGCGATAAGTGGTCGCTCTTCGTTCGACTGGACAGCCCCCTTTCCGGTCTCGATGTTCAAGAGTTCACGCTCAATGCGCCACCCGCGCACGGGCTCGCCGACGACCTCTACCAAGCGGCCGCCCTCGAATCTGCGGGCTTTCTTTCACGTCGCCCCGAGCTCGCCTACCTTCGCGTGAACGGAGAGGACGCTGGTCTGGTCGTCGCCGCTTCGACCCTACCGCGGAACAAGGCGAATACCGACTCGACCAAGAGCGCTCCGCTCATTCGCTTTAGCCGAACGCCCGCTTCGGTGACTCCCCCGACATCTCGCGAGGACGTCGCCGCTGACATCAGGAGTGCGGCTAGTGCGGACAACCTGCTCACCGCCAACATCGAAGCCATCGAGCCACGGGGAGGTGGTGCGAGCACGATCAATTCGGAGACCGTACTGCGCGCCCGGACTCTCCTTGATGGTTTTCGCCGCGGCGAGCTCACGACCAGCGAAGTTTTCGATCGGCGCAAGCTCGCGCACTTTCTCGCGTTGACCGATTTGCTTGGAACGACGCCGTCCGCGAACTGGCGCAACCTCAGCTTTCGGTACAACCCCGTTCTCGCGCGGCTAGAACCGACCGGCTTTAGCGTGGGACCGCTCGGAATCCGGCCGACGCGCGCGCTTGCCGCAAGCCTCAGCGAAGCGCCGCTAACTAGCCAACCGCTGATCGATCCGCGAGATCGTCTCTGGTTCGAGCGGCTGTTCGCGGACAAGGAGTTCTACCTCGACTTTGTTGCCGCACTCAGCGAGCAGTGCGCAGACTCCGAATTCGACGAGTTCATCGATCGCGGCAAGACCGTTCTCGCGCGATCTCTGCCGCTCTTGAAGGTCGAATACACACAAGCCAAAGCGCCTACGAAAACGATCAAAGCCAATCGGCGTTTTCTAAATTCTCTACTCGACCCCAAGCAGACGGTTCGCGCTCACTTGGTGTACGTCGATCAGCTTCAAGCTTCGCTCGCCGTCGGGAACCTATTGAACTTGCCGGTCGAGGTCTTCGAGCTTGACTTGGGTAAAGATACGGATGCAAGCGTCATCGGTGGACCGGTTCAGCTCGAAGGGCGAGAGCCGGGACACGCGCTCGAATTCACGATCGTGAACTTTGATTGCCCCGACCGGGACTGGGGCAAAAAGCAGAGAGCGAACTTAAAGGTTCGCACGCGAGTTCTCGGTTCGACAAAGAGCAACCGCGACCCGGTCATTCCGAGTCCTCCGCTCTCTTACACCGCAGCCGTCGTCCGTTCACCCTCGCCGAACTTCGACAAGTTCAGCTTCCTCAAGGTGGATGAAGCCGAGCGCACGCTCACTTTGGATGCCGACCTGTGTGCCTTCGATCGCGATCTCGTCATCCCGGAGGGTTGGACGCTCATTGCGCTGCCCGGGACGACCATCGACCTGCAGGCGCGCACGGCCATCATCACCAACTCGCCGATTCAGTTCACGGGCACAGCGAATCGCCCCATTCGCATCAAGTCGGTCGACAACACGGGTCAGGGCATCTGCGTCATCGACGCGGCCGGCCTCTCGACTATGAAGCACGTCGAAGTCGTGGGGCTACAGTCGATCGATCGCCAGGGTTGGCAGATGACCGGCGCGATCACTTTCTATCGATCCGAGTTCCAGCTCTCGAACTGCAAGTTCAACGCTCTCGCGTGCGAAGACGCGCTCAATGCAGCGAACACGAAGTTCCGCATCGAGAATTGCCGATTCGAGGGGGTCTACTCCGACGCGGTCGACTCCGATTACTGCGAGGGCGAGATCGTCAGCTCATCGTTCATCGACTCTCAAGATGACGCGATCGATCTCTCCGGGAGTTCGGTCGAACTCGTCGACCTTGTGATCGACGGAGCGAACGACAAGGGCATCAGCGCGGGCGAAGACAGCCGCGTGCGCGTTAAGCGCTTGAGCGTTTCCCGGTGCAAGATTGCGATCGCCGCGAAGAACCGCTCGCATGTGACGATCGAGGGCGCGACGATTCAGAACTGTGAAGTTGGACTTGCTGCCTATCAGAACAACGACGACTCCGGTCCCGGCGTGTTCATCGCCTCCGAGCTGGAGTTCCGCGAGACCGAGAAGCCCTACGACATTGAGGACGATTCCAGCCTCACGGTCGACGGCGAAGAGATCCAATAGTGCCATCCATCGGAGCGGCTCGTCACTTGTCGACGACCGCTCTCTCGTCGACAGGACAATGCGCCGCGAGAAGCATCGATGACTGAACTCCTCACCACAGAGAACCTGATCGCTTTTCTGACCCTCACGGCCCTAGAGATCGTGCTCGGGATCGACAACCTTGTCTTCATCTCGATTCTGACTGCGAAGTTAGAGCCCGCGCGACAGTCGGCGGCACGCAAGATCGGCTTGTTCCTCGCGATGTTCATGCGCATCGCTTTGCTGCTCGCGATCGGCTGGGTGATGAACCTCACGAAGCCTCTGTTCAGCGTCATCGAACACGAGATCTCCGGTCGCAGCCTCATCTTGATCATCGGAGGCCTCTTCCTGATCGGGAAAGCCACGTCGGAGATTCACGAGAAGGTGACCGATCCCGGTGACCACCACCACCTGAAGAGCGGCTCCGCTTCCTTCAAAGCGACCATCATTCAGATTGTCCTGTTCGACGCCGTCTTCTCGTTGGACTCGGTCATCACGGCCGTCGGGATGGCGGACCACATCGCCATCATGGTTGCGGCCGTTCTCATTGCCGTTACCGCGATGATGATTTTCGCCGACAGGGTCAGCGCCTTCATCGAGAAGAACCCGACACTCAAAGTGCTCGCGCTCTCCTTTCTGATATTGATCGGCGTTCTCCTCGTCGCCGAGGGGTTCGAGCAGAAGCTCAACAAGGGCTATGTCTACTTCGCGATGGCCTTCTCGCTCGTCGTCGAGATGTTGAATATGAAGCTCCGCGCCAAGCACACCCAGCTGCCGCCGCCCTCCGGAGACGCGGCTTAGAACGAGCCCCTCGGTCCCCCTCGCTGAGTTATCCGCCGTGTAACTCCCGCCACGAAGCACGCTTCGGACCTTTGCCGCGCCAAATCGGTACCGAAGGGTAGGATTAGGAACTGACTGGGTTCCGTGTGGAAAGCCCTGGCGCTAGCTTCGGCCATCGCCGGACTTGCGTTCGAATCAGGCAGGCGCAGGCCCTCGAAACGGATAAACCGTCAGAGCTCCCTACACCACAGGCACTTAGCACGAGCTTTCCACACGGAACCCAGTCAGTTCTGTAGGATTACATCCTTAGGTCAGACTGAAGCCTCCGAGCTCGCACGTCTCCGAATGAGACACCCTCGCCGCCACGAGTCCCGCTCTCTGGCAGCCCCGTCCACGCCACTGGAATCGGCCCCATGATCCGCAGACTTTCACTCTCGTGCCTGCTCCTCGCTTCGTCCGTCAGCGCCCAAGGCTTGGTTCACGCGCGCATCGACACTCCCGACGCGACCAAGCTCGGACCGAGCCTCCTTGCCGAGGGCTACGACGTCTTAGAAGGAACGATTCGAGCTTCTTCGCTGGAGCTGATTCTTTCCGACGCCGAGTATCAATCGTTGACCGAACGCGGCCTCGACCTCGAGTTCATCACTCGGGGACGCCCTTTCAACGACATCCAGAACGAGCTCGATGTACCCGGCGGCTATTTGGACCTGCAGGGCATCCTCGACTCGATGACGCAGACCGCGAACAACTTCCCGAACATCGCGCAACTCGTCGACCTCACCGCTCTCTACGGAGTGCCGACGACGGTCGAGGGCCGACACATCTTCGCGATGAAGATTTCGGACAACGTCGCGCAAGAAGAGGACGAGCCGAGCTCGCTCCTCGTCAGCGCGCATCACTGCCGCGAGATCGTCACTCCCGTTATCGCTCTCCACGGGATTGATCAGCTGACTTCGCTCTACGGCATCGATCCGGACGTCACGAACGCTGTCAACGAGACCGAAATTTGGATTGTCCCCGTCTGGAATGTCGACGGCTACAACGAGGTCTTCGTCGGCGACAACCTCTGGCGGAAGAACCGGCGCGTCTTTCCCGGCGGAATTGGCGTCGACCTCAACCGCAACTACCCCTTCGGTTGGAGCTCGGGCTGTTCCGGCAGTACGTCGGTTTCCTCCCAGACCTACAAAGGTCCCGCTCCCGCTTCCGAAGCCGAGACCATCACGATGATGGCCTTTAGCAATGACCAGCGCTTCGCCCGCGTCGTCGATCTCCACTCCTCGGGTCAGGAAGTTCTGTACGGCTACCTATGCGCCTCGCACCCGATGACGAATTACTGGAGGGATCGCGCGCTGTCACTCGCGTCCGGCTCGGGTTATCCCGGCTCCATTCGCCCGCCGACGGCCGAGGGCGAACACTACCAGTGGCAAATCTCGCGCAGCGCCCTCGCCTTCCTCATCGAGACTCACACCGTTTTCCAGCCCACCTTCCAGAGCGCTCAGTCAGAAGCTCAGACCGTCTGGCCGGGCATCTTCGGTCTCTTCAATGGGCCGATTCCGCTCACAGGCCATGTCCAGGACGCCTGCACGGGTGATCCGGTCGCCGCCGACCTCTCGGTCAGCGCGTTCGCCTTCCCCAACAATGAACAGGTCGGAAGCGGGGGCCCCTTCGGCCGCTACGACTTCTACGCGCCCCCGTCGAGCACAACGATTCAGTTCGATGCGCCTGGCTTCGACCCCGCTGCCGTTGCCATCTCGATCCTCCCGGGTGTGTCGACCGTTGAAGAGGTCGCCATTGCCGCCGATCCGCAGCTTTCAACCTCCGGCACTCTCCAGATCGGAACCGAGACACAGTTTCTCTTCGATTCCGTCTCCGATGCGAACCGGATCTACGCCACGCTGATCAGCGTCTCGGGAACCTCGCCTGGAACGCCGATCAACAACTGCACGCTGCCCATCAATATCGACTCGACCTCCTTCCTCGCGATCGACTTGAAAGCGAACTTCAAGAGGTTCATCGGCTTCCTAGACGCGAACGGAACAGCGACCGGCCGCTTCATCATCCCCCCCGACCCAACACTCGTCGGTGTCGAGATCGACTTCGCCTACCTCACGATCGAGCCCAGCACGGGAGTGTCGATCCACGTCTCCGACGCGCTGCACGTTCAGATCCAGCCCTAGTAGGTGACGGAACTCTCTCGGGAGCTGTTCGAAACCTCGTCTCCATGGAACGCCTCGGCTTTTGGGCCGAAGCTCCTTCCCGCGGGCTCAGCTCGGAAACTACTCGGTTTCAGCCGCGCTCAAAGACTGTTCGTCTCGAACCGAACCGGCCCGATCACCATAGAGCGCCTGATCTTGCTCTAGCCAAGCGCGCAGTTCCGCTTCATCGAACCGCTCGAGGTCGACATTGATGACGTTCTGCCAACCGAGATAGCGCTCGCCATAGCTCCACAGCTCGTGTTTTGAAGAGGTGAGCGCGGGAATCTCTGGCGTGTTCACCGGCGGACCAGGTGAAGCTTCGAGCGGCAGGACGAAAACCTTCTCGGGGCGCAGGAGCTGAGGCTCTTGCGAAGTGAGCTGAATCGGACGTGGCTCCTCCTCCAGAGACCGATACTGAATGAAGATGTAGGCGGACCAAGCGAGGACCATCAAGGACCCCGTGATGAGCAGAGGACCCAGCAGTGTTGGGTGTTTCGCCGATTGGCTATGCCACCGCTGAAGAGGCTCGTGCGGCCGGGTCGGGGAATCGTTAGAGGAAGGCTCCACGGGGGAAGTGTACTCGGATTTAGCGCTTGCCGGTGTTTAGGAGAAGTTTGACGATCGACAGGTCTCCGTCTCCCTTCGCCGGTTCGAGCCCAAGGGCAGTCGCCAGGAGCACATAGACGTGAATGTTTTCGAAGGCCGGAACACGCAAGCCTTGCCCGAACGAAGGCCCGCGAGCGAAGAAAATTCCCCTCATCGACGGGCTCTCATTGTCGAAACCATGCCCGCCACCCGGTCTCCCTTTGAGAAAGCTCTCGAGCCCACTTCGGCGAACAACGCGCCAACCATCATCGGCCAACGCGACGACAGGCGGGATGCGACGGTGATTCTTCCAGTGAAAGCGCTCGGGCAGATCCGACCTTTGCCAAGCGCGTAAGTGTGGAACGGCATCGAGCGTCTTTGCCAAGTCCGCGGCGGGAATCCGCTCGGTCCAAATACCGACCAATGGCGAGAGCGACACGACTTCTTCGCGCTCCAGCTCGACATGGTCCTCCAACACGATCACGCGCTCGTGATGGAGCTCGGCCATACCGTGATCGGAAACGATGACGAGGTTCACGGAGTCGGTGAGCTCGCGTCGCTCCAAGCCCTCGATTAATCGACCCAGCGAACGGTCGACTTCCCCAACCGCCGCGCGCACTTCACGCGACTTCGGTCCGTACAAATGTCCCGCCGTGTCCACGCAACTGAAGTACAAGGTGATAAAGCCCGGCCGTTCGTCAGCCGGAAGGTCCAGCCACGCGAGCACTTGATCCACGCGCTCTTCGTCCGGAAGCGACCCCTTGTAGGGCAGCCACTTGGACGGCCGCTGGCCCGCGATCTCGAATTCCGAACCGGGCCAAAACATCGTCGCCGCGCGGACGCCCTGCCGCTCGGCCGTAATCCACAGCGGCTCGCCGCCCCACCAGCGCGTGTCGGACATCGAACCCGGGTTGCCCAGCTGGAACACCGCATCGAGCTCCGGGTCGAACATGTCGTTCCCCACGATGCCGTGGTGTTCGGGCCAGAGCCCAGTGATGATCGTGTAGTGGTTCGGAAAGGTCTTGGTCGGAAAGTTTGGGACGAGTGCCTCGGCACGAAGGCCTTCCCGACCGAGCTCGATCAAATTCGGCGCGCCGTGAAGCTCGGGATAGTCCCACCGAAACCCGTCGATGGAGATCAGAATCAGCGTGCGGCTGGATGCCCCATCAGCACTCGCCCCGTCACTGCGCGCCAAGTCACCGCGCGCCAAGTCACTGCGCGCCTCAACACTGCGCGCGTCGACAACTCCACTCAGGGCGAACATAGCGCACAGGACTCCCGCAAGAACCTCCGCGCGTGTCCGACGCTGGCGAATCACCTCCATGCGTTCAACTGCCGAGCGCCGTACTCGCGATCTCACGAACATCCTTCGACAAACCCTCGAAGGCCAAGATCCGCTCCAGCTCCGCTCGCATGAGCGCTTGTCGCCCGGTGTCGAATCGCTTCCAGAGGTTGAATCCGCTGACGATGCGCGAAGCGATCTGCGGATTGATCGCATCCAGCTCCAGCACCTTCTCCGACAAGAAGCGATAACCCGCACCATCCGCCCGATGGAAGTGCACCGTATTGAACAGAAACTCGCCCAGCAGCGAACGAGCTCGATTGGGGTTGCGCAGGCTGTAGTCGGCATGTTTCGAGAGCTCGACGATGTGATCAAAGGTGTCCGGAAGCGTCGATGCAGCCTGAACGCCAAACCACTTATCGATGACCAGAGCCTCGTCCTTCCACTTCTCGTAGAAGTCGGACAGCGCACGCGACCGCTCCGCATGATCCATGCGAGAGAGAACGCAGAGCGCCGCGAACGAGTCGGTCATATTGTCCGCTTCATCAAACTGACGAGCGGCAAGCGAAACGGTTTCACTTGTCTCCAGAGTTCCGAGATAGCTCAGCGCGGAATTTTTGAGCCTGCGCCGCGCGATCGAGACCTGATCGTTCGAGTAAGCCGAGTCGCGGTTCGCCTCATACAACTCCATGAACTTGTCGGCGTGCTCCTCGGCGATGGCATCCTTCAGAAACATCCAAGCCGCGTGAATCGAGTCCGGGTCCATGACCTCCATGAACTGCGCAATCTCGCGTTCTTCCGGGAGAGTGAGCGCCTGCGCCTTGAGCGCCGGATCCAACTCCGCATCCTTCAAGACCTCGCCCATCGCGTCGAGCAGTGCCCGATCGACGACCGGCTCCGCGCCCGCCGCCACGCTCGCGCTCATCTCGAGGATCACTCCACGAATCAGCTCCTGAAGCGCACCCCAACGATTCAGGCTGTCCGAATCATTCGCGGCAAGGAAGGCCAACTGCGCGCGCGTCCGCCCCGCGACCTCAAGCAGAACGGGTGCTGAAAAGTTCCGCAGCACCGAAGGCACGGGCTCTGCATCCAATCCGGTGAACACAAAGCACTCTTCGAACTCGCGCAGGTTCAGAACTTTCGTCGTCTCACCCGCGCCGCTCTCTCCTTCGAGCGAGAGCGAGAGGTCCTTTCCGTCGGCTCCCAAAAGCCCAACCGCGACCGGAATGTGAAGCGGCTTCGACGTCGGATCGGAGTGCTTTGCCGGCAACACCTGAGTCAACGTGAGCGAGTAGGTCCGCGCGCCGGCGTCGTACACACCACTCGCGCGCAAGGTCGGAGTGCCCGCTTGCGAATACCAGCGACTCAACCCGGACAGATCGGCACCGTTCGCATCCGCCATCGCAGCGAGAAAGTCATCGCAGGTCACCGCTTGTCCGTCGTGCCGCTCGAAGTAGAGGTCCATTCCCTTTCGGAAGCCGTCGCGCCCGAGCAAGGTCTGATACATGCGCACGACCTCGGCACCCTTGCGATACACCGTGTTGGTGTAGAAGTTGTCCATCTTGACGTAGGACTCCGGACGAACCGGATGAGCGGTCGGACCCGCGTCTTCGGCGAACTGTCCGCGCCGCAGACCACTCACGTCCGAGATGCGCTTCACCGCCTGCGAGGTCATGTCGGACGTGAACTCTTCGTCGCGGAATACGGTCAGACCTTCCTTCAACGTCAGCTGAAACCAATCGCGACAGGTCACGCGATTGCCGGTCCAGTTGTGAAAGTACTCGTGACCAATAACGGCTTCGATCAGCTCGTAGTCCCAATCCGTCGCCGTATCGGGCCGCGCGAGAACGTAGGCCGTGTTGAAGACATTGAGCCCCTTGTTCTCCATCGCGCCCATGTTGAAGTCGCTCACCGCAACCACCATGTAGACGTCCAGGTCATACTCGAGCCCAAAGCGCTCCTCATCCCACTTCATCGACTTCTGCAGCGAGACGAGCGCGTGCTCGCACTTGTCCGCGTCGCGTTCGCGCACCCAAATCTCCAGAGTGACTTCACGCCCCGACTTCGTCACAAAGCTGCCCGCGTGCGCGACCAAATCGCCAGCGACGAGCGCGAACAAATAGCTCGGCTTCGGAAACGGATCTTCCCAACGCACTTGAACGCGACCATCGTCGAGCGCCTTCCGGTCCGTCCGATTGCCGTTCGAGAGCAGAATCGGATACTTCGCTTCGTCGGCAATGATGTCGACGGTATAGCGCGCCATCACGTCCGGCCGATCGAGGAACCACGTAATCCGCCGGAAGCCCTCCGCTTCGCACTGGGTGCAGAACATGTGGTTCGACACGTAGAGTCCGGAGAGCAACGTGTTCTCAGCCGGATTGATCACCACTTCCGTCTCGAGCACAAACTCATCCGGCACGCCGGGAACGGTCAGCTTCTCGGTCTCGACGGTGAACTCCTCCGCGGACAATTCGCGTCCGTCCAACCAGACGCCCTTCGTCTTGAGCTCTTCTCCCGTCAGCTCCAGCGCTCCCGTCGAATTCTTCGTCCCCCGATTACGCCGCATCGACAAACGCGCCCGCACAATCGTCGCGTCTTCATCCAACTGAAAGGTCAGCAGAACCTCATCGATCCAAAACTCGGGCTCGGAGTAATCCTTGCGGTAGATGGGCTGCGGATCTTCGACTTTGACCTTCATGTTCTTCCTGGCGGCTCTGCTTCCTAACGATTGTCTGGGCTCTCGCGAAATTGGCCGAGCATTTTGACACAGACTGTCCGTGCGCGACAGATCCGAACGTTCGAGTCGCGACAGCCTCACCCGCCGTTTACTCGAGGCGCGCAAAAGCACGAAAAAGCGGGAGATTCACCTGCGCTAAAGTCGCTCCAATCAACGCCACAGCTCTGCTAGCGACGAATTGGCGCCCATAAGGTTGGAGTAACCTTTGATTGGAGTCTCCGGCATAAGCTCCGAGAAGATGACTCTCGGAAACTCCACGTTCGGTAACCGGCTTAGGAACCTCGTCCAAAAGGATTGGTTCTCCATCGTTCTGTGGGCAATTTTTGCCGGTCTCGTCGTTGTGACCAAGCTTCACCTGAAGCCGACGAGCGGCAATGTGTTCAACATCTATCGCAACGCGGGACTGGCCTGGCTAGCCGGCGAACCGCTCTTCGAGGATGGTCGTTTCCACTACTTCCCGATCTCAGCGGTGCTGTTCACCCCGTGGGCGAATGTCTCCTTCGTCCTTGGAGGAGCGATTTGGCGAACGCTCAACATTGCCCTTTTCGCGCTGGGCATCTGGAGGTTCTCACGCTCGATTCATTCCGAAGATGAACAGACGATTCCGGGAGCATTTGCGATCGTGACTCTCTTCGCGACCGCTCTGTCCTGGACCGCCGCGAGACATGGCCAAACGACGCTGAGCATGGCCGGACTCATGCTGATCTGCATGGCCAGCCTCATTCGTGGCGGAAAGACGAGCCCGGTTGTCGCGCTCGCGCTGGCCGTCGCGGCGAAACCCCTTGCCCTACTTCTAGCACCCGTCCTCATCGCGATTCGGCCCAGCTTACTTCCGCGTTGCCTCATCGCAGTGGCCGTGGTCATCGCTCTTCCATTCGCCTTCCAGGACCCCTCCTACGTTTTCGATCAGTACCTCGTCTTGCCCGAGACCCTTCAGGCACATGCGGATTCCGTGCAGGTGAAGATGTTCACGGATGCCATCGCCTGCCTCCACTTGCTGGGGTTGGAATCGTCGAGTTTCGAGCAGAGCGCGCTCAGAATTTGCGCGGGCATTCTGGTGATCGGGTTATGCGTCGAGGCGAAGCGCTCTTTTGAGTTTCGTGACGCCGCTCCCCACATCGCCGCGCTCGTGTTCGGGTTCATCCTCTTGCTGTGTCCCGGAACGGAGCGAAATTCCTACGCGCTCATCGCTCCCGTGATCGGGATTCTGTTTGTCATGGCGAAAAGAGACCGACTTCTATGGGCACAAACCGCCTACCTCGGCGCCGCGACACTCTTCCTGCTGAGCAATAAGCTGTTTCACGCATTCCCCGATTCGATCATCGGAATGCCCAAGCCATTGGCGTGCATTCTGGTCGTTTCCGTCTCTGCCATTCGCGTCGCGGGCCAATCGAAGTTCGCAACCCTCAGAAGCTTGCGATCCGAATCCGATCTAGGAGTCTGAACTCAACTGGGGAGATCTCTCCCCAGCGAGCATCGGGCCGCTCCGAATCCCCCAATTCCCGTGCGAAGACACTCGGAGCCGGGGTCCCCGGATTGCTATCCTCCATGGGTTCCCCGCACCCATTGACTGGCAACCGCTGATAGGCAACCGCGATGAAGGCTGTTCTTCAAAACCCTAAGACTGGGAAGCTCGTCGTCGACGAGGTACCGCCGCCCGCCCTCCGCCCGGAAGGGATCCTCGTGCGAGTGAGGCGGTCCGTGATTGGACTGGGGACCGAGCGAACGGTGACCTCGCTCTCTCACGGTGGGCCTGTTTCGGCGATGAAGAAGCCGGTGAGCACGATTCGCCGCGTACTCGAAGGCGATAAGGACGAGAGCTACTGGAACCGGTACCAAGTGGTGAAGAACCTTCGGCCGGCTCCGATTCCGCTCGGGTATTCGTGCTCGGGGAGCGTGATGGAAGTCGGCTCGCAAGTGGACGAGTTTCGCGTCGGTGATCGCGTGGCTTGTTACGGGATGAACTTCGCGAACCACGCGGAAGTCAATTACGTGCCGCACAACTTGGCCGTGAAGATTCCCGACGAGATCTCGAACGACTCAGCGGCCTTTGTCGCGCTCGGTTCGACGGCGATGCAGGGCGTGCGCTTGGCGGAGCTCGAGCTGGGAGAGCGCGTTGTCGTAATGGGGCTCGGCTTGATTGGACAGCTCGCGGCGCAACTCGTGCGCGCCTGTGGTGCCAACGTACTCGTCACCGATCCAGATCCGGAAAAGTGCCAATTGGCGAAGAAGCTGGGCGCGCACTCCGTCGTCTCGAATGCGCAGGAGCTCGAGGGCGCGATCGCGCGCTTTACGGGTGGGCACGGCGCCGATGCTGTCATTCTGTGCGCTTCGACGAACACCAGCGAACTGCTGCGCGTCGCGGCCGAGAGCTCGCGATTGAAAGGTCGCGTTGTTCTGGTCGGTGACGTCGGTCTGGGGATCGAGCGGCGGCCGATCTTCGAGAAGGAGATCAAGCTCCTAATCAGCCGCTCTTTTGGTCCCGGTCGTTATGACGCGAATTACGAAGTTCACGGACGCGACTATCCGCTGCCGCTCGTGCGCTGGACCGAACGGCGCAACGGCGAGGCCTTTCTCGATCTGCTCGCGCGTGGGACCGTCGAGATCGATCCCCTGATCGGCGCTCACTATCCCATTGAACGAGCGGAAGAGGCCTATCGCACCGTCACGGGAAATGGCTCGCCCGCCGCGCTCTCCGTCATTCTCGATTATCAACCGCCGACTTCCGAAGAGTTGATGGCGACGACGGTTCGGATGTCTTCGCGCCGGCTAGAACACAAACGAGCCGACTTCGTTCAGCTCGGAACGATTGGCGCGGGCAACTTCGCCAAGTCCGTCTTGATCCCGGCGTTTCACGCCCAGGTCGCCGTTCACATGCGCGCATTCTGCACGTCATCGGGGCCAACCTCGAAGGCGATGGCCGAGCGCTATGGCGCATCGTTTTGCACGAGCAACGCCGAAGAGGTCGTGCTGAGCGATGAGATCAACACGGTTCTCATCACGACGCGGCACGACCAACACGCGCCGCTCGCGCTCGCCGCTCTCGAAGCCGGAAAGTCGGTCTTCGTTCAAAAGCCGCTCTGCATTCGTCCGGAGGAGCTCGTGAAGTTTGTGAAAGCCGGTCGAGCGGGCGATCCGCAACTGATGGTCGGGTTCAGTCGTCGCTTCGCACCGCTCGCGGTCCACTGCCGCGACTTCTTTCGCGATGTCGATAGCCCGCTGCACCTCACCTATCGAATCAATGCTCCGGCATTGCCTGAAGAGTCATGGATTCACGACGCCGAGCTCGGCGGAGGTCGAATCCTCAGCGAGGTCTGTCACTTCGTCGACCTGCTCTGCTTCATGAGCGATTCACTGCCCGCCCGAGTGCACGCCGAACCGATCGCTGTCCCGGGCAGTCCGAATCCGAATCGCGAGAGCGTGTGCGTCACCGTTCGAATGCAGAACGACAGCCTCGGCGTCATTCATTTTCTCACGACTGGCGACTCTTCGCTCTCGCGCGAGCGACTCGAAGTCTTCGGAGGCGGCCGATCCGCGACCATGGATAACTTCCGGACGTTGGAACTGCACCAGGGCGCACGCCGGCGAGTAAAGAAGCTAAGCAACTACCAAAAAGGCTATCGCGAGCAAGTCGGCGCCTTCGTCACGGCCATTCGAAACAACACCGAGATGCCGATTCCCTACGAGACCATTCTCGCGGTCAGCCGAACCGGCTTCTTGATTCACGAGAGCCTCGATCGCGGCGAGTCGGTGGCCTACAGCGCTCCCGAGATGCCGCGACCGATCTTCTAGCAGTCCGTGGTGAAAGTGCTTTGCTCTATAAGCGGCAAAGCGCTTTCACCACGGGCTGCTAGGGGGTCCAACGACAAGACACTCGTCAGCTGACGATAATCGGAACGATGCAGGCAGTTGTGATCACGACGATCATGGTCTGAACCAACTCGGCGACGGCCTTGCCGGTTAGGTCGCCTGCGATCAGGGCCTCGATGCGTTGCTTGGCCTGCTTGAGTTCGCGCCGATCGAAGATGCAGGAGAGTACGTCGGTGCTCTTCGCGATGGAGATCAGCGCGACGTCGCGTGGAGAGACCTCCGAAGTGTCGGTGAAAATCGCCTTTCGAAGGCGCTCGATAATTGCCTGTTCTGGACCGGAATTCGCTTCGGGGTAACGCGTGCGATTGAAGACGAAGAGCACCTTGTCGCTTTGCTCCTCGAGGATCCCGATTCCGACTAACCGCCGCGCAACCCGCTCCTTGAGATCCTTCGTATTCGAGATTTTCGAGAGCCAGTCCCCGAGAGTTTTTGCTTTGGGGGATGCAGCCATCTTCGCGAGCCACTCGTCGGCCAAGCTCTCACCAATCGGCTCGGTGCGAAGAACTTCTACCATCGACTTCTTGCCCTGCTTGTCGATGCGCACGCGTTCTGCCATCAGGAGTTCGGACAGAATCGCGCCTCCAACAGCCTGTTGATACCAAGCCCCCGAAAGGATGGAACCCTTCTCATCGGACAGGGCGAGCAGAAACACTTCCTCGTGCAAGAATAGTTCGTGAGTCATAGGTCTTAGATCTCGGATGACCGTGTCGGCGGCGCTTTCCATTCGATCCTCGCTGCCATTAGGAGTCTTCCGCCGGAAGGACGACCAGGGTGTCTTGGTTCGCGAAGACCGAGAAGGGGATGGTTTGGAATCCTCCGTCCTCCCTCTTGATGACAAGGCTGTACTCGCCCCACGGCAGCTCCATTCGGCTAGAAATGCGATTCTTTGAGACGGCTACGCGGCTGTCTATCTCGGCTCCCTTTTTCCACACCGTGTAGACCCGCCTTACCCAAGTTCGCTGACCATCCTCAAAGACCACCGAGCCGTTCTCGGGCAGGCTGAGATCAACACGGAAGAGCTCGTCCCCGTCTCTGATTCGTGCTCGCCGCCGCATGCTTACGCCGCGAGTCGCCGAGACGGCCATGATGGAATAGTCGCCTGCGGGCAGAGCGCCCGAGGTGAAGTGATTTCCCCGCGAAGAATTGCACCACAGGCCTCGCCCGCTCGCTTCGTCCATTACCCGAACGGCCACTCGACCCGAGCTGATGTCGGATAGGTTCCCGATTTCTACATCGAGCTTCGTGGCGCTTGCGCCGTCGGCTTGGATGATGAGAAAGCTTCTGTCCGTCGGTACGTCCATCGACTTCACCGGCAGGACTCGATTCGAATCGTAGGGGCCCACATGAACTTTGAAGGTTCCCTCCGGAACGTTTGCGAATGAAAAACGGCCGTCCGCGCCCGTTCGAACGACGGCGTTGTACAGCTGGGTTCGACTCAGTCCCTCGAGTTCGACCACCCAACCAGTTAGGGGGCGGCTATCCAGAGAGACGACCTCTCCCGCGTAGTCCAAACCGCGATCGAGAACGAGCTTCCCGAGTTGCGCGTCGTTCGTTCCCACCAAGACCTCCTCGCGATGAACTCCGAACTCACCACCACCAGCCCAGACATGCCAGTAGCCGGGCTCGAGGCCCGCGATTTCGAAGGCTCCATTCGAATCGCAAAAGACCCCCATCATCGGCGCCTGTGGTTTTTGGCCGACGGTAACGAGAGCGCCGGCCGCAGGCTTCATGGTGGAGTCATAGACGGTGCCTCGTGCAACGAGGCCCTCGGGAGTCTCTTCCTCGCGTTCGTACCAATAGGACGGCCGGAGTCGCTCGAAGGCTCCGCCGGAAGCGCGCAGCTCACGCCGCAGATCTCGAGAAACCGTGCCAAAGGAATTCAACTCCTCATCCGTTAGCCGAGACATGCTCCAGGAGAATCGAGAGACTCCATCGGAGTGGCTGGCGATAGGCGAACTGAGAAGACTCCAAGGAGCTGCGTTGAGCGATTCTCTTCTTGAGCGACGTCGGCGTTTCGTTTTTCCACTCGACTTGGTTTGCACCATGAACTCTTCGCCCGGCAAGATCACTTGAACGGTTTGAGGCACACTGGCTAGAACGCGAATGGTTTTAAATCCCGACCACGTACTCTGTGGACCAGCAGCCGCGACAGCCACGTTCATGAATCCGACGTGCGCCTCCCATCGCAGTCGCAACTTTCCGGAGGCGGCAGTCATGCCCATGTTGTTGCTGGGATGCTGATCGGGTGCCAACCAGACGAACGCCTCTCGGATTGGACGACCGAGTCGCCCCACGACTTCGACGTCCAGCTCATAAGCGTAGCGGCCGTGATCCTCTGTCTCCGTGACGGTCGCGTCGTTCGCTCTCTTCAAGGGGCGAGGCTTCTCCGGCGTTGCTAGATTCCCGAGCAGGTCTGGAGTGACCGCGATCGGCGGAGACTCGAGAGGTGCTTCCAAGGGAGAATCCGCTCGGGGTTCCTCAACCTCGGCGCTGGCCTCGGCATCTGAAAGAGAAGGCGCCGAGGAGTCATCGATGAGCCACAAGCAGAGGAGCAGCAAGAAAACCGCAACCGCGGCGAGCGAAAGTTTCGTTCGTGAATTCATCTCGAAAATCCTCTCTCAATCTAACAGCTGCCTTATTTGTCTGAGATTTACGCGCCGGAGGAAGGGGTCTTTCGAATCCAAACCCGAGCGCGACGTCGAGCGAAGAGGCTTTCGTAAATAGAGTTACGCTCACTCCTCTAACTGGCCGACGCCTCGCTAATGCGCATCTTCCGCCGAATCCAGGAGAGTCCGAAGGCGGAGCGGAATTGGCACTCGCTCGCTAGAATCCGCGCATGTCTGTGCCCCTCTTGCTGTTGACCGGCTTCGGTCCGTTCGAAGACGTCGAAGAGAATCCTACCGCCCGTTTGGTCGAGCGAATCGATGCCGATCCGCCGGCCGATCTCGATCTCGCGGTACGGATCCTTCCCGTCAGCTATCGCCGGTCGGCGTCGGGACTGGATTCCGCGATCAAAGCTCTGGAGCCGCGCATACCGAACGCGATTCTCTCTTTAGGTGTGGCTGCCAAGGGCAAGTGTTTTCGCGTAGAGCGGCGAGCGAGCACAGACCTCAAGAGCAAGCGCCCGGACGTGATCGGCGTCGAGGCAAGTTCGCTCCGGTTGCCGAAGGCGCGGTCGCTTGAGACCACGCTGGATGTGGAGGCACTGAGAGACTCTCTGAATCAATCCGGTTTGCCCGAAGCCGAAGTCTCCGACGACGCGGGCGGATATGTTTGTGAGCGCCTCTATTACCACGCGCTCAACAAAGCCGAGAAGCTGGGCGTGCCCGCCGTGTTCCTGCACGTGCCTACATTTGATGAGATCAAACTCGAGGCCCAGCTTCGATCGGTGCGGCAGTTCATCACCGCGCTCTCCCGCCAGGTCGGCCTCTAGATCATGAAGGACGCCCTGCCCAGCGTTGGCGAGTTCAAAGAAGTCTTGGAACTCGTCCGGTCTGAGTCCGTTCGATACCTCGACAATCTTGACGAGCGCCTGGTTCGCGAACCGAATGCCGCCGAGACTGCGGAGGCGCTCATCGAGCCGCTCCCCGAAGTCGGCAGTGGGGCGAGCGCCGCGCTCTCGGAACTCATCGAACGCGGCATGGATGCGACGGTGACGAGCGCGGGACCGCGCTTCTTCCACTACGTCATCGGCGGTCAAACTCCGGCCGCACTCGGCGCGGACTGGCTCGCTTCCGCTCTCGATCAGTGCGCGGGGACATGGGTCTCTTCACCGCTCGGCATTCAACTCGAGCAGATCGTCATCGAGTGGCTGCGCGATTTGTTCGTCTTGCCCGAAGGGATGGGTGGAGTGCTGACGAGCGGCGCGACGATGGCAAACTTTTGCGGGCTTGCGGCGGGAAGGCAGTGGTGCGGCGAGCGCATGGGCGTCGACATCGCTCAAGCGGGACTGGCCGCGTGCGCGCCAATTCCGATCTTCTCAAGCGGTTACGTTCACGCGGCGGCCGTCAAGCCGATGGCGATGCTCGGGTTGGGCCGCGACGCGGTACGAAGGTTCGAGCGTGACGACTCGGGCAAGCTCGACGTCGAGGCTTTGGAGAGCGCGCTCAAAGAGCTGAACGGTGCGCCCGCGATTCTGATCGGCAATGCGGGAGACGTGAACACGGGCGACTTCGATCCGATCTCAGCTATGGCGGACCTGGCGGAGCGCTATGGCTGCTGGCTGCACGTCGACGGAGCCTTTGGTTTGTTCGCGCGCACCAGTCCCGAATCGATCGCGCTCGCCGACGGCTGCGAGCGCGCTCACTCGCTGACCGTCGATGCGCACAAGTGGATGAACGTACCCTACGACTGCGGAATTTCCTTCGTGCGCGATCCCGTCATGCTCGCGAAGAACTTCACCTTGTTCGCGGACTATCTGCCCGCGCCGAATGATCCGCATCCCATGCTCTCCAATCTGTGCGCGGAGAGTTCGCGGCGCGCTCGCGCTTTTGCGATTTGGGGAACGCTCAAGGCCTATGGACGCGAGGGAATTCGCGTGATGGTCGAGAAGCACCTCGAGTTGACTCGACGACTGGCGCGTGGAGTCGAGGAAGCGCCGGAGTTGGAGCTGCTCGCGCCCGCTCAACTCAACATCGTTTGCTTTCGCCTCAACGCTCCCGGCAGATCGCCGGAAGAGCTCGACGCACTCAACACCGAACTGGGTGAGGCCATCCTCACCGACGGTCGAGTCTTCGCCGGCACCACGCGCTATCGCGGCATGACCGCCCTGCGCCCCGCCATCGTCAACTGGCGCACCCGCGAGAAGGACGTCGATCTACTGTTATCGGTCGTCCGTGAGTTGGGCGCGACGCTGAAGGTGTAATACCGAACCCGGTTCAGATCTAAACTTTAGGACCACTACGGCAGTGCCGTAGTGGTCCTAAAGTTTAGATCTGAACCGGGTTCGGTATTACACCTTCAGCGTCAGTCGTCGCGGAGCTTGTGGCCGCGTTGGAGGACAAGGAGCTTCGCGTACTTCATTCGGGAGTAGTGCGCTGTGAGGTAAGCGAGCATGAGGCCCTGCCAACCGGCGAGGAATCCTCGGCGCAGGATGTAGAAGTTGAAGAAGCGCCAGGTCGGGTGCGTCACGAGATCGAGCGTGGTGGCTCGCTTGCCGCGTGCGTACAAGCCCTCCGCCATGGTGGTCGTGTAGGACGCGATCTTGTTCTGGTGATCGATGAAGCTGCGGTAGGTGTAGTGCAGCATGTCGCCCTTCAAATTCGCCGGCAGTCCGTCGAGGATCACCTTCTCGTGCGGAGAGTGACCACCCCAGGATCCGTGGGCACGGTGGTAGAGCCGGAGCTGGCGGCTCGGGTACCAAGTGCCGTGACGAATCCACCGGCCGAGGTAGTGCGACATCCGCGGAATGCGATAACCCACGGCGCCCGAAAAGCCTTTGGCGCGCAGCGCCTTGATCTCACTCTCGAGCTCCGGCGTCACGCGCTCGTCCGCATCGAGGCACAGCACCCAGTCGTGGCTCGCCTCGGCCACCGCGATCTCTTTTTGCGGTCCAAAGCCCGGCCAGTCGCGCTCGATCACTCGCGCCCCGAGCCCGCGCGCGATCTCCTGCGTCCCGTCCGTCGAGTGCGAATCCACAACGATCAACTCGTCGCACCACGAGAGCGACTTCAGACACTCTTCGATGTGCTCCTTCTCGTTGAACGTGACCACGCACGCGCTGATCCGCGGCGAGCCCTCGCCTCTCTCCTCCTCGGTCTCGTCTCTCGTCTCCATCACGGCGCCAAGTCTGTCATTCACGCGGGAGGAAGACATAGGCCACTCCGCCTTTTCCCATCCAGGCCTGCTGCATTTCCGAGCGGGAGTACACGCGCCGCACCTCCGCAGCGTTCTCTGCCGCCGGATCATTGACGATCACGTTACCCGTCTCGTCGAACCCGACGATGACGAGCAGGTGTCCGGCCGTCGAGACGTAGGGAGCGCCGGTCAGCCCGGTCTCGGGCGTACGAATGCTGACGACCAGCGGTTGCTCGCTCGCGAGCATCGCCTCCGCGCTCTCCCAGTCGGAAAAGCGCGCGAGGTAACCCGGCACGCCGAACTCGAACGCGCCTTGGATCGCGCGTGTCCAGTTGCCGTAGATATCGTTGCGCTCGTCGTAGAGACGCTCGGCGACACGGCTCGTCGACTCGGAGACACCGCGATACTCCATCACCATCGCGACCGACGTCGGACTGCAAATGCGATCGGCGATGCGCTCGTCCTCCGTCCGTTGGCTGCGCTTCGGTACGTCTAGACTAGTGGCAGAGCGCTCCATCGGCTCCGCGTTGTCTACCACCGCGATTTCGCTCGCGCCCGTCAGACAAAAATCGATTCGCTCAATCTCGATCGCGCCATTCCCGTGCCCATTGAATCGCGCTTGAATCGCATCGAACTCGACGTCCCCGGTGAAGTAGTCGACATCGATCCGTCCGTCTTCGAACTCGATCGTTCGCTCCAGCTCGTCCGGAACTTTCCCCCACTCACCGACGAAGAGCCAAGGCGACCACTCGCGGTCATCGGCAGTGCGCACGCGCAGCTCCGCCGTCATCCCGGAATCGTTAGGAACGCGTGCGTTCCATGAGATGAGCGCTTCGAAGAACGGCGCTCGGGCCGAAATCTTTGGTGTGACAAAATCCTGTCCGAGCGGAAGGACGATCGATGTCGGAAATGCGAGCTGCTCGTGCCGAAGCACCGCCGTTTCCAGCGAATTCAAGTCTCTCCCGCTCGCACACGCTCCGAGCAGTAAGAGCAAACCGGTGAAAAACGCTCTACTGGTTGCGGAAATTGTAGAACTCATCCTTTTGGAGTTCCGGCGTCGCATCCGCGCGCACCTGGAAAGTGCGCACCGTCCAGAGGTCCTTGAACACGCGATATTCCCGCGCCGTCTGATCGAGATAGTCAACGCCGGCGCTCCCGCCGGTCCCAGTACGTCGTCCGATAATGCGCTCGACCATGCGCGCGTGCCGTTGCCGGAAGACCAAGAAGTGTTGCTCCATCTCAATGATGCTGTCGATCAGCTCACGCGGCCATGCGAGCAGAGGCAACTCTCGGTAGCTGATGATGAATAGAATGGCAGCGCGAATTCGGCGCCGCTTCGCTCCGTCCGGACCATCGCCGCTCGCAAGCCAGTCGTCTAACGCCACCTTGTCGGACTCGTAGCGCTGCTTGACCAGACTCGAATCAAACTCCACCGCCGTTCGAGCCAGCGAAATTCCGCAAGCGATGTCGACTTCCTTTCCGTACGCCTCGGCGTAGGTCGCAAGGAAGCGCGAGACGGCCGCCTCATCGCCCTCGTCGTCCGGACCACTGCCGTCGATCGGCGTGCGATAGAGCCAGTCGTTGATGACGTCTTTGATCGACGGCTGATCGTCGAGCTGAGTCTGCACGCGCTTCAAGGCGTCCGACGCACTGCCATCCGCTTCGCGCAAGGCCTGCATGTAGCTCTCGCCCGCACCGAGCGAAATGCGCTCGTCATCTTCGAGTCCGAGCAAGATCTCGAGCTGCCGCATCTGCGCGCTCTGAAAACCGCTCGCGCCCGTTAGCTTGTCGCGAAAGGCGAGATACTCGCGCGTCGACAGAGTCTCCATCACTTCAAAGTGATCCACGCAGCGCCGCAGGATCGTCGTAATTCTCTGGCAGCCGTGCACGGCGCCGGCGAGCTCCTGTTCGTTCACCGGCCCCTTAAACAAGTCCCGCAACCCGATCATCTCGCGCAAGACCAGCTTGAACCAGAGCTCAAAGACCTGGTGCACGGTGATGAACAGCACCTCGTCGTTGGTGAGCTCGCTCTCCTTGTCGTCGAGTCCACCCTGAAGCGAGAGCAGTTCCTTGACGCGGATGTAGGACCAATAGGCGGCTTGTTTCTCGGGAGGCATGTCGGGGGCTCGGAGCTGGTTTTTGTCGCTTCATCGCCGGCTAAGGACGGCGGTCGCGGGAAGAAAAATACAGCACCGCGGCCCCTTCCCGCGCGCCAAGAAATCGAGAATCTCGCAAGATTGGGCCCGCGAGCGTCCACTACGCACCAAGTCGGACATCGATTTGGATCCGCCCATGACCGAGAGCGCTGTGCGTGGGTAGAATCCCCGCCCCATGTCTTCCGCAACCGCAACTGACGAGCTCACGCTCGCCCACGTACAGGCGCTCTACGAACGCCCCCTCCTCGACCTGGTCTTCGAAGCCGCGCAGACGCACCGCCAGTTTCACGACCCGGCAACCGTCCAGTGCTCGCAGCTGATGTCGATCAAGACCGGCGGCTGCCCCGAAGACTGCGGCTATTGCTCGCAGAGCGCGCACAACGAGTCCGACGTCGATCGTCAGCCGCTCAGCCAGCTCGATGAAGTGCTCGCCGAGGCGAAGCAGGCCAAAGAGCGCGGAGCCGATCGATTCTGCATGGGCGCGGCTTGGCGCGAAGTGAAGCCCGGCGCCGACTTCGATCGCGTGCTCGACATGGTTCGCGGTGTACATGCGCTAGGACTGGAGAGCTGCGTCACGCTCGGCATGCTCGAGGAAGGTCAAGCGCGCCAGCTCAAGGACGCCGGCCTCGACTACTACAACCACAACCTCGACACCGGCAAGAGCCACTACGACAAGATCATCAGCACGCGCAGCTATGAAGATCGACTGAACACGATCTCGAACGTTCGCAGCGCCGGCATCTCCGTGTGTTGCGGTGGCATCCTCGGAATGGGCGAAGATCAAAAAGTTCGCGCCGAGCTCCTGTTCGAGCTGGCCTCACTCAATCCGCCGCCGGAGAGCGTCCCGATCAACGCGCTCGTCCCGGTCGAGGGCACGCCGCTCAGCGAGGTCGAGCCGATCGAATGGACGGAGATGGTTCGCGCCGTCGCCGTCGCGCGCATCTTGATGCCGCACTCACGCGTGCGCTTGTCCGCCGGTCGCACGGAGTTGAGCGAGGAGGCGCAGGCGATGTGTTTCTTGGCTGGCGCGAATTCGATCTTTGTCGGGAGCGAGCTTCTGACCACGCCCAACCCCGAGCCCAAGAGCGACGCCGCACTGTTCGAGAAGCTCGGGCTCACCGCCGAACAGAACGCGCGCCGCTAGCGCTGCCCTCCGCCATGGCGGAATCCACTGAGCAAAACGGTCTTCGCGCAGAGCTGCGTGCGGAGCTGGAGGGTTTGGAGCAGGCGAACCAGCTGCGCTCCCTCGCCAGTCCGTCCGACTCGCTCGGCGTAGACTTTGTCTCCAACGACTACCTGGGCCTCTCCGCGCACCCCACTCTGTGCGATGCGGCGGCAAGCGCAGCCAGCGCGTATGGCAGCGGCGGGCGAGCCTCGCGCCTTCTGGGAGGCGGCGCACTCGCGCACGTGTTCCTGGAGAAGCTGGCCGCGAACTGGCTCTCGGTTGAAGCGGCGCTCTTCTTCCCGAGCGGCTACCAAGCCAACCTCGGCCTGATCGGAGCACTCGCTGGACGCGGCGACGCGATCTTCAGCGACGAGCTCAACCACGCCTCGATCATCGACGGCGCTCGCCTCTCTCGCGCTCGCACCTTCGTCTACCCGCACCTCGACCTCGAAGGACTCGAGCGCGCCCTGGTCCACGCGAAGAACGCGCGCCGTCGCCTGGTCATCACCGAGTCGATCTTCAGCATGGACGGCGACCTGGCGCCACTCGAAGAGCTCGACCGACTGTGCGCGAAGCACGATGCTTGGTTGATTGTCGATGAGGCACACGCAGCTGGCCTACTCGGACCAGAAGGCGCGGGAGCCTGCGCCGCACTCGACCATGAGTTCGAGCGGCTCGCAGCCCGGCTGATCACGGGCGGCAAAGCGCTCGGCTGTTCGGGAGCCATCGTCGCCGGATCGCATGAGCTTTGCGAAGTCCTCATCAATCGCGCGCGAAGCTTCGTGTTCACGACTGCTCCTCCGCCCGCATCAGCCACCGCGCTCGCCGCCGCGATCTCGTTAGTTCGCAGCTCGGACACAGGGCGCGAAGCGACTCTCCTGCACGCGCGCAAGCTCGCCGAATCACTCGGGCTTCCGACTCCCGCTGCCGCGATCGTCCCCTTCCCCGCGCGCAACGAAGAGCACGCGCTCGAGCTGCAGGCCAAGCTCGCAGCGAGCGGTCTCGACGTTCGCGCGATCCGTCCGCCGACGGTTCCCTCCGGAACCTCGCGCCTGCGGATTGTCTGCCATGCGACGAACACGGAAGCCGAGCTCGAGGATCTAGCGCGCCTCTTGCGCGCCGAGAAGGCGTCCGCACCGACGCCCGAGCCTGAGCTCGCCTCGCGCCTGTTCGTCACTGGTACCGACACCGGCATCGGCAAGACCGTCGTCAGCGCGCTGCTGGTGCGAGCTGCGAGACGCCTGGGTCCCGCGCGCTATTGGAAGCCCGTGCAGACCGGACCGGACAGTGACACGGATGAGGTGTCGAACCTTGCGGAGCTCGAACAAACGCACTTACTGCCGCCCGCCTTTCAGTTCCCCGAGCCCGCTTCTCCGCACACGGCGGCCCGCGCAGCCGGTCGCGAGATTCCGAGCGGAGCGCTCGAGACCTCGCTGGCGGGTATTCGACGGACACTGGCCGGCGAGCGTTTGATTGTCGAGCTGGCCGGCGGACTTCTCGTTCCGCTGCGCGACCACTTCACCCAGCTCGACTGGCTCGAGTTGCACGCGCCGCCGCTCGTGCTCGTCGCGCGTTCCGGCCTGGGAACTCTCAATCACACGCTGCTCTCGATTGAGGCACTGCGCAAACGCCATCTCGAGCCTCGTGCGCTGTTCCTCGTCGGCGAACCGCACGAAGCCAACCGTTCGACGCTCGCACAAATGAGCGGCGTCGCGGCGATCTTCGAGGTTCCGCTCTTTGAAAACCTGGGAGCGAGCGCGCTTGACGAGTGGCTCGACCAAAACCCGCTCGAGCAACTGTTCTCATGAGTTCAACGGGAAAGCGCTCGCTCTCCGAACGCGATGCTCGCGTCTCGTGGCATCCCTACACGCAGCACGCGCTCGAAGAAGAACCCCTTCCGATTGCATCCGCCCACGATGCGACCTTGGTCCTCGAGGACGGCCGCGAGCTCATCGACGGAATCTCATCCTGGTGGGCTTGCCTGCACGGACACGGCCGCGAAGAAATCGTGACCGCGATGCAGCGTCAAGCGCGCGAGCTCGACCACGTCCTCTTCGCCGGCACCACTCACGAGCCCGCCGTCCAACTCGCCGAGTCCCTCGTCGAAGTCGCGCCCGGCAATCTCTCGCGCGTGTTCTTCTCCGACAACGGTTCCGCCGCCGTCGAGATCGCGCTCAAGTTGGCCTATCAACGCCACGTACACGCGGGCGAACCCAAGCGCCGCGTGTTCATCTCGCTCACCGGCTCTTACCACGGCGACACGTTTGGAGCGATGTCTCTGGGCGACCCCGATCCCTTCTTCCTGCCGTTCGCGCCACTGCTCTTTCAGGTCGAGCGCGTGAACCCGGCGCTCGGCGAAATTCCGGCCGCCATCAACCGCCTCGGCAAGATGGTTGCCGGCGTCGTCCTCGAACCGCTCGTCCAAGGCGCTGCCGGGATGCACATGTATGCGCCCGAGGTCATTCAAGAAGCGCGTGCCGCCTGCGATCGCGCCGGCATCCCGCTCATCGTCGACGAAGTAATGACCGGCTTCGGTCGCACCGGCAGCCTGTTCGCCTGCGAGCAAGCGAACGTCGCGCCTGACTTGATGGCGATCGCCAAAGGCCTCACCGGCGGAACCATGCCGCTCGCCGCGACGCTCGCGACCGAAGAGATCTTCGAGACCTTTCTCTCCGAGGATCGCGCGAAGGCCTTCTTTCACGGCCACACGTTCACCGCGCACCCGATCGGTTGTGCCGTCGCGCTCGCCGCCCTCGAGATCAATCAACGCGAGGACACGCCCGCAAAACTGCGCGCGATCGGCGAACGAATACACGACCGGTTGCATGAGCACCTCGGCGAGCGAGCGCACGAACTCGCGCTCCGTCAACTCGGCGGAATCGTCGCGCTTGACCTCCCGACCGCGAAGGGCGAGGCGACGGGCTATCTCGCGAATCAAAGCTTGCACCTGCGCCAAGCCGCGATCGCGCGCGGCGTCTTGCTGCGTCCGCTCGGCAACGTGCTCTACGCCATGCCACCGTCGTGCACGACGGAGAGCGAGTGCGACCGGCTCGGCGATGTGATGCTCGAGCTGATCGACCTAGGTCGGTAGTCGTCAGAAGTCGAAGCGCTCGCCGAGCTTGGGCGGAATCATCGGGCACGCGCCTTCGGGTTTCAGAAAGAGCTTTTTGCGCACGCTCGCGACCGCGTCGTAGCCGAGATCGACGAGCGCGCGGGGCGGGACGCGCAGAGCGAAGGCCGCGACGCGCCAGAGTCCGCCTAGACCATCGAGGATTTGAATGACGGCGGTCGTGCGCACGGCCAGTTCACCGTCGGTTGTGAGGACCGCGACGCTGTCGGGGAGCTCGGCTCGCTGCTTCGCGTCGACGCGTGATTCGAATGCCGGACTTTGCAGAGGTGCGAACCGGAAACCATCCGCGCTCTGATCCTCCGCCAAAATCAGACGGACCATGCGATGGCACAGACCGCACTCCCCGTCATAGAAGACCCGAACCGGACTACCGATTCGCTTCGGCGCGAGCCAGTTCGGGTCGAACATCGCGAGCAGAACCAACATCCCCGCAAAGCATCGCATGGGAATTGTCAGTACGCCCAGCAAAGCGACGTGCAAGCCGAAGAACAGGCACCATGCTGCGAACCGAGTTCTCGCGAAGAGCGACAAGATCGCTGCAACAACCACGATTCCGACGTACGCGAGCGCCCCACACGACTGAATCACAGCCGGAACGTGAGAGGTCCAAGAGCGGAGCCAATAACTGCCCTCGGATTCAGGGCCAACAACCCAGAGCGGATCGGTTCCGTCCATTGAATCGAATCCTCGAAGGAAGGTCGTCGCCGTGAACAGGGCGCCCAGCTGGAACCACACCCACAGAGTAGGCCGCAAAAATCGGCGCTCGCTCCAAGCGCCGCCGGGATCCAAACGCCCCCGAGCCGAGAGGGAACCGAAGGGTTCTGGAGGTTGAAGCGCGCAGTAGATGGCGAGCACAGCCAGCGTCGGAACTGCGATTCCGTGCGGAGAGAGACCCTCGGTCACTTCGGCGAGGAAGAGGAGGACCAGGGAAAACGACACGGCTCGAGTGCGGTAGCCGAGAGCGAGCGCGATCGCGAGCAGCAGTCCCAGCGCCAGCGGTAGATAGCCGAGCGGTGCGGGACCGATCCATTTGGCGCCATCCAAGAACTCTTGCGCGGTCGAGAGGTCTTGCTCGTCAGTCGCGAAAATCGGCGCATTGGCGATCGGCAGAAGGAGTATGTAGCGAATGCCGATTAAGCAACCGACGAGCGCTCGAACCACACTGAATTGGCCACCCGTCCAGACGAGACGGGGCTCTTTGTTCAGCGTTCCACTTGGCGCTGTCATCGGGAGAAGCCGGGACTTACCGCTCGAAGCCCGTTCGGCTCAGAGGCTAAGCGAGCAGTCGCGCGACCTGCTCGCGCACGAGCTCGGTTTGGCCTGGAGTCATTCCGCCGCGGCGCGCGGCTTCGAGAGCGCTCTCGACAGGGACGCCATCATGAACGGCGCGATAGATCGCGAAGAACATCATCGCTCGGCTGCCCGTCTCACAGTACATGAGCACCGATCCGCGCCCCTCCATGTTGAGCGCTTCCATGACGCGATCGACGTCGCGATCGTCGGGCACTTCGTTGTCGATGCCGATCGGAACGAACGCGATCCCCAAGCGGCGACACTCAGCGGCGATGACCTGATCCTGCGGCGCTTCGCTGGGCAAGAGGCTGATCAGCGTTCGAATTCCGCGACGGTTCGCTACATCGAGTGCATGAACGGACGGAATCTCTCCGAGCAGTACATCCCCGCAGACCGAGATACTGCCCATATCGCCGAGCTCGCCGGCGACGATTTCGGTGATCGGGTAGTCATCCTCATCGTCGCCGAGAATGGCGCAGCCCGCGGCCAAAAAGCCGAGCGCGAACATGAAGAGTTGAGAGCGGAATTTCATCTGGTAAGAGTCGGTAAACGCGATCGTTCCGGTACTCGGGCCGATCGGGGCCACAACTATACAGCGTTCTCGAATTCTGTTGTGAGCGAGCCTTATTCAGTCTCTGGCGGGTCGCAGAGCAGCGATCGCAAACAGAATCCAGCCGAGCATGAGCAGCAATCCACCGATCGGTGTGACGGGCCAGATGTACGCGGCGGGTACGCCCAGCGCTAGTGCGAAGAGCGACCCACTGAAGCACAGAATCCCGACCGTAAAGAGCCACCCAATCGCCGGCGAAGCGCCGCCCTTTTGACGGTGCATCAACCCGAACAGAATCAGCGCGAGCGCGTGCCACATCTGGTAGCGCACGGCCGTCTCCCAGTTGCCCAACTGATCGGCTTCGGTCAATCGCTCTTGAAGCGAGTGAGCACCAAAAGCTCCCATCGCTACCGCTACTGCAGCGAAGAGCGCGCCGATCGCTTTCCAATGGGAGTCACGCATGGCTGGAATCTACGGCTTAGAAACGTCGCTCGTCGACGGCGCGGGAAGCGCGGGTGGGGAATAGCTCTCGATGACCTGATGGATGTCATTGACGAACGCGGGGGAACCTTCATCGATCGCAGGGCGACCGGCGAGGAAGGCGCGGTTGAACTCGACTTGGCGGACGACGCGCTCTTGAGTGAGCTGAGCCAGGCGCTTCCGCCTCTGGCGTTCGTTCAATCCGTGCAAGCCGAGTTCGCGCCACTCGTCTTCGGGCAGAATCAACTCGACCAGTGACGCGTAGGCCGGCGGCAAGCGATGAATCGTCTCGTGCACGCGATCGTTCTCGCACTCGACGCCGGCGCGATGCCGCCACCAGAGTCCACCGACGCAAAAGGCCAAACCGACGGCCCACAGAGCGACGGTGTGCGAAAAGTGCAGCCCTTGCGCAGGGATTCCGAACTCGGCCGCGGTGAAGTCACCGAGCGAGACGACCTGCATGCTCGCGGGTACCCACGGCAGGCTCGAGAGCAGCGGGACATCGAAGCTGACCGCCGCCCACTCGTTCTGGACGCCTTGATAGGTAACCCATAGACGCGCGAAGAGGAATAACGCGAGCCAGATCACCGTTCCGTGGCTGATGCGCACTCCGGCGATTTCGCCTTCGCGGCCGCGGCGCGAGAGCACCAGCAGCAAGATCAATGCTTCGATGAACATCCACGGGCCGCCGGGGACGAGTACGCCGCTCGCGACGAAAGTCAGGCCGGCGAAACCGACGAGACTCGAGAGCGCGGCGAGACGCGTGTGCGGGAGCATCGGTTTGGCGGCGGAGGAGCCGCTCACGAGCGCGAAGAGCATCGGCAAGAGCGCGATGACGGCGCCCATTCCGAGAGACGCGAAGCCCGTGCCGCAGAAGTTGCCGTCGGCCTGGCGCTGAAGCCCGAGCAGGATGCCACCGACGCCGATCATCGCGCAGGCGACGAGGAGCTGGTCGGCGGAGCTGCGCTCGCCCGCTTCTTCGCGCTCGACGTGAACGTTCATTGGCCGCACTCTCCGTTCAGTTCGGGAAAGATGAGCTCGGTCTCGCGCGTGAAGCCGGAGAGGTCCCCGTCCGTCACAGCGCTCGCCAAGGCTCCGGGAAAGCGCGTGTTGAGGGCGATGCCGAGGGCGGAGCGGCGCTCGCCCTGCTCACCGGCGTAGCGCGTGAGATTGGCTTGCGCACGTTCGCGGGAGACGACGCTCGTCTCGAACATGCCGCTCTTGAAGGCGACGTTCATCACGTGACCGTAGAGCAGGACGGCGGCGAGAGTCGGCTCGTAGAGCTGCGCGTCGTCCATCGCGTCCTCGCCCCAGCGATCGAGCCAGACCGAGAGCAAGCCGCCGAGGCGTTCCGGAGCTTGCGCTCCACCGAAGACGCCGGGAGCCCACTCGGTGGTGCGCGCGAGTTGAAAGACGAGGGCGAGGGCGGCGAGGGCTTCGGTGCGCGAGCCGCGCGAGAGCGCGGCGACGGTTTGTTCGAAGGCGAGACCGCGCGGGCCGCGAATCCAATCTCCGAGGGGCGGGCAGCCGTCCAGATCGAGTAGGTCGAGGCGCGTGTCCGCGAAGGCGACGCGGCGGTTCAAGTCGACCAGGATGTCGAGCTCGGCGAGGCGCTCTTCACCGCCGACGCGCAGGAGCTGCATCGGCTCGAGAATCGGGAGCGCTTCGCCTTCGCTCTCCGGCGCCGAGATGATCGTCGGTTCGATGGTGCGCACCCACCCGGCGGCGAGCAGCGCGAGGACGACCATCGTCATTCCGATAACACTGGGGCGATTCATGCGTGAGTGGAGTCCCATTTTCGCGCCGACATCCTAGCGCCGAATGTGTCCTTCGCATCGCTGAAGGTGGCAATACGGTGTCGCACACTCGGTTGCCGGTTGATTAGCCGGCTGACGGAGCGGGAAGGTTGAATACCGAACCCGGTGCTTATCGGAAAACCGGCAACCGAGTGTGCGACACCGTATTGCCACCTTCTCCAGTGCGCTAGGATCGCGATCATGAATGTACTCCTCGTTGGATTGGGCGGATTCATCGGCGCGATCACGCGCTACGCGCTCTCCGGTCTAGCTCAGCGATGGACCTCGAGCGGTTTTCCGCTCGGCACCCTGCTCGTCAACACGCTCGGTTGCCTCGTGATCGGATTTATCGCGTGGCTCGTCGTCGATCGGCACGCGATGTCCGACCAGACGAGGCTGCTGGTGAGCGTCGGCTTCCTCGGATCCCTGACCACCTTCTCGGCGTTCAGCTACGAGAGCTTCGCCCTGATCAAAGACGGAATGTGGTGGCTCGCTATTTCCAGCATCGTCGCCAATGTCTTGCTCGGCCTGCTGGCCGTACTCGGAGGGTGGCAGGGCGCCAAGTCCCTCCTCGGAAACTGAAGTTTAAGCGCCGGCCACCACGTCCCTATCTCAGGGCATGAGCAAGAGCCCTTTGGCTTCGCTCGCAAAGGTGAAGGTGACGGCATCGGGGCTCGCGATGTACGCGTGATAGAGCTGAAGTCCCGCCAGTGTCGGATCGGATCCGGGCGGCACGACGAACCGCGCTCTTCCGCGACCGTTGTGATCCAAGAAGCCACGAGCTTTCTTGAACGGGGCGGAACCCGGACTGGAGAGCATGAGCTGGAAGTACGGGTCGTACGTGAGCGGAATCACGACCCCGTTACCCAAAGCCACGCCGGGCGACGTGCCCGTTAGACTCCCGAGCATGACGTAAAACCATGAGCCCATCGAGATTGAGCTCTCGAGGTCCAGCGTCACCGTCCCGCCAGCGGACAGAGAGACGGCGCTGCTGTCCGTTACGAGAGTGCTCGGCTGAATGATCCTCGCGAGCAACGGACGCCACTGACTGATCGTGCACCGCATGCGGCGATTCTGCTCGATGGTGAAATCGGTAAGACACGCATCGTCGGTGTAGTCCATGTAGTTACTCACCGGTGCCGGCAATCCACAGGACACTTTGCCAACCCCGCAACCGTTGGTCGGTGAAGACTCCGGTGACGTGTCGCAGATGTAATCTCCCGACCGATAACAGCGACCTGGGATTCCGCATCCACCGGCAAAGGTGTGCCACAACCCCAGATAGTGACCAACTTCGTGCGTCGCAATTCGTCCCTGATCCCAGGGCAAACCATGGGGAGTGTCCTTGCCGACGGTGTCCCACTGCACGACGACACGATCGAAGGCATTCCCGACGACGTTGCCCTGCTGTGGAAGACCGGGAACATAACCGAGCAGTCCGGAACCCCCACCGTTGTTGCTGTACACGTTCATGTAGCGGTTCGTATCCCACGCGAGCGTGTTCCAATACTGCCCGCCGTCATTGAACCACTGGGAATTTCTGCTGTAAGTGACTCCCGTAGTTGGTTCGCCCATCGGATCCACGGTCGCAAGAACGAATCGAATTCGCGCATCGTTTCCCGGTGCACCGTTGCTTCCGGGGAGCGCGTTGAAGTCTTCGTTGAAGACGTCGATCTGGTTCAAGACCTGAGCGTAAGGCACGAACCCGACGCCCGCATTGTCCTCGATAATATGGAAGACGACCGGAATCTCGTAGATCACCGTCGAATCGTAATCGGTCGTCGGCCTCGTGAATCGATACATGCAGTCCGCTTGCGAACCCGCGTCCGTCGCGAACAGTGGCGGGGAGACGAAGCTCGGATCGGGCTCGGGAGAGAGGCAGCGCACGCCTTCCGGAAGCTCGCCACCAAGACGAGCGAGTTCCTCTTGCCCATTCCAAGTCGAGAGGTCGCGCGGTTCAGCCTGCGCCGAAACCAAAGAGCCGAGAGCGATCGAGAGTGCACCGATTTTTAGAAACGACGAGGGCTTCAGCATGGTGGAAGGAATTCGGGGGTGAGGGGAGGTGAGGGAAGTCGCGTATCGCGAGGCCTGAGAATGACCCGCGAGACATGGATTGTGCCATGCCTCGCGACGATCGAAAGGCCACGCGAACGATCTAGGGCTTATCCTCCACGCGAAGGCGCTCTAGAGCGCTTGCGCAAGTTTCGCACTCAACGGCTCGCGTCCTACCGATCCCTGGTCGCCGCTCCCGCATTCGTCACGATCTGACGAATGCGTTCCTCAAGCTCGCGGTTTCGCAACTCGATCTCTTCGATTAGTTCCCCGTCACGCGTATCTCGCTCGTTCGGATTCGACTCGATGAGCGCTTCGTACTTTGCGCGCAAGATGTGATTCTCGCGCAACGCATCGAGTGTCATCGCCAGTTCATCTTGCGAAGCGAGACTTTGTCGAATGAGCTCGGCGCTGCCCTCGACAAGTGCGACAAACTCGCTGTACTCCTTGTCGCGCATCTCGAGCTCCAACTGCTTGGCCTTCACGATCAGCGCATCTACGGAATCTGTGCGAGCGTGCCGACTACGGCGCAAGAACTCCGCGAACTGGGCGACAACGACCGACTGACGGTAGCCAGTAGAGGCGGAGAGAAAGGCACTCGCCGCGTCGCTCGCCCGCACGGGATGTTCGATCTCCGTCACCTCGGGTGCCTCAACCTCGAGACCTAGCTCCAAGCGCGGCAAGATCGGCTTCTTCCAGCGAAGTCGCACCGTCGCAAGCGGCGCCTCTTCGCCCTCACGCCCGCCGATTCGCACCAGTTCGTACAGCGCCGTGACCTGATGCCCGGCACCGACCTCGCCCGCGTCGACGGCGTCGTTCCGGAAATCACGATCCGCGATCGCGCGGTTCTCATACCCGAGCAATCGATAGCTCTCGACCTGCTTCGGATCGAACTCGACTTGAATCTTCACGTCGCTCGCAATCGTCTCGAAAGCACCGGTGAAGTTCTCGACGATCGCGCGATGCGCTTCGCGCTCGTCATTGACGTAGTTGCAGAGCCCATCACCCTTGTTCGCGAGCTGCTCCAAGAATGTGTCGTTGTGGTTTCCCATGCCGACACCGATCGTGTTGAGGTAGATGCCGCGTTCGCGTTGCGCGCGGACATCCTCAGCGATGCGCTCTTGGTCCGTGATGCCGACGTTCGCGACACCGTCCGACAGGAAGATCACGCGATTCCCCGCGTCTTCGCGCAGAGCGTCGACGGCTTGCGCGTAACCGAGCTTCAGTCCGGCTTCGGCATTCGTGCTTCCATTGGCGGTGAGCGCATGAATCGCCGTCTCAATCGAACCCCGGTTCGCAATCGAGATCATCGGAAGCACCAGTCGCGCCTCCGAGTTGAACGACACGAGCGCAATCGAGTCATTCGCATCGAGCTCCGTAACGAGCAGGCGCAGCGCGTGCTTGACGAGCTCCATGCGATTTTGCTCCTTCATCGAACCCGACGTATCGACAACGAAGGTCAAGGAGAGCGGCGCTCGCTCGGCCTTCGTGACCTCGCGACCGCGCACAACGACGCGCATCATCCAACTCTCCGCGCTGCCGTCGCCAAACTCACTGGGCGCAAGCTCGGTGTGAATTCCAAAGTCGCTCTCCGTCGGTGCCGGAACGTCCGCTTTGAAGTAGTTGAGGAACTCTTCCGTGCGCACGGCTTCCTTCGGCGGAAGCACACCACGTCGCAGGTACTCGCGCGCCACCGCAAAGCTGGCCGTATCCACGTCGATGGAAAACGTCGAGAGCGGATCACTCAGCGGATACTCGAATGCCTTATCTCCCCAGTAGCGGAAGAACATTCTCGAGGGCGCTTCGCCGGAGAGTGGCCTGCACTCCGAAATCATGCGATCGGCAAAGGACAATGAATCCTCGTTGCGATGCATTCCAAGTGATCTCAAGTGAAGAGTCTCTGCGCTGAGTAGCGGTTTTTCCGAGGCCCTAGAACGAAGCCTCGTTCTATTTGAATCGCTACCCGGCGCCGCGGCCGGTTTTGTTTGCTCAGGGAGAGAGCCCGCAAATTCAATCGTTGAGGACAAGTAGTACTGATTGCCCAGAAAACCTAAGTTCACGCCGTTCACAGGCCCTTGAACTTCGAAGATCACGTTGCTGAGTAACGGATTTCCCAGCTCGCGAGCGGAAGTCGAAGGGCCGACCGGACCGCCCGGGCCGGCCGGTCCCGAACTCGCAGGCCGACGAACTTTTTCAGCCGAAGTTTTCCCGCCGCTTCGCCCAAGCCCGCCATATCCCGGAGGCTTCGAATCTCCCGGCCCCCGGTAAGTTCCCGTGGGAAGTTTTGGCGACAGCGCGTCCCTCATTCCTCCCTGATGAGTCGGAAACCCCCTAACGAGCCCACTCTTGTCATCGCGATCCTGCAATTTTGAGTTACCGGGTTTCGCCATGCGATCCTCGGAATTCTCGCCCGCAGTCCGCGTCTCTGATTTCGAACGGCTATCACGCGCAACATCCCTCGCGATAAGCACGCCTCGATCAGCACGTTTGAACTCACCTCGGACTTCCGGAAACACTTCGGCCACCTCAGAAGTCGAGGGGTTCTCGGCTCCCGTGTATCCCAAATCCTTTAGCGCGCGAGATTCTCCCAATTTGAGCGTCGACGGATTCGCTTCGTCCGATGGCTCGGCCACTTCAACCTTCCAGACTTGGACTCCATCTATGCCGGTCATTTTTTTGATGGACTCAGTGCTGATCAATGCCTCCGAGTTTTCGACACCACCGTCTGAATCAGCCTCTCCCAGACGTTCCAACACATTGACTTGATCGCGCTTGAAAGAATCAGCTGAATTAGAGCTAGGCGCATCCTCCGCTCGCCCGTCCTGGCGACGCAGCTTCCCTTCTCCAGGCGTTCTCGGCTCCTCCGCCGCACGGTCGAGCAATCCTCGCGGCGTCTCTTCTTTCTCGACCACGTTCTTCGCGATCAACCCGTGCGGATCGGAATAATGCGCGAGATCATCCGACCCAGTCGCCGGCTTCTCGCGCGGAAAGAACATCAGCGCTCCGCCGACCATCACGAGTAGCGCTGCGGCAATGCGAAAGCTCGGACGGCTCCAAATTGGCGTTTGAACACCAACTTTGGCCTTTTCGAAGAGCTCACTCGTCGCACTGTCCGACAGCGACTCCGGCTCGCCCATCACGCCTTGAACCAAACCGATCGTCGCCTCGAGCCGCTCGCGCTCTTCGCGCAAACTCGCGTCCTGCGCCAGCGCGACTTCCACCCGCGCGCGCTCGTCATCCGTAACTTCGCCGAGCACGTAAGCGCAAAGGAGTTCGTGCATCTCTTGTTCGTCGTGCTTCATGACAGTTCTCCTCGCAAGCTCGTGGTTCTCGAATCCGGATGGCGCGTCGGTGACAGGGAGAGCAACGGACCGAGCTCTTTCGAGAGCGCTTTCAATCCTTCGCTCACGAGCCAACCGACCGTGCCGATTTTCTTGCCCGTGATCTCCGCGATCTCCTTGTAGCTCTGTCCGCCGAGCAGCCGCAGAACGACCACCTCGTGTTGGTCTTGCGGCAATTTCTCGAGGCTGCGCTCGACCGCTTCGCGCGTGTCGCGACCCTCGACCTCACCGATTCCACCGTCGACGGCTTCGGGAGCCGCCGCCCGTTCTTCGCGCACCTTGCGGCGCGTCGTTGTTCGCATTGCATCCATACAGCAGTTCCTCGTTACGCGGTGCAGCCAGGAGAGCAGGTAGGCGCGCTCGCGATCGGCATCAGCGTCCGAGTCTGTAGGCAGCTCGGGTGGCTTTTGCGCGAGACGAAGAAAGACCTCCTGCACCACGTCCTCGTATCCGCCGGACTCTCCGAGCAGAGCGCGCGCATGGCGCAAGAGCGCCGACTGATGACGATGAACCAGAGCCTCAAAGGCTCGGGCATCGCCCTTTCGCGCGAGTCGCAGGAGTTGTCCGTCTGATCCAGGGAGCATGAGTGGCTTCGCGAAGAGAAACGGCGATCCCGCCGAGCCTATTGGCGCAATCTCCAAATTCGCACAGCGAAGCGGGCAACCCCAACCCGGAAACTCGATTTACGGGGCGTCGAGCAGGTAGTCGGCCAGGCGCAGACGCTCGTTCTGACTCAGGTTGTCGTAGGTCGACATCCCGGTTCCGTACTTCTTGACCATGGCCGAGAGGCGGGCGTCTTGCTTGGCCATCGTTTTCGGGTCTGCAAAAAATTTCGCCATTGTGGATCGGTCCCAGTACTCACCTAGCTCCATCAGCGCAGGCCCGCGCGGCGTTCCCTCAAGACTCTCGCCGTGGCAGTTCGCGCAATTCTGAAGGATGTAGATGGTCTCGCCGGAAGCACCCGGGGGCGGAGCCTGGCGGCAAGCTGATCCCAGGAACATGGTCAGCGAGATCAAAAGGGCGAGCTTCATGTGAACCGTTGATTGAGATATCGGCGCGACGGCGAGTTTACTGTGAAGGTGTAATACCGAACCCGGTTCAGATCTAAACTTTTGGAGTCCTGGGCCCAGGCGGAAATGCATGGGGGGGGACGCCAAAAGGTTAT
>JAJDEU010000026.1 GCA_029259635.1 Planctomycetota bacterium | reverse complement strand
GAGTGTAACCGACGATCCGGCGCAGATGTTCAGAGAGCGATGTTCGCGTTGGGTGAGTGATCGTTGAGTAGTTTTCGATGTGGGTGCAGCCGCTTTCGCTCGACGGCTTGGCGGTGTTTTTGAAACGGCTCCCAGAGGTCCGTGACTTCCAACGCGCGCACGAACAACATCGACCCGGCGTTAGGCTCTCGCCACCGCATGCCGGTTCGCTCCATGCGGTCCTTGACCAAATGGCGGCAGGCCCCCTCGATCACGCCACTGGCGATAGGGTAGCCCGCCGCGAGGTACTCGTCGTAGCGCATGCGTTCCAAGTTGTTCTCCAGATAATTGCAGGCTTTGTACACGTCCGTCAACTTTTGTCCGCGTAGTCCGCGTTCGGTCGCCATGCGTCGGATCCCGCGAATCACGCCCGCTGCCTTGCCCCGCAAGATCCGCAACAAACGGTCCCGTGCGAACGACTCCACGGACGAGGCGTTTTTTCCATAAATCGCCCGGCCCGCCAACCACACGTAACCACTGACGTGAATCAGGTCCAGGACATCCACCACGTTTTCCGACCGCTTCTGACGGTCATCCTTGTACTCCAGTCCCATGCAGATGTCCGCGGTTCGCCAGAGCGATTCCTGGCCGTCGCATAGACGAACCAAAACCTGTCCGTCAGCGCGACGCTGGTGGATTTGCTCGGCGGCCCAGGTCCACGCCTGGATGTCGCCTCGAATCAACAGCTCATCTTCGCTGCCGGCGTCTTCCATCGTGGGAAAGCAGGCCGTCAACCGCTTGTGACAAGGACGTGGACGTGCGGGGGCGTCTCTTTCAGGCTCATCGCGAAACAAGGCCGCCAGCACGTCTTCAGCCGTGCGAACATAGGGATCCACCGAATACACGCAGGCCAAAGTGGCCATGCGGCGGTTGCCAGGCCGCGAGGGTTTAGGGCCATGCACTGGCGGAGCTTTCACGTGGTCGCGGATCAACGGCACGCCCTTGCCGTCGGCGGTGGCCACCAGCAACGCGCCTTCCTCCTTCACCGGAGGCGTCGGCAACGCATGGAGATATTCGTCGGCCTGCTGACCCACGCGTTGATTGGTCCGCTCCAACGTATCCATCGATAGCTGCTGGCCCAGCACGGTGTGAAACGCGTCAGTCGCCTGGCCGAAAGCCTGTTCCACACAAAAATATTGCGAGAACTCTTCCAACAAGTACGAGTACTTCCCGGCCGGCAAATTGAGTCGCGCGTCGATGGGCCGCAACGCGATTTTCTGCTTGGGGCCGGGGGTGTAGACGTAAGCGTGAAAGACGTGTTCGCCGAACACGGTTCGCAAGGGCCGCTTCTGCGGGGTGTTGCTGCGATATAACTCGACGCCGTCCGCCGTTTGCGCCGTGAGACCCAAATCGCCGTCGCCTTGGCCTTGAAGGAACCTGTCGATCGCCAGATGCCCCATTTTCAGGATCTTCGCCAAGACGCTCTTTTCGGTTTCGTACAGCGAATCACCGGCCGCGGCGGCCTGGTCAACAAATTGTTGGAGTTCAACCGCCATATCGACGAGCTTTTCAATCTTGCCTGCGGAAAGGGAATGTGCGACCTTCATAGCTGGCTTCCTTGCCTTGGAGGAGATTGGTTTTGTAACGCCACCACCATCATGGCATGGAAGCCTTCTTTTTACTTACCCCAGTTTCTCATGCCTCCTCCTCTTCGACCCAATCCCGCGCCGGATCGTCGGTTACACTCCTCCCAACCGCCACCTAGTAATTTATTGGGCACTGACTGCGGACCCGCCCACCGAGCCCATTCCATTAGAGGTCATCGATTCCGTTCAAAAGGAAATGCCGAAGCTGCTTGATCTGCACAAGTATCATCTGTCGGAAAGCGCAAAGCGGAAAATCGCGGAGTCTACTAGTCTCCAATGGCTACGGTTGCCAACTGATGCGGCGGCGGATGACATCAAGTGGATCTCGGAAATCACGTCCCTTCGAGGTCTTTCGCTAAATGGGGTGGATTCGCGCGGTGCGGATTTGTCCCCTCTTGGCGCCCTTCAGAACCTCCAATATCTCAATCTGTCAATGTCCAAATTATCCGAAGAAGATTTCAAGAGTCTGCCGCGACTTCCCAAATTGGAGGTTCTTCGCCTCGAAGGAGTCGCGACGGATGCCATTTTGGAACATCTTGCGTCCCTGAAACTTCCGAAACTCAAAAAGGTCAATCTCGCTCACAGTGTGCTTGCGGTGACTGACAGGGGTGTCAGCGCCCTTTGCACTCAATATGACTTAACGTTTCTCAGCCTATTCCGTGTTCGCTCCATTAGTGCCGATTCTGTTGAAGTACTCGGAAGTGAGAAGCAAATGCGTTTGCTAGATGTGGGGCTGAGTGGAGTTTGCCCTACTCCCACGCCTTATGACGTGAATGCCAAGCGACTAGAGAAGCTCTTACCCAACTGTAGCGTACTGTCGGGCGACTGAAGTGTGCCGGCAAAGACGAAAGAGGCCACCGTAAGCGCCGGGATAAACCGGATTGGAGTTGGGAATGCAAGAGTCCTACAGAGAAGGCCTAGCCCGCCACTCTGGCCCTGAGTCGTACGCCGATTGCGGTAACGTCGTAGGTGTAGCCACGGCAGGGGTATGTG
>JAJDEU010000025.1 GCA_029259635.1 Planctomycetota bacterium | reverse complement strand
CAATCTTATCGTTCTTGGCTTTCCCGCCGTGAATCGCTCTCATGTAGAGCGCATGGCCAAGAACGAAGGGGATGCCCTCGCGCTCGCAGAGATCCGCTAGCCAATACCACGTGAAGATGCACTCGACGCTGATGACGAGGTCTTTCGAAAAGGCTCGATTGCTCGAAGGAGCGTTTCCGGCGAGGAGCGCATATTGCGATGGAGGACAATCTCGCCCGTTTGGTCGAGGACGCAGAGGTACATCGTTTTCGCGTGAAGATCGATACCGCAGTAATGGGCATGCTGTTCGGTGTAGAATCGCATGGGTCTCTCCTGAATTGGGGTGGTGTTACGCCCAGCCTACCCAGCCGGTGGGTAGGTTCAGGAGAGGCCTTCATTAGTATCAAGGCGATGCAACGGATCGGCACGCAGCCGACCGCTGATCACCGAAGCCGTTAGGTGAACGATGTTCATTCGCTTCGTAGTTGGCTCCGACAGAGAGAGTCACAAGTTGTTGACGGGTGTTATTACCGAAGCGCGGATCCTACGAGACGATGGCATTCTCGATCAGCACGAGGCGGAATGGCTCGAAGAGACCTACGAGTGGCTAAACGAGAACCTCCCGTGCCCACCATTCTCAAGCAGCGGTTGGTCATGGGAGGCCTCCTCTTGGTTCAAGGACGATGCAGGCGAATCGATCGAGAAGGTGTGGGGAATTGTCTCGCTCCTGCGCGAGCACGGTGTGCAGGTGCGCCTCCTGAGGTCACAGAGTCCAGGCAAGATTCTTTACGAGGATAAGTACCAGGTGGTCGTAGAGGAATGGAAACACATCTAAGATGTCGGCACCTAACAAGGTGATGCGAACGGATGTCGGCTTCGCCTCCACCACTGTTCACCCCAATCGTTAGGCAAGACAAAAATATGTGGCCATTTAGAAGAAGATTCCCGGAAGCTCAAGATCTCGACATCTCCGAGAGCTGGGTGGTACTTCAAGGCAAAAACGAAGGACGCCCAATGATCCTTCGGATCAACCATGGCGTTGCTCAAGCAGTAGGCCATCCTGATTTCGCACACCAAGTGGGGGTCGCAATTCCCTTTCGGGACGCGGACGAATCCGGGTTTCCTGGTCCGCTGGAATCGAATGAACTTGCACAGATCGAAGACGACCTGGCCTCTGCCCTCGAGGCAAACCGCCTGTGCTTGTACGCAGCGAGCATCACCACCGGGGGCATGCGTGAGTTCGTTTTCTATACATCCGATCCAGACCAAACGCGCGCACTAATCGAAACGTATACCAAGACCATCACAGGCCATGAACTACAGCTCATTATCCGCCCAGACCCCAAGTGGGACGTCTATAAGAGCTTTGCCTAACCAGGTGATGCAACGGCTCCGCCTTCTTCCGAACGCTGATAACCAACACCGTTAGGCACACATGGAAACGGTGTTCACCCTACAGCATGCGTACGAGTTAGATGGCCACGATGAGGTTAAGTTCATCGGTGTGTACGCCACGTCAGCGTACGCGTCCGGTGAGCGCATGTCGGTTGCCGCTTGACTGGGCGGGGTTTACCTCGCCGATCGGCCAGCTTGCCACGCCCACGGCGTGAGCGACGCGATCTCCGAAGCTGGCGTCGTCGCGACCTTCATCAGGACATCCTCGATGTAAGCCTCGGGATCTGCACCGCACTGTTTGCATGAGAGCACCAGCGAGTAGAGTCGACACGCGACCTCGCCGCCGCGCTGGCTGCCGAAGACCAGCCAGTTTTTACGCCCTACGGCCAGGTGCCGCAGGTCACGCTCGGCATCGTTGTTGTGAATCGGCAATCGCGGATCACCCAGGAAGGCCAGAAGCGATCGCTGCTGCGACATTAGGTAGCCGATTGCCTTACCGAGTTTTCCTTTAGGCACCGTGGAGCGCAGTCCATCGAGCCTTTCGGCTTCCTGATAAATCGCATCGACGACACTCTTCGATTGTTCCCCGCGCGCAGCGCGCCTCATCGCGAGCTGCTGCTCACGATCGACTTCGCCAGCCTGCACCTGTTCATTGATTGGCCGTTCAATCGCAAACAGTTTCTGCACGAGCGCGAGCAGGCCCTCGGCATTGCTCGAACCCGTATCCACTGCTTCCTTTATCTTGCGACGCGCATGAGCCCAGCAGCCCGCCCGCGTAATCGCATTCGTTCGAATCACTTCGTCGTAACCGGCATAGCCGTCGGCGATCAGCGTCCCCGACCAATCGCCGAGAAAACGAGCTGGCCCGTCACGCCCCCGACTCGTTCGAAACTCCACCAGTGCTTTTGATGGCTCGCCTGCGCGATGCAGATTCCGCCAGCCCCAGGCATATCCGTTCTTAGTGCCTTTGCCGTCCTCGAGTCGCATCGTTACCGGCGTTTCGTCCGCGTGCAACACGCTCTCTTCGAGCAGTTCGCTTCGCATTTGCACCAGCACCGGCTGCGCGAGCAGCTCGTCCACACGCACCAGCATGTCCCACATGCTTTGCTTCGAGATGTGCACACCGTGCCGTTTGAAGATGCCCTCCAATCGGTGCAAGGGCAGGTGATCGGCGTACTTCGACGTGGCGATGTGAGCGTAGACCGAGGCTTCGTACTTGCCGCCGTCGATCACTCCATCGGGGAGCTCGGCTGTTTTGACAGCGTGCCCATCGGGGCAGGCGTACTTAGTTCGCACGTACTCCTTGACCACGATTCGCGCGGGGATGCAGTGACCGCGTTCGGTGACCTCCTCGCCGATGCGCTTCATCTGCTTGCCGCAGCACGGGCAAAGCAGGTCCGCTTCGGGGACATCGAGTTCGATTCTTTCGCGCAGCAGGTTCGGCGGAAAAGGCGCTCGCCCGTGGCCAGTTGCGGCCGCCGGTTCCTTCGGCGCAGGCACGATTGGCTCTACGGGCGATGCTTCTGCATTCGCCTCGAAGAAGCTCAGCTGCCCGGGCTCCAGTCGCTCGCTCTTGCGACCAAACAGCCCTCGTTTAAGCAGCGCGTTCTCCTCGCGAAGGATCTTGTTCTCGATCGTGAGCGACTCGACTTTCTCCGTCAAGCGCGCGACCTGTTCCGTGAGTCGCTCGAGTTTTGCTTCGATATCTTGGGCAATCGTCACCCATTTATCTTCGGTAGCGTTGGTCGGTTTAAGTACCGGTTTCCGCTCGAATTTTCTTCACGCTGTCACTCGTCAAGCGCCGCTTCGATCCGCGCAAATCAATGCCGTCCAGGATCAGCGTCAATTCGCTGGCCGACATTTCAAAAGCTCCGGTATTACCGCTCGATTGATCGAACAACCGAAACTGGCCATGCTCGAGCCGCTTCGCCAGCAAGCAGTATCCCGACCGATCCCACCAAAGCACTTTGAGTCGGTCGCGACGACGGTTGACAAAAAGAAACAGATGGCCTGACTGCGGATCTTCATCGATCACGTCCATGACCAGCGCGGAAAGCGTGTCGAAAGACTTCCGCATGTCCGTCGCGCCGCGCGCGATAAATAGTCGCACCGACGGCGGCAGGCTCAGCATGCGAGCAGCACTCCGACTAACCGGCGCAGTTCGTGTTCGTCGAAACCGGTCGGCACCTCGATAGACGTGCCGTTAGCGAAACGGACTTCAAACGGATTCGAACTCTGCACTGGATTGCGCTTGTCCGATACCAATCGCACCGGCACCAAATTCGGTTTCGGCGATTCGCGCTTCCGAGTCGGTTTCCCCTCGAGCTTGCGGCGCCAGTACAAAAGCTTCGCGTAGGCCACGTTCTCGGCTTTCCCAAACGCCATCAGGCTCTGGCCCGAACTTTTCCACCGAACGAACAGCTCTCGCATTTCATCAGCACTCGTCATCATCAGCCTCCTTTGTGGAAGCGATCATCCGGTTGTGCGCGCGAGACTCAAGCCGCAATCACCATGGGCTCACCGGACGCGTACTCATTAGTATCAAGATGATGCAACGGATCGGCCTAAGGCCGACCGCTGATCACTCAAGCCGTTAGACGCACAGGGAAAGAACATGCCACACGAACCCGAAGATACAGATCCCAAGACTTGGCATCGCTACTTCGCCATGGAGTGCAACAATCGCGGCTGGCAACTTGCGGCGCAATCGCGAACCCCTGAAGAGGACCTGGAGATGCTGAATGCGGCACACGCAGCGGCGCTTCACTGGGCCACGATGGGAGCAGAACTCAACGATATGCGCGCAAAGACACTCCTAGCAGAAGTCCACGCGCTCCTCGGCTACGGCGCATCTGCACTTAAGTATGCCAACGAAGTTAAGTCCTACTTTCTGGCCCGAGAGACTGAAGATTGGGAACTCGCCTACACGCACGTGATTCACTCTCATGCTGCGGCTGCAGCAGGGGAATCTCAACTCCACAGAGAGTCCTACGCTGCGGCGGTGACTGCCGTCGATGCGATCGGGGACGATGAAGATCGCAAAATCGTATTGCAGACCTTTCAGCAGGTGCCGCCACCATCTTGATCGGCTCTGCACCCAACACTTATTGAGGATCAGTAGCCGATCCAGCGGCGCTCGGAGCGAGCCCCGGTCGGCCTAGCGATAAGAGCACGCGAAGCGCAGTTCGTTCGAACTCGCTCGAGGGTGGCGCTCGTCGGCAAAGTCTTCGGATTCTGCTTCCGTGACGCGTCAGCTCAATCCTCGAAGAGAGAATCACCCGTCGCGAGGCTTTCGAGGGGCACGACTTCGACTTGGTCGTTTAGGGAGTAGCGACGAGTTCCGGGCACTAGGATCGCGACGCGTTCGAGTTTGAGGTCGTCGAGCGCGGTTCTGATCGACGGGGTTAGACCGGGGGCGTCCTTGCGTTTGCATTCGATGCCGAACAGGCGGTCGCCACGTCGCAGGATTAGGTCGATCTCGGCTCCCTGGTACGACGCCCAGAAATATGCTTCGTCGTAGGGCTCCAAGCTGAGCACCTGTTCGATGGCGAAGCCCTCCCAAGAGGCGCCCAATTTGGGATGGTCCTGCAGAGCCTTTTCACTTTCGACGCCGAGAAGTTGATGCAATAGGCCAACGTCACGCACATAGATTTTAGGTGACTTGACCTGGCGCTTTTTCAGATTCGCATGCCAGGGCTGGAGTTGCCGAATCATGAGCGCATCGGTCAAGAGATCGAGGTAGCGGCGGCAGGTGGCTTCCGAGACTCCTAATGACCGGGCCGGTTCCGCTGAGTTCCAAGTTTGTCCATGGTAGTGGGCGACCATGGCCCAGAAGCGACGCAAGGTCACCGCCGGAACTCGCACACCCCATTGGGGAAGATCGCGTTCCAAAAGATCTCGAATGAACTGCTCTCGCCACGCGAGGCTGTTTTCGTCCGAGGTGGCGAGGAAGGACAAAGGGAAGCTGCCGCGTCTCCATAGATTCGGGAGCGCTTCGGGACCGAGCTCCTCCAGATCGAACCCTCCGATCTCGATCCGTTCCGTGCGGCCGGCCAAGCTTTCCGAGCTCTGGCGGAGGAGATCGCCGGAAGCGCTTCCGAGAATTAAGAATTGAGCCTCGCAAGAGCTTCGATCAGCCAGCACGCGCAAGACGGGAAAGAGGTCGGGCCGTCGCTGTACTTCGTCAATCACGACAAGTCCCTTCAATCCTTCGAGCGCCGTAATGGGCTCCTCCAATCTTGCGAGACTGATTGGGTCTTCAAGGTCGAAGTAGTTGGTGGAAGCCTCGCCCACGAACTGTCTCGCGAGAGTGGTTTTTCCGCACTGCCGCGGTCCCGTCAGAACGGCGACAGGTCGACGTTCGAGAGCTATCCGAATCCTGGCGAGGGCTCGATCTCGGGATACTTTCATAGGCGCAAACTATCATGAATATCAGTTACCTGCTGGCGGTTTTTCATGACGATGCCTGCTTTACGACCCATTCACAGGGCAGGTAGAGAATAGGTGGACTCCGGCCGATCAAAGACCATTGGGCACCAACTCGGTGCTCTCCTGCCTCTGCAGTCGCGGTGAAGGCCTGTGACGACGCAGACCGGAGACAAGGCCATCATCGGTCGCGATCGGCTTGAGTACTTTTGAAACCAAGAGCACCAACGGGACTGTCGTCCGACAGAGATCCAGAATCCCATTCCGTACGAGGGAGCGGACTTGCTGAATATCGCTTGTACCCAGACAGAGCTTTCGGAAGCGGCGTAGAGTCGTTGCGTGATTCCTGCGAACTCATCGCGGAGGATCAAGAACCCGTACGAGCAACTTTAGAATGATGAACCGGAAGACAGCGCGCGCGGCGCTTCGAGCCATGGAGCTTGAGCTCGCGCGATCGATGAAGGGGCTCCGCATCAAGGGGCACCCAAAACCCTGCTACATGTCTTATTTGTTGCGGGTTCGGGAGGGGTATAGCGTTTGGGGGCGTTACGGGAGCGTCTTTTACTCCTGTCCGATGGACGCGAGCACGTTGCATGCGGACCTGCGCGTGGGCTCCTATCGCACGGACCAGACGGTGGACGGGCGCATCGGTGACGAGAAGGAAAGCCCCGCTTGGCACGGCTGGGCGGACGGGCCGGAGGACCTGGATCCGTTCATCCTGCGCTACTGCTTTTGGCGCCTGACTCAGTCGCGGCATCGCGAGGCGCTCCAGGACTATTACGACAAGAAGGCCATTGCTCTGGAAGAGCGCTTGATCGCCGAAGCCCCGAGCCTTCGGAAGATGAACTCGAAGAGTCGGGAGTGCTCGGTCGGCAAACTGCGCGGCAACCTGGCCGAGGCGTCGGACTTTGTGCGGCGGATGTCGGCTCTGTTCCTGAAGTATCCGCGCATCGACGATCCCTACGTTCAGTTCAAAGAGATCCTTCAGACGCGCTTGGTCGTGAATTCCGAGGGCACGCGCTCGATCGCTCAAGAGAGATTTCTTCAGGTCAAGCTCTACGGGGGCATGCTCGCGCCGGACGGTGTGCGGCAGATCTCCGAGCAGTTTTTCTATGTGCGAAACTTCGATGAGTTGCCTTCCGAAGAGGAACTCACCGAGGTCATCGACTTCATCAATCGCGATCTTCGCGAGCTCATCGCCGCCGAACCGATGGAACCCTACGCGGGGCCGGCACTGTTCGGCGGAATGGCCGCCGGCGTGCTCTTTCACGAAGCCATCGGCCACCGATTGGAGGGCGAGAGGTTGCTCTCTCGCACGGAAGGGCGAACTTTCGCTCGCAAAACCGGCGAGCGCGTTCTGCCCAAGGGCATTGACCTGTTCGACGATCCGAGCCTCGCGCGATTCAATGGCCAATCGCTCTACGGCCACTACACGATGGACGACGAAGGCACGCCGTCCGAGCGCGTCCACCTCATCGAAGATGGCGTCCTGCGCCAATTCCTGACGAGTCGCAACGGCATTCCGGGGCAGACCGGCTCCAATGGTCACGGTCGCGCGGCTCACGAGCGCGAGACCATGGCGCGAATGGGCAACCTGATCGTCAGCGCTCGCAATCCGCTTGCGCCGAGTGAACTCGAAGAACGTTGGATGGCCGAAGTCGAGCGCCGCGAACAATCCTTTGGGCTCCTCGTCACCGAAGCCGATAGCGGCGAGACCGCAACGTCGGGCGACGCCTACGACTTCCAAGCGTTTCAAATCAATCCGACCGCGGTCTACCTCGTCGATCGCGCGAGTGGCAAACGCCGCCGTGTGCGCGATGTCAGCTTTGTCGGCACTCCGCTCGCCGCGATTCAAGGGATCATGGCTCTGGGCGATGACCCGGTCGTCGACAACTCGTACTGTTCCGCCGAGAGCGGCACGCTGCCGGTCGGTACGATCTCGCCGTCCGCACTCCTGCGCGACATCGAAGTCCAACGCTCGACGGGAAAGCGACGCCACGCGGCGACACTGCCCCTACCCCCGCGTCATTGATCCGCCTGCGTCCTGGCTTTCGCCGTCCGCTAGATTGGAACACCGATGATTTTTTACGACAGACTGGAACCATCGCATCTCGAGTTCATTGCCGCACAGAAAATGTTCTTCGTGGGGTCAGCGCCCCTCGCTGCCGAAGGACACGTGAACGTCTCGCCGAAGGGGCTCGACTCGTTCGTCATTCTGGACGACAACCGCGTGGCCTACATCGACCTCGGCGGGAGCGGAGTCGAGACGCAAGCGCATGCGCGCGAGAATGGGCGTTTGTGCATCATGTTCTGCGCTTTCGAAGGCAAGCCGTTGATCGTGCGCCTGTATGGAACGGGCACGGCACACCCCTTTGGAACCGCTGGCTTCGACGAGTTGCGGGACTCCTTTCCCGCCGTGACTGTTCCCGTTCGCGGAATCATCGAGCTCGAAATCCACAAGGTGCAAGACTCCTGTGGATGGGGCGTGCCTCTCTACGACTTCGTCGGTGACCGCAAGCTCTTGACGAATCACAACGGCTCGCGCACTCAAGCGGAACACATGGAACGGCGCTATTTGACGAATGAGAAGAGCATCGACGGCCTGCCGGGATTGACGCGGCCCGAGTAAGCATCGCTCGGCGGTCGGCGAATCGCCCGGTTTTCTCCTCAGTAGCGAACTTCGCTATCATCCTTCCGTCATCGCGCACGAACGCGCTCAACCTCACGAAACTGGAGCAACCGCCGTGAAATCACAATCCCTCCTCATTGGCCTCGGACTACTGACCGCTCTCTTGAGCTGCTCGACAACAACCGAACCCGTTACGACGGAGGAACCGGTCGCCACCGAAGAGATCAAGGCCATCGAATTGGGCGAGGTCTCGAACATCCATGCCTTCGGTGACATTTGGCTCGCCGGGCAACCGAGCCCCGCCGACTTCGCGAAAGCCTCCGCGGGCGGAGTGAAGACCGTGATCAATCTGCGCCACGACGGAGAGATCCAAGGTTTCGATGAACCCGCCGTCGTCGCCGGACTTGGGCTCAACTACATCCACCTTCCGTGGGCGAAACCGGATGAGCTCACCGACGCCGTCTTCGATCAGGCGCGCGAGCTCTTGAACACGGCCGAGCGCCCGATTCTCTTGCACTGCGGATCCGCCAACCGAGTGGGCGCGCTTTGGATTCCCTGGCGCGTTCTCGACGGGGGACTGACCTTCGACGAAGCGCTGGCGGAAGCCAAGACCGTCGGCCTGAGAACTCCCGACTACATCACCCGCGCGCAGGAATACCTCGACGCGCAAATGTAGACCGGAGCGGGCTTGTTCGACGCGGAATAGCGGCAAGCCAACTCGATGGGCGATCGAGGCATGCGGTACGATGACCAACTGTTGAAGAGAGATCCCCTCTCCGTAGAACCAGAAGAGCCGACATGAAGATTTCTCGTTCGAGCGTCGGAGCCATGCTCCTTTCCATCGTCGCGCTCGGCCTCGGTGCGAATACCGCCACCAGGCAAGATGCCAATCCCACGGCTGTCGTCGGAATCTTTGACTCGCGCGCGGTCGCGGTGGCCTTCGTCCGATCCGAACTCTTCGACAGTCGCCTGAAAGATCTCCGTCAACGACTCACGATAGCCAAGTCGAGGGGCGATCAAGCGACGATCAATCGGCTCAAAGAGATGGTGCCGACCATTCAAGAGCTTGCGCAAAAGCAGGCCTTTGCGGCCGAGCCCATCGACAACATCATCGACATGATCCGCGACAAGCTCCCGATGGTCGCCGAAAACGCGGGTGTGGACGTGATCGTCTCGAGGTGGGTGGTGGCCTACTACTCGAAGGACGCGAAGTTTGTCGATGTCACTCGGCACATGACGGAGGTGTTTGCTCCCGACGCAGAGACGAAAAAGATCATTGCGGAGCTGCTCACCACGAAGCCCATCCGGCTTGGCGTTGACGGCAAAGTAAAGACTCCGGCGAAGAAGACACCCACGCAGGGTGGACGGAAATAGCTCGGCTCGGGAGAGCGCTGGCTCACTCTGCTTGTGTCGCTTGATTCGCTAGCTCCGCTTTTCGCAGGGACTCGAGCGCCGAGTTCACCGCACGCGCCGTATGTTTGTCTTCTTCGGCTTTGGATAAATCTTCGCTGAGTTGTTGGTAGATCGTTGCTGCCGGATAGAGCCCGCGGCGAGCCGAAAGTTCGAGCCACATCAATCCTCCGCGAGCATCTCCATTGCGAAGTGAGTGCTGTGCAAGCGCGTCCAATTGAATCGGCGCAATGAAACCTCGCGCGTCCGCCTGACCTGCCGCGAGAGTTACCAGTTGAGCGAGCGGCTCGTCGTCCGCAAGTACCTCAACGCGCTCATAAGCCTCGTTGTAGCGCCCCATTCGCAAATTCGCAGTAATCCAGTTTTCGCTCCAATGAGAGCTCATCGCGATCAGTTCCAAGACCGAAGCAACCAAAAACAGCCCGAAACCCGCGCGGGTCCATAGACGCAAATTACTGCGCAATCGCGCACCAACTCCGGGATCATTAATCGTCGCGCGCATAAACAACACCCGCTTCGCAGTGCTGAAGTGACGCCAGCTCGGTCGATTGCGCGCGTGTGCACCGCCGACATTTTCGAGCGCCGAGATCAGCGCTTCTCCATCATTCGTGATCTCAAGACTCTCCAAGTCAGCATCGAGTTCGAAGCGACGGGAGAGATAACCAAACCCGAGATACCACCCGAGCACGAGCAGTCCCGCTTGCGTCATCCAGATCCAGTCCTCACTGCTGGCGAACTCCGAGAAGACGAGGTCGGCGAGCAAAAAGAACGCGATCGTCCACGCCGCGAAGATGAGCACGTGCTTGCGGCGCGCGTGGCCGATCTCGTGGGCGAAGACCGCAGCGAGCTCACGCGGATGCAACTCGGCGAGCAGGGAATCGGAAAAGAGCACCGTTCGCTGCCTTCGGAAAAAGCCGAGGATCGCCGCGTTGGAGAGCTGATTGCCCGTTTTCCAGACGAGTAATCGGTTGCACTGAAAGTTCGCGCGGCGCGCAACATCGGTTAAGACCGCGTGCGCCATACCGCCCGTTAAAGGCACCGTTTCCCAGGTATTGCGCAGAATCGCCGGTAGTGCCATCGCGAAAATCGTCAGCGAGACGAGCGCGAACAAGGCGTGAAAAAGCTCCACTTCCTCAATCATCGCGCGCAGGTTGGGATCGATCGCCAGGATGCCGGCGAGCGCCATGTAGATCACAATCGGCACAAGGCCGGACAGGAACATGCGGTACTGAAAGTTGCGAAGGCGCGCGACTTCCGTCGCGATCACGGCGAAGAGCCGCGAGCGCGCATCGATGGTGATGAACTCGAACAGAATAAAGGGCGCCAGCGAGAGCAGAATCGAGAGTTCGGGCAACTCATCCGGCCTAGCCTCCGAACCGACCCAACTCGAGACGCTCTCCGTCCAGCCGAAGAGACTGACCGCAACGACCTGGAGTATCACGGGGAGGTAGGTGAGTACGCGCGTTGCGGTGGCGACCTTTCGAAACTCACCTCGCAGCGAACGCCTTCGAATCCAAGCCGCAAGGAGGTGCGGAATCGGAATGAGAACTAGCGGCGCCCAGGAGATCGACCAGCCGCTCTTCAAGCCCGATTCGGCCGCGACGATGGCGGCCAATGCCAAAATGATGTGCGAGAAATAGCCCACGGAAGAGCACGGTAGCCGATGGATGACCGGAATGGAAAAGGGCGAGCGCGAACCACGGTTGTGATTCGCGCTCGCCCTCGATATCGCCCGAGTTTGAGGTCTAGCGGCCGATTAGGCGACACTCGTTTTTCTCGGAGTTCCGCCAACTTTACCCAGACGGGGAACGAGTGAGGGCACCGAGTTCTTGTAGTCGCGATAGGTGTCGCCGTGGATCGCGGTCAAGTCGCGCTCTTCGAGCGGGATGGCGACGAGCATATAGATCGACATGCCGGCGGCGTACAGCAAGTGTCCGACCGTCATCACCGGTGTGCACCAGCTCGCGATGAACCAACCGAGGTAGATCGGGTGACGGACGAACTTGTAGAAGGCGCGCGTTGTAAACGTCAGCTCTTTGGGCTTGCCGTCTTTCGCAAAGCGGAAGACTTGGAGCAATCCAAACAGGTCGAAGTGATTGACGAGGAAAGTCGAGACGAGCAAGAACAGCCAACCGAAGGCGAATGCCGCCCAACCGACAACTTCCATCGACGTTCCGGTGAAGTCCCAGAGGACCGCCGGAATGGGACGCCAGAAAAAGACCACCGCAGCGAGCGCGATGTTGGATGCCATCACGTAAGTGCTGCGCTCGATGCACTCGGGGATGATCTTGGTCCAAACGCGTTTGAAGGCGGGGCGCGCCATGATGCTGTGCTGTAGACCGAACAACAGGATCAATGAAGTGTTGATGAGGAGCGCAGTTCCCAGCGGCGCCTCGGGGCCGACGTCCACGGAGACCGGAACGAACAGGTTTCCGAGGAACCCGATCAGGTAGAGGAACAGACCGAAAAAGAGGGCATAGCTGGTGATGCCGTAGAGGAGTACGAGTGCTTTCTTCATGACTTGGATCTCGGGGCGAGGGCGGCACGATCGGCGGCTGGCCCTCGTTGGGCCGCTCACTTCGGTGCATGAAAGACCTCGCGTAGGAGTTGCCTCGAGCCTGCCAGCCAATTTGCGACGAGAGCCGTAAGTCGCTCTAATCGAGCAACTTAGAACGCCCCGGCACTCGAAGGCCTCCGCAATCACCGCTCATCTGGCAGTCCGGGACCCTCTCCCACGCGGGTCTCTATAGCTCTCCTCCACCTCACGTCGGACCCACGTCGGAGATCGCCCAATGCTAATCTTGAACCCAGAAGCCCGCCTTGGAGAACGGCACCGTGCCGCTCGCTCCAACCCGCGCCGGAACGCCTGCATGACCGAGAAGAAACACGACCTCACTCAGATGCTGCGCTCGGGCGTAGATGAGTCGGAGTTGCTCTCGGCGGTTTACGACGAGCTCAAGGTGCTCGCGAAGAATCGCATGTCGCGGGAGCGCGGTGCTCACACGCTTCAAGCGACGGCACTGGTGCACGAGGCCTACATGAAGCTCGCGCGCGATGACGATGTCGAGTGGCGCGAGCGCGGTCATTTTTTCGGAGCGGCGGCGGAAGCGATGCGGCGCATCCTCATCGATCACGCGCGGCGCGCAAAGAGCGAAAAGCGCGGCGGCGGTTTGCCATGCGTCACGCTCGGTGCGGCCGAGTCGCTCGTCGAGCTCGGTGCGGATCAAGCGCTTGCCATCGATGACGCGATGAAGGTGCTCGAGGCGGAAGATCCGCAAGCGGCCGAAATCACGCGCTTGCGATTTTTTTCCGGACTCACGATGGAAGAGACGGCCAAAGCGCTCGGCGTCTCCGAGCGCAGCGTCTATCGAGAGTGGAGTTACGCCCGCGCGCGCTTGTTCGAACTTCTGGGCGAAGAGCCGAGCTGATCGTTTTGGCCGCTTCCGCAAAGAACATCTTTATGGATGCCATCGAACTCCCCCCGAGGGAGCGCGATGACTTCGTCGCCCAAGCGACCGCCGACAACCCGGAATTACGGACGCGAATCGACGCGCTGCTCCGCGCCCACGACGACGCCAGCTCGGCTCTCGGCGAAGCCCCGCCGCCGGTTCCAACGCAGGCAGACGAGCTCCAACCCGGCGCAACCATTCACGCCTATAAGCTCGTCGAGGAGATCGGAATCGGCGGTTTCGGCAATGTCTGGCTCGCGGAACAAGAGCGCCCGCTCAAACGACTCGTCGCCCTCAAAGTCCTGAAAGCCGGCATGGATTCGCGCGAGGTCGTCAGTCGGTTCGAGGCCGAGCGGCAGGCGCTCGCGCTCATGGACCACTCCAGCATCGCCAAAGTCTTTGACGCCGGAACGACCGTTCTCGGACGACCGTTCTTCGCGATGGAGTTCGTCAACGGCCTCCCGATCACCGAGCACTGCGCCGAGGAAAAACTCGGAACGCGTGCGCGCGTTCTGCTCGCTGTGCAGATCTGCGAAGGTCTGAAGCACGCGCACCAGAAAGGCGTCATTCATCGCGACATCAAACCGTCGAACGTCTTGGTCTTGCAGCAGGATGGACGGTCGCTCGCGAAGATCATCGACTTTGGAATCGCGAAAGCCGTCGGCGGTCGGCTCTCGCAAGCCACGATTCACACGCGCGTCGATCAAATGATCGGCACGCCGGGCTACATGAGTCCGGAACAACTCGGTGAATCTGCAGACATCGACACGCGTTCGGATGTCTATTCGGTCGGCGCGCTGTTGTACGAGTTGCTCACGGATGAGCCGCCGCTCGACCTCACGACGTCCAACCTGCTCGCGGTCCAGGAGAAGATCGCGAACGAAGAGCCCGTTCGGCCGAGCACGCGAATCTCCACGAAAGCGCTCGCGGAACCGGATAGCGCGAGTTTGCCGATGCGCGAAGTGCGCGGCGATCTCGACTGGATCGTCATGCGTTGTCTCGAGAAGGATCGCGACCGCCGCTACGACTCGATCGGCTTTCTCGCGGCAGACCTGCAGCGGTACCTCGATGGTGAAGTCGTCGAGGCCGGCCCGCCGACCATTCGCTATCGCGCCGGTAAGTTCGTTCGTCGCAATTGGCCCGCTCTGCTCGCAGTCGGCGCCGTCTTCGCCATTCTCATCGCGGGCACGTTGATCTCCGCGAACCAAGCTCACATCGCCAAGCTCGCGAAGGACCAGGCCGAGCAAGCAGAGGCCCAGACGAGAGAAGAGGCGCGCCTTGCCGAGGTCGCGAGAATCCGGGCGGAAGAGGCCGAGGCCGTGACCAAGGAAGAGCTCGTGCGCGCCACCGCCGTCGCCGACTTCCTCGAGAGTTTGCTGCAGAGCATCGACCCCGCGATGGCCGCCGGTCGCGACACGGCCATCGTGCGTGAGGTGCTGCAAAAGGCCGCCGACGGTGTCGAGGAGGCGAGCCAAGGCATTCCGCGCGTCGAGGTCCAGCTCCGCAGCATCGTTGGAACCGCGCACTGGTCCATCGGTGAGTTCGAGGAAGCGCGCGTCCAGCTCAAGCGCGCCTTCGAGCTCTCCCAAGAGTTCTACGGCGAGAAGGACATGCACTCGTTGCGTCTCGCGATGACGCTCGGTCCCACGATTGCCGAGGGCGGCGACTACGAGAGTGCGAAAGGTCTCATGACCTGGACCTATTTGGCGCTCAAGGAAGCGCTCGGTCCCGACCACGAACGCACGCGGTTGGCGCTCGCGAATCTGGCTTCCGTGCTCACCAACATCGCCTCAACGGAAGAGCTCGAGCCGATTCTGAGGGACCTCGAGCGAGCGACGACGCTCGATAGCGGCCCCGACCACGAGGACAGCCTGCGCGTTCGCAACAACCTCGCCTTCCTGCTCGCGAGCATTGGTCAGGAACAAGAGGCCAAAGAGCTCTTCATCTCCATCGCCGCCACGCAACGCGAAACGATCGGCCTTGAGCACCCGCGCACCATGGCGACCATGAACAACCTCGCCGGTGTCCACCAAAAGCTCAACGAGTTCTCAGAAGCCGAGGCCATCTTCCGCGAGCTCCTCGAAGCCAAGACCCGCATCCTCCCCGAGGGCCACCCCAGTCTGATCATCGGCCTCAACAACCTAGCTCACTTCCTCGACGACCACGGCGATCGAGAAGAGTCAGCCGAACTGCGCCGCCTCGCCATCGACACTTCCCTAAAGCACCACGGTCTCGAGAGTCGCTACACCCTCACGCTCCTCCTCGGCGAGGGCATGGCGCGTCTCCAAAACAAAGAGTTCGAACTAGCCGAAGGAGCCTTCCAGCCCGTCGTCGAGCACGGCGCCACCGTCTTCGGAGCGAACTCCTCCGCGCTCATCACCGCCGCGAGTAACCTCGCCGAAGTCTTCGTCGAGACCGGCCGAGCCGACGAAGCTTGCGACCTGATGGCTCCCTTCATCGAACACATCCCGACGGCTTTCCCCGAGTCTTCCGGTGCCCGCCGCGTCTACCCCGCGCGCTACGGCCTGATGTTGCACGCGGCCGGCCGAACCGAAGAAGCGCGCCCGTACTTGGACCGCGCGCTCAAGGAACTAGCGACCGAAGCGGAGCACGCGAAGTGGTTCGAGAGGGTCGAGCGTGCGTTGCTGGATTAGATACGGAGTCAGGCTCCAGTCGCGACCTAAGCCGGTGGTTAGTACCGCACTACCTCGCTAGTTGCTAGCCCTCTCAAACGAAGCCCAGCACAGCACTTGAACTCAACCACTCGATCGGCGCTCTCCGAGTTTCCTTCGAATGTCCGTCGAGTGACGATTCTCGCAAGCAAGCGAACTTCCGGGGCGTGCATTGGATCAGTTAGTGCGGTACGTGTTGATGGCTGAAGCTTGGAGGGGAGCCTGACTCCGTATCGTTAACGTGCTCGCGACGAGGAGCACTCGGCGTGCGCGAGATTGAAAAGCCAGCCTTGATGAGCCGTCTACTTCACTTGACCCAACTTGGCGAAGTAACTGTCGCGCTTATCGCTGACCGTGAAGTCGCCGCCAACAAAGAGCGCAGCCCCACTCCCATCGTCGTGGTCGATCAGCGAGAGTACCCCATCATTGAAATTTCGCCCCTTTACCGAGCTCCAACTAGAGCCATCCCACTTCGCCAATCGCCGGAACTCCGTGCTCCCAATATTAAAGAAGGTACCTCCCGCGTAGAGCTTCAAGCCACTGCCGTCATCGAAGACGTGAAGTGCTCTGACGTTACTGTTTACTATCTCTTCTAGGATAGACCAAGCCGATCCGTCCCAACGGGCGACACCCTTGGCCTGCGCGAGGGTAGCGCCGCTGCCGACGCCGACGGAACTGAAGCCGCCGCCGACATAGAGATCGGGGCCGCCTCCATCATCGTAAACCGCAAAGCTACCTACGAAGGAGCCGGCTCCTCCTTGAAGGGAGATCACCCCCGCTCCACCCCAGGCTGCGATGTTGAAAGTCCGTTCGTCTGCAATGGGGTCGAAAGCATTGAACGATCCGCCGAGATAAAGCAGTGGGCCTGTTCCGTCATCGAACACGCCTAGAGCTGAAACGGTTCCGCCACCAAGGCTATCCACTTTGGAACTGTTAACTCCGTCCCATTTGCTGAGGTTGATCGAGAGTGTCCCACCGTAGAAAAGAGCGGGGCCCGTTCCGTCGTCGTAAACGGCCATGCAGTTGACACTAGCGCCACCTGATCCCGAGACGACCTGCGTCCACTGACTACCGTCAAAGCGAGCGATGACTGTAGTTTCTGCCGTCGGAGGCGAAATGTTGAACTTCCCGCATGCGTAGAGCGCGGGCCCGGTTCCGTCGTCAAAAACTGCCAGTCCTCTGACATCGGAACCCGGTGTGAATCTGAGTCCAACAGGAGAGAGTGTAGTTCCGTCCCAACGAGCAATCGAATTCATCCGCTCGCCATCAGCGCTGAAAAACTGACCACCGATGTAGAGAGCAGGACCCGATCCGTCGTCAAAGACGACTTGCGCTTTAACTGGACCATCCAATCCTGTGGTCAGCTGGCTCCAATCCGTCCCATCGAACTTGCAGATGTTCCTCGCGGAATTTCCGCCAGCGCCCCCAAACGACCCTCCGGCGAAGAGCGCAGAGTTCGAACCGTCGCGGTAAACAGCCAGGGCGTTGATCGAATAAAACGCGGATCCGGGCGAGCTGTCGGGCGCGAAGGAGACTCCAGAGCCGACCGGAGACCAGGACGTTCCATCCCAACTCGCCGCATCGAAGATAGACGTACCCGAGAACGTAAAACTGCCGGCGGCCAAGAGAACGGGTCCAGATCCGTCGTCGTAGTTGAAGAAGGTTCGGATGGATCCCTGCAGGGAAGTATCGCCGGCTGTCCACTCGACGCCGTCCCAAGTGGAATAATCCGGGGAGCCTCCTTGACCGGACGCCTCGCCAGTCGCGAAGAGAACCGCTCCCGTTCCGTCATTGTAGGACCCCATGGCGAAGGGCCCGGTAGTTAAACCGGCACCCAGCGCGCTCCAGTTGGTCCCATCCCACTTAGCGATGCCATTTATAGCTACGCCTCCAGCCGAATTGAAAGTTCCGCCGACACAAAGCTCGCGGCCGGTACCGTCATCGAACACGGTCATCGAACGAACTTCGGTGACCGAACCGGGGCCAGAGAGGCCACCTCCAACGGTCGACCACGAGCTCCCATCCCAACGCGCGAGCCAGGGCACCGGTTGTCCGCCCGACGCTGTGAATTCGCCTCCTGCGTACAGCGCCGGACCAGTGCCATCGTCAAAGACCTGCAAGCAGTTGACCGTTCCGTTCAATCCAGCTCCTACGGCGCTCCACGAAGCTCCGTCCCAACGCGCAATGTTATTAAGGGCAAGAGTGCCTGACCTACTGAATCTCCCCGCCGCGTAGAGCGCAAACCCGCTCCCATCGTCGAAACCGGTCATGGCATTGACTTCAGTGCTGTTCACGGTGTTATCGCGCAGCCCCTTGCCAAGACCGAACCACTTCTTGCCGTTCCACCGCGCGATGTTCCTGGCGGAGATTCCGCCCGCACTGATGAAATTTCCACCCGCGTAGAGGGACCTCGCCCTTCCTTCTCCAAAAACCACCATCGCATCGATACGGCTCACGGCCATGGGTTTGTGGACCCCGGGTTGTGCGCCGGCCGCGGGTAACCAGTTCAAAGAACCGTCGACCGGCAACAAGAGAACGATCGGGGGGACCCAGTCTTCCGAAGACGACAACCCTTGAACCTCCGCGCTGCCGAAAGAACCGTCCGCACCTCTCGCGCTCAACGTGATCGGATTTGCGCCGAGCGAGACATTGACGTCGATGGAGAAGTAGCCGCTCTCGTCGGTGACTCCCTCGCCGCCGTCGCTCGTCGTAACCACGGCTTCGAATGCGGCCGATCCGTCCTCGCGAACAACAACGCCATGCAATGTCCTTTTCTCTCGATCGACGACCACACCGTCGAGAGACTCCATCGATTCCAGCGATGAAACTGTGGCCGAATTGTTTTCAGCAGAGGCGAACAGGGCGAGCAGGGCAACGAGGGGAAACTGCATGAAGACTCCTGGTGTAAGTAAATTACGCAATCGAGCTATTCTCAGTAGAAGCGAGTACCTCCAAGCCGTCTACCTGAGTCCCCTTGAAACGCAGCCCTCACGAATCTCGGATATATTCATTATCGTGCGGATTCGCACGGTTCTGATGTGGTTTCGATGGGGCCTCCTCACAGATGACTCCGTATCGTGAGGTCCCGACTCACTCGCAAAGTCTCGTTCGGTGAAGACGAACAAGTAGCTGTTCCGCCGCTGATTCGTCAGGGTCGTCGGGAAGGCTAGACACGGTCATCTCCTTGCTGAGCCCGGAAGTCATCTCGCCCGCTAACTGAACCAATGCCTCGTACTTGAGCGCCCCGTCGCGAATCCCGAGCAGCCACTCCGCATCCGGACGGCGAACAATCACGGTCCCCAATGTGAGTACCTCCTCGCCCATTTTGAGCAATCGAATCAGGTGCATCGCGTGCTTCGTGTCGTAGCCGTGCTTCTCCTCTAGCTCGGCGCGAGCCGGATTTCGCTCCTTGCGCCACGTCCGATAGTGGTTCCAGTGTTTGAGCGCCGCGTCATAGGCTTTTTGCCGATCTGCGTTCGGAAACCGATAGCGACCGCCGTCAATTACTGCCCCGAACTCCTCCTGCCTAGGCGGTGTTGTCGGCGGATCGACGAGCCAGCGATGATGGCGCTCCATGCGCTTCAACTGGGCGAGGGCGTAGCCCATGAAGCGTTCGCCGACTTGCTTGGAGAGGAAACAATCGCGTGCGGCGATGAGCTCTCGGCCCGCATCGTTAATGAACTGGATGTCGTCTTCATGCGTGAACAGAGACTCAAGGATGTTGGGATTACCCTGTAGAGCGAGACGGACGAACTTGGCGAGCGCGTAGGTGACGTGATCGCCGCCTTCACTCTCGTGCTGTTCGAAGTGGCCGAAGCCGATCAGGTATCGCGCGGGCGGGATGCAGACTCCCCTCGTATCCGTATCGCTGCCTTCGCGCGCCAAACCGTGCGCTCGCGATCCGGAGAGCGTGCGCAGAATCAGGTTCTCTTCCCAGAACTCGCTCACGACCCGAGCTCCAGGCGTGCGCGGACAACGAAATCGTCAAGCGCATCGAAGCTGGTCACTTCGTCCGGCAGTTTCGATTGCTCGAACTCCGCAGCGAGTCGTTCTTGCAGCGTGTCGAGCGGCGAACGATGCGATTCCGCCTCATCCTCATTGAGCGCGCCTTTCTCCTGGCCCTCACGCTTGCGCTCAATCAAATTCGGAATCGCATCGACTCGGTATTCCTCGTTGAGAACCGAGAGGTTCGCTTCGACAGTTCCCGATCGCAGTACGTGGATTCCCGTCAAGAGCACTCGATAACAGTAGAGCAACCGTTTGACCGTGTGATCGCCGCCATCGAGCAGCTTGCGTTGGTTCGACACGAATCCGTCGTAGTGATGAAACAGGTGCCGAATGATGCAGCCTTCACCTATCGCTCGGAACTCATCGAGCCACTCGCCACCGTGAACGACGAGCGGTGAAAACAATTGCTCAAGCACGTAACCGTTTCGCTTCGTCATCAAGCGCGCGAACTTCAGGACATCGTGAGCGACCCAGTCGAGTTCGAGCCCGTCGCGAACCTCAAGGATCGAGACGGTTTCCTCGACGGATCTCAGCCGAAGTACTTCGTCGAGTGGAGCCACGAATGCGCCGCGCAGATCGAAGTCACTGTCTGGCGACTCAAAGCCGTACAAGTGTGCCCCGCTGACCGTCGCGAAGAGAGGGCACGGGCCCTCGCTGACAATGCCCTGAAGCCATGCGAGTTTCGAAGAGACTGTCGAGTTCATGCCCAAGCTTAGTGTGCGCGGGACACGAGCCTACATAGTCGCGCCAATCTCCTCTGCGTTCTAGCCTTTGCAGCGCGGAGTCGTCTGTGAGAGCGCTCCGTATCCCCACTCCGTCCATCGCTAAGAGCATGAAGATGGGCCGCTTGAACACTCGTTGTTTGAGCATCAAGCGACCCATCCCGCAGTGGGCAGATCCGGAGAGTGAAAGCTCTCCGTCAAAGCGTCGACTCAGACGTCAAACCTTCCGAGGTTCATCACCTTGGCCCACGCCGCGACGAAGTCGTTCACGAACTTCTGCTTGGAGTCGTCGGAGGCGTAGACCTCGGCGATGGCTCGCAGTTGCGAGTTGGAACCGAACACAAGGTCGACAGCCGTGGCCGTCCATTGGACCGCGCCACTCTTGCGATCGCGGCCTTCGAAGAGGTGCTCGTCGGTAGCCGACGCCTTCCACTCCGTGCCCATGCCGAGCAGGTTCACGAAGAAGTCGTTGGTGAGAGTGCCCGGGCTCTTGGTGAAGACGCCGTGCATCGAATCACCGTGGTTGGCGCCGAGGACACGCATTCCGCCTACGAGGACGGCCATCTCGGGAGCGGAGAGCGTGAGCTGGTTCGCTCGGTCGATGAGCGACTCCTCCGTACGTCCGTAGTGGTCGCCGCCGACGTAGTTGCGGAAGCCGTCCGCCTTCGGTTCCAGCGCAGCGAAACCCGCCACATCCGTCATCTCCTGCGTCGCGTCGGTGCGGCCCGGAGTGAACGGAACCTTGACATCATGACCGGCTTTTTTAGCAACGGACTCGACCGCCGCCGAGCCGCCCAAGACGATGAGGTCGGCGAGCGAGACCCGCATGCCACCAGACTGGTCGCCGTTGAAGTCCGCTTGGACTTTTTCGAGAGTCGCGATCACGTTCGCGAGATCGAGAGAGCTGTTGACCGGCCAATCCTTCTGCGGCGCGAGGCGCAAACGCGCACCGTTCGCACCGCCGCGCTTGTCGCTGTTGCGGAAAGTGGACGCGGACGCCCATGCCACCGAAACGAGCTGTTTCGTCGTGAGGCCCGAGTCGAGGAGCTTGGCCTTAAGCGCCTGAATCTCGGCGGCACCGATCAACTCGTGATCGACGGCCGGAACCGGATCTTGCCACACTTGCGCCTCGGCGACGTCCGAACCGAGCAAGCGCGAAACGGGTCCCATGTCCCGGTGCGTCAGCTTGTACCAGGCCTTGGAGAAGGCGAGCGCGAACTCTTCCGGGTGCTCGTAGAAGCGCTTCGAGATGTCGTGATAGATCGGATCTTCGCGCAAGGCCAGGTCCGTCGTGAGCATCATCGGTCGGTGGTACTTCGACGCAATGTGCGCGTCGGGCACGTTCTTCGGCCCGTTCTTCGGAGTCCACTGATGGGCGCCGGCGGGGCTCTTCGTCAGCTCCCATTCATAGCTGAACAGGTTCGCGAAGAAGCTGTTCGACCACTTCGTCGGAGTGGAAGTCCATGCGCCTTCGAGGCCACTCGTGATCGTGTCCTCGGCGTTTCCTTTGCCAAAGGAGCTCGTCCAGCCAAAGCCTTGCTCTTCGAGTCCGGCCGCTTCGGGTTCCGGGCCGACTTGTCCCTCGGGGCTCGCGGCACCGTGGGATTTGCCGAAGGAGTGTCCGCCGGCAATCAGAGCGACGGTCTCTTCGTCGTTCATGCCCATGCGCGCGAAGGTGTCCCGGATGTCGATTGCTGCGGCGAGCGGATCCGGCACGCCATTCGGACCTTCCGGGTTCACGTAGATCAGGCCCATCTGCACAGCGGCGAGCGGATTTTCGAGCTCGCGATCACCGCTGTAGCGCTCGTCCGCCAACCACTTGCCTTCGGGGCCCCAATAGACGTCTTCCTGCGGCTCCCAGACATCCTCGCGACCGCCGGCGAAACCAAAGGTCTTGAAGCCCATCGACTCGAGCGCGACGTTGCCGGTCAGGATCATCAAGTCCGCCCATGAGATTGATCGGCCGTACTTCTGCTTGATCGGCCAGAGCAGACGACGCGCCTTATCGAGGTTCGCGTTGTCCGGCCAACTGTTGAGCGGTGCAAAGCGTTGGGTTCCGTCGGAAGCTCCGCCGCGACCGTCGGAAGCACGATAGGTGCCCGCGCTGTGCCAAGCCATGCGAATGAACAGCGGTCCGTAGTGACCCCAGTCCGCCGGCCACCAGTCTTGAGAGGTCGTCATCAGCGCCGTGATGTCCGCCTTCAGTGCATTCATGTCGAGCTTCTCGAACGCGGCGGCATAGTCGAAGTCCGCGCCCATCGGATTGCTCTTGGGCGAGTTCTGATGAAGGATCGAGAGGTTCAACTGGTTCGGCCACCAGTCTCGGTTGGATAAATCGTCGGTCGTCATGGCGCTTCTTTCGGAGGTTGTGGCCGGCGCGTTGCTACTGGCTTCCAGCGTGGCTCCAGTCACGGTCTTCATGGAGCCGGGGTGCTGAGCGAAAAGGGAGGGGGCGACACAGAGCGCTGCGATGCTGGTCAGCGCCTGTGCGAAAGGGATGGCAGAGGACATGGTTCTTCCTGGGGTTTCGGGTGACCTTCGAGGTTTGTGATGCGGGCCTACAACTCGCCAATTCGGAATAGGTGATGCGCGTTGCTTTCGCAATGGGGCTTGAGAGCGGGCGAAATGGGCGGGATTGCGTAGGTGAAGTTGGGAAAGCCGAACGGGAGTCCAGCGCGATCGGGCCCTGCTGTTCGGCCCACTGGAATAGCTTCGTCCATTCGTCGGCGGACGACCAATCGCAAGTCTCAATGGCCCCGATAATGAGAAGCTATCCGCAGCGATTGAAGGCTCCTGTTCGGCCTCGCAGGCGGATCGGCTGGGGAGCGGCTGCTTTTCCGGAGAACGGCACTTACGCGGGTTCTCGCTGTCGCGCAATGCGCGAATCGATGGACTCCCTCGCGCTCCACTCGACCCGACTGGCTCACGGGCCGCGTTCTTCTATATCTTGGGGCCAATGGAAAACCCCACGATTCGCCAGCTCGAATACTTCGTCGCGCTCGCTGAACGGTTGAGCTTTCGAAAAGCCGCGGAGTCCTGCTATGTGAGCCAGCCGGCGCTCTCCGCGCAGATCGCGCAGATGGAGGGCACGCTCGGCGTGAAGCTGTTCGAGCGCAACTCGCGCGGAGTGCGGCTGACGGCGGCGGGCGATGCGCTCCTGCCCACCGCGCACGAAGTGCTCGAAGGCTGCGGCCGATTGGGTCAGATCGCGCGGTCGATCGGCGCCCCACTCACCGGTCCGCTGCGCCTCGGTGTGATCCCGACGATCGGCCCCTACCTCCTGCCGAAAGTCTTGCCCGCGTTGCACGAGACCTATCCCGAGCTCGAGCTCTTCCTGCGTGAAGAGATGACCGATCGCCTCGTCGCTCAGCTGGAGAAGGGCAAGCTCGATCTCTTGATCCTCGCCATCGACCTCGAGCTCGGCAATTTGGAGACCATGCCGCTATTCTCCGATCCCTTTGTTCTCGCGGTCTCCGAAAATGACGAGCTGGCGAAGAAGGTCGAGGCAAAAATCGCCGACCTCGAAGGCCGAGCGACACTTCTGCTCGAAGAAGGCCACTGCCTGCGCGAGCAAACTCTGCCGCTGTGCGAAGCAGCCGGCGGCAGCGAAGACGGAAGTTTCCGCGCCTCCAGTCTCGGCACCATCACGCAAATGGTGGCCCGCGGTCTGGGCATCACTCTGATCCCCGAACTCGCGATTGAACGCGAAGCCGCCGCCGTCCCGGGCCTCTGCACGATCCCCTTCGGCGCCGACGGCCCATCGCGCAGTGTCGGTCTGGCCTGGCGCCCCAACTCGCCGCGCGTGGAAGAATTCAAAGCGCTCGGGACGACGATCGCGAAGGCCTACGCGAATACGGAGTCAGGCTCTACTCCCAACCTTGGCGACTAAAAAGTACCGCACACACTTCGTTGTTACCCATTCTGATCAATGGCAAGACCAAGCCGTTTAGCAGGGTTCCTTGACGACGAACGCGCTGACCAAATTCAGTTAGTGCGGTACCCGTCAATGGTTGAGGCCTCGACGGGAGCCTGACTCGGTATCCATTCCTAGCGCGGATCGCCCGACAGCGCCCAGCCCGCCCAGTCGCGCACCGCCGCGCCGCTTTGGCGCATGTCGCACTTGGCCTTCCACAGCGCCTCCGCCTTCGGAAGCTTCTCGGCCCACAGGTAGGTGTAGAAGAGCTCCATCAAGCGTCGCGTCTCCGCGTCGTCCACCTTCCACAGCGACGTGATCGCCGTGCGAACGCCGGCGGCGTGAAGCGCCGCTTGGAGTGACTGAACGCCCTGACCCGCGCGGCGGATGCCGACATTCGTCTCGCAGGCACTGAGCACGGCGAGCTCGCAGGCGGAGAGGTCGATGCTCGAAAGTTCCTCGGCCGTCATGATGCCCGGCACACGACCGAGCGAGTCACGGCCTTGGTTAGCGCCGGCAAAAGCGAGGCCGCATAGCGTCATCGGCGCGAGGCCGGTGACCGTCTCATTCGCTCCGAAACGCGACCGACGCGCGTCATCGCCCGGCTCGTCGTCAAGCGTCGACTTGACTGTCTCCGGAGCGAACCAACCGTGGGTCGCTATGTGCAGGAATTTCTTGCCTGGCGCGATCCGACGAAAAGCGCCCTTTGTCGCTTGCCCACCCAGTTGAAGCACCGCTTCTTCTTCAAGCTCGCGCTCGAAGAGCTCGCCCGCGAACTCAATCTCACCTCGGGTCTCGGCCAAAGGGACGAACTCCTGAGTGCCGCCACCGCGCAGGCCGCCGCTGCCGAGAGGCGCCGAAACGACACCGCTTACGAGTTCACCGGGCTCGGCATCGAACGCAACACTTCCAACAGCGAGGAGGCCCGTACCCGAGGGTCGTTCCGCTCGATCAGCGAGGAGTCGCGCAAAGGAGACCTCGTTCACGATCGTGTAGCGGTCCCGAACGACCAACTCATCCTCCTCCATCGGCAGAGCTTCGATCGGCATGGCATGCAAGAAATCGTCCAGGCAGATGTGCAGAGTCCTCGCGTCTCCAACAGCCGAGAGAATTGGATCGAGGACATGCCGTCGCAGGTGGCGCCCAACTTCCACGGCGGCCTCGTCCGACTCGAGCCCCTTCGTGCTCGAGAATTCGACTCCGCGGCCAACGAGCGCCCTCCCCATCGAGGCGCGCCACTCGCTCGCGAGCAACTCCAGTTTTTTGGCCGGTCCGAGCTCGAATTCGACCAGGGAGCCGTCCGAATGCAGCACGTGCGCGGAAAGCACATCACCAGCCGATCCAATCTTTCGCCCCTTCGCGTTGGAGGTCCACTTCTCGTGGCGCAGGAACCCGACCGCCGCCGCTCCTTCTGGAAGCGCTCTTGCCACATCCTGCGCGTGGATGATGACCGTTGAGCTTCCGTTGGACCCCTGCTCGCCTCGAAGCTCCCGCTCCAGTTGGTCTCGATCGCGTGTCAGTCGCGCGACTTCCGACGCGAAAGCCTCGCTCGACTGGCCATCTCTCGGTCCGCCATTGACGAGGTCGCTCAGTCGAGTCCTAAGCGTTGCGAGTTCTCCTTTGCGCGGATCGCTCTCTTCAATTTGCCGGTCCGAGACAATGGAGGCAGCTCTCAGCGTTTCTGCGAGATCGAATCGGATCGAATCCGGATCGCCGGAATCGCCGGAAGCGGTCAGGAAGCGCACCTGGCGATGTCGGTAAGTTTCCCCTTCAATAATTTCCCGTGCTTCTCGCGGAGAGAGAGCCAGCGCGAACTCGACGCGGTGGATCACGTCGTGCGCTATGTCGATCCCGAGAGCACGCGCACCTGCCAGGTCGCCCGTTTCGTACAGCGTGTTGGCAAAGTTTTGGCGCATGCCGAGCAGGTCCTGGTTGTCCGCTGGCAACTTTCGCTCCATAACATCGAGTACTGACCTCTCGAGCGCGCGCACACGCCCATCCGCGAAGTCGCCCATGGCCGCCATAACACCGGCGAGATTTCCGCGAGCGGTGAGAACCACCTTGTGATCCTCCGGCAAGGTCCGCTCGGCTACTTCAAGAACAGCTTCGGTCAGAGTGCGCGCGCCAGAGAGATCGCCCATCACTTCCATCCCGGAAGCGACCCCCAGCCGGGCATTGAGAATATCCGGGTGGTCCGCAGGAAGAGTCCGCTCGAGTTCCTGGAGCGTGGACTTCTGGAGGGCACTCGCGTCCGAAAAATTGCCCATCCGAAACATCGTGACGGCAAGATTTGTTCGAGCCGTGAGAAGTCCGGAGTGCTCCGCTGGAAGTGTGCGTTCGTATGCATCCAGAACGGATTCTTGGAGCGCTCGCGCGCCCGGGAAGTCGCCCATCTCGGTCATCGCCAGGGCGAGATTGCCACGTCCCATGAGCAAGAAGATGTGGTCAGGCGGCAGCGTTCTCTCTCGAGCCTCGAGCACGGTCTCTAACATTGCGCGGCCACGCGAAAGATCGCCCGACGCCATGATCACCACCGCAAAATTCGCCCGAATACTAAGGAGGGTCGGATGGTCCGGCGGTAGCGTCCGCTCCTGTGCTTCGAGAACGGACTCATAGAGCGCAATGGCGCCCGCTTTGTCGCCCATCGAGAAAAGTGTGGAGGCGAGTTTCAGTCGAGCGTCGAGCAGTCGCGAATCATCGGCAGGGAGCGTCCGCTCGCCAGTCTCGACCACAGCCCGGTAAAGCTCGAGCGCCACAGAGAACTCTCCCATAGTCGTCATCGTGGCGGCGAGGCTCTGACGCGCCGAGAGCAAGTCGGGATGGTCTTCGTGCAGTGTCTCTTCGAGAGCTTCGAGCACGGCAAACCCGTGCTCGCTCGCGCCTTGAAGGTCGCCCATCGCCGTCATCGTGCTGGCAAGAAGCTGCCGAACGGCGAGAAGGGCCGGATCGTCTGCGGGCAACGTCCGCTCGCGCGCTTCAAGCATCGCCTCTTGCTGCGTGCGTGCACCTCTAAAGTCGCCCTTGTTAAACATTAGGGCGGATAGATTTTGACGGGCATTGAGCAGGATCGGGTCATCGTCAGGCAGTGTTCGCTCGGCAGCTTCGAGCAGCGCCTCGAACCCGGAGCGCCCCCCGGAAAGATCACCCATCGCAAGCAACGTTGAGGCCAAAACCGAACGAGTCGCAAGCAAATCGCGGTGATCCGCTGGCAAGGTTCGCTCGCGAGCCGCGAGCAGAGCCTCACCCATCGCAAGTGCTGCTGAATGTTCGCCCGTATTGATCAATGTGATGACCAAATTCGTACGAGCCCGAAGCAAGTCGGGGTGATCCAGTGGCAATGCCCGCTCGCGGGCCGCGAGCACGGCCTCCTGCAGCGCACGTGCACCCGGAAGGTCGCCCACCCGATACGTCGATGTGGCGAGTCTCTCTTGAGCGGCGATCAGGTCGGCATGGTCCGCCGGAAGCGTCCGCTCGCGGTGATCCAACTCGCGCCGCATCAACTCCATGGCCGCGACGAAATTTCCCGCGTCGTAAGCGGCAGCACCGGCATCCCGAAGAACTCCCGCTGTCTCATCTTGCCCCTCACCAAGAGGCAGTGGAGCGAGCAACTCGACCGCGCGGCCTGCCTCGGCACGCGCTGTCTTCCAATCGCCACTCTCCTGCGCAGCGTTGGTGCGCTCGGTCGCGATGCGCGCCTCAGCTAAGACGGCCGCAACATCCTCCATCGAAAGCTTCGAATCGTGCTCAGCGTCCTGGACGTGCGTGGCGGCCGCGAAGACCAGGCAGGCGACGAGTTGAAAAACTATGCGCATGGCGGGCAGGGGGAAGGGGCCGATTTCGAGAGAAGCGAAGGCGATCATAGCGAAGTCGCCTACCCCCGCACCGGCACGTGCAACGCGATCTCGAAGTGCTCAGTGCCGTGCTCGAAGGGGCGACCGTCCCAGGCTTCGAAGCCGGGTTGGTCATCGGGGGCTAGGCCGCTCTCGGGCAGCCAGGTTCGGAAGAGCCAGTCGAGGGCGCGCATCTCCATCGCGATGTCGCCCTTCATCTTGAGTTCGCCCACGCGCATGGCTGGAAACTCGTAACGACCGACGAGCTCTCCGAATTCCTTTTGGGGCAAGTCGCCCGCGTCGACGGCGACGTCATAGCGGCAGTCCTCGAGCGCGACGACTTCGGGATCGTCCCACATGTAGCCGTACCAGTCCCGGTCCGCGACTCCGCGCTCTTCCGCCCACACCATCAGGTCTCGATAGGCTTCGATCACACCGCCGTGGTAGGGATCGAGCACCCGCATGTAAGCCATCGTGCGCGGAGGCAGCGAGCGCATGGCAACCGTGAACCCGTCGGGATTCTCGCCGGGCGGCAATCGCTCGAGATTGGGCCGCGCGCCGTGCTTCTTCATCAGGTCCAAGAGCTCCGCGTGTCGGCTCTCCTTCAGCTCGCTCAACTCGAACCGACTGGGCGCGACTCCGTAGCGCTTTTTGAAGCTGCGTGAAAAGTCGGACGACGAGGCGAAGCCGCAGTCGAGCGCGATGGTCGTCAGTGAGTCGGCGGGTGCGCGCGACATCAGGGAGAGCGAGCGCTCGAGACGCAAGCGCCCTACGAATTCGTTGAGAGTCTCGCCCATCAAGCCTTTGAAGACGCGGTGAAAGTGAAAGGGCGAGAAGCCGGCCGCGCGCGCGACGACTTCGAGCGGCAAGGGATCCGCCAGGTGCGCGAGGACGTAGTCCATAGCACGGTTCACGCTTTCGACGTAGTCGACTCGCCCCGTTGGGCTCGTTTCGTCGGATTCGGGGTCGTTTCGCAAGATCTGGCAAGCGGGTTCACCGCGCTGTGGGCATGCTACTGAATCTTCCGCGCTCACCCTGGAGCCTTTTAGGAGAGTCCTCTTTCGCTAAGCCCCATCACCCATCATGCGTTCAACGACCTACTTGTCCTTCGCCGCCGGCTTCCTGGCCTGTCTCACCATCGCCGCTTCTAACCCGAACCCCATGACCCCGAAAATTGACTCGAAGGGCGGACTCGGCGCCTTCTCCGCCAGCCTGGCCGTCAAAGACATCGCCGCTTCGCGCGCCTTTTACGAGACACTCGGGTTCTCCGTCGTCCACGGCGTGCAGGAACAAAACTGGCTCGTCCTGCGCAGCGGTACGACGACCATCGGACTGTTCCAGGGCATGTTCGAGAACAACATCATGACCTTCAATCCCGGTTGGGACTACGAGGCGAAGCCGCTCGAGGAGTTCGAGGACATTCGCTCGATTCAAAAGCGCTTGAAGGCGGCCGGCCTCACGCTGACGACCGAAGCCGACGAGGAATCGACCGGGATAGCCAACTTTACGATGGTCGATCCCGACGGAAACATGCTGCTCTTCGACCAGCACGTACCGAAACCGGGCGAAGCGCGCGAAGAGTAGGCGCTCGTTCACCAACTCTAGAAAGCCAAGCCGCCGCCACATCCCTGTCGGACGAGGCGGCGGCTTCATTCGTACTCGACGAGGCCCAAGATAGCCCGTCGCTCGGCGACTACATTCCCTTGGCGGCGAGGTAGGCGTGCAGTGTTTCGCGGGAAGGTCCACGCAGCGAGATCCCGCCGGGCCCAGCCTTGATCAGAGTCACGCTCTTGGCGAGCTCGCCGACCTCGAGGAATTGGTCAAGCTCCTCCGTGCCCTTTACCAACACCCATAGTCGGCCGTCGACGACTTCGGTGTGGAAGCCCGGCATACGATACATCCAGTCGTGGAGCGTCTCGCGCTCAATTGCACAGAGCGTCATGCGCTCCGGCCCGCGACCGACAAAGGTGACGCGCTCGCTCGGCGCGCCGTGCTTCGTAAGCTCGCGGAAGTCTTCTTTTTCGTTATCGAAGATCCACAAGCGGCCGTCGATGACGCGTGCGTGATGCCACAGCGTCGAGTTCTCGTAGCCGATCAAGGTCTCGCGATCGGAAGAGCGCAATGAGATGCCGCCGGGGCCCGTTCGAATACGGGTGACGGTTTTCGCGGGTTCGCCGACCCTCAAAAACTGTTCATACTCCGCGCTGTCCTCCATGAAGACCCACAAGCGCTCGTCGCGCAGCTCGGTCACGTAGCCGGGTCGAGTGAAGAGCTCGACGTCCGGTCGGCTAGCCGACGCGGGAATCGATTCCACGGTGTTGGAACTCGGTCCGGTCTTAGGAGCTGCGCCGTTGGCGACCGTATTCTTAGGAGTGTTGCAGGCGAGAATCGCGAGGCTCGAAATCGCGAGCGCGGAGAAGTTTCTCAGGATAGTCATGGGACGAGGGGATCTTCTGGGGTACGTAAAGTTTCTTTAGCTCTCCCCAGAGAATTACTCGACGTCATCAAGCGCTCTTAAAGATCGCGATAGTTTTAGATTGGAATTGGTTCCAAACGCCCTGCGCAGTGCTCCAACTGGCCGATTTGGCCATTACTGCGCGACGAGGATCACCGATTTGCCGGTCGCGTGGCCCGCTTCGATGTCCTCGAGCGCGACGGCGGCCTGCTCGAGTGGATAGGTCTTGCCGATAACGGGCTTTAAGGCGCCAGCCTCAGCCAGCTCTTTCACGACCTGCAAGTCCGCCTGGTTCTCCTCGGAGATGAAGGAGCGCAAGTTGTGCTTCACGAAAGGTGAGAGCAAGAGCGCGCCGATTTGGCGATGCGTTCCGCCCAACCAACGGTCGCCTTCCTCGCCGCCGACGATGACGAGCGTTCCGCGCGGCGCGAGTGCGCGACGCAACTTTGAGAGGGGCCGGTTGCCGGCGATGTCGAAGATCTGGTCGTAGCGCTCGTCCAACTCAGTGAAGTCGTCCTTCGTGTAGTCGATCACGTGATCGGCGCCGACCGACCGAACAAGCTCTTGCTTGGACGGTCCGCAGACACCGGTGACGATCGCGCCGTAGTGCTTTGCGAGCTCGACCGCATAGGTTCCGACGCCTCCACCCGCTCCGATGATGAGGATTTTTTGGCCGGCTTCGAGCTGGGCGCAGTCGCGAAGTCCGTGCAGTGCGGTGAGCGCGGAGACCGGAAGCGCGGCGGCTTCTTCAAAGCTCGAGCTCTCCGGTTTGAGCGCAAGTTTTTCTTCCTTCGTGCAGACAAACTCGGCGAACGAGCCTTCGCAAGTCCCGAAAACCTCGTCACCAACCTTAAAGCGCGTGACGCCTGAACCTACCGATTCGACCTCTCCGGAGACGTCCATTCCGGGAACGGGAATCTTGGGCCCGCGAAAACCGAAGCCGAGGATTCGGATCAGGTAGGGCAAGCCCGTCATCATATGCCAGACGCCGCGATCGAGGCCTGCCGCGTGAACGCGTACCAAAACTTCGCCTTCGCCGGCTATTGGTTTGTCGAGCTCGCGCAGCTGGAGCACGTCCTTGGAACCGTAGACGTCTTGGACAATGGCTTTCATGAGAGTGGTGGGAGGCTGGCGGAGAGTGAGCGGAACGCGAGCCGCTGTTTCTCTGGGCAATGCCGCGTCCGCGCGACACTGCGGCGCCTAACGCGCCGCTACGCGTGAATGGGCGCGACTTGCTCGATGGCTTTAGAGAGAGCTGCGAGAGTAAAGGGCTTGGGCAGCGCACCGGCAAAACCAGCATCAGAATAGTTCGCAAATACCGCGTCGTCGGAATAGCCGGACGAAACAATGGCTCGCACATCGGGATCGATCTCGAGCAAATGCGCCATGGTCTCCCTGCCACCCATCCCGCCCGCGATCGTCAAATCGAGAATAACCAAGTCGAACGAGCTGCCCCCGTTACGAGCATTTTGAAAGGCCTCGATCGCCTCTTCGCCGTTCCTCACCAACGTGCAGACATGGCCCTGGGACACCAGCGCTTTTCCCAAGAACTTGAGCAGCAGCGGCTCGTCATCCATCACAAGGATTCGGCAACCCTCGCTGGGAACGACCTCTTCAGACAGGTTCGGCGCGTCGACGAAGTCCGGTAGAGCGGGAATGAGCATCTCGATGGTTGTCCCGACGTCGAGCTCGGAAGTGCACTCGATGGAGCCGTTGTGCCGTTTGAGAGCCGCGTACGCCACGGAGAGGCCCAACCCGCCGCCGAATTGCTTGGTCGTGAAGTAGGGGTCGAAGATCTTGCCCTGATTCTCGGGGGCAATGCCGACGCCGTCGTCCACCACCGAAATTCGAACATAGGGACCCGCCGGAAGGCCGCTGGGATTGGGCTCTTCTAACCAAACGTTGTTCGCGCTTACCTCGATCGAGCTGCTGGGCTTCGAAGCCTGGCTCGCATTCAGAATCACGTTGGAGATCAGCTGCTGGATTTGAGCCGCGTCAACCTCTGCGCACCACAGGGCAGGGTCGATCTCCACCTTCGCCGACGTTTCGAAATTCGAGAGCACCTGTTCGGTCGGTCCGCGGATCAGGCTCTTCAACGATTGAACTTCCAGTTTCATGACCCCACCGCTGGCGAAAGCGAGGAGCTGTCCCGAAAGTTGCTCGCCTTTGTGGAGAGCAATTTCCGCGTCACCAATCGAATCTTGAATCGATTCGATCCCGACCGTGGCCCGTTTGACCAAGCAGAGATTTCCAACCACGGTGGCGAGGATGTTGTTGAAGTCGTGCGCGATTCCGCCCGCCAAGACTCCGATCGATTCGAGCTTTTCCGCTTTTGCTCGCTGCTCTTCGAGTCCCTGGATCCTCTTCGTCGCCCGACGCAGCGACGCCCAAGCCAGCCACCCCGCGAATGCTGCAATCGTCACGAACACGACTCCGATGATCAGCGCGTTGCGCGCGACTCGCTGCTCGTTCAGTTGCGACTCTTGTAGCTCGGTTTCGCGAGAGAGCAGCGCAATCTTCTGCTCCTGCTCTTTGCTCTCGAACTCAGCTCTGAACTTCGCGAGATCATGCTGAACTTTGAGCGATCGTTGTTCCTGCTCAACTTTGTGCGACGCCAAATACGCCTCGATCGCCTTCTCATATTGCCCCTGACTCTCATACACGCCTCCGAGAGTTTTGAGCACCCAGATACGACGGCCCTTCAGCTGCAGTTGTCTGGAAAGCTCCTCTCCTAACGTCACGAGGTCCAGCGCTTCCACACCCCGGTCGAGGGCTGTCAAGGTCAACGCCATACTCGTGAGGGTGAGGGCCTTCTCGGGCTCCAAGCCGAGCCGCTCTCGAATCTCCAGCGCCTTCTCGAACTCGACCAGTGCGTCCTCGAACTTCTCCAAATTGAAGTAGATGGTCCCGATGCTGTGATGAGAGCGCGCTAGCTCCAGTTCGGATCCGAACTCTCGACGAATCTCGAGCGCCTCCAGGTGATAGCGGAGCCCTTCGTCAAAACGCTCCATGTTGATGCACACGTCACCGAGGTTGGCCAGTGACGACTGAAGTGCGGAGCGACCACCCTGCTCGATAACCAGTTCGTGGGTTTGCGTAAAGACATTGAGCGCGAGACCGAAATCGCCAAGGTTCATGTACGCGATGCCCAAGTTCCCGAGCACCGTCGCCTTGCCGCCAGCGTCGTCGAACTTATCAGCCGCCTCCAACGCACGTGAGTAGGAGTCAATCGCAGATTCGGATTCGCCCAGTTGTTCGAGGATCAGTCCTTGGATATTCAGAACGCGCCAGAGAATGTCGAGACGTTCCGTGGACTCAGCCGCGACGATCCCTTTCTCTAAATACTGCAAGCCTCGCTGTAACTGCCCCAGGTTGAAGCAAGCCACTCCTTGCAGCCAAAGACAGTGAGCGAGGTCGTCTTCGCGTTCGGCGTCTATGGAGAGAGTGCCCGCGAGCTCCAAATGCTCTAACGCCTCTGGGAACCGATTGATGAGACCGAGCGCGATCCCCATTCCCAAGCGTACTTTTCGTTCGAGCTCGACATCGGGCGCTTGCTCCAACACCCGAAGGCAAGCGGCACCTAGCTCGACTCGAATCTCCGGCGCATCGACAGACGCGACAATCCGCGCAACCGTCTCACTCAGGTTTTCATCGTTCACCGATTCCTGAGCGGCAATCGGTGCGGAAAAAACCGTGAGGAGAAGAATGACGACCGCCAAAACTAGACGCGCAGTGGAGGGCATAGGCGCTAAGCCTACAGTCAATTTCCCGGATAGGGTCGAACTGTGCCGACGACATTGAGCTCGCTAGGTCCTTTTGCGTAGGTAAAATCGAGCGCCAGAAAGCGCGGCCGCAACTCAGAGCTGCCAGAGTCCGTGATCGATTCCGCCCTGGAGATAGATTGCGAACTTGCCTCGGCCAGGCATCTCCATGGGCGGGAGCGCGATCTCTCCCCCCGCTTCGGCGGCTTCCTTCACGGCGGCCTCGATGTCTTCTACCAAGAAGTAGGGGCGAACGACCGGTTGTTCGGTTTCGCGCATAGGAGCTCGTATGCCGATGAGTCCGCCGTTGGCGAGCTCCGCCGTACGCGCGCCTCCGAATTCGGGAATCGGCTCGCCAAACTCGAGCCCGTGAACCCTCTCGTACGTCGCGCAAGTCGCGTCGACCTCGGGTGTAACCATCTCCAGGTAGTAAACTTTCGGTCGAGTGTCCTTTTCCGGTTTTTCGTTCGAGTCGAAGGCGGCGCTAATACCCACGGCCAACAGGAGCAACGAAAGAGCGGATCGACGGGTAGAGTTCTTCATCGCGGAGTTCCTCAGATGTGATTGATAGTGGTTTTCGCGCGCGACGTGGATTCGCGCTCTTGGTTAGTCAACGGGTCCCTCTAGCCAGAGCACGTCGTTCCTTCGATCGACGCACAAGTCGCCGCCGGGCATTCCGATGGTGACGGGCCAGTCGGCGTATTCTTTGGCGACGGCAGCAAAGGCCACAGCGCAAGCTCCGCTTCCGCAGGCTTGGGTTTCACCGACGCCGCGCTCCCAAACTCGAACGGTGAACGTGTTCGCGCGTGACGAATCGGCGCTCGCAAACTCGATGTTCGCGCGATGGGGGAAGGCGGCGTGGTGTTCGAGCGCGGGGCCGAGAGCGGGGAGGCTCTCTAGAAGGTCGCTTTCGCCAAAGCGAACGAAGTGTGGATTTCCGATATCCACGAAAGTGCCTCTAACTGGATCAAGAACCGCAATTGCGCCGTTTTCGGGGCCGGGGAGTTCCAATTCAAGGGCGCGCATCTCCTTCGGAATAGCGAACTCTACACGCGCGCTCGTCACCGTTCGACCGTCGCTCGCCGGAATGGCTTCGACCTCGACGACGCCGATATCGGTCAAAATTTTCACGCGCGTGCCCGTGAGCCGCCCCGCCTCGAACATCAGTTTCGCAACGCAGCGCAACCCGTTCCCGCAAGTCTCCGCTCGCCCGCCGTCGGCGTTGAACAAGACCATCTGACAATCGGCGCTACTCTTCGAAACCGGCAGCGCGAGAAGCAGTCCGTCGCTCGCTCCCTCCGCGCACAGCCGCACCGCTTCACTCGAAGTTTCCGCTGACGCCTGCGCCGGCGACTCCGCAACGAATCCGTCCCAGACGTGAAAACGATTGCCGGCGGCTGACAGCAGTACAAGCGCCTCCAACTCACGAACGGTTCGACTCACGCCTATTGTTCTCCGCCTTCGAGCACTTTGACCGTCGTCTTGAAGTGAATTTTTGCAACACGACCCAATTCGCCGGAACCGTGAATTTGGACGTACTCGCGCCCTGCGACCAGTACGGGCGATCCTGCGCCTTTCGGAAGATCGACGGCAACCTCTTCGCCGAGATCTTTCAGTCCCACTAAAAAGGCCTCCCGCGCTAAGAAACTCGCCGCCGCCACCGACGCGTGAACCTCGGCGCGGTGCATCTGGGTGAGCTTGACGCCGAGTCCCTTCATCGCGTTCTTCAGTCGCAACTCGTTCTTCGAAAACTGATCGATGATGACGTGGTCGCCTTCGCTCGCGAGTTCCGAAACAAGCTCGCGGTAGAGGTCTGAGAGCAGAATGGCGACGTTTCCCGTCTCGGTATGCCGACGGTTGTATTCCGTCGGGCTCAAGACCCGAAGAACGTGTGCGAAGTTCTCGCGCAGGATCGGCGCTTGGCGCAGGATCACCTTGTCGGTGACTTTCTTGCTGTCGGTCACTCCCGCCGCGTGCAATTTTTCGGCGTCGCCCGGTTGCAATCGGATCGCAGCCACACAGAGCGGTCCGAAGTAGTCGCCCTTACCCGACTCGTCCCCACCGATTTCCGGCCCCGTGGTGAGCGGCGCGGGCGCTTCCCCCTTCGAGCCTCGTGAAGCCGTGCTCGATGTCACGAGCTTGCCGTCACTTCCGCCTAGATAGCGACCCACGAACATCTCCGTCGAACCGCCCTGCACGACCAGCTTGCCCGACTTGTAGAGCGTCACGACAACACCCTCTCCGCGCGCGCCGAAGTGGGCGTGATCAACACTTCGAAATTCGAAATCGCCCTCGTTGAGTTGCTCTCGAAGCTTGCGCTGGAGTTCTGGAGAGAGCTTGTCGGTGAAAGTCTGCTGAGCCATCGCCTTCGAACTGTAGCCACCCGGAATCGGGAGTCGCAGCACTTCTACGCGCTTTCCGCGATTGAACTCGCCCGGACGGAACTCTCCGGCCGGCGAGCGGCCTCCCGACCGAACGCCGACTCATCCACTCATCGCGATAAGGCAATGCGAAGAACTCCCGGTTCCGCCCGCCCGTTCTCGTGATGAACCAGCGATGGAGAAAGCAGCGCCGAGCCGTTCGAGTCCGTATTATCTCTGCCGCTCACCGCCGCTTGGGCGCCCGTTTTTCCCACAACCTTCGGAGATTTCCGTGGCTCAGATTTACGACTCGATTCTCGACGCAATTGGAAACACGCCGCTGGTTCGTCTGCGCACGATCGGAAAAGAAACCGGCTGTGAGATCTTCGCCAAGTGCGAGTTTCTCAATGCTGGCGGTTCGGTCAAAGATCGAATCGGCAAGCGCATGGTCGAAGAGGCCGAGAAGAGTGGGTGGATCAAGCCGGGCGACACTTTGATCGAGCCGACCAGCGGCAACACGGGAATCGGCATGGCGCTCGCCGCTGCAGTGAAAGGCTATCGCATGGTCATCACGATGCCCGAGAAGATGAGCCGCGAGAAGCAGGTCGTGCTCGAGGCGCTCGGCGCGGAGATTATTCGGACACCCACCGAGGCGGCCTGGGATTCGCCGGAGAGCCACATCGGTGTGGCGATTCAGCTCCAAAAGGCCATTCCGAACTCGCACATCCTCGACCAGTACGCCAACAAGAACAATCCGGACGCTCACTACTACGGGACCGGCACCGAGATCGTGGAGCAGGTGGGCGGCAAGCTCGACTATCTCGTCGCGAGCGCGGGGACCGGCGGCACGATCACCGGAACCGCCAAGAAGTTGAAGGAAGAGATCCCCGACGTGAAGATTATCGGCGTCGACCCGGTCGGTTCCATCCTCGCCGGACCTGCAGAAGTCGGCTCCTACAAGGTTGAAGGCATCGGCTACGACTTCATTCCCGACGTGCTCGACCAGAGCATCGTTGACGAGTGGTTCAAGTCCGAGGATCACGAGTCCTTCCTCATGGCGCGGCGCCTGATTCGCCAGGAGGGCATGCTCTGCGGCGGTAGTTCAGGATCTGCGATGTGGGCGGCGAAGGAGCTCGCCAAGCGCGAGCCCGGCAAGCGCATCGTCGTGATCCTGCCCGACTCGGTCCGCAACTACATGACCAAGTTCCTCGACGACGCTTGGATGCGCGAGAATGGCTTCACGGAAAAGCTCTGGGAGACCGAGACCTTGGGCGACGTCCTGCGGTCGATGCCGCGCGGCAACGTGATCTCTGCGCCGAGTAACGACACCGTGGCCGACGCCGTGATGCTGATGAAGGAGCACAGCGTCAGCCAGCTCCCGATCATCGACGAAGGCACGCTGGTCGGCATCGTGACCGAATCGGACCTGCTGTCCCGAATCGTCGAGGGCAACGCGAGCCTCGCGAGCTCCATCCTCGAGGTCATGTTCCGCAACGTCACAACCGTGCACACCAACCAGGACGCCAACGTCCTGACCGAACTCTTCGGCTCCGGCAACGTCGGAATCGTCGTCGACGACGACAAGCGCGTCCTCGGCGTCCTCACGAAGATGGATTTAGTCGAGCGCCTGACGCGAAACTAGCTAAAGGCCCTACCGAGCCGCGGCAGGTCTCCTTGAGTTCGTCGCGACTTCCGGCAGTCGAAAGTCAGGCGCGGAGAGGACCCGTGCTATCGAAAACGACTAGGCGGCGCGACGGTGCCTGGAATCCACCGCGTGCATTGCGCTCGTCACTTTTCGCAGTCCTTTGAGTTCGCGACGATTGGGCCACGAGGTGAAGGAGAGCATGGCGAAGAGAACGACGTTCAAACCCGGGATCGCCATCATGAGCCCGAGGCCCCAATGGAATCCGGCGCGAGCAAAAATCGAGACGAAACCAGCGAGATAGACGAGAGCAAGGAAACCCGCAGTGCCTCCGATGAGAGGATCCGAAAGCCACTCGGTGACCTGGCTCCACGAGATGGATGATTCCTGATTCATGATTGGATAGCTCCGCCTCCGCGCTTCAGTGCACCCAGGGTGGGAGACCTACGCGGAGGTCCACTCGCTATCGACCGAGCAGGCGACCAGATCTTAAGCTTGATTCTAATCGCTTCGAATTGAGTCCGCAGGCGCGTCAAGAAGCCGGGAGTGCGAAGTTTGTTCCACCTCTTCGCGCCTATCGGGCTAGAGCGCTTGATCACGCGGGACTGAGGCGAAAGTGGGGATGCGTTGTCGCCTGTGCGCTACGCGCCGAGCGCAGTCGCGAGTTCGCGCAGGTTCGCCGTGACGAAAGTCGGGTGGACGTCGTCGGGCTTCCACTCGTCGAGTCGATTGACCCAGGCGCAGTTCCAACCGAGCGTCGTCGCCGGGCGAATGTCGTGGCGCAAACTCTGCGCGACGTGGAGGATCTGGTTGCGCTTGAGGTCGAGCCGCTCGAGGGCGGCTTCGAAGTGCGCGTGCGCCGGCTTGTAGGAGTGCAACTGTTCCGCCGTGATGAGCTCGTCGAACGGGACATCGAGCATGGCGACCGTGCGCTCGAGAATGTCCGTATCGATGTTCGACAAAATTGCCAATCGATAGCGTTCTTTTAGTCGAATCAGGATTTCGTGCGTCTCGTCGAACATCGGCCAGGTGCCGACGCCCTCGACAAACTCGTGTAGCTCGACCTCGGTCGGTTCCCGTCTTTGGCGGCGGGCGGCGCGGGCCATCGAGATGGCGAGCACTTCGCGGTAGGGACGGTACGGTCCGATCTCCGTGTCGAGCTCGTCGGTCTCGCGATCGGCGAGGAGTTGCTCGACGTCGCATCCCGCGAGGCTCGGCATGGCAGCGATCGCGGAGCGCAAACCGGCCAGCCAATCGATCAGCGTTCCGTAGCAGTCAAACGTGAGCGCCTCGATGCGCTCGAGCTTGAAGCCTTGCTCTTGTGCCATGGTGTCAGTCTTCCGGTTCGGATTCCGTGGTGGGTTCGGTCGCGACCTCGGGCTCGCCCGCGGTGCTCTCCAAGTACTGAAGACTACCGAGCACACACAGGACCGCCGCGAGAATGCCGAGCGGATTCGGCACGACGACCACGCAGTTTATCAATGCGATCACGATGAGGGCTTGAAGCCAGACGCGCGAGCCGCTCCACGCCAGGAAGCAGACGACGAGGGAACAACACGCGATGCCGACACCGAGCATAAGCAGGAAGGCGACCAGGCTCCCGAACAGCACCATCAGTCCGATATCGTCGGAATCGGGGGATTGCAGCGATCCGAAGAGGATCCCGAAGGCGCCGATCACGCCGCCGAATGAGCACAGGCCGATGACGATGAGCTCGTGAATGACGAGCAGGCCGACGCCGAGCTTGAAGATCGTCGGGCGCGCTGGGTCGCTGGGGGCCGGCGTGGGTGCGGAGCTGGGGGAGGTCATGGGGCGGAGGAGATCCGGCTCTTCTTTCGACCTTGAGAGCCGCTGGCTGTATGCCTCGCCGGCCATTCCATTCGAAGTCGCAATTCAATCCCCGCCGCGCTGGCCTCGGGCCGCTATCTTCCGGGCCGCATGCAGGGCCTCCTCTTGATCGCCGCCGCTATCGATCGGCTCAATCGCTGGATCGGCCGCCTCGTCGCCTTCCTCACCGGCGCGATGGTCCTGCTCGGCGCCGGAAACGCCGTCGCGCGCTACCTCGAACGCGACATCGGCATCCGCCTCTCCTCGAACGCCTACATCGAAGCGCAGTGGTACCTGTTTAGCCTGATCTTCCTGCTCGGCGCCGCGCACACCCTCGCCGTCAACGAACACGTTCGCGTCGACGTGCTCTACGGCCGACTCTCCGTTCGAGCCCGCGTCTGGATCGACCTGGTCGGAATGATCGTGTTCCTGCTGCCCTTCTGCGCCTTCGCGCTCTGGGTGTCATGGCCTTCCGTCGCCAATTCGTGGACGACTCTCGAGGTTTCGCCCGACCCTGGCGGCCTCGCGCGCTATCCGATCAAGAGCGCCATCATCGCCTGCTTCGGCCTGCTCTTCCTGCAGGGTCTTTCCGAAACGATCAAGCGAGCGGCCTGGCTGCGCGGCGCAACTCTGTGGCCCGGCGCTCTCCCGAGCACGGAAGAGGTCGCCCAATGACTGGCGATTGGCTCGCTCCGCTCATGTTCCTGGTCGCGTTCCTCTTGATCTTCAGCGGCTTCCCCGTCGCCTTCGCGCTCGGCGGAACAGCGCTCGGTTTCTCCTACTGGGGCGTGTGTTGCGGCTACTTCGAGTGGAGCTGGATGAACGCGTTCCCCGACCGCGTCTTCGGCGTGATGTCGAATTACATCCTGCTCGCCGTGCCCTTCTTCATCTTCATGGGCACGATGCTCGAGCGATCGAAGCTCGCCGAAGATCTGCTCACGACGATCGGTTTGCTCTTCGGACCGGTGCGCGGCGGGCTCGCTCTCGCCGTCGTTTTCGTGGGAGCGCTGCTCGCCGCCGCAACCGGTGTGGTCGGCGCGTCGGTCGTCGCGATGGGGTTGATCTCCCTGCCGGTCATGCTGCGCTACGGGTACAGCCGAGAGCTCAGCCTCGGCGTGATAGCGGCGTCGGGCACGCTCGGCCAGATCATTCCGCCCAGTGTCGTGCTCGTGATTCTCGCCGATCAACTCGGCGTCCCCGTGGGGGAGCTCTTCGTCGGTTCGATGGTGCCGGGCTTCATACTCGTCGGCTTATATGCCGTCTACGTGCTCGGAGTCGCCACTTTCAGGCCGAATAGCGCGCCGGCCCTGCCCGCTTCGGAGCGCCAAATGGAGACGCGCGAGCTCCTCAAGAAAGTCGCGCTCGTCATGCTCCCGCCGCTCGCTCTGATCCTGATCGTGCTCGGCAGCATCTTCGCCGGCGTCGCGACTCCGACCGAGGCGGGAGCGCTCGGCGCGGTCGGGGCGACCATTCTCGCCGCGCTCAACAAGCGCCTGACGAAGAAGGCCTTGATGGGGACGATGGAGCACACCTCGCGTCTGACCGCGATGGTGGTGTTTCTCTTGATCGGTTCGACCGCCTTCAGTCACGTCTTTCGCGGCCTCAATGGCGACCTCTGGATCGAAGACCTGCTCACGAATCTGCCGGGCGGCAAGGTTGGGTTCCTGCTGACCGCGAACCTCGCGATTTTCATCCTCGGCTTCTTCATCGACTTCTTCGAGATCGCCTTCATCATCCTGCCGCTCTTGGTCCCCGCCGCGCGAATCCTCGGCATCGACATGGTCTGGTTCGGCGTGATGGTCGGCATGAATCTGCAGACGTCCTTTCTCACGCCCCCCTTCGGCTTCTCGCTGTTCTACCTGCGCGGGGTGACGCCGAAGGAGGTGCCGACCACAGCGATTTATAAGGGCGTGATTCCGTTCATCGTGATTCAGCTGATCGGCCTCTTGGCGATCTGCATTTGGCCCGAGCTCGTCGACCTGATCGAACTCAACGTCGCGGAGTAGAACCTCCTCGCCGACGCACGCCGACCCACCAAAGCCCTTCCCTCCGGGCCATCTTGCTCGTTCTCGAAGAAGGTCGGACCACCTCAATCCATGCGATCGGATGGAATTAGGGTTCTCCCATGGGGTTTGGCGGGATCGATACCTGCTAATCCATTCGATCGAATGTAATTAACTCATACTGTCCTTGCGGTCGGCCGAGAATAGCTCATATCTATTCGTTCGAATGGATTCATCCGAACTCGAACGCCAAACGGGAAAACTGAAATGCCGATGCTACACGCCAGCGCGAAACTCGGGGAAGCGCTGAAAGCGCGCCGGAATGCCCTCGGGCTCAGCCAGGTCCAGGTATGTGACTTGGCGGGAGTCGGGCCAGCGTTCTTGTACGCGCTGGAGCACGGTAAGCCCACGGTTCGGATGGACAAGGTCTTGACGGTCTTGGGGGTTCTTGGACTCGGGCTTGAACTCGGGGAGAGCGAGGAAGTCCTGGCTGTTCGACCCGACTTGAGAGGGGAACGACCGTGAGTCCCGATCTAGCAAGGGCCAAGGAGGCTGTCGAGCTTGAGGTCTACCGTGGTTCTGAGCACGCCGGAACGCTGAGTCGAGAGCTTGCGGGCGCACGCTTCCGATACGACCGAGATTACGCGGATCGCTATGCGGGCGACGCGCTACGCGCAATCGCCTTCGCAATGCCCGTTCGCCTGGAGCCCTACGACGTCGTCGGGACAAACCTGCACCCCTTCTTCGCTGGCCTCCTCCCCGAAGGCTTGCGATTCAAAGCGCTCGTTCGGGAACTGAAGACCTCCGAAGACGACCTCTTCTCCATGCTCGTTGCCGCAGGTGGAAACACGATCGGAGATGTTTGGGTCAACCCGACCGGGTCGAGTTTCCTGCCCGCCGTACCCGTAGTCGAAACACACCAGCTGAGCGAACACTCCTTCGAGGAGCTGCTCTCCCAGAGCTTAAACTGGAGCCAGCGGGGAGATGGGATCACGGTAGCTGGGGTTCAGCCAAAGGTCTCGGCGGCGATGATCTCCTTTCCGATGCGCGCGCGGCGATCGCGGCGCGAATACATCCTGAAGCTCTCTCCCCCTGACTTTCCGCGTCTCATCGAGAACGAGTTCTTCTTCATGCGGCTGGCCCGATCGATGAAGTTGAACTCCGCCAAAGTCGAGCTCGTCCACGATCGGGACGGCCATAACGGCTTGCTCGTCGAGAGGTTCGACCGAGTGCCAGACGCGAAGGACAAACAAGCTCCCCTCCGCCGCCTGCATCAAGAGGATGCCTGCCAGCTGCTCGACCGATACCCGGCGGACAAGTATCGGATCAGCTTAAGGGTGATCTCCGAAGCGCTAGAGGTTTGTTCTGCGCCGACAGTAGAGCGACTTCGCCTGCTTCAGTTACAGGCGTTCGCCTACCTAATCGGAAACGGCGACCTTCACGGCAAGAATATCAGCGTCCAAGCCGTCCATCGCCAAGTCCAATTGACGCCAATCTACGACATGCTCAGCACCCTGCCCTACGGCGACGATCACCTCGCGATCCAAATGGATGGGCGGGACAAATCGCTCCGCCTTAAAGACTTCGTTGCGTTCGGCGAGCGCATCGGCGTCCGCAAGGTCGCCACGGAGAAGATGCTGAACGCGTTGGTAAAAAAAGTCGGTCCGTACGCCAATCGTCTCGGCGAGATTGGTTTCGACCCGCGCAAGACGCGCCAACTAGAGCAGACGATGGGCCAACACCTTGCACAATTAAGCCCGTAGTCGACGACCTATCGCCGCAGTACCCCGCGCGCTCGTCGTTTTCGATCCACCGATGACCTCTCCGGATTAGTTGCCGAGCTGAGTGAGTGCGCCCATTTCCGGATCCACTTCGAACTGCATCACATCGTTCGAAGCGCCGCTCGTCACGTAAGCAAATCGGCCCGCTGCATCGAAAGTTATGGACTCGGGAGTGTCGCCTGCGGGAAGTTCGGGTCCGACTGGAGTAAGCGCGCCCGTATCGGAGTTGATCCGGAACGTCGTCACGGAATTCGCGAGTTGATTGGCCACGTAGAGGAATCTGCCGGTGAGGTCGGCCGTGACAAAGACGGGGCCATCGCCAGCCGATTGAGCGCTTCCGATTTCGGTCAGGCTGCCCGTCGCCGGGTCTACGCTGTAGCTCGTGACGTCATCGGATTCAAAGCTACTTGAGTAGGCAAAGCGGCCGGTCGGGTCCAGGCTGATCGAGGTCGGGCCGTCGCCGCCCGCGACCTCGCTACCGACTTTCGATAAAGCTCCCGTCTCATCGTCGATGGCGAAGGTCGAGATATCGTCGGAATCGAAATTGGCCACGTACGCGAAGCGCCCCGCCACATCCACGGTAATGAACCCCGATCCTCGTCCCGCCGCAATCGCGCTGCCCACTTCGGTCAACACGCCTAAATTCTCGTCGATGCGGAAAGTCGTCACCGAACCACCGTCGAAGTTCGCGACGTATACGAAGCGCCCGCTGGGATCGGTGCAAATCGAACGAGCTTCGCTTCCGGCTGAAATGGGCACTCCGACTTGGGTAAGCGCCCCGGTAAACGGATCGATGCGGAAGGTCGAGACGTCGTCGGACCCCGAACTCACCGCGAAGGCAAAGCGGCCCGTGCGCTCGACTGCAACTGCGGTTGGATTGGTCCCTGCCGAAAGCTCGGTTTCGACCAAACGGAGAGATCCCGTTTGATTGTCGGTCGCGAACACGTTCACCGCTTTCGACGCGGAATCGATGACGAAGGCAAAACGCCGAATGCGTGTCGCCACTATGGACTGCGGTTGAATGCCGCATGGCACGGAATCGAAGAGCGTCAACTCGCCCGTCAATCGATCGACCTGAAAGCTCCTTAGTTCATCCGACGAAGATTGAGTCGCGTAAAGAAAGCCTCCGGTCAACTCCATAGCGGCATCCACAGTCCGGCCATTGGAGTCCACCTCGGAGCCGACCTCGCTGATCGCGCCGGTATCCCGGTCAACCGCGAAAGTCGTTAGATCCTGGCCGAGCCCGTTGACCGCGTACGCAAAACGACTCGTCACGCCCAGCTCGATCGCTTCCGGTCCGAAGCCCGCCATCACCGCCGTGCCGACTTCCACCAAGGCGCCGGTCGCTCGGTCCATTCCAAAAGTCGTCACGTCACCGCTGAACGAATTCGCGACGTAGACCGTTCGTCCGCTGGCATCCACCGCGATCGCCTCGGGCCCCGGCCCACAAGCGACTTCATTGCCAACTTCAGTCAACAAACCGGAGGCTTGGTCAATGGCGAACGTCGTGACGTCGTGGGAGAGCATGTTGGCCACGTACACGAATCGACCTGTCGGGTCTACGGCGATCGACTCCGGCGCTGTACCTACGGGAACAGGTCCGCCGAGCGCAGTAAGCGCGCCGGTGGAGGAGTCGATTCTGAAGCTCGAGACGTCATTCGAGGCTCCATTTGCGACGTAGACAAAGCGCCCGGTGGGATCCACCGCTACGCACCGCGGCTCCGTGCCGGCGGAAACGTTCGGCCCTAAGAGACTGAGCGATCCGGTCACCGAATCGATTCGAAAGCTCGTGACATCGTCAGTCCCGAGATTGGCCGTGTAGACAAATCGACCAGTAGGATCGACGGCCACCGAGATCGGGCTATCGCCCGTTTTCTCACCGATCTTTCCAAAGACGGTACTCAAGGCGCCCGTCGTCGGATCGACGGCAAACGCTCTCACGGAATCATTCCCGACGGTCCCGACATAGAGCATGAACGCAACTTGCGAACTGCAGGTCGCCACCAGGTTGGTGACGTTCGCGCCAGCGATCGTTCCGGAATTGGGCGTGACCGTGCAGCCTTGACCAACGGGTTCGGTCAAGACGGTGACGTCGTAAGTCGTTCCGTCCACTAGCGCGGTTGCGAAGGTAAATGGTCCGTCGGTGGACAACGTCAAGTCGTCGCCACCGTTGAGTTGCAGGACGACGGTCCCCGTTAAACCGGTGAGCGTGCCACCTACGGTGAAAGTACTCGTTGTTCCTGGCGCGGTGCCGGCGTTCGAGTTCGAGCTCGAGCTTGAACAAGAGCAGCTCGCCGAAAAGAACCCGGAGAGCAGCGTAAACAAAGACAGAGCGAAACAACGGAGAGCGATGCGCATGGCGGATCTCTATTCTCGAGAAGAGTCTTGCGACTTCCCGGAGTGCTTGGGGATCACTCCTCGCGCGTCCTGGCGGGGGAGCGGGCGAGGGCGCTTCATGCGTCCGGCCAACAGAGACATCCGCTTTGCATCGCGAAGGTCTCTCGCTCTCTAGAAAAACTTCTCGGACGTTGCGAGAGCGGCGAACCGCTCGATCGCGTCGCTCGCTCTACCTAATCGCCAAACGAGAGAGCACTGCGGCAAAGCGTTCGTCGGCGCGGTAGGGGTCGAGGTCCGTGTCGTCCCGAACCTCGTCATGCTTTAAGAGTCCCGCTAGAGCGCCTGCCTCCAGAATGTCCAATCCGCGCGAAACGCCTGCGTTTGCTTCAGCATTCCGACCGCGTGCTCGCAGTTCCGTTACGACTTCGGCCACCATCGACGCGAGGACTTGAACGTGTTCTTCCGGATTCAGAACGCGCTCTTCGAACTTCGCGAGTTCCTCCCCGAGATCGACCATGCCGCCGTTCCGCACAATGAGTCGCGCATGCACGAGGCCCTGTAAACCGAGCAGGTTTACGGCGATTCGGTTACCGGGTTCCAGCGCGACGAGCGCCTCCAAGATCGGCATAACCTCGACGGACGCCGAAATCGCGCCCTCATCATCGCCGAGCGAGATCATCACCTGAGTCTGTCGAAACAGCAGTTCCGAGAGCGCGTATTTCGCCGCGAAACTGTCCTCGAGGCGGACTCTCTCTCGCGCCCTTTCGACAACTTTTGGAAACGAGTCGGCCGCTTCTCTTGCACGACCGGTTTGCGAGAGAATGACCATCAAGTTGCTCTCGAGTCGCGCTCTGCGAGCGGTGGTAACTCCAACCTCGGGGTAGTCGCGCTGAAGCTCATCGGCAAGTTCGAGCCCACTGCGCGCTCGCTCTTCGCACGCCGCGAAACTGATTCCGTTGTTCCACATACCCGACTCGTTCGCGAGTAACGAGAGCAAGTACTCGCGAGTTGCACGATCGCCCGGATTCGAGAGAAGCACCCGGTCGATAGCGTCATAAGCCCTCTCGGAATAGTGCGCGCCCGATTCCGGGGAACCATAAACACGCTCTCCTGTGGCCAGAGAAACCAACACATTCACGTAGCAGTTCCTTAGGTCGCGATCCACGGCCGGCCCATCGACGTGCGACTCGACGAGAAGCAGCGCGCGTTCCAGATAGGGGCGCCCCTCATCGAACCGGCGCTGATCCATCAACGCGCTGCCAAGGTATTGGCTGGCGAGCGCGAGGTCGATTCGGAGTGATTCCTTTTTTGGCCCGTCCTCCCAAAGCCTCTCCAGAATGGCAAGCACTTCCGCTCGCGCATCCAGAGCCTCTGCGTTCCTGCCGTCATCCTCGAGTATCATCGCTTGCTGACTCAGCGCCGCCGCGACACCTCGCTCCGTCTGATTCTCAACCTCGCTCCCGCGCAGACTCTTGAAACCCTCGAGCGCGAGTTCATTCGCTTCCCGCGCTTGATCCACCTGACCTGAACGGTAAGCAGCGCTCGCGAGCAACCTCGAAATGCGCGCATGCAGGCGCTCCGCCCACGGGTACTGCTCCCGTTGAAGCATCAGGTCGTCAAGCCGTTCACGCCCCGCCGAAAAGAGATCCGCGCGCAACTCATCGATTCCCGCAGCGTCGTCCAACGAATCATCATTCACTCGATTCATCACGATGAGAATCGTGTCGAAAGCGTCATTGAGATTCTGTTCTGCTCGCTCGCGTTCTTGATCCGCAACATCGAGCGCGGAACGCAAGTTCTCATTGGCAAGCTGGCTCTGAATCGCGAACGCTGCCGGCCCAATCACGACCAGCAGAATCGCGAGAGCGACGGCAACCGCGCGAGCTGGATTGCGTTGCGCCCAACGTTGTGCACGCAGAGTTGGACCTGCTGGACGCGCTTTTACTGGGCGCAGAGCGAGCGCATTCTCAAGGTCCCGCACGAAACTCCCGGCGTCTTGATAGCGGCGATCGGGGTCGCGATCCATCGCCTTGAGACAGACCGTTGAAACGTCGAGGGGAACGCGCGGATTGCGCGCGCGGATCGATGCCGGATTGCCTTCGAGGATGGCCTCGCGGAGCTCGACGGCGCTCTTATCTCCGAAGGGCAATCTCAAGCACAGAAGCTCGTACATCGTGACGCCGAGCGCATAGATGTCTGTGCGACGGTCGGCGGCTCGCCCGGTTACTTGCTCCGGAGCCATGTAGGGCAGCGAGCCAAACACCGACCTCGACTGTGTCAGCTTCCCGACCCAGTCGGAGCTCGACAGTCCAAAGTCGAATAAGAGAGCCCGCCCATCGGCGCTGAGCAGAACATTGGAAGGCTTGAGGTCGCGGTGCAGTACGCCCTGTCCGTGAGCGTGGTCGAGTGCGCGCGCAACTTGCAACACGAGCATCAAGCAAGCATCGCTCCAGCTACCCGTGAAGAGCTCTCCTTCGGAAACCTCGACCGAGATGCCGCCGCGTCGGTCGAGCGTGGAGCGAAGGCCGCGTGCTAGATCCTCCCCTTCAAGCGTCGCCGGATCCCGCCCGCGCAAGTCGTCGAGCACCTCCGTCAAAGTCGCGCCATGGACCCGCTCCATCGCAAAGTACGGAGTCCCCGCCTCCTCGCCGAACGAATAGACCGGCACGATACCCGGGTGTTGCAAGCGCGCGACAACCTCGACTTCGCGGCGGAAGCGTGCTCGCGTCTCGGGAAAAGCGAGCTGGTCCGGGCGAATGACTTTCAGCGCAACTTCGCGACCGAGAGATTCTTGACGCGCGCGATACACGACGCCCATTCCCCCTCCGCCAAGCTGGTCGAGCAGGACAAACTCTCCCAGGCGCTTCGGCATTGCGGTCTGTGGCTGCTCCAACAACCCGGCCCGGCGCAAGGGCTCGATTCGCCTGCGCAAAGTCTCCGCTTGCCCTGGATGGCGGTCGCAAAACTCCTCAAGAACGGAAAAGCCACCCGTCTCGATTTGCTCGAGACACTGAAGAACGAGCTCTGTGGTCTCATCTAGCTCTGACTTGCGGCGCGCCATAGTTCTCTCTGTAACATGGATCTTCAACGGCGCGCATCCCGGGCCGTGATCGAATGGACGCCATCCCCCTCCAAGAGTTGATAGACGCTGCTCAACGCGGCGATCGCGCCGCCGTTGATGAATTGCTCGTCCGGCACTTGCCCGATCTGCGCGCCTACGTGCGCCTGCGCGCTGGACCGCTCGTGCGTGCAACCGAGCGAGAGTCGGACGTCGTGCAGTCCGTCATGCGCGAGGTCCTCGAACACGCCGAGCGCTTTCAGCACGGCGGCGAAGGAGCGTTTCGCGCATGGCTCTTCGCGACGGCTCTGCGAAAGCTCGTCAACAAGGACGCCTTCCATCGAGCCGAACGGCGCGACGCCGGTCGCATCGAAGCGGGCGTTGATCCCGACGAAGAAGTCGCTCAACTCGCCGCCGCCTATGGTCGCTTCTCCGCTCCCAGCCAGGCAGCGCGATCGACGGAAGAAATCGCTCGCATCGATCGAGCGTTCGCAAAGCTCCCGGATGACTATCGCGAAGTCATCGTCCTCTCGCGAGTCGTCGGCCTGAGCCGAGCCGACGTCGCCTTGAAAATGGACCGAACCGAAGCCTCGATTCGAAACCTCCTCCACCGCGCTCTCGCTCAACTCGGTGAGCTGCTCGCCGTCGACGAGTAAGGGCACGCTCTTCGACGGACTCGATCGGAGGCAACGGGGACCGGGGAGCTTCATAATTCAGAGTGGCGGCTTTCGGAACGGGGGACGGAGAGCCCGACCACCCGGTACATCCTCGCGGTGAAGCCGGCGTCCCTCGCGATTCCGGAATTCTTCGCCGCACGGACTCTCTTCGCAGCTCTCGCTGAAAGGGGCTCCGGGCTCTTCTAGGACCTCAAGCGCGAAAGCTGGTCCCGCGCCGCCGCACTGAATGAACGGCTGCATGCAGAAACTCGCGGTTTCACCGAGATTCTGACGGTCGCGCCCTGATCACTCTCTTGGACGAGCGCCCGACGCGCTCAACATTGCTCCCACAGCCAAGTGATCGCCATGAACGCGCTATTCCCCACCCTTCTCGCCCTGTCCGCCGTCGGTTCGCCCTCCTCTGCTGACTCAGACGCGGTCGCGCCGGCGGCCATTTACTTGGTCGACCTCAATGGCGACGGACAGCTCGATCGACTCGCGAATCGGCCCGACGGGACGCTGGTCCTTTCGCTCGGCTTGGGTCAGCGCCAGTTCGAGGAGGTGCAGCAGGAGCTTCCCCGCGCGCGCATTCGCTCCTTTCTTGCCGCCGATCTGAACAGCGATGGCTTGATGGATCTCTATCTGATCACGGCCCACGCCAACCTCGCACTCGCGGGCGACGGGCAGGGCTTGTTCACGGATGTGACGCTGGAGATTGGGCTTCGTGACGAAGGCTTCGGTATCCGTCTCGAGCGCCAAGACTTCGATAACGATGGCATCGCGGACCTGCTCCTTCACAACCGAACGGGTGACGTCCTGTTCTGGGGAGCAGCACACGGCTTCCAGCGCGACGCGTCGACTCCGTTCGTAGCGGTCGACCCGCCGAGTATCGTCACATCCTTCGACCCTGAGCACTCGACTCCGTTTGATCCGGGGTACAGCGGCTCGGTCAATAGCGCCGGTTCTCGGACTTCGGTGAAACCCGGCGGTACGAACAGCCCTGTCGGCGCTCCCGGTGCCTCGCCGCTGGCAGCGACCTCCGCTCTCGGAACTCCCTTTCCCATCGGAAACCTGCCGCCCCTCGAGCATGTGCGCGGGCTCAGCCCCACCTACGGATTGACGGCCGAGCAGCAGCAGATCCTCAGCTACCTCAGCGTCGTGCAGCTCTCCGACGGAATGGGTGGCAGAGCGGATACCCTGCGCGTCACCGGCGCCAACCTCCAAATCGTCAACGGCCTAGGTGCTACGAACGGCAACCCGCAATCGCCGACGGGTCTGCTGTTCACCTCCACCAACGGCGTCGGCAATCTGATCGTCGGCTACAACGAGCTCGGCAATCCGAACGGCGACAATCGCACCGGCTCGCACAACATCGTCGTCGGTCAGAGCAACAGCTACACGAAGTTCGGCGGCTTGGTCGCGTCCAGGCAGAACAGCATCTCGAGCCCATTCGCGTCCGTCAGTGGTGGGCGGGCCAATGTCGCGAGCGGGTTCCAGTCCTCCGTCGCGGGTGGCTACCAGAACGTCGCCAGCAACAGCGATTCGTCTGTCAGCGGAGGCGCGAACAACACCGCGAGCGGCCCGAATGCGGCTGTGGGTGGCGGAAAGAACAATACGGCCAGCGGCGACCGCTCCTCCGTTAGCGGCGGTTCGTCGAATCTCGTCAGCGGCTACGCAGCCTCGATCAGCGGCGGTGTCTTCGGAACCGCGTCCGCGAATTACTCGTCCATCAGCGGCGGCGCCGCCAACACGGCGCGCGGCAATCAATCGTCGGTCACCGGTGGCCGATTCAATGATGCCCGCGGTCTTTATTCCGTGATTAGCGGCGGACGATCAAACGTCGCAAGCCTCAACTTCAGCTCGGTGAGTGGCGGGAGTTTCAACATCGCGAGCGCCAACTACGCGTCGGTCAGCGGCGGCCACGACAACACGGCAAGTGGAACCTTCTCCTCGATCAGTGCCGGTAGAAACAACGTCGCCTCGGGTGATCAAGCCTCCATTTCGGGAGGACAGTTCAATCTCGCCAGCAGCGCGCACTCCTCGGTCAGTGGCGGCACGTCCAACACCGCAAGCAACGTGAGCTCCTCCGTCAGCGGCGGCTATTCGAACATGGCCAGCGGCTATGCCTCTGCGGTTGGCGGCGGCATCCTCAACCTCACCACGGGCAGCATGTCGAGCGTCAGCGGAGGGCGAAACAACACCGCTAGTGGATCCAGATCGTCGATTACAGGCGGCTTCTCCAACCTGGCAAGCGGAGACTATTCCTCGGCCAGCGGCGGCCACGAAAACCTCGCGAGCGGAATCCATTCATCGGTCTCGGGCGGAAGGCTCGGCACGGCGGACGGCGACTCGGCCTCGGTGGCCGGCGGATTCCAAAACATCGCCTACGGCTCCCGCTCTTCCATTACCGGCGGTCACACCAACATCACGACGGGCACGTTTACCTCCATTAGCGGCGGATATGCCAACTCCTGCGACGCCACATTTTCGTCGATCACCGGCGGAAAGTACAACGTGACCACCGGCCTGTACGCGACCGTCACCGGCGGAAGGTTCAACTCCGCAAAGAACACCTGTGCGACGGTCAGTGGCGGCAGGGCCAATGAGGCCTCGGGCGCTTACTCATCCGTGAGTGGCGGATACGGAGGCCTGGCGCTCGGCACCTCATCTTCCGTGAGCGGTGGCTCGTCTCGCTCGGCCAATGGAACTTACGATTGGGTTGCCGGCGCTCTCTTTCAGACCAACTAGTTTTCGAACCCGCGTAGCGCTCGAGCGTTCAGTTAGCGTCGCGCGGATAGAGCCAGCGGTAGAACAGCCGCGTGAGGGCGGGCATTAGGAACCAAACCATGATCGAGCTGGAGATGGCCAGCGAGATCAAGAGCTTCAGAGCGCCGGGCAGATCCACGAGCATCGGGCTCAACACGACGTCGAGACCCAGGGCGAGAGGGTAGAGGCCGACCACGATCATGATCGCGGTCTTGTACTGCGGCGGAGGTTTCGTAATCGGGCGTCCGGGCATGGTGAACCAGCGCTCCATTCCGGTGAGCGACGTAACCTCCTCGCGCTCGATAGAGATCTCCCCGAGCCTGTCGATCCAACCGCAGCGCTCTTTGCTGTACATCCAAAGGTCCGCGTTCTCCTTGGAATCGAAGTGCGTGATCGCGATGTATTCCTCGCGCCCGCCGCTCGGCCGCAAGATCGTCATCCCCTGATTCCCGGGAAACGCGGCCGCTGTTTCCGAGATGCCCTCCAACCACTCCTCGTATTGCGCTTCCGAGCCCTGCCGGACGACCCGCGCAAATACCGTCGTCGCGGGACATGCGGAATCAGGGTCTTTATTGAGCGGTGTCGGCATTAGGTGACTGGCTGTGGGCTATTGGCCCACCGAGGCTCTTCTGGAAACGGGCAACGGAGTGTGTGACACCTCATGGCCACCATCAACTGGAACGCGAACTGCGCGCAGGCGAGCTCGGCCTCGTCGGACACGAGGGAGCGCAAGGTCGCTTGCGACTACCCGGTGCCGCACTACTTCTACCCGCTTTCTCCTCCGCTCCGTCCGAAGGCCTGGAATCGGGTTGGAGTCGTGCGAGTCCGGAGAGAGCCCTCGGTGTCGCCAGCGGCCCGGCGTCGCTTCACTAGCGATCCAACGCGAGATAGGGGTGCACGACGGCCTCGGTCTGCAGGCTGGGGAGTCCGTGCGCAATGCGATACAGATTCTCTTCGAACTGTCTCATGAAGCCCGAGTCGCAGGCCTCACGCAGGTACAGCGTCACGATGTCGCGCCTCACGTTGAGCAAGAACTTGGTCTTCTTCTGGGTCTTCTCGATGTCTCGCATCTCGATGAGTTGTTCGAGCAATCCCGTCGACTCGTTCAGCGTGAGGTTGTCGCTGTAGTAGGTGTACATGTCGAAGAGCCGTCGCTTGACGCGAAACTCGGTCGTCTTGCCGGGGATGATTGTGACGAACATCCCTTCCGTGATTTTTAAATCTTCGCGGATGTCGAAGCCGGGCGAACCCTCGGGAATCAGGCTCCGGCAGTCCAGGAAGTACTGCGAGATGAAATTCTGATGCAGCCACGGGAAGAGGCCGCCTAGGCCGACCTGGACCGTCGATCCGTTCAGGATGCTTCGCAGTTCGGCACCGAACTGGAAGTCTGCCCAGTAGCTCCAATCCCGATACACCAGGCCGTGTTCCTTCGCCGCGGCTCGCAGAGCGGGGTCCTCGGCCTCGTACTTGGCTTTCTCTTCCGCCCGGACGACTGCCGCGCGCGCGCGTTCTTCGGCCTCCACCTTCTCCCTCTCCACCGCAGCGGCCGCGAGCTTCTTCGCAAGCCTCTCGTCGCGCTGCTCGCGTGGACTCAACGCCAACCACCGGCGTCGCTCAAGGAGGTCCCGATCCTTCGTCGAGCGCTGAGCCGTCGCCTTCGCCAAGGAGTTGGCCCCATCTAGGGTCGCCGACACGATGAACACACCGTCCTTCATCCGCTCGAAGTTCGGTTGCCAGCCTCCGGCGGCCCCCTCGATGGGCCTGAAGAAGCTCATCCGCATCAACGGCAGTGCGCGATCGCCCATCGGTGATGCGGCGCCCTCGATCGTGTTCGAGAGTGCTCCCTCGGTGTAGTGATCGATGGACAGCTGCTCATGGCCATTGGCTTCGACGAGCGTCACCGGCGCCGCGCTCTTCAGCCGGTCGCAAAGGCCTGCGTAGAACCGGAGTTCGTCTTCGCTGTAGGTGAAGGTCTCGAGGCTGCCGTCCTCGCTGTATGCGGCGTGCTCGATCTCGAGCACCTCGGCGTCGTCATCGACGCTGTGGATGGCGACGAAGTAGGTCTGGCCCTGTTGATCCGCCCCAGCGCGACCGGAGCCGACTCCAGCGTAGAGCGTGACGTCCCGTTCGACGAATAACCGCTTCGACGCCGTGAACCCGAGATACGCGAGCGAGTTGGTCGCGTCGTACTCGAACGTTCCGAACGTGGCAAGGCGCTCGCCCTCTCGTTCGAGCGACTCCTCCTTCGCTGCGATGAGCTCGTGCACGCGGTCGACATCTTGGGATAGAGCGAGTCCCGCATCGTCGAAGACCTCGAGGTAAGCCTCTGCGCCATTCAGATCGCCCTCCGCGATCAAGCGAGCGCACCTGTCCTGCATCCCGTGGGACGCGGAGGTGCGCCGCCGATCTGCCGCCTTCTGGTCCCCACTTGCCTCGTGCTGACGAATCATGAGCTCGTATCGATTCGCCGCCGTGGTCGCCTGCGCGACGAGCCTCTTCGTGGCTTCATCGGAGACGGTCGGTCCGCTTCTGCAAGCCGCGAGAGCGAATGAGATCAACAGCAATGTCACTAGGCGCATCGGCGTATTCTAGCGGGAGCCCTTAGGACAAGCACGCCGGTCGAGCCCCGGGGCCAACCCTCGGCACCACACGGCACGGTATCTCACTTTCGCGAGGGCTATTGAAACGCGAATTGCGCGTAGGCCAGCTCTGCGGTGCCAAACCACTGAAAGGCCGCTTTGCGCTTCTGCTCCCAGATGTCGTAGACCTTGCGGTAGGAAGGGTTGATCGCGGCTTCGTCGGACATTAGTGAGCGCGAAGCTTCTTGCGCGGCCGCCATAACGTCATCGGGAAACTTGCGCAGCGTCACGCCGTCATCGAGTAATCGCTTTAGCGCCGGCGGATTTTTAGCGTCATAACGACCGGTCATGGCGGCGGCGGCTTCCTGCGATGCGGCGCGGAAGATGTGCTGGTAGGTGACGGGCAAGGCGTCCCACGCATCGCGGTTCACGAAGAAGGAGAGCGACGGGCCCGGCTCCCACCAACCGGGGTAGTAATAGTTGCGCGCAACCTGATGGAAGCCGAGCTTCTCGTCGTCATAGGGGCCGACCCACTCGGTGGCGTCGATGACTCCGCGCTCCAGCGCTTGGTAGATCTCGCCGCCGGCGATGTTCTGGACGGTGACGCCCAGGGCGTTCATCACGTCGCCGCCCATCCCGGGAATACGCATCTTGAGACCATTGAGGTCGGCGAGGGAGCCGATCGGGTCGCGGAACCACCCGCCCATTTGCGCGCCGGTGTTGCCGCAGGGGAAGGTGATGATGTTGAAGTCGGCGAAGAGTTCGTGGACCAACTCGAGGCCGCCGTCCTCCATCAGCCAGGCCGCTTGCTGGCGAGCGTTCATTCCGAAGGGAACGCAAGTGTCGAAGGAGAGCGCCGGGTTCTTGCCCTTGTAGTAGTAGCTGGCCGTCTGCCCGACCTCGACGGCGCCCGTCTGGACTGGGTCCATCACGTCGAGGCCTTTGACGATCTCGCCCGACTCGAAGACGCGAATCTCAAAAGCACCGCCGGACATGGCGGCGACGCGCTCGGACAGGACTTCGGCGGCGCCGTAGATCGTGTCGAGGGAGCTCGGGAAGCTGGAAGCCAAGCGCCATCGAACCCGCTCGGCCGTGTGGACGTTTGGACCTACCGCTCGGTCTTCGGGACAGCAACCCGCGGCGGTTCCAGCGGCGGCGAGTGCTCCGGCTGTCAGGAATCCGCGGCGACCGATCTGCTTTTCGCTCGTCATGCACCGACTATACGGAGTCGCACCCGTTGCCGCCGACTTCAGTCCCGGGTCGCAGGTGCCACCGAATTCGTCGGCAATGGGTGCGACTCCGTATGGTCCTCGTCAGCGCAAGTTCCTTCAACTGGGGCGAAGTGCGCCCCGGAGCGAGAGGAAGCCGACCCAGGCGAAGCCGGAGAAGAAGAGCGCGAGGAAGGGAAGGACGCCCCAGTGCTCCAGGTTCACGGCTCGCACGAGGGCCCAGGTGAACCACGCGGCGAAGACCAATTCGAGCCCGGGAAGGCCTCGGAGGTTGATTCGATAGCCCGCTTGATCCGGGGCATCACCGCGCTTGGGCGTCCGAATGAAGGCGCCCGGATCGGACAGGAGTCCCTCGAAGACGGCCTTGGTTTGGCTGAGGCACATGCCGATGCCGAGCGACATTGCGGCGGGGACGTCGCGCAGACGCTCGCGAAGTTTCCGGCCGATCGCGCGCTGGCCGCTGTCGTAGAAGATAATCACGGACAGAGTGCAGAGGCAGAACATGACGAGGTGCGCCAAGCCACCGAAGCGGTCCTGTTCGGAGACGGAGAGCGGGAGGAGCACCGAGAGCAGCAGCACGATCGGATAGCCGGCGTTGCCGGTCAGGTGTGCGATGGCTTCGAGCTTGACGCGGAACGGGACGTCGGCGCGGAGGATGCGCCAGGTCAGTTTACGCGTGACTTGGACGCTGCCCTTGGCCCAGCGGTGTTGTTGGGATTTGAAAGCGGCGATGCTCGGCGGCACCTCGGCGGGGGCGACAACCAGTGGCGCGTACTCGAACTTCCAACCGGCGAGCTGCGAGCGGTAGGAGAGGTCGAGGTCCTCCGTCAGGGTGTCGTGCTGCCAACCACCGGCGTCCGCAATTGCCGCGCGACGCCAGATGCCAGCGGTGCCGTTGAAGTTGAAGAACAGGCCTGCGTCGCTGCGCACCTTGTGCTCGATCACGAAGTGCCCGTCGAGCAGGGTGGATTGAGCGCGGGTGAGGAAGCTCTCGTCTCGATTGAGATGCTCCCAGCGGGCCTGGACCATGCCGATCTTTGGGTTGGCGAACCGGCCGACCAGCTGGCGCAGAAAGTCCCGCGGGGGCACGAAATCGGCGTCGAAGACGCACAGAAGGTCGCCGCGGGCCTGTTCGAGCCCGAAATCGAGAGCTCCGGCTTTGAAGCCTTGGCGGTCGGAGCGGCGCAGGACCTTGGCGTCGATCCCGAGCTCGCGAAGTCGCGCGACCTCGCGGTCGGCGATCGCACACGTCTCGTCGGTGGAGTCGTCGAGCACCTGAATCTCAAAGCGATCGAGGGGCCAGTCGAGCTCACCCGTCGCGCGAATCAACCGCGCGATGACCGTGCGCTCGTTATAGACCGGGAGCTGAATCGTGACGATGGGCAGGTCGGACTCGTTAAAGCCCGCTCCCTTTTCGCTGCGATCGCCCCAGCGAAACCGAGCTAGGTGGCTAAGCCGATGGGCCCCGTACAGTGCGAGCAGCCCGAGTACCCCCAGATAGCTGTTCGCGATAAGCGTTCCGAACTCCAACAGATCTTCCTCTTCTGTGAAGCAGCTGCCGGATCACTCTCGATCCAGCCAACCGCGATCCCGTAGCACACGGACAACGTTCTCCGCCACGATTCGATAACCGAGCGGGCGAGGATGATAGCGATCGCCGTACACGAACATCTCTCTCGGCGGATCGGTTTCTCGCGCAGTCTCGCGAAACTTCTCGGCCAGGTCGACAAAAGGGGCGTCGATCTTCTCGCAAATCCCGCGCAGGCGGTCGATCGGCGTACGATCGAATTCCTCCAAATAGACCAGACTTTCGTAGGGAAAGAGGAAAAACGCGATCTCGGCGCCAGCGTCGTTCGCGAGCTTCTTAAGCGTTAGGAATTGGTTCTCCAAAGCCTCTAGATGCTCGGGACTATTGGCCTGCGCTTTCGCTTTGCGGAGGCTCTTGTCCTTCGCCGACTCTTTCGCGAATCGTTCGGCATCCTCCCAAGCTCGAGCGCGCGTAATGTCCCGATAGAAGGCCCGAGCCAGGCGGTAGAGCGCGTATTCGTTGAATCGGTCGAGGTTCTTCTGCCCTCCGACGACCTTCGTCACCGCTGAACGGGTCTTGGTCGTCGAGTGCATCTTCTCGTCGATCTTCTTCTGCACATTTGGGAAGTCGTTCAGGTTGTAGCCCACGACCACGAGATCCGGTTTCAGCTGCTTGCCGATGACCTGAAACATCTTGATGTAGTTGTTCCCCGAAAAGCCATTCACACCGCAGTTGGCGACCACAGCTTCGCGCTCATCGGTGAACTCCTCGTTGAGCAGGGTCTCCAGCTGACGCGGCCAGGATTCGGGCTCCGTTACGCTCTTCCCGAAAGTGCAGGAATCGCCCAGAGCCACGACGCGGAACTCGTTCTCGCCCTTCTCGGCCGGGAGCTCGGGTCCCCGGAGTCCCAGAGAGTTGGTCGAGTACCAACTGCCGTCCCAGCGCCCTTCGAAGTTCGGGTGGTGAAACTGGGGCAAGCCCTTGTGACGTTTCACATAAGGGTTCTCGTCAAAGACCGAGAATGCCCCGGGCTCGGCAGCCCGAGCGACGAGCTCTCCGGTCACGATGAGGACGACAGTGGAAATCAAGAAGATCAGAAGCTTCTTGGCGATCGTGAGGAGGATCTTGGAGACCTTGGACAAAGCGGGATTCCGAAGGGCGGGGCGGTAAAAGGTGAGGGGAGAAGAGCACTCGTGGGGAGGGGCCTAAATATAGGGCCGAAGAAGATACTCGGTCGCAGAAGGTGGTCTAGGACCTGGGAATTCTCGGCGGGCGGCGCCGACGGGCACAGAGAGTCCCCGGAACGCGAGGCGCTGATGGACGGGGCTGCGCAAGCTCCCCCTACCGATCTTCACCCGTAGAGAGCTAGCCCGCCCAGCTGCTGGCGAATCCAATCGACGCTCTTAGAGAGCGCCTGCTCCAGAACAGGCGGGATTTCTTCGAGGGGGTGCCGTGCACCGAAAGCATGACCCGTCCGTTCCAGGACCTCGACCTCTGGCGGGTTGTGGACAAGTGAGCGCTCCAAATCCGCTCGCCCGCCCATGGTGTGAAGTGGGTCGCGGGCGCCGTAGACCAGCAGGCAGGGCGCGGAGATTCTCGCGCAGGCCGCCGCGATATCGAGTTGATCGCGATGCTCGAGGGCATCGTCGATGATGTCCCGATCGAGGCGCAGAGTGACGCCCGAAGCGAGAGGCGAGTCGATCGAGCCCCGCTCGTCGAACGCGCGCATGGACTCCTCGCCGAACAAAGCCACCCGATGCATCGGCGCCCACAGGCACAGGGCTCGATAATCCCGTCGTGATCCGGCGTGCAAGAGCGCCATGCCTCCTCCACGACTGTGGCCGAATAGAGCGCCTTTTTTAGGGTCTATTCCCGGAATAGCGCCGGAATCGACGACCTCGCGAACGCGCTCTAGATCCTCCAGCTCCTGCGTGTAGGTGTTCTTCGCAAAGGCCTCGGTCTCCGTAAAGCTCTCGAGGTCCGCGCCAATGCCGGATCCCGACATGTTGAAAGCAACCGCCGCTATTCCCCGATTCGCCAGGCGATTCGCCAGTTCAGGCAAGAATGCCCAGTCCATGAAACTGCGGTGCCCGTGCACCAGAATCACATAAGGCGCGGGAGTGGATAAGTCCGGGAGAGTGACCCGTCCTCGAAGGACACGGCTCGGATTTGTCTTATCCTCAAGTTCTAAAGGGATTGTGGAAAAGCCGCTCAAAACAGAGATTGCTGCCCTTTCCCGACAGTTATGGAGCGCAACTCCGGATAGTGATCCACCAGGCCCGCCGGCGCCGGGACCTTCGTGCCCAGTAACCGATAGCTGATTTCGAGGGCATTCGCGACGGCTTTGCCGGTGTAGTGGTTGTTGGTAACCACAAAAGTGGTCTCCGACCCTTTGGCAATTTTCTTGGCTCGCCGGACGATTCCTTCCAGCTCGTCCTGGGGATAGAGGTAGTCGTAGCGTTGATCGCGGTCGGAACGCGCGTCGAACCAGGTCGAGGCGTTTCGACCGTGCAAGCGCAAGTACCCGACCGGCCCGATCGTTGGAGCGTCGATGGGCGGATGATTCTTGGCGAACGGCAGGTCGATGGAAGCCAGGGAATAGCCCGCCTTTTCGATAAACCGGAGCGGCTCCCGCCCAAACCAACTGGCATGGCGAAGCTCCAAAACCAGGGGGTATTGGCCGAATGCCTCGTGAATTCGATCGAGTCGCTCTCGAGACTTCTTGCCGTCTCTGAAGGAAACAGGGAACTGAACCAGCAGAGCTCCGAGTCGACCGACAAGGGGAGCTAGGCCCGAAGAAAAGCTGGCTCGTTGGCGTTCGAAGGACTCATCGTTCAACGCGTCTTCGTGGGTGAAAACCCGGTTCAGCTTCGCCGTGAAGAGGAACCCCTTGAGCTCTTCAGATAACTCTCGCCAACGTTGTGCGTGGACAACTTGTGGATGAGCGTAGAAGGAACTGTTGATTTCGATAGTGCCGAAGAATTGCCCTAAATACGGAATGGCGTGAAAATTCCGGGGTTTCGGGCGCGGGTAGACGATGCCTTCCCAGTCGGAATAGGCCCACCCCGCGGGCCCCACCCTGACGTTATCGCTCAGCTCAGGACTTGGACTCATCGTCAAAGTCGGGCTTCAGACCGAGCTTCGCGAAGGCGCGATACTCCTCGGCGAGGATCGCATCGCGCACTTTTCCCGTAAACGCGGAGCGCTCTTCGAGTGTGGACGACTTGGGGAGCCAGAGCGGTGGGCCGTAGCTCACCACGATTTTTGCGCGCCATTTGGGGATCGTGAATCGATCCCAGCTCGACATGCTCCAATGGCGATCACAGGCCAAACCGACGGGCAAAACGGGGAATCCCGTGGCGCGCGCCATCCAAGCCAGGCCCTCGTTCATGGAGTGCATGGGGCCGCGGGGACCGTCGGGAGTGATCACGATTCGTCCTCCCGCTCGCAACCTGTTCAAGAGTTCGCGGAGAGCTCGGGCGCCCCCACGGCTGGTCGAGCCGCGAACCGTCGCATAGGAGAAACTATTGAGGATCGGATCCATGATGGATCCATCGCGGCTGGGAGAGACGAGCACGCTCATTCGAAGTTGAGTCTGGCTCGGAAGTCCGACCAGCATCCGGCCATGCCAGAGCGCGAAGAGGCTGCCTTCGGAATTCATCACCTCGGCCCGGTTCTCCTCCCCCAAGACCTCGGTTTTCCAGCTTGAAGACAAGATCCGCAGAGCCGGAATCGCCAGTATGGGCGACAGTCGTCGTCCCACAGGCCGCAGAAAACGCTTCAAGAACCGGCGATCGGAAGAGCGTCTGCTCTTCTTTTCGAGTCCTGGCGCGGTAGGGGAGCTGGGGCGAGTCACGGCAAATGGCGGTGCGGGGTGGAAAACACCGGAAGGCGCCCAGAGTCTGATTCTGCGGGAGAGTGCAGAATTCGACGTTGAAACGCCTTTTTAGGGCAACGAATCATAGCGGGGTAGATCGCCGATTCCTGCCTCGGCAATCCCAGGCTGGCCTTGCACGGATAAAGCGTCAACCCCAACCGGAGACAGGGTGTTCCAATGAGGCCCGGGTAAATAGAATGCCGCCCTAGATTCGGATCGACAAAGACGCCCGGCAGGTGCGCTCTCCACGATAGGATCCGTTTTCGACCTCCCTGACCAATCATGATCAGGGAGCCCCGCCCCTCACGATTCCTCAAAAAATCGACGTCGCCTCGCGACGTGTTTCCATTTCAGATGGCCCAACACAAAGCTCCCACTCAAGTCTCCATCGCCCCGCTCGCCGAGAAGTCTGGCTTTGAACAGGCGGTCTCGCGCTATTGGATGCCCTTGACGGCAATCGCGCTCGCCATCGGCGCCGGCATTGTTTGGACCCAACTCTCCGAAGAGCAAGAGAAGGCCATTGTCGCCGAGCATTGGGATGCGCTTCGATCTCAGGTCGACCTCGACACGATCTCCGCGAACACGGAATTGCCCGCAGCTTCGGAACTCAGAGCAATCGCCGACGAATTGGAAACGACTCCGGCTGGACCGTGGGCACGCGCACTGGAAATTCAGAGCTCGATCAAAGCCAATGAATATCAGCAGGCAAGCAGCGCCATCGACAAACTCAGTGGGAGTTTTCCCGGCCACCCAATCGTCGAGCAAGAATTCGAGTTCGGCGATGAGGACACGTCTACTGCGGCAACGATTCCAGCGCACATTGGCGAAATCGCCGCATCGCAAGAGGCTTGGTCCGCTCAGCACGATCACCTGTTCGCCCCGCCCGAAGTCGCGGACGATTCACCGCGCGTGACCTTAGAAACCGACCACGGGCCCATCACCATTGGGCTCTATCCTGAGCATGCGCCGAAGCACGTAGCTAACTTCCTAAAGCTTTGCAAAGAAGGATTTTACGACGGAGTCAGGTTCCACCGGGTGGTCGCTGGAGCCCTCATTCAGACCGGCGATCCGAACTCGAAAGAGGGCGACCCGAGCACCTGGGGAGTCGGCGGTCCGGGATATACGATTCCGCCGGAGGTCAACCCGGCTTGGCATTTTGAAGGCATGCTCGCTGCAGCCCGTGGTCCGACGGAAACCGAGAGCAGTGGAAGCCAGTTCTACATCACGTCCAGCAAGCAGCATCAGTTCGACAAGGAGTACACCGTGTTTGGCCGTGTGCTCGAAGGAATGGACGTCGTGAAGGTCCTGGCATCTCAAACCGAAGAAGGCTCCGAGCGCCCGGAGAACCCCGCCACCCTTCACTCCGCGGAAGTCCTTTAAGACCTTGGTTCAAAGAACGGGGGCTCGCGAGGATTCGATCCTCGCGAGCCCCCGTTCTTAAGTTTGAGAGCCTGGGCTCTAACTAATTGTGGAGTTATCCGTGAGCTTGGTGATCAAGCGCTCAAGGTCTTCGCGACCACAGTAGTCGATCACGATCTGCCCCTGATAATCCTCACCATTCTTCAAGCGAACTTTTGCCCCTAGGAACTCCCGCATCCTAGATTCGAGGTCCTGCACCCAAGGCGCTTGCGGAATCAGAGTCGCGTCCGGCTGTTCTCCTGGTTCGGAATCTCCCTGAACGGAAGGCTCGGGCGTGTGGCTAGCTTCCCGCACGATTCGCTCCACTTCGCGCACCGAGAGCTTCCCCTCCATGGCCTCCGAAGCTAAGTCCATGAGTCGACTTTGATCCTGCAGAGCCAGCAGGGCCTTAGCGTGCCCCATAGAGAGGGCGCCATTCGAAACGGCCTCCTGAACGGTATCGGGGAGCTCGAGCAAGCGAACGTGGTTGGCCACCGAGGAGCGGTTGAGACCCACACGGTTCGCCACCTTTTCCTGGGTTAGACCCAACTGATCCATCATCCTCTTGAAGCCCCGGGCACGCTCCATCGGGTTGAGATCGCGACGTTGAACGTTCTCTACGAGCGCCAACTCCAGCATGTCCTCATCGCTGACGTTGGATCGGACAACAACCGGAATCGTGCGGGCGCCAGCCAATCTGGAGGCTCGCCAACGGCGTTCCCCGGAAACCAGCTCATAGCTCGATCCGACTTTTCGCACGACAACGGGCTGGAGAACCCCGTGATTCACAATGCTCTGACGGAGTTCCTCCAGACCATCGGGGCGGAAGACCTGCCGCGGTTGGTGCGGGTTCGGGCGAATGGAGTCGAGTTCCAGTTCCAAGGGGTCTCGAGAGCGGGCTGATTCCGGCAAGAGAGCACCCAGTCCGCGTCCTAATCTTCGTTCCATTGCGAGTCTTCCGTTCAGGTCCGTCTGGTCGTTGGCGAGAGAGTTGTTCCACGTGGAACAGCCAGGTGGGCAGATTACGAGCTACCCCCCAAGATGTCGAGGGGGCCGGGTCTATACCGGCAACATGATGTAGGAAGATGACGGTCGGGAGCGCAGCTGGTAACAGCTTAAGGCTGGCTAAATTTCGATTCGATGGATCGCCCCGAGACGAAGTCGATCGGGTTCGAGGACCTACGCCCGATTCATGGAGCGCAGGTTCTTGGACGTGTTCGCTCAAAAAGGCCCGCTCTCGCATCGATCTAGCGGCGAAGTACGAGCCTCCACATGGCGCATCGATTGAGCGATGCCTACGCTTACCCCGTGAGTTGTCGATCCGCAATCATCTGGACCATCGTGTCGGGAGTGAAGAGCCCCTTGTTTTGGGTTCTATTGGCGGTTTCGGCGGCTCTTGGCCAAATCGCCGAAGGGCCCCAAGCCAGCCACCTTGCTGGGTTACTGGGAAGCCTCTGCGCCGTCTCACAACTACAAAGGGCGGATTGGTTCTGCTCCCGAATGAGGCCCCTTTCTCGGTTTCGGTTTGAGGCGCTCTCCGTCCTGGTGGCTGTAGCTGCCCTGGGCCTAGCCTCGCTTGCGGTACCTTTGGTCTCCGATGGAGCAGGGAGCACGATCCTCCGGGGCTGGCTTCAAAGCGCGTGTCTCGCCCTGCTGGCATTGCGGCTAAAGGCGCCAGGTGCTGCATCCATGCTCCTGCTCCTCGGAGTGGGCTGGGCCTTCCCCACATTACTCGGCGGCCTCGCGGAGCTATCCACGGGCGGCCAGTTCCTGCAGCTCTCGTGGTCCTCAGCCGTGGGATTGCTCCTGGCTAGTTACCTCTTGCTGCCCCCGCTCGCCGCACCCGAGTCGGTCGGGTCCTGAGGTCAGCTCGCTAGAAATGTGTTCCCCGTGGAACACGACTCGAAGCTCTAGTTCGAGCGTAAATAAGCCAGCGCAGCCGGCAGAGCATCTAGACCCTCTTCGCCAAGCCCGTGCCGGAAAAGCAGGCCGATATCTCGAAGTGGGTTCGCATCCCCCCGGAACATAAATCGCCGTTCATCAGGGTTCGATCCGACAGCGAGCAATAGCTCCAAGATCGATGCGGCGTTGCAGGCCTGCCCGGCAACCTCCAAGGAAACGGGGGTGCCATAGTGATTGACGATTCCCACGATCAAAGCCGCAGGGCGGGCGTGAATGAGGAGGTCCTCTCCCAGGTCAACCTCCAAGACTTGGGCGTTTGTGAACTTCGAGAGAAGCCCCTCCGCAAGGGTCTTTCCCGCATCTAGCGCCGCAAAGGCCGGAACCAGAAGATTGTTGAGGATCAGTTCCTGCACAGATTCGCGACCGATGATTTCGGCGAGCCGTTCGCGAGTGCTCTCAATTCGCACCTCGCTTTCATGACGCTCATAGAAGTGCGTCAAGTAGGTCGTACCTTCCAGAAGGTGAAGGGCTGCCGAGATCAACCCTCGAAGTGCCGGAAGGTTGGCGTCCTCGGACTCTAGAACGGTGTTCTTGATGTAGGTGTCGTAGGCGGATTGGAGGTTATGGACCGTCGCCTCGTACACGCGAGCCTGCTCCTCGGTACACGTGCGGCTCAGCGACTCCGACCTCGCCTTCGGATCGTCGATTTTGCGGAGGTTCAGTTCGTCAAGCATCTGCCAAGCCAACAGGAACTTGGAAGCAACCTCGGCGATCCGCTGCTCTTCCTCTTGGATTTGTTCAACCCCAATGTCTCGGGGCAACTTCTCGAGCACGACGACCGATGCCAACTCTGACTCGGGAATGCCTTCGGAGGTCATGGGAAGCCCGAGTTTCCCGGCTTCATGCGCAAAGGCCTGCAGAAGTCTCTCCGAGGATTCGCGAGTGAAGCGCAACGCGCCCGTCGCCGCCGCGAGGATCAACTCGACTGTGGCTCCTTCACCGGCCTCGCGAATTCCGTAGGACTCGATTCTTCCACACAAATGGCTGAGGCTGTGGCCTGTCTGCGAGAAGCCGCGGAGAGAGGCCACGAGCTCGCGAAAGAACTGAAAGTCGAGGTTGTACTGGGCCCCGTAATCGTCGAGAAACGACTCCAACTCGTTGGCCTGATGCACGAGTTGGAAGTAGTGCCGATGATTCCAAGAGTTCCTAGAGGGAGCGAGGAGCGAGTTCGCCAATCGCTGAAGGGGTTTTGATCGCTGCTCCAGTATGCCGGTGAACCGAGTGGCCGGAATGACCTGTTCGAGGGGGATTTCAGGCATAAGGGGGGGAGGGACGCCAGCTCAACGAAGCATGGAGGAGCTCTTGGTAAGCCCTCTCATCCGTGAGCCAATCTAGCAGGTCGAGTGGGGGGTTGAGAACCCGCAACCCCTGTAGAGGTGCCGGATTCCGGGCTCCGCGGCGCGTTCGATTCTTCGATTAGCCGTCGTTATCGGCCTTAGCACTGCGATTCGACACCTCTTGAGGTGATCGCCTGTCGCCTTTTCCCTCCACACAGCCGGCCAGTGAGTCCTTTCCCTCGGATCGTCCCTTGGCACCACCCGCGGCGAGGGCCCCCAGTATCGCGCTCAATCTAGGTCGACTCGACTCAAGACCAGCACTCCCAGCGGACGATTCAGGGGCTAACGCCGCTTTCGCGGCCAACCCGAACACCTGTAGCTCGCCCATTCCGGGGTTTTCCCCCGAAAGCGAGCAACCTCCCTCTCAGTTCCCCCATGGGGTCGGAGCCTGCTATTTCTGCCGAGCGCTGTTTAGAGACCTATCTCCAAGAGATCAACGAAGTCTCGCTCCTCAATGCCGACGAGGAAAAATCCCTAGCTCGCCAAATCCAGGCCGGCGATTTGACCGCCCGCGAGCACATGATTCGAGCGAATCTACGCCTCGTGGTTTCCATTGCGAAGCTCTATTCGGACCGAGGCCTCGTCCTGCAGGATCTCATCGCGGAGGGCAACATCGGGCTGATGAAGGCCGCAGAAAAATTTGATCCGGATGCCGGCTGCCGCTTCTCGACCTACGGAACTTGGTGGATCAAACAATCGATCCGCCGGGCACTGTCCAACACCGTCAAATCAGTGCGCGTTCCGGGCTATATGAGTGAGTTAATCGCCAAATGGAGGAACGTTAGCCGTGAGTTAACCTTCCGTCTCGGCCGAATCCCCAGCATCGATGAAGTGATTCACGAGATCGGCGTGCCCCGCGAAACGTGGCCACTTCTCAAGCAAACCATTCTCACTTCAGGAATCGCGCCCCAGGTCTCGCTCGATGTCGCGTCTTCTTATCAGGATGCCGTCGAAGACGAGCGCTCACTCGCCCCGGACGAGCAGATCCTCAATAGCGACTTGATCGCTAGGATGGAGGAGCTGCTCCAGTTGCTCGACGACCGTGAAGCGACCATTCTGAGACTGCGCTATGGCATCGGGGACCATCACCCCGACCCCATGACGCTGAAGGAGATCGGAAAAGTCGTCGGGCTCACTCGAGAGCGGGTTCGCCAGATTGAGCGAGCCACCCTTCAAAAGCTCTACCAAATCATGGAAGGCAACTGAGCGCGAACCTCGGGCGCCTCGACTATGCGCCCCGATCGCGATCCCGCCCTACTGCCCGGCACCCCGCTCTACGTCCACGTACCCTTTTGCGTGGCCAAGTGTCACTACTGCGATTTCTACTCATTCGCAGCCGAAACAGGGGATTCAAGCGGTTTCGTCGACCTCCTCCTTCGCGAAGCTTCGACCCGAGCTGCGGACCATCCACGGACCGTCTTTGTCGGCGGGGGAACGCCGACCTGGCTTCCAGCTGCGGAACTTCGCGCCCTGTTTGACGGTCTCGAAGAGCTCACAGGTTTCCGGTCTTCGGCCGAGGAGGTGTCCGTCGAGTGCAACCCCGAAAGCCTCGACGAAGCCAAAGCCGAGCTCCTACTTGAACTCGGCGTCAACCGATTCTCGATCGGCTTTCAGAGCCTGCGCCCGGAGCTCCTCGAACTCTTTGGACGCGTCCATCAGGTCGAACAATCCTTCGACGCCTTCCAGGCCGCTCGCTCGGCAGGAGCTGAGGAAATCTCCGTCGACATGATCTACGCATCCCCCGGCGAGAAACTCGAAACCTGGGAGAGCGATCTTAGCCAAGTCCTCGAACTCGAGCCCAATCACCTGAGCGCCTACAACCTCACGTTCGAGGAGGGCACCGCCTTCGAGCAGTGGCGCCGCACCGGAGCGTTGATCCCGCAGGTTGAAGACCTCGAGTTGCAGTTCTTTTGGCGCACGCGTGAGATCTTGGAGGAGGCTGGTTATTCACCTTATGAGATCTCCAACTTCTCGCTAAATGGTCAACACTGCGAACACAATCTCAACTACTGGGAGAACGGATCCTACAGCGGCCTGGGACCTTCGGCGGTGGGGAAAGTCGGTCATCGACGAATGGGCAATCCTCGCTCCTATGGGAAATGGGCCGAACGAATACGAGCCGGCGAATCGCCCATCCATGAGTGGGAAGAGACGCTCGCCCCCCTGGACAGGTTGGGCGAGACCTGGTGGCTCGGCCTGCGAACGAAGACCGGTATCGACCCCGCCCGAGCCCGGGCGGTCGCCGCAGTCGACGTATTCGAGGACCCGTGCGAGCGAATCGCAAAAGGCCTCCTCGAACACGGGCTGCTCGTCCATCGGGATGGTTGCTGGAGACTCTCAGACACCGGGCTACCGCTCGCCGATGCCGTTGCTCGTCAGTTTCTCACTCCGGGTTCCGGTCGCGAGGATTCAGATGCCGATAGAACGGAGGGTTCGAGCTCCTGTTCCACCGCGGAGAATTGAACCGCCCGATCGCCGCCCTTCATCCTGACCCCGCACCACGCCCGACCCGCATCCTCCCGAATGGCCCACTCGAAACGATCCAAACGCTCGCGCCTCGCGCTGCTCTTCCTGCGCGGACTCGTGACCGTTCTCCCCGTCGTTCTCACGGTCTTCATCTTCGTCACCGTCTTCCAGTTCGCCGGCGCCTATGTCACTCGCCCGGTCAACAGCACCATTTACTGGTGTCTGGAGGGCAACACTCTCGGCTGGAGCGCCCTGGAAGACCTGGAAATCGACCCCTACGACGAGGCCTTCCTCGATCCGGAAGCGCTGCCCCTCGACCTGCAAACCCTTGGTGCCCAGGTCGGCTACATGCGCTCATCGAACTTCGCCAACCAGCTCGAACTCCTGCGCGCGGATCACGAGGGCTTCTTCCGGTCCCCGGAGGAGCTCTGCATCGATCGGGACAAACTTCGCAAAGCTGTCGAAGCCCACGTCCACCCGCTGATCGGCGTCATCGTCTCCCTGATCGTCGTGCTCATGGCCGGCTGGACGCTGAGCGGATTCATCGGCCGCAGCTTTATGGCCTCGATCGAAAAAGCGCTCAACGCGATCCCCTTCGTGCGCTCGGTCTACCCCTACTCCAAACAGCTCGTCGAGTTCTTCCTGGCTGAGAAGAACGACGCGCAGAATGACTTCGAGACCGTGGTCGCCGTGCCGTATCCGAGCGAGGGCCTCTGGGCGATTGGCTTCGTCACCAATACCGCGCCGCGCGCTCTCTGGGAAAAGACCGGCCAGGAACTTGTCTGCGTCTTCATTCCCTCCTCGCCAATGCCCATGACCGGGTATACGATTATTGTCCCCGCGAAGGATCTCGTCCCCGTGCCGATCTCGGTTGACGAAGCTCTGCGAGTCACGGTCTCCGGTGGCGTTTTGATTCCGCCAGGACAGCAGATCGACGAAGCTCGCAGGCGCGAAGTCCTCGAGAAAGCCAAGAAGCGGGCAGCCTAAACCGAACCCCGTGAACTTCGCCGACCGTCTCGACCAAGCCACCAAGAAGGTCGGGAACGCTTGTCTGCTCGGCATCGATCCGCACATCGATCTCCTGCCCGCCGAGTACGAAGGAGTCCGCTCGACCGAGCTTTCTCGCGGAGACCGAGCTGAGCTACTCGGCGATTTTTGTTGCGAGCTTATCGAGCTTGCGACGGGAAAAATCGCTGCGGTAAAACCCCAATCGGCCTTCTTCGAGGAGTTGGGTGGCGACGGGGTCCAGGCCTGGGAGCGCGTCGTTCGCACGGCCCGCGAAGCCGGTCTGCTCGTCATCGGCGACGTTAAGCGCGGCGACATCGCCTCCACCGCTCGCGCCTATGCCAACGCATTTCTCAGCAGCGCCAACCCCGAAGACGAAGCCCACCTCTGCGACGCCATCACCGTCAATCCCTACCTCGGCGCCGATTCGGTCGAGCCGATGGTCGAGGCCTGCGCCGCGACCGGTCGCGGACTCTACGTCCTGGTGAGAACCTCCAATCCGGGCGGTAGCGACTTTCAACTGCACGGAACTCCGCCGCTCTGGGAGCGCGTCGCCGAGCGCGTGAATCAGTGGGGCGAAGGTTTGATCGGCGAGTGCGGGCTCTCCTCAATCGGAGCCGTTGTCGGCGCAACCCATGCCTCCGACCTCGGGCTCTTTCGCGAAAAACTGCCCAAGTGCCCCCTCCTCTTGCCCGGCTATGGAGCGCAGGGAGCGACCGCGAAAGACCTCTCCGCCGCCTTCCTGCCCGGCGGGCGAGGAGCGATCATCAACTCCTCCCGCGGCATCGCCTTCGCCTATCGCCAGAATCCCGAGCTCCACTGGAAAGACGCGGCGAAGCGAGCGCTGGACGAAATGATCGCCGAGCTCAACGCCGAAATCCAAGTCGATCAGCCGGCTTCGAGTCGCTAGGCGCAAGAGCCGATGAGGGCCGCCCTCGAATACCTGCCGGGCGATGTGTTCCCTCTTAGCGAGCTCGAACGCCAAAGCCTCGCCGCCGATCCCCACCTCTCCGGCCGCCCGGGCTTAATCGTCCCCCGTCGCCTCGAATCGATTCCGATTCCTCCCGACCCCCTGGACTCCGATGAACGCGGTGAGCTCGCGGCGAACTGGGAAGCGAATCTGGCGACGTATCAACCCCACGTCGCCGTCCTTGAGTCGGTTCGCAAGCTCGCAGAGCCAGCGGCATCCATTGTCCTCGTTCAAGCGCCGCCCCACTTTTGCGGCGGCCCACTCAATGTCGTTTATCGCGCGCTCCACGCCATTCGTCTCGCGCGATCTCTGAGCGCCGAGTGGGGGAAACCGGTCGTTCCGGTCTTCTGGAATCAGTCGGACGGTCACGACCTCGACTCGATCCGCAACCTCGAGCTTCTCAACGACAACTTCAATCTGCGCCGAGTCTCGCCCGCCAGCTTGGGCTCTAACTGCGCGCCCGTTTCGCGCATTATCCTTGAGGAGGAGCTCCATCGGTTGGGGCCCCTTCGAGAGTTCCTTCGGCAGGAGTTCACCGAACTGAGCTTCCGGGACGTAGCATTAGAAGCAGCGTTTCCCCGCGAAGGAGAAAGCCTCGAAACCGCCTTTTCGCGTTGGCTTCTTGCTGTTTTCGGCCCGATGGGCCTCGTCGTGCTCGAGCCCGACTGGGTGCGAAATGAGCTCTCTCGAGCGCTCGCCGGCCTTGTTCTCCAAGACCCCGCGCGCGACCTTGCGCCTGATGAAACCGATCCCCCGGAGCTCCTCTTTCGCGTGACCGACACTCGGCGAACAGCGCTTCGACCCGGTGGCGAAGGCTTTCAGTATCACGACGAAACCGGCTCGCGAACGATCGCCGAGTTGGCGGCCGTGATCGTCCAAGACCCAGAGAGCTGGTCTCCGGGCGAGCTCTTGCTCCCTCTCGCACAGGAGGCGGTTTTGCCGATCGCCGCTCACATCGGAACGTGGACTCAGTGGAAGAGCATCGTCCCGATGGCGGAGCATCGAGTTCGCACGGAGCTCGCACCCGCGGTGTTCGTTCCCTGCTTGCGGGGAACCTTGATCGATCCCGACTGCGAGAGTTTCTTGAAGTCGGGCGCAGAGGAGTTGGTCGAAATCCTCACGGTCCCGACCTCCGACGACCAGCCCGACACGGATTCGGCACCGATTGCCGATCGAATGCGAGAGTTGAGCGCTCGCGCGGCCGGCGAGCTGCGCTCCCTGCGAGCGGAACTCGCCGAACTAGACCGCGGGCTTTCGATCCAACTCAAACGAACGGCCGGTTCCCTCCAGGGTTTGGTGGAGAATTTAGCGGCTCGTGTCGATCGATCCGTTCGAAACCGGGGAGGGAAACGGGGGCGTCGAATTCGGCGGCTTCGAAATAGCCTATTGCCGCACGATCAGCCGCAGGAAGACGTTTTGAGCTCCCTGCCCTTCTTCGCGCGTCACGGTACCGACTGGCTCGAAGGGTTGATGGGCCAACTCGATGATCTGCCGACCGAACATCTAGTCCTTCGCTTAGAAGAGAGCGAAAACCCCACTTGATAGCCCAATTACCGTTGGGGCTTTGGTCCCATTCTCGCCTTGCGCGGAACCCGCATAGGGCCCCACATGGCCATTGTCGCACCATCTTATAACCTCCTTTTGCCCTTCAAGCGCCCATTAGAGCCAATCAGGCAAGGTCGTTCGATTTCGAGCCTCACGTTTTCCGCTTTCTATACCTTTAGGGTCTTTGCCGGTGAGGGTTCGCCCGCCAAATTCATCCTCGATTCCCGCTCCGCGAGATCTTTGGCCTTCCGCGCCAGGACGCTCGCCGATCGAGAGAGATGAGCGTAAATTGATTCGCACGAGGACCGACTTCGGTTCTGCCATGCGGCGAATAGCACTCATCAATCAAAAGGGCGGAGTCGGGAAGACGACGACCGCCGTCAACCTAAGCGCCGCACTCGCGCTGCAGGGCTGGCGCGTTGCGCTCATCGACCTCGATCCCCAAGCCAACGCCAGCATGCACCTCGGCATCGCGGTCGACGGCGATGAACCTTCGGCCTACTCCGTCCTGTGCGGAAATAGCTCGGTCGAGGAAGCTCTGCTTCCCACCAGCACGCTGGGCTTGCAAGTCTTGCCCAGCAACATCGACCTCTCCGGCGCGGAGCTCGAACTCGCCAACGCGATGGGGCGCGAGAGCCTCCTGCGCGACGCCATCGAAACCTGGGAAAACGAGTATCGCGAGCGCGAGGGCAAATCCGCCGCCGACTTCGTGATCTATGACTGCCCTCCGAGCCTCGGCCTGCTCGCCATCAACGGGCTCGCCGCTGCCGAGGAAGTCTTCATCGCGCTACAGACGGAGTTCTTCGCCCTGCAGGGCATGGGGAAGCTCGTCGAGGTGGTCGATCTCATGCGGCGACGGATCAATCCCGAGCTTTCGATCACGGGCATCGTGGCCTGCCTGTATGACAGTCGCCTGCGGCTTGCTCGAGAGGTCTTGGCCGAGATTAGGAAGTACTTCCCGGGTCAGGTCTTCCAGCGCACGATCGCCACGAACGTCAAGCTGGCCGAGGCGCCGAGCTACGGGCAGACCATCTTCGAGTACGCTCGCGATTCGGCGGGCGCTCGGGACTACCGACAGCTCGCCAACGAGGTCTTGGGCCAAAAAACCGTGGGCTACTCCGCTCAGCCGAGCGAGACCGCCGCGGAGGAGTCGTCGAAGGATGTCCTGACCCCTCACCGCGCAGAGAATTCGGCGGCGAGCACGCAGCACTCGGACGATGAGTCCGCGCTCTCGACAGACTCCACCGATCAGCCCTTCGAACAGCCCGCCGTAGACGGCGAGTCTTACTGAACCCGGAGCCCACTGGTCCGAGGCCGCGTCCTCCCTTCGCCACCGAGTAAGCATGGGTCTGGAAAGGGCATACCTCGATCACAACTCCACCTCTCCGCTTCGGCCCGAAGTCCGAGAGCTGTGGAGCGAGCTCACGGAGAAAAACCTCGGCAACCCGTCGAGCTTGCATCGCTCCGGACGAGCGGCGCGCCACGTCATCGACGTTGCGCGCGAACAAACAGCCGCTGCATTAAAGGTCGATGAGGAAGAAGTCGTCTTTACCTCCGGCGGTACCGAGTCGAACAACCTGGCCCTGTGGGGAGCGCTCGATGCCATGGGTGCGGGCACCGCGCTGATCACAACGCGCGCGGAGCACTCCTCTGTTCTCGAAGTTGCCGAGCAAGCGGAGAGGCGCGGTATCCAGGTGCGATGGATCGAAGTGGACGGCAGCGGCGCTCTTCGGTGGGAGAGCCTGCGCGCCGCCCTCGCCGCGACCGACTCGCCAGCCCTCGTCAGCGTGCACCTCGCCAACAATGAGGTCGGAACCATCCAACCTGTCCGCGACCTCGCAGGAGAACTTACCCGCGCAGAGATCGAGACTCGTCTCCACGTCGACGCGGTGCAGGCCCTCGGCCGGATCCCCCTCGACCTTCGCGGGTGGAACGTCGACTATGCGTCGTTTTCCGCGCACAAAGTCGGCGGTCCGATCGGCGCAGGAGTGCTTTTCCGCCGAAAAGGCGCTCCGCTGGAGCCGAGAAGCTACGGCGGCGGCCAAGAGTTAGGCCTTCGTCCCGGAACCGAGAATGCTGCCCTTCTCGGTGCGGCGGCCCTCGCGATCGAGATCGCTTCGCGGGAACAACCGAGCGCGCAGACGCGGCTGCGGTCCCTCGCGCTCGAGCTCTGGCAACAGCTGCGCGACAGTCTGCCCGGCGTGCAGTTGCTCGGCCCCGACTCGGAGTCGGACATGCGTCTTCCGAACACCGTCGCCATTTTGTTGCCCGATACAGACGGCAAGGTACTAGTAACAGCACTAGATCTTGCGGGCTGCGAAGCGAGCGCGGGTTCGGCTTGTGCAAGTGGCTCGCTCGAACCGTCGCATGTCTTGCTCGCAATGGGTTTCGATTCCGATGACGCGCGCGCCGGCTTGCGACTCTCACTCGGGTGGAACACGACGCGCGAAGACTGTCAACACGCGGTGGATGTTTTGAGAAAAATCAATGCGTCGTCGCGCGCAACATGAGCCTGGCTCGGCGCGTTGTGAACAACTCGATACAAGGTTGCTTTACTCTCGTTGACGATCGTCGATTTCGCGTTCTAATTCGTTCCGCAACAACGACAGACACGACACCGATCCAACTCACCTCACGCAACTCGTCGACAACATCCGCGCGCTCGCAAGCGACATGCTCACGAGTACTTTCGAGGACAGCGCAACCGTCCAAGCGGCGCTGATCAACGAGCAACTGAGGGGGGAGACAGCAGGGAAGCGGCCACGGGCCCTTCGCCAGTCAAGCTGACAGGAATCGGGTTCGACGTCGGTAGGCGCTGCGACAACGGCATCGATACGAACGCTCGGGATTCAGCTACGGGGGCGGCCAATTTGGTCGAGCAGGGGAACATGATCGCGAAAACGGTACCGGAGAGGGGGCGCTCTGCGCTCGCTGCACCTTGTAGGCGAGGCCTGCAGGGTCTGCCTTTGCAGAATCTGCCCCTGCAGGGCTTAGAGCTCGTTGATGTCCGCGTTCGTGGTCCGTTCCTGGAAGAATTTCAGCTGAGCTAAGCCATGAGTTCGCCCGAACCTCCCCGGAGCCCTAGCTTCCCGGTCACGCCACCGATCCCGTCCGAAAGAATGGCGGGCAGCCGGCCTTCCGACGCGCCTATCGAGCCTCGCTCCGCCGTCGAGCCCCCCACCGAGTTGCGCCCCGCGCAGCCGAGCCTCGACCCCGACCGGAACGGGGATCCACGAGAGACTCTTCCGCCGACGGAAAGCAGTGCTGACTGGCCCGTGCGTGACCGATCGATCGACGAGGCAACAAGCGCGGCTCAAGTTGAGCGCGAGCCGCTCGAGGATCTCGAAGCCCAGGTAGCGGGGTCCACCCCCGCACAGGCTCCCGGCTCCTCCTACTCGTCTTCCGAAAGCCTTGAAGAATCTTGGGTACGACTCCAGGCCGCGATTCGGGAGCGGGTTCAGGCCGAACAATTCGAGACCTGGTTCCGCCGCACTTCGCTCACGCACATCGATGAAACTTCGGTCCGCATTGCCGTTCAGAACGGCTTTACGCGCGACTGGCTCAACACCTACTACCGAGACGTCCTCGAGCAGGCCGTTGCCCGGGTCTTCGGTCTATCGCGCCGTGTGGACTTTACCGTCGACCCAGAGTTGATGGTTGCACGCCGCGCGGAGCAGCCCGCAGCTTCGCTGACCCCACCTCCCGCACCCGCAAACATTCGCGGAGGTAACGGCAGCCCGGCGGGAATCCCGCCGAAGCACGCGTTGCTCGAGGCGAGCGACACGCAACTGAATACCGGCTATCAGTTCGAGAACTTCGTTGTCGGTCCCTGCAATAGGTTTGCACACGCCGCATCGGTTGGCGTCTCCGAGACTCCCGGTCAGGCTTACAACCCCTACTTCCTGCACGGCAGCGTCGGCCTCGGCAAGACACACCTCTTGCAGTCCCTCTGCCACACGATCCTCGAACGGGACCCCTCTTCGCGAATCCTGTACCTGTCCTGCGAGACCTTCGTCAATCACTTCATCAGCGCCCTCGAGAATGGGGACCTACAGAAGTTCAGGACCAAATACCGGAACGTTGACGTCCTTGTCGTCGACGACATCCACATTCTGGCGAACAAGGAGCGCACTCAGGAGGAGTTCTTCCACACCTTCAACACGCTCTACAACGCGAACAAGCAAATCGTGCTCTCGTCGGACAGCCCGCCCAAGGACATTCCGACTTTGCAGGGTCGCCTAGTCTCCCGATTCAAGTGGGGACTCGTGACCGAGATCGAGCCGCCGTGTTTCGAAACTCGCGTGGCCATCCTCAAGCGCAAGAGCCGCAACCGCGGTCACGAATTGCCTGACGATATCGCGACCATGCTGGCCGAGCACATCGACACGAACATTCGCGAGCTCGAAGGAGCGGTTATCAAGCTGCTCGGATTCGCTCAGCTCTCGGCCCGGCCGCTCACCATCGAGTTGGCCCGCGAGTGTCTGCGCGATGTCTTTGTGCAGCACCGCGGTCAGCCGTCGATGGAAGACATCCTGCGTCTCGTGACGGAACACTTCGGCGTCAAGCTCTCCGACCTGCTCTCGCGCAAGCGCACCAATGCCATCGCCTATCCGAGGCAGGTGGGGATGTTCCTCGCGCGCAGGGTGACCCGGCACTCGCTTGAGGAAATCGGGGGCTACTTCGGAGGACGAGACCACTCGACGGTTCTCTACGCGATTCAGAAGCTTGAAAAAGCTCAGCGAGACGACGCTGTGACCTGTGAGCTTTTGGCCTCGCTGCTCAGCCAAATTGGCTACCGCGGAGCTTGACTCGACCTCTCATGAGCGGGCGAGCGGTCTATAGAGTGAGCAGTTCTCTTGAGGCATATCGGTGGTCTCCAATGACCGCACCGACTCACCGGAGGGTCTTGCCCCTAGCTACCACCCGCAAAGGTCGGCGAACACTCCCTCGGAAAGAGGGCTTCTTCGCCCGGGTCCAGCGACAAAATCCCGCGCGTTCGACCGGTGAATCCGCTCCGACATCGAGCATGAGGAAGCCCCGAGCTCGGCTCCCCAAAGCGCCGTTTCAGGCACCCCTCCTGCCCGGCCGCGGACGGCTCGCTGCTGGCGTCCGGAAACCGCTCGGAGAAGGATCGGAGAGGCCTTCGAATCCGCTCCTGAGAGCGCCCCAATCAGCGAGTTCTGGAGCCCCCTTCAACGTGTACTTCCAGCCCCCCATCGGCTACCTTCTAGGGGTAGAGCGAGGCCTAGAAACTGTGGTTTCCGAGCCCCAGATGACCTGTTCACAAGTGGTGGAAAACCCCGGTAGAACCCGGGGAAATCTAGGGGAGATCCGGGGATTCATCAACGGCCCTCCACCTACACTCAGCCCCCTCTCAAGCTCGCTTGGGATAACGGTGAGGAACTCCACCCTTCTCCCCGAGTTTTCAACACAGATTTCCAACAAGCCAACGACTAGCTCGCCCTTCCTAATTCCTTCTGTGACTGAAGTTAGCGCCACCCTCCACCGGGTTGTCCACAAAATCACAGTGCCCTTATTAAGACGATTAGTTTTTAACTCTTCCTTTAAAGAGAGGACCGTTTCATCCCCATGAAAGTCCTATGCGACCGAGAACGACTCCGTGAAGCACTGGCTCTTGCCAGCAGCGTGATCCCCGTCAAGAGCACTCGCCCAGCTATCGAAAACGTTTGCCTTGTCGCTACCGACGATGCACTCGAAGTGGTGGGCACTGATCTCGAAGTAGCGCTGCGCTACAAGATCCGGGACGTGAAAGTTGACGAAGCGGGAACCGCTCTGATTCCAGCTCGAGTGGCTTCGGACTTTGTCCGCGACCTGACCGCTGAAACGGTGACACTGGAAACGAAGGGCGAGAACTGTTTCATCACCGGAGGACTGGACAGTTGTGAGCTCGTCACCATCGACCCGGACGAATACCCGGCGATCGATCGTTTCACGGATGACGATTCCGTGACCCTGCAGGCGGGCAACTTCACCAAACTCATCAACCGAACCTCCTTCGCCGCTGCGAAAGAGCAGGGCCGGTATGCCATGCACGGCATCCTCACTCAGGTCGAGGACCAGCAGCTGGAGATGGTGGCGACGGATGGTCGCCGTCTGGCTTTCACGGGAACCCCCATCGATGTGGAGGCTTCGGTCAAGAAGCGCGCGATCGTTCCCACGAAGGGCCTTCAGCTGTTCAACCGCGTTATCAGCGATCCTCTCGAGCAAGTGAAGCTGGTCTTCTCAGAGAACAGAATCGGCCTGAAGACGGAGAACGCGGAGGTCTTTGCGCGCCTGATCGACGGCGAGTTCCCGCGCTATTCCGCCGTGATCCCAGAAGGGGGCGGAGCGATCATCGAAGCTGATGCCTCCATCTTCTCGAAGAAGCTCCGGCTGGTCGCCAACCTAACTTCGCAGGACACGCGCGCCGTTCGGCTCTCCTTCGAGGGGAATCAGATGAAGATCTTCGGGAAGTCGGCCGGTACCGGAGAAGCCTCGGCGCAGATGGAGGTCGACATCAAAGGTGATCCCGCCGATGTCGCTTACAACCCGGACTATCTGCTCGACGGAGTGAAGAATTGTGAGTCGGACATTGTTCGTCTCGAGTACAGCACTCGCACGAGTCCCGGGAAGATTTCGCTCGGCGAGAACTACATCTACATCGTCATGCCGATCACCATCGATGCCTGATCGGGCTTCGGCTCGAGAATCCTTCGAAGAGGAATACTCATCGGCTGTGGGCTCGCAAGGAAAGCACACACCGAACCGACCGTTCACCGGGCGAAGCACTCACTAGCAGAGGCTTCGCTGCTTACTAACTCCGCCTGCTAGAACTCACCCTGTCCGCAACGACGACTGTCAGAAACAAAGTGGCTAAACCAGAACGCCGAGGACTTTCGACGATTCAGGACGTCCTGCAGAGCTTTCTAAAGACCAACGGAATCACTCGCAGTCGTGGCGTTGTCGTCGCCGTCTTCCAGGCTTGGGAGATGGCGCTTGGCAAAGAACTGGCCAAGCGAGCCCGCCCCGTTCGATTCGATCGAGGCGAACTCACGATCGAAGTGGATTCCCCCGCATTCCGACACGAACTCACCAGCTACACCGGCGACACCTACCGGCAACAAACCAACGACATTCTGGAACGCGATCTCGTTCATCGAATGATCTTTAAGCAACGAGGCTGATCATGGCCGAAGACAATTCAACCAACACCTACGGCGCATCCGCCATCACTGTTCTCGAGGGCCTGGAGGCGGTTCGTGTTCGCCCGGCCATGTACATCGGGGATACCGACTTCCGTGGTCTCCACCACCTGATTTGGGAAGTCGTCGATAACTCGATCGACGAAGCGCTAGCGGGCTTCGCTACGACCTGTACGGTCACGATTCAGACGGACGGAAGCGTCCGGGTCACCGATGACGGTCGAGGGATTCCCGTCGCGATGCACCCGACCGAGGGTATACCTGCAGTCGAGGTTGTCATGACCAAGCTGCATGCCGGCGGCAAGTTCGAGAAGGGCGCTTACAAGGTGTCGGGCGGTCTTCACGGCGTCGGAGTCTCATGCGTGAACGCGCTTTCAAAGAGGCTCGTTGTTCGCGTTCACCAGGAGGGAAGCATCCACGAGATGTCCTTCAAGCGCGGAGTTCGCGACGAAGAGCTACGAGTTGTGGGCGGCACAGAGTTGACCGGGACCGAAGTTGTGTTCTATCCGGATGACGAGATCTTCACCGTCACCGAGATCGACTACGAAACGGTAGCCAAGAGGCTTCGCGAAACGGCCTACCTCATGGGCGCTCGTGGGATTTCGATCGTTCTGGAAGATGAGCGCACGGGAAAGAATGAGACCTTCAATTTCCCCGAGGGATTGCGCACCTTTGTTCAGAACATCAACAAGAACAAAGATGTGATTCACCCCGATGTGATTCACTTCTCGAAGACCGTTCTGTCGCCGGAGGATGGAGTCTCTGAGTACGTCGTCGATTTGGCGTTTCAGTACACCGACACCTATGTCGAGACGATCTACACCTTCGTCAACAACATCAACACGCATGGTGGCGGAACACACCTCGCCGGTTTGCGCGGTGCTCTAACTCGGACGCTCAACTCTTACGCGAAGCAGCAGAAGCTGTTCAAAGACGAGAAGAAAGTGCCCTCGGGCGATGACTTCCGCGAAGGTATTTCAGCGGTGCTCTCGTTGTCCGTTCCCGAGCCTCAGTTCGAGGGTCAGACCAAAGATAAGCTCGGCAATCGCGAAGCTCAGGGCATCGTCGAGTCGATGGTGAACGAGTGCTTGGGAATCTATCTCGAAGAGAATCCCGCCTTCGCCAAGACGGTCGTCATGAAAGCGATTCGTGCTCAAGCAGCACGAGAAGCTGCGCGCAAAGCACGCGACCTTGTCCGTCGAAAGTCCGCTCTAGCCAGTGGCAACTTGCCCGGCAAACTTTCCGATTGTCAGTCCAAAGACCTGGAGGAGTCGGAATTGTTCCTGGTCGAGGGTGATTCCGCTGGTGGCTCGGCGAAGGAAGGGCGCAACCGGCGTTTTCAGGCGATTCTCCCGCTCAAGGGTAAGATCCTAAACGTCGAGAAGGCGCGCCTCGACAAGATGCTCGGCCACTCGGAGATCCTCGTGATGGTTTCTGCGCTCGGTTGCGGAATCGCGGACGAGTTCGATCTCGAGAAGCTGCGGTACGGCAAGACGATCATCATGACCGACGCGGATGTCGACGGTTCTCACATCCGAACCCTGCTTCTGACTTTCTTCTTCCGGCACATGCGTCCGTTGATCGAAGCGGGCCGGCTCTACATCGCCATTCCGCCGCTCTACAAAGTGAAGCTTGGAAAAGAGGAGCTCTACATCGATTCCGATCCCGAGCTTCGTCGCATCCTTGTCGAACGCGGGCTGAAGTCGATGGACCTGTACGACGCAATCGCGAAGAGAGATTGGTCGGGCGTTGAGTTGAAGCAGCTCTGTGACGATCTGCGCAAGCTCGAAGACATTGCAGAGAATGTGTTCCCGACTTGGACGCGAATCAATGCGAACGAAGTGATCGGCTCGTGGAACGGCACGACGATTCCGGAGTATTGGGCGCGCACCAAAGAGGGCGAGCACTACTTCGACACCCTGCAAGAGCAGAAAAACTTCTTGGAGCTGCAGAAGGGCTTCCTTGGCGATTCTGAAGAGCTTCAGATCTATACCGGCCCCGACTGCGACGTAAACCGTGACGAAGCTCACGTCATGACGTGCCATGTTGGTCATGGCAAAGAGCTTCAGGAAGCACTCGAGAAGATCGATTCCTGCGGACTGGCATTCCGCGGAGGTGGGGATTGGGAGATCAAGCGCGGCAAAACGGTCGAGCAGCCAAAGACTCTGATCGATCTATCTGCGGCCATTCGACGGCTTGCTCAAGGCGAAGTTGATGTTCAGCGCTATAAGGGTCTCGGTGAGATGAACCCCGACCAGCTCTGGGAGTCCACGATGGATCCCACGACTCGGCGCATGTATCGCGTCGAAATGGATGACGAGCTTCGAGCGGATGAGATCTTCACGATTCTGATGAGCACGGGAGTCGAGGCTCGCCGGGAATACATCGAGAAACATGCTCTCGAGGCGACCTCTCTCGACATTTAGTCGTGGGAAACGGGTCTTGAAGGCGAGCTTCGCGGCTTTCCGCCGCTGCGAAGCGCGCTGTGCACGACGCGCAGCACTCTGACCGCGCGCTGATTAAAGAGAGCCCTATTCGGTCGCTGGACCCGTCGCAAAACCAACTTCCTCGTCGCGACGTTGACCAATATCTCCACTTAGAGCCAAAAATGCGCAGCTAGGGCTCGGCTTGGAAGAATTTTCTGAGGGTAGGGGACTTCCCGGCTCCAGGTGGGGCGGCTCTTGGTCGATAGAGGCTTCGTTCATCGGGCTGCAGCCTGTGACGCTACCCCCACCAAACGGCTCGTGAAAATCTCTCAAAGGCTGGACTACAACCGACTGGCCGAGATCCTATTTGATCTCGGTGCTGTCGAGCACGAAACGTTGCAGCACATCCTGCAACAGAGCTTCAATACGGGAGAGATCTTTCCCGAGGTGCTCGTTCGCGAAGGGTTGATCGCGGACTGGGAGCTCTCGCGGATCGCCTGCGAAGCCTTTCACATCGTCTTCCTGTCAGTCGACTTCTACGAGCCGTCGATGGAAGCCGTTGAGATGTTCGATCGCGAGGCCCTGCACAAGCACAACATCGTTCCGCTGGATTGCTTCGATGATCTAGTTACGGTTGCGATGCCGGCTCTCACGCCGTCGGAAACTCTAGTGGCCCTGAGTGAACAACTCGGCAAGGTGATTCAGCCTGCCGTTGGAACGGCCGCGTCGAACCGACGTTGGTTGATGGAGAACCTACCTCTGGCGGTTGCCGCTGTCGATCCGAATGGCGCCTTGCCGGCGAACGGAGATGAGGACTGGGGCAGCGTCTTCGACGAGGGGGATGCAGCCGTCTTGATGGAGCTCAATGGAGAGGGCGAAGGCGACGAAGAGGACGAGAATATCGTCGATTTGGACCTTGATGAGTCCGGCGTGGCGGACGGGTCGATCGATCTGGACGACCTGATTTCCTAAGAGCCTTTGGGAAAAGCGGCTCGGTTTCAACGGCTCGCGACGGACTGGCTATGCGCTTCTATCGAAGCGTTTGCAGCGTGGCGACGAGCTTCTCAACGTTGGCCTGAATAGAGAACTGCGCGCGCTCGGCTTCGGTCACTCGATGAATGCGCTCCCAGTCCATGCTCCTCAGGCGTGAGCCTAGAGTGCCGAATTCGGAGAGCTCCGTTGGAATGAAGTACTCGGACGGGAACTCTGTTTGGAGTGACGAACTTGTCCGATTGATCACGATGGGAATCCCAGCGCAGCCATAGAGCATCGACGCGGAAGGAGTCATCGTTGTCATGAAGTGATAGGCGAGCTCGCGTAGAAAGCGCTCGGTGAACGTCGCGGTCATATCCACCAGCGTCGCCGTGTCATTGAGAATCATTCCCGCGTGGTATTGGCTCAGCTCGCTGGTCAGCGCATGAGGATCGGTGATCGAAGCGTGAATGTGAAAGTGAGAGGCTTGATGAACGGACAAGCCGTCTTGGAACTTCAACGGCTCCGCTGCGCTCGAATAGACGTGCAGGTGGATCCCCTGGTCGAGCAGCACTCGGAAATGAGAGTGGTCCGGCAGAAAGGGATTCTCCGATTCGCTCACCAACGCACCACCAACGATGGCGAGGTGAATCCCATCCGCATGCTTTTCTCTGATGTCCTTCGTGAAGACTCCATACCGGTAGAAGGAAGAGACGGGAGTCTGAAGCGCGAGCGCGTTCACGACCTGTTCGCCGGCTGCCGGGGTATTCGCACCGATCGTGACGGCGCTGGCCTCGGTCAGCATCGCGGTATAGGTCTGGATCGAATCGCGTTGGTAGTCGAGCTGTTTGACGACAGGTTTGATGATGTCGTAGAGGCCGAGCAGAACGGGAACATGAGCGAGCCGTTCGAGCGCAGCCACATAGGCATTCGCCGCCGCGGCGCGCCGACAGTCGAACGAGCAGCCGATGAAGCTCTCCTCGGCGCCGGGCAAGAAGATCGCTCCCCGATCAATGTGGTGAGCGAGCCACAGCATTCCCTCGGCATCGACCGTTTGAACTTCCGCGAACTCAAGCGTCTCACCGATCTTGGCCAAGTGACCGGCGTGGATCCACGCGGTTGCACTCCTCGCGATCACGAAGATTGAATATCCCCGCTCGGCGAGGGCGGCCAGAGTTGGCGTGTAGGTGTTGAGGTAGATGCCGCAGAAGACGACGAGCGGATGTTTTGCTGCTCCGATTCTCTCCACGAGCCGAGGAAGCTCGTTCTCCATCGAACTCCGTCCACCGGACTTCATGAGCTCCGATGCAAAGTCGTCGAAGGAAATGGAGCGCCCGCTCGGGATCGAATCGGCGAAGAGCGCGGAAACCTCACGGGAGGGCGTTGTGTTCAGATACGCGTCGGCGTCTCGCTCGAGCGAATCGAGCTCGGACTGGGAGAGGACGGTCAACCCGGCAATGGTCTGCCCCGCCTTCTTATTGTCGCACAAGATCACCTCACCGAAAGCGGCACGAAAGTGCTCCGCGCACTTTCCGATGTAGCTCGGAACGGGCAGGAGACACAGGCTTGTCACCTGGCGATTCGCGCAAGAGGTCAGAATTCGTTCGAGCTCAGTACTTTTCCGTTCGAGCGCCTCGGTGAGTTCGACGTAGCTGTGTTGGCAGCGCTCTTCCGCGAGCTCGAACACTTCGGAGGCTTGTAAAGACGTTCCCTTGAGAACGTCGGCGAGAGCCGCTTTGAAACGCTCGACGAACGGCCCAGCCGCCTGGTTTGTAGCCACACTCACACCGACAACATCGAATCCGCGGCGTCGACAGCTTTCGCCGAGAGCAGCTGCACAGCTCGCTCACAAATGTCCTCCGCGGTTAGGCCGAGCGCAGATCGAAGGTCTTCGATGGCTCCGTAGTTTTCGCAAAACCGATTCTTCAAACCGAGACAGGCAAAGCGCGCCTGGCCGACTCCTGATTCCATCAGTTCGCTCGCCACCAAACTGGCGAGCCCACCGGTGGTGGTGTGCTCCTCGATCGTTAGAACAGCACCCGTCTCTTTCGCAGCTCGAATAACAATCTCTCGGTCGAGAGGCTTGAGCGTGTGAATATTGATGACCCGAGCCGAGATGCCCTGCCGCTCCAGCGCATCGGATGCTTTCAACACTTCACTGAGAATGGTGCCCGTAGAGATCAGGGAGATATCCGTCCCCGAGCGAAGCTCGATGCCTTTCCCCAGCTCGAAGGAATAGTCCGTCGGATTTACGACGGGATTGCGTCCTGTTCCGATGCGTAAATAGACGGGACCATCGTGTTCATAGGCTGCGCGCGCCGCTTTGCGTGTCTCGAGCGGGTCACTCGGCGACAAGATCGTCATGTTCGGCAAACATGAGAGCAAGGCGACGTCTTCGGTGCCGTGGTGCGTTGGGCCGAGCGATGAGTACGCGAAGCCCGCGCCGATGCCGACGAGCTTGACGTTGAGGTTCTGATAACAAATATCGTCGCGTACGAATTCGAACGGACGCATGACGAGGAACGGAATGATCGAATAGACGACCGGGATGAAGCCGGAGCTTGCGAGTCCCGCCGCTACCCCGATCAAATTGGATTCGGCGATACCAAGGTTGAGCAGCTGTTTCGGCCGACGCTTCTGATAGTCGTCGTAGACAATGATTCCGTTGTCGGCGAGGAGCGTCATCAATCGCGGGTCTTCGGCCAGCTCCGCAAGCTCGCTGATAAAGGCGTTCCTCACGGCAGCACCGCCGCGATGCTCTCCACGTTCAACTCATCGCAGGCCTGCTTCATCTCGTCATCATTCGGTAGCCGGTAGTGCCAAATCGCTTGGCCTTCCATGAACGACACGCCCTTCCCCTTGATCGTGCGAGCGATGATCGCGAGCGGACCTTCGCCCGTCGAGTATCCCTCGCTAACCGCCGCATCGATTTCGCCAAGATCGTGCCCGTCAATCTCGCGTGTTCTCCAACCAAAGCTCCGCCACTTGTCCCCGAAGGGCTCCAACCGATTGATCGACTCGACATCGCCCATGCCCTGCAATCCATTCGCATCCACGATCACGACCAAGTTGTCGAGCTCAAGCTGAGTCGCGGCCATCGCGCTCTCCCAAATCGACCCCTCTTGGCATTCGCCGTCACCGAGAATCGCAACAACGCGCGAGTCGCGATTCTTCAGCTTCGCGGCGAGCGCCATTCCGACCGCCATGGCAAACCCGTGGCCGAGCGAACCGGTAGAGGCTTCGACCCCGTTGACCTTGTTGACGTCGGGATGCCCGCCGAGCTTCGATCCGATCGAACAAAAAGTCTTGAGCTCGTCGCGAGGGATGAAACCCTCTTGAGCGAGAACGGCGTAGAGCGCGGCACAGCCGTGCCCTTTGCTCAACACGAGCCGATCGCGATTCGGATCATCGGCGGTTGCGGGCGAAACGCGAAGATGGCGCCCGTACAAAACCACGAGCAGGTCGATGATGGAATAGGCGGGCGAGACGTGAGCGCCGCCCGCATGAACGGCCATTGCCAGAACGTCTTGCCGCAGTTTCTCCGCGCGTTTCGGCAGCTCCTTCAACTCGCGCATCCGACCACCGCCTTCTTCATCCACTTCACGTTGTAGCAATCCTCGCTGTCCGCGAGCTTCCCATCCTTAAACTCGCGCACGATCTCAACGATCGCGTCATTCACGGACTTCTTCGGCGTAAAGCCTGTCGCGAGCAACTTATCGGAGTTGAGCCGATACGAACGCGGGTCATTCGACTCGGTCACTTGGATCTCCGCAGGCACCTGTTCAGCGACGCGCTGCGCAATTTCGAGAACCGACAAGTTCTCGAACCCCGCGTTGAAAATGCCGGGCGCTTTAGCGCCGAGGTTCAAGAGGTGCAGGTACGCGTCGGCGACATCATCAATGTGAATGTTCGGACGAACCTGCGCACCGCCGAAGACCGTAATCTTTCCGCGGGTGAGCGCCTGCATCGTCAACATATTGACGGCAACGTCGAGACGCATGCGCGGTGAAGTTCCGCAGACCGTTGCCGGCCGCAGGCACTGAACCACCATGTCGCGGTCGTAACTAAGCACGACGCGCTCGGCGACCATCTTGCTGCGGTTGTAGTCGGATATTGGTGTCAGGCTGAGGTCTTCAGTGACCTGCTCTTCGTCCTTAATCCCGTACACGCTGCCAGAACTCGCGAAGACGAACTGTTTCACGCCAGCGCGCTTCGCATTCTCGGCGAGTTGCATGGTCCCGAGCGCATTGACCTCCCACGAGAGCCGCGGGTTCAGGTCGGCCGAAGGGTCGTTGGCAACATTCGCGAGATGAACGATGGCATCGACGCCTTCCAGCTCGCCCTCACTCAGGTCGCGGACGTCCTTCTCGACAACCGTCAAGTCGGGATGCGGCTGCAACACGTTCCCAAACCACATCGCGTCGACCACGGTGACGCGATCTCCACGGTCGAGCAACTTGGGAACCAGCACCGCGCCTTTGTAGCCGGAGCCCCCCGTAACCAATATGTGTTTCATCACTCTCCGCTCGCGGTCTTCTCAAGGAGTACGGAACCGGTGCGGTTCGTTTCACTGGGTGCAAAATCGATCGCGACGCGTTGGGCGCGCTCGTAATCGGCGGGCGTTCCGACGTCGATATTGAAGCCGGTCATCTCGAAGCCATACATGAGCCCCTGGTAGAGCGGCAGGACTTCGCGACTAAAATCCACGGCTCGATCCGCGGGCAAGTTCTCGACAACGGATGGTGCCAATAGAAAAATCGCTGCGCTGGCGAGGTTCGAGTCGGGAAACTTCGGCTTCTCGATGAACTCGGTGATGCATCCGTCGCTGTCGATCTTACTCACGATTCCGCAGGTCTCCGGAGTCTCCGAGCGAAACAGCGCGAGGCTAAGGACCGATTCTCGATCCTCGTGAAAGCTCCGAAAGGCCGAGAGATCGATGCTCGAAAAGTTATCGGCGTGACACAGGAGAAAGGCATCTTCGCCGCGAATGAAATCGAACTGGTCGCGGACGGTTCCTCCGGTTCCGCGAAGGCGGGATTCACGCACGAACCGAATATCGAGATCGAATCGGGGCTTCGCATCCACTAAATGCTGCTCTACCTGATCGGCGAGATAAAAGCCGTTCACCAACACTTCGGTGATTCCATTTCGCTCGAAGTTCATCAACCAATAGTCGATGAGCGGAACTCCGTTGAGCGGAACCAGGCACTTGGGCAGAGTCGCCGTCAGTGGGCGTAATCGAGACCCGAGGCCAGCTGCAAGCAGAATGGCCTTCATCAATCGAGCGGCGTCAGTCGGTCGACGAAGTGATGCAGGATTGCGGCGTGGGTTGTCTCGGCGAGTCCGTAGGTCATCGCCGGCAAGTAGAAGTTCAGGTCGCCCAGGTTCCGGAGAGAGTTGGTCGGGTTCATGGCGCTCAGAGTGACGCTATGACCGTTCAGTTCGCGCGCTCGGTCTACAGCGCGCGTAACGTTCGCCGAGTTTCCCGAACTGCTGATCGCCACCAGGACGTCTCCCGAATTCATCGACCACGAGAGCGGCTCGGCAAACACTTCCTCGTAGGCGACATCGTTCGCGACTGCGGTCATCAACGCGGCGTCGGTAAAGACCTGTGTCCGAACTCGCGCACCCTTGGCGACATCGGTCGCCGTGTGACAGGCCATCGCGGCGCTCGCACCATTGCCGACGAAGTAGACGCAACCGCGCTCGAGCTTTGCGCGCAAAGTCCAGTCGCTCCAAATTCGGAAACCGGCGTCCCGGCGCATCTCATTCCCTTGCCGGTCCGTAACAACGAGCGAGCCCAAGAGCGAAGCGAAGGATTGCGAGTAATCCTCCCAGCGCGTGCCGGATCTCTTAATGGTGGTGACTTCGTGCACGTGATCTCCAGGGGTGGCTATCAACCGAGCAGCGGCTCGATGAACTCTTCAATGTTGCGTCGATCAATGGATTCGCGATTGCCGAGCACTTCGACAGCCAAACCGCCGACTACATTTCCGATGAAGCCGATCAGCTCCGGTTCAGCGCCGAGTCGGGCGGCCATGGAAGTAATCGCAAAAAGAGCATCGCCTGCGCCGACACGGTCGATGATTCGGGGCGTGAAGGACGGAACCCGAAGAACAGCGCCGTCCCCAGCTCGGACGAGACATCCATTTTGACCACGCGTGACGATAAATGCACGCGTGCCGAGTCGCTCCGCAACAGTTTCCATCATCGGGGAAAGCTCCCCGCGCGTATCTCGGAACTCGAGCCGGATTTCGCCCTCGGAGAGGCTCGCGAAATCAGCCCTGGCGTACTTCGCGATCGTGTGGAATCCGCGGTTTCCGGCGTTTGCCTGGGTATTGACGGCCAGAAAGGGCGCGACTTCCGAGAGTTGGTTGCGCAGCGTGGGAGTGATGGCGCCGTGCCCGAAATCTGCCGCGATCACCAGATCGCATTCGCGAGCTTCACGCTCGACGATTGCGCTGATCTCCTCCTCCTTCTCCGGCGACAGCGGCGAGTCGTCCATGAAGTAGACCTCGAAGAGTTTGTTCACGAAGTAGCCGTCGATAAAGCGACGCTTGAGAGTCGTCGGTGCTCCGGTTTTCTCGATGAAGTTACAGGCGATTGCGAGATTGAGCTTCGTCTCGATGAAGTCCCGATAGGACTCGGTCTCTCCGAGGACGCTGACCAGCTTTACGTTTTCCGCGAAGTTCGCGACGTGGTTCGCCACCGCCAAAACCCCGCCAGCAAACATCTCACGGGACTCATGCTGAACGGCGAGCGCGGGATCTTTGGACGAAGTTCCGAGCGTTCTACAGAAGTGATAGTCATCCAGAATCGTGTCTCCGATGACGAGTACCCGCAGGTCCTTCATGCGATCGAAGAGCGTCGAAATATCGTCGGCGTCGAACTTGCCTCGCAGCTCGTCGACGAAAGATCCGACATTCTCCGAAAAGCCGGAGTGAAACTGGTTTACCCGGGCCGCGCCTCCGAGGTTGGGCTCCCCGTTGTTCTCGCTTGAGTTCATGAAGCGACCTCTTCGGTGGAGTGTTCGGAAAGCGAGAGTGAAAGGGCCCGCTCCATGTGCTCGACGATATGGAAAGTTCCGTCGGTGATGGGGTCCGGCGCGGGTTCCGCGTTATGCAGGGCTTCGAGCAATGGATCGAGATCTTCGGGGCCGTGAATCAGGATCGGGGCGAGACCGACGGCGTCGAAAAAGCGCAGTGCATCTCGCTCGTGCTGATCGGAGAGCGGCCAAACGACAGGTCGTGTTCCGAGGGCGAGGGCCTCGTAGAAGGTGATCCCAAAGCCGCTGATAAAAAGGCGGCTGCGCGCGAGCAGCTCGGCGAAGTCATCTGTCGCTTCTGCCAGAATTCGGACGTTTAGAGAGTGTTTCAGGGCGAAGTTACGAAGTGCGTCTCGCTCGGAATCGGCGTAGAGGTAGGCCAGGATGTCGTACTCTCGCTCAAACTCATGACCGACCAGTTCGGCGATCTCGCGACGTAGAATGACGAACTCGGAACCGCCCAAGAGTGGCGTCTTCGCGTCACCGAACGCCATGGGGAGGGTCCACTCTTCGGGGAAGGTCACCCCTGGAATCACGATGAGATCGGCTTCGCCGCACCAGGGTTCCGCGCGATCCAAGACGAGCGTGTTTCGGTTGAGGCGCCGTCGCCAGCCCGCGGACAGTTCGCGCTTGCCGAAAAGGTCGAGGACGACGTACTCCGCGAATCGCGCGAGCTCGACCGCATCGACAGCTGGGCGATGGTCCGGTGCCTCCCGCGGCTGTCGCTCGAAGGCTCCCCATTCAGCACGGAGTCCGCGCTCTTCGATTCGCAGGGCGGCTTCGAGGTGGTCGACTAAGAAGACGGCTTCGCGACCGGTGCGCTCGGTCAATTGAAGGGCGAGCTCGCGGCACCGCATCAGGTGGCCAAAGCCAATCTCGCCGCCGGCGTCGGCGATGAAAAGGGCGAAGGGCTTCTCGGAGTTTCGTTTGTCGCGAATCAAGCGAGCGACTTCGGCTGCATCGAACTGTGGCGAATTCGCCGCCACCAAAACCCCGACGTCGGCAGCGGCCAAACGGACAAGGTGCGCGATCTCGACAGGCTCAGCGCCCGTCTGACCGAAGGTGGGGTGACCATCGACGCCGCTTCGTTTCGCGAGCTCCAGAAGCGACCGGTGCTCTGGAGCGCCGTCGGAGACAAGAGCGACCTCTCCCACTTCGGGCGAGGCCATAATCTCCGCCAAGACGCTCGACAACACGCTCTGTTCGCCGATTCGATGCTCAAGCCGCTCAAGCTCTAAGCGCGAACAGGGGCGTAAATCAACCAGGACAATTGCGCGCTTTCGACTCATCTCTCCCCCGGAGTCTGACACAAAGCGACTCGAAAGCTCCAGCGGCAGAATGGCCATCGAGCGGGAGAATCGGGCAAGCCGGGGTGCGGACTCGCATTCCGTTCACAGCGAATTTCGCTCTGGCCCTGAGGCTCGCGGCTTCTCGACCGCTCTACTGATCGACTTCGGTGCGTTCGTCGGTTTCCGGCGAGCGCTTCACGTCCGGTTCTGCACCCTTGGCTTGGTCAATCGTGACCGGCGGAGGCATTTTGCGAGCGCTCTCTCGCCGAATATCCGCGTTGATTTGACGGAGCTCTCCGTCCAAGTCGACCTCACCCTTAATCTCATCCAGAGCGCCCCGAACGCGCGCCATCATCCGCATGGCCTGGCGAGCCACTTCGGGCAGTCGGCCGCCAAATACCAAAATCACGATGAGCGCGATGAGGGCCGTCTCGAGAGGACCGAGATTTCCAATGAGAGCCAGCATCGGACTAGTGTAGCGCGCTCACGCAATTAGCGGCGAAGAACGCCGATATGGGACGGGTTCCAGTTGAACAGCGGGCGGAAGCCGATACCGACGGAAGAGCCGCCCTCACCGGTTCGGTCCTCAAACTCGAGCTCGAAGACGAAGTCGTGTCCGATACGGCGAATGATGAATTCGGTGCGGTCCTCGCCGTTGTCGAGGATCGAGAAGGAGACCTTCGCATCGAACTCCCACTTCGGAGTCCAGTGATAGCGGCTGGCGACGCTGGCACTCTCGAAGACGGCGACGTTTGCGGCGTTTCGGCCGCGTTGGTGCCCGAACTCCATGCCCCAGTTGTCCGAAAAATCGAAGCCGAGCGCGGTGCTCGAGTAGACCGTGCGGTCATTGTGAAAGTCGTAGCGGGCGTCGTGAAGAAAGCCGTAGGGAATTCCCCAGAGGTCGGAGAAGAGGCCTGCGTAGATCTCGAGCGGAAGCCAGCGATCGTTGATGCCGGGCACCGAGCTCTGATACGTACTCTTCAGTTCGACATCGAACTCATCGATGGCGTCGCCCTCGAGCCAGCGCGAACGCAGACCGAACTCGTAAGTGTTCGCTTGAATGTTGTCTTCGACGGTGTCGAAGCGAACCGGAGTTCCGTCGGTCTGGCGCACGTCGACCGCGGCTTTTGCTTCCACCGATGGAGTCAGTACGTGGACTCCGCCGCCTTCACGGCGCTTCCAAAAACTGCTCGCGATGCGCAGGCCGCCGAAGGAGCCGACTCGAGTGGGGGACTCGCCGCCGTTGACGCCGCGATCCCACATGGTGGCTCGGACTTCGGCGAATGGAACGGCTCGAGCGCCGAGGAACGGCAACGCGAAGGGCATCTCGACCCGATGCATGGAGTCGAGGCGTTTGACCTGACGCTCTCCAAAGCCGTCGGCAAATGCGGGCTCGATTCCGTCCTGAACGGCGGGAACCACGAAGTTCTCTCGGCCTTGTACGCGGCGCAAGTTGGCGGCCGTCGTGCGTGTGGAGTACTGGATTGATTGGGAACCGATGCGCGCGATCTCGGAGTTGATGCGGCTGAAGCCGAGCTTGGGCGCCTCGTTGACCTCGGTTCGATAGGAGTCGATGCGCCCCAAGACCGTGGCGTCGAAGTAGTACTCATCGGCGGCCTTCCGATAGTGAAGGTAATTGTCGCGATGCTCGTACTTGAGAAAGTCCTTCTCCCAGAACTCGGATTGGACGCCGGGGTCGGATTGACTGCTGAATGACAGGTCGACCCATTCCGTTGGGCTGCGCAAGAAGCGGCCGCGGGATCGATACCACAGGCGAAGCGTTTTGCGCTCGGATTCATCGACTCGAACCACACCGCGATCACGACCGCGATCGGGAAGTCCGCCCAGCTCCATTTCCCAGGAGTAGCTGCCCTCTTCCTTGAACTTGACGGAGGTGTCGAGCAACACACCCCGCGCACCCAACCACCTGAGCTTCAAGCGCGTCTTGCCCTTCGGCCAGAGCGGCTTCTCGCCGAGCGCGCCCGTCAAACGCTTGCCCAGCGCGCCCATGTCGCCATTGACCTGCGCCTCCGCAAAGTTGCCGAAGCGCGCGCTGTTGCCGAGTCGGAAGCCCTCGTACTTGGGCGTAAAGTCGGAACCGGCGGGATAGGAGAGCTTGGGAAGCGGGATCGAGACCGACTCGGAGAGCTGAATCGCGTTGTGGCGAAGAGTGACGTCGAACAGGTCCGACTCGTCATCGTCGGAGGGCGTAATCCGCAGATCGTTCGTTCGCAAATGAAAGTGAGGATCGTCAAAGCTGCAGGAGGTGACGACGGCATCCTCCGCTCGAATGGAACCGTCAGCGCTGTGTCGCAGCCAATCCGCGAGCACGCGCAGACGCGTCACTCGTCCGCGGATCGTGCGCTCGACGCTGATGGCCGCTTCGGCGATCCAGCCGCGACCTTCGACCATGTCGAGGTAGATGGCGCCAGCTTGCCCGACGTGGACGCCGTCCTCGAGGTACTCGATCGGGCCCTCGAGGTAGATCTCCTTGGCGAGGTCGGTGAAGCGCGAAGCTCGGAACCGATTGAACAGCGACGGTGCGCCCTCGAAGTCTTCCGCTTCCAGCGAATCGAGCTCGCGTTCGAGCAGCGCGCTATCAATTTCGTCGCCACCCTTGTTGTTGGAGAGAGCCCGATTCGCGAGCTCTTGTCGGTCCAAGAAGATCACCATCCAGGTGGCTCTCAGCTCTCGATTGCCACTCGTGAAGACGGGGTTTTCAACGAACTGAATCAGCGTGTCGCCGTCGACGACGGCATTGTCGACCCTGCCGGACATAATCCAGCGCGAAGCCTCTTGCGCGTCCCCTTGCGGCGCGAGCAGCAGGGTGGTGAGAAGTATTCCGCTAATCACTATTGGTCGTTTGTAGTGGGCAGGAACAGAGCGCCCCGAGCGGTGCTGATGGCGTGGATCAGGTGGTCGTATTCCATCCAAGCCGTCTCGATATTGGTCTCACCGTAGAAGACCCTCGCGGGGCTGCCGGCGACGCGGAAGCGTTTTTGCGCGCTCTTCCCGAGGAATTCGTCGCCTTCTGCGTGCATCACGTTTTCGAGGTCGAACTCCACTTGACCCGACGCGGAGACGGATGCGAGGAGGCCTCCACCGCCAGCGAAGCGTATGCCGATTTGGGCTTCATCGGCGAGCAAAACAAAAGCGTTTCCGTTTTCGACCACTCCGTCCATCCGGACGTCGCCGGTCAGGGAAACCTCACCGGACGGTGAATTTTCCTCTCCGCGCGCGATCAACCGCTTCGCCGAAGCCCGAGTGTTGATGCCCTCGGGATGTTGAGGCGATTGCTCTGTCGTAAGGAACTCGATCTCCGGATAGGAAGCGTCGAGGAAGGTGTCGGAAAAGATCAGGCGATCTGAGGTCATGGCGAAGGGGAACTTGCCGCCCGCCAGCTCGCCACTCGCCGTGATGCGATTGCCTTGGGTTGCGATTAGCTCGCCTCGCCCGAATTTGTCGATCTCCAAGCGATCGCCAGTTCCGTGGAACCGCGCGTCGCTCACGGTTTCGACGATCACGTTCCCCTCGGCGACCAGAGCGTCCGAAGTGAGCACTTCGGACCCGCGGTTGGTGCGCGTCGCAGTTAACAGGTCCGAGCGAAGATCGAACTGCTTGGAGGCGCGAGAGAACTTGCTGTGCACGTCTTCCTGTGCGACGAGTACGGATTCGGAGTAGAGGAGCTGGGTGTCGCGCATGTGCTCAATCCACTCGCCGCGCAACCGTCCGCTCTCAATCTCGAAACTATCACCCGGGTAGATCGCGCGACCCTTGACGGAGTCGCTCGCGCTGAACCGAAAACCCTTATCTCGAAGAGTGCCTCCACCGGAGCCGGGCTCGTCGACCTCCTCGACGACCATTCGGCCGCAACCCAGTTCGTAGGTTCCGTAGGCGTCCGAGAAGATCGCCCGGTCGACACCGACCGCAATCATCGAACTGCCCAGGCGTCTCACGTGAAGAGCAAACCACTCACCGCGATCGGATTTGAAGTGAGCCAGCTGATCGGGAAGACCGTCGATCGTCATCGCATCGAGGCCGGTCAGGGAGAGGCTGTGGCCCTCGACGTTGCCCCAGGAGCTCACGACGGAGACGTCGCCGATTGCCCGGAGGGTGAGCGGGTCGGGTGCGAACCCGATGACCTCTCGAGCCTTGGCGACAAAGCCGCGCGGCCCCTCGACAGTGAGAGCGATGCCGTTCGCGCGCGGGACGCGCCACTCCACTCCCTCGAGAGCGAAGTCGATTTGGTTGTCGGTCGTCAGCACGAAGCTGTGTTCGTTATCAACCTCGCCCGACATGCGGGCCGGACCGCTGGCGGATGCGGTGAGGAGGCTAGCGCGATCGGAGCCGCGCTCGTGGCGAAGGCGAAACTCCGGCGTGCTCAACAATCGAGTCTCCTGCCGAATCTCGACGGAGCCGAACGCCGTGAATTCGGCTTCGTCAACGGTCGGCCCGAAGGTCCCGCTGACTCTTTGTTCGGCTTGCAGGATGGCGTCGGACCACTTGAGCTGAGCGGGTCCGGCTAGCTCGAACTGCGTCTCTTCCGATCGGTTGACGACGAGAGGCCCACGACCGCTGAACTCGACATTGAAGGGCTTCGTCGCGTCTTCGATTCCTTTGTCCGCCGTCAGCCCACCCACAAAACTGAATTGCCCGTGTGGTGAACCGGTCAGCTCCGCGCGAAACTTATCCTGATCTTCAACCAGCTCCACCTGCGCACGGTCCGCCGAGAATTGATTTCCGCCGAGGGAGAGCGTGACGGCTCCCTCGGCCACGACACTCTCAAACCCGAGCAGATCACTCTCTTTGTTCTTCTCGCGCCCGGTGATTCGCAAGTGGTCGGACTTCAGAAGGATGGGCGTCTCCCCCTCGATCGAGAGCGTCGCCTCTTCTTCCGCATCGAGGGTGATCGGTCCCTCCGAACCTTCTGTCCGACGAATCTCGAGACCGCCGACCGAAGTCAGCGTCGAAGTGGGACCGGAGTCGATTTCCACTTCGGCGAACCCCTCGCGCTCGAAACGCAAAATGCCGTCCACGATCGCGAATTCGAATCCCGTTCCTGCAGCGGTGAGTCCCTGGCCTTGGATCTCAACACGATCCTCGGTACGGAGCAGGTTGTCGTTCGGGTCGAAGAGCAAGTTTTCCGTGCGCATGGTCAGCGGGACCACCGGCGCGTTGCGGAGCAACACCAGCTCGACATCTCTTAAAACAATCTCGTGTTCGAGCGGATTGACAATGTCCGCCAATCCGGACTCCGCCTCCACGCGCAAGAGCTCTTCGTCGGTCTCAACGTCGTAAGCGATCGCCCAAAGATCGATGAGCTCCAGTCGACCGTCACTTAGCGATCGACTGTCCTTGGCTTGGAGGCGAAAGATTTTGCGGCCGCGGTTAGGACCTTCTAGGACTCGTTTCGTGTATTCCGCCGCGCCGAAGACCTTGACCGCGATGTCGCCGGACTCTGACTCGTCGGGAACCACGGCGACCGCGCTCGCTTCGGTCTCCGACCGAACCTTCAAGGCTACTGGGGCGACCGGTTCCTGAATCCTCGAATCGTGGCTCGCTTCAACCGTGTCCACCGGGATCGGGTTTTGAATCCACCGCAGGACGGAGATGCCCGCGATGAACAGGAGCATGAAGAGCATGAACTTCTTCATGAGGAGGGCTTCGAATTCTCAATCAGGTCGTCGAGAAGATTTTGAGCGGTCAAGATGCGTTCGCAAACCTCGCGAACGGCGCCGCGACCACCGGAAGCCGACGTGACCCACCGCGCGCGCTCCTTGACCTGTTCGCGAGCGTTGGCCGGTGCCACAAAGACTTCTGCATGCCGCGCCATGGCGAGGTCGGGCAGGTCGTCTCCCATAGCGACGGTTTCCTCGGGGGCGATTTTTAGCCGCTGTTGGAGGTCGGCGAGGACGACATCTTTCGGTCCGCTGCGCATATGAAGCTCGGAAACACCCAGCTCTTCCGCTCGGCGCCGCGTGGCTTCACAGCCGCGCCCAGTGATCCATGCAACGGCGATACCAGATTTCCTTAGCCAGGTGAGGCCCTGCCCGTCCTGAACGTCGAAAAACTGGAGTTCATCGCCCGCTCCGTACACAACTCGTCCGTCGGTCAGAACGCCATCGACGTCCAAAACGAGGAGCTTTGTCAGCTCAAATTGTGCTTCGAGGGCCATGGCGGCAGTTTGACAAAAAAGGAGGCAGCGCCCCAGTCCGGGCTCACGTTCTGCGCGGGTTCTGTCGACTTCCAGAACTTAGTGCCTTTTTGACAAGGGATCACAAGCGGATCGGCCCGAGAGTTATTCCTTCCGGAGTGCGGCTCAATCCTCCTTTTTGGCGAGGCCATTCCTATCGAGCAAGCCGCTCTTAAGAAGCACTCACCTGAGGCCGAGCGCCGCGACGGGAAGACCCTGCGTAGTCTCTGGGCTATACTCACCGGCCCGTTCCCTCCCCATCTCGTCTCTATTGATCAGCTCCTATGGAAATGCCGCTTTCCCAGCTTTTTGAGGATTGGACCTCCTTCTTCGATTCATCCGCCCTCAAGAATCTCGAGATTGGGCCGACTCTTCTCAACCTCGCGCTGTCCTTGCTTCTGGGGCAGTTCCTGGCGATCCACTACCGGCGCTTTGCTCGCGTGCTTTCGAACAAGCGGAAGTTCGCTCCGATTCTGGTGTTCATCGCGGCGACGACCATGCTCGTGATCTCCGTCGTCAAGACGTCGCTCGCGTTGTCACTCGGACTCGTGGGAGCACTCTCGATCATTCGTTTTCGGACGCCGATCAAGGAGCCCGAAGAACTGGCCTATCTGTTCCTCGCGGTAGCGCTGGGAGTGGGAATGGGCGCCGACCAGAGGTGGCCGACGGCCATCATGATGATCGGCATCCTCTTGTTCATGTCCACGATTGGTCGCGGCAAAGACAAGTCACAGGGTGCGCGAACCCTGCTTCACGTCGGCGCATCCTTGGGAACGCACAGCCGCGAGAGCGTGATCTCAGCTCTCATGAGCTCGGTCGGACCTCACGCGGTCGAAGCGGATTTGCGTCGAATCGACGTGCAAAAAGACGAATTCGAGGCTTCGTTGATTATCGATCTCAAGGAAGATGCGGGTCTCGGAAAGATGCTCGACGAATTGAGCGGAGCTTTCCCGGACGCCACGACAAGCGTCGTCGAAGCCGACAGCCTCGATTAATTCGGAGCGACGATTCATGTCCCGCGAACTGCGCTATGAAATCAAGATGGTCGCTCAAGCAGCGGCCTATGCGCGAATTCGGATGCTGATGCGATTCGATCGGAGCGCGATACGCACGCTGTATCCGCCGCGCCGAATTCAGAGCATCTATTTCGATACCTGGCGAAACATCGCGCTGGAAGAGAATCTCGCGGGTATCAGCCATCGCGAGAAGGTGCGCTTCCGGTGGTACGGCGAGGCGAAGACAGGTGTCAAAGGGACGCTGGAGCGCAAAGTTCGGGAGAACATGCTGGGCTGGAAGGACCTGCTTAGGATCGACTCAACTTTGGCGGTCGAAGGGCAGCCGCGCCGAGCCTTTACCGATTCGCTCCGGCCGTTTTTGAGCGAGGGCTGGGAGGATGTGCTCGATCGCAACCTTCAACCGGTTCAGTGGATTCGATATGACCGGGAGTATTTCGCGACGGAGGCCGGTAAGGGGCCGATCCGAATTACGATCGATCGGAATTTGCGGACCTGGGATCAGCGCAATCGCCCTCAGCTCTCCTCCAAATTCCGGGCGCCGACGCCCGACGTCATGATCGTCGAAGCCAAGTGTGCGGAGGGCGACTACGACGCGCTCAAAGACTTGATGGATGACTTTCCGATGCGAATCGACCGCTGCTCGAAGTTCGTCTACGCCTCAAGCCCGAATGACGGCGCGCTGGCGTCGCAATTGTCGATCTAGCTGCGCGTCGCGCTTAGTTCTTCTTCTTCTTTTTGAAGTAGTCGATCCAGTAGCCCGAGTCAAAGGTCTCAAGCGGCGCGCTGGGGCGACCGTCCAACCGAAGGACATCGAGCTCTAGATCTCCGCTCGCACTCACCTCTACTTCGATGAGGGCGTCGTCGGGCGTGTCGCCGATGCCGGTCGCCACCCACGTGAGGTTCATTCCCTCTTCCTTTTGGGAAAACAGCGGAAGGCTATGCGAGCAACCGATATCGCCGCCGAACCAGACCACTTGCTTCTTTTTGGCAAGCTCAAACAGGGTTGGACCGACTTGGTCGTGAAAGACCCGGTCGTCTTGATAGCCGTCGCGATTGTTGAGCCGCTTCTGGACGATGTCGTATTTCTCGCTACCCGTGACCCAGAGAAGTTTGTGTCCATACACGACAACCGAGCGAATCGACGGCGAGTACATTGCTGAATCAAGGGCATTGAGAAGCCAAGTGAGTTGGCTGCCCGAGATTCGTCCCAGCTCGAGTTCGGTATCGATCACGATATGGAGCACTCGACCGTGGGTGAACTGGAACACCGTCGAACCGGGAAATGCTCGGTGATAGGCCTTTCGGTTGGCGACGTCGTGATTGCCGACCGCGTTCATGAACGGCGCTTCAAGCTGGCTCAGGAAGCCGAAGCGCAATGCTTCAAAGTGATTGGGTATGGCGCGCATGACCGCATCGCCAAGGCTGATGAAAAAGGCGGGCTTCCGGTCATTGAGGTTGGGCAGATTGGCCAGAATCGATGAGGAGGGATAGATCGACTCTTTGTTCTTCGGTGATCCGTACAGATGGCCTCCGACAATGAAGGAGTAAGCCGAAGCTTCGGGGGAGGGGTTGAACTCGCGGTCGTTGAGAATCGTGGGCGGTACCTTCCCGATTTCAATGCCGCTCAGCTGGTCTTCTTGCCGCATCGAGAGTCCAGCGACGAACAACCCAATGACCAGAGCGGCGCGAGTTGCTTTCATGAATCGCCGCCCCACTCGATGGTCGGATTGCCCCACAGGAAGGACGTTGCCAGCCCTTCGTTCGCCAGGTCCGTGCGAAACTCAATATCGACGGTTCCACTTTCGAGGTTGTCTAGCGGGAAGGACCAATCCGACCAAGATCGATGAATGGCACCGCTTGGCGAAAAGCTTCCGACCTCTTCTCCGTCGACGATGACGGAAAACTTGGGGAGCCCCTGGTTGGGTCTCGGCGCGCTCTTCTGGCTGAGCTTGGCCTGGAAGACCGCGTTCGGACCGATCGTCACGTGTTCCCACCGGATAACCGAGCTCTCGTCGGGGCTCGGCCGCACGAGCAGCGAGGGAGCCTTGACTCCGCCGACGGCGGCCCACTTGCTCTGCACGACGTCCCTCGTCTTGCTTGCGGCTGATCGAAAACTGGCGAAAAACTCAACGACTCGAACACCTTCGCTCTCGCTGAAGAAGACCTCGCTGTGGTGATGTTCGTAGACGCTCGGATCGGGGCTCAACGTAAAGGCGAGATGGACGCCCCGGCTCTCCGAATAGGCTTCGGCGATCGTTCGCCAACCCGAATCGAGCTTGTAACTGATAATCGCCCAACTCGCCGCCGTCGCGCGAAAGGGCGTGAGTTCCGCCCCAAGGGTCAGCGGAAAATCGTCCAGGCCTTCGAGCTTCTCGTCCGGTGGATGTACGTAACCGTGCACTGCCGCGATGACGACGGAACCGACCGGCAAGAGTGAAAGCCTCAGTTTGAGTTTGAGGCTCGCATCCGGATCCGTTGCCGATTTGTAGGTGTTGAACGAGTCGAGTTCCAAGCCCGGTTTGAGCATGGCGACCCGCAATCCATCACCGGCGCGGGGATGCGTGAGGAGCAAGTCTCCGATCGCGATGGCATCGTCAAAGCGATCGGCGCTGCCTTCCATGGTGGCAATCGGCAGCATGTGGCCGTGACTACCGACCAGAATCGAGAGCGGTTCGGTCGTGAAGATCTGATCGCTGGCTCTCGTGAGCTTTTGGCCGGCGGCAACCAAGCTGAGCAGAACCAGGCAGCTCAAGCCGAAAGTCATGACCCTATTCACGCGCTAACTCGCTTTGACGACCGGTGGAGGTGGGCTAATCGCAAGAACACGGCGCTCATTGTCCCAGCACTTTGTCTTCGTAGAGCTTCTTCACGTCGAGGTCTTCCGTCGGTATGGAAACCCCGTCGATCTCCAATGTGCAGCTCGTCTGAACCAAGTAATCCCCGAGGCCCGAACCCTCGATCTCCATATCATTCGCAACCATATGAGCGGCGCCGAACTCGGCCTTCTTGATGAAGGCTGTGAGCGCATAGTTCTTCGCGTTCCGAATCGTCATGCCGGTTGCCGTCACCTGCGACTTATCCTTCGCAGCGATACCGAGTGAGATGCCGTCGCAGAGCCCACCCTTCACGCGAACAATGCTGTTCTCACCGGCGGAGATGCCCTTGTCACCCATGTTGAGGAACTGGCAATCCTCGACGAAGATGTCGCTTCCACTGACGTCGACGCCGTCCGCAAGACCATCTTCAAAAACACAATTGCGCAAGCCGCCGGTTACGAAGTCGCCGTCAAAGGAATCCGAAACGCACTTCGTAAACCGCGTGCGCTCCATGAGGAAGTCGGCGCCGAAGATGTTGGTCCCGTCCTCGGCCCATGTGCCATCGATGTGGCAATCGCTCATGGTCACGGGCGAGCGATAGAAGGTGATGCCACCGGTAACCGTCCAGCCCGCGCGCGAGATGGAGTCGGTGGCTTTCACCGTCACGTTCTCCCAGACCGAACGACTTCCAGCCTGCAAGACGATAACTCCGCGCCAACGATCGAACGCTTTCTGCGGTTGAAGCGTTGTGTTGCGAAAGAAGAGCGGCGCGTCGCTCAGCAGAACGGCTTGTTCCTCGAAGCGGAGCCGAGCTCCCGAAGCGTGCAGAGGTATCCCGCTCGGAATGACGAGGTCACCCGTGACATCCCAGGAACCCGAGCGCACCCACAGCTCGTCGGTCTCGACGCGATACTCCAGATAGGGATGTCGGTCGAGCGCCTCTTGCAGTGTGGGCGGCGTGGGCCTTCCCGCTTCCACTCTCCAGCGCGGATCCTCCGGGCGAAATCTCAAGGGTTCCCGCGTGACGTCGCTTACGGCGATGGGACGGAAGACGACGGAGACATCTAAGTCGAGCGCGCCGCGCTCGCTCTTTGTGCGCTCGGCGTCGAGGATTTGCCCGACATTCGAGAGGTTCGCGATGCGGTCATTCATCGGGAAACTGAACCGCAGAATCCTGCCGTCATTCGGCAAGACGACTCCGCCGTCGGGCGTCTGACTGTAGATGTCGGGGCTATCGACAACGGCGCCGAGAGCGGGAGTCACGATTCCGTTGCTGTACTCAAAGCCTTCAATGACCAGCGGCGTTCGAGTGGTGGTCCACGCATCGACGGTCAAGGTTGTCGAAATCGCGCCGGATTCGGGCTCTTCTACGACGGAATAGGCCGCGCGAAAATTGACGGGGTCAACCGGGTCAATTTGGGTTCGCAAGAAGGTCTGTTCGGTCCGCAGACGTTGCAGCATCCCGGCGACGGTCTCCGTGCTCTTGAGTTCGAACTCCGAACCGAGAGCGCGCTCATAGAGATCGAGCTCCTCGCCGATCTCCGCCATCAGGCCGGAGAGGTAGTTCGCGTCGCACATTTCTCCGAGGGCACTAAAGACCCCGTTGTAATACGCATTGCTCTTATTGAACTGCGAGGTCACATCGGTCTTGCGGAAGATGACGATGTCACGCGCCGACGGATGGTCGGCGTTGCAGTCGAATAGAATCGGTTCCAGTCGGTCGAGAACCGGATCGTGGTAGTAGCGCATGTTGTGCCAAATCGTCGCGTGCTCAATTTGGAACAAGGACGCGAGCGCGTGCATGCGCGAGAGTTGCTTCGTGTTGACCAGGTTCTCGACGGTTTCGCCCTCGATTCGGGCGATGGCCGAGAGCCGCGCGAGGGTCTCCTCCTTTGGCGAATCGGCGATGATGAAGTCCTGCAACCGCGCCATTTGTTCGACGCCGCTGTAGAGCGATCGGCGGAGAGATTCGATGGAGCTGAGACGCTTTTCGCCGTAGGCGCGGATCGGGGCGGAGTTGGGTCCCCAAATTCTCTTCGCGCTCTGCGGCACCGGAAGGGAAACACCCTTCGTGGTGAGAAAATGAGCCTGCAAGAGCGTCGACCAGCGCGTGCTCTCATCCCACAAGACGATCGGGCCCTCTCTGCGACCCTGCGACTCAAGCAGCTCTTTGCTGAAGTGCTCCTCCAGGTAGTAGATGCCCATCGGATTTCCGTTGAGCACGACATTGACGAAGGTAGAGCGCGGGGCGAGGAGCTTTTCGAAGCGAGCAGTCCGCAGAGCCAACCACTCCCACAACATGCCGCGCGTCTTCGGGTGCTGAATAGAGAAGACAGCCATCCCGTCGATCTTCGTGTTCTTCAGCTTGATCCGAAGTGACCACTTGTTCGAGTCGATGTGATCCGTCCAGTCGCCTTTGATGCGCAGATCGGCTTTGCCTTCCTCGTCTCCAAGAGCGACCGTTCCTTTGATCATGTCCTCTTCGGTTTGGATGATGATCCCGCGATTCAGCGACTCATCCCGGACCTTCTGGAGCTTTATCGCTTGCGAGACATCGAAGTCGATGACGAGCGTCTTGAGACCGTTGTCCTCTGCCGCGATCGCGCTTTGTTTCTCTTTCGCCGAGGTGGAGCGCAGGTAAGACTCGAGGTGCAGCGGCGCACTGATGGGGCGCGCGCCTTCAATCGCGTCGAAAACGCCGGAGGTGAGAACGTTTTGCAGCAGGAGTCCGATCAGGATTCCGACAACCAGAACAGCAATTCCGGTTCGCATGCTCGTCTCTTTAACGGGCTCGAGCTTGAGCTTCATCTCTTCTACATCCACTCCGTGAGGGAAAACGGGAACTTCGAGGGATCTAACTCTACCTCGCCTCGCACATCTTCAGAACCGGTATTCACTGCTAGCAGCCCGTGGAGAAAGTCATCTGCTCCACGAGCGGCGTCTTTCTGCCGAGGTCGGCGCTCGACAGCCTCGCCGCTCGTAAGAGGCTGCTAGATCCGAACGTCCAGCACATCCTGAACGTCGAGCAGGCCAACTGGGCGGCGGTCGTCGTCGAGGACGGGGATCTGGTCGATGCGAAACTTGTGCAGGACGCGCTCGGCTTCATCGACCAGATGATCGGGCGAGACGAACTTGGGATCGGTGCCCATGAAGTCACGGACCGGGCCGTCCGGCAACCGTCCCGACTCCAAGAGCCTGCGCAGGTCGCCATCGGTGAAAATGCCGCACAGCTTTCCGTCCGCGTCGATCACAAGCGCTGCGCCGGGTTTTCCGGGGGTGCGGCTGGTCGTGAGCAAGACATCGCTCAGCGAATCTTCTTCGCGCACGAGCGGGAGCTCGTCGCCCTTGCGCATGATCTCGCCGACGCGCATGAGCTTGCGGCCGAGCGCCCCGGCCGGGTGATAGCGCGCGTAGTCCTCGCGCGAGAAGCCGCGCTCGTCCAAGACAACCATCGCGAGCGCGTCGCCCAGCGCGAGCATCGCGGAGGTGCTGGCGGTCGGCGCGAGGCCCATCGGGCAGGCCTCGTCGATGCGCCCGATGTCGAGTACACAGTCTGAAAGTCGCGCGAGGGTCGACTCCGTATTGCCGGTCATCGCAACGATGCGCGCGCCGATCTTTCGAGCGGCGGGGATCAATGCCTTGATCTCGGCGGACTCGCCCGAGTTCGAGATGACGATCAAGAGGTCCTGCGCGCGAATTCGACCCAGGTCGCCGTGCAGCGCTTCTGACGGATGCAGGAAGTGCGAGGGGGTACCCGTCGAGGCCAGCGACGCGGAGATCTTGGCGCCGATGATTCCGGCTTTGCCCATGCCCGAGACGACGACCATGCCCTCGCACTCGAGGATCCAGTCCACGGCTTGTTCAAAGGGTGGACCGAGTCGCGCTTCGAGGTTGGCGATCGTGCGCGCTTCGAGGCGGATCACTTCCGCGGCGCGTTCGAGGCGCGAGGTCTTGGGCGAGCCGGTTGAGCTCGGCTGCTGGGGCTGGATCGTGGACAAGTCGGAGGCTCGGTAGGGGGAGTCGTTCGCTCGAACGCAAAAGTGGGCCGCGGATTGTAGGCGCGATCGGATGGCGGCTCCAAAAAGGGCTCCCCAACTGTACCCGTACAGGTCCGAGGCTCGGGATGCTCTCTCCGCTGTGCTATAAACCCCGGGTCCCCCGACTACGTGGATCGGCCATTTTGGTGCCAGAGCCGCGTTCAGGCCCCCGAACCCCATGCCCTCCGACCCGCTCTCGATCGCCCTCCTCATCGCCTTCTTGGTGATCTCGCTCGGTATCCACGAGGCCGCGCACGCCTGGGTGGCCAACCTGTGCGGGGATTCGACCGCTAAGGACATGGGGCGCATGACTCTGAACCCGATCGTTCACATCGATCTGTTCATGACGATTCTGCTGCCCTTGATGCTGTTCTACCTGAACACGGGTTTCTTGTTCGGAGGCGCCAAGCCCGTTCCGGTCGCTTTCCACCGGCTGCGCAATCCATGGCGGGATATGAGCCTGGTCGCTTTTGCAGGACCGCTCTCGAACTTCCTGCTCGCGATCTTCTTCATGCTGATCTACAAAATCTCCGTCTCGGTATTCGGGATGGATCCGAATTCGTCGGGGCAGAGCTATCAGATCCTTCCCGCCGTAATGGTCGGAGCCGTCAAGTTCAATCTGATCTTGGCCGCGTTCAATCTGATTCCGATTCCGCCTCTCGACGGCTCGCGGGTCTTGGCCTGGCTCATGCCCGAGACCGTGCGGCATACCTATTTGAAGATCGAGCGATACGGCATTCTGGTCATCGTGCTCTTGCTCTCTTTCAATGGGTTGCGCGCCATCTTATTCCCCATGGTCAACACCATGCTCGGCTGGGTGCATTCCATCGTTACGCTAGGTGGCCTGTGGTAAGTACCGATTACACCGTTCTGCTCGATCAGGTTTTTCACGGTCCGATGGATCTCTTGTTGCACCTTGTGCGCGAGCAGGAGGTCGAGATTCACGAGATCGAGATCGGGCTGATTATCGAGGGTTACCTCGCCTATCTGCACCAGCTCGAGGACCTCGACATCGAGCTGGCTGGCGACTTTCTCGTCATGTCGGCGACTCTGATGGCGCTGAAGAGCCGTTCGCTCTTGCCCCAGGACGAGCTCGATCTCGAAGAGGATCTCGATCCGCGCGACGAGTTGATCCAGCGCCTGATGGAATATCGGCGCTTCAAGGAAGCCGCCGGGAACCTCGAGGATCGCAGCGCCGAGCGCGAGGTCATGCACGAGCGCGGCTTCAAGGGCGAGCTCAAGACGAGCATGGAGCAGCCGACCTTCGACCTCGGCGAGCTGACGGTTTGGGATCTGTGGAGCACTTTTTCGCGCTTGCAGCGCGAGACCGCCAGCGACCGCCCGCACCGCATCGTGAAAGAGGGGCGCCCGATGCGCTTCTTCGTCGAGCGCACGGTCGATGCCGTCAAGCGGCGCCCGAAGACGACCTTGAAGGAACTCGTCGAGGACATGGGCGAGGACGGGAGCGACCATCGCGAGAACGTGGTCGGTTCCTTCTGCGCGCTGCTCGAGCTGGTCAAGATGGGCGTCTTGTGCGTCGAACAGGACCCGACCGGGGGCGAGCTCGGAATCGCGATGCGAGCTGATCGCGAGTTCGACATCGACCAGGTCGTGGCCAACGCGGGCTTCGAGGACGAAGAAGAAGACGATCAGCCCGACGACGAGGAGTCCCACGAGAACGGGGCTGCTCCCGGGGCCGCAGCAACCGAAGCCGATGTGAACTGACTGGGTTCCGTGTGGAACGCTCGGCGTAAGTGGCGGCTCGCACCCGTGATAGGAGTGAAATCCGGTCCGGAGGGCCTCGCTGAGTTCAGAAGTCATCCAAGCTCAGTGCTCTAGCCAACTTCGAGATTCGGATTCCACACGGAACCCAGTCAGTTCTAAACCGCTGCGAGGGTCGACTCCGAGGCCGCATCGGGGAACTGAGACCAACCGAGAGGCCCTTCCGCGCCAGCAGTCCCTCTGCCTCGCGACTTTTGCCAAGGGCTGCTAGACGGGAACCGACTCCGGACCCATATTGCCCGACCCCCCGCGAGGGAGCCCAACGTTCGGTTCCCTCTTCGAAGCCACACCCTCAACCACTTTCGGCCCTCACAGGGCAATGACCACGCCATGAGCACAGCAGCTGAAGTCACCGACAATCTCTGGGAATCGGTCGTCCTGAAGAGTGAAGTTCCCGTCCTCGTCGATTTCTGGGCGGAGTGGTGTGCCCCTTGCCGCGCGATGGGTCCGTTCGTGGACAAGCTCGCCGAAGACCTCGAGGGCAAGCTGAAGGTCGTCAAGATCAACACGCAGGACAACCCGGAAGTGCCCGCTCGCTATGGCATCACCGCCATCCCGACCTTCCTCGTCATCAAGGACGGCGAAGTCGCCAAGCAAATCGTCGGTCAGCGCTCTTACGCCGACCTCAAGACGGAAGTCGAGCCCTTCCTGTAGGCGAAGCCTTCCCGCGCGAGCGCCCTCAACCGGCGCCGCGCCGAATGCTCCCTTCGAAGTCGCTCACGCCCGAAACAGAACGTCTCCCGCATGCGTCTCTGTTTTCTAGGATCGCCTCCCTTCGCAACGCCGGTCCTGGCGCGTTTGATCGAGCGCTCACTTGCTCCCCAGCTCGTCGTGACACCGCCCGATCGCCCGGTCGGACGGCGCCGGCAAATCGAAAAGAGCCCGCTCGCCGCCCTCGCGGAACAGCAGGACATTCGCTGTCTCCAGCCGACCACCGTGCGCGACGAGGAGTTCATGACCGAGCTCCGCGAATTCGCGCCCGAGGTGATTCTGGTCGTGGCCTACGGCGAATACCTGAAAGCGGAGTTCCTCGAAGTCGCTTCCGAGGAGATCTTGAACGTGCATCCCTCGCTCTTGCCGCGCTTTCGCGGCGCGTCGCCGATTCAGGCCGCGGTGGCCGCCGGTGATCGAGTGACCGGAGTCAGTCTCCAGCGTGTCGTGCAGACGCTGGACGCGGGGGACGTGCTGCTCGCCGAAGAAACCGAGCTCGGCGAGAACGAGACGGCCGGTGAATTGGCCGAGCGACTGATGGTGATCGCGGGGGACGCGGCGGCTTCCGCTCTTGAAAGAATCGCGGACGGCACCGCGATCTTTACACCGCAGGACGAGTCGAAAGTCACCAGCTGCACGAAGCTCTCGGTCGCCGACGGGCTGATCGATTGGGCGAGAAGCGCGGAGGAGATTCGGAATCAGATCCGCGCGATGAACCCTTGGCCGCTGGCGCGAACCGGATTGCCGAACGGAAAGAATTTGCTCGTGCTGAATGCGCGGGTGTCAAAAACAGTCGGAGGAAAGCCGATACCCGGCGAGATCCTCGAAATCCAAGACGGTCTTCGGGTCGCAACAGGTGATGGCGTGCTCGAATTGCTTACGGTGAAGCGCGAGGGTAAGGGTGCGCTCGCCGCATCGGAGTTTTGTCGAGGCGCTCGCCTCGAGGCCGGAATGCGGTTGGGCGAAGAGACCGAAGGAGCGGAACGCTAATGGTTCGAGTTGCGGCATGGCAGATCTTGCGCTCGGGTTCCACGACGCCGATGCGGCTGGTGGATCGCGAGGCTGCGCGATGCGGGCTCGACGCGCGCGATCGCGGGCTCCTGCGCCAGATCGTTGGCACCGAGCTGCGTCGGCGCGGAACTCTGCGCGCGATCGTGAAGAAGTTTACCCGGCGCCCTCCGAAGCCCGACCTCGCGGCGCACTATCACATCGGGCTGGTTCAGCTCCTGTTCCTCGACCGCATTCCGCACCACGCGGCGGTCTCGACGACGGTGGACGCGACGCGGCGGACGATGGGCGGATCGAAGACGACCAACACCAACGGCTTCTTGCGGGCGGTCATTCGCGCGCGGGTCGACGGGCACAGCGGTGATCCGCGCTGTGACTTCACCTGGCGCGACCAGCACTTCGATACGCCGGTTTTTCGCGACTATGAAGAGCAGCCGCTCTTGTGGGCCGAAGACGCACTCTCGATGCCCGCGTCGATTTTAAAGCGCTGGGCCAAGCGACACGGACGCGAGCAAGCCTTCGCCTTGGCGCGCACCTTCTCCGTCGAACCGCCGCTCTCCGTTCGCGTCGTGCGCGGCGATCGCGAAGCCATCATGGCGGAACTGGAAGCCTTCGGATGCGAGTCGTTCCCCGGCACGCACGACGCCATCCTGATCTGCCCGTCCGATCAGACCGGTGCCGTTCTGGAGAGCGCTGCTTTCGCGGAAGGGCGTATTACCATTCAAGGCGAGTCCGCACTGCGCGCGGCCGAACTTCTGGGGGCCACCGAAGGTGAGCGCGTACTCGATATGTGTGCGGCGCCGGGCGGGAAGAGCTCGGTCTTCGCGGTCAGCGGCGCCGACGTCACCGCGCTCGATCGAGACGCGCGTCGACTCGCGCGCGTCGAGGCTACGCGCGTTCGACTCGATCTCCCGAATCTCAAGCTGGTAGCGAGCGACTCGACGAGCGCACTCGCGAACGACGCGTCCTTCGACGCGGTCTTCATCGACGCACCCTGCACGAACACGGGGACGCTCGGCGCGCACCCGGGCGCGCGCTGGCGCTTTGGCCCCAAGTCGATCAAGGATCTTGGCGATATCCAAGCCGGGCTCATTCGGAGCGGCGCAAAACACGTTCGTCCCGGCGGGCGACTGGTGTGGTCGACCTGCAGCCTAGAGCCGGAAGAAAACGGACAGTTGATTCGCCGCTTCCTCGAGGAGAATCCGGGTTGGTCGGAGGGCGAACAACACGAGTTCTTGCCCGATCTCGAGCGCGGGCCGACGGACGGCGGCTTTGCGGCGCGTCTGGAGCGTGAGAGTTAAGCGCTCCCATGTCCGCGCGCAGCTTCGCCACGAACTGATAAGCTCGACCCGATGAACGAGGCACCGAGTTCGAAGAGCAACGCCATAACTGTGGCGATCACGGTCTTCGCTCTCGTCTTTTTCGGCCTGGGTATTTGGCAGCTTCAAGACCGCATCGTTGACGACGGTTTCATTTGTTTTCGGTTCGCGGAGAACTTCGCAAACGGCGACGGAGTTGTTTGGAACGTCGGCGGAGAACCGACGGACGGAGCCACGAACTTCCTGCACCTCGTGCTCATCGCCGCGCTCAAGCGTATGGGGCTCGAGCTGCGCGTCGCGAACTTGTTGCTCACTTCGCTCTGCGCGATGGGAATCTTCGCCCTCGTCGCGAGCGCCTACCGGAAACGACTCGGGGCGCTCTTTCCCGCGGGAGTTGCCGTTCTCGCGGTGTATTTGGTGGACGAGCGCATGACGATGACCAACACCGTCAGCGGGCTCGGCACCCTGGTCGACAGCTTGGCCACGGTGTGGGTTTGGATGACTGCGATCGCCCAGTTGAAGTCACCGACACGGCGGAGCGCGCTGATTCTCGCCGTCGCGAGCTTCTTGGCTTGTACCGCGCGACCTTCGAACGCGCTCTTCATCTCGGTGCTCTACTCGGTGTTGCTCGTCGACGCGATCCTCGACTGGAGAGCGGGCAACGCGACGCGAATTCGAACCTGGTTCGTCGCATGCGCATGCACGGCTGGCTTGGGTGGGGCTTACGCCGCTTACAAGTGGATGACCTTCGGCTACCTACTGACGAATCCGTTCTATCTCAAGTCATCCGCGAGGTTTGATATTCAGTGGGACGCGGCGGGCTCGTACTTCGTTTACGTGTTCACGCCGCTCGGCCTACCGCTGATCGCTGCATTGGCTTTTGTCACGCGCAAGGGATTGCGCCAGCTCTTTCAAGAGCCGCACAGCCGAGCGCGCTTTGCCGCGACTCTGTTGCCGCCCCTCATCGTCTGCTCCTACTACGTGTTCAACACGGTCGTTTCGACGGCCAGCTTCCGCTTCTTCCATTCCAGCTACATCTTCTTCTTCGTCGGCTTCCTCGCGTTGCTTCCGGCTTGTACGCGCGGGAACGCGACGACTCGCGCGTTCGTTCTGCTCTTCTCCGCGCTCGTCGCCCTGGGAATCGGCGTTGTCCGCAGCCAGAACAACGAGCTGCTCGTCTTTCCGCCCGAGCGGGCAGAGATGCGACGACTGGAAGGGATTTTGAAGGACGTTGGCCTCGCGCTCGGCGAGACCGAGCTCGGTCATCGGGCTACGCTCCTCAACGATTCGGCGGGCGCCATTCCTTACTTCAGCGATTTTCGCCACATCGACCGCGGTGGCCTGGTCAACAACTACCTGTCCGGACGAGAGCCTCTGACGGGGCTCGAGCGCGAAGAATACATGTGGTCGCAAGAGCTCGACCTCTACATCGGTTTCGAACCGCAAGCGAGCGCGAACGCGACAGGTCCGAGCGAAGACTCACGCATGATGTCGGCGTACGTGCGGATGTGTCTCCAGAACAATACGCGGGACGCAACCTACCTGCGCGTCTTTGCGCAGACGCCCGAGTTGCTTCACTTGCGCATGCGCGAGTTGCGCGACAACTGGACGTTGCTCGGTCAGCTTGGATCGGTCGAGTATTGGAAGAACGCGTGGAACTTGAAGGTCTTTGCCTACGTGCGGCGCGACTCCGAGCACGCCGAACCGATCGCTCGCGCGCTCGAACCCTTAATCGAAATCGCGCCAAGCGAGGTCAGCCTGAATGAGGTTTCGAAGTTCGCAAGGCAGAGGTACTTCAAAAACCTGATCGAGATTCACGGCGGAGACTTTGAAAAGATCGCCGAGATCGTCGGCAAAGACCGATCGATGGCGCCGATACTCCGCGCGCGGTATCAACATCTCCTGAAGCAGTAGCCGCCCGCTGGCGATCAGCGAATTCCGCCAATGCGGAAGGGTGCCGGGTCGAGATCGACGTCTTCGCCGTCGATCAGGTGGCGGACGAGTTGCGCGGTTGCGGGGGCCATGCTCACACCCATCATTCCGTGACCGGCGGCGACGAAGAGGTTTTCCAGCTCCGGAACGCGGTCGATGATCGGAAGCTCGTTGGGTGTCATCGGTCGCCAACCACACCAGCGCTCCTTCACCCCGCTGTTTAGGTTGCTCTTAAGGAACCGACCCGCGCCTTTCGTCAGGGCTTCCAACCGATTTTCGCGCAGAGTCTTGTCGTAGCCCGCGAATTCCATCGTTCCGCCCAATCTCAATCCGCTCGCCCAGGGCGTGACGGCCATTGAGGGCTCCGCGAGAATCAGAGGCGTGGTCGGACAGATCTCCGGTCGCGGCATTGTGATCGAATACCCTTTCCCAGGCTGAATCGGAAGTCGCAGTTGCAGTGTGCGAGCGAGCTCCGGCGACCAAGCACCGGTCGCGATGAGAAAGTGTTTCGCCGCGCGCAAACCGGTATCGGTCTGCACGTGCGTGACGCGGCCGAGCTCGATGCAAAAGCCGGTTACTTCTTGGCCTTCATCAATCTCCGCGCCTTTGTCGCGAACCAGGCGTTCGAGTTCCGCGATCAATCGATCGGGCCGCAGGTGGGCGTCTTGCGGAAACCACGAAGCGCCGGCGAGATTTTCGCGGAGCGCCGGTTCGCGCTCACTGAGCTCTTCGCCCGAGAGGTGTGTGATGTCGACACCGAGCGCGCTGAGCTCCTCATCAGCGGCGGCTTCTTTGTCGAGGAGCCGACTCGTTGCGAACGCGATTAAGAGGCCGCGCTTCTCCCACTCACAGTCGAGCCCGTGCTTCTCGATCATTTCTTCGTAGAGCATGCGCGAGCGCGAGAGCAGGTCACTGCGCGCGAACATCGTGCGCAACATCGATGGTCGATTGCAGTGCCTTGAAAAGTCGAGCCCCCAGGACATGAGCGACAGGTCCAGCCGGGGGCGAATGTAGAGCGGGGAGTTCGAGCGCAGCATCGACACCAAGGCCTTGCGCACCGTCCCCGGACGTGTGAGGGGCAGCGCGTGGCTGGGCGTAATCAAGCCGCAGTTGCCCTGTGAAGCTCCCGTTCCGAGCTTTTCGCGTTCGAGGATTCGGACGCTATAGCCCGCCTCCAGGAGTTCCAATGCGGTGACGAGCCCGATCACTCCGCCGCCGACTATAATTACATCGCTCTTCATCAATCCGTGCACGGTTGCCCAACCCTTCGGGCCGGTTCATTCCAATCGAGGCCCACTCTCGCGGAGACGGGTCGATCGGATTAGGATTCGCTCTGGCTATGAGGTCTAGAAAAGAAAAACGAGCGGCTGCGGTTCCGATGATGGCCGGGGGCGTCTTACTGCTCGTCGCAGGCCTGATTGGGGGCGTGCTCTGGGTCAGTAAATTGAAGCACGACGCGGGCGGAGGCAAACCTCGAGTCGCAGAAACTATGGCCTCGGTCGAGGACGAAGCAGCGGCGGAGGACCCTTTCGAAGCAGGCGCGGAGAAACTCGAGGCGAGCCCCGTAGTTGAAGAGCCCGAGTCGATCGATCCCTTCGCGGGCATGGATGACCCCTTCGACGGTGGGCTCGCCGAATCGACCAGCACGCTGAAGCCCGAGCCCGGCGAACTGACCGGCAGCGAGCTGTGGCAGGGCGCGATGAAGACGGCGAGCCGGGTGGGCGGGCGGCTGATGCTCGCGACCGAAGCGCGCGAAAAGGGCAAACCGGCCGAGGAAAAAAACTACCGGCGGGAGGCGAGGACCGCTCTCAGCCAGGCTTTACAGGTCACCGATCAGTGGGCCCGTGAAGAGGTCAGCCGCTTCGATCCGCTGGATATCCAGGTACGGTCCGTCGTTAAGTTACGCCGCAAATGGATCGACCAGCTGGCCGAGTTGAAGGACTGAGCGCGAGGAACCTCATCTTTCGACTGGCCTACAACACCAACGGATTGGCGCACCATCGTTTGATCGATGCGATGCGCCTTCTGGCCGAGCTGGGTTACGAAGGTATTGCGATCACGCCTGACGTCGGGTTGCTCGACCCGTACAGCGCTCTCGCCGAGCAGCTCGAAGATGCGCGTCACTGGGCGAGCGAGCTCGGACTCGCGGTCTCGATCGAAACCGGCGCGCGCTTTCTACTCGACGCCCAGCGCAAACACTTTCCGACCTTGATGGAGGTTTCGGCGGAAGACCGCGCGCGGCGAATCGATTTTTTGAAGCGCTGTATCGATCTGGCCAGTGAACTCTCGGCAGAAGTCGTCTCCTTCTGGGCGGGGCAATCTCCGGAAGGCGTCGTCGGCGATTCACGCGAAGCAAGTCACGACGCCAAAGTTGTCGAGCTCAACTGGGAACGACTGACCGCTGGCGTTCGCGAGCTTCTCACCTACGCCAAGGTGCGCGGGGTGCCGCTCGCTTTTGAACCGGAGCCGGGCATGTTCCTCGAGCGCCCCGCCGGCTACGAAGAATTGATCGAGCGTTTGGGCAGCGACGGCGATGCGCTCGGCCTGTGTCTTGACGTGGGTCACCTGCATTGCACAGGAGACTTACCCGAGGCCGAAATCATTCGCCGTTACGGCAACCGGCTGCTCCAAGTTCACCTCGACGACATTCGAGACGGCGTTCATTTGCATCGCATGTTCGGTGAGGGCGACCTCAATTTACGCGCCGTACTGGCCGCGCTCTTGGAAGTTGGTTTCGACGGACTAGCGGCCGTAGAGCTCTCAAGAGACAGCCATCGCGGTCCCGAAGCTGCGAATCTGGCTATGCAGCACCTACGTCGCGCGCTCTCCATGCCAGGGAATGCTTGAACCGGCCCTCGCGGCGTGTCTCAATCACGGCTTCGACTCGCGCTGATTCTTCACACTCCCGGCTGTTCCCGTGTGACGAACTCAGCACCCGGTGCACCGACACGAAGGGTGAAGCATGCAGAGTTCAGAAAGCCAAAGTTCGCAAATCTCGACCGAAGAGATGTTCTCGTGCCCGACTCGAAGGGATGGCGCCGAAGCGCTCATCGCTCAAACGGTCACGGCTCCTCTCTGCCAGACGCGCCAGAGAAGCAGCTATCACAAATGCTGGTCCTGCGCGCGGCGCAATAACAACGACATGCGAGCGGTCACGCCGAGGTTGAAACTCGCGGGAGTCGAGGACAACGCCCGAAGCGAGACAGCGTGAGCCAGCGAAAGGGTGAGGGGTGTGCTCGAAAAATTGCGCACCGCCATTTCGAGAGCGTCGCCTTCTGGATCTAAGTCGGTCTTTCTCGACAACTCTCTCGGAGTTCGTCGTCGAGACGACCGCTGACTCAACGACCACTGACGCAATGGGCTCTAAGCTCTCCTGCTAGTGGGACCGCGACCAGCTTCAACCTGTTCTACGGAGCCGTCGCCAGCGCAGCAGAACGCCGACCCTCATGGGGCGCGAGATGGTCATCGAGGATGATTATTCGTGAAGACGAGCGCAACTGGAAACAGGGAGGGCGTTAGAGTGTGCTCCGGCATACAAATGAGCCTAGCAGCCCGTGGTAAAAGTCATTCACTCCCTAAGCGGCCGATTTTTGGCCAGGTCGGCACCCAAAAGCCTCCCCGAATCTATGGATTCGGGTTCGTTTCCGGGCACCAACCCGACTAAAAA
>JAJDEU010000024.1 GCA_029259635.1 Planctomycetota bacterium | reverse complement strand
GGAGGCTCCGGCCTACGGCCTCCACCTCCCCTCTGGGCTGTACCTGACACTGATCACTAACCTCTAACCAAGACCCGCTACGAGACTCGATGCCATAACCTAAACCCGCCGGTCACTGGCTCCGATCATCAACCCAGCTCTGACTGCTGCCCTGATGGCGAAGGAGGCTAGGACCTTGGGTTGGGTTAGGCTTCGCCCATTCCCCCCCGTCGTTCTTTGCGTCTAGTATTTGCGAACAACGCCTACGACGACGCCACGTACTTCGACTTCGCGGGTGATGATGGGCTCCATGTTGGAATTTGCGGGCTGGAGCCGCACGTGCCCATTCTCTCGATAAAACCGCTTTAGCGTGGTTTCTTCTCCTGGAAGAACAGCCACCACGGTCTCGCCATTGCGAGCCTCGGTGCGGCGTTCGACGAGCACCATGTCTCCGTCACAGATGGCATCTTCCACCATGGAGTTGCCCTGAACCCGCAAGACGTAGACATCTCCCTGGGGTGGAACCAAATCGGCCAACTCTAGTGTCTCCTGGGCTTCCGTTGCCTCGATGGCTTCGATGGGAATACCGGCTGCAATGGTTCCGCAGATGGGAAGCCCACTGGGCTTCGTTGCCCCTTCCTGTTCCGCCAATTGGAGTCCCCGACTGATGCCCTTTGCGCTCCGAATCAGGACGCCCTTCTTCTCGAGCTCAGAGATGTGTCCAAAGATCGTGACCTTGTTGAGCCCGAAGTTCTGCGCGATCTCCTCCAAGGTGGGGCTGATGGAGTTCTCCTCTTTGTAGGTGAGGAAGAAGGCGAGGATGTCGCGTTGGCGGCGAGTTAGCGGGGGCAGGCTCTGGGGGAGATTCATGATTGGATTCTGTGGGTTGAGCTGATCCTAGAGTCGCGATCGCTGTGCCTCAGGGCGTGTTACCGGAATGTGCCCGCTTGGCATGGTTTCGTCGGGCGTGTGGCTTTGCTTTTCGCGCGCTCTCCACCTGTTGACCAGAGTTACGGGACCAGAGTTGGTTGGCCGGAGCAGGTAGCAAGGGCAGGAGGCAAGGCCATGGGGTGCGCCCAAGGCGGTTAGACCAGAAAGGTTGAAGAGATGAGAAGTCCAAAGAAGAGGTAGGAGAGTCCTTCTTGTCGTGCGTGGTGAATGATCTGAGTCATGATCCCCGTCCTTCTGCCTATTCGAGCTCTTGTGTCGTCGTGGGTCTTCTTCTCGTGACTCACACCGGATTGATGTCGTGGTGGGAGGGAGGAGAAATGGATCTCCGGCGAGCTAAGGGGGGGGCGCTCACCGGAGACCCGAACAAGAGGCTAATGGTAGTTCGGGTTTTGTTGGCAAACAAGACCCGAACGACAATTTTTCGAATAGTCGTTCCAGGGAGGCCTGGGTGCGGGGGGAGATGGGTGATTGCCCTGCCGGAGATCGGATGAAGCTCGGAGCACCCCGAACTCGCCCCCCAGCTTGGGCGGAATAGATCCCGCAATTACGGGAGCTCTTTCCTTCGCGTGACGGGCAAGGAGCTAGAATGTCCGGCTGGCCTGCTTGGCGGCCTCGGCTTGGGGCGGCGTCGCTGATGAGCTCGGGTTGCCATGATGGGCTCTCTCTTTTTATCGCCGTCGTTCTTACCTCGCGGGAATGCCTCGCTGCGTTCTCAGCTGCTCTTCGCAGTGGCCTCTACGGGCACGAAGAGACGGGCAGCGACCCTTGAAGTTGAGTAGTTCCTTCCCGTTTTTCGCGCGACCGCGATGCCGTCCACAGCTCTCGATCTAGACAGGCGCTTAACGAGCGTCGATTACCGCCGCGTCCCGCGCTACCTATTCGACGTTCTCGTCGTCGGGGGCGGTGCTGCCGGAGCCGCCGCCGCTTTGGCCGCCGCGCAGCAAGGCGCCTCCGTGGCCATTCTCTGCAAGCAAGATCTGCTTGAGAGCAACACACGCTACGCTCAGGGCGGGATGGCCGCCGTGCTCTCGCCCAACGATAGCTTTGATGCCCACATCGCCGATACGCTTCGGGTCGGATGCGGACTCTCCGAGCGAGTCGCCGTTGAAGCCGTTATTCGAGAAGGACCTGAGGCCGTACGCCTCTTGCTCGAGTGCGGCGCCAGCCTCGACCGCCGAGAAGACGGCAGCCTGCATCTCATGCGGGAGGGGGGGCACGGGCACCATCGGATCGTGCATGCGAAGGGCGATACCACCGGCGCCGAGATTCAGCGTGCGCTCTCTCAATCCGTAGAGAGCCACGAACGCATCACGATCTTTACGGACATGTTCGTTGTCGATCTCTTGACGGAAGACGACGGCGAAGAGGTGTTCGGGTGCTTGGCTAGGGACGCCCGCGGTGAGCATGTCGTCTTCCACGCAAACCGCGTCATTCTCGCAACAGGCGGCGCTGGCCAGGTCTTTCGCGAGACGACGAATCCCGTATTAGCGACCGGGGATGGGGTCTCCCTGGCGTTTCGAGCGGGTGCGGTACTTCGCGATATGGAGTTCTTCCAGTTTCATCCGACATGCCTCTACATCGCGGGTGCTGCGCGCGTTTTGATCAGCGAGATCGTGCGCGGAGCGGGCGGCGTACTGCGCGACAAGAGTGGCGAGCGGTTCATGCCCGACTTCCATCCGGACGCGGAGCTCGCTCCCCGCGACGTCGTCAGTCGCGCGGTCTTCCGCCGCATGGTTGCCAGCGGGGACACCAACGTCTACTTGGACCTCTCCGAAGTCGAAGAGGATCCGCATCGTCTATTCCCGCACATCAGCCGCATCTGCCGCTTGTTCGGGATCGACATTGCACGCGACCCCGTTCCCGTTCGTCCCGGCGCTCACTACATGGTCGGCGGAATTAAGGTCGATCTCTCCGGACAGACGAGCGTACCCGGCTTGCTCGCCGCAGGGGAATGCGCGAGCACCGGAGTCCACGGTGCCAATCGCATGGGTTCCAATTCACTTCTGGAAGCCCTGGTGCTCGGCACTCGAGCAGGTGCGCAAGCCGCCGAGAACCTAACTCCGGTCTCCGCGCGCGCTTGGTCTGCGGGCACGCGCTGCAAGCCCGACGAGCGCCAAGGTGTTCAGGTCAACATCGAAGACGTGACCTACTCGCTCAAATCGCTGATGTGGCGTGAGATGGGGATCGAGCGAGAGGCCTCCCAGTTGGAGGACGCGCTCTCGAAGATCGACCTCTGGTCACGAGCCGTCTCGCAACTCGCGCCGCCCGATCCGCGAACGTGGCAGCTCGAAAACATGCTGCTCGTCTCCCGCTTGGCGACGATCGGGGCACTCACGCGAACGGAGTCTCGAGGAGTTCATCACCGAACGGACTTTCCGGGCATCGATCCCGACTGGTGCGCTCATACAGAATTGAAGCCTCGCCTCATCGGTGAGATACTTGAGTCGGTGACGATCTCAAAATCAAACCCGATCGAATGCTCGGAGCCTGCGCGGGATAAGGGCGCGGTTCCGATTACGTGAGTCGGGCTTCTACACCGACGGGATCCGAGCGCGAGCGCGTCCTCCTATGCGGAGTCGTGTTTCCCGACCGAAGCCGTGAGAGTGGTGGCCCGCTTGCCGAGGCGCGCGGACTCGTGCTTGCGAGCGGCGCCAACCCCGTCGGCGAAGTTCCGGTGCAGCGCCGCGATCGCCCTCACCCGGGCATGCTCTTCGGCAAGGGCAAGGTCGAGGAGATCAAAGCAGAGGTCGAGCGCTTGTCGCCGAGCGCTCTGGTGGTCGACAACGACCTGACGCCCGCGCAGGTGCGCAACTTAGAGAACGAGCTGGGCGTTCGCATCGTCGACCGCTCGGAGTTAATTCTCGACATCTTCGCCACTCGCGCGAAGACGAGACAAGCCCACCTGCAAGTCGAGCTCGCGCAGGTCGAGTACCTGCTTCCACGCTTGCGTCGCATGTGGACCCACCTCGAGCGCTTGGACGGTGGGGTGGGAACGCGGGGTCCGGGTGAGACTCAGCTGGAGACGGACCGCAGGCTCCTGCAGAAGAAGGTGGACGACCTGCGCCGGCAGCTCAAGCAGATCGAGAAGCGCAAGCACCGCCAGGTCTTGACGCGCGCGGAAGAGTTTACGGTCGGCTTGATCGGCTACACAAACGCCGGCAAGTCCACTCTGCTCAACGCATTGACCGGTGCCGACGTGTTTGCCGAGGACATGCTCTTCGCGACGCTGGACACCCGAACACGCAAGTGGAAGCTCAAGCAGGGCCACACCGTCTTGATCTCCGACACGGTCGGTTTTCTACAGCGCCTGCCACACCACTTGGTTGCCTCCTTCCACGCCACGCTAGAGGAAGCGCTCAACGTGGACCTTCTCATCCATGTCGTCGATAGCGCCCATCCCGATGCAGCGCTCCAAATGGAAGCGGTGGAGTCGGTGCTCGACGAGCTCTCCGAACATCGCCCCGCCGACGTGATCGTCTTCAACAAGGTCGACCTCGTCGAGGACCCCTTGCGAATGCAGCTCTTGCTCGCCGATCGCCAAATGGAAGTCGTTCACCTCTCCGCAGGAACGGGCGAGGGCTTGGACCGGTTGGACCGTGTCGTACAAGCGCGGATCGACGCGCGCTCGGTGGTCGCCAGCATTCGCGTGCCCATGGCGCACGGAGAGGTTTTGGCGGCCATTCGCAAAGTGAGCACCGTCCTCGAACAAACTGTCGAAGGCGATCAATTCGTCTGCCTGAAGGTCCGGACGCTCGAGCGCACCTACGGCAACCTCATGCGGCGAGCGCCGGAAGGGGTGACCTCTAAGGTCCTCACGCCGGCCTTGGATCCCTTTACGACCAGCGACTCCGGGGAATAAGCCTCGCCGCGAAAAACTACTCGGGGTCGGCGAGCAAGCGCTCTTCCGTCGGCAGGTAGAGAGTCTGCCCGACCTTCAACTTGTCCGGACTGGAGAGCCCGTTGTACTCGGCGAGACGTTGCTCGAGTTCCGGCGAGACTCGGCCGTACTGCACGCGAACGATTCGCGAGAGCACATCCCCGCTGCCAACGATAAGCTCCCAGTCAGCGGGCGCGTTTTCGAACTGTTGATTGGCGATAGCCATGTTCGTAGCGCTCTCGGTGGACTCGGTTGCCGAGGCCTGGTCATCGGCGGACCTGCGATCGCTCGGAGGTCTCAAGCGAACGGCAGGGGCTGGCTGGCGCGTCGGCTCGACATAGATCGGTTCTGCCCCGGAAGGCGAGCCGACGATGACCTCACCCCAACCCGGCATGTGCTGGCGAACGGGGGCGGCTTGCACCACCTGTTCGATTCCGATCGACGAACTCGTCCGGAAGCTATTCATCTCCGACCGATGCCAGAGAGTGGAGACTCCGAACACGAGGACCAAGCAAGCGATGCCGAGCAAGATGCGCACGGAGGCATTCTAGCCACGCTTGGGCTGGGAAGCCCACAATCTCGCGCCGGCCCTCCGACGCGGGGAGGCGGGCGCGCTAAAACAGCCGGTGGAGCGGCGCCTACGCCTTCTTGGTGGCGTTCGCGTGGGTGCCCTTGGCGATCTTGCGGTTCTCGAACCAGAGCAAGACCGGGCTGGCGATGTACATGGACGAGTAAGTTCCGACCACGATTCCGATCACCATCGCGAAGGAGAAGCCCTCGAGGACGTTGCCGGTGCCGGCGTTGAAGATGAAGAGCATCGCGACGGCCATGAAGGTCGTCACCGACGTCAGGATCGTTCGGGAGAGCGTCTGGTTGATCGAGAGGTCGAGCACTTCGGAAAGCGGCTTGTCTACTCGCGGCAGATTCTCGCGGACGCGGTCGAAGAGCACGATCGTGTCGTTCAGCGAGTAACCGATGATCGTCAGGAAGGCGGCGACCATCGGAAGGCTGATCTCGACATCGAGAATGCCCAGCTTCATGACGACTGCGATCGCACCGAGCGTGATCAAGACGTCGTGGATCAGGGCAGCGACGGCCGCGAAGCCGTAGCTGTACTCCGCGAACCGAACGCGGATGTACATGACGATCACGAACAAGCTGATCAAGAGCGCGAGGATGGCCTTGTCGGTGAGCTCGCCGACGACCTGCGCGCCGACCAAGTTCGATTCGGGAATCGGGTTGGCGAGGCTGAAGTCTCGGTTGGCCGAGTCGAGCTGTCCGGCAAATGCGTTCTGGACCTGGCTCTGGAGCCCGAGCTCCGTGATGGAGAGGCCGCTCACCAGCGTGGCAACGTAGGTCTTTTCACGCTTATCGTCCGCGGTCACCGTGACCTCGTCGAAACCTGCGTTCGTCAGTTGGCCCGCAATGTCCTCCGGAGAGTGAGCATCGTTAAAGTAGAGCCGCACATCGGCAGAGGTTCGTCCATCCTCATTCGCACCAAGGACCGCCTCGACGGGCCCGCGCTGGAGCAAGTCTCCGACCGACGCGGTAATCGCGTTGACGAAGGAGTCGATCGCCCCGTTGTCGCCCGACTTCAGGCTCTCCGAGGCGATCTTGAAGGTCGCCCGGAAGGCCGTGTAACCGTCGCCTTCCGCGGAATCGAGCACCTGCTTCACGCTGGCCGTTCGCCCGATCTCTCCCTCAATGCCTCGGATGAGCCCGCGGATATCCTCAATCGTGTGCGGTTCTTCGGTGCGGAACATGACCGATCCACCACCTAGGAAGTCGATGCCCAGCTTCTCATTCCGCTCCATGGAACTGAAGAGTCCCACGCCGCCGATAATCATCAAGGCCGAGAGCACGAGCGCGATCGGCGCTTTGACGAGGAACTTGAAGTTGGCTTTCACCAACCAGGTTCCCACGGAGAATTTATTCGCGCCCTTCTCGAGCGAGAAGTGCACGAACAGTCGAGTGATGACGAGCGCAGCAAACACCGACGCGGCGATACCGATCATCAGGGTGACCGCAAAGCCGCGCACCGGGCCTGTACCGAAGTTGTACAGAATCGCGCCGGTCAGGAAGGTCGTGACGTTGGCATCGATGATCGTGCTGAAGGCTTGATCGAAGCCGTTGACCGCCGCCTGTTTGACGTTGCGGCCTTTGTCCATCTCCTCGCGAATCCGGTCGAAGATCAGGATGTTCGCGTCGACCGCCATACCGACGGTGAGGATGATGCCGGCGATACCGGGCAGAGTCAGCGTGGCCTGGAAGAAGGCGAGCCCGCCCATCAGCATCAACATCGTCGCGGCCAGTGAGATGGCGGCGAAGACCCCGAGCTTGCGGAAGTAGGCGAGCATGAAGACCAACACGACGGCGAGACCGAGCGCTCCGCTCAAGGCACCGCGCTCCACGTAGTCGGCACCGAGCGTCGGGCCGACGACTTCTTCCGCCTCGAGGATCGGCTTGATCTTCAGCGAACCGGTGCGCAGGACCGTGACGTACTCGCGCACTTCCTCGCTCTTGAAGCTTCCTTGAATGATGCCGCTACCCGGAAGGCGATCATTTAGGTTGGGTGACGTCTTGATGACGTTGTTCAACACGATCGCCATGTTGCGACCGATATTGGCTCCCGTGAACTCGGTGAAGTCGGAGACGCGGTTGGGGCGCATCTCGAAGCCAACAGCCGGATAACCGAGAGAGTCGCTGGTCGGGAAGACTTTGCCCAGAGCTCCTCCGTGGAAGGTCCACTCCGGCTTGGGAACGAGGCACGCGGCGGGGCTGCCGAGCAGCGGGTAGCTGAACCAGCGGATCATCGGGTTCGGTCCGCCGTTCTCGACCGAAACGCGATTGAAGTTGGAGACATCGGCGCCGGGATGTTCCGCGATCCACGTATCCAGCTTGGCCTGCTCGGTGGCCTGGTCGGTGCCCGATCCGGTGTAGTCGGCGGCTTCCGCCTGAATCAAGAACTGCAGCTGTCCGAGGTTCTCGATCGCGTTGCGGATCGGGTCGTCGCTGACGAGCGTCGCGAGCGAGCCCGCGCTGTGCTCGACGACTTTGGTCTCGAGATGTCCGCGCGAGAGCTCGAGCAACTGGTTTTCTTCGCGACTGCCGTAGCGGATCTGCTCGCTGTCGATCCGAATCACTCCGCCGCCCTCGGGGAAGCCATCGGAGTCCTCACCCTCGGCCGGGACGAGGAAGAGCGTCTTGGCCGTTGCGTCGAGGTCTGCTTGCAGCGGGATCGAGACGGCGGCGCTCTTCAGTGCCGAACGGCCGGGGAGCTCAAAGACAATCCGGTCGGAACCCTCGGTTCGGATGACGGCTTCGAGAAGGCCGTCGGGGTCGACCCGGTTTTTTAGAATGTCGATGGTCTGCGCGAGAATCTCGGCCTGGCTCTCGTCCTGGCCAATCGTGCCGAGCTTGCGCTCTGCATCGAAATCGAATCGATAGACGAGGCGCTGTCCACCCTGAAGGTCGAGACCCATCCGGAAGGGCGGATCGCGGAGGACGATCAACAACACCGAGACGGTGAGGAGGATGAAGACCAGCGCGAGCTTGCGACCTAGGTTCTTAACCATGGCGTGGGAAACTAAGAGAGAGGGTGGTGGAGAGAGTCGGCGCTAGGCCAAGCGAGTGGTCCATGCCGCGAGAATGAACGGTGTCGAGTGAGTGAAGACAGCGGAGAGCCTCGCGCGCTTGGCAGGGCTCTCCGCTGGTTAGATTTTCATGCTCCGAGGATTTGGGGTGCGTGAGTCGGCGCGCTGGAAGCAGCGCGCTCGATCATGCTTCTTCGGTAGCTTCGGGTGCGGCGTTGGCCTCAGCCTCACTCGCGGCCGCGAAGGCGTCGCGACGCTCGCGTTCCGAGTCCCGCTCCTTGCGGGCCTTGTCCCCGACGAACTCGCGAACGCGTGTCGATTTACCGACGCGATCGCGCATGTAGTACAGCTTGGATTGGCGCGCACGGCCGCGACGGGTGACGACGACGTCTTTCACGCGCGGGCTGTGAATCGGGAAGATCCGCTCCACGCCTTCACCCTGGACCAGGCGTCGCACGGTCATCGTACGGCTGATTCCACGCCCGCTCATGGCGATGATGGTGCCGATGAAGAGCTGCACGCGCTCTTTGTCGCCCTCGCGGATGAGGTAGTGCACCTCGACGGTGTCCCCAACGTGGACGGTGGGGAGGAACTTCTTGGCCTCTTCGGCTTCGATTTGATCGATGACGTTCATGCTCTAGTGGAGTTCGTTGGAACTCGCTCTCTCTCTTCAGGCTGGCCTGAGACTCAGGTCAGTGGTGATGCGGCGATAGGGTAGTTTCGGGTTGCGTCAGTTCTTCAACTAGGACTGTTCGGCGAGCTTCAGTCACTCGTCGGATTCGGTACGCGTGGGCTTCGTTCGCTGAGGTCGGGTCGTGCAGCGCGGGTCTTCAGTTCCGCTTTTTGGGTTCGCCATGCCGCGATCTTTGCGTGATCGCCGGAGAGGAGAACCTTGGGAACTTCTGCGCCTCGGTAGTGCTGGGGTCGTGTGTATTGTGGGTATTCGAGTCCGCTGCCGTTCGCAAATGAGTCGTACTCTGCGGAGTCGGCGTTTCCCAGCACACCGGGCATCAAGCGGGTGACCGCTTCGATGATCGTGAGTGCCGGCAGTTCGCCGCCCGAGAGAACAAAGTCTCCGACCGAAAGCTCCTCCCACTCCATGGACAACCGAATGCGCTCGTCGAATCCCTCGTAGCGGCCGCAGAGCAAGAGGATCCGTTCTTCCCTCAAGAACGCGTCGGCCCTTTGTTGGTCGAAGCGCGCGCCACCAGGAGTCAGCATGATCCGCCGGAAAGGTCCGTGCTCTCGCTCGAGCCACTCGACACAGTCGATAATGGGTTCGGGTTTGAGAACCATTCCGGGCCCTCCGCCGTACGGTCGGTCATCCACCGTGCGATGTCGGTCCCTCGTGAAGTCCCGGAAATCAACCAGCCGAACTTTCACCAGCCCCTTCTCCCCAGCGATCCCGAGAATGCTCGAACGCGTGTAAGCTTCGAGCGCTTCGGGGAATAGGGTCAGGACGGCAAAGAGCACGGAGGGTCTCCTCCCGGATGGAAGGGCGAAAAGAGTAGGGAGCTGGGGGGTGCGCGTCAAGGTTTGGGGAGGTCCGGGGCGCCCTTTTCGGGGCGGAGAGCCCACTCTTGGCGGGAACGCGGGGCCGCTCCCTCGGCTGCCCTCCGAATCGGGCTTCTCGGCGCATTGACGGGCGTCATTCCCCCGGCAGAATCCCTGCATGTTTAGTGGATTGATCGAAGCCTGTGTCCCCGTTCGCGCTTGGACCCCCTCGGGCACCGGCGGGGTCCTCACCCTGCCCGCTGCGAATGCCGAGTGGTCTACCTCTCGCGGGGACAGCGTGGCCGTATCCGGCTGCTGCCTGACGGTCTCGGACCTCCGGGCTCCCGGCTCGGGGGCGGACTCGCTGGCCGATGAGACGCCCGGCGCCGATATGGAGTTCGAGCTCTCGGCCGAGACGCTCGCTCGGACTTGGTTCGGCGAAGGCCTGGCTCCGGGACGGCCGGTCAATCTAGAGCGCAGCCTGACGCTCGAAACTCGGCTCGGCGGCCACATGGTCTCCGGTCACGTCGACGGCTGTGGCAAGGTCGTCGCCATCGACGACTCGGGCGATGGGGGGCGGTTTTTCACCTTCGAGGTGCCCGAAGATTTCCGTCGCTACCTGATCGAGAAGGGCAGCGTCGGTCTCGACGGCATCAGCCTGACGGTGGTGAAGCCCGAGGCGGGCCGCTTCGGCGTTGCGGTCATTCCCGTCACCCTCGAGGTGACGAGCCTCGGCTCCATCGAGGTCGGCAGTCCGATTCACCTCGAAGCCGACATGATCGGCAAGTGGGTCGAGCGCATGCTGATGGAGCGCGACGCGTGAAGGTTGAGTACCGAACCCGGTTCAGATCTAAACTTTTGGCATTCACGAGACGGGCGGTTAGCCCTTCTCGGGATTGCCCGAAGGGTAGGTCTGAACCGGGTGCGGTGCGCGACCTTCACGCGTCGGGCGCCGTCCGCGGGGGCTCGCCGCGGTGGCCGAGCGG
>JAJDEU010000023.1 GCA_029259635.1 Planctomycetota bacterium | reverse complement strand
AACAACGTGGCGGTCCACCGGCCCGGACGAGCCGGAACCCTCGCGCGGAGCCTCTTGAGCCCGATGCCGGGGCGCCGCTAAGCGGCAGGGCGATGCCCGCCGCCCCGCACATCGGGGCCAACCACCAACCCGCGCGACCTGGGAGCGGGTCACCTCACAGCCGGGAGGCACCACCCATGAACGACCACCACCACCCGCCGGGCAACGCCCGGGCGGCCACCTTCATGGCACTCCTCGCGTCGATGGCCACCGCCCTCACCGGGATCCTCACGCTCATCCTCGGCCCGGCGCCGGCCATCACCACCGCTGAGCCTCCCTCGCTGGCCGCGCTATCCGTGGCCACTTCGCGGCCAACCACCGCCGCGCCCGAACGGCCACAGCCCCGCCAGCGGCCACGGCCACAGTCCGGCCACGCCAGGCTGGTCACCGACCCTGGCCGGCTGGCCGTGGCCACCAGCGGGTGGCCCACCAGCCGGCAGGTGATCACCCGCGAACGGGCGGCCAAGCTCGTGCGGCGAGTCGCCCCGAGCATCGTGAACATCACCGTGCGGCAGCCAGACGGCACCACCACCACCGGCACCGGAATCGTCCTGCGCCCCAACGGTCTCGTGATCACAAACGCCCATGTGGTCGCCGGCGCCGCCGCGATCAGAGCACGTTCCCTCGGGAGCCAGCGCACATACCGCGCATCCCTACTGTCCGCTGACACCACCAACGACGTCGCAGTGATCCAACTGCGCGGCGCACACGATCTCCCGGTCGGACGCTTCGGGACCACCGCCCGGCTCCGCACAGGCGACCCCGTCGCCTCCATCGGCAACGCCTGGGGCGGCGGTCGCCCAACGATCAATGTCGGCCCGATCACCCGTCTTGGTGCCAGCATCGCTTCCACCACCCGGCCACCAACCCACAGTCAGAACGCGGAACCCGAGCAGGCCGCCAGCCTGCCCACCAGCCGCATCGACGCCCGCCGCACCACCACACCCGGGCCCCCGCTCACCGGGCTGATCGAAGCACGCAACCACATCCAACCCGGAGAATCCGGGGGACCCATGGTCGACAAGAACGGACTCATCGTCGGGCTGAACGTCGCCTACAGCGGCCACAAGGGCCACCCCACCGGCTACGGCTACGCCATCCCGATCAAACAGGCACTGATCATCGCTACGTCGATGCTCGAGGAGCGATGACAACGGCGACTCTCGGACTACCGATGCCGCCCAGGGCGGCGCTCCGGGCCGCCGAGACCGCGTGGGGGCAACTCACCGGCCCCTGCAGGATGCGGCGATCCGGAGCCTCGGACTCCAGGAAGCCGACCGAGGGCTCGCGCGGCCCGAGCGGCCGCTTGGGCCTGTTGGGCCGCACTCACGGTCTGGACGGCGGTGGTGAGCTGGTCACTGTGTCCGGGCGAGGCGATCAGGGATCGCCATGCGGTGGGTGTGATCGTCTCTGGATGCTGCTGGACGAGCCGCTCGGCCAGCACGGCCATCTCGATGGGCCCGATGCCGCCCGGTACCGGGGTGATCGCGCGCGGGAGGTGCTGGCCGACCGGATGGACATCACCCAGAATCTCCAGGCCCGAGGGTATGAACCCGGAGTCGACGACGAGTCGGTGTCGCTGGTGCAGGTGCTCCGTGGTCAGTAGGCCGGAGCGGCCGGTGGTGCTCACGACCACGTCCGCGTTCCTGACCTGGCGCAGGTCATCGTCGACGTCGAGGACCATGATCGGTCGATCAAGCCGTTCGGACAGCAGCCGTGTGACACCGCTGCCGACGAAGCCTCGGCCGCCGACCACGGCCACGGTCGTGTCCGGCTGCAGGAAAGGGTCGACCACCCGGGCGATCCCGTCGGCGGTCGCGCAGCACGGCTGGTCGCTGTGCGATCCGAGCGCGTCGATGTCCTTGGCCGGCGCGATTCGGTCGAGGTCCTCGGTCAGACGGCTTGGTACGGGGAGCTGAACGATGATCGCTGCCACGCGGGGGTCGGCATTGGCCTGTTCGATGATCTCGACGAACTGCGCCCGGGAGACGCGGTCGGACAACACGTGCTCCTCGGGTGTGGCACCGAGCGCGGTGAATGTCTCGATCTTGCGGCGGGCCGAGATCTCCGAAGCTCGGGCTCGGGTCGACCAGGCTGGGGTCGCGGTGTCGTCTGCCGCCAGGCGGATGACCTTCACCGTGGTGCCGGCGAGTACGGGGTGGAAGGGCAGGTAGGCGCCGAGGACTTCGCGGAGGATGGCGCCGCCCGGGATGCGTAGCTGGTCCGTCGGCGGTGTCACCGACTACCGCGCGTCGGTGCGGTAGTCGGCCCGCTGCTCCCACGACCAAGTGCGCAACACCTCGTCGATGTCCTCCAAGCGCAGCTCGGCCGTCAGCTGTGCGGCCTCGCGGTCGGCGAGCAGCCGGTGGGCCTCCGGCCCGGGGTCGACGTAGCCGGTGTGGGGATCCCAGTGCAGGTGAACCTGGGTGAAGGTGTCGGGTTCGTCGGTGTGGTCGTTGGTGGAGAACGAGCCGTGGTGCAGAAACCAGGTCACCGCCTCTAGGCGGCAGGCTGCCGGAACCACGCGGGCCGCCGCGGCGGCCGCGAGCCCGGCGAAATCAGTGGTCGCGCCCCGGCCACGAGGGTTCGTCCGCAGCTCGCTGGCCACCACGACGGCGACCAGGTCGCCGCGCGGCGCTTGCAATGCTCGTAGCTGGATCAGGCAGTGTGCGGCACCGCCGTGGCGGTGTGACCAGGCGAGGATCGCGCTGGTCGCCGATTCGATGGGCCTGACCGGCGGGTTGACGTCCGTCGTCATCAGTTCTTGCCCCCGTCGCTGAGAGCTGGGACCAATGGCGCCAGGTCGCAGGCTTCCGCAAGGGTCAGCAGCGCCGCGTCCGCGCGGTGAGCGGCCACCGCCTGCAACCCGACGGGCGCTCCGGCGCTGGTGAAGCCGGCGGGGATACTCACCGCAGGATGCCCGGAGAGATTGAACGCCCAGGTCAAGGCGACGCTCATGTGCTCGCCAGGGCCGTCGTGTCCGTGCGCCGGCCGAGGCGTGGTCGGGGTCAGCAGGATGTCGGTGGCGTCGAACAACCTCGCCAGCGCGGCATCGTTGATGCCGCGCCACCGAGCCGGCCCCTGCCCATCGCTGCGCTGCTGGGGTGCGCGTAGCTGGGTCCATGCCGTCTGTGGATCGCGCAGCACGACCTGGGGGTCCCTGCTCCAGCGCAGGCCGGTTCGGTGCACGAGGCGTTCGGCGGCTTCCCGGGCGATCGCGGTCGCTTCGGGGTCGAGATCGGTGACGAAGCCGAGGTCGGCCGACCAGGTGGCGGTGCGTGCCGGTGGCGAGCTCGGGAACTCATCGAGCACGACCTGAGCCCACAGCCGCAGGTCTCGCGGATCGCGGGTGAGTGGGGCGGGCACCGCCAGGCCGGTGGGATCGCCGCTGGCGCCCAGTCCGGTCGTGGGCTTGTAGCCGTAGATCGCGCACCAAGCGGCCGGGATGCGCGCCGAGCCTGCGCCGTCGCTGCCAGTGGCCAACGCGACGATGCCCGCCGCGACCGCGGCCGCGGACCCCGCCGAGGAGCCGCCCGGGGACAGGTCGGCTCGCCACGGGTTGGTCGTGGGCCCTCTGCTGGTGTGGCCCCAGGTCTGGTAACCGCCAGTCAGCGGGGTCGAAGTCGTACCGATGGCAATCGCACCCGCTTGGGCGAGTCGGGTCGCCTGAGCGCTCAGCAGGCCCTTGCGGCCCTTGACCGCGATCGGGACGCCGGTCAGCGTGCCCGCAGGGGCCCCCGCCGCGACCGCCTCATCAACCGCTCGCGCCTCTACTCGCGCCTCATCGACCCGCGTGCTGGTGAACGCCCGGATCTGCCCGTCGGTCTGTGCGAGCCGCTCCAGGGCGCCGTCGACCTCGGCGGCCGCGCTCCGGGTTCGCCCGCCGACGTGCCGCGCGAGCTGGCCGGTCCTTTGTTGACCGGCCGACGACTCGGGACAGCGAACCGCAATCGCACCGTTCATAGGCTGCTCCGCAGCTTGGAGGCTCCACTATCAGACACTCACAGTATGGGCGATCGGAAAGCTCACCTGTGTGTGCGGTAATCAGTCGGCGCGGATACGCCGAGGGTCCCGTCGACCTGCGTCGAGTTCCGACCCATGCCCGCCACCGTCGTCGGCGCCTCACCTGTGCGCACAGCTTCACGAGGCTTGCTGGGGAATTTGCCCCGACGGGGCGCCTCAGTCGCTGCGCTCGATCCGACGGGGCAGTCGCTGACCGGCCGCAAGGCCGGAGGCCACGGTCTGACGGGCTTCCGTAGCGGAGAAACGCTCGACTCCGATGTGGACTGCGGCGGCCGCCTCCAGCTCGACCCGGGCGTAGGCCTCGTCCAGCTCTCCCCCGGCCACGAGGCGGCCCAGCGTCCACGCTGCTCGGTTGAGAACGTCGTTTCGGGTGCCCGTAGCGGCGGCCCGGACGAGGTCGGTCTCGTCCTGGACGATCGCGCGGACGTAGGCGTTGACATCGCACTGGCGGGGCACGGTGATACCACTACCTCGCCGGGACTCAGCCTCGGCGGCGGGCTCGCGGGCGAGGGCCCGGGCGAGCCACTGCGGCAGCTCGGCCACTGGGTGGTCGTTGACCTCTCGGTACAGGCCTTCCGGGCGTCGCGAGCCCGCCGCGACGATATATCCGCCGTGGGATCGGCTGTCTATGCACCATCCGAGCCCTCTACCGGCCGCCCCGGCGGTGTTCCTGAGCACCAGCCCGGGAGGGGCGGTGAAGTAGAGGTGCAGACCGCCGCTGGGACTGGCCACGGTGAACGTGTCCCAGGGGGCTGGTTGACCGGCGCGGGCGGCGAGGATCTCCAGCACGTCCGCGCCGCCGCCGGCGCCGGCGAACTCCTCCGGAGGTGGGTCGCCGTGGCCTCGGTCGAGGTCGATGACCACGAGGTTCGCTCTGCCGCAGGCCATCCCGACGTTATAGGGGGCGTCGCGCCACCACCGGGCGATCCGCTCGGGGTCGGTCGTGGCTCCGCGCTCCCAGGCCTTGATCACCGGGCGCTTGGTGCGGGCCCACAGCGGGAACACCGGCCAGCCCCGGGCAGCTGTTCGCAGCGCGGCGTCGCGGAGCCTGTTCGAGCGCTCGGGCCGCATCGGACGTCCCTTCGGTCGCTGACGATCAGGCGGCCATGTCGGCTCGGCCGCAGTGAGCTGATTAGCGCTCATCGATGTGGCTCCGTTCGGCCTCGACGTCTTCGCCGCAGGCGATCCGTTCGACATCGGAGAGTTGGTAGCCCCAGACGGTGAGTTGGGTGAGGTAACGGGTGGTCTGGGCGGACTGCTGGCGCCAGGTGTGCGGTCCGGTCTTGGCCTCCCAGGCCGTGAGCACGGCGGCGATCAGCACGACGAGGACTCGCTTGGCCGGTGCGGATGCCAGCGTGTCGATCAAAGATGCGCATTCCTTGCCGCCCGCGAGCCAGTCGGGTGTGTCCGCGTCGGCGGGCCGGACTCCGATCGCGGTGCGCAGCATCGGCCAGTGCGTCTCCATCGCCTGCTTGATCTCGTGGTCGCCGCAGAGCAGCGCGGTCAGCACGAACAGCTCGCCCCCGTCTGGTGCGGTCTTCCGCTTGGCGAACCCGATCAGGAACTCCCGGCGGACCACGGTCGCGCTCGCCCACTCCTTGTTCAGCCGGATGACTCGTTTGCGCTCGGCTTTCTGCTCGTCGGTCATCGGCCGCTTCTCCTGCTCGGCGGGCCGGGCGGTCTCGTCGAGGTGTCCGTGGGCGACAGCATCGGCGCACACGTAGACCACGCTCGGCACCCGCCCGGTGGCCGCGAAGCGCGAGCCCAGGATCGCGGCGTGCCCCGGGCAGCCACGGTGCTGCTCCTCCCCGATCCTCATGTTGTCCAGTCGCTGCCCCGGCCACCGGAACTCGGCCCGGTCGATCACCCTGACCCCGGCGGCCGCCAGCTCGACCCGAGCGGCCTCCACTGCCTCTGTTTCGGCCCGGTCATCCCGTAGCCGCTGCACGACGTGGTCGAACTGGCCGGCGCGGGTAGCCGCGACAAGGGTCTTGACCGACTCCGAGTCAGATTCGAACTCGGCCACCGCGGCCGCCTGCTCCAGGGTGAGCTGGTAGCGGTCGGCTGCCGTGGTGGCCAGCTCGGACCCAGCCACGACCAGTGCGGTGGTGACCTTCTGCCGCTTGGCGCCGGTCTTGCGGGCGATCTCCTCGGCCGTCAGACCGAACGCGCAGAGCTGCTGCATCGCGGCCGCGGTCTCACCCGTAGTGAGTGCCCGGCGGGCCTCGTTCTCGGTGACCTGAGTAGCGATCCGCTCGACCTCGTCGGGGCTCTCCCCCACCAGGACAGGGACGCTCGGACGTCCCGCCTCGATCGCGCCGAGAGTGCGCTGGGTGCCGTAGCGGACCACGATCCGGCCCTCGTCGTCCCGATAGCCGATGATGGGTTGCAGGACGCCGTGCTCCTTGATCGAGGCGACGAAGTCCTTGTCGGTCCGGCGGTCGAGGCGGACATTCTTGATCACGAGCAGTTCGTGGGGGTCCACTTCGAGGTACTCGCTGGCCATTAGGTTGACTCCTCAGCAGGTCGCGCGGGTTGGTGGTTGGCCCCGATGTGCGGGGCGGCGGGCATCGCCCTGCCGCTTAGCGGCGCCCCGGCATCGGGCTCAAGAGGCTCCGCGCGAGGGTTCCGGCTCGTCCGGGCCGGTGGACCGCCACGTTGTT
>JAJDEU010000022.1 GCA_029259635.1 Planctomycetota bacterium | reverse complement strand
TGTTCCATGGGCCGCGGGATTTTGGTCAGGCTGGTGCCCGGGAACGCAGCCGAATCTCTAGATTCGGCGAGGCTTTCGGGTGCCGGCCTGGCCAGAAGGACGCCGCTCATGGGGCGAATGATTTTTGCCACGGGCTGCTAGGGCGCGCGAGAGCTCGAGCCCTGCTCGAAGGGGCGCGAGCTTTTTTCCCAGACGGCTTGAGTCTGTCCAACCGGGGTGTCGAGAGAGATGCGGTCTCCGTTTTCTTCATTCGACCGTACCCAGGGCCCGGGAAGGGCTTTTCGACATGGCTAAGATTGACTCGCTGTTCCAGAAGATGCTCGACGTTGGTGCATCGGATTTGCACATGACCTCCGGCCGTCAGCCGATGTTTCGACTGGACGGGGATATGGTGCTCGTCGAGGGCGCTCCCGTCATCGACGCCGACAAGATGCTGCCGCTCTTGCTCGAGATCGCACCCGAACGCTTTCACCAGGAGTTCCAAGAGAGCGGCGACGCGGACTTTGCCTACGAGTTGCCGGGCAAAGCGCGTTTCCGCGTGAACTTCTTTATGGATCACCGGGGACCCGGAGCCGTCTTCCGGGTGATCCCGTCCGAGATTCTGACGGCCGACCAGCTCGGACTGCCGCAGTCCATTCTGAATCTCTGCCAACTGACCAAGGGGCTCGTGGTGGTTACCGGTCCGACCGGTAGCGGCAAGTCGACGACCTTGGCCGCGATGGTGGACTTCATCAACAAGACGCGGAACGACCACATCATCACGATCGAAGACCCGATCGAGTTCGTGCACCAAGACCAGAACTGTCTCGTCAATCAGCGCGAGGTGGGCGAGCACACGACCGGCTTCAAGAAGGCGCTTCGCGCCGCTCTGCGCGAAGACCCCGATATTGTTCTCGTCGGCGAGATGCGCGACTTGGAGACAATCGAGATTGCAATGGAGACCGCGGAGACGGGTCACCTCGTGTTCGGCACGCTCCACACGACGACCGCTGCGTCGACTGTCGATCGCATCATCGACCAGTTCCCCGAAGCGCGACAAGCGCAGGTGCGGACGATGCTCGCCGGTTCATTGAAAGGCGTGGTCGCGCAGACTCTGTGCAAGAAGAACCCCAAGGGTCGCATCGCTGCTCTCGAGCTCCTGATCTGCACCAAGGGTATCTCCGCTCTTATCCGTGAAGGAAAGACGCACCAGATTCCCTCTGCGATGCAGACCGGCGGCAAGCACGGAATGAAGTTGCTCAACGATGCCTTACTCGAATTGGTTCAAGCGGGCACTGTCGACGCGGGCGAGGCTTATCGCAAGTCCGTCGATCGCGACGCCTTGCTCTCGCAGTATGGTTCCGCCGGAGTGAAGTTTGACCCGGCCGATCTCAATAAGGATGCGGCTCGGGCTCAGGCGGCCACCGCAGCTGCCGCAGCGGCAAGTTCTACTCCGCTCGAAACCGTCGCACCGGCGATGCCCGACCTGGGCGGTATGCAGCTCTCGATGAATGATCCCGCGCCGGCGCCGATTCCGCCCGCGCCGCTTCCGAGCCAGGCCGCTCCGGCACCCGCGCCGGAACCGATACCCGCGCCGACTCCTGCTCCGGCACCGGAGAGCGCACCCCCTTCTCCGAGTGCACCGGGTGCCGACCCCTTCGAGCAGTTCCGAAAGAACCGCGGCTAGCGGCCGCCCTTCTTGATGAAGCTCAGAAAGCGCCACTCCAGGCTGTCGGTCTCACCGTCGGGACCGCTGAGCGGGACTCCATAGATCTCTTGCACGACGGTCGCGAAGTCCGTGGTCTTGTCACGCGTCGCTAGGCGTTGATTGAGCGCGGCGAAGAGTGGCGCGTTCTCTTCGCTGCCCTTACCCGCGCCGCGCGTCTGCAACCAGCGAAAGAAGCTCGCGCTATAGGCGCGGAAGAACTCCTCGTAGTCCACGAGATACTCATCCCCTGGAAGCTCTTTGTTCTCGGCGTCTGGGCCGAAGAAAGGGGCGGTAACGTAGGAGGTGTCGTTGTCCTTCTTCCCGAACACGATGAAGTGGACCAGCGCGTCTTTGTTCGGATTGCGGTCCTTCTTCGCGAGCTTCGCGCCCTTCTTCTGCGCTTTTCCGAGCGGCTTGACGAAGTAGTCCTCGCCCTTGGTCTCGCGCCAGAGCGGAACCGAAATGATCGAGACCGCGCCGCGTCCGGGGAGCGTTCCTCCGGAGGGATTTCCGCCGGGAACAAAGACGCTGAAGGGCGATGAGGATCCGCCTGAGTTTTTGAAGACCGGCGCTCCCGTTCGAACGTTGTTCTCTTCGTAGACGGAGATCGCAGCATTGACGCCGAGGGCAGCCTCATAGAAGAGCGCGTCGTTATTGCCGAAGTAGCGCCAGAAGAGAGAGGTCGTGATCTTTTCGGCCGTGTGCTGGCCCAAGCCGGTCTTCTCGAACTCGTTCATGCTCGCGCCGAGCGTGGGCTTTTTGATGCTCATCGTGAAAGCCGGATATTCCATGGCCAACACTTGAGTCTCCGCGTTCCAAAAGCTCGTCCACTTTTCGATTCCCGAATGCCAATAGCTGCTTCGACTCTCGATCAAATCCCAACCGGTGAAGCACAAGAGCTGAATCATCGAGGCGCGATCAGGCGCAAAGAGAATCTGCGTGTCGGGCTCGTCGCCTCGCAGAATACCGAGATACTCGCCGCGGCACATGAACCTCTCCACGCGCTCGTGAGCAGCGCGAATCGGTTCGCTCGCACCGAGAGTGCTCATCACTTCCCGATTCGAAAACTTGCCGATCGAAGCGAGGGATGAGGTCGACCAGGACTTGACCCATTTGTGAAGAGTGTCGAAGTCCGCCGAGATCGTCTCGTAATCTTCGTGGTCGAAAGCAACCCAATCGACCCAGTGGCTCTGGGCGTCGAGTGATGCGAGCGCACATAAAGTGAAGTTCTTTGCGACGTCGCGATCTTTCAGGGAGTCGGCGGCAATGCGCAAGTCGAGAGCGCCCAAGTTGAAGCGCCGGAAGCCTTCCGAGTCGAGCAGGGTCCCGAGAGAGAGCGTTCCTGGAGTGGCGTTGGAGAGGTCGTGGGCCTCGCGGAATTCGCTCGCGAAGGCCGCATAGTCGAGCTCGTCTTCTTCCTCCTCCCAGAGAGGCAAAGGGGCGGTTAATGCGGAGCAGGCCAGAGCAAGCAGTGCGAGTCGAGAGAGCATAGTGGGCTCCGATTGGGGGAGTGGCGCGAGTCGAGCGGGTGGCGGTTCGCTGCGATTGGAGCTGCGGGAGCGATGGAACTCGGCCGCCAAGATAACATCGATAGTGAGCGAGTCTCGGGGGGTAACAACGAAGAGCGGAACCCCGGGCGGGCAGGAGGGACGGAATCGTCCGGTAAGGCGCTTAGCGGCCAGTTGGCCCGACCCTATTGGGCTTCGTCAGCGGGGTCGACCAAGGTCACTTTCAGAATTCGCTCGAGCTTGGGGTAGGGCCCTGAAACGCCTTCATTGCCCTCATTCCGAATGAGCCGCGCGGGCACGTTATCCCCGTATCCGGAGAAGAATGAATCGACGACGCGAAGACCGGAGATCACGCGGCCCAGCGGCGCGAAGTGCTGTTGGTCGAAGACGGGATTATCTCGCAGGTTGATGAAGAGCTGAGTCGAGCGAGAATGAGGTCGCCGGTTCATCTTGGCGAACGACATATACCCGCGGCGATTGGACTGCTTCGGAATGTCATCCTGAATCATCGCCTCGCGCCAGGTGGTCGCGATTGAGGTCTCGCCATGGATTCCAAACTGAACGAGCACGCCCTCGATCGCGCGATGCACAAGGACGTCTTTGTAGAACTCAATCTTGATCAGGTTATAGATTCGGTCGACCCCATGTGGAGCCCATGCGCGCACAAACTCCACAACGAACTCACCCTTCGTCGTGGACCACTTAGCTTGAAACTTTTCCGGTGCGGTCTCACGCGCGAGGTGCGGATTGACCAGGTCGAGCGTCAGCCCTTGGTTGAGAAGTAGCGGCGAGAGATAGGTGATCGTCTCTGGATCTTTGGGCGGGACGTAGGGCGGCAGGGGCGTGGGTTCGGAAAGGTCGGCGCTTTGCTCGCTTTGGGCCAAGTCTTCCGGGGAAACTTTGGGATCATCTGCTCCGGTACATGCGCTGGCGAATAAGCAGAGAAACAAGAGTGCTGAGCTCGGGTGGGTCATGTCGATTTACCGATTGCGATTCGCTCGCGTCGCGTCAACGAGTACTGATCGGGTTTAGAACGAGATCTCTTCCCTCAAGCGGGTTGACTTGAATGAAGTCGTGCCACGGGTTGCCTTGCGCTTCCTCGGCGACGACCTCTGGAAGAGGGAGCATGAGCTCCGCGACATCGCCCGAGATTTCGAACATGGTCTTGGTGTCGAAGTTCGCGACGGCTCGACTCCCCGAAGCGGTCGGTCTCCCGAACAAGAGCTCGAAGGGCTCGCCACGGCTTGGGGTTAGGGTCATTCGGATATCGGGGTCGGAGAGGATCTCTGGATCTACGCTCTCGGCCCCGATGATCTTGGAGTAAGGCGCCAAAAACATGTAGATCGCGTAGCCGCGGGCCGGGATCTCATCGCAGGGGACAACGGAGCCGTCTTCCCGAGTCAGCTCCCAGGTGGTGGCGGGCTCGTCGCTCCCGGGATCATCCAGGTTGCTCTTCGTCATTCGCAGCGTGAAGTTTTCGGACGCCTTGGAGCGAATCTCGATGGCGACGACGCTGCCTTTCTCCGCGGCAGCAAGAGTCGGAATCACATAGGGGTCCAGCATGGGGGGGAAGCTGGAGCCGGGCGGACGAGCCAAGTACGCGCGGGGGTTTTGATCGATCGACCAGACCTGTTGGGTCCCGAGCGGACGCACGTAGGAGCCCTCCGTTCCCTGAATCGGAAATCCGACGTCGAGTGTGTAGAGCACGTCTTGGTCTTTCGCACTGCGCAGCTTCGTGCCGTGCAAGGTGATTCGCAGCGCGACATCGCCGCCGAATCCATAGCTCTTCGCTCGGTGTTTCTCCTCGGTGAGGACGACACCCTGTGCCTCGGTGAAGCTCCTCATCAGCTGTTCGACCGCGCCGGGCGAGACGTAGGTGTTGACCTCGGGTTCGATCAGCCGCCAGACGCCGCGCGAGCGACCGTAGAGAAAGTTTTCGCCACTGGCCGTCTCGACGCGGACTCCCGCGACGACCATGCCTTCGCGCGTGGCCTCGTCCATCAGGGGACGCAATCGACTACTGCTCGACCGGTCGAGCGAGCGTGTACTCGCCAGGCTGCTCTCCCAATAAACCAGGCCGAACAAGATCGCCGCGAGGAGAAGGATTCTCGTGATCAAGAGGAGCCTCTCCGCCAGAGCGAACGCAAGAGGCCGAGCAAGAGCACGAACAGAGGACCCGCGGCGATCACGAAGAAACGCCATCGCGCTTTGCTCGCCCCCGAGAGAAAGTCGAGACCGCGAGCGACACGGCGCCGGTGAGCGACGGCCGCTAAGTCGGCGGGCAGCGTCAGGCTGGCGACGGCGTTGACCAGCAGGTGGTCAGCGCGGAACTCGGGGTCGCGGATGAGCTCGTTCTTGAACATCTCCGAATCGCCGACAAGGAGCAGCTCGCCTTCCGCCGCAGGCGCCGCGGCCAGTCCGAGATCGGATCGAGGCTGACCTTCGGTCGTCGGTACGATCTCCTTGTCGGGGAGTGGGAAGCTGCCCCGGAAGCGCGCCGCCAGAGTGCGCCTCGGCAGGCGCTGCAAATTCTCGCGATCCTCACTGGGGAAACCCGCCAGCACGTCCTGCGGGAGATAGCCGCCGCTCCAGTCGTAGGCCCAGGTTCGCTCCGAGCTGGTGATCAGAGTCGTCGCCTCGATGCCCAGCTCCTCTAACCGCGCGGCGTCCCACTCGATGTGGTTGCCCCACAGGAAGGCCTGGTCGCCGACGCCGCGCATCACCGGATCGTCGCTGAAGTTCGCCGTCGAGGCGCGAATCGAGAATGGCAGCGCGGAGTCCTGCTCTTCGTAGTCGCGCTGCGCGGCATCTCGGTTGACCTGCGTCTCTAGCTGGCGCGGGGTCATCAGCTCGTCAAAGAGAACAACGCGCGCGAGCTCGATTCCGAGATCGGGGAACCATAAAAGATCGAGGTCCGGCGACTGCGGTTGTGGCCAGTAGACCGTCTCGAAGTTTGTTCCGCGGTACTGACGCGCCTGCAGGTTGAAGTGTTGTGCGGCGAGAAACGCGCGTCCGCCTTGGTGGAGATTTCTCGCCAGGGCATCGATCATCAGGGAGGCATCGCGGCGCGGTTGGAGCCAGACGAGCGCATCGAATTCTTCCGCGAACTCGGGAGCGCGCGGATTGATGTGCAGGATGTCAAAACCGATTTCGCGCAGGGTCTCGCGCGCGGTTCCATAGGTGTCCTCGCCGATCGGCGCGAACAAGCCCTTCAGCTGGTAGTCCATGTGCGCCTCGGCGGGGGAGAGGCGCGGCGTGTCCGACGCAAAGGCTAGGCGCGGTCCTTGACCGGTCTGCAGCCGCCAGAGCGCGAAGGCTACGCGAAACTCGAGCCCTTCGAAGGCGTGCGTGTCGGGCAAGGCGAGCGTCTCGCTGCGCTGCTCGCCATCGACCGTGCAGGTGAGCCGGACAGCCGAGAAGATCGTGCGCACCGTCGTGACGCCCTCTTCGATGGAGGTCACTCGCATCGCTTCGATTCCTGAACGCTCCAGCTTCTCGCGCTCGGCGGGCTCGAGTTCGCTGGGATCCGTTCGGACGAGCTCGATGTCGGCGCCGGCGCGCTCGAGATCGCGGAATAGATCGTCCAGTTGACCGGCCGAGCGGCGCATGTCGGGCGCGAGCTTCTCTCGCCGCGAGAGGAAGAACTCGGCGCGCAGAGTTCCCGTTTGGCCGGCCTTGCGCGCGAGCTCTTCGGTCGCAGGAGCCAGCCGGTTCAGGCCGTCTTCCGTCCAGTCCGCGCGCAGCGGCAGCGCATCCGTGAACCGAATCGCGACGGCTCCGGCGACGAGAGTGGCCAGCGCGAAGAGAGCGGTGCGAGTCGAGAGGGAACCCCGGCCCGACGCGCGCTTCTCCCGGCTCTGAAAGCTTCCCCGTAGAACCGCGATGAGACAGAGGAGCGCGGGCAGGAGTCCGACGGTCAGCGCTCGCCAGAAGAGGCGCTCGTTCGGGCTCAGCTCGGGCAGAGGCTCGGTGAGGGCGAGGGCGGTGCGACTCTGGACCAGGCGGTTGTCGCTGGCCAGGTTCGCGACGAGCACGTCGACCAACGCGCGGTGCGCGAAGCCGTCGGCATGAATGAGGTCGTCGCGCAGAGGGCTGGCCGACGCCATCGCTACGACCGAACCGCGCAGCGGATCGTGCGGCTTCAGAAGCGTGATCAGGGCTTGGCGCGAGAGCGCGGTTCCACCGGCGATTCCGAACTCGGTCGCGTCAGAGATTCCGGTGGGCAGCGGGTGAACCCATGTCACGTCGGAGGTGTGGGCTAGAACTTCGGACGACCAACCGCGGTCGCTGAGCTCTTCGGGGGAGACGTGAAAGGGTGTCGGTGCTTCAAACAGCAGCGTCCCGTTCGGTTGGCCTTGGAGAACGAGCCCGAAGCGTTGGTTGGGCGCGATGCAGCGAATCAAGTAGGGGATCGAGAGGCGCTTTGCGTCCTCGCCCTCGCCGATCACGAAAGCCATCGAGCGTTCGTCGCCGACCAAACCCGGGAGCGCTCTTAGCCCAAAGTGTCCGAGCAGAGTCGTCGCGTCGAACTCACTCGGTCGCGCTTCAAAAACTTCCGGGCGAAACTGACCGGTGGTGCTGGTCGTACCCGAGCGCACGTCTTGCAGGCTGCCCGCAAAGACCACGCTGCGGCCGCTCTTCAGGTATCGATCGAGCTCGCGCAAAACCTCGCGGTCGACGTTCTTCGGCTTGATCCAAAACAGGAGGTCGGACTCGTCCGGAATACTCGCGCCGGGTTCGAACTGAAAACGCGTCACGCGCGCGACCGTTGCGAGCTCTTTCTCCAAGCGATCGAAACCCGCCGGGGCAGAGAGCGCGACGACCGGTTGGCGCGGCGCTTCCATCTGATCGAGGTGTGCCAGGATCGTGGCGGAGAGGCGCGGCAGCCCGTCCTCGGTCAGGCCGTTGATGACGGCGGGCGGATAGGCGCCGTAGCCGATCGAGAGCGAGGACCAGATCGTCTTCTCGCTCCAGGTGTCGCGCTTGACGCTGCGGACGCGGAAGGGGGCGATGCCCTGGCGGGCGGCGTAGCGGGCTTGCTCGTTGCTCTGCGCTTGACCGTCGGTCGGCGGCCCGTTCGGATCGACGCCGGAGTGCGGGTCGAGGATCTGATAGTCGAACTTGCCGTCGGCGGCGACGCGGAAGGCTTCGAGCAGGTCGGTGACTTGGCGCTCGAGTCGGCGCAGCTCGGACGGCATCTCCGCTCGCGGTGACACGAAGTAGGTCGCGAGCACGAGCTCCGGGAGGGCGCGCAGGCGCTCGCGCGTCGCGTCGTCGACCTCGCTGAGCTTGACTCGGCCGAGCTCGACGCGCGCGCTCGTCGAGAAGCTCGCGATGCGCGCGGAGTAGATCGCGATTGCGCTGCCGAGCAGAAACAGGAGCGCCAGTGCGCAGACATTCCGCGCTCTCATCCGCGGTTCCGCTCGAGGACGAGTGCGCCGAGCCACAGGAAGAGGCTGGTGAAGAGCAGAAAGAACAGGCCGCTGGAGAGATCGATGGCGCCGCGCACGAAGGCGTCGTAGTGCGGCATCACGGAGATGCTCTCGAGCAGGAAAGTGCCCAGGGCCCAGGTCGGTGCGAGGCCGTCGACGACGGCGACGAACTGGTCATTGCCGAAGAGAACCAGCGCGAAGCCGAGGACGGTGCTGATCACGAAGGCGACGATTTGGTCGCTGCTCAGGGCGGAGAGGAGCGAGCCGAAGGCGAGGAAGAGCGCTCCGAATAAGACGAGGCCGATGTAGCCGCTCGCGATCAGACCGGGGTCGGGATCGCCCAGCGTGAACAGCATGAAGAGGATCGGGAGCGAGCCGATGAGAAAGAGAAAGAACAGCGCGAGGGCGGCGAGGTATTTGCCGAGCACCGCTTGGATCGTTCGGATCGGAAGGGTGAGCAGCACTTCGATCGTGCGCTGCTTCTTCTCTTCCGCCCACAGGCGCATCGTGATCGCCGGAAGGAAGAAGGCCAGTAAGAACGGCAGGAGGTCGAAGAAGCCGGTCATGTCGACCGTGCCGGTGAGGAAGAACTCGTTCATGAAGATCGAGTTCGCGAGCACGACGAAGGCGATCGTGTAGACGTAGGCGATGCTCGAGTCGAAGTAGGCGGCGAGCTCGCGGCGTGCGATCAATAAGATCGCAGCGAGGAAGCCGATGGAGCTCTCTTGCTCGAGCGGAACGGCTTGGACTTTGGAGCTCATTGGACGGGCTCCACTCGGCTCGCGCCGCCTTCTGCGCGAACGATCTCGAGCACGGCTTGTTCGAGCTCGGCGCCCTTCTTCTTCGCGCTCGCTCTCAGCTCGTCCAGCGAAGAATCGCACAGGAGTTTCCCGCGATTGATGATGAGTAGGCGTTCGGAGATCGCGACGACCTCGGCCAAGATGTGACTGCTGAAGAGAATCGCGCGTCCCTCGGACAGGCTCTGCAGAAACTCGCGGAAGGCGACGACCTGGAGCGGGTCGAGCCCGTGCGTCGGTTCGTCGAGCAAGATCACCGGCGGGTTGTGCAAGAGCGCGGAGCCGACGCCGATGCGTTGCCGAAAGCCCTTCGAGCACTGCGACACGCGCTTCCGGATCACGTCGCCGAGCGAGCACTTGTCGACCGCCCACTCGATGCGTTCCTTCAGGAGCCCGCCGCCGAGGCCGCGCGCTTTCCCCATGAAGTCGAGGTAACGATCGACGCGCATGCCTTCGTACAGCGCGTTGTGTTCGGGCAGGTAGCCGAGCGATCGCCGCACGGAGAGCGGCGCTTTCACGACGTCGTGTCCGGCGATCGAAATGGAGCCCGAGGTCGGCGGCAGCCAAGTGCTCATCATCTTGAGCAGCGTGCTCTTGCCGGCACCGTTCGGACCGAGGAAGCCAACGATTTCGCCGGGGCCAATCTCAAAGCTGACCGAGTCCACGGCGAGCGCGGAGCCATAGCGTTTGCTTACGTTGTCGACGCGAATCATAGGAGGGGGGGCCTTCAGGTGAGGAAGGGCCGAGCATTCTAGGGACCGCTGTGGGCGGGCGCCACGGATGCTCGGGGGGATCCGAGAGCCTCTCCGCCGGGATCCACGGTTGCGACTACACTTCTGGAGTACCCGCTCGCCCTCGCTCTTCCTCGAGCAGTTCCATGTCCGACTCCGACGCACCGATGGATGCAGCCCGCTCCTCCGCTCCTGCGGTCGAGCCGAATAGCGTCTCGAGCTTGCTCGCCCTTTCGTTCTTCGCGGCGTTTCTCGCGGGTCTTTGGGCTCAGGCCGTGATCGAGCTTTTGGCCTATCCACGCGAACACCCGCCGGACTACTTCCTCGGCCCCACACCCCATCAGGCTGCGATGGCCTTCGCGCTCTGTATCGGGTTTCCGATCACCTTCGGGCTGAGCCTGATCAGTTTGCGCCGGGTCCACCTCGCGCAGGCGAGCTTCGTCGTTGGCGGAGTGACCTTTGCGGTGGTGAGCGCTCTGCCTCTGCTCGCCAAAGTGCTCGACTCTCCGGTGGTGTACGTGCTCTACGTGTTCGCCCTCGTGATGCCGTTTTTCGCAATGTTCCTCGCGATGCTGTACTGCGGAAAATCTTGTTCCTTCGTCGCGGGCGAAGATCATGAGCGAGCGGGAAGCATCGGTGCACTTGCGAGTTCGGTTCGCCTCACGGTCGGTGCGAGCATACTCGCGGTCTGCGCGGCCTACGGCGCGTGGGTCGCCCGCCCGAATCACAGCGCGCTGCTCGTTGAAGCGGCGCTTGCGAATGACATCGAGGCGGCTCGCGCAGAACTCGCCAAAGGAGCACGGCTGAACTACAACCCGGTTTTCGAAACAGTCTGGGAGCCTCAGCGCCCGCCGCGAGAACCGAAGGGCCCGCCCTTGACCGCCGCGATCTATCGAGGACATCGCGAGATGTTCACCTTCTTGGCCGAGCAGGGCGCGCAGCTTGAGCAAAGCTCCTACTCGAGTGACTGGACACCAATCAAATGCGCAGCCTTCGTGGGTGACACCGAGATCGTTCGCTACTTGCTCGATCACGGCGTGCGGGAACACCACTGGGGCCCCGACTACCCCTGTGCCTATGAATTCGCGGTCGAGGGTGAGCACGCCGAGATCGTCGAGCTCTTGGAAGGCGTTCACGCGGAAGCCATTCGTGAGGAAGCAGCCGCGGACGAAGCCGCTCCGAATTACTGGGAGATGGTTGAGAAGTCCCGGCGCTAGTTGCGCGCGCTCCGCTGGAATTCGAAGGCCTCACGGACCGTCGTGATGGTCCCAATCTCCGGCAACAGGCCCAATGCCAGCGGCATAAAAACTGTTTAGATCGCCAACAAGAGGAGCTCCGTCGAAAGTGCCATCGTTATCGCTATCGATAAGCATTAAGCGCGTTGGATCATTCATATCTGCGGCCATGAAATTCCAGGCCCGACCCACAACGACGTGCGTACCACACTGCATCTGACCTATGATCGCCAACTCGGGAATCTGCGCAGAAGTATGCATCAGGATCGGAGCTGTCGAAGCTTCGTTGTTGAAGCGATAGAGGGATCGAGTCGTGCCATCACCCAACAAGACAAGGATGAATCGTTCCTCAGGATCGAACGCCATTGCCCGGTACTCGGAGCCAAGAGGTCCCGAGTAGATTTCGGTGCGGGTAAAGACTTTGAGGTGGTTCTTTCCGAACGGGCCTTCTTGAATCCGAAGGCCCGAATCGCCGATTCGGAACCTCAACAAAGTCGGGGAGAGGGTCCACCTTTCGAGGACGAAGTCTCCATTCGCCTTGAAGCCAGCCACGCAAAAGACATCCAACGTGGCGCTATCCACGTCTCTTAGTGTGAACGGAGCAGAGCGCTCGTGGAGAACGGTCTCGATCTCCCCCGATCGTGGATCGACGATGCGGTCAAACACCTCGACCGACGAATAGTTGCTGGCGGTGTAGGTCTGCTTTATGGAGGCATCTTCCCACGACAACATCCCGATCCCCAGGTAGCCCAAGCCGGCCAGCCCCTCCGCAGCTTGAGTCTTTGTCCCGTCGCCGTCAGGGGCCGATGGTTCAGGCGACGTTGTATTCTCCGTGACTTCTGAAGGCACCGTTCCGCCATCGTGTAAGACCGCGATGCTGATAACGGCTAACGCAATGAGTTTCGCGCTACGGTGCAGGAGGGGGGACATGGGCAGAAGATTTACGCACGCGGGGATAATGAAGTTTGCTGGAAAGGTAGCTAGTGCTGAACTTCACTCTTCAAAGGCATCAGATAAGCCGTTCCCGCCGGAGTCAACGAGGATGAAGAAGATCGGTCCACTGGAGCGGGGAGGGGCACCTCAACCGCGGCACCTGCTCGGATTCCGCGATGCGTCGCCGTGGAGCGCCAGGTTTGTGATGGGCACCGGCGCGGGGCGTGGTGTATGGAATCGAGCAGGAGTTCTGTGATGGCGAGCGCGATTCCAGCCCGGATTATCGATCGCGTTTACAATGGGAAAGCGCGCGAACGTGAATTGCTCGCCCCCGAACACGATGTCCACGCACACTCAACCGATCGCTCCTTCGACTTCCTCGGTTGAGCCCAACCACATCGGACTTCTGATCGGCGTTTCCTTTCTGGGAGCGCTGGCTGCGGCCACCTGGGCCATCATCGTTTCGGAGATTCTCGCCGCTCCGCAAGAAACTCCGGCCGAGAACTTCCTGGGCGCGCCGGAGGACATTGCGATGATCTTCGCTCTCTTTGTCGGGTTTCCGCTCGTCTCCATTTTCAGCCTGTTGACACTGCGTCGAGTTCACTTGCCTCCTGCGACCTTTGTCGTCGGAGGGGTGACCTTCGTCGTGATCGGGACGATGCCCGCGCTCGCCCGCGTTTTCGATGTGGACGCTCTTGTGCCGGAGGTCGGTTTCACCTTCGCCGCGATGCTGGTGGCGATGGACTATTGCCGGAGACACTTTCCGATCCTCGCGACGGAGCTGCCCGTGACAGCGTGCTCCTTCGAGCTTGTTCCAAAATCGATTCAACGGGCGGTTGTGGTCGCCGTGATGTGCGTCGCCATTGCCTACGGTGGTTGGGCTATGCGCCCCAATCAAAACTTGAACCTCGTCCGAGCGGTTCAGGCCAACGACTTGGAGGCCGCCCGAGAGGCGCTCGCGTTAGGAGCGCGCCTCGACTACAACCCGTTCTTCCCCAGCCGGCCGAAGGCACTCGGCTCGCCCGTCACCACCGCCATCTTGAGCGGACATCGCGAGATGTTCTTCTTCTTGATCGAGGAAGGTGCGCCTCTCGATGAGATCTCTTGGCAGGAAGAAAAGACACCCCTCATGGCTGCGGCGTCTATGGGGAACGCCGAGGTCGTCGAATTCCTACTCAGTCGCGGGGTGAGCGTGAGTCCCAAGTTCGGTGAAGAATCGAGTGCCTACGATTTTGCGGTTGCGCAGGGGCATTCCGAAGTCGCTGCACTTCTCAAGAGCGCCGCGAGCAAAGCCGCAACGAGCGCAGCGGCGAAGTGAGGCGCGCGCTCTAAGCCAGCACACCGCGAATGACTTCGGCGGGAACGACCGTCGTCAGCTTGCGATCGAGCCCGCCGTAGGGGAAGACGAGCTTCTCGTGATCGAGACCGAGCAGGTGCAAGACCGTCGCGTGGAAGTCGCGAATGTGGTGGCGGTTGACCGAGGCAATGCCACCTAGCTCATCCGTCTCGCCATAGCTGCCGGGCTTCACGCCCGCGCCGGCCATCCACATGGTGAGCGCTTTGGGATTGTGATCGCGGCCGCCCTTGTTGGCCACCTGCCCATCGCCGGCCAGCTGCGAGACCGGCTGACGTCCGAACTCGCCGCCCCAGATGACCAGTGTCTCGTCGAGCAAACCGGTGCGCTCCAAGTCGGTGAGTAGCGCCGCGATCGGACGATCGACTTCGGGGCAGTGAATGCCGAGGTTCTCTTCAACGCCGTAGTGCGCGTCCCAGGATTGCTGTTGATGTCCGCCGCCGTGATAGATCTGCACGAACCGAACGTCTCGCTCGATCAGTCGCCGCGCGATCAAGCACTGACGCCCAAAGACGCCGGGACGCAACGCGAGCCAGTGATCGGGAGCGGGATCGTTGAAGCCGTACATCTCCAGAGTGCGCGGATCTTCCGTGGAGAGGTCCAGCGCCTCGCGCGCGGAGACCTTCATCCGATGCGCGAGCTGGTAAGTCTCGATGCGTGCGGCCAGCTCTTCATCTTGGCCGTGCTCGCGAAAGTGCTCCGCATTGAGCGCTCGGATCAAGTCGACTTGATCGCCCTCCATCTCGCGCGTCATGCCATATCGAAAGGCGTCCGGTGCGGGCTTGAGGTCGAGCAGCGCGTCGCCCTTGGCGCGGAACAGGGTGCCCTGGAACTTCGCGGGCATGTAGCCGCTGCTCCAGTTGGGCGGGCCAGAAATCGGGCCGCCGCGCGGATCGTGCATGACGATGAAGCCCGGCAGCTCCGGATTCTCGGTGCCCAAACCGAAGTTGGCCCATGCGCCGAGCGCGGGATGCCCCTGCAGAATCTTGCCACTGTTGAGCTGCAAGACCGCCGAACCGTGCGCAAAGGAGTCGGTGTAGAGACTCTTGATCACGGCCAGCTTGTCCATGTGCGCTGGCAGATGCTGGAAAGCATCCGAGCACCACTGACCGGTCTCGCCGTACTGCTTGAACTTGCGCTCGGAACCGAGAATGGTCGACTCGATGTTCTTTCCGGTGCGCCGCTCGTGAGTCGTCGACTGCCCGGCGTGCTTTTGCAGCTCGGGCTTGTAGTCGAACAAATCCATCTGCGACGGACCGCCGAACATGAACAGGAAGATCACGCGCTTGGCCTTGCCGGGGAGCGGAAGTCCTCCGCGCGCTAACGGATTCGCGTGAAGAGCGCTGGGTCCGAGCAGCGACATGCCTGCAGCGGCTGCGCTCGCACGCATGAAATCGCGACGAGTGAGGGGGCGTTCTTGGGGGCTGTGCGAGTTCATATTCAATCGACGTAGAGGAACTCGTTGAGATTCAGAACGGAGAGGCAGAAGAGCGCGAGCGAACGCTCAATCCCCGGCAAGGGCGGGTCAGGAGCGATCGCGTGGGACTTGCCGGAGGAGTGGACTACCAGGTTTTCCAAGTGAACCGCCGCACCGCGCGGAGAGACGCCAAAGCGACCCGACCGGTTGCGCAACAGATTGTCGAGCTCCTCGTTTTCGAAGGTCAGCTTCTGTACTCCGTTCACTTTCGCCGTCAGCCGCGAACCCACAATCTCAAGCTCGAATGCGTAGGGCGTCTCGGCGTCGAGTTCGAACGGGGTCGTCGCCAGGGTCTGCGACTCTTGATTCCCGTGGGCGGTACGAATGAAGCTGAGTTTCTGATTCGTGACGTCGAGGACGACGTTGATGCTTCTCACCGTCTCGCCTTCCTTGCGAGCTCGCAGGCGCAAGTCCACGCGCTCGCAACCCTCCTCGAAACTGAGATCGAACGTGAGGCGCGCGTCCGTGAAGACCGGGTTCTGAAGCAGGGCGAACGGGCCCCGAGCTAGATCGGCTTCCAGAGTCATGTTGTAGCCATCGCCCCAGACGCCCTTGTAGGTCGTCCACGCATCGCGGGGGGCATGGAGGTACTCGTCATCGCTCAGCTTGCGCAGGTAGACCAAGTCCACGCGCTCTGGAACGGAACTTCGGAAGGTAGAGCGCTTGGGAAGAGCGTCGAACAGGCGCGCTTGCGACTCGAGGAAGTCGACGCCGATTTCGATTTCGAGGGCGGTCGGTTCGCGCTGAAGAATGCGGCTGTAGACCGAGCGCACGAGCGGATCGAGATCCGATTCCGTTTGCGTCAGTAACTCGCGCGCCAGGCTGTGCGCGGTTCGGTTCGCAAAGGCTCCGTTGAGCAGAGTGAGCGCTTGGCTCGAGACGGTCGTGGAGGGACGCGAGCCGTGGCTAAAGCTCGGGTCCACCGAGTCGAAGGAGGTTAGGAAGGGAACCAAGAGGCCGCGTTTGACGTAGGCGTAAATGGCGCGACGATTGCGCTGCTTCTCATCGGACTTGCCCCAGCCGGCGCCCGGCTTGGAGGCGCTGCCCAGCGCCTCCAGACTGAGTTCGGGGTAGAAGCCAATCCCGCCGCGCTCGTCATTGAGCAAGCCGCAGACGGCGAGCATCGAATCGCGCAGTGCGTCGGCATCGAGGCGGCGCATGTTCTGTCGCCACAACAGGCGATTGGCGGGATCCAACTCCTTGGCCTGGGGGGAGAGCGTTCTGGAGCTCTGCTGATAAGTCGCCGAGCTGAGGATCTGGCGGTGAAGCTCCTTCACGCTCCAGCCTTTGGCGACAAACTCATCCGCGAGCCAATCCAGCAAGAGCGGGTGAGTCGGAGCCTCGCCTTGCGAACCGAAATCGTTCGGCGTGCCCACGAGCCCGCGTCCGAAGTGCCCTTGCCAAATGCGGTTCACCATCACGCGAGCCGTTGTCGGGTGCTTCGGGTCCGCAATCCAGTCCGCGAGCGCTCGTCGCTGACCAGAGCTTGTAGGGCTTAGATCGTCGCCGGCTCCACCGGCGCCCCGAGGCGCGATCTCCGGAATCGACGCGGCATCCGTCTCACACAACACCGGCAGAAATCGAGACTCCACCGGTTCGAGTTTCGCCGAGGCCATGCCGCGCCGCAGCACGTGCGTCGGGGTCGGAATCGAACCACTCTCCGAAACCGCCATGATCCACGGCAGGTCGCCCTCGAAGGATTTCTCCAGACCGCGACTCTCCTCGCTGACCAAGAAGGACTCGGCTTGATCCTGGATCGAGACTTCCTCCCGCACAGCTTTCTCCGTCACGCCGAGCTTGCGCGCGATCTTCTGCAGGCGCTCGCCCTGCCCCGTATAGCCTGCGAGTTCCGGTTTGGCCGCAACGAGTTCGTCGAAGTGTCGCTCGAGATAATCTTTCAGCCGCTTCCGCTTGATCGTATTGAGAGAGCGGTCGAGTTGATCCTTCGCTTGTGCGCGCTTCGCTTCCCAAGTGTCGCGTGCGGCTGGCTCACCGGGGGGCAAGCGATGAGTCTTCGAGTCGAAGCTGAACTCGGGGTTCTCGTAGGGCTCTACATTTCGCAGGAAGGAAACGAGCGAGTAGTAATCCCTCTGACGAATCGGATCAAAGCGATGATCGTGACAGCGCGCGCACCCGACGGTCACGGCGAGCATGCCCTCCGTGATCGTGCGCAACACGTCGTCCTGTCCGTCCCAAACCGCTTGCTCCGGGTCGTTCGGCTCCGTGTCCCAAACGCCCAGTGAGTAAAAGCCCGTTGCCACCAGCCCCTCACTGGTAACCTCGTCGAGCTCGTCGCCCGCCAGTTGCTCGCGCAAGAACTGGTCGTAGGGCTTGTCCGAGTTGAACGCGTCGATGACGTAATCCCGATAGCGCCAGATGTAGCGCTTGCGCTGGTCGCGCTCGTAACCATTAGTCTGTGCAAAACGCACGACGTCCAGCCAGTAACGTCCCCAACGTTCGCCGTATTGATCGCGTGCGAGCAACTCGTCAACCAGCCGCGTCCACTTATCGGGCCCTGAATCCGCGAGGTAGGCGTCGACCTCATCGCGCGTCGGCGGCACGCCGAGCAAATCGATGTACACGCGACGGACGAGCAAGCGCTCCTCTTCCCGCGGTGCAGGACCTAAGCCAGCCGCTTCTAACTTCGCGAAGACGAACCGATCGATCGGATGGCGAGCGGACTGCTCGTTCGTCGGGTCCGACAAGGTCGGCGGCTCCGGCCGAACGACCGGACGGAAAGCCCACCACTGGCGCCCCTCATCCATGGAGATGTCGCGCCGATCGGAAGGCCCTGAATCGCCGCCCGGCCAAGTCGCGCCTTCGAGTACCCAGCGCTCGAGCAGCTCCACCTGATCCACGTCGAGCGTGCCCGTCGGCGGCATTTCGAAATCTTCGCTCTCGTAGCGAACCATTCGAATCAACAAGCTCCGATCCGGATCGCCGGGGGTTATTGCCGGCCCGCTATCTCCGCCTTGCAGGAGAGACTCGCGGCCGGCCATCATCAGGCCGCCGCGAAGCCGCTTGGCGTGGGGGCCGTGGCAGCGAAAGCAGGACTCCTCCAGGATGGGACGGATGTCCCGTTCGAATTCGACCGGTTCTTGAGGGGTGACAGCTTCAGCGAAGGTGAATGCTGAGAGCAAGAGCAGGGCAAGCATAGAGTGCGAGGCATGTCTCGCCAGACATCGAGGACGGCGAGAGCGGGGCGGCAAGGGGATGTTCTGGCCGGACGGCCAGCAGTCTATCCGCGCCGTTGACCCTCGGGGACAGTCCATGTTCGACGCTTCCGCACATTGAACACTTCTCGGACATAGTCGTCCGAGTTCGAAAGGCAGCTGGAGCTTGCGCGCTCTTTTCGCCGGTTGCTCATTCGCCTCTCCAAACAACCCCAGTGGATACTCCTTTTCCGGACGCGGGTGTCGAAAGTTCCGGTCACCTCCTCGGCTGCGGAGGAAACTGTAGAGCTGCGCTAGTCGCCGCCGACGCCGGGGAGTGAGGCGACAGCGTGATCCCAATCCGCCTGGAGCTTTCGCCACTGATGAATCGAGCGAGCCATCGTCTTTTCGACGCTGGCGTGAATGCTGGCTCTCGACGCAGAGGGGGAGCCAAAAACGGTCCAGATAAAGAGCTCGAGCGCGCCCGGCGGCTTGATGGGGTTTTGCTTCGCGAGTCGGTTGAGATCGGCGCGAGCGGCCCAGACCCTTTCGGCGTAGTCGGCTGACGCATTTCGCATGGCGAACAGCTGAAACTCCTGAGCGGTTTTTCGGAGGGTGGAAGAGGAGCCGGCCCTCAGCTTGTGGATGCTTGAGACCGCTTGATTCCAGTTCGTGTTGAGGTCGGTTAAGAGCACATGAGCGAGATCCTCGCTCGTTGGCTTCCGCGCGAGGGCGAGGTTTTTTTGCGAGAGACCGCGAGCCGCAGCGGCTTCAAGCAAATCGACAGCAAGCCCGAAGCTGAGCAGCGCGTCGACCAGGTCGCCGCGGGTGAGCATCCTATCGGTTGCCTGAAGGAGTTTCGGAATTGGAAGTTCGACCGGCGGGTGGATCGCGAGTGCCAGGCGACATTGCTTGATGAGCGGCAAGGCGTCGCGACGGCCGAACTCCGAGACGTGCGCGGCTTGTGCGAAGGCCTGAAAGTCTTCGACCAGCTGGCGCTCTGGCGCGGTGAGCGAGTCGAAGTCGAGCACTCCCTTGGGTTCCTGGATTCCCAGCTCGTCATAGCGCGCGTCGAGAACCGCCAGCGCTCGATTCGAATCGCCAGAGGCAGGCGGGGCGTATTCGAACAGCTCGGCCCATCGTTCGTCCAACTCGGCAATCTCCGCGTCGCTCGGCCCATACGGCATGAGTCCGAAGTGGGCGAGCAGCGGGATCGTGAGGAGGACGACGAGGAGGATTACGAGAAGGACGAGCACTAGTCGGATCGCCTTTCTCTTCGCCGTCGAGCGCATCCTTACCTCTGTCAATCTTCCAAGTGACAGGCCGCGAACCGGCCGCCGTCTCGCTCGATGAGCGTGGGCGCTTCGCTCGAACAACGGGCGCCGACGCGATCGCGCTCCGGACAGCGCGGGTGAAAGCTGCAGCCGCTGGGCGGGTTGTGCGGCGAGGGCACATCGCCTTCGAGCACGATGCGCTCGCGCCCCGCTTCGACGGCCGGGTCGGCGTGCGGAACGGCGGAGAGCAACGCGCGCGTGTAGGGGTGCGCGGGATTCTCGAACAGTTGGTCGCGCTCGGCCACCTCGACGACGCGACCGAGGTACATGACCGCGACGCGACTGCACAGGTGACGCACGACGGCCAGGTCGTGCGCGATGAACAGGTAGGCCAGGTTGAAGCGCTCTTGCAGTTCTTTGAGCAGGTTGATGACCTGCGCCTGAATCGACACGTCGAGCGCGCTGACCGGCTCGTCGCAGATCAGAATGTCGGGCTCGAGCGCGAGCGCGCGCGCGATGCCGATGCGCTGGCGTTGGCCGCCGGAAAACTCGTGCGGATAGCGGTTGAGGTAGCGCGGGTTGAGTCCGACGGCGTCGAGCAGAGCGAGCGCGCGCAGGCGTCGGTCGCGCGGCTTGCCGATCTTGTGAATCGTGAGCGGCTCTTTCAGGATCGAGCCGACGGTCTGGCGCGGATCGAGCGAGGCGTAGGGATCCTGGAAGATCATCTGCATGCGCCGCCGATAGGGGAGCCACTGCCGCGCGGAGAGGTGCGCGAGCTCTTGTCCCTCGAGCTTAACCGAGCCGGCGGTCGGTTTGTGCAGACCGATGACAGCGCGGGCCGTGGTGGACTTGCCGCAGCCCGACTCGCCGACCAGCCCCAGGCTCTCGCCGCGGTGAAGATCGAAGGAGACGTCGTCGACGGCGCGCAGGAAGTGATCCGGACGACCGGTGAGGCCGACGCTGCCGATGGGAAAATGTTTGGCGAGGTTTTTGACCTCGAGCAGGGTCTCGGTCATGAGGCACCTCCGTCGGCGGGCTCGGCTGCAAGGTCGGCCGCGAGGACGCGCGCGGCTTCGGTGCAGGCGACGAGTCTTTCGCTCGTCGCGTTCGCATCGATTTGAACGGTCAGCTCCGGACGCGTATTCGTACACGCGTCGACGGCGTAGGAACAGCGCGGCGCAAAGGCACAACCGGCCGGCAGGCTCGCGAGGTCCGGCGGTTGACCGGGCACCGAAAAGAGCTCGCCGCTCGCATCGCCGAACAGCCTAGGCACGCTCTCGAGCAAGCCCTTCGAGTAGGGGTGCATCGGACGGTCGAACAGATCCTTGGTACTCGCCGTCTCCGCCAGTCGACCGGCGTACATCACGTTGACGCGATCGGCTTGGCCCGCGACGACGCCCATGTCGTGAGTGACGAGCATGATCGCGGTGCCGTGGTCCTTCTGAAGCTTGGCCATCAATTCCAGGATCTGCGCTTGGATGGTGACGTCGAGCGCCGTCGTCGGTTCGTCGGCCAGAAGGATCTTGGGATCACACAGGAGCGCCATGGCAATCATGACGCGCTGACGCATGCCGCCCGACAATTCGTGCGGATAGCTGTCGAGGCACTTTTCCGGCGACGGAATGCCGACCTCGCCGAGCCCCTTTGCGCACAGCGGCCGCGCCTCGCGACGCGACATGCCGCGGTGGATCTCGAGCACTTCGGCCAGCTGTTGTTCAATCGTGAGCAGCGGATTGAGCGAGGTCATCGGATCCTGAAAGATCATGCTGATCCGGTTGCCGCGAATCTTGCGCATCTCGTGAATCGACAGCTTTAGGAGGTCTTTGCCGTCAAACAGCACCTGACCCGAATCGATCACGCCCGGCGGATTCGGAATCAAGCCGAGCAGCGCGAGGTTGGTAACCGACTTGCCCGATCCCGACTCGCCGACCAGACCGAGCGTCTCGCCTTCTTCGATATAAAAGGAGACGCCGTCCACCGCTCGCACGGTTCCCTGGTGCGTGTCGAATCGAACCGAGAGGTCCTTCACTTCGAGCACTCTGTTTTCGGAGTCGCCCATTAGTCTTTCCCCCGCAGTTTCGGATCGAGCGCGTCGCGCACGCCGTCGCCCAAGATGTTGAGCGCGAGCAGCGTGACGCCCATCGCCCCCGCGATCCAAGAGACGAGCCACCAGTAGCTATGAACGGGATTGATGGCCTCGACGCTGTCGCTGGCGAGCAGTCCCCAGCTCACCTTCGGCGCCTGCACGCCGAGCCCGAGGAAGGAGATGAATGCTTCGAAGAGCATCACGGCGGGAATCGTGAGCGTGAGGTAGACGATCACGATCGAGAGCACGTTCGGAACGATGTGGCCGAAGAGAATGCGCCAGGTCGATGCGCCCATAACGCGCGCCGCTTCGATGAACTCGGAGTTCTTGAGCGCGAGCACTTGGCCGCGCACGACGCGCGCCATCGTCAGCCAGTAGATCAGTCCGAGCAGCAGGTAGAAGACGTCGAGGGTCTCGATGCCCGCGTCTTCGAGCTCGGTCTTCATCTCGGTGATCAGGGTCAACACGAAGATGACGAGAAAAATGAATGGGATCGAGTAGAGGATGTCGACGATGCGCATCATCGCGTTATCCACGCGTCCGCCGAGCAAACCGGCCAGTGCTCCGTAGGTCACACCGATCAAGAGACTGCACAGCGTCGCGACGATCGAGACCTGAATCGAGATACGGCTGCCCCAGACGATGCGCGACATGACATCGCGGCCCTTGGAGTCGGTGCCCATCCAGCGCTCGAACTGCCAGTCGCCAAAGAGGTTCTCGCGAACCTTCAAGAGCGCGCTGTCGATCGCGCCGAGCTCCCAGTAACCCGTCGAGTCCCAGCCCGTTCGGCCGAACTCCACCCACGGCGCGACCGGTGGCTGCGGCTCGAGCTGCAGGTCGAGCGCCATCGGTGAGGCCAGCGGCCACAGCGGCGCGAGCATACTCACACCGAGGATGACGCCGAGGATGATCAGGCTCCAGAACGCGCTCCGGTTGCGCTTCAGTCGTCGCCAAGCGTCGCTCCACAGGCTCTCGCCTTTGTACTGCTTGGCCTCTTCGAGCAGCACCTCGAGGTCGCGGCCGCCGAGGTCCCAGCGCTTGTCCGGCTTGTTCGTCTCGTCACTCATCAGGCTTCCTCCAACTTGATGCGCGGGTCGAGGAAGGTGTAGGCGAGGTCGACGATCGTGTTGAGCCCGTAGACGAGCACCGTGTAGAGAATCGTGACGCCCATCGCGAGCGTGTAGTCGCGGTTGAGCGCGCTGTTCACGAAGTGCGTTCCGGTGCCGGGGATCGCAAAGATCTTTTCGATCACGAGCGAGCCGGTGAGGATGCCCGCCGTGGCGGGGCCGAGAAAACTGACAACCGGAAGCAGTCCACCCTTGAGCGCATGGCGCATCAGGACCTTGGCGGGGGAGAGGCCCTTCGCGTGCGCGGTGCGGATGTACTCCTGCGATAGAACTTCGAGCATGCCGGTGCGCGTGAGGCGCGCGATGTAGGCGGCAAAAGGTCCGCCGAGGGCGAGGCCGGGCAGGAATAAGTGACGCAGGCTGCCCCAACCGGCGACGGGGAAGAGCTCGATCTTGAAGACGAACAGCGTGATCAGAAAGAGCGCGACGATGAAGTTGGGGACGGCGATACCGATCGTCGAGACGAGGCGAATGCCGAGGTCGGAGGTGCTGCCGCGCCAGACGGCCGAGAGAATGCCGGCGGAGAGGCCGAGCAAGAGCGCCCAGAACATTGCGACGGTTCCGAGCGCGACGGAGATCGGCAGGCTCTGCCCGATGATGTCGTTGACCGAGAAGTCGCGATACTTGAAGGAGGGGCCGAAGTCGCCGGTGAGCAGGCCGCCGAAAGTGGCCGAGCCATCACCACCCGCAAAGCGTGCGCCGGTCTCCTCGTCGAGGTTGAACGGGCCGAGGTAGTGGACGTACTGCTTCCACGAGGGCCAGTCGAGGTGATAGCGCGCCTTCATGTTGCGCTCGATCGCGGCGTTGACCGTGCGGTCGGTGTCGAAGGGACCGCCGGGAACGGCGCGCATCAAGAAGAACGAGACCGTGATCACGATCCAGGTCGTCACCAGGAACCAACAGAACCGACGTAAGAGAAATCCAGTCATGGCAGTGCTTCGATGGGTTCTGGATCAGTCCCAGGCGCCGGGGATGTGAGCGGGGGCGTAGAGGCCTTCGCTAGGACCGGGCGACGGAGCGATGACCCACTCGGCGGGTTGAGCGGCGCGGCGCTCGGCTAGCTCTTCGTCGCTCATCCAGTACCAGTGCTTGGGGAAGTGCTCGTCGAGCATGTTGTTGTAGAAGCCGCCGATGCGCGGGTTGTACATGCTCTGCGTCGAGTAGAAATAGATCGGCAAGATCGGGAGCTCGTTCATCAGGATGCTCTCGGCCTTCGAGAGCATCTCCATGCGCTTCACCGAATCGAACTCGGTCGCCGCACTCGCGATCAGCGCGTCGTAGTCGGCATTGCCCCAGCCGGTCTTGTTGTTCTCGTTGCCCGTCACGAACATGTCGAGAAAAGTGTTCGGATCGACGTAGTCACCGATCCACGCCGAACGCGAGACGTCGTAGCCGAGGTTCTGCTGCGTGTCGAGGTAGACCTTCCACTCTTGGTTCAAGAGGCGCGCGTCGAGACCGAGGTTGCGCTTCCACGAGTCGGCCACGACTTCGGCGATGTCGCGGTGGGCTTCCGAAGTGTTGTAGTGAATCTCGAAGGTGGGGAAGGGCTCGCCGCCTTCGCCGAAGCCGGCTTCCCGGATGAGCTCGTGCGCTTCGGCGATGTCGCGCGCGAAGGCCTCGTCATAGTCGGAGAGGTCGTCCTTGAAGGGTGAGTGGCGCATCGTGCTCGCTCCCGCTTCATACCCGGCCATGCCCGGAGGCACGAGCGAGAAGGAGGGCTGTTGACCCGACTTCATAATCTTCTCGCAGATCGCGCGTCGGTCGATGGTCAGGGCGAGCGCGCGGCGGACGCGCGGGTCGTCGTAGGGCGGTTTAGTGACGTTGACGCGAAAGAAATAGGTGCCGAGGTAGGGGATCGGGATGAAGTCCTCGCGCGGGAGCAGGCGCGGAACCTGGTTGGTCGAGATGCGGTCGATCCAATCCACGCCTCCCGTCAGGTACAGGTTCAGCATGGTCGCGTAGTTCTCGACCGTCAGGATGTCGATCGTGTTGAAGGCCACATTGTCCGCGTCCCAATAGTCCTCGTTCTTGGCCAGCCGAAGGCGGTCGTTCACGCGTCGATCCTTCAGGCGATAGGGGCCGTTGGTGACGATGTAGCCGGGCTGCAACCACTCGAGGGTGTAGGTCTCGGGCCAGCGAACCTTCGCTTCCTCGAGGCTGCGCGGATTGATGGGGAAGAGCGGGTAGAAAGCGCATAGCTGGAGGAAGAAGGCGGTCGGGTAGTCGAGCTCGACGACCAGCGTGTGATCTTCGACGGCGCGAATCCCGACCTCGCTCGGCCAGATGGTCTCCTTTCGATAGCTCTCACCAGCTTGTAGGTCGCCCGACTGGATCGCGGCGGCGAGCGCCGCGGGATCCACCTTCAGTTCGACGACCCAGCCATTCTCGTAGGGATCGTCGAGGAGATCTTCGAGCTTAGTCGCGAGCTCCGTATTGCTGGCGCTCAGCTCCCCGGCGAGTGGAAGGCCGAAGTTGCGCTCGCCCAGGGAGAGCATCGGCGCACCTCTCTCGAGCGCGCTGCCGATCGCGGCGGTCACGCTCAACGCAACCTCACCCTCACTGCCCTTCGCGCCCAGCGCATACCCGTTCACACCACACCGAATCACGCCCTCTTCCATCTCGCGCACCCACACACCGGAGTCGCCGGGCACGTAGTAGTAATCGCTCGGAAGCAACGTGTACTGTTTCGCACCGCGCACGTACCACAACTGATAGGCGTACTCCGCCGCGGTCTCCGGGTTGAGGAAGCGCTCCCAGCTGTACTCGAAGTCGTGCGCCGTGACCGGATCGCCGTTGGTCCACTTGGCGTTCTTGCGGATGTGAAAGGTGTAGGTCAGCCCGTCGTCGGACAACTCATAGGACTCGGCCATTCCGGGGATCGGCTCGAGGGTGCGCGGGTGCTTGATGTACAGACCCTCGTAGAGCGCGCGCATCACGCGGCCCTCGGGAATGCCCGTAACCGTCGCGGGGTCCAGGCCCTGAACCTCGGTGCCGTTGTTGAAGGTGAAGTCCGCTGGCTCGATCGTCGCCTTGGTAGCGATCCTCAAAACGGGGAGCAGGACGGTCAGGAGGAGTAGCGGGGGAACCAGCTTGCGGGCGGCTCCGACTTTCGAACTCCGGGGAGGTGAATCGTCCATGGGCGGACCATGCTACCCGGCCACGGGATCGCCACAAGTACCGATGATGCAAGGATTTGGATCCTTGATCCCGAGCGGCGCCGAACCTAGTCTGCGAGTCCTCCTCCCGGCCAAAAAACGAACTCATCGGAGGACGTCGGTAGCCCGCCGTTCCCCGGGGGAGTACAGAGGTTGACGCTCATGGTTCGAACCTTCTTCGCTGCACTTGGCCTGGCTCTCCCCGTAGGAGCGCTCGTCTTTTTATCGGGATTCGGGACGACTCTCCAGTCGGAGCCCAACGGCGAGCCCAAAGGCGCGGCGGCGACTTCCGAACATCCGTTCGGCCCGGGCGCGGTTCCCTTCGACGACTTTCGCGAGAGTGTCGAGGGCTCGTCAAAGCCGGTACGCGGCGGACGGTTAGTGGTTCACATTCCGTCGCGCCCGCTGCACCTGAATCACGTGATCGAAGCGGGTGCGGATGCGCGCCGAATTCTCGAAGAGGTTCACGCGCGCTTGGTCGAGCGCAACATGGAGACGTGGGAGCTAGAGCCGAGCTTGGCGGAGTCGATCGAGGTCTTCGATCGATTAAACTTTTTGCCGAGCAAGGGCGGTTCTGCTAGCTCAGTTTACGGACGAGAAGTGTACGGATCGCATGCGAAGTTCGCATGGCTTCCAATTGAATGGTCTCTTCCGGACGATCCTTCGTCGAGCGAGGAGACTCCACCCACAATCTCTTTCTTCAATGACGGAGATTACGAATCGGTGGATTCCGCCTCCGTATTCCTGTTTCGACTTCGTCAAGACGCACTCTGGCACGACGGACATCGCTTCGACGCGGGCGATGTGATATTCACGCTCGACACTTACCTGAACCCGGCCGTTCAGTCCGAACACGCGCGGCACCTCTTCCAACAGATCCGATCCTACGAGGCATTGGACGCCTACACCGTGCGCGTCGAGTTTGAGCAGAGCTACTTCATGTCGCTCGACATCTTTGAGGACGACTTTGCGATCTTGCCTTCGCACATCTTCAATTTGGCGGATGAGGATAATCCGCACTTTGATTCTGAGGCTACGGATGCAGAACGCGCCGAGTTCATCCACTCGAATTCCGCCAACGTGAACTGGGTCGGGCTCGGACCCTATCGCGTGACGGAGTTTTCAGACCAGCACATAGAGGCCGAGCGGTTCGACAACTACTTCGACAAGCAGGACGCCGGTTGGGTTGACGAAATTCGCTGGCGCATTATCCCGGACGACAACGCGGCTAAGCAGGCCTTGCTCGCTGGCGAGATCGACTTCTTTGGACGCCTTCGCTCACGCGAGTTGCTCGGCGAGTTCACCGCGCAGGAAGCCTTCGCCGAGCAGTTCGACAAGGGCTTCTACTACTCGCCGCAGATGAACTTCATCGCCTGGAACCAGCGGCGCGCGCTCTTTCGGGATGTGCGCGTTCGCCAGGCGTTGGCGCACAGTTTCGACTGGCAGGAGTTCATCGACACGATCGGCAGCGAGATGGGCGAAGCGGTCACGGCGACTTGGTATCGCTTCTCGCCCGCCTATGACGCGGAGCTCGAGCGCTTTCCCTTTGACCTCGATCGAGCGGAGGAACTCCTGGCCGAGTCCGGTTGGTTCGATCGCGACGGCGATGGCGTGATCGACAAAGACGGCGAGCGATTTGAGTTCGAGTACCTGTTCAATAAGAACGACGCGACCATGCGCCTGGTAGGGCAGAAGCTCAAAGAGAATCTCGAGCGCATCGGCATTGTGATGAACATGGCCGAGCGCGACTTCGCGGCGAAGCAGGCGTTGGTGGGCGAGCGCAACTTCGACGCGGCGGCGGGTAGCTGGATCCTCGGACCGGAGACCGACCCGGTCGGCCTGTGGCACTCGAAGGGCGCGGACGTGGAGCGCAGCTTCAATCAGTCCGGCTACCGCGATGAGCGCTCTGACCAACTGATCGAGGACATCCAAGGCGAGCTCGACGACAATCGCCGCATCCCGCTCTACCACGAGCTGCAAGCGCGAATCTACGAGGCTCAGCCGATGATGTTCGGCTGCGTCTTCCCGGTGAAGTTCGCCGTCTCCAAGCGCGTTCGCGGCGTGCAGCGCTTCTTCCTGGATCCGGGCTACTCGCTGCGGCGGTGGTTCATCCTGCCCAAAGCCGAAAAGCGCTAACTCCGCGTGATCCGCTTCGCACTTCGCCGGCTGGGACTTCTGATCCCGACCCTTTTTGGGATCAGCATCCTCGTCTTCGCGCTGATGCACCTGGTGCCCGGCGATCCGGCCGCGCTGGTCGGCGTCGATAGCGACGGCGCGGTCTCTGCTAACGTCGACGCGTCGGCGCAAGTCGCGGGTTTTCGCGAGCGCTATCTCTTCGACTTGCCGCTCTGGAAGCAATACCTGCACTACGTCGGCCCGTTCAATCTCTCGGACGACGGTCATCCCTGGTTCGGTGGTTCGGGCGAGGATCGGTGGAACGGCCTGCTCGCCCTCGACTTCGGCCGGGAATTCTTAAGACCGCAAGTCGACGTGGGCAGTGAGCTCTGGCGGCGACTCTCGATCACTCTGCCGCTGACCGCGATGGCGCTCCTGCTCGCCTACCTGATCTCCATTCCGCTGGGCATCTATTCGGCAGTTCGAGCGGGCTCGTTGTTCGACAAGACCTCCGCGCTGGTCGTCTTCGCGCTCTACGCTCTCCCGACTTTCTGGATCGGCTTGCTGCTTCAGATGAGCTTCGGACGCACGGGGCTCGACAGCCTGCCGACTCTCGGTCTCGCTTCCCCGGATGCGATGGATCTCGACACCGGCGCGCGCGTCCTCGATCGCCTCGCGCACCTCGTCTTGCCGGTCCTCACCTACGCCCTGGGCTGCCTCGCTTACCTCTCGCGCCAAGTGCGTTCGGGCATGCTCGAGGTGATCGGCGCCGAGTACGTGCGCACAGCGCGCGCCAAAGGCTTGCCCGAGTTTAATGTGATTTCAAAGCACGCCTTTCGAAACTCGCTCTTGCCGTTGATCACTCTCTTCGGAGCGGTGCTGCCCTCGCTCGTGGGCGGATCGATTGTCGTCGAGACGATTTTCGATATTCCCGGCATGGGGCTGTACGTCTACGAGAGCCTCTTGCGGCGCGAGTACAACGCGATCATGGCGGCGGTCTTGATCGGCGCTGTGATGACGGTCGTCGGAATGCTCACATCGGATTTGTTGTACGCCTGGTTGGATCCGCGCATTCGACTTGAGGGGGGGAGCTCGGATGCTTGAGCGCGCTCCGCAAGTTGAGCAAGTCCCGCATCGGCGCGCACTGCGCTGGGCCTTCGGGCTGCTCGCCTTTCTCTACGGAACGGCCGTCTTTGCGCCGCTCTTGGCGAGTGATCTACCGTTGATGATGGTGGCCGCCAACGAGCGCGCCTTCTCGCGCGCGTTGCGAACACTGCCCTTCGTGGTTGATGAATACGTCGATGGGCGGGCGCAAGACGCGGCTTCGGAAGAGACCCTCGAACCGATTCGCTTTCGACTGCGTGAACTCGAGCGCGGCTTGCCGAGCGTGCAGGCGGATGCGCTCGCGGAATTCAAAGCGCAGTTTGATGCCAGTCTGTCCTCGCGTGAGGAGCTGGCGCAGCTCTCGAGTTCCGCGCGCGAGCTCGTATCCGAGCTCAGTCTCGCGTCGCAGGCCGAAGCGGGCACCGCGCTGCGAGCCACGCGCAGTTTCCCGGCCTTCGCCGCGCTCTCTCCGCTCGATGGCTTCTCCATCGGAGCTTGGTTCGCGCTTGTACTGGCGCCGTTCTTCTCCCGGCGCCGACGCGCGAAGTGGTTGTTCTTGAGCCTCGGCGCGGCCGGCTTGTTCGCCGTCGCGATCGGATTGTCCGGCGAGAGTGAGCGAGCAAGCGGGCTCAAGGCGGAGATGACCGCGGGCGGCGTGCGAGTCGAGAGCGCGCTCTTTACTCCCGTCGCGTTCGGCTCTACCGAGACTCATCTGAATGAGAGCTTTGTCCCGCCAGCTTGGGTGCGCGGCTCGGAGTCGAGCGACCGGACCCCGATCGAAGTGCGTCCCGGCGAACCGGCGGTGGGCTCCGCGGGGCGTCATCTCCTGGGCACCGATGCACTCGGTCGCGACGTCCTCGCGCGACTCCTGCACGGCGGTCGCTTGAGCCTCGCCGTCGCCCTCCTCGCCGCGCTGCTCGTCTCGGTCATCGGCGTGGTGCTGGGAACGCTGGCCGGCATGTTCGGCGGCCTCGTCGACCTCGTGTTCCTGCGCACGGTTGAGATCGTCCAGTCCTTCCCGGCCTTTCTCTTGATCCTCGCCGGCGTCGCGTTCCTGCCGGTGGATCGTGTTCATCCGACTCTGATGATCGCGCTCGTGATCGGCCTCGTCGGCTGGACGGAGATTGCGCGGCTGGTGCGAGCCGAGCTTTTGCGCCTGCGCGAACTCGAACTCACCACGGCGGCAGAAGCCCTCGGAATTCCTCCGCTCCGAATCGCCTTCCGTCACCTCTTGCCGCTCGCGCTTCCGCCCGTCTTGGTCGCCGCAGCCTTCGCCACCTCCGGTGCCGTTCTCACCGAATCCGCGATCAGCTTCCTCGGCTTCGGCATCGGCCCGCCCACTCCATCCTGGGGCGGCTTGATCGCCGTCGAACGCGACGCGAGCATCTGGTGGCTTCAGCTCTTCCCCGGCGCGATGGTCTTTCTCACCGTGCTGGCCTTCAACCTGCTCGGCGACGGTCTGCGGCGAACGTTGCCGTCGAGCGCCGGCGGCGACTTGCGCACAAGCGCCGCACGTGGAGGTCGAGCATGAGCTCACTACTCTGCGTGCAGGATTTAGTCGTTCGGCTCGGGAGCTCATCCAGCTCGGCGAATTCCGGCGCTGCGGTCGTGGACGGAGCTAGCCTGCGCCTAGAGCCGGGCGAAGCGCTCGCGCTCGTCGGCGAGTCCGGCTGCGGGAAGTCCACTCTGCTCGCCGCTCTCGTCGATCTCTTGCCGCCGACGATGCGACGCACTTCGGGCGAAGTGCGCTTCGACAATCGCGACCTGACTCTGCTCGATCCGAAGGTCAGGCGCCGCACTCTGGGTCGCGAGATCGGCGTCGTCTTTCAAGAGCCGACGCGCTCGCTCAACCCGGTCCTCTCAATTGGCGAGCAGGTGGCGGAAGTGCTCCGCTGTCATCTCGGTCTCGCGAAGCGCGCGGCCTGGACGAGGTCGGTGGAGCTACTGGACGAGGTCGGGATTGAGCAGCCCGACCTGCGAGCTCGCAACTTTCCGCATCAGCTGTCGGGCGGAATGAACCAGCGCGTCGCCATTGCGATCGCCATCGCCTGCTCACCGAGGTTACTGCTGGTGGACGAACCGACGACGGCGCTCGACGTCACCGTTCAGAAAGAGATCCTCGAACTCTTTCGGAGGTTGCGAGCGGACCACGAGATGGCGCTCTTGTTTGTCTCCCATGATCTCGCGGTCGTTCAGGATCACGTCGACCGCGCCTGCGTGATGTACGCGGGGCGCATCGTCGAGAGCGCTCCGGTCCGGGAGCTCTTCGAGCACCCGCAGCATCCCTACACGCGCGGGCTACTCGACTGTCGGCCAAGTCGCGGCGAGCCGCATCAGCGCCTGTTCGAGATCGGCGGAACCGTACCGACGGTGGGATCCGTTCCGACGGGGTGTGGCTTTCATCCGCGCTGTGATTATCGTGAGGCGCGCTGTGCGGAGGAGCTCCCGACCTGCGAGAGCGAGCGAGCGGCGCGCAGCGTGGCGTGTTTCTATCCGCTCGACGACTCGGGCCTGCGCGAAGCGAGCACCGAAGGGGGGCCGGAGTGAGCCTATTCGAAGTGAAGGATCTCTCGGTCCAGTTCGGAATCGGCAGACGTCGGTTCGGCCGTCCGCGGCGCCTATTGAAAGCGGTCGATCGAGTGAGCTATGAGCTCGAAGCCGGTCAGACGTTGGCGATCGTCGGAGAGTCGGGCTCAGGCAAATCGACGCTTGCGCGCGCGAGTCTTGGGCTGGAATCGGTGCAGTCCGGCGAGGTGTTCTACCGGTCGCCCGGACGCGAGCCGGTGCGCTTATTGGAACTCGATGCGGCCCGTGTTCGCGCGCTCCGCCCGGAGCTGCAGATCGTCTTTCAGAATCCCGGCGCCACTCTGAATCCGCGCTTCCGGGTAGGGGAGTTGCTCGGAGAAGCGCCTCGCCTGCACTTCGGTTGGGACGCGGCGGAGCTCGCCGATCGAGTCGCAACAGTTCTCGAGCGCGTCGGTCTCGGCGCGTCGGTCGCGACGCGTTATCCGCACGAATTCTCCGCGGGCCAGAGGCAACGGCTCTCGATTGCGCGCGCCTTGATCCTCGAACCGCGCGTGCTCGTCTGCGATGAAGTCGTCAGTTCGCTCGACGTCTCGGTCCAAGCGGGCATCCTCAATCTCCTGCTCGAGCTTCAGGAGGAGAGCGGTCTGGCCTATCTCTTCATCGCACACGATCTCTCGGTCGTCCGAATCCTCGCACACCGAATCGCCGTCATGCACGCGGGACAAATCGTGGAGCAGGGGCCTGCCCAGGCGCTGCTCGCCGATCCAGAGCATGAACGCACGCGCGCGCTGCTCGCCGCGACGATCTAGCAGCCCGTGGTAAAAGTCATTCACTCCATAAGCGGCCGATTTTTGGCCAGGTCGGCACCCAAAAACCTCCCCGAATCTATGGATTCGGGTTCGTTTCCGGGCACCAACCCGACTAAAAATTTGCTGCTCATAGAGC
>JAJDEU010000021.1 GCA_029259635.1 Planctomycetota bacterium | reverse complement strand
GCTCTATGAGCAGCAAATTTTTAGTCGGGTTGGTGCCCGGAAACGAACCCGAATCCATAGATTCGGGGAGGCTTTTGGGTGCCGACCTGGCCAAAAATCGGCCGCTTATGGAGTGAATGACTTTTACCACGGGCTGCTAGCAGGAAATCAAAGCTCCGCAACCGTCGCCGCCAGGAGGTGAACAAAGCGCGTTGAAGCTTTCACCCCAGCGGAAATCACCTCTTCGTGGGAGAGCGGATGCTCACCGATCCCCGATGCGAGGTTGGTAATACAGGAGATGCCCCCGACCCGCATACCCGCGGCATGACCGGCCAAGACCTCGAGAACGGTGCTCATCCCCACCGCATCCGCACCGAATCTCCGCGCCATTTGGACTTCAGCCGGCGTCTCGTAGGCCGGACCGACGAAGGCGGCGTAGACGCCCGATTGGACTTCGAGCCCCTCCCGCTCTGCCGCGCGCTCCATCGCCGCCGTGACTTCTGATGAGTAGGGATTCCCGAAGCCCGCTTCGTCCGGTTCGAGCGGCGTCGCCTCCTGCAGATTGATGTGATCGCGAATCCGCATCAGCGTCCCCGGCTCCCACTCGCGATTCAGGCCGCCCGCAGCATTGGTGAGCAGCAGGTCGCGAATGCCGATACCCGCAAAAGCTCGGACGGCAGCCGTGATGTCCCGCGCGGACCAGCCCTCGTAGAGATGAATGCGACCCTGTTGAACGAGCACCGTTTGATTCGCGAGCCGTCCAACCACCAAGCGCCCTTCGTGGCCGGGGACGGTGCTCTCGGGCATCCCGTCGAGGTCGGCATAGGGAATCGACGTGGCGTCCTCGAGCGAGTCGGCGAACTGCCCGAGGCCGGAGCCGAGCACAATCGCGACGCGTGGCGCGAGCTCTGCGATCCCGCGTTCGCGAAGGGCCGACTCGATGCGCGCCGCGCGAGAGAGGAGGGCTACGCCGGAGCTGCTCCCGGAAACGCTCAAAGGAATGCCCCCGCCACCGCCGCCGTCATCCAAGACGCAAAGGCGCCGCCGATCATCGCTTTGAAGGCGAGTCGCGAGATGTCGGACTTGCGCTCTGGCGCGAGCGGCGCCAAGCCGCCGATCTGCACCCCGATCGACCCGAAGTTCGCGAAACCGCACAAGGCATAGGCCGCCATCTCGGCCGTGCGCGCGTGTTCGAAAGGCGTCACCCCGCCGGGCAGGCACTTGGTCATCTCCGTTAGAGCGACGAACTCATTGATCGAGAGCTTGGTCCCGAGCAGCGTCCCCATCAATTGGCTGTCGTGCCAACCCTCGACGCCCATCACCCAAGCCACGGGAGCAAAAACCCAGCCGAACAGCCGCTGGAGTGAGAGACCACCATCCACCTCAAAAGCCTCGCCAATGGCACCTATTGGCCAATTCGCCAAATTCACGAGCGCCATAAAGGCGATCAACATCGCGATCACATTGAGCCACAGTTTCAGCCCCGTCGTCGTCCCGTCCGTCGCCGCCTCGATCAGATTATTCGCCGTGCGATCCACGCGAAACTCGATCTTCCCCGCCGTCTCCGAGCTCTCCGTCTCCGGCCGCATGATTTTTGCGATCACAAAGGCCGCCGGCGCCGACAAGACCGAAGCGCTCAACAAATGCGGCCCGAGCTCTTCCCCAAGAATGCCCATGTAGACCGCCAAGACCGTCCCCGCAATCGTCGCGAATCCGCCGGTCATCAACGCGTTCAACTCCGACAGAGTCATGCGCGGCACGTAGGGCCGAACCACGAGCGGCGCTTCGGTGTTTCCGACAAACACGTTCGCCGCCATCGCCATCGCTTCCGCTCCCGACACTCCCATCACGAGCGACATCATCCGCGCCAAAGCCCAGACAATGATTTGCATCACCCCGATGTGATAGAGCACCGCCATCAGCGCCGAAAAGAAGATCAAGAGCACGAGCCCCTTCCCCGCGAACGCAAACACAAACGCTCCATCCGGCCCAAACACCGCGGCCATCTCCCCAAAGTCCGCCAACGGCCCAAACACCAGCCGAGCGCCCGGCTCCGCCACCGAGGTCAACTTCGCAACAAAGCCCGAGGCCCCTTCAAACAAAGCCAGCCCAACCGAGTTCTCCAAAAACAACCACGCCAACCCAACCTGAAGCCCAATCCCACTCAGCACGAGCCGCCAGGGAAACCGCCGCCGCGAACTCGACATCAGCCAAGCCACAACGCAAAAGAACACCAACCCCAGCACAGCGCGAAGCACGATCATCCGCTCATGCTAAGTCAATCGGCGGCGAGTCTCCAATCGACGAGATCTGACTTTGCGGCAGGTCAATCTAGGCAAAGGCTCTCATTCTTCGTGGACCGGATTTTGGGGCAAGGTCAAGTTCACTCCCTGCTAGGACTGGGTCGAGTCAAAGTGGCAGCCATTTGTGTCTTGGCGAACCTTGTAAGTCCGGCCGATGACGAAGGGCATCGTGCCGGAATTCGGCAGAGGCATGTCCATATCACAGATCGAATAAGTGCCCGTGGAGAGCCCTATTCCCGAAATGGTGGGTTCGGAGACGGCAGTACCGAACGGGTTGTCCGCAATCGCCCAGCCGAGATGGGCCGCCGGCTCGCGTGTAGGCCGAAAAGACGTCGCCTCGTTCGGACGGGCCGACACTTCGATTCTCACTTTGCAAGCAGCGGAGCCAAGACAGGGAAGTCGGCGGCGAAGGCGCGCGCAAGTTCACCACCGCTCTTCTCAGCCTCCGCGAGTAACTGCTCGGCCAAATCGGGCTGCTCGGCTCGTGCGTGAAGTGCGGCGAGCGCGACGGTCGCGCTCCAATTCTGAGGATAGAGTCGACGTACCAGCAACAGATGACGATACGCATCCTCACCGCGTCCAACACCCAAGTAAACAAGACCTAGTCGGAGGTTGACCGACTCGTGATTGGGCTGAAGCTTTGCCGCTTCCTCCAAGCGTTCGATAGCTTCATCGGTCCGCCCTTGCTCCATATAAAGAAGGGCGGCGTTGTAACGCGACTCGAGATTAAAGGGCGCGGCTTTCAGCGCAGCCTCAAAATGCTCGAGCGCCAACTCATTCTCGCCGCGGCTTAGGTAGATCGCGCCCAGATTGTTGCGCGCCGCCGGTGCTTCCGGATTTTTTGGACTGAGTTCGAGCGCTTCCTCGCAGATCGCGATCGCCTCGTCGACTCGGCCCATATTGGTATAGGTGACGGACAAGTTGTAACGAGCTTTAAACGAGTCGGGCTCGAGCGCTAGCACGTTTTTAAAGGCCTGAACGGCTTGCTCGTATTGGCCATTGCGTTGGAGCACATCGCCGATGCCTTGGAACAGGAAGGGGTGCGAATCGTCGATGGCGAGCGCCTCGGCGAACAGGCGAATAGCTTCAGCGAGATCGCCCTCATCGCGGCGGATCTCAGCAAGTTGCGCGAGAGCTCCGACCGAGTTGGGATCAACGGCTAGCGCGCGTTGAATGAAGTGTTGGGCTATGTCGTTCTTCCCCTGGCCCTGATGGATGGCACTTATATTGAGCAGCGCTTCCGCGTTGTTCGGATTGAGTGCGAGCGCCTTGTTGAACTCGCCCAGTGCCTTCTCGTGCTCGCCGTCCCTCAAAAGGATGCGACCCATGTTGTTGTGAATCTCGGGGGAAGTCTGCTCTGCGGGGGCGTCGGTATCGCCCGCCCTCTCCTCGTCCGCGTCGCCGATGTATCCGAGCGCTCGCAATCCATCCTCGACCTCGCCCTGCGAGCCGGCTTCAACCGGCGTGGCGTCTGCAGCGAGCCGAGATCGATCGCCCTTCTCGTGCGTCGACACATACCGAATTGGGTGGTCCGCTTGGAACTCCGCATCGAAGGTGTCGACCAAGACCTTTCCGGCCATGTCTTTGCCAATCGGAAGCCCGAGGTAGTGAAGTAGGGTCGGAGTCAGATCGAGCACCGAGGCACCGCTGATCTCACCACCGCGCGGAATGTGCGGTCCCGCCGCCAGAAAAACCCCGTCCGTCTCGTGATCCAGGTGAGCTTTCTTAATGTCGATCACCTCCCCGCTCTTAATACGCCGCTCGCCACTCTTGAAGCCGTGATCCGAGACAATGAAGACTGCCGTTGTCTCGAGGTCGATCTTGGCGAGCAACCGTCCGAGCAGCTCGTCTTGATACAGATACCACTCGTGCACGACGTCGCGATAGCGCTCGAACTCCTCCTCGTCGATTCCCTCGCGTCTCGGCGGCGCGTACTTCATGAACAGATGCGAGAAGCTGTCAACCTGTTCAAAGTAGACCATAAAGAGATCGTCGTTCCGTTCTTCCAACAGCTTCTCCGAGATCGCCGTGTAACCCATTGCTGTCACCGCATACTGCTGAAACAGATGGATCGGATTGAACGGGTTACGCTTGGGAAAACGCGCTGGGTCGAACATCTCGTCGCGATAGTCCTCTTCGCTGATGTGTACGAAGCGTCGGACGAACTCCGATGAGACCTGCTGGTCGGGGGGAACCAGCGCGTCGACCTCCGCGAACATCGAACTCGGATAGGTCTTGCGAAGGTCATCGCCTCCGCGCGCAGTAGAACCAAACCCATGAAAGCCGAGTGCATCGGAGACAATCGCGCCTTCGCCAACCTCTTCCGCGGGGTACGTCGCCCACCAACCGACAACTGCCGAAGAGAGATCGTTCGCGGCCAAGATATTCCAGACTGCCGCAGTTTTGCGGTTCGTGCTGCGCACCGGCACGCGAGTTCCGTCGGGCTGGTCAACCATGAACCAGGTAATGCCGTGCTTTGCCGCCGTCTTGCCTGTCGCCATGCTGGTCCAGATCACCGGCGAGAGCGCGATATCGTTCAACGTCTCGAGCGGCCCGGAGACCCCGCGCTCGCGCAAGCTCATCAGGTTCGGCATCTCGCCCTCCGCGGCGAGCGCGTCGATTATACGCCAGTCGGCACTGTCGATTCCGATGACAACGGCGCGGTTCGTAGGTTGCTCCGCGCCTTGCTCCGCACTGCAGCCCGCGAGTAAGAGCGTCAGCCCGAGGAGTTGGAGGCGGATGGGTTTCTCGGACAACGCGATCAGGTTCGGCATGCTGGATTCTACAAAGAGTAGCGCATAGACGCGCCGAAGCCGGGGATCGAAACGCGCGCTTACTGATCCATACCCAATGGCGTATCGCCGACCATCGTCGCAGGGCGCCGTCCTGACAACGACCGCTCTTCGAGACTGGCGATACGTTGCTCGTGCTCGGACCTCAGGAGCTCGAACGCCTTTTCGAGCGTCGCATGCTCATCACTCAGCTTCTTCATCTCGTTGAGCAACATAGAACTCAAGAGGTGGTACTTGACCGTGAAGGGCTTGCCCTCTTCGTCGTAGATCACGAGATCCGGGAAGACCTCGGCCACCTCTTCGGCGATCAGTCCGTACTCCTGCGGCCGCTCGCCGCTCAGGACCTCGGGCTTGTAGCGGAATAGCACCGGTCGCAGCTCAAGCAATCTCTCCGTCGCATCGTCCATCTCGCGGATGTCCTCCTTGAAACGACGCGAAGATGTGGTCGTGCCTAATTGACCGTCGCTCTTGATGAAGACCGAACTCCCGCCAGTGACGGTCACGCCGTGGATACCGGATACGAAGGCCCTCGAGTGCAGGCCGCTGCCGATGCGAATCGTCCCACTCTCCACGGGAAAGCCGCCGTTACCAATCAGGATGTTGTCTATTCCCGTCGTGAGGCTGGTCCCCGCGAACGCCCCAAGGGCGATGTTACGAATTCCGTTCGAGTTATCGAGCGCTTGATATCCCACTGCGGTGCTCAAGCTGGAGGTCGTGCTCGAATTGAGCGACTCGAAGCCGACAGCTGTGTTTCCACCCCCGATTGTGTTGCTTTGGAGCGCACGCCTACCAAGCGCCGCGTTGTTCGAACCCGTCGTATTGGTCTCAAGCGAATCATCGCCCGTCGCGGTATTTCCGTTTCCGTCCGTGTTCGAATTCAGGGCGAAACTCCCACTCGCTGTATTCGCGTTTCCGTAGCTGTTGCTGGAGAGCGCGGCGTGTCCAATCGCCGTGTTACTGCTTCCTTTGTAGTTGCCTCCCAGCGCGAAGCCTCCAACCGCGACGTTGAAATCACTGGTTGTGTTGTCTGCGAGCGCCCCACGACCGATGGCGACGTTTTCAATGCCCAAAGTATTGGAGTTAAGCGCTTCGTGCCCGATAGCGGTGTTGTTGTAACCATAGGTATTGGATTCCAGCGCTCCGAAGCCGTTCGCCGTGTTTTTTTCGCCGGTCTCGTTCGACGCAAGCGCCAAGTGGCCGCTGGCCGTGTTCCTATCGCCCGTCGTATTCAATCGGAGTGCGGAGCGCCCAATAGCCGTGTTGCCGAAACCCGTTGTGTTGGCTCGGAGTGCGGAATCCCCAATAGCTGTGTTGCTGGCACCCGTCGTGTTCGCTCGGAGTGCATGAAACCCAATAGCTGTGAGGTTAGATGCGGTCGTGTTCGCGTACAGCGACTGATAGCCAATCGCCGTATTGCTATACCCTGTCGTGTTGAAGAAGAGAGCACGGCCTCCGCTTACCGTATTATTGGATCCCGTCGTGTTCAGGAACATCGCCTGACTGCCACTCGCCGTGTTGCCTCCGCCTGTTAGGTTCGATCGAAGCGCCGAAAATCCATGGGCAGTATTGCCGGACGTTGTTGTATTGGAATACAGCGCTTCCGCTCCAAACGCGGTGTTGTTGATTCCGGTGCTGAACCGTAGCGCTCGGAATCCACTGGCGGTGTTGTTGTAGCCCGTAGCATTGGAACTCAGGGCCTGGTGTCCACTGGCCGTATTTTTGGACCCGGTGGTATTGGAGAGGAGCGCCGATTGGCCAGCCGCCGTGTTGTAACTGCCCGTCGTGTTACTAAAGAGGGCGGATTGTCCAGAGGCGACGTTGTATCCACCTGTCGTGTTCAGGTAGAGAGCCCGGTCTCCGGTCGCCGTGTTCGCGTTCGCGGTAGTGTTCGAAAAAAGCGCCTTGGACCCAGTCGCTGTGTTGTAACTACCGATCGAGTTGGAATTGAGCGAGCGATAACCGGCGGACGTGTTGTCTTGACCCGTTGTGTTGTAGTACATACTACTTATACCGGTCGCCGTGTTATTGGAGCCCGTTGTGTTGGATTTGAGGGCAGAATCTCCGGTGCTAGTGTTTTTCGATCCGCTCGTATTATTCCTGAGCGCGTTGATTCCAGTAGCCGTATTGGAGAACCCAGTTGTGTTTTTCGCGAGCGCCTGAAATCCTAGAGCCGTGTTTCCCTGACCGCTCGTGTTGTAATACAACGCGGAACTTCCGACGGCGGTATTAAGGCCTCCTGTCGTATTCGAAAAGAGGGCTTTTGATCCGACCGAGACATTCTCGTATCCAGTCGTATTCGCGTACAGAGCGCGATAGCCACTAGCCGTGTTGTTAGAGCCGGTCGTGTTGATCAATAGCGCTTCAGATCCAATCGCCGTGTTGTTCGCTCCGAGCGTATTGTCTCGGAGAGCGACGTATCCGAATGCCGAGTTGTTCGCCGCCGTCGTGTTGGCGGAGAGCGCACGGAATCCGGAGGCGGTGTTTTTGGAACCGGTGGTGTTGTACCGCAGAGCGTCTGCTCCCGAAGCCGTGTTGCTGTTGCCAGTCGTATTCGTCTTGAGTGCTGCGTAGCCGTTGGCGGTATTCGTCAGCCCGCTCGTGTTGGAAAGCAGCGAATCGGAGCCAGTCGCCGTATTTCCCGAACCTATCGTGTTGGAACTCAACGCCGAGCTACCGTTAGCGACGTTATCTCTGCCCGTGGTATTGGCGTACATCGCCCTGTACCCGCTCGCCGTGTTGTCGTATCCGGTCGTATTTGTCCGTAGCGCACGCCGCCCCGTCGCCGTATTCGCGCTACCGATGGTGTTCGCGTACAGCGCCCGACTTCCGCTGGCCGTATTCGATGTGCCCGTCGTGTTGTCGTGCAACGCGCGATACCCGTTGCCCATGTTGTACGAGCCGGTAGTATTCGAGAGCAGCGCCTTGTAGCCCTGCGCCGTGTTTTTCGTGCCGGTCGTATTGAAAAACAATGCCCGACTGCCGTTGGCCGTGTTGGAGATACCCGTGGTATTGCTGTACATCGACTTGTAGCCGTTGGCCGTGTTCGAGCCACCCGTCGTGTTCGAGTACATCGCGCGATCACCCGTGGCCGTGTTTCCGAATCCGGTCGTGTCAGAGAACATCGCACGGTTTCCCACGGCGGTATTCGATTGCCCCGTTGGACTCGCGGCGAGAGCGAGATCTCCGACAGCCACGTTGCGCATGCCCGTGGTGTTGGAGTTCAGCGCACCACGCCCGATAGCCGTGTTGCTGAATCCGGTAGTGACATCCTCCAGCGAGTCCACGCCGAGCGCCACGTTGTTCGAGGCGCCATTGCCGTGCAGGATCAACACACCGTCCCTGTAGATGCTGCCCGTGTTGACGTCGAGATCGCCGGCGATTTCAAGCTGCGCTGTCGGTGTTGTCGTTCCGATGCCCACGAAGCCTGTGCCGGAGTCGACGTTGAGCTCCAAGCTCATCGGAAAGAGCCTTCCAAGTGTCGGTGTGGACGAAGCCGTCAAACAGGACGTCGTCCCGACATCGCGGATACTCGGCGAGCAGATCGAAATCGGCTGCAAATGTCTGGGGATCGGATGGCTCGTAGCAAGGACCTTGTCCGGTTCTTGATCATTCGGAGCGCGACTTTCTCCGGGCTCTAGGACTATGAAATCCGACGAACGCGGTCCTCGCAATCCATCTACACTTCCTCGCCCCGTTCCGGATGAGGATTCGTCCATCAGCAGTCCACTTTCGATGAGACCGGTGTCCGAGTTTTCTGAAAACGACTCCAATGCTCCAGAGCTCAGGATTCCCGTGGTCTCATCGTGCACATCCCCTTCGCTAAATCCTGGCAACGCGACTCCCGCGAACGAAAAGTTGCCGAGGTTTTGATAAAGCGCAGGTCCTCGATCTGTCTCCAACTGCAAGTCGACGAGACCGTCGCCGTCGAAGTCGATCGGTTTTAAATCTGTGATGGAGAGCCCCGTCGCAACACCGGTATGGGGAGTTCCGTCGATGAACAGCCCCGCTTGGTTCTGCAGGATGCGAAGCTGGCCTTCTTCCGTTACAAGGATCAGGTCGGGCATCTCGTCGCCGTTGACGTCTTGCCACATGACCGTTCGTGAGCCGCACGCCGAACACGGCAGCGCGTGTGCGCTCGCGTTCTCGAACTTGCCATCACCGACGTTTTTGTAGAGTTGATCCGCAGCGCCTGGAAAGCGCACGTAGACGTCGATCAAACCGTCTCTGTCGAAGTCGGCCCAGTCGAAACTGGGGAGTTCGTCGGGAGCCTCAGCAGTTACCGCGACAGCGGGAAGCGAAAGGGCGAGAAGACATGCAGTCGTGGCAAAGCATCGATATGCGAGCATGGAGCTTTCCTTTGGGTCGGTTGTTCTAGCCACCCAATTTTATGGACGGCCACGAATTCCCGGTAGGGCAATAAAACGGAAAGCACGCAGAGTGCTCTCAATTGAAGCCATGCCGCTCGAAATCCATTCCACGGCTGAAGGGCGCTCTCGCCCGGTTAATTCCGCACTACCGGTCATGGGTGCGTATTCGACTTTGACGCCATTTGTAGGCCGACGTCTTAAGTTGGCGATGGCCCTCGCGGGCTTTCGCGAATCGCTTCGAGTAACCCCTCTACTCTCGACATCACCTCCGTGTTGCTACGGCTACGTAATCCAACGCAGGCGCCGTTCGGCTGTGCGCCAGGTGCCTATCGGCTGAGCGCAATTCTCTACCCACTACGACTAGCTCGCGTGAATTGCGCCCGTCGAGCGGCGGAATTTGATGATGATAAGATGTTCGCCACGGCCGCCCATCCTTGTCTTCGCTCTGCGATGCGGCACGGGCACAACACATCGAAGAGCGCGACAGTACCGGCTCGACGAATCTGAACTACAAGAACACTCCATGTCCGCCAGCGCTAACCGCTCTTCACGTTTATCTAGTTTCCTTGTTCGAACGAAGGGAATATTGCTCTTGGCGTTCGCCGGCATGGGGGTCCTCTTGCCGAGCTGCTCTCCTGACCAAGAAAAGAGCGGAACGAAGCCACCGGTAGTCTCGAGCAATAGCACCGCCGCGCGCGATTCAGAGAAGAAGGCGCGGCCTGCCGCAGCCAAGAAACAATCAATGGCGAGTACGCCCATGGCAAGGCGGAAGGAGTCCGCACCTGGACCGGAAATGCAGGAGTTCTTAGCGCGTGTCCCAGAGCCGGAAGAGCTTTGCGAAGTGCTCTCGGCCGAGCCGGAGCTACCCAACTTTGGACGCGGAGAGCTGATCCGACTCGAGGCAGAGCTGAAGAAGGCGATTGCGGAATCGAGCCCGAAATCGGTAGCGGACGTCGCGTACTTTCTGGCGAACGAGCTCCTCATTCAAGGCGACATCGACCGTTGTGTTGAAGTGCTCGAAACGGCGCTCGAGATTGCCTCGAAGTCCGGCACACCCAATCAGGTGAAACGGCTTACGCGGTCGCTCGGCATCGCGCTGATGCGAGGCGGCGAGACTCAACATTGCATTCAAGAACATCATTCGGACAGTTGCCTCTTTCCGATTAACGAGAAGGGGCGTTGGCCCGACAAGAGCTTCGCCCTGGCTGCCATCGAACAATTCGAAGCCGTTTTGGCGCTCACTCCCAAGGATGCCGGCGTGCGATGGCTGAACGGAATCGTTCACATGACGGCCGGCCTTTACGACGAGGCCGCAACGACCAACTCGGTCATTCCGCTGCGGGCTTTCGAGTCGGAGGTCACCGTTCCCGCTTTCCGAGATGTTGCGCCGATTCTGGGGCTTGCCGAATCCCGTGACTTGGCCGGCGGAGCGATCGTCGATGACTTCGATGGCGACGGTCGACTGGATATCATTGTATCCAGCCTCCGAATGTGTACTCCGATCGAGTACTACCACAACGACGGAGCAGCGGGGTTCAGCGACTGGTCGGACGTTTCCAAGCTCTCCGATGAAGTCGGCGGAATGAACCTGGTTCAGGCGGACTACAACAACGATGGACGACTGGACCTCTTGATTTTGAGAGGCGCTTGGCAGCGCAAATGGGGACAGCAACGAAACTCCCTCTTGCGGCAGAATGAAGACGGCACGTTTACCGATGTCACGAAGGACGCGGGCTTGGCAAAAGTCGCCTACCCGACACTGGGCGCCTCGTGGAGCGACTTCGATCTGGATGGAGACCTCGACCTCTTCTTCGCCAATGAACGCCTGAGCCAAACAACCTTCTCTCCGGTTGAGCTCTTCCGCAATAACGGTGACGGCACGTTCACCGACATCACGAAAGACGCGGGCATCGAGAACAACCGGAACGGAAAAGCCACAGCCTGGGGCGACTATGACAATGACGGCGATCCCGATTTGTTTCTCTCCAATTGCGGTCAACCCAATCGGCTCTATCGAAATGACGGCAACGGAAAGTTCACCGACGTCGCTCCGGAGCTCGGAGTTGCTCAAGCCGAGCCGAACAACAGCAGCTTCGCGTCATGGTTTTGGGACGTCAACAACGACGGATGGCTCGACCTCTACGTAGGAGGTTATGGCGCGAAGAGCATCAAGGACATCGCCGCAGACTATATCGGAGTACACTTGCAGGGCGAGCGCATGAAGCTCTTCATCAACGACGGCAAGGGCGGCTTCGTGGATCGCACCAAAGCCTGGGGCCTCGATCATGCTCGCGTTCCGATGGGCGCCAACTTCGCGGACTTCGACAATGACGGCTTCCTCGACTTCTATCTCGGAACTGGCGGGCCCTACTTCGAAATGCTCGTCCCCAATGTGCTCTATAAGAACGTGAACGGTGAGCGGTTCGTCGATGTGACGGCGTCCGCTCGCGTCGGCCACCTTCAAAAGGGGCACGGCATTGCCTTCGGCGACTTGGACTCCGACGGCGATCAAGACCTGTTCGCGCAGATGGGCGGCTGGTACACGTCGGATACCTTTCCGAACGCTCTGTTCGAAAACCCGGGCTCCGACCACGCCTGGATTCATATTCGATTCGTCGGAGTGAACGCCAATCGTTCGGCGATCGGCACTCGGCTCACGATGACGATCGAGGGTCCGGACGGCGAGCGCCAGCTTCACCGCCAGGTGTCGACCGGAGGGAGTTTCGGGGGCTCCAGCCTCCAGCAGGAGATCGGGCTGGGGACTGCCGATCGGATTGTAAAGCTGCATGTCGATTGGCCGGGTGGACTACAGGGTCAGGAGTTTTCCGACCTCCCGCTACGGACAAGGGTCACCATCACCGAGGGACAGGATGACTTCGTCGTCGAAGCCCTTGCGCCCATTCAGTGGCCCGAGTAAAGAGTGAGCCCAACTGGGCTCATTCCCCGATTCGACGAAGGTCGTAGATGGCGCTTCGATTTGAAAACGGGCTGCGTTTGCGTGAGTGTTTTTATCCACTCGCGGCCGATAGGAGAGGTATGATTGCCTCCAGCATTCGCCCGCTAGGATCGAGTTATTACCGCCATGATTAGATTGCACCCCTTCACTCCCCTCTCGAAAACACGGCCAGAACACCCCAAATGGGGGGGGCTGAAAATCAGCGCCACGCTCGGCCTTCTCGCCACGATCGCGAGCTTCAGCTCATGCTCGGAAGCGCCCGCGAGTTCGACATCGAAACCGACCCCGGTGGCGAGCAATACCGAAGCGAAGAAGAAGACGCCAGCCGCGAAGGACGACAAACAACTCGAGAAACGCCGGGTGATGGAAGCCATCGACCGAAGCGAGAGTGTCATTGTCACTCTGACCGCCTTGCTCTCCGGACTCTCGAAGAGCGCCATGAACCTGACGGTTCCCGGTGATTCCGCACCGAAGCTGTTTGCGGAAGAGGTGACCTTCTACGACCTCGATGCGGATGCCAGCGCGGAGAGTCTCCAATCCTTCCAGTTCCTGGAACTCGAAAAGTCGGGCTGGCCCGTTCTTCACGATTCCAAGAAGCAGAGCCGTTCCGAACTCGATCTCTGGCGGCCTTTTTTCGAGACCGTCGCCTACTTCGACTTCGCGAAGTTCTACAACATCGACGGTGGCTTCACGAACGAGGAAGAGACCGAGTTTGAGAGTGTCACGGGATTCAAGGGGCTCGCGATTCTCAATGAGGGAACGCCCGCCTACGCGACAGGCAAAGTCTTGATCCGATGGGAGCGGGTCGAGGTCGACAGTTCCGAGAGCGAGCATGCTGAAGAGGGCGACGCCGAGAAGCCGAAGTCGACCTGGCGAATCATTAAGTGGAAGACGAAGAACTTCGAGACGATGAGCGCTGACTCTCTGCTCTTCGAAGACGTTTTGGAATCGGCGATACCGAATCCCGAAGAGCTTCGAGCTGCCCGCCGCTCAATTCACGAAGAATTGATCGTGCAAAATTTCATCGAGGGAGATGAGTTCAAGAGGCCGCACGAGTTCTTCAACTGGGCTGCATTTGATCGTCACCCTGCGGTGTCCGTCGTCGATATCGATCGCGACGGGTTTGACGATTTCTACCTCATGGCACGATGGGGTCCGAATCAGCTCTTTCGCAATCGCGGCGATGGAACCTTCGAGGAAATCGCCGAGGAACTGGGGCTAGCGATAGAGGGGCACTGCTCAAGCTCAATCTTTGCGGACTACGACAACGATGGGGACCTCGACGTCGCCATTGGACGAACCCTCAATCGAAGCATGTACCTTGAGAACGTGGATGGTCGTTTCGTCGACCGCACCCGATCTCATATCAAAGGAGAGATGCCTGGGCTCGTTTCTTCGATCAACGCTGTCGACTACAACAACGACGGTCTGCTCGATTTGTACTTCGGAACGTACGCAGGACAGATCGTCGACACCATCGGCCCTTTCAAGCTGCTTAGCTTCTTGCCGAAGAACGTCGCCGCGAGCTTTTCGAAATTGCTCAAGACCAAGGGGACTCACCGCACAAAGAACCGGATCGGACCTCCGAATCTTCTCTACAGGAACATTGGTAACGGCGAGTTCCAACTTGTCGAAAACATCGGAGCTCTCGCCAGCTATCGGAACACGTTCCAGGCTGGCTGGGCCGACTTCGACGAGGACGGCGACGCCGATGTCTACATTGCCAATGACTTTGCCCTCAACCAGTTCGTAAGAAACGACGGGAACGGCAAGTTCACGAGTATTACCGATGAAACCGGTACAGCAGACATCGGGTTCGGGATGGGCAATAGCTGGGGTGATTACGACAACGACGGCCAGCTCGACCTCTACGTCACGAACATGTTCAGCAAGGCCGGTAAGCGAATCACGAGAATGGCAGGCGAGTTCGGCACCCCGTTCGAAGACATGGCCAAGGGCAACTCGCTCTTCCGAAACAACAAGGGAACGTTTGAGCGGGTCTCCGGAACCGAGGATTCCACTCTACGCGTTTCTGCGGCCGGTTGGGGTTGGGGTAGCCAGTTCGTCGATGTAGACAACGACGGCTATCTCGACATCTACGCAATCTGCGGCCATTACACGGCGCCCAAACAATTCGCTATCGCGGCGGACACATGAACTCAGTTCTGGCGTGCGGTCGTACGCGAAGAAAATGAATCCAATAAGACGGGCAACAAGGAGCTTGCGGATAAAAGAAAACAGGGCGCATCCTTCAGTGGCTATGAGCGCAATCACTTGTTCCTCAGTAAAGGCGCAACCGAGTTCTTCGAAGCCTCCGGGATCTCGGGCGCGGACGATCCCTCCGACGCACGGTCCTTCGGAATCCTCGATTTCGATCACGACGGCCTGAACGACTTCATCACGACGAACGCGAATGCTCCGAGGGCTCGTCTCTTCAAGAACCGCATCGGGGAATTGACCGCCGGCGACGCGCACAACTTCATCGCTCTTCGTTATGTCGGTGGTAATCGAACCGCCAGCGCTAGCAAAGAGTGGTCGCCGCGCGATGGCTACGGAGCCATGGCCATGCTCGACCTCGGTGACATGCAGCTCAAGCGTGAATTTCGTGCAGGTGAAGGGCGCAGCACGCAAAACTCAACCACTAAAATCATCGGCATTGGATCCAGGGCGAGCGTCGAGAAGCTGACCGTTCGCTGGCCCTCTGGAATCGAACAGGTACTCCACGACATTCCTTCCGGAACGGTGGTCACCGTCTATGAAAACGAAGCGGACGCTCCTGGGGATTCCGCGTTCGAACTAACCGACTACGCTCCATTGGAGAAGAGCACGTCCGACGATGGATCCGTAGGAGACGGGCCACTTGCGACCCGTGCCTCCGACCTGGGGCAACTCGACCTGTCCGGAGTCTCGAAGGGCGACGAGTCCCTGAAGGTCTTCACCACGATGGCAACCTGGTGTGCCTCCTGCCGAGGCAAGCTCCCCGCCATGCGGCGACTCCGCGATTCGCTCGACACCGAGAGCGTCGCGATCTACGGCGTGCCGGTCGACGCGGAAGATTCGACAGAGATGCTCGAAGACTACGCCGAGAAATTGGATACGCCCTACAACCTGCTCACCGCCCTACCGCTCGATGAACGCAAAAAGGTTCAAGAGCTCGTCATCGCACAGCTGGGAATCGATGCACTGCCCGCAACGATTATCACCGACGATCAAGGTGTGATTCTGCAGGTCATGAGCGGCGCGCCGAGTCTCTCGGACGTTCGAAAATTGCTCGATAGGTAGAGCCTCTACTCTTCGGGCAATCCAACAACCTGAACTCGATCCAGACTCAATGAGGTTGCGTTAGAGTTCGCGCCGTCACTACGGCGCGAACGAGAGGCCCGGACCGGCGTGGTCGAGGCCCATGAGAGCTTCGACGGTTGCTCCGATATCGGCGAAGCTCTCGCGTGTCCCCAGCGCTCTCGACCACGAAGAGTCGGGCGAGTAGGCGAGCACCGGAACGTACTCACGCGTGTGGTCCGTGGTCGCCGTGTGCGTCGGGTCGTTCCCGTGGTCTGCGGTGAGGATGACCACATCGTCTGCACGCAGCTCGAGTTCGAGCGCGCGTAAGTCTTCGTCGAAGTGCTCGAGGGCTTCGGCATAGCCCTTCGCGTCTCGACGATGCCCGAAGAGCATGTCGAAATCGACGAGGTTGACGAACACAAGGCCGGCGTCGAGCGTGCGCGCTTCCGCGATGGTGGCTTGCATCCCGTCGCGATTGCCTTCGGTATGGATGGAGCGGGTGATGCCCCGACCGGCGAAGATATCGGAGATCTTGCCGACCCCGACGACTTGGTGGCCGGCGGCTTTCAAGCGGTCGAGCGATGTTTCGGCGGGCGGCTCGAGAGAGTAGTCGCGGCGGTCGTAGGTGCGCTCAAAAGCCCCGATCTCGCCGATAAAGGGTCGCGCGATGACGCGGCCGAGGCCGAGCGGGCGCGTGAGCTCGCGGGCGACTTCGCAAGCGCGATAGAGCCGCTCGAGTCCGAAGTGTTCGGCGTGGGCGGCAATTTGGAAGACGCTGTCCGCGCTGGTGTAGACGATCGGTTTGCCGGTGGCCAGGTGCTCGGCGCCGAGGCGCTCGATCACTTCCGTGCCGGACGCGGGCCTGTTCTCAAGAACGCCGGGCAGGTCCGCGTGGCGGCAGAACTCCTCGATGAGCGTCGCCGGAAAACCGTCGGGGTAGGTCGGAAAGCGTTGATCGAGAATGCAGCCCATCATCTCGAAGTGACCGGTCGAGGTGTCTTTGCCGGGCGAGCGCTCGGCACAGCGGCCGAACGCAGCGACCGGGTTCCGAACGGCGGGGATCGCGCTCACTCCTTCGATGTTGCCGAGCCCCAGCTCGGTGAGGCGCGGAACGTCGATTCCTCCAGCAGCCCCGATCAAATGATCGAGAGTGTGTGCTCCCTCGTCGCCGAATTCGGCCGCGTCGGGCAAGGCGCCGACGCCGAGCGAGTCGAGCACGATCAAAAAGACTCGCCGACTCACGACGGCCGTCCCTCTAGAAGCTCGGCGAGTAGCGCTTGTGGCAACGAATGCAGCTCTGCTTCAGATCGATGAAACCCTCGCGCACCTCGTCGAGGTCTTCGGATTCGGTCGCGTCCAGTACCCGTTGCGCGCCGGCCTTCATCTCGTCGCGAAGTGCCAGGAAGGCGGCGGCATCGGAGTAGAAGCGGTCGGTTTCGACAAACGAATCGAAGGTGGGATCGTCGGACCAGGCCAAGACCTCGGATGCGGCTCTGCCAGTCTCGGCCAAGGCCGACGTGTCTCGAAGGTTGGGTTCGATCGCTCGATAGGAGAGCTCGATCTGCAACATCGCGTCGAGCAGCTGAAACTGGTGGACGCCAGCATCCGCCTCTCCGCCCAAATCGTCACCAGCAGAGTCGCACGCACTGATAGCGAGGATCAAAAAAAGCGCGGTTAGGAGACGGGCCATCGGGGTAGAGCTGACGTTCGAAGAGTCGGGCGGTTGGGGCGTTCGCGGAGGCTGGGCCACACGATACCAAGGGTCGCCAGTACGCACGGGTCGAATTCGAAGTTGGCGGGTGGGCGCGAGAAGAAGCGGCCACCGCGAGAGGTTGGCGACGCTTAGGAGTGGCGCTCGAGCTCCGTATGGGGCAAGAGCTCGAACCAAACGTCGCCCCCTTGTCCCTCTTCGACGACCTGAACGAGCTGTCTTTCGACCTCTTGAATCACGGCCAGATAGCCGCTGGCGAGAGGCACGCGTCCCGGCGCGAGTTCCTCGCAGTCGGCACCCGTCAGTCGGAGCTCCAACTCCAAGCTGAGTCCTTCTTGAGGACGACTCGCCACGAGCGCGATCGGCGAGTCGGTAACTCTTCCGGGAACGGACACGAGGTAGATCGTCCTCTCCCCCGGCTTGAGCTTGAACATTCGAAGAGGCATGAGGCGGCAGGTCTCTCTGGGAAGATCGGAGATCGGGGAGCACCAGACTCGAGTCCGCATATGCCGCTCCCCCGTGCCGGCATGGACTCCTTCGCAGGAAGATCGAACCAAAAACGCGCGCCCGATAACAGGGCGCGTCGGCGAGCTTCCCATCGCCGGGATCGTCCATCGAACTGCGAAAGGCTAGTCCTCTTCGCTCTCGATGTAACCGATCCCCTGAAGCATCTCGATCGTCTCCTCCCCCGCTCCAATGGACAGCGAGGTTCGGAGCGCCTTTTCGGAACGAACGCGTTCATTCAAGCGCTCGATCATTGCCGCAACTCGTTCGGGTTGCTCGTCCGCCAAGTTGCGGAGTTGTTTGGGGTCCGACTCCATATCGAACAATCGAAATTCTCCGCCTTCCGTCGGCGTCGAACCACCAAAAGCGCCGGCGACTGGGGCTAAATGCAAGTTCCATCGCCCATCGCGTAATCCCCAAATCGGTGTGCGGTGCCAGGTATTCCACCAGCCCTGTTCGGTGCTGTATCCGATCGGCTGCACCACCAAATCATTCGGTCGCGCCAAGTCGATCGCGCTCTCAACGCCGCGAATCGCCGAGTTTCCAAGCTGAGCAAGGGTCGTTCCGAGATGACGATTGGACACAAGCGCGTCCGACCGAACGCCGCCGGGAATTCCCGGGCCCGCCAGAACCAAGGGCACGTCGACCAACTCGCGAAAGACGGAATGCCCGTGCGTCATCATGCCGTGGTCGAAGAATTCTTCGCCGTGATCGGACGTGAAGGCGACGATCGTCTCGTCCTCTAGCCCGAACTCGTCCAGCGCGTTTAAGACCTCTCCAAACCAATAATCGCCCGTAGCCACACAAGCATCGTAGATATTTGAGAGGCGCTCTTGTTCCGCTAGCGGAACGACGCGGGTCGTGTCCCAGCCTCCGCCTCGCACAATCGCTTTTCCCCCCAGGAGAGCAAAAGACTGCGCCGGGTAAGTGCCCGCATTGTAGCCCTTCGGCGGCTTGGTCATCACGAATTGATCGCGTGCGGCCTTCATCGGCTGGTGCGGGTGATGCGGATCTACCATGTGCAGGTAGAGGAAAAAGCGATTCCCCGCGTTGGCCTTCATCCACTCAATAGCTTCGGGAATGAAGCGACGAGACTTGTAGAAAATACCCCCCCCGCCAAAGAAGGTTTCAAAGCCTTGATCGAATTGCTTGGAAGGCGAAATCAGAGGGTTTCCCGAAAAGGCCGCCGTCGTGTAGTTCTGGCGTTGGAGCGCTTCCGCCAGGACATCGTAGTCTCGAGCGAGGTGACATGAACTGTTGTCGATCACGCCGTGCCGCTCGGGCGTCATGCCTGTCAAGATGGAAGCGGTCGAAGGCCAAGTCCAACTCGAGGTCGAGTGCGCGCGCTCGTATAGTGTCCCGCGTGAGGCTAGTCGGTCGAGGTTGGGAGTCGTGTCCTTCTCGTAGCCGTAGCAGCCGATTCGATCTCGCCGCAGAGTATCCATGACGACCAAGACGATGTTGGGGTTGTCGGGACTCGACGCGACGCGCTCGCGCTCGCTGTAGCGCACCAAGACCGGATCTGAAAAACCGGTTCGCCACTTGAGTAATTGCGCTCGCGGGTCCGGCGGGACGGACTCGACTGAAGTGAGCAGGCTCACCACATTGCCCGGCCGCAAGGCGATCCCCGCTCGCCCCCCCAGCTCGCGCCATCCGAAGTCACCACCGATGCCCTTCTTGCCCCAGCGGAGCACCTCGTTCGACACGACCTCGCCATCCACGCGCACTTCGAAGTTAAAGCGAACCTCCTCCCAGGAACTGCTCACCTTGCCGCCGAAGTGCTGATTGACCGCGATGGCCGTTTCAAACAGAACGTAACCGTCCTCTTCGGTGACTTCGTAGGAGACCTCGCCGCCGGGCGGAATGATCAGGGTCGAACGCTCGCCAGTTGTGCCGCTCCAATCCTTCAAAGGAGAAATCACTCCCGCGCGAACAGGGCCCGATTTGCCTTCGGAAACCACAATCCAGGGCGTCGGCTTTGTGAGCAGTGATCGAACGACCTCGCGCACTTGAATTTGCGGAACCCCAAACGATGCGAGAAGCGCAAAGCCGCCGAGTAGCGCGAAAGTTGGGATCGCGAGAGTTATTCCGGTGATGGGCTTTCGTTGTTTGCGCGAGAAGAACATCTGTGCCAGTGCAAGTAAGAGCGCGACGGTGCCTATCGCGAGCCAACCTCGAAAACCGTTCTCGAGCCCTATCTCGGGAATATTCGCGGCTGGCTCAAAGCCGATTCCCGCAATGCACGCCGCGAAGAGCACGACAGTCAGGAGTGAGACGAGGGCTCGCAGGAGAGCCGGCGCTCGGCGTGAAATGTCTCTGAGAACGGATGCGACGAAAGCGGTAATCAGCGCTGCGACCAAGGTAGCCTTTGCGGCTTTGCCCAAGCTCCAGAGCGCGAAATCCAGGTCCATGTTGGACAGGAAGTAGTCCCGGCCAAAGAGCATCGAAAGATGAGCTCCGCACAAGAGCACCGTGATCCAGAGAGCGCACAAGACCCAACCCTTGCCCGTGATCGAGCCCGTATTTCCCTTTGATCGAAGCATTACCCGGAGGAGTCTATCCCACGCTGTTCGGGCCTCGACCCGCAAAATAGGCGGCCCTTATGATTCTCGAAAAGCCCCCTGGCCTAAACTAAGAATTCCGGAACACAGGCCGCCCGAGCTGCGCCTAAAGAGGTCCCTCTTAATAGTCGGAATTCGGCGACCCAGGAGCGCCCGGGGTGGTTTACTTCTTCGACGGATCTCCCTTGAACCGGGACCGCACTCGCCCAGGGAAGATGCTCTCTGAAGCCGCCAATCGGGGGGCACAGCACTCTGGGAATGCCCTAAACCGGCCCGATGCTGCGGATCAGACCGATTTCGCCGCTTCGTCTATCATGGGGAACGACCGTCCAACCGCGACCACTTGCATCCAATGATCCTTCACTCCGCGCTCCTCCTCGCCGCCCTCGCCACCACGGGAACTACCGAGCGACTCGCCAACCACCTCGAAAAGATTTCGGCAACCGAGCACGTCCCGGTCATCGTCGTGATGAGTGATCGGATCCCCGCGCAAGAGCTGCAGCGCCGGATGGAGAACCTGGAGCGCCGCGATCGCGCGACCGCCGCGAAGGCCGAGCTGCAGAATTACGCTCGCGAGAGCCAACGGCGCTTGGACACCTTGATCGCCGAGCTCGAAGAGTCCGGGCAGATCCTCTTTCAACAAAGACTGTGGTCCGTCAACTCGATGCGCCTCACCGCGACCAAGTCCGCCATCGAGCAGATCGCCGAGTTGCCCCGAGTCGATCGCATTCGGTGGGACCCGATTCTCCTGCCGGAAGAGCTGCAAGACATCGAACCGCCGACGGCCTTCTCGGTCGCGGAAGCGCCCTTTGGAACCTCCTTCGAGTCCGCCGTGATTCCGCCGGAGATCGAAATCGCCAGCGTGCCCAACGGTCGCATCCAAACCACCGCGCTCTTCGGGCCGGCGGACGGCCTCTTGCACCTCGCCATGGGCAGGAACTCAACAGGCCCGCGAGTCCAACTCAACGCCGACCTGCACATCGACCTCTCGCGAGCCGCCACCGCGACGCTTCGCTTCGAAGCTCAGACCTTCGGCGATGGTGGCGCCCAACAAGGACTGTACGTCTCTTTCGATGGAGCGACTTTTTCGCAAGCCTTCGCGTTTCCAGCGAACTCGCCCTACCAGTCCTACAACTTCGACATCGCTCAATTCGCCACCAGCCAGGGCGCGAGCTTGAACTCCGACGTCCGACTCGACTTTCGTTGGGGAGCCTTCGATAAATTGCCCAGGTCCGGAATCACCCTCGACAACATCCGTGTCGACGCAACCTTCGCCCCCGCCGGCCCCGTCGAGTCCAACATCGCGGGCCTTCAAGCCGATCAACTCTGGGCGCTCGGCATCGATGGACGCGGCACTCTGATCCTCAACATCGACAGCGGTGTCGCGAACGATCATCCCGACCTGAAGGATCAAATCTGGTGCAACCCCGGCGAGATCCCGGGCAACGGAATCGACGACGAGGGCAACGGCTTCATCGATGACACTTGGGGTTGGAATTTCGCGGAGAACAACAACAACCCCTACGACGGTGGGCACGGAACGAACGTCGCGGGCATCCTCATCGGAAACGGCAGCCAGAGCGGCACGAGCACGGGCATGGCGCCGCGCGCAACGATGGCTGTTGCGCGAATCACGAGCGAAGGCTCCGCCCTCGCCGCCTACCAGTACGCGATCGACATCGGCGCGGATGTCATCACTTCGAGCCACTCTTTCAAGTGGCCGTTCAAGCCCGACTATCACCTCTTCCGTCAGGCCAGCGAAGCCTCCCTCGCCGCGGGAATCATCCACGCGAACTCTCTGGGCAACAATGGCTCGCAGACGTTCTCGTTCCCGATTCCCTTCAACATCGCCGCGCCCGCGCTCTGCCCGGGCCCCTGGAAACATCCGCTACAAACCGAAGGCGGCCTCGGAGCCGTGCTCGGTTGCGCTGCCATCATTCTGGGCACCGACTCGATCGATCCCACCTCGGGCATCGGCCCCTCCGGATGGGAAGACATCAACAACTACTCCTCACCGTGGCCGCACGCGCAGGACTCGAGTTTTTGGGACTATCCCTACGACGCGGGTGCTTCACCGGGCTTGCTCAAGCCAGACGTGAGCGCTTACACGCACGTCACGACGACGAACGGAAACAGCGGCTACCTCAACCTGTTCGGAGGAACCAGCGCGGCCACTCCCCATCTCGGCGGCGCGATGTGCTTGCTCATCGACGCGAACGAACGAGCGCTCCCGCGCCAAATCTCCCAAGCCCTACAGGAGACAGCCGAAGACCTCGGCCCCGTCGGTAAAGACCCGCGCTACGGCGCCGGAAAGATCCAAGTCTTCGACGCCGCCAAGCGCCTCATCGGCCTGGCGACTGGGATCCCGCTCGCGGGCACCATCGGCTCTCCGTCCGTCGTCGAGGTCAGCGGCCCGCAAGGCAGGCCCTACATCACCGTCGCGGGCCTCAAGCAGAAAATCGTCCCGACCACGCTCGGTTTCGACGTAGAAGTCGGTGGCCCCTACTTCTTCACCTTCGGCACCCACACCGGCTACTCCACACCGACCATTATCCCGGTCGAGATCCCCAACGATCCGAGCTTCATCGGATTCGAACTCTTCATTCAAGTCGTCACGGACGACACCCTCGGCAGCACCGGCGAGTGGCTCATCAGCCCGCTCGAACGAATGAGTTGGTAGTCGCGAGTCGGCCAGCGATCTGCGCGAACGGATAGAGGAGAGCGCGCTTAGTCCTACTGCTTCTCCGCATGCCGTTCGTCGAGCCAATTCACATAGGACTCCATTAGCTCGTCATACCCTCCGGTATTGAACTTCCAAATCGCTCGCCAACGTTCGCCGGTGAAAAGAGGCCCGCGAACAATCGGTTGGAGACGGGAGTAATAATCAGCGAGTTGCGCTGGCTCGATCGAATTGGCGCCATCGCCAACCGTCTCGGTGTACCCGTCGGGCATGTAGCGCTTGAAGTGTCCGGCTCTCCAGAATTTCTTGGTTCGCTTCTTAGAACCGACGATGCGCGGAACCCGGGCGAGCAGCGGATCCGACAGTGCGTGCTTGTCGATAACGTAGACCTCTGGTCCTGCGTAGTATCCGAAGAAGCCAACGGTCTGCTTGATCACAACGGGCACTGATTCCAACCGCGCTGCAAGGCCGGCTTGTGCCCAGGAGTGAGAGATCTCGCTCTTGTGTTCGTTCGTTCGGCGGTACTCCAATCGAGGTTCGCTCAGCAGTCCCGTCTCGGTGTAATAAAACCCTCGTTCATCGAGTATCCCGACCGTGTAGGGAGCCGCGTTCTCCACCGCAGCGGCGACAAAATTCTTCGAGGAAACCGTCGTTGGAACAGGTGCGAGCAGGCCGACGACGACCACTATCGCGGGTACAAAAGCCGCTCTGAAGGTTTGAAGGGAATGGATCCAATTCCCGAGGAGAATGGCGGCCGCACACAGAGGGAGGCTGAGCATTCGCCCGCTCATAAAGTCGCCGCCGACTCGGACAACGTATCCGATGTAGAGCAGCGTCCCGATCGCCAGCGGCAATGTGCCGCGAAGGAGCAATGTGCCGCGAACTCTCCTAAAGCACGTCAGCGCCAGGCCCGTAAGTATCACGATGCACGTCAACGGATCCGATCTCACCGAATCCGCCAGGTAGGCCATTCCCCGGGCAAAGAGCTCACCGGCCGGAATGTCGATGTTTAGCTTTGCGTAGGCGCTGTTCGGAAAGGGGAAGCCGTAATAGATCAGGGAGAAGACTTCCCAGGCGATAAACGGAGCGAAGCCCGCGAGTATCGGAAGAACGGTTCGCTGTCGGCCGTACCGCCAGAACAGGGCGAGGAGCGACGGGAAGTACAGCAACGCCGTGTCCATGCGTGTCGTGACGGCAAGGCCGGCGATGAGCGCGAACCAAAAGACGCTCTTTCGATCGATGGAATCCCAGTTAGAGCGAAGGACTAGGAAGAGGTAAGACGCGAGCAGGAAGTGGGAGAGCGGATCCTCTAAGCCAGAAGTGGAGTAGTCGATGAACGCGCGAGAGAAGGTGAAGATGAGCAGGACGCTGAAGCTCGCGAGCGACCTTCCGAAAGTGCGAATAACGACCACGGCGGTCGCCACGGTTAGGACAATCCCCAACCCCAGTACCGAGTGATAGAGCTCGCCCGTCGCTCCGGTTACCAGTAATACGAGGAGCATCCAGAGCGGATGCGTATAGGGCTGAACTCGCTCGCCGGAATTCCAAGTCAATCCGTGTCCGGATTGAAAATTATCAACCGTTCGGAAAGTGATGTACGCGTCGTCGCATAACCACGCGGTTTGAACCAAGACAATGACAAGTCCGCAGAGAACCGTCGCGATCGCTAGACCGACCCAAACGCGGTTCGGATCGGCCATTCGAGGCTTCGAGCTACTCAACATCGATCCGGATTTCTGATAGCTCGAACATCGAATGGAACCGCCCCGAGAAGCCTACACGAACTCTCACGACTCCCCCAATGAAGGCCATCATCGAGGATTCGGCTTCTGGTCCTGGTTGCATCAACCGAAGCGTCCGTTTCGAAAGTAACTCGATCCGTCAGCGCGGATCGCGGAACTGCGACGCGTGCCCTTCTGTGGGGACATAAAGCTCGAAGCAGGCAAGACGAGCAAGTGAGGGCTTGAGGTCACGGTTTTTTAAGCCGGGCAACCATTTGGCGATGGACCCGGTCAGGGCAGCCGAGCGCCCTTGGGATCGAGCGCATTGCCCGAACAAGCCTTGACTCGATTCCCTGGGAGACCGACCCTGCACCCGTGCGAATCCTTGCCCTCTCTCTGTGCCTCGGCTTGACGGCCTGCAGCGCTCTCCCTTCCGCTCAACGTTACGGCCAGTCGTCGTCGAGCGTCATGCTCTCGTACTCGAAACCGCTCGAGAGCAACTACTCGGCGAGCGGCACAATCTCCGCGCCGGGAGCGATCAACCCGATTGAGGCGAAGGATCCCGATGTCGACGGTTGGACTGCACAAGGCGATCTGATTTTCGGGAGCTGGGGAGTGCTGGCTGGCTATAGCAAACGCGAGTTTGGATCGAATATCGATTCGAAGGAATACATCGGCGGCTTTCGTTATTGGCTCGGCGGATCGAAAGCGGGCTACTTGATTGCGCTCGGTCGTTATTCAGAGGGTTTGGAAATCCCGGCCGGCGACAGCCATAGCTACTGGGGCTATGGCGTGGGCGCGGGAACACTGACACAGATGACCGAAAACATCTTTCTCGATGCGCGACTGTTGTACGAGCAGCTGTTCGACGACATCGGAGTCGGACCGACGGATGTCGATCTGCACGGGCTTGTGATTTCGCTCGGCATCGCGATCGGGCAGTAAGGGACTAGGCCTCGGCCCCGCCGGATGGGACGCCTGCTCGTCCGACCGGTACCGGAGAGCGGGGGCAGACAAGATTAGCGGCGCTCCGAGTGCCCCAATCGGCTCGTAGATGCGCTGCGCTCGTTATAGTGGCGCCCTCGATTTCCCCTACGACCCCAGCCATGCAAACCCTCGTGAGACCAGACTTCGAAACGCTGTCCAAGAACTTCCACCACTGGCAGAAGACCGGCGACCTGATCGATCAGTGCATCGATTTGGCGCTCAACCTGCGACAGAGCGGGCACCCGGGCGGTTCGCGCTCGAAAGTTCCAATGCTCGTCGCGAGCACCTTGGGCGCGGGCATGCGGTTCGACATTCGCCGACCGGAGCTCGCCTTTGGTGACAAGTTCGTTCTCGTGGCCGGACACACCTGCCCCGTCGTGTACTGCCTGCTCGCGGTCTACAACGAGGCGCTGCGGCTTCAGTACAAAGCGACCGGCGATGAACGCTACCTCGTACCGAATGCGAAAGAGCGCGCACTGACCTGGGAAGATCTGTTGTGGTTGCGGCACAACAAGCAACTGTCGGGTCACGCGGAGATGGAGGGCAAGACGCTCTTCTTCAAGTTCAACACGGGACCGTCGGGGCACGGCATGCCGGCGGCAGTTGGAGAAGCGATGGCGCTCAAGCACGCTGGCGCGCCGGAGGTCAACGTGTTTGCGGTCGAGGGCGAGGGCGGACACAGCGCGGGAGTTCACCACGAGTCGAAGAACTCCGCCTTCGGATTGGGGCTCTCGAATCTCACCGTGCTGTTCGACTGGAACGATCATGGCATCGACTCGTTTGCGAACTCCGAAGTCGTCAACGGGCATCCGCGTGATTGGTACGAGCCCTATGGTTGGCGCGTCGCGGGCGCGGAGGACGGGACGAACTACGCGGAGATCACCAAAGCGCTGCTCGAGGTGGTGCACGCCGAAGACAAGGGCGATCGGCCCGGCATGGTCTGGTTCAAGACGCGCAAGGGGCGCGGCTATCACAAGTTCGACGCGGCCTCGCACGGCGCGGCGCACAAGCGCAACAGCGAGCTGTTCTGGAAGGGTCGCGAGGAATTCACGGCGGCCTACGGCGTGACCTTCGAAGGCGCCGGAAACACGGTCGATCCCGGCGAAGAGGATTGCCGCACGCAGACGCGCGGCTGGTTCGAACAGGTCTTCAAGGTCATGCGCGATGACCCGGCATTGGTCGAGTACTTGGCCAACACGCTGACCGAAATGGGCGAGAGCGTTCCGACGAAGCCCGACAACTTCAAGCTGACCAGTGAGGTCAACCTCGCACAAGATCGGTTCTGGCTGCAGCCCGAAAACCTGCCGCTCGACTTGTTTGTGAAGCCGGGTTCGAAAGCTCCGAACCGCAAGGGCCTGGCCAAGTTTGGAGCCTGGGTCAACGCCTTCGCGGCGCGCGAGATGAAGCGTCCCCTGGTCATCGCCTCTTCGGCGGATCTGGCGGACTCGACGAACATCTCGGGCTTCGCCAACGCCCACGACAACTTCGAAGAGTCGAAGGGTTTCGGCTGGTACAACCGCGAATCGAATCTGGACGGCGCTCTGCTGCCGCAACAGATCACCGAGTTTGCCAACGCGGGCATCTCCGTCGGTTTGGCAACCGTCAACATGTCGGCCGATCCGGAGAATGAATTCCTGGGGTACTGGAGCGCGTGCTCGACCTACGGCTCATTCTCCTATCTGAAGTACGGCATGATGCGACTGTTCAGTCAGCTCGCTCAAGACTGTGAGCTCAAGGTCGGCAAAGTGATTTGGATCGCGGGTCACTCGGGCCCCGAGACTGCGGAAGACAGCCGCACGCACTTCGGCATCTTTGCGCCGAGCGTGACGCAGCTCTTCCCGGAAGGTCAGGTGATCAACATTCACCCGTGGAGCGCGAATGAGGTCGCTCCGGCACTCGCCGCCGCGCTCGTCACCGACAAGCCGATCGTCGCGCTGCACCTGACGCGCCCGGACGTGATGGTGCCGGATCGCGAGAAGCTCGGCGTACCCTCTTACCTCGACGCCGCCAAGGGCGCCTACGTGATGAAGGCGCACGATCCCGCTCGCCCGATCGAGGGGACTCTGCTCGTTCAGGGCACCAGTACGACCGACTCGGTCTACTCGATCCTTCCGCGCCTACTCGCGGGCGAAGGCCCCAACGTGAAGATCGTTCAGCTCGTCTCTTGGGAGCTCTTCCAGCTGCAACCGGAGAGCTATCGAAACGAAGTTCTCCCGCGCGAGCACTGGCTCGACTCGACCGTGATCTCGAACCAGTCGAAGCGCGCTATGCACGACTGGCTCGCCAACAAGGTCGCCGAGCGCTATGCGATGACGCCCGACTCGGATAATCGCTGGCGTACGGGCGGCAGCTTGGAGGAGATCAAGCGCGAGGCTCGCATCGATCCCGAATCCATCTGGGAAGGCATTTGTAAGTTCGCGGCCGAGCGAAAAGAGCGCTTGGCCGAGTCGAGTTTCGCTGGCTAAGCAATCGGGGCTTCGAATATGACAACGGAATCAAGCGGCGAAGTAGTCACCCTGGGGGCGGGCTGTTTTTGGTGCGTCGAAGCGGTACTGGAGCAGATCGAAGGTGTGCTGTCGGTTCAGTCCGGCTACATGGGCGGCACTCTGGAGAACCCGACCTATCAAGACATCTGCACGGGAACGACCGGCCACGCCGAAGTCACGCAGGTTCGATTCGATCCGGCGGTTTTGCCGCTCGAGCATCTGTTTGAGTGGTTCTGGCGGCTGCACGATCCGACCACCCTCAACCGACAGGGCAACGACGTTGGCACGCAGTACCGCTCGGCGATCTTTTACCACACGGACGAGCAGCGTTCCGCGGCCGAGGCTTCAATGAAGAAAGCAGGCGAATCGGGAAGCTTTTCCGATCCGATCGTCACCGAGATCACCCCCGCCGCAACGTTCTATTCGGCCGAGAATTATCACCAGGAGTACTACCAGCTCAACAAGGCTCAGCCGTACTGCCGCATGATCATCGCGCCGAAGCTCGACAAGCTCGGTCTCAATAGCTAATTGTTGTTCGTCGACCTCCGTTCGATGGACAACATCTATGAAGTACATCCTGACTGATCCGCGAGCGGCCTTCGCCGGCTTGGGCATCGCCTTCGCCCTCTCCTTCAGCTCCTGCCAATCCCCCAACTACGGTCAGGCCTTGGCTCCCGGAGCCGACGCCTTGATCCCGGCGAGTTTCGCCGAGCTCAAACTTCCGATCGCGGAACAGTGGGAAGCGCGCGAGGAAATCCTGCCCGCGCTCGAGCGATCGATAAAGTGGACGCAGCGGGACCACGCCGAGAAATTCTTCCCCATCGCCGGGATTGACCACGCGCTCGCCCTCGCCAGCCTCGAGCGTTTTCACGAGCTCCTCTCCGAAGCACCGGACCGCGAGTCCTTCGCGCAGGCCTTCGAGACCGAGTTCGACGTGTTCATGAGCGCCGGTTGGGACTCGGAGGGCGGCGGCGTTCTGTTTACCGGCTACTGCACACCGCTCCTTCCCGGGGACACCGCGCCGAGTGCCGACTACGCCTATCCGCTGTACGAAAAGCCGCCGAGCCTGAAGAAGGACAAAGCGGGCAAGACCCTCGGTTGGGAGACGCCTACCGGTTTGGCGCGCGTTCCCTCGCGTCGGTCGATCGACGGAAACGCTGTTCTTGAGGGTCAAGGTCTCGAGCTCGCTTGGCTCGCCGATCCCGTCGACGCTTACATCGCGCACGTCAACGGCTCTGCTTTCATCGAGCTACCGGATGGAGAGCTCCTGCGACTCGGCTACTCCGCCAAGAACGGTCGACCCTACAACTCGCTCGGCAAAGCTCTCATCGAAGCCGGTCATGTCAAAGCCGAGGACATGAACCTCTCCGCCATTCGCGCTTGGGCGCGCGAGGCCTCGACATCAACCGTCACCGAGTACCTCAACCGGAATCCCTCCTACGTCTTCTTCCAACCGATCGAAGGCAATCCCCACGGCAGCCTCGACTTCGAAGTCACCGCCGATCGATCGCTCGCCACCGACAAGGCTCTCTTTCCGCGCGGCGCTCTGGTCTTTGTCGACGCGGACATTCCCAACCGGTTGGGCAGCACCACGCCCTTCCGAAAGTTCATGTTCGACCAGGACACCGGTGGCGCCATTCGCACGGCCGGCCGCGCGGACATCTACCTGGGAATCGGTCCGCAGGCGGAAGAGCGCGCGGGCTCATTGAAGTCGGAAGGCCAGCTCTACTACTTCTTCCTGAAGGCGCGCTTTTCCGAGTGAGCGCGAGAGAGCGCGAGGCTCGGAGTGCGACTGGCAGCGTGCTAGCGGTCTGCGTGGGCCCGGGCGGCCTGACCAAACATGCGGTGCCGGTGGCCAAGGTCGGCCCGGAAGGATTGGAGGGTGACCGACACCGCTCGATCTATCACGGCGGCGAGGGCCGTGCGGTCTGCCTGCTCTCCTCCGAGGAGGTCAGGCTCCTGGAGCGCGATGGAGTGCCGCGGACGGAGCCCGGCGGGTTCGGCGAAAACCTGCGAACCGAGGGCATCGATCTCGGTCGGCTGGTGCCCGGTGACCGCCTGGCGATCGGCGATTCGGTCGAACTGGAGGTGAACGACGTGCGCGAGCCCTGCGCCACGCTCCAGTCGCTCGATGACCGTTTTCCCGATCTGATGGTCGGCAGAAGCGGCCTGTTAGCGCGAGTTCTGCGCACGGGCGAGCTGCGCCCGAACCAAGAAATTCGCCTGCTCGCCGCCCACGAGCCGAGCTGAATTCCGAAGCTCCCGACATCCGTTCGAGGAGCTATGATGTCGCCGCTCCGCGAGCGCGGCTCCGCCCACTTCAGCTAGCCCGCCCGCCCAACACTCGAGATCGATCAGAACACAGGACGCATTCGGATGGACGAGAACTACTACCCCGAGACCTATCACATCAAACGTGTCGAGGGCGCAGACCAGGTGGAGCTCGTTATCAATTCCACCGATGGCAACATCTGGGAGTATGGAATTCCGTTCAGTCGCGAGACCGGCCGTTACGCCTTCGAGGAGATCACGGTTTTGGAGCTCGACTTCGGAATGGAGTTTCGCGAGAAGGTCGAAGACGAGCTCGATGCGCTCGTGAAGAAGATCTGCGACTTCTAGCTCGCGACTAGTGCCACGCGCGACGGACGCGTTCCAGCATTCGTCGATGGGAGGCGTGAACGTTGAGGTCTAAAGCTCGATCGATCATCGCATCGGCGCGGTCGAACTCCCCCAGTCTCGCGTAAGCCTGCGCGAGTCGGGTCATCGCGAGCAGGTGGTTGACCAACTCGACGGAGCGTTCGTACGCCTCCACGGCGCCGAGATCATCGCCCTGCTGTTCGTGGATCATGCCCTTGACGTAGCTCGCCTCCGCGTCTTGCGGGTCCATTTCGAGCGCGCGTTCGGTCCACGAACAGGCGAGTAAAAGCGTCTCCTCATCGGCCTCGGAGAACTGTTCCTGGGTGACAACTGCGGCCGCAGTCGTCAACAGCTCGCCGCTCACCTCGGGATCGGCGAAAGCGCCCGAGAAATCCGTCATCGCTCCCGAAAGATCCCCGATTTGCGCGCGGATCGAGCCGCGCAAGAAGAGCGCCTCCGTGCAGGGACCCTCCAGCTCGATATAGCGATCGACCGCGCGCTTGGCATTGGCGGGCAGATCGAGATCGAGCTGAACCTCGGCCAGGCTTAGCCAAGCATCGGCGTGGCGGGGCGCCTTTCGGACGACCACTTGATAGTTCAGCTCGGCGGCACGGCGAAAGCCGCGGTCGCAGAGGAGCTGACCGCACATCAGGCGCAGCTCGACGTCTTCGGGAAAGAGCTCGATGCCGCGGTCCAACATGAGCTGGGCGCTCTCGATCTCGCCAAGTCCAATCAGAGCGCGCGCAGCCTCGCGGTAGGGCAACGGATCCTGGTTGTCCGGGCGCTCGATCGCTCGGCGCCAATAGTCGAGGGCCGCAGGCCAATCCTCACGGGCACTGGCCGCTCGGGCAGCTTCGAGGAGCGACAGGTCGGAGGGAACCGCGTAGCCCACACAACCGGCAAACGTCAGGCAGCCCACAGCGAGTAGGCCGGCTAGTCGTCCTGGAAGCGAATCGCTTTCGCCACGGGCAGCTATAGCGCTGCAGCGCAGGCTCCGGCCTCGTTTCGTTGCGGTCCAGCTGTCCATCTCCTGCATCATCCTGATCTATCGTACGATCCCGGGCCGGGTCCACAGATCGCCCGTCATTTTTAGCATCGCAACACTCCGAACACTCATGACCTTGCAGGCCCTTTTTTTCGATGTCGGCCGGACATTGCTCACCGAGCGGCCTTCTCGGTATGAGATTTACGCGGAGGCCGCACAACAACGGGGACGCCATCTCACGGCGAACACGATGAAACGCGTGATGCGCACGGCTCATGAGGACATCCCCGCGCGCATCAATGGGGCCTATCGCTACAGCGACGCCTGGTTCCGCGCTTTCGTCCATCGCATCTTTTGCCAGAACCTCGGCTTGCCCCCCCAGGAGATTGCCGAAGTCACCGAGGAGCTCCTGAATCGGTTTTCCGAGCCGGAGACCTTTCACGTCTTTCCCGGCGCTCGCGAGCTTTTGACGGAGTTGAAGGCGAAGGGGCTGAAGCTCGGCGTGATTTCCAATTGGGGCGAGCGTCTGAATCTCCTGCTCGATCGCACTGAACTGGCGGGCTTTTTCGACGTTGTGATCTGTTCCGCCACCGAGAAAATGGAGAAGCCCGACCCGAACCTGTTTCACTTGGCCTTGGAGCGCATTGGCGTTGAACCGGCTAGAGCCCTGCATACCGGCGATCATCCAGAAGAGGACGGAGGGGCTCTGAAGGTGGGAATGGAGTTCGTTTTGATCGATCACGCTGGCCGGGCGGGAGCGGAGACCTCGCAAGCCTTCCCCGTGGTCGCCGGTTTCGACGAGTTGCGCACTCACTTGAACTCGAGGCTTGTGGGGTAGCTGCCCCTTCCGCTCCCCGTACTTCGCTCTCCTTTGAACTCACGATGACCTCCACACCCGGACAGATGCCCGAAAGTCAGACCGCAGAAGAGCTCGAGCGCCTGCTCGCCAACCTGCGGGCTCTGCGCGAATCCCTCGACACCGCGATCTTCGGCTATCGCGACGAGGTCGACCTCCTGATTCAGAGCATGATCGCTGGCGGCCATGTGTTGCTCGAAGGTGCCCCTGGGCTCGGCAAGACCACCTTGGTACGCACCCTCGCGGGCGCGCTGGATCTCGATTTCCAGCGCATTCAGTTCACGCCGGACCTCATGCCCGCTGACATTCTCGGCTCGCGCATTCTCGAAGAAGACCCCGCAACCGGTCGCCGCAGCTTCGGCTTCGAACGCGGACCGATTTTCGCCAACGTCATCCTGGCCGATGAGATCAATCGAGCCACACCGCGCACTCAGTCGGCGTTGCTCGAAGCGATGCAGGAGAGCCAGCTCACCCTGCACGGAACGACCTATAGCCTCGACGAGCCCTTTCTCGTGATCGCTACCGAGAACCCGATCGAGATGGAGGGCACCTACCCACTGCCCGAAGCCCAGCTCGATCGTTTCCTCTGCAAGATTGAGCTCGAATCCCCTGACGAGGCCCAGCTGATCAAGATCTTGGAGGCGACGACGGGCCCGAAAACACCGACCGGAGGGGCCTGTTTCGATAAGCCGACCCTCCTGCGAATCCGCGCCCTCGCCCGCGAGGTGCCGACCTCGTCCGAGATTGTCTCGCTCGTCGCTCGCCTAGTTCGGGCGACCGATCCCAGGTCGAAGTTTGCGCCCGAGAGCGTCCAGCGCTTCGTGCGCTTCGGATCGAGTCCCCGGGGCGGTCAGTCCATTCTCATGCTCGCGAAGGCGCGAGCTCTGGCCTCCGGACGTGTCTTCGTCTGCGAGGAGGATGTGAGAGCTTTGGCCGGACCCGCGCTTCGTCACCGATTGGTCTTGGGCTACGAGGCCGAGGCGACGGGAGTGCGCCCGGACGACTTGATCGAGGAAGCCCTCGAGTCCGCTCTCAGCTGACCTCTCAGGGCTTTCCGCGGTCTCGGTTGTCGAGACGCGAGAGCTCTACTCAGCTCCGCCCTGAAGCAGGCGAGAGAGTTCGTCGAAGTCGACGTTGGAGGTCTCGTCCGCTTCGATCGGTCCCATCGATTTGAACTTGACCAGTTCCATCGGCGTGCTCATTTCGACGCCCGCTCCGCGCGTCTGGCGTGTGGTCTCTACGGAGTTGATCGTCCCGCTGAGCACGTTGGGCAGGTCGCTCGGAAGATCCTCTCGGCGATCGAGAGCGCGCTTCGCTCGCTGACAAACCTTCAGCGTATCGCCCAGGTTCTTTTTAATTCGCGTGAGCCGCTCCACGTCCGCATCGGGTCCGTTGAGGGATCGTCGAACCTTTGCGCTAGCGACTTCGAGTACGGCGATGAGGCAATTGAGCTTGCGCTGTAATCGAAGTCGGTACTCGGGCGAGTCGAGGTTCGAGTCGGAGAAGGAAGCGTCGTCGGGCTGTGAAGTCATGGTGTCTCTCTGCTGTGTCTGTCTGCCAGGCGCGGTTTGCGGTCAAACAGATGCGGTCCGCGGACAAAAAAGACTACCCCCGGGATGGCGACGCGGCGGAGAGGAGCGGCGTCTGCACGGGCCATGCGGGAATCAGGCGTGAAGAACCTGGAATTCGTTTCCCAAACAGGCAGCTCGTGTTCCTCAAATGCGCCATTTACGGCGTCAGAAGGGCTCTACTGCCGAATCGGCTCCATCGAGATTTCGCGCGAGAAGTCTCGAGAATCCGCTTAGCTGGCGGCGCCGGAGACAAGCACGGCCGGCAGCATGAGGATCATCTCGAACGGGGGGAAGTCCGAGAGGCGGGCTTGCATGCGGGCGACGATCAGCTCGCTATTCGCCGCGAAAGTGAAGTTCGGAATCAATCCCGGTGCCACGCCCTGGCAGCCCGAAAACCTTGCAGACATCGGCGCATCCCCAGTCCACTTCCGCACGATGGCGTCGGAAGAGCCTCCCACAAAGTTGCCGACTTCCAGCATCGCGTCCTTCATCGAGCGATTGAGCGTCGTACTGCTGCGCTCCTCCTCGACCTCTTCTACGGACATCACCATCAAGAAGCCGGCAATCGCGATCGCGTCGGCAAGCGGCATGAGAAGGCAGCCGTAGTGATGGTCAGCGCCGATGATGAACTCGATCTTGAAGGACAAGTGAATGGATCCTTCGCCCGAAACCCGCGCGGTCGCACGCCCGCTAGATACCGATTCGATCGCCATTTCCCGATCGATAATCATCGAGAGATCCGCGCTGACTTGATCGCCGATCTCTTTCGCTAGCTTGTCGTCGAGGGTTGCGGTTGCCTTGCTCATCACTCGGTCTCGAGGGGATCTCCCGCCACCTGGAAAACTCTTCCGTCCAGACTGGAACAGCGAATCTTCATCGGTGCAGGTGAAGGGTTGGGGAACCCTCTCAATCGGAAGCCGAGGCCTGGCTTTCTGAGCCGATCTCCGAATTCCCTCGAATGCTGAGCTTGAGCGCCCATTGGCGAACGCTCCGCTTCGTGCCCCACAGCTCCACTCGGTCGACCCAGAGACTCCCGAGCTTCGAACGATTCACTTCGTCGTGTGAATCATCTGAAGTAGATCGTGCTCCGGAACTTCACCGATGACGATCATGTCGTGGCCGCGGACCGTGCCCTGCGCAGCATGGACGGTTCCCGCGCGGAAGAGGACCACCTCATCCCGACGCTCTGGCCCAGCTGAGGACTCCGTCGAGGCGGCCTGAGTCGAGGACGACTGAGGCGAGACCGTAAGCGGCAACTCATACCTGCCCTCGGTCCGCTCGCGGTAGAGGAAGAACAGCATTTCGGCGCCATCGGTATAGCCCGCCTTGAACCAGCGGAGGCCCATACCGTCCGTGACGCTGGCAGTCTCATGCAGCACGAATCCCGCCGGGATGGATTCGGGAAGGCGAGGGGTGAAGCCCAGGACTTCTTCGCCTTCGCCACCGTCGAATTCAAAGCGCTGTTCGTCGTTGCCCGGTACGAAGAACGCGACCCCGGAGAGTTCGGGGTCGAAGTCGATGCTCGTGTACTCAAGACCGGACAGTAGGTTTCCGCGTGCGTCGAGTTCCTTGCATCGAAGCACGAGCCCCGTGACAAGGTCGAATGCAACGACGTAGGTCCGCCCCCTTGGAGTATTCCGAAGGAAGGTGACCTCCCAAGCCGTGCGCCCGGCCACTTCAACCCTCGAGCCCGCGCCGAGGTGCCGATAGTTCTCGCGGAAGAGCGAAAGGTCCCGGATCCGGAAGTCGCGATAGCGGTAGAAGAAGCCTTCTCGGCGGCCTTGAAGCGTCAGGAAGGTCGGCTCGTCGGGGAAGACCTGAGACTCGGCGTAGAGCGGCAGAATGTTGAAGCGGCCGGTTCCGTCGGATGAGACGCGCTCCATGTACTGAGTCTGGACTTGCTCGCCATTATCGAGATCGACAGCAATGCTCACGCGACGGTCACCCTGGAATCGAGTGTTCCACGGAGCGAGCTGGATCTGGTCCCACTCTCCTTGGAAGGCTGCGGGAACTCCAGGTGTGCCGGGAAGGCCGATCGGCTGCTCAACCCCACAGGCCGAGAGCGCGAACCCGAGCAGAAGCATGGCGAGCGGACGCAGAGCTCTCATCGCGGCGAACCCTCCCGGTCGGTCTTCGGTTGAAGCCGGCTGCCGCCCGTCATTCCCGATAGGAACGAGTTGGCGAGGGGAGAGAGCTGATCGGGCGAGTGAACTCGCACGACGTCAAAACTGTATTCCGTGGTCTCTGGTACCCGAGTTCCCCCTCCGAAACTTGCCCAGAGGATCAACCCGGCGGCGATCGCTGTGAGCGGGGCGACGAGCATTCGCCGGTTCGAGCGGCCGAAACGGCTCGCGATCGACCGAACCGGATTCTCATCGAGGGCATAGGGGACGTTCTCGCGCTCGAGGTCGCCGATGAAGCGCTCGACGCGATGCCGTGCGGGGCTCTCCAGCTCTTCGCCGACCAAACGGTCGAGCACCTGCGGGACCGGGATTCGGGAGAGGCCGCTGAGCAGTGTGGCCGTTCGCGAATCGCGAAGCGGGCTCGGGTCGAGCACCAAGTCGTCCAGAATCTCCGGTGCGTGCAACCGAGAGAGATTCCTGAAGGCACCCTCGAAAATCGGATGAAGGCTACTGGGGTCCGAATCGAGCCTCTGCGCCAGTTGATCGCCAGAAAGCTCCCCGTCGTCGACGCTCTCGCCGATTCTCAAACCTGCGCTGGAGACGGACCTCTGAACAGCTGCCGCCAACTCGACGGGCGCATCGAGGCGCGAAAGGCCCGAGAGAGCTTTCGTCAATCGCTCTGTCTTCACCCACCAAGCCCGACATTCGCCGCATTCACCAAGGTGCTTCTCCGAGGAGGAGCACTCGTGATCGGCGAGTAGCCGTTCGCGGTGATCGTTGCAGGGGGGGGACATCGGTATGGGGAAGGGTTTGGGGACGGTTAGCCTAAGTAATGGCGCTCAAGAACAGGAGAGAGTTCACGGTCTAGAGCGTCATGGGCCCGGGCCAAACGCGATTTGACGGTCCCCAGTGAGATCTGAAGAGTCTGACTAATTTCCTGGTAGCTCTGACTTTCGGTATATCGCAGAACCGTGACCGTTCTCAGTTTTGGGCTGAGCCGGGAGATCGCCTTTTGGATCTCGAGTTCGAGTTCGGCGCGGGATGCCGAAGCCACCGGCATTTCGATAGCGTCGTCGCGGATTTCGGTTCCGGACCGCCTGCCTGAACCATTCGCGTCTTCAAGCGCTTCGAGTGAGAGTAGCTTTCGGGCGCTCGACCGCCGCTTGAGATCGATACTCGCGTTGACGGCAATCCGGTAGACCCAGCTGGAGAACTTGGACTGGAACCGGAACTCGCCTACCTTTCGGTAGAGGATCCCAAAAGTCTCTTGCGAGGCATCTAAAGCGTCCGTGGCGTTACCGGTGATTCGGTAGCAGACGTTGTAGACCCGGTCCTTAAAGCGCTCGTAGAGCTCTCGGAAAGGACCGTCGAGGCCACCTTCGGGGTTGGCCTGGCAGGCTTCAACCAATGCAATATCGATATCTGGACTCATGAGGGGACGCTTAAGCAGTGTTCTAGACGGTTTCGAGGTGCGATCGGTTCCGCATTAAATCGATCCCTATGGACTAGAACTCCTCTAATTTTATCCCCAATAAGGCCCAAATGCCGCGCTAGCCGGTCGTGGCAAGGAGTATTCACTCGACGTTCGGCTGCTCCTGTCGACCTCGTCGGCTTCCCGGTCTCGCCCCCTCCCCGAGCCACCAACCCCGCTTCCCTCCACAGAAGGGCTCTTTCGCGGTCGACAGCCATCCGACCATGCTTAGGTCGCCGCCCTAGGCCGCTTGGAATCACCCCGTCTGCCGGGATGGCAGCCTCGGTCGCATCGGCAACCGTGGGGCGGTTCAGGATCGGATCATCCCGCGAGAGTGGCTCCGTCTCTAGCCCCCGATGAGAACGATGGGGTCCATAACGTGCGCGGATTCTCCCACGGTAGTCGCGCAGCTGGACGGGCAGATGCCGTCGCCATCCACGCACCCCGCTTCAACAACCTCAAGCTCAAGACCTTGGCCCCCTGAGCCAGCCACTCGGGACGACTGGACGCAGACCTGGCCACTGGAATACCTGCCCTGCAGGCTCGTGGAAGGCACAAGTGGCGTGTAGATGCTCGGCCGCTCAAGTCTCGGATGATTCGGTTGTGCGCCCGTGCTCGTCGGAGTCGGTAGCGGGCTGACTTCGAAGGGAATCCCGCCGCTCGTCTGAATTGCCATGCTCGCCAGCTTGGGGAACTCCTCGTTGTTGGTCGGCTTGGTCCGAACAAAGAAGGTCACTTCCCCAAGATCGGTAATCAGTCTCTGGGGCAGTTTCATGTCCAGTAGGTAGACCAAGTCCGTCGGGCTGTTGCCGCGAACGCGCGTTACCTCGGTAAAGGGCAGATAGGTCGAGGGCGACAAGATGTAGACGTCCCCCTTGTGGAAGGCGCCGATTTGAAACCTATGACCACTGCCCAACCCACCCTTTAGGTAGACGGAAGTCACGATATGCATCGTGCCGTTTTCGGCGTATCCAGATACGTCCAGAGCTACGAACTCTTTCTCCGGGGAACTGGCACTGCTCTTGGGGTTGCTGCCCCGGGTAATCTCTTCGACATCGGAGAAGCCGTCGCCGTCGGTGTCCGCCGCGTCCGGCGATAAGCGGAGGACGGCTTCGTGAACATCCGAGAAGCCATCGAGGTCGGTGTCCAAGTTCGCGAGGGAACCGCCCATAGCGGAGAGCGATGCCGGGCGCCCGAGATGAGCGCCGACCGCAAATGCGACCAGCGACAGACCGGCAAACCAAGGAATCAACTTCGTCGTTGAAACCGCAGGCGTGCCGGAGTCTTTTCGATCAGTAGGACAGACGCTCATATAGCAACTCCGGTGAATAGCGCAGCGCAGGGATCTTTCGCGAAGTACGGGTCCGCAAGGGACGGACGGATCCATGCACAGTCTGGAATCATGGTAGGCATAGCCATCCAGATGGGTCAAGGTAACAGATTCGTTCCAAAACGGTGCCGTACCTTGGCTCAACCGCGCCGAGATCCCCGGTTATCGGCATCTGAGAGGCCTAGACTGAGCCTCAGACAAACTCCGTTCACCCAAACCCTCACGCGAGCTGTCCATGGGCTCTTGGGGAGTTTTCGCCAGATTCGCGGCCCTCGCCGAGCGCGCGAGAGCTCCTCCATCCGGTCCTCGTGTTCCAGAGTTCACTCCGAGGCGTCGCTGTCCCATCCCTTATCGGCGGCCGATGAACGGCAAGCCCACTGCGCGAACGACCCGCACGGCACTCGGTCACACTTGAATTTGAGCCCTCCAGAATGGCCCCCGTGCTTGCAGTCCAAGGGGACCCGCATCAGAGTGTCCCGTCCCAAATTGCGCCCGTAGCTCAGCTGGATAGAGCGTTCGCCTCCGGAGCGAAAGGTCACAGGTTCGAATCCTGTCGGGCGCACCACCACTCCGACGACCTTCCGCAGCGAAGGCGCATGGCCCCAGGCCTCACGGACTTTTGGGCGAGTCGACGACCGCGGAGCGGCTTTGGGGAAGCCTACTTCCAGAATCTCTCGGGAGCTTTGGAGCGGCGCGTCTGAGAAGGCGCTACCGGCGGACAGATTCGAGGAGCTGCTCGACCTGCGGGAAGGTCTCTTCCCGCGAGAAGGTCGAGGCCCGACGAAGGCTCTCCTCGACGAACCGCTGCGCGAGCTCGGGGTCGCTGAGCACGCGCTCCATGGCTGCCCGCAACGCCTCAGGATCTCGCATGGGAACGAGCAAGCCGTTCTTCTCGTGCTCGACCAGCTCCGGATTTCCACATACGCCGGTGCAAACGATCGGCGTTCCGAGATGGATCACTTCGAGCAGCGTGTGCGAGAGGCCCTCGTACTCGCTGTTCAGCACGAAGAGATCCACCGCTCGGATCATGAGCGGGATCTGGGAATGCGGGATGTTCCCGAGGAAGCGCACGCGATCGGCCAAGCCAAGCTCGGCGGCCAGCTCCGTCCACTCCTCCTGCATGTCCCCGTCACCGGCCACCAGCAAATGAACATCTTCGGGCAATCCCTTCAAAGCCCGAATAATGCCGTCTACCCCCTTCCAGACCATCAAACGGCAAATCGTCAGAACGTAGCGCTCGTCCGATTGGAGACCCAACTTCTCGCGCGCTTCGGCCTGCGTTTCTCGAATGCTCTCGGCCTTCGGACCGTGATAGGCGTTGTAGATCAGCTTCAGTTTGGCTTCCGGCACGCCGTATCGATCGATCGGAATGCGCCGCAGGAAATCACTGCAGGAGATGATTCGCGAGCACCACCCCCACCACAATTTCTGAAGCCACCGGGACGCCTTGACCTTGAAGCCATAGTCCTTCGTCTCGAAGGTGACGATGTCGTCCCCGCCGATCCAACCCTTGCGGTGGCTGATCTCCCAGATTCCATCGACCATGATCCGGATCACGACGGGCTTGCCCGCGAGCCGGCCGGCGAGCACGTGCAAGAGCGCAAGATGCTCGTTGACGTACACGACGTCGTAGTTGCGCGCTTCGCTCCAGACCGCGAAAAAGGCCTTGAGGTAGCGCACCGGCAGCGGCCCTCGGGTGACCGCGCGGACGGGAAAAGGGAAGCCGGTCGGGTTGGGTTCGGAACAGAAGGCCACGACACCGACCTGATGCCCTCGCTCCACCAAGAATCGCCCGAGACTCGGGACGTAGACGGCCGGACCACCCAAATCGGGCGGAAAGACAGGGCTAGTAATCAGGACACGCATCGAAGCAGGTGAGCGGGAAGTCGGCAGTTCCTTGCCAGCAACCGGCTGATTAAGAGACGGGCTCGCGCTCGGCTTTGGGCTTGGGCTTCGCCCCGGCCTCTTTGGCGCTGTCTGGCCCGCCCTCCGAAAACCGAAAGACCCGCTGAGCTGTCGAGCGCTCGCCCTCGATTCTCGCTAGTACGTCCGACGTGATGTCGCCGGTCGGATAATCCCCCGTGAAACAGGCGTTGCAGAACTTCTCGATGCAGGGATTCCCCGTCCGCGCCGATTCGTTCATCCGGTCGCGATCCAGGTGGAGCAGGTAATTCACACCGATCAACTCGGCGACCTCTTCATTCGTGCGGCCCGACGCGATGAACTCCGTCTTGGACGCCATATCGATCCCGTAGGGGCAAGGAGCGACGAGCGGCGGACTCGAAACCGCCATATAAACTTCGGCAGCCCCAGCTTCGCGAGCCATGTGAACGATTCGCTGCGAGGTGTTTCCGCGCACAATCGAGTCGTCGACGAGCAGCACTTTCTTGTCCTTGAACTCGAGCGGGATCGTGTTGAGCTTCCGCCGCAAGGACGTCTGGCGCGAGCCCTGGTCGGGCATGATGAAGGTTCGCCCGATGTAGCGATTCTTAATCAGCCCTTCTCGATAGGGCACGCCGAGCCGCGTCGCCATCGCGATTGCCGCATCTCGCGATGAATCGGGAATCGGCATGACGACGTCGGGGACGGGCGCTCCGCTCTCCTCCCACTGTTCCGCCAGGGCATGGCCGAACCGGGTGCGGGTCTTGTAGACGCTGATGCCGTCGAGCATGGAGTCCGGACGCGCGAAGTAGACCAGCTCGAAGATGCAAGGGCGGTGGGGTTTGTCGCCCAGCTTGGCGCGGTGGATCTCGCGGTCTTCGGTCAGAAGTAGCGCCTCACCGGGTCCGAGGTCGATCGTGCGCTTGTAGCCCGTGACGTCAAGAACCACGCTCTCGCTAGCGCAGGCGTACCAGGTGCCCTCGTCGGTCTCCTTCTCGCCGAACGTGATCGGCTTGATTCCGTAAGGATCGCGGAAGCAGAGCATCCCGAGGTCCGGCAAGGTCGCCACCACCGAATAGGCGCCTTTGACTTCCTTGAAGACTGTCTTGACCGCCGCGAACACGTCCTCGGGAGTCACCGGCTCGCCCGGGCGAAGGCGCTCCGACAAGCTGCGCGCGAAGACCATCAAGATGACTTCGAGATCGCAGGAAGAGTTGAGGCGGGTTCCGCTCTTATTGAAGTGCGTCTCGACCAGGTCGTCGAAGTTCGTGACGTTGCCGTTGTGCGCCATCGCGATGCCAACGGGAAGGGTCAGGTGGAAGGGCTGAGCGTCCTCGCCCGTTCCCGTTCCGACCGTTGGGTAGCGAACGTGGCCCAGTCCGAGGTTCCCTCGAAGGCGCGGCATGTTGTGTTCGTCGAAGACTTCGCGAACGAGGCCGAAGCCCTTCTTCACGTGGAACTGCTTCGTGAAGGTCGTGATTCCAGCCGCATCCTGACCGCGGTGCTGAATCGCCAGAAGTCCTTCGTATACCTCGGGGGCGACATCGACGCCCTCGGGTCCGTAAACACCAATGAATCCGCACATGAAGGGTGAATCAGCCTGGGATGTGCGCCTCATCGGAAGCGCGGTGGAGATGGAAGAACCAGTCCGAGCGGACAAGGTAAACCCGACCTTCAACTCCGACAAGAGCCGCAAGCCGCTGTCCGCACTTTCCTTGGACTAGCTGTCGAATTTTCCGCTCACATCCCCCGGGAGAGACCCATGGATGCCACCCACTCCCGTCGAGGCTGATAGATTAAGCGAGACCGTGATCTCCACCTCGCCAATTCCGATGAAGAGGCTTCAGACCGCCGACAAGGTTCTGGGCTTCCTGACCTGCAGTCTGCTTCAGCCGGTCCGAGTTCTGCGCTTTTTCCTGCGCCGACCGAAGGGGAGAGACCTGCTCGTGATTAAATTCTGGGGCCTGGGCAGTCTGCAACTCCTCACTCCCGCGGCAAAAACCCTGCGCCAGCGCTATCCCGGCTCGCGCATCACGCTCCTGACCCTCGACGAGAACGCGACCTTCGCCCGCAGCCTCGGCACTTTCGACGACGTCCTCACCCTCGACGTCCACACCGAGAGCTGGAGACTCGTCTTCCTGCGCATCCTCAAACTCGTCCGCGAGCTCCGTCGTCGCGAGTTTCGCGCGGTCTACGACTTCGAATTCTTCACGCGCTTCTCCGCCGTCATCTCCTGGCTCTCCGGCTCCCCCAAGTCCTACGGCTTCGCTGCCCCCTCGATCTGGCGCGGCCACCTTCACTCGGGCACCGTGCCCTTCAACCGCTACTGGCACGTCTCGCGCAACTTCCGCTGCCTAGCCGGTGGCGAAAACGGCTGGGAAGTCTCCTGGAAGGACCTCGCTACTCCCGAGTTGTCCGACACCAACGCACGCGAAGTCGACGCCGTCCTCGCGGAAGCCGGCCTCGATCCGGCGCGCCCTCTGTGCGTCCTCAATCCCAATGCCGGCTCGCTGTCGCTCGAACGCCGCTGGCCCAAGAGCCACTTCGCCGCCATCGCCGGCCGCATGATCGACGAAACCGGAGCGAGCATCGTTCTGACCGGTTCGCCCTCCGAAGTCCCTTGGACCTCCGAAGTCGCGGCGCTCATCGGCCGTCAGCCCACGGGCTCCTTCGCGAACCTAGCCGGCAAGCTCTCGCTCTCCGGCCTCCAAGCTCTGCTCAACAGAGCCGACATTTTCATCACCAACGACACCGGCCCCATGCACCTCGGCGCCGCCCTCGGAACCCCGACCATCGGCCTCTTCGGACCGGAGACGCCGGTGATGTACGAGCCCCTGGGGGCCTTCGCCAAGGCGCTCTACGCCCCGCCGCCCTGCAGTCCTTGCATCAACGTCCACGAGAACAAGGTCTCCAATTGCTTCCGTGGCAAGCCGGAATGCCTGATCAATCTCACGCCGGACTACGTTCTCGAGGAAGCGCACGCCCTGATGGCCCGCGCCCAGCTCAACCTCACCAACCCGCTCGTGATCACGCCCAAGGCCGCTGAGTCGTGAGAATCCTGCTTCTCAACCCGCCCGGCAAGCGGATCTACATTCGCGATTACTTCTGCTCCAAGACCACCAAGTCGAACTATCTGTTTCACCCGGTGGACTTGCTCGGTTTGTCGGGAACCGCGGCGGAGTTTGCGAAAGCGCGAGGCGGTGAACTCTCCGTGCTCGACTGCATGGCCGAGCGCCTCTCCGTCGACGCCGCCCACGCCAAGATCGAGGCCTTCCGGCCGGACGTCGTGGTGAGTTTGGTCGGCTCGGTCTCCTGGGATGAAGACCGCGCTTTTCTCTCGGAGGAGCATCGACGCGGGCGGCGGGTGCTCGCAATTGGCGATGTGCTTCACGAAAACGCCGAAGATCGCATGCGCGAGGAGCTCTGGATCGAGGCCGTCATTCACGTCTTCGCGAACGCGGATCTCGCGCACTACTTGGCGGGGGAGCGCGAGCTCATCGAGGATATGAGCGTGCGCCGCGACGACGGTACGGATCCCGGCGAACCGACGCGTTTGTGCCGCTTGGAGGCCAAGCACCGCAAGGGCGAATTCGTGCTCCCGCGGCCGCGCCACGAGCTCTTTCCCGCGACCGGCTATCACTTCTCCTTCGCGAAGAACGCGCCCTTCGCGACGGTTCTGACGGACTACGGCTGCCCCTATCCGTGCACTGTTTGCGTCATCGGAACGCTCGGCTTTCAGACACGCGCAGTCGCGGAGGTGCTTGAAGAGATCGACGCGCTGCGCGCGAGCGGCGTGCGCGAGCTCTTCTTCATGGACCAGACCTTCGGCGTGGTTCGTTCGCGAGCGCTCGAGCTTTGTCGCGCGTTCGAGGAGCGCGGCGACCTCTCCTGGACGGCCTACACGCGGCCGGATACCGGCGACGACGAGCTGCTCGCCGCCATGAAGTCCGCAGGTTGCCACACGATCATGATGGGCGTCGAGTCGGCGGATGACGAACTGCTCGCGGCTTACGAAAAGGGCTACCGGAGCTCGATCATTCTCGACGCCTTCCGCCGCGCGAGACAATTTGGTTTGCGCACCGTCGGTACCTTCATCATCGGTCTGCCTGAAGAGACGAAGAGCTCGCTGGAGAAGACGCTCGAGCTGGCCGTTCGCATGGACATGGACTTCATGAGTCTCAACATGGCCGTGCCGAGGTTCGGAACGCCCTTTCGCAAACAAGCCCTCGAGCTGGGCCTGGCGTCGGAGCGCGACCTCGTCATGGATCAAGGTGGAGCGGACGCCTTCCTGCCCACCAGCACCCTCGACCGCAAAACGATGCTCGCCATGAAGAAGCGCATGGTCCGCCGCTTCTACATGCGTCCGAGCTATCTCTGGCGACGGCTGACCTCCGTCGGCAGCCTGTTCGAGCTCAGAGCTCAGCTTCGAGAGGGCTGGGCGCTCTTCTCGCGCAACATCTAGCCTTCTCCCCGGAAGGCTCTCCATGCCGCTCCGTAGTGGGTCTATTCTGCTCTATTGAGTGATTAAATTGCGATAATTCACCATTATTGACCCGTTGGGGTGACTCTCCTCGCAGAAACCCCTAGAATGCTCCTGTTCTGAGTCTTCGTATCCGAAAGGTGGAGCTATGGGTCAAAATAGTAGCGCAAATGAGTCGCCCGAAGCGGACGAGGTCCTCCAAGGCCTCGGCCGGCGAATGGCGCGCAAGCGGCTCGGGCGCAATCTCACCCAGAGCGAATTAGCTGAGGAGGCCAGCGTCTCACGCGCGACGGTCCGGCGCCTTGAGGCGGGCCACTCGACCCAACTCGCCAACCTGATTCGGATTCTCGGAGCCCTCGGCCTGGCGCAAAACTTCGAGGCGCTCGTGCCCGAGACCGAGGTACGTCCGATCGAGGCGGTGGAGCGCAAACGGAAAGAGCGCAAGCGCGCGTCGCGTCCGCGCTCGCCAGAGCCAGAAGCATCAGCCGGGTCGAAGTCCGACTGGGTGTGGGATGAGGATCGATGACTAGCGCCGCAGTCAAACTATGGGGCACGCGCATCGGCGCCGTTTCGTGGGACGCAAGCCAGTCGCTCGGCTTCTTCGAATACGACCCGGCCTTCCTCGCCAGCAGCATCGAAGTCGCGCCGCTCGTGATGCCGCTCGCCGAACCGGTCTATTCCTTCCCCGCCCTCTCCAAAGAGAGCTTCTTCGGATTGCCCGGCATGCTCGCCGACGTCTTGCCCGACCGATTCGGCAACGCCCTCATCGACGCCTGGCTCGCGAGTCGCGGGCGAACACCCGAGAGCTTCAATCCGGTTGAGCGCCTCTGTTACACGGGCACTCGCGGAATGGGCGCGCTTGAGTTCGAGCCGGCGATGGGCGCTCACTCGCAAGCGTCCGAACCGCTCGACATCGCAGCGCTCGTCGAACTCGCCGGCGATGTGCTCAGCGGTCGCGAGTCTTTCAAAGCCCGGCTTCAGAGCGAATCCTCCGCCAATGCCGTTCGCGACATCCTGCGCGTCGGCACTTCTGCTGGCGGGGCGCGCGCAAAAGCCGTCGTCGCCTGGAACCCCGAAACCGGAGAGCTGCGTTCCGGCCAAGTCGAGGTCGAGCGAGGCTTCTCGCACTGGCTGCTCAAGTTCGACGGCGTCGCTGCCAATCGCGACAAGGAGCTCGCCGACCCCACCGGCTACGGCCGCATCGAGTACGCCTACCACCGCATGGCCCTCGCGGCGGGAATCGAGATGACCGAGTGCCGCCTCCTTCGCGAGAACGGGCGCGCGCACTTCATGACCCAGCGCTTCGATCGCACCGAGACCGGCGCGAAGCTCCACATGCAGTCCCTATGTGCCATCGCCCACCTCGACTTCAACCTGGCCGGCGCTCACTCCTACGAGCAGGCCCTGTTCACCATGCGCCGTCTCGGCCTCCCGATGGCCGATCTCGAACAGCAATTCCGACGCGCCGCCTTCAATGTGCTCGCTCGCAACCAGGACGACCACACCAAGAACATCGCCTTCTTGATGTCCAAGACCGGCGAGTGGTCCCTCTCCCCCGCCTTCGACGTGATTTACAGCTACAACCCCGATGGCGCGTGGACGGGGCAACATCAAATGACCCTCAACGGAAAGCGCGACGGTTTCCAGCGCGCCGACTTCGAGGCCGCGGGCAAAACGGTCGCACTCAAACGCGGACGAGCGCTGGCGATTCTCGACGAGGTCGCGCTGGCCGTGAAGCGCTGGCCGGAATTCGCGGAAGAGGGCCAAGTACCGCAAGAGTCGGCGACGCGAATTCAGCGTGCGCACAGGCTCCTGCCCTAGATCAGCGGCACTCTAAAACGACGCGGTCGCCGATTCATTCCTTTGCCTACTGCCCGCGGAGAGATCAGGCATCCGCGTAAAAGGTCAGGCCATTCATGTAGGGGTCGTAGAAGGCGAACTCGCGCGTTCCCCAGCCCGTTTCACGGAGCGCGGTGCCCTTGTGAAAGACCCCGGTCGCGCTGTACTCCACGAACAGTTCGCTCACCGCCGGCACAACGAATCGCAACATCGGACGCTCGACGGCGGCCCACTCGTTTGCGTCGTGCCACTGGAGGTGCAGCTCGACTTCGTCGCGGCGAACGCCGGCGTAGTGGGGATTCTCTTTCGTGTCCTGAAAGGCGAGAGTGAACCCGAGCTTCTTAACGTAAAACGCCACCGAAGTGGCGACGTCTTGGGAGGGCAGAACGGGATGTACGGAGCGGATTGTTGCGCGCGTCATGAGTGGTTTCCTCGCGAGGGGGTGGCCGCCCAGTTCGCCGCGCCCATGCAACATTTTCAATCGTGCCGAGCGCTGCCCTCTCCTCATTCCGCTCGATGTTCAAAAGAGAGAGGCAGGAGTTCGCTGTCTCCCGCCTCTCTCCCCTTCAGGAGTCTCGGAGCGAACGCTTGACGCGAACTCCCCTCACGGTTGGGTGAGGGGCGAAGCCCGAAACTCCGAAGGTGTCTTTTGAATCTAGTCGATCGCCGGATTAATGGGGGACGAAGTCGTTCTCAATCCACTCGGCCAGGTCGACGGCCGCCCGCACCGGATCCGTGGAGTCCATCGAGTGGGAGTAGCGAGTCTCTTTACCCGAATGCGAATAGAGCGGGTCGTAATAGCGTTCGAGCAGGATTTCGACGAGCTCGCGCTCAAGGCCGCCGTCCAGGCGGCGGACAAGCTCGCCCTTCCATTTGGTCGCCCCCAGGCGCTGCTCAATGAAGGGCAGCCGCTCGCGCAACTCCTGGCGGCTCTCCGGCGTGGCCAAATAGTCATCGATCAAGACATCCACTCGATAAGAAATCGGTGCGGTCAGTCGAATATTGGTGCCCGAAGAGAGCGAGGACCAGACGCTGGTCGGGACGATAGCATCGCCGACCTTTCGGCTCTCGCCCTCGTAGACCACACAAGACGACAGCCCGGCACGCAGCTGGGCCGCGATACGCGAGTCGAAGGCTTTTTGGCTGCAGGGATCGAGCCCCACCATGCCGAGGATTGAGCTCCGGTGGCCGGCCAAGAGCTCGAGGTCCACGGTCCAACCCGGGCGAATCCTCTCGAGCTCGCGCAGGACCAAGGTCTTTCCCACGCCGGTTAGGCCTCGCAAGACGATGGCGGGCGGAAAGCTCGCGTCCTCAAGCTCCCGAACGACCTCACGACGATAGGCCTTGTAGCCATCCTCCAAGACGACGGCTCGATCGAAGCCCAGAGAGCGGAGGAAGGCGACGACGCTGCGGGAGCGCAGGCCGCCACGCCAGCAGTGAAAGACCACCGCATCACTCGGCAGGTCGTCCACGGGTTGTCCGACGAGCTCACCGGACAGGCTCTCGACTCCGGCGCTGGTCATCTCGATCAAGCGCGCCTCGAAATCGGAATCCGTCAACGTCCACCGACAGGCCTTCGCGATCTCGCCGACCAGGCTGCGAATGCGGTCGCGAGCGAGCTCGCGAGCCTCATCGAATGCGGCTTCGGGAGATTGACGCTTGTAGAGGGTCCCGACGATGGCTCGCTCCGCATCGTCGAACAGAGCCATCGACAGCGCTCCCGGCAGATGGTCCAGCTCGAATTCTGCCGGGCTACGCAAGTCGATGACGAGCGAGTTTCCATCGAGCACTTGCCGAATATTCGCCGTCGGAAGGACGTTGGACGAGGTCGCCGAACCAACTCCTCCGCTACTCGGCGAAGGAGTGATTTCGGTGGCTCCTGCTTTCATGGAATCGGAAGTACTCATTCGTGAACGGCTCAACCCAATCGTCGAGCGGGTATCCGGCTCGTCGATCGTTTCGGGGAAACCGACCTCTGAAACCCCGCGCACTCTCCGCGGAAAGGCCTCTCAGAGGGGAATCGGACACTCTAACGGGAAATCGAACACCCCGGCGCAGATAGTGGGTTCGATCTCACTGAAACGCCTCCTTAGCACTCCATGACGATTGCGATGGATTCAGGGGCAGGTCACGAGCCAGGCTCGAACCGCTTTCCCGCGAATGAACCTCGCTATCTCTCGCGCGTATCCAAATTTCAATAAGCCCTGTAGTTTCGTTTCGCCCTCATGACTCCATCACCTTCGTACCCGCCGATTTCCGACACGCTCTACACAAGCTTGTGCCGGATCGCGGAGATTGCACTGCAATCCAATCGGACCGACAGTTTCATCTTGCCCGCAGAGTTGGTGCACGAGTGTTTTCTAAAGCTCTCGAACTCCAAGGCGAATTCGCCCAACGACCCGATCGAGTTTCGAGCGCTCGCCGCCAAGATGATTCGACAAGCCCTCGTCGACCGCGTGCGCAAAAAGAACTCGCTCAAACGAGGCAATGGGTTGAGACATGTTGCGCTCGATGAAGAAGCGGAGCCTTGCTCCGAAGTTCTCCACTTCGATGTTCTGGTTCTCGACGAAGCGCTAGAGGAACTCGCCGCCTTCAACTCGCGGCAAGCGCGCATCGTCGAGTTGCGCTTCTTCGGCGGCCTTTCCATCATCGAAATCGCCCAGGCCATCGGGGTTGCCCCTCGAACCGTCAATTCCGATTGGACGCTCGCGAGAGCTTGGCTGCGGCGCGCGCTCTCCTGAGCCCTCGGCCGGTCGACATCGGCTTTCAGTTGGAATCGGCTTTCAGGCGGAATGGGCTCCCAACCGGCCGCCTCTCAAAACGACCGGCTGGGTCCCAGAACCGACTTCCTTCAGGTGGTCGATCGAAATCGTTCGATTCGCAGACCTGAAGGAAAGCCGCCTCTCCTCACCTCAGGGACCCCTGGGAGTCCCCCCTCTGCTTTAAGAACGTAAAGCGCGCGATTTTCGCGCAGTGCTCTGGGCAAAAAATACCGAACGAACTGCACAAGCATTTTTCCAGCACAGACTTACAGCGCCAAATGGAGCCAAGAAATCTACGCCGCGCGGCAATTGAACTCTGCAAGACTGCGGACGAATCGGAGCCCGAAATGCACGGCGCGACGATCAGCTGTTCTATCTCGGAAGTGCGACCATCGGCTTTCGAGCCGCGCGCTCTCTCGACCCCTGAATCGGAACGGCTCTGAACTGACTGGCTTCCGTGTGGAATCCCCGACGTAAGTGGCGGCTCGCGCCAGGGATAGGAGTGGTTTCCAGATCCGAGGGCCTCGCCCAGTCCGATGGCCATTCAAACCCGGTGCTCAAAGGGACTTCGAGATCCGGATTCCACACGGAACCCATGCAGTTCCGAACGGCTTTACCGAGGAGGATGAGAGCGCGGCACTCTTGCCGCTTCTGATCGCTTCGATCGCTCCCAGCGCGGGCCGCGCGCGTGCGCTAAGAGAGAACGAATCTCGCCGAGAAACTCCGAGCCCGACAGAGCGCGCAGTCGCTCCAGTTCCGCGGCTTCAAACACCGGGTTCGCCTCGAGGTACTCCAGGCAACGCTCGCGAATCGTCTCCGCGACCGCTAATCGCCGCTGTCTCGCCGGAACCTCGGCGTGCTCGAGCAGGTCCTCGAGGCTGGGGTGCGCCAGTCGAAACACCTCGTCGATGAACTTGGGCTCGTCAATCGGGCGCGCGCTCCCGCCGAATCGCGGCCGGCGATCCTCGCGCCGACCGGCCCCAGGCCCATGAATGTCGCGCGGTCCGCGATCCGGACGAGGCGGATGGCCTTCTCCCCGCGGCGGTAGAGCGTCGCGGTCTCCCGACCGGAACCGACCCTCGCGGCGGTGGCCCCAGCGCGCGAAGAACTCCTCGAACGACAGCGCATCGAGCTCTTTCCAGTCTTCTTCCGACACCCCTCGAGGAAGGCCGCGAGTTTTGACGTGTCCGCGAATTTGCTCACGCTTTAGCTCGAGCATCGTGCGCCTGCGCTCGGAATCCGGCAGCTCCGACAGCTCGCGCATTTGCTCCGGATCGTATTCCAACTCCCTGCGGATGTGGCCGAGCATTCGTTCGCCCGCCGACTCCCTCATTTCGTGGCGGAACTCGCGCATCGCAACGCGGCGCTCTTCCGGCGGAAGCGATTCGATTCGCTCCAGAAACTCTGGCGGCATATGTTCGCGCATCCGCATGCCGCGAATGCGCTCGCGCTCGCTAAAGAACTCGCGCAGGATTTCTTCACGCCGCTCATCACTGAGCGTCGCGAGGCGCCGTTTCAGCTCGGGCGACAACTCTTCGAACTGCTCGCGCTTGCGTCGTTCGAGTTCCGCCGCGCGCTCGACCATCGCCTCGCGCTCATTCGGCGGCATCTTGCGCAGACGGTCAAAGCGCTCTCGAAAGAGAGCCTGTTCCTGCTCGCTCATCGATTCCCAGCGCTCGCGAGCGTGAGCCCGGCGTTCTCCGGTTGGTTCCTGTGCTTGAAGCTCGCCTACGAAGAAGCCCGCAAGAAGGAGGAACGCTGAGAATGTTCGAAAGCCTCTCATTTCGCTCAACCTCCCGCGCTCTCGTCGGGATCCTCTTCGCTCGCAAGCTCGGAATCCCACTCGCTCGTTTCGATCAACAGCTCGTCGATTTCGTCGATCGAGGCCAGCAACAAATCGAGATCGCTACCCTGAAGATGTTCCCAATTCTCGAGCACTTCGAACGCGTCCACCATCTCGTCGTTCAGCCAGTCGATCGGCCCATCAATCGGATCGATGACATCGACCATCTGCGAATCGACCTCGTTGTCCTCTCTCGGCGCGGGATCATCCTTCTTCCAGGGTTGAGAGAGCCAAACCGCCGCTAACACTCCGGCGGCGGCAAGGGGCACCCATAATCGCGGGCTGCGCAGCAGGGTTAGTCTCTGAACCGGTCGCTCGGTCCGCAGTGCGGCCAAGAGCTCTCGGCTCAGGTTCGGCGGTGCGATCGGTGTCGGCAGCTTTTCCAGCAATCGGTCGAGCGCGGCTTCTTGAAGTTGTTCTTGGCCCAGCTGTTCGCGCAGCGGCGCGACTCCGCGAAGAACGCGAGACGCGAGATTGGCAGGCATCACCGGATCCGGCGCACCGTCGAGCAACGTATCGAGGTCTCGCGCGGGTTGCGCCGAGACTCTGCGCTCGCGCCTCAGTCGCTCCAAGACGCGCGAAGCCAAATCGGCCGGCAACCTGGGCTCGGGCAAGGACGCCAAGAGCATCTCGAGAGCGTGTTCGGCGTCGAGCAACTCACGGCAGGCTTCGCACCCGATTAAGTGCTCATCAAAAGAGAGCGGAATCAAGCTCTCCGGCTGCGGCAATCCTTGGAGCGCGAGCTCGAGGCTGCCCAGAAATTCGCGGCAAGTGCTCATGACATTTCCTCCTCGAAGAAGGGTGCGAGTTTTTCGCGCAGAGCTTCGCGCGCTCGATGCACGAGCGACTTGATGGCCTTTTCGGAGGTGTCGAGGACGACCGCGATATCGACGTAGGACATCTCTTCGTACTTGGCGAGGATCAGCGCCATGCGCTGCGAGTCGGGCAGGTCGTCGATGGCACTCCGCACCGCATCGATAACATCGCCGACGATCAATCCGTCGGAGGGATCGGCGGTCGTCTCATCCTCGAAGTCGAGGCGACTCGGCCCGTCCTCGGAGCCACCGAGTACCGGCCCGTCGAGCGAGAGCATGTCGCGCTTTCGCTCCCGCCGATTCACACACAGATTGAAGACGATGCGGTAGATCCAAGTCGAAAAGCAAGCCGTCGGCTGATAGCGATCGCGCGCGCGAATGACCCGCAAAAAGACGTCTTGGACCAGGTCTTCGCGGCCAGAGACATTTCCTAGAAAGCGCGTGCACAGACCCCAGACCCGGCCGGAATAGCTTTCCACCAGCTCGTCAAATGCCGACTCGTCTCCGGCCTGCCAGGCCATCATGAGGCGAGCGCCTGGGTCTTCCTGCGCGTATTCCATGGTTCGCCAGCCTACAACCCCGGGCTGGGAATCGGGTTTCGATCTCTACGACAGAAAGCGCTCACTCGCTGGACTTCAAACTCGAATCTCGTCTCCAGAGGTCCACATCGAGACTGCGGGCGCGCTCGCGAGGCCAGATCACCTCTACCGGTCGGCCGAGCACGTCGCTCTTGCGGGTCGGTCCCCAGGTCCGTCCATCGAGGCTTTGTGCGGAGTTGTCGCCGAGCAAAAAGTACTCGCCCGGACCCAGCGCGAGCGAACGGTCAACCGCGTATTCGCCGCGAGAGATCCAGTTGAAGTCGCGCAGCACGCGAAGGTTATCGAAGCGCGCGTGGAGGTCGTGGCCGCCGAGCGAGACCTGTGCGCCGATCGTCATTCCAGGAGCGGCCGAGCCGTCTTCGAGCGGACGATTCTCGCCGTAGGCGAAAGCCAAGGCGTGCTCATCGTCCACCTGGAAGAGCAACGTGTTGTCGACGTTCGAGAAGTGGAGCTTGGCTCTCGATCCGGGTGCCGATCGAAGCGGCATTTCGGCGAGTAGCTCGGGCTCGACGAGGCGCGATGGCTCCATGCTGTTCACCGCGGACTTCAGAATTCGCAGTCGTTCTATTCGAACCGTTCCGTCGAGCTCGCCCGCGCTCGTCAGCTCGCCGGTCAATCTTACGGAGGCGCGAAAGCAATCGCCTGCCTCGCGCAAGTCCATGAAGAGCGTTCCGCCGGGCTCTAAAAACTCGACCTCAAACTCGACGCCGCCGTCGTTCACTTCGCGCTTGCCCGCGACGCGAGTCAGGTCGGGTAAGACGTAGCCGTCTCGAAATCCCGAACGCCAAAACATCGTGTTCGCCTCGCCGGCATCCTCAAGGCCGCGACTGTCGAGGGTCCAGCCCGTATCGCTCTCCCTCCATCGCGCGGCGTCCATCCGAAATTCCTCGGCCACTCTCTGCACTCGACTGTCGAACAGTGTGATGAGCGGCGGGCGAGGGTCGTTCACGCTCAGTCGGCTCCCGTCGATGAACAGATCGCCGCCCCGGATCTGCACCGTTTCGCCGGGCAGACCAACCACGCGTTTGACGACGAGTTTTTCAATCTCCGACCGCGCAACGGCGAGGTCAAAGCGCTCTAAATCCTCCGTGCCCCCGTAGCGAACGAGCACCCACTCGCTCCAAGAGCCATCTCCGTGAATCGTCGGCTCCATCGAACCGCTGTCGACCTTGTAGAGGTCGGCCACGAAGATTCGAAGTACCAGCACGATCGCGAGCAGGCCGCCAAACAGCCACAGCATCGCCAAGAGTCTCCGGCGCTTCAAAAGCTCACCCGGATGTGAGTAGGAGATGGGCGACGGTGACGAAAATCGCCGAGCCGGAGACGTCGCTGACCGTGATCAGAAAGGGTCCGGCAGCGATGGCGGGGTCGATTTTGACGCGCGGGCACAACAGAGTGATACCGCTTCCGAGAACCGATGCCCAGGTGACGGAGACGGCGATCGCGAAGCCGACCGCCAAGGCGAAGGGCAGCTCGCCCTCGATGAGGTGAGCGCCGACGAAGGCGGCGATCCCGCACAGAAGTCCGATCACAGTCCCCACTAGTACTTCAGAGGTGAAGACCGCGCGCTCGCGGTCCGGGGTCACTTCGCCGGTCGCCAGCGCGCGCACCAAGACCGCCGAAGACTGAATCCCGACGTTTCCGGCCAATCCGATGATCAATGGGATGTAGGTCAAGATTCGCACCCCAGAGCCCGTGTCTTCCGGCAACGCGAAGTCGAGCACCCAGGCCGAGAGCAGGCCGCCCAAGACCGTCAACGGTTGCATCGGCAAACGGTGTTTCACGCGCGTGAGTACCGGCAAGCGCGTGTGCTCGTCCGGCGAAGTACCGACCAAGCGCAGGATGTCTTCCGACGCCTCCTCCTCCAAGACCTCGTGCGCGTACTCGAACGCGACGACTCCGATCAGAGCGCCGCCGCGATCGACGACGGGCACCTCGCTCATGCCGTACTTGCGGAAGACCAGGGCGACCTCTTCCTGGTCCTGCTCGGGAGTCACCGTCTTGATGTCCCCCTCCATCACCTCGTGCACGGTGTCGTGAATCGAGTGCGACAACAGATCCCGGTCAGAAACAAAGCCCACCGGGCAGCCCGCTTCATCGACAACCCAGATGCCGAGCCCGTCCTCGCCCGACGGCCCTTCGTCGGTCTGAACCTGCTTCTTGATCTCCTTGATCGCGTCGCCGATGCGCGTGTTTTCGCCGATGGTCGCGAACTCCGTCGTCATCAAACCGCCAGCCGTGTCCGGCGGATAATGAATCAGCTCCCGCAATCCCTGCGCGCGCTCAAAGTCGATCTTGCGCAGAACGCGCTCCGTCGTCGCCTCGTTCGCCATCGACAACAGGTCGGCGACATCGTCCGCCTGCATCTCGTGCAGCACCCCGACGAAGTCACTGTCGGACATGCGATCGACCAACGGTCCCCGCACCGCCTCTTCCGAATACTCGAGCAGCTCTGCCCGCGCTTCCGCATCCAGCACACTGAAGACCCGCCAGCACTCCTCCTCCGACAGGTCCTGCAGCCAGTCAGCGATATCCGCGAAGTGAACTTCCGCGCAGAACGCCGTCAGCTCTTCGTCGCCGCCCGCAAGCCGCAACTTCAGCTCAGAAATGTCTAGGGGCGTCTCTTCCATGGCGATCCTCCTCCGGCGAATTCCTCAAAGCCGTTCGACCGAGGCGTCCGTTGGGCGAAGCAGGATAGCCAGCGGGGCCCCAACTCGCCCCTAGAAACTGCATCCGGAACCCCTACCCCGACGATTCGAACCGCTCCATCCGGCATCGCCATCGTCCGGGTTTCCCGCCTAGCTCGACGTTCTCTGCTTCGACTTGAAGTTTTCGTCCCTCGAAAAGATCAAGCGAGTTTCTGGAATCCGCTCTCTACCTTTTCGACGAGCGTATCGACCTCGGCCTCGCCCATGACGGTCGAGAGAATCGCGGTACAAGTGTTGACCATGATCAAGCCCTCGTCGAAGAGGTGGTCGAGTAGAACCTTGAGCCGTGCCGCCTCTTCCGGGGTCGCAAACGAGTCGCGGTAGTTCCGCGGCGGCACCGGCTTCATGTGAAGACGGAACATCGAGCCGCCACCCGTCACACAGGCCTTCGCGCCGGTCTTCTCAATAGCGCTCTCGATACCCTGCATCGCACGCTGGGTGAGCGCGTTCAGCCGCGTAACCGCGGCCTGATCGAAGAGCTTCATTGCGACAAAGCCGGCCGTCAGCGTGATCGGATTGGCCGAGAACGTACCCGAGTGCGGAAACAAGACGTTCTTCGCGAGCGGGTTCATGACCTCCATGACCTCGGCTCGACCGGCGAGCGCCCCGACGGGAAAACCTCCACCGATGGACTTGCCCATCGCCGTGATGTCGGGAGTCACGTCATACCAGGACTGAGCGCCGGCGAACTCGTTGCGGAAGGTGATCACTTCGTCGAGGACCAGCAGAGCATTGTCTTTGCGAGTCCAGTCGCGCAGCGCTTGAACGAAATCCGCATGGGCCGGTTGGAGGCCGACGCGGTGCGGCATCAGGTCGATCAGCACGCAGGCCAGCTCGCCCTTGTGCTCGTCGAGAATCGCGATCGCGCCCACCGGATCGTTGAAGGGAATCACAACGACATCCGCGAGCGCGGCGGCCGGCGTGCCGTGAGACACCGGCGTGCTGAGCGGGCGCTCCGCACTGCCCCAACTCCCGGGACTCGAAGTCTGGCTGACCTCGGCGTAGTCGTAGAGCCCGTGGTAGGAGCCTTCGACCTTGGCGATCTTCGGGCGACCCGTAAAGGCGCGCGCAGCTTTGATCGCTCCCATGACGGCCTCGGTACCCGAGTTGACAAAACGCAGCTGGTCAAAGCTCGGGCAACGACCGCACAAGTACTCGGCGTACTCGACTTCGATCTCCGTTGCGAAGGTAAAGGCGGAGCCCTTGTTCAGCTGCGTCGTCACCGCCTCGACGATCGGCGGAAAAGCGTGGCCGTGAAGGAGTGACGCCATGTTGTTCGAGAAGTCGATGCGTTCGACACCCTCGATATCCGTCACGCGGCAGCCGCTGGCGTGGTCCGCGTAAAACGGATGCGGCGATCGCAGAACGGTGTTGCGACTCACGCCACCCGGCAGAACTTTTTGAGCGCGTTCGTAGAGAGCGGCGCTCTTCGACAAGACTTTTTGTGAACTCATGATTCGAGCGCCTGTGTTCGAAGACTCTATTTCGAGGGAATGGGGAGGAGCTTTGCGCCGGTGCGCTCTTGCACGTACTCGAAGGACACTCCGGGGCTCAGTTCGACGAGCTGAAAGCCTTTCTCGGAGACTTCGATCACAGCGAGGTCCGTGTAGATTCGCGAGACGACATTCACGCCCGTCAGAGGAAAACTGCAACGCTCGACGAGCTTTGGTTGCCCGTCCTTCGTGTTGTGTTGCGTGATGACATAGATCGTCTTCACGCCGGCGACGAGGTCCATCGCTCCACCAACTGCCGGGATCGCATCCGCGCCACCGGTTGACCAGTTCGCGAGATCGCCGTTCTCGGCAACCTGCAAAGCGCCGAGCACGCACAGGTCAATGTGTCCGCCGCGAATCATCGCGAAGCTGTCCGCGTGGTGGAAATAGCAGGCGCCTGAGATGGCGGTGACGCGACGCTTGCCCGCGTTAATTAACTCGGGCTCGCCTCCGCCCACTTCCGGCGAAGGCCCCATGCCGAGCAGACCGTTCTCCGTGTGATAGATGAACTCGCGCCCCTCGGGAACGTAGTGCGCGATCAACTCCGGAATGCCGATGCCGAGATTCACGTAGGAACCGTCGGGGATATCCTGCGCAACGCGCTCGGCCATTTGCTCGCGTGTGCGCCCGATAACTTCTTGTTCGGTGGTCATGACGGGTAGGTCGCTCCGCTCAAAACGAGCTCGGATTCGTACTCTGGATTTTCGACGTGAACGACGCGGTTGACGAAGATTCCTGGCGTGATGATGATCTCGGGATCGAGGCCGCCGGGATGTAGAATGGTTGCCGCTTGAGCGATCGTGACCTTTCCCGCCATCGCCATGACGGGGGCGAAGTTGCGCGCCGTCTTGTTGTAGATCACGTTCCCGTAGGTGTCGGCGACGATGCCTTTGATCAGCGTGAAGTCGGCGGTCAATCCGTATTCAAGCACGTAGTCGCGCCCGTCGATCGTACGCACTTCCTTGCCTTCAGCGAGCGGCGTTCCGAATGACGTCGCGGTATAGAAGGCAGGGATTCCCGCTCCTCCCGCGCGAATTCGTTCGGCCAGAGTGCCCTGCGGCACGAGCTCGAGCTTCGTCTTGCCCGAGTGATACAGCTTCGGAAAGACAGTCGAGTTCGCCGTGCGCGGGAACGAGCAGATCATCTTCGACACGCGACCGGCTTTGATCAGCGCGGCCAATCCGACTTCACCCGTGCCGGTGTTGTTATTGACGAGCGTTAGGTTCGTCGCGCCTTGATCGATGAGCGCGTGAATCAGTTCGATCGGACTTCCGGCCTCGCCGAAACCTCCGACCATGACTGTCGCGCCGTCAAAGATGTCGGCCACGGCCTCTGCCGGGCTGCTGATTTGCTTATTGATCATGACGCTCTCGCTCTAATTGGCGGCGACCGTCTCCGAACTCTTCGCCGCTTCGACACGGCCGTAGTCGAACAGTCCCGCCTCGTCGTAGATCACCCGATCCGCGTAGCCGTCGAACCAGATCGCGTCGGGGTTGCGACCGACGATGCAGACCTTGCCGCGATCGGGAGCGCTAGCGGCATTGCGCAGGATCTTGAAAATCACGACGCCATGTTCCGTTCCGGGCACGCCGGGAATCGGCTCGTTCGTCACGGCCGCAACTTCCGTCTTGCCTTTGTAGTGCGTGATCGAGAGGCGAGCGTGCGTCTCCACACCAGACAGGCCTTTTTGAGACTCGTTGAGAATCTGCCAGGCCTTCTCGATGGGCACATTGAAAGCCTTGTGCGCGATGATGTCGCGACCGCAGAAGAAGTAGTGGTTGTTCGCGCCGACGCGCTTGACCGCTCGCTGCATGATGCGCAGCGCGTCGGCGTCGTCGTTAACACCTTTGATGATCGGCGACTGGTTCTCGATGCTGAGCCATCCGCGCTGCACCAGCCCGTCCATCGCGCGCTTCGTACTCGGATGCCACTTCAGGATGCCCGACGCCTCTTCGATGTAGTCGCCGTTCTCGTCCTTCAACAAGAACTCGTCGGGATGATTGAAGTGAATCATCAAGCGCAGACCGACGTCGGGATAGGTCTCGTGGAACCGATCGAGCATCGCGAAGAAGGCATCGTCGAAGCGATCGGGATAGAAGGCCAGCTCTTTCGTTCCGATGCGGATGGACTCGACGTCCGCCTCGGCAAGTGCCGAGAGCCACTCCGCGATCTTCTTGTTCGGCAGAACCATCGGGTCGCCACCGGACAGCAAGATCTCACGCAACTTCTCGCGCCCCGACTTGGGATGGCGACCGCCATTCTCCGCCACGAGTTTATTGTGCGCGTGAACGTAAGCCGTGATCTCGCCGATCTGCGCCATGCCCTTCTTCGCGACGGTCCCATCCTGGCGCTCGATCTCCTTGCGACTGATCAGCTCCTCGCGATAGCAAAAGCGACAGTGCGCCGAGCAAGTCGAGACGACGTACATCAAGCCCATCTCGTACTTGTGAAGCAGCCCTTCGACCGGGCTGTAGTCCATCTGGTAGCCCGGATCCTGCGCGCCCTCCAGGTTCTCCGTCTCACCCGGTGACGCCTTCACGAGATTGCGCAGAGGCTCACTCTTCGTCGCCATGTCGAAGAAGTGCCGCGTCATCTTCACGGGCATACGCTCCTCGACGTCGCGCTCGGTGCCCTTCAACTCGCGCAGCGCGGTGAGCTCGTCCTTGGTGTAGAAGCTCAGCACATCCTCAGGCGCCTTCTCATTGAGGAAAGGCGACAGGCCGTTGATGCTCTCGCGTTCGTAACGGGGGCTTTCAACGGTATCGATAAAGGCCTGTGCCTTGGCGGAGGGAACGTACTTCTCTGTGCTGCTCATGATTGCGGGACCTCGAGTCTGTGGAGCGCGCCGGGGGTGAGTGGGCGAATGCCGATAGGGCGCGGACTCCACGCGTTGTTCATGGCCGGATCGGCCTGTAACTAGATGGACATAATAGCGATCGCAGTGTAACGTTGCGCACAGAATCGTGCCAGAAATGACCATTTCCAACCTAATCGCCGCGGCCGGAGAGCGCCTGACCCCCACGGAGCGCCGCATCGCCAAGGCTGTACTCGCCGATCCGACCCTCTTGGCCTTCGGCCGAGTCTCCGATCTGGCCGACCGCGTGGGCACCAGCCGACCCTCGATCGTCCGCTTCGCCACCAAGCTCGGCTTCGAGGGCTACACCGACCTGCAGGAACAAGTCCGCGACGGATTCTCCGAGCAGCTCTCCCGTCCGAGCGAGCGCATCCGCCAGGAGAACACGTCGCTGGCTCCGTCGCTGAGCGCGCTCGAGGCCGGGCTCGCCAGTGTCTTTGCCGCCTTCGACGAGGACAAACTCGCCGATTTTGCCGCGCCGATCGTGAGCGCGAAGAACGTCTGGATCATCACCGGAGAGACCTCGCGCGCCGGAGCCCACGCGCTCCTGAGTGGACTCACCATCATCCGCCCGGACGTTCACCTGGTCGAAGAGCACTCGAAGGGGCGCGTGCTCAGCAGCGCGACTCCGGAAGATGCCGCCGTGGTCTTCGACTTCGCGCGCTACCGCCAACACTCGATCACCGCCGCGCAGAGCCTCGCCGACTTCGGTGTGCAGATCGTCGCGATCACCGACGGCCCGCTGTCCCCGCTCGCCGCCCTCACCGACAAGTGGTGCGAACTCAAGATCCCCGCGATCGGCCCCTTCGACAGCTCCGTCCCCGCCGTCGCCGTCGCCGAACTCATCGTGGCGTACGTCGCGACTCAACTCCGCGACCAAGCCCGAGCACGAATCGACCGAACCGAAGCGCTCTGGGAAGCCACCGATACGTTTCTCTCCTGACCACCTGACTGCGCCTTTCACCTTCGCGGAGAGATTGGCGTATAACAGAGCCGTGCTTCACTCATCACGCCTTGCAATGTCGCTGCTTGCGATTGCCGTTATCGCCGGAAACTCGGGGTGCGGTTCGTCGGGCCCGCAGGACGAGGGTGTTGCCAAAAGCGTCGACGAGCGCGCGGCCTCCACGCCAACGTTCGCATTCAACGAGCCTTCGGGTGGACCGCCTCCCGGCTGGATCGTGGGAACCACGAACGCAACCGGTGAGAGCGATCACGCCGGTTGGAGTATTCGAGTCGACAACTCGTCGCCCTCTCCGCCAGCTTCCCTGGCTCTGCTCGACACACGCGAGCACACCGGCCAGCAGTACAACCTCCTCTGGAACTCGGCGCTGTCGCTCGCGGATATCGACGTTTCGGTGGCCGTTCGCGCTGTAGGCGGTGTCGAGGATCAAGGTGGCGGCCCTGCTTGGCGAATCTCGAACTCGGCCAATTACTACACCGCGCGCTGGAATCCGCTCGAACACAACTTTCGTGTTTACTCGGTCGTCGATGGCGTGCGGCAACAGCTCGATAGCGCGGAGGTGCAAGCCGACGTCCACGCCTGGCAGACGATTCGAGTGCGCCAGATCGGCTCTTCCATCACATGCTGGTTCAACGGCGAAGAGCTCTTGCACGCCGACGATGCGCAACTGAAGGCGAACGGAGCGGTCGGGCTCTGGACGAAAGCCGACGCGACAACGTGCTTCGACGACCTCGAAGTCCGGGCTGCGAAGCCGTAAGCGCGCCGCTCTGACTCTCGCGAAGGTTTAGACCTGAACCGGGTTCGGTATTACACCTTCGCGCAGTGCGATGAGCGACTCTCGCAGAGTCGCGCTCGGGACGAGGACCGTCTCGGCCAGGGCACGGGGCTCGATCCCCGCTGTGCGCAAATGATTCTGAATACGAGCGTGGAGGTCCCGGTCGGTTTTCGCGGTGGGGCCGACAACTGTGATCGACGCGAGCTCGCAAGACACCTCCGCTCCGTGCGCTCGAAGCGCTTCGCGGGTCTCCGCGGTATCGGAGGCGACGACCACAGCGCGGTTCTCCTCGTTACCAGCGACGTGAGAGAACTCGTCCAGGCCTGCGAGTTCCTCCTCTAGCCTTTCGAGCTCACCCGCATCGCCGACCTCCAAGCTCGCGAGCAACACATCGTCGCGGTGCACAAGAACGAGCGGGCAATCCGCGCGCGACTCGTTCACCAGGCGTGTTCCCGACGAACTCGGATTGCGTACATCGCGCAGCGAAACCGCAAGCTTTGCTCGCCGCGCCGCCAGCACCGCTCCCTTGTGAATCACCCGTGCACCGCGTAGCGCGATCTCAATCGCCTCGTCATAGCCGATCTCCGGGATCGTCTCCGCATCCGGCACCAACCGCGGATCGGCGGTTTGAATTCCCGCCACGCACTTCCACAGTTGAACCTCCTCGGCCGCAACCGCTTCGCCGATAAACAGCGCCGTCAGATCCGATCCGTTACGACCGAGGGTGGTTAAATTGCCGTGCTCGTCCGCTGCTAGAAATCCGGTCACAACCGGAATCCCGGGCACCTCATGAATTGCCGCGCGAATCTTCGCCTCCGCCGAAGGAAAGAGATGCGCCTCGCCATTCGACATCGCGGTCACCATTCCCAAATCGTGGGCGTCGACCGGACACGCGGGAATGCCCTTCGCTCGCAGCGCGCCCGCGACAATCCGAGCGCTCATGCGCTCCCCAAACGACAGCAGGTGATCGCGGCTCCCCCGATCGATCTCGCTACTCTCCCGCAAAGTCGCCAACAAGCCCGCGAGCTCGCGAAAGAAGGAATCGAGAAGTTCGCTCGAGAGCTCCAGTTGATGCAGCAACGACCGATGCCGAATGCGCAGCGAGCGCATCCCCGTGCGGCCCAGAGCCAGCTCTTCCAGTGCCGCCGTCACCCCTTGAAGAGCACTGACAATGACGACTGGGCGCGGCCCTCCGTGGTCGCGAACGATTCCGCATGCCCGTCGAATGGAATTCCCATCGGCTAGTGCGGCTCCTCCAAACTTGAGAACGCGGAACGGTGGCTGAGTGGTGGGCATCAAGGTGGTCGAGCGAGCGGCTCTGAGAACCACACTATAGGGCCACCTGAGCACACTCAAAGCCCCCACATACGTCTTTGATCGGGCCCATCGCGGCGGTTCAATCCGCTACAATCCGAGGCTCGATGCTCACTCCGCAGTCGATCCGGAACTACCGGAAGATCGACGGGCGAGCGACAATTCAACGATCACGAAAGCGGCACCGACGCCGCTTTATCCCCCGACTGGCGGTTCATCGGTGCCTTTCGAAGGCCTCCCGCGAACCACGCCCAACACGGCAGAGCGATCTGGTTTTACTCCACCGCTCACCGCCATCACCCACGCACTCCCGCGCTCTCTCCAATGACCGACGCCGCCCACGACGACCTGATTTACGACTGGAACGGAAAGCAATCCGACGGCTCGTGGACCCGCGGCCGCGAGGTCATGTTCGACGACGAGACCCTGCGCGACGGTCTGCAGAGTCCCTCGGCTCGCGACCCCGAGCTCGATAAAAAGATCGAGCTGATCCACCTCATGGATGATCTCGGCATCCATACCGCCAACATTGGCTTGCCCGGCGCGGGCGAGCGCGCGCGCCAGCACATCGAGACCCTCGTGCGCGAGATGGCAGACCTCACGATCACGCCCAACGTCGCCTGCCGCACCATGATCGGCGACATCGAGCCGGTCGTCGACCTCGTGCAAAAGACCGGTCAACCGATCGAGGTCTGCGCCTTCATCGGCTCCAGCCCGATCCGCCGCTTCGCCGAGGGCTGGGATATGGAGAACATGATCAAGCTCTCGCGCGACGCCGTCGAGTTCTGCGCCAAGAACGACCTGCCCTGCATGTTCGTCACCGAGGACACGACCCGCGCGCACCCCGACGACGTTCGAGCGCTCTACACCACCGCGATCGAAGCCGGCGCCCAGCGCATCTGCATCTGCGACACCTGCGGCCACGCGACGCCCGAAGGCGTCGCTTCGCTGGTCGGCTTCGTCAAAGACTTGGTCGAAGAGTTGGGCGCGGATGTCGGCATTGACTGGCACGGCCACCGCGATCGCAACCTCGGCTTGATCAATACCCTCACCGCTTATCGCGCGGGAGCGACCCGCCTGCACGCCACCGCACTCGGCGTTGGCGAGCGAGCGGGCAACACGGAGATGGACCTCCTACTCGTCAACTTCAAGCTTTCCGGCGCCGTGACGCGCGACATGACTCGGTTGGCCGAGTATTGCCAAAAAGCCGCCGACGCCATCGGCCTCACGATTCCGCACAACTACCCCGTCTTCGGCTCCGACGCCTTCGAGACCGGAACCGGCGTGCACGCTTCGGCCGTCATCAAAGCCTTCAATATGGACGATGAGTGGCTCGCCAACCGCGTCTACTCCGGCGTCCCCGCCGACATCTTTGGCCGCGAGCAAACCATCAAGGTCGGCCCGATGAGCGGTCGCTCCAACGTCACCTGGGTCCTCAAGAAGCACGGCGTCGAGGCGACCGATGAGCGCGTCCAAAAAGTGCTCGACCTGGCCAAGAGCACGCCGCATCTCTTGACCGACGAGGAAGTCTTAACGGCGGCGAAGTAGCGCGAGGCGGCCGCGCCGCTCCGAGCTCTCGAAAGTGCGCTAGCGCGGATCGCCCGTCATCACCCAACCCGCCCAGTCCTTCACCGCGAAGCCCTCCGCGCGCATCTCCATCTTCGCTTGCCACAGCGCCTTCGCCTTCGGCATTTCGTCTCGCCAGAGCTTCGTGTAGAAGAGCTCCATCAACCGTCGCGCCGCCCCATCGTCAACGCGCCACAGTGTCGTGATCGCCGTGCGCACGCCCGCAGCGTGCAGCGCGGTCTGCAGCGACTGAATCCCTTGACCCGCGCGCCGAATTCCAACGTTCGTTTCGCAGGCCGAGAGTACCGCGAGTTCGCAATTGCCGAGGTCCAGCGCACTCAATTCTTCGGCCGTGATGATTCCCGGTACCTTGCCGATCGAGTTGAGCCCTTCGTTCGCCCCGGCCAATGCCAATCCGCACAAAGTCTCTGGCGCGTAGCCGCGAACCGTTTCTTCAGCGCGACGAATACTCGATAAAAGAGCGCCACCCCGCTCCGCCTGACGGTCGCGCGTCGACGCAAAAGTCTCCGGCGCAAACCAACCGTGCGTCGCGAGGTGCAGATACCGCGCCGACGCCGCGCCTTCGAAGAGCGCAGTTTTCGACGCCTTCGCGCCGGTCAAGACGACGCTCCCTCCTTCCATCATGTCCTCGAACATCGACTCAAGCGCCTCGATTTCGATGCGAGAGTGACCCAGCCCGCCAAAGTCACCAGGCCGACTCGAATTCGAGCGATACGAATCGCCCATCGGCGGCGTCGCGCTGGCCAACAGTCCTTGCGGCACCTCGACGTCCTTGGCGCTGAAGTCGACACCTCCCAATGCGAGTAGTTTCCCGTTGCCGGAGTAGGGTCCAGCGTTCGTGGTCAACCGTTGCGCCGTCACCTCACTTCGCACCTCGCACACTTCGCCCAGTCGCTTACCGTTCTTCCAAATCAGCGCGTCGAATGGCAGCAAGTACAAAAAATCGTCGAGGATGACGTGCAGTTGCTCGGGAAGTTCACCACCGACGACGGCCAAACACGGATCGAGCAGGCGCTCGCGCAGCCGCATAGCAACTTCCGCATCACTTCGACCTTCTTCGACAACTCCAACCCCGCGCCCAACAGACCTGCCAATGCGCCCGTTCCACTCGGCGACCAACTGCTCAACATCAGCGCTCGCGCCAAGTTCGACCCGATAAACATCGCTCGCTGGAGTGACCACGAACGCCAGCAGTGAATCCACGATGGGAGCCCTCTGCTCGTTCTCCGGATCCACGGATCCGATCCGCTCATAACGAAAGAAGTCGACCAAAAGCGCGTTTGCACCAAGTCCGGCTGCAACGGCGGGCGCGGTCGGCATAGCCTCTTCAAACCCAAGCTCGCCCAGCCCGCGTCGCACATCTCGCTCAATAGAGTCGCGCTCCTCCGACAATTTTACGAGTTCACTCCGCCAAGCATTTACCTCGGAGTCCTCCGCGTCGGTGGGAGCCCCGAGTTGCAGGTCGCCAAGCGCTCCGCGAACGCGCCGGCGTTCTGCGAGCAATCGCTCAAGCTCCGGACGCTTGGTCGCAGCACTCATCACCGCGGGCGAGCCAATGGAAACCGAACGCAGACTCTCGAGCGTCGCGAAGAGCATCGACTCGACGGTCAGCGGACCGCTCAAAGTCTTTTTCGATCTCCCGGATTCACTAACGAACAAGCATTTCGCTAGCTGGTGAAGCTCGATTTCGGCCGCTGCACGCGCTTCGCGAGGAGCTTCTCCGCGGAGTGCCCGCGCGACGATGTTCTGGCCCTCAAGAGTCGTCTTCACGAGTTCTAGAGCACCCGCGAAATCGCTCAATTCGGCGCGCGATAGGGCCAGGTTTACCCTGGAGCGCAGTAAATCCGGGTGATCGGGAGGCAGTAGGCGTTCGCGCGCCGCGAGCACTCGCTCGAATAACTCCAAAGCACCCGCAATATCGCCCAACTCGGACCGTGTCGCGGCCAGGCTCTGCATGGACTCGAGCAAGTCGGAGTGATCCGGAGGCAGTAGGCGCTCCAGCGCCGAGTGGACCTGCTCGGATAACTCCAGAGCGCCCTTAAAATCCTCCAGCTTGCTGCGCGTCCCGGCCAGGTTCTGTTTGGCGGCCAGCAGGTCGAGGTGATCGGAGGGCAGCAGACGCATCCGTGCCTCGTGAACCTGCTCCTCTAACTCCAAAGCACCTGCAAAGTCGCCTCGTTCGGAGCGCGTCACGGCCAGGTTCTGTTTCGACCTCAGCAAGTCGGGGTGATCGGGGGGAAGTAGGCGCTCCCGCGCGGAGAACACCTGCTCCTCCAGCTCCAGAGCGCCCGCTAGATCCCCAAGCCTTCCGCGCGTCACCGCCAGGTTTTCCTTCGCGGAGAGCAAGTCGGGGTGATCGGATGGCAGCAGACGTTCCCACGCCTCATGCACCTGCTCCTCTAGTTCCCGAGCACCTCCAAGATCCCCCAGCCGGCCGCGGGTAATAGCCAAGTTCCCGGTAGCGCGCAGCAAGTCGGGGTGATCGGGGGGCAGCAATCGTTTGCGAGCGGCGACCACGTGTTCCTCCAGCTCCCATGCTCCCGCAATATTGCCAAGACCGCCGCGCGTCGCAGCTAGGTTCATTTTGGCGTTGAGTAAATCCGGGTGGTCGGGAGGTAGAAGTCGCTGGTGCGCCGTGTGTACCAGCTCGAAGAGCTCCAAAGCGCCTGCGAGATCGCCGGACTGAGCGCGCTTCACGGCCAAGTTCATTTTGGCGTTGAGCAAATCCGGGTGGTCGGGGGACAGCTGTCGTTCCCGAGCCGCGTGCAATTGCTCCTCTAGCTCCAGAGCGCCGGCAACATCCCCCAGCTTGGCGCGCGTTAGAGCCAGCTCTTTCTTGGCGCGGAGTAAATCCGGGTGGTCAGCAGGGAACAGTCGCGCGTATGCCGCGTGCACCTGCTCCTCAAGTTCCAGAGTGCCCGTGAAATCGCCCAGCTCGTAACGCGACAGGGCAAGGTTCTGTTTCGCGACGAGCAAGTCCGGATGATCGGGAGGCAACAAGCGTTCACGCGCCGCGTGCACATACTCCTCCAACTCAAGTCCACCCGCAACATCGCCCAGAGCGGAGCGCGTCGCGGCCAGGTTCTGCTTGACGACGAGCAAGTCCGGGTGATCAGGAGACTGCAGCCGCTCTCGCGCTTCATGCACGTACTCATAGAGCTCAAGAGCTCCCGCAAGATCGCCCAGATCGTAGCGCGTCAAGGCCAAGTCCTCCTTGGCCATGAGCAAGTCCGGGTGATCGGGAGGCAGCAGGCGCTCCCGCGCCGCGTGCACCTGCTCTTCTAACTCCCGCGTACCCGCAAGATCGCCCAGACCGTAACGAGTCGCGGCCAAGCTACCCATCGCGCTAAGCAAGTCGGGGTGATCAACATCGAGAGTGGCCGACAGTCGTCGAACCTGCTCCTCGCGAACGACACCTTCAATCTCAAGAAGGCTCAAGTCTTCTGCGACGGCGATAATCGCGGCGAGCCCGGCAAGCGCGGTGGCGTCAGCGCCGGAGAGTAAACCGGCGTAGGTATCGCTCGCTATCAAGCCCGACAAGTGTTGTTCCGCACCCTCCAAGTCGCCGGGCTCGTTCAGCGCTTCGACCTCATCCAACCAGCGGCGCAAGTCGGCTGGCAATTCGAGGAGAGCGAAAGGAGTAGCGCGCTCGGCACGATTAGCGTTCTCCTGCTCAGTCGGCTCAAGTGCCGTATCGGAAGCTTGCCGCAGCGAGTCCTGCAGAAACATCGCGTGCATGGAGCCGGGTAGCAGAACTGCGAGTGTGAGCAGCGCCAACGTCAGAGACATACCCACCGGTTCGTGCGAATTCGCGACCCTCGTCGCAGGCCGCAGAGTTCCGCAGTTGCGAAGCGAACATTTCAGGGTTGGCATGGATACTTCAAAGGAGCGACGAAACGCAATGGACGAGAACACCCCGCCTGCATGGTGCACGAGGATAACCGCATCGCGAATTCTTGCTGACCGGCCGATGGATGTCAGATCAGCGCGGGTCGCCGG
>JAJDEU010000003.1 GCA_029259635.1 Planctomycetota bacterium | reverse complement strand
CGACGGTTACGGGCTCTACTACACCATCGTCACCATCGAAGGTCGCTCGATCTTCGACGATCGCAAGATCACCGTCGACATCGCCTCGCGCGGCGGTTGGATCGACAAAGAACACGGGATCGGCTCCTGGGACTCCGAAGCTCCCCAAGCCAGCGAGATCGCTCGCGGCAAGGAAGTCCTCGCCTACTACATGTGGTCCGAGAACATCGGCTCCGGCGTCGGCGCCAACATTCTCTACGCCTCTCACGGAAGCTTGTTCCGCACCGCCAAGAGCCCGACCGGAACGGTCATCCTCGGACGCGGACAAGGCTACGCCATCGACAAGAACATCAAGTTCGACACGCTCCGCACCGCGACTCGCGCGATTATTGAAGAAGAGCGGCTCCGAGGAATCGACAAGCTCGATCCGACCACCAAGGACCAAGCTGGCGACGACCAGTCGAACAAGTAGGAAGCAGACAGAACCATGAAAATTCGCAATCTATTCCTACCGTCGATCGCGCTCGGCGCGACCTTCTTGATGATGACTCCTGCGGAGTCGACCGGCTTCTCGGTGCTGGGCCACAGCCTCTCACCGACCCAAGCTGACTTCCGCGTCTTCAACAACTTCCTCGACTCGCAAGCCAACAACAACACCACCATCACGACGAACTACCCGGGCTACTCCGGCGCCACCCTGGCGATTTGGAAAGCCGTAGCGGAGTGGTCCAGTGGACCGCACGGAACCGGAGCGGGCGACCCTCATCAAGCTGTGATCGGCTCGGGTGGCTCGAGCTTCGACCCGATCTTCAACGGCGAGGCCACGGGTACCGGCGTCATCGGCAACAACATCCTCTCTTCGCTCAATCAGAATGGTGGAGGCACGCTCGCCTTCATGCAGGGCGGATCAAGCGGTTGGTGGATTCGGTTCTATGAGAACTGGAACTGGGCCGACGGTCCCGGAGTCGCTATCGGCGGCGGAACCATCGACATCCAGGGCACGGCTTGTCACGAGTACGGACACTCGCTGGGGTTGAATCACTCCACTGCCGGCGGCGCTCCCACGATGTCCGCCTTCTCCAACGGTAATGGAGTTGTCGACCGCTCTCTATCCGCGGACGACATCGCAGGTATCAAGTCCATCTATGGCGTCGCGAACAACTCGGGCACCAAGCCGGTCATCTCTCAAGTCATCAACCTCGGTGGCCAAGTGAAGATCATCGGCACGAACTTCACGCTCAACAACAACCAGGTCTGGTTCACGCGCCTGACTCCGGGTACGACAGGCGGCACTGGCGGCAACCCGATCAAGGTAACCGGCGCGTCCTCGACCAACGGTAATACCGAGATTGTCGTCAACATCCCCGCGACAGCCGGCCCTGGCGACATTCAGGTCAAGCGCAACAGCGCAAACCAGGAGTCGACTTCAGCCTGCTTCCCGTTCGATCCCTTCTCGGTTCCGCCTCCGATTCCGATGATCACGAACGTCTCGCCCGCAAGTGTCCCGCCGCTGACTCCGACGGGCACACCGACCGTGGTTCTGACGGGTTCGGGCTTTGCGGCGGCGAGCAACCTCGTGGTCAACTCAGTAGTCGTCGGAAATGGAGCCACGCCTTTCACAGGTAGCTGGACGATCGACAACGACAACCAGATCACCATCGAGATGCCGCTCACCGGTTCCGCTGCGATCGTCGCCGTTGGACCGGTGGACATCACCTTCGACACCCCCGGTGGTCAAGGCGCTGCACAGGTCGAGATTATCCCGGTCGTCGATGCCGCGCTTGCAGCGGAGAACACGCTCGTTTCGCTGGCCACTGGCCTCAACGTGGCTTGCTCCGCTCAGGATACCGACATCGTCCTTCTGGAAGTCTCCGCCGTCGATGGACCGACGATCTTCCCGGGCATCCTCGACCTCGAGATTGGAGGCGGTGACCTGGCCAATATCTTCAAAGTGAAGCGCTGGAACATCGGTCCGAAGCTCTGGCGTCGATTCGAAACGGGTCCCGTCACCGGGCTGCCTTTCGGGATTGACCTCTACTTCGAAGGTCTCGTGATTCCCGCGTCGACGGGTCACTCGACTCCCTATGAGAGCACCAACAAGGTGACGATCACCACCGCGCCTTAGCGAAGACGATCCTTGGTCAAAGTGATGACCCACGGACATCTGGACTGAGTCTCGCGGAGAGATCTCTCCCGACAACGACATAAGGGCTGGCTCCCATCCGGGCGCCAGCCCTTGCTCGTTCTAGGCAGGACGCCAGCTCCAATCGACGAAGCGGAAGATCCGAGTAGCTATCGCTCGCCCACTGCCTAGCTGTCTCTATATATGATCTCTCCAGAGATGAATTCCTCCCGCCTATGGATCGTGCTGATCTCCCTGATTGCTTTCGCAGTCCACGCGAGAACTTTGACCGGAGAGCTCGTCTATCAGGACAACCTCGTCGCCGGACACGCACAATTCGCGAATGTGCAAATTACCGACGTGGTGAGAAGCGCTTCTCAAGCGATTTCACAGCCAGACAAGAGTGCTACAGCGGGTTGGGAAGTACTCCCGCCTCTACTCCGTGCCTTCAGCCCGCTCTTCGGCAAACACTCCGTCCACGCACTGCACGCACTCTCTCTCCTCGTTCACATTCTCGCCGTCCTCGCGCTCCTTCGACTCGCGCGCACCCTCGGCCTGCCCGACTTCGCCGCTCGCGCGGCCGCTCTGCTCTTCGCGCTCCACCCCGCAAGCGTCGAGAGCACCGCCTGGATCAGCGCCTTGAGCTCCCCACTCGCAGGCCTGTTCGCCCTACTCGCCCTCGATCATTTTGAGCGGGCACGCTCCCGAAACGAATCCTCCATCCTCGCAGGCCTCGCCTTCCTGCTCGCGCTGCTCTCCAACTCTCTCGCGCTCGCCGCGCTTCCGATCGCCGTCTACTTGTGGTGGTCTCCTCTCGACCCCGACGCGCGCCGCTCTGGAACCCGCGCTCTCGCACCGCTCTTCATTGCACTCGCCGCAGCCTGGCTCATGGGCTCTGCCGCGCACGGCTCACTGAGCGCCGGCTTCCTCGGCACCCTCCGCTCGTCGCCCCCCGCGACGGCCCCCGTCGTTCTCTCACAGGTCGAGGTGCTGGGAACCACGGCAGAGCTCCTGGCTTGGCCAACCGATCCCACTCTCTTCCGCCCACTCCAGTTGCGGCCCACCGCATCGGATCCCGCGATCCTCTGGGGATGGGGAGCGCTCGCTCTCCTCATTCTGTGCCGACTCTTGGCGGCGCGAAGACAGGCAAAGGACCTCAGCCGCGCTTCGGTATTGCTGCTCTTGTCACTCGCTCCGCTCGCTCTCGCCGGCCCGTGGATGCCCGTCTACCCGGTGTTCGACGATCACATCTACCTCACGCTCGCCTTCTTCGCGCTGTTCGTCGCGACCCTGCTGGCCATGCTTCCCAAACTGGCATCCTCGATCGGCGCCGGCCTGCTGCTCTTGTTTTTCACCACGGTCACCGTTCGCTGGATCCCCACCTGGAGCAACAACCTCGAGCTCTTGAGCACAGCCGCGACCTCCACGCCCGATTCACCTCACGCTCAGTGGGTGTATGCCTACGCCCTCATCGAGAGCAACCGTCAGACCGGCAACCCCGAAACTTTGGACACCGCTCTCTCGACCATCGAAAGAGCCCAGGACCTTCTCGATCTCTCCAAAGAAGGGGGAAGCAGGATCACGGCCTCACCCGTCGACTTCCTGAACACGAATCTCGCGCTCGCCGCCTGCTTGCTCGCGCTGGCCGAGACAGAGGGCTACGACGACTACCAGACTCCGCGCGAAGTCTTCCAAGCGATCATCGATTCGCGCCCAGAGGTTGTCGAAGCGCACATTGGCCTGGGAATCGCAGCGCGCGAAATGGGCGAACTCGATGTCGCCGAAGCGTCGATCCGGACGGCGCTGGAGCTCGATGCGGAATCGGCCGAAGCTCGCCGCCTGCTGGGTGAGCTGCTCATGGAATCCGAGCGATGGAAAGAAGCGCAGGAGCAATTCGAGCACGCGAACATTATCCATCCCGCGAACCTAGATTCGCGCGTGTGGTTAGCACGGGCTTATCTCCAGCAAGGTTGGATCGAGCGCGCGGAGGAGCAGGCACATATCGCGCACCAGCTAGCTCCCCTTTACCCGGAACCGATGACGCTACTGGGAATTCTTCAGCTCAAGCGAGGCGAGCCGCGAACCGCGTTGGACTGGATCGATCGAGCGCTCAAGTCCGATCCGCAGAACTCATTCGCGCGCATCCAACGCGGCTATGCCTTTCAAGCGCTGGGCGATATTCAAAACGCGATGGTGGAGTTCAAGCGCGCCGCCGACCTAGAGGCGGAAAGCTTTGAAGCGTTCTACTCGCTTGGCAATAGCCTGCTTTTAATGAACGAGCCGGAGGTCGCGGCGGAGCAGTTCAAGACCGCCTACAAGCTCCATACTCCTGCGGAAGATCGCGCTCCTTTTCGGGCAGCCCTAGCGGAACAGTTCGCCGGTGCCGCCCACATTCAGTTCAAGTTCGCCGGCGTAGACTTTCAGCGCGAAGACTTCGAGGCCGCGCGGTTTTGGGTCGACCTCGCGCTGACCTCCGATCCGGGGCATGGCGGTGCACTCCATCTCGATGGCGTTCTAGCGAGACAAGCGGGCGAGCCCGAACGCGCGCTCGGCGCCTTCTATGCCGCCGCTCAAGAGATCCCCGACTCCTTCCAGATCTACCACGACCTCGGTTACCTGCTCCTCGAACTCGGGCACCCCTTCGAGGCGGTCCCCAATCTCGAGCGAGCGCTCGAACTCGTTCCCGAAACCCCGAACTCTCCGGCAGCGGCAGCGAGACTTCGCGAGAAGATCGAAGCCTCCCTCGAAAAGATTCGCGGCGGTTGATTCCGAGCTAATGGCTCAATCGCGGGATTCGCGCGTTATGATCCTCGGCCCAAAAATCCGCCATGAGTCTCCTAATCGCCGAAAACCTGCAGCGCCATTACGGCGCGCAAGAAGTCCTAGTCGACGCGAATCTCCGCATCGAGCTCGGGGACAAGCTCGGCGTTGTCGGTCGTAACGGCGGCGGTAAGTCGACTTTTCTGCGCCTGATCGAGGGGCTGGAGCAGCCGGACGGGGGCTCGCTCACGCTCGCGCGAAAGCTGCGCCTCGGTCACGTTCCACAGCGCCCGCACTTCAAGCCCGGGATGTCCGCGCGGGACTACGTCGAGCTCGGGCTTGCGGAAGTTCACGAGACGGCGCGAGAGCTCGATCGCCTCGGCGAGGAGATGGGATCGGCCGAGGGCGACGCGCTCGAACGCATACTGATTCGACACGGCGAGCTCTCCGAACACATGCAGTTCTTGGACGGCTGGGATGCCGAACGACGCGTCGAGACGGTTCTGTCCGGCATCGGTCTGCCGGAGGAGCTATGGGACCGCGAAGCTCGTAATTTTTCCGGGGGAGAAGCCAGTCGGACAGCGCTCGCGCGCGAATTGATTGCAACTCCGGACCTGCTCTTGCTCGACGAGCCGACGAATCACCTCGACCTACCCGGGATTGAGTGGCTCGAGGCTTATCTCGCTGAACTCTCCAGTGCCGTCATGATCGTAAGCCACGACCGGCGCCTGCTCGACCGCGCCGTCAACACGATCGTCGAGGTCGAATTCGGCAGGCTGACGCGCTATCCGGGCAAGTACAGCGCCTACGTCAACCTGAAGGCCGAGCGCTTTGAATCGGAGTATCGCGCTTGGAAGAAGCAGTCTGAAGTGATTCGGAAAGAAGAGTCTTTCATTAAGAAGCACATGGGCAGCCAGCGCACTGCCGAAGCGAAGGGGCGTCAGAAAAAGCTCGGGCACATCAAGCGCCTGGTCAAGCCGTTCTTCGATGTCCGTCGCCCGGTGATCAAACCGCCGCCGGCCTCGCGCGGCGGCGAGATGGTGTTGCACGCGAGCAACCTGTCCGCCGAGTACGACGGACGCGTGATCTTCTCCGGCGTCGAGTTCCGCGTCGGTCGAGGCGAGCGCATCGGCATCGTCGGCCACAACGGGACGGGCAAGAGTACTCTGCTCAAAATTCTCGCCGGGCGTATGCAACCGTCCGCCGGTGAGCTCATGCTCGGGCATCGAGCACTCTGCGGCTACTACGATCAGGACACGTCGGATTTGCGCGAAGATGGCACGCCCTTCCTCGAGATCCGTCGCAGCCATCCGCAGATGAGCGACGGCGAGATTCGCTCGCACCTGGCGATGTTTCTCTTCCGCGGCAACGACATTGACTCGATCATCTCCAGCCTCTCCGGTGGCGAGCGCGCGCGCCTCGTGCTTTCCAAGCTCGTGCTCTCTCAGCCGAGCTGGTTAGCCCTCGACGAACCGACCAACCACCTCGACCTCGCTTCGCGCACGGCGCTCGAGGAAATGCTCGGCCAGTACCAAGGTGCCCTGGTCACGGTCAGCCACGACCGCGAGTTTTTGGACGGCATGTGCACGGTCATCATCTCGGTGGAGAACGGAACCGTGACGCGCTTCGAGGGCAACTACTCGGAGTGGCGCGCGGCTAAAGACGAGGCGGCGAGCGACCTCATCGCATCGAAGGCGGCGGCTCAAAAGGCCAGCGCAACGACGGCGAAGAAGCAGGCCGTCAGGGAAGAGAGCAAGCCCGCAAAGTCTCAGCCTCGCGAGAATAAGCCGGCGAAGGGCAAGGCCAAGTCGAAGGGTCCGCGGAATCCGTTCCAGCTCAAGAAGCTCGAGGCCTCGATTATCAAGCTCGAAGAAGAGCGAGAAGCGCTGCAAGCCTCGATGGCCGACGAAGCGGTCTACAAGGACGCGGAGCTCTTGCGCGAGACCCAGTACCAGCTGGCGGAACTCGAACGCGACCTCGATCAGAAGAACGCACAGTGGGAGAGCTGGTCTTAGCCATCCGGGGCTAGACTGCTGACTCTGTTCCCTCGGTGGGTGGATAGGCCGCTGCTGAACCGACTCTCTTCATGACACGCTCGTGGCGCGCGGGGACGAAGTGACCTTCGCACTCCGCGAACAGCGCCTCTGATGGCTCCGGGTCCGCTCTCTAGACCAACCGCATCTTCCGACTCCCCCACTGCGAGTCGGGACCTTCATTCTGCCCAACTTCAAACCCGCAGCCCCAACTCTCTATTCGTCATGCTCGTCTTTGTCGACCGCATCCGCGCAGCGCTCACCGAAGCAACCGGACTGCCTTCCGATCAGATTCGCGTTGAACAACCCCGCGATGCAGCGCTCGGTGACTTCGCCTTTCCCTGCTTTCCACTCGCCAAGGTCAAGCGCGCGGCGCCGCCCGCGATCGCAGCTGAACTCGCCGGCGAGCTGAACGCCAACCTGCCGGGAATCGAAGCCGTCGCAACTGGGCCGTACATCAATTTCCGCGTCGATCGAACTCTGCTCGCCACCACGGTTGTCGAATCCATTCTCGATCAAGACAGCGCGTTCGGCACCTCCCAAGAGGGCGCGGGAAAAACCATCGTGATCGATTTCTCGTCGCCGAATATCGCGAAGCCGATGCACGTCGGCCACCTGCGATCGACGATTATCGGAGCGTCGATACAGCGGATGCACGATGCCCTCGGCTACAAAACCGTGGGCGTCAATCATATCGGTGACTGGGGTAGCCAGTTCGGCAAGCTGTGCGCTGCAATCGCTCGCTGGGGAGATGAGCTCGATCTCGATAACGACCCCATTCCAGCCCTACTGGCCCTCTACGTGCGTTATCACGAAGAAGAAGAAGCCGACCCCAGCCTTGCGGATGAAGCCCGCGCGGCGTTCCGTGAACTGGAGAGTGGCGCGGAAGGCAAGATTCGAGACACCTGGAAACGACTCACCGAGCTGTCGCTACGCGAGCTCAACAAGATCTACGAGCGACTCGGTGTGAGCTTCGATTTGATTCGCGGAGAGTCCTTCTACGAGAGCATGCTCGACCAAACCGTCGAGCGTATTGAGAGCACGGGCATTACCTCGATTTCGGAGGGCGCGCTCGTCGTCGACCTCTCGGAGTTCGACAAGAAGCTGCCGCCCTGCCTCCTGCGTAAAACCGATGGGACCACGCTGTATGCGACGCGGGACTTCGCAGCCGTCTTTCACCGCTGGGAAGAGTTTGCGTTTGAACGCTGTCTCTACGTTGTCGCCGCTCAGCAGAAACTGCACTTCCGTCAGATGAAGATCGTGCTCGAGCGCATGCAGCTCGACTGGGTCGAGCGCGTCGAACACATCGACTTTGGAATGCTGCGACTCGGCGAAGGCAAGATGAGTACGCGCGAAGGCAAGATCGTCTTCCTCGAAGAGCTCTTGGATCGTGCGGTTTCCGAAGCACGCACGATCGTCAGTGAGAAGAATCCGGATCTCGCGAAGTCCGCCGACGTCGCCGAGATCGTCGGCATCGGTGCCGTAATCTTTCACGACCTCAAGAAGGAACGCATCAAGGACGTGGTCTTCGATTGGAACGAAGTTCTCTCGTTCGAGGGCGAGACCGGACCCTACGTGCAGTACACGCACGCGCGCCTCGCATCGATTCTTCGCAAGGCCGAAGCGCTCGGTGAGGGCGGCGCGGAAGCCGACTATTCGCGATTGGATGAGGCCGCACCCATCCTGCTCGCGCTCGGGCGTTTCCCCGATGTCATTCGATCCGCAGCACAGCACTGCGAGCCTTCTGAAATCGCTCAATACCTCCTCAGTTTGTGTCGCGAGACTTCGAGTTGGTACTCGCGCGAGCGAGTGCTCGGTCAGGAGCCCTCACTTACCGCCGCTCGTCTCAGTCTAGTGCGCTGTGCCAAGCTCGTTATAGGCAAGGGCTTACAACTTCTCGGAGTTGTCGCCCCAGACGAAATGTAGAGCGCGAAGCGAGGCTTTCTCAAGGTATCGATGCCCCTCGGTCGATGGCAGCGAAACGGTTCACGGCCCGGTGGTCCCCGCCCTAGCCAGCCGTAAGCCCCCCAAGGAGGAGCTTTGATCGAGAGTTACATTCGAGACGTCCCCGACTTCCCCAAGCCGGGCATCGTCTTCAAGGACATTACCCCACTGTTGCAAGACCCCGCAGGGCTCGCTCTCAGCATCGACGAGCTCTCCAAGCTGATCGATCCGTCGGAGTACGACCTGATCTGTGGCATCGAGTCGCGCGGCTTCATCTTTGGCACCGCACTCGCCAGACAGCTGGGCAAGGGGTTCATTCCGATTCGCAAGCCCGGCAAGCTGCCGTGGAAGACCGAATCGGAGTCCTACGAGCTCGAGTACGGTCAAGACACGATCGAGATTCACATCGATGCCGTCCGTGAGAAGAAGCGCATCCTGATCGTCGACGATTTGCTCGCAACAGGCGGCACGATGGAAGCCGCCATCAAACTGGTTCGCAAGATCGGCGGCATCCCTGTCGCCGCGGCCGTTGTGATCGAGCTTGGTTTTCTCGCTGGCCGTGAGAGACTGGGCGACGTTCCGACCCACTCGCTCTTGGTGTACTCCTAGCCGCCGCATTCCGCAACTGCCCGAATAGTCACCCCGCACTTCATTCACACCCCCAACGGGGCGCTTCGCACTCGCACTGCTACCCGCCCCACCTTCGCCACGAGCCGATGACCACCAAGAAAAAAACCGGAGCCAAGACTTCCACGAAGAAGAAGTCGAAGACCTCCCGCAAGGCACCCGCGAAGAAGGCTTCAACGACCAAGAAGGTCGCCAAGAAAGCGGCCAAGAAGAGCACGGCGAAAAAGGCGACGAAGAAGAAAGCAGCAGCTAAGAAGAGCGCTGTTAAGAAGAAGACCAAAGCCAAAGCGAGCGTTGCGCCCAAGAAGAAGGCAACTGCGAAGAAGGTCACCGCGAAGAAAGCCACAACGAAGAAAGTTGCGGCTAAGAAGAAGACCAGTGCGAAGTCCGCCGTTGAAAAGCCGAAGCCCGCGCTGAAGAAGAAGGCTGGCAAGAAGGCAACGACGACCAAGACCTCTGCTTCCGAGATCATGCTCCCCGAGCCGACCGGTGCGGCCGCGCTGACCACCGACGTGTTGTGGCAGTCTTACCGCAAGGAAGCCAATCGATCCGGCGGTAAGCCGACGCCGAAGCTGGAGGAGATGCGCAACGTCCTGATCGAGCGGCACTATCCGCTCGTACGCTACATTGCGGAGCGCTTGCTGCAGACGCTGCCCAGGTCGATCGAGCTCGACGATTTGATCAGCGCAGGATTGTTCGGACTGATGGACGCGATTCGTGGCTTCGACGCGAGCCGCGGCATCAAGTTCAAGACCTACTGCTCGACGCGTATTCGCGGATCGATCCTCGATCAGCTTCGTTCACAAGACTGGGTTCCGCGCTTGGTGCGTTTGAAGGCCGGCAAGATCGAGAAGGCCCTTCAGAAGCTCATCGGCATCTACGGCCGCGAGCCCACGCACGCCGAGCTCGCCAAGCAGCTCGAGATGGAGCACGGCGACCTCGTCAACGAGATTCAGAACGCGCGTGCCAAGACGATGTTCTCGCTCTCGGAGAAGTGGGAAGATGGCGACGACGATGGCTCGGCGGAGAAAGTCGAGATCCTCGAAGACAAGCAGGCCGTCGACCCCGTCGCAGAGCTCAACCGCTCTGACTTGATGGGCTACATCACGCGCTCGCTCACTCAGAAAGAGAAGTTCATCATCGAGCGCTACTACAAAGATGGTCACACCATGCGCGAGATCGGCGAGCTCTTGTCTCTGACCGAGAGCCGCGTCTGCCAGATCCACTCCAACGTGATGGGCCGTCTCAAGAACCTGCTCTCACTAAAGGAAGAGTCTCTCATCGTCTGAGACCCGGGCGAGTCCTGAAGCTTCACATCCACAGGCACGACGTCGTCGATTCGACGAATGAGCGTGCCTTCGCGGCACTCGCGGATGGAACCGGACGTCACGGGGACGTCCACATCGCGCGCTCGCAGAGCCAAGGCCGCGGGCGACTCGGGCGAGCCTGGGAGAGCGCTCCCGATGAAGGGCTCTACCTCAGCCTCATCCTACGCCCCGGGCCTCCCCAGCTCTCACCGGTCGCACTGACGATGCTCTCCGGCCTCGCGATCTCGGGTGCTGTTCGCCGCCTCGGCGTCACCTCCGCTCATCTCGACTGGCCCAACGACGTGGTCGTCGATGGCGCCAAACTGTCCGGCATCCTTGTCGAATCCCGCGGCCTCGAACCGGGCGACCCGATCTACGTGGTCGGGATCGGTCTCAATGTCGCCCAGCGGGACTTCAGTACGGAGCTACTCCGCGAGCGCGCGGTGACGAGCCTCGCGCTCCAAGGCTACGACGGCGGAATCGAGCGAGCCGCCGCAGTGGTCCTCGAAGAGCTCAGCCACCGGCTCGATGCTCTGCACCGAGTTCCGGCCGGCCTCGGCGCCGAGTACCTGGACGAGACCGGCTTGCGCGGCGAGCGAGTCACGATCCAGATCGGCTCTGAGATGCGCGAAGGGCGATTGTCCGACCTCACCATCGAGGGGGGCCTCGTTCTCACGGAGGCAGGTGAGCGAAAGACGATGCATGCCCTCGAGCATGTTCGCTCGCTTCAGGCCCTCAAAACCAGCTGAGCGCCGAAGGCTCTCCGGGAGGGGACTGACTTTGCTTGTGGGCTGCTATACTGCCGCCCCTTTTTCCCCGCTTGGAGACTCTGCGTGACCACTACGAACGCCACCGAATCGACCACCAAACGCCTAGACGGACGCCAACTCGGCGACCTACGCGAGGTCCGGTTCGACCGACAATTTACGAACTCGACGCCGGGCTCCGTCCAGGTCTCCTTCGGTGAGACCCGCGTTCTCTGCACCGCGATGGTCACCGACGGGGTGCCCTCCTTTCTGCAAGGCAAAGGGCGCGGTTGGCTGACCGCCGAGTACTCGATGCTGCCCTCCTCGACGAAGCAACGCAAGAGCCGCGACCGCGGTCGCGTGGACGGTCGCTCGGTCGAAATTCAGCGCCTTATCGGTCGCTCACTTCGAGCGATCATCGACTTCGACTTGTTGGGCGAGCGCACGATCTGGATCGACTGCGATGTACTCCAAGCCGATGGCGGAACCCGAACCGCGTCGATCACCGGCGCCTACGTCGCGCTCTATGACCTCCTCAAGTCGCTCAGCGACAAACGCAAATTGCGAGCGTGGCCGCTCACCACTCAGCTCGGCTCGGTATCGGTCGGAGTCGTCAGTGGCGAAGCCGTCGTTGACCTGTGCTACCTCGAAGATCGAGACGCCGACGTCGACATGAACCTCGTCATGACCGGCAAGGGTGAGTTCGTCGAGATTCAAGGGTCCGCCGAGGGCGCCACTTTCTCGCGGCAACTCTTGGACACCATGCTCGAGCGCGGCGAGGCCGGAATTCGTCGCATCTTCGAACTTCAACAAGCTGCGCTCGAATCGGCTCCAGAGCAGTGACCACCGAGAACAAAACGGAGTTGAAGCGCATTCTGCTCGCCAGCGGGAACCCCAAGAAACAGCGCGAGTTTCAGCTCCTCTTGGCGCCGCTTGGAATTGAGATCGTCGATCCATCCAGTGTCGGCGGCTTGGCGGATGTCGATGAAGACCGCCCGACCTTCGCGGGCAACGCGATCAAAAAGGCGCAAGCCGCTGCCGCGAGCACGGGAATGATCGCGCTCGCGGATGACTCGGGCTTGGAGGTCGACGCGCTGGGCGGAGCGCCGGGCGTGCGCTCCGCGCGCTTCGCAGGTGAGCCCTGCGACGATGATCGGAACAACGAAAAACTGCTCGCGGAGCTTGAGGGAGTCGCCGGCGAACATCGCGGAGCGCGCTTCGTCTGTGCACTCGCACTCGTGAATTCGGACGGAACGGTAATCGCCGCAGTTGAAGGCAGCGTACGCGGCCAGATTCTCTTCGAGCGCCGTGGCGACCGAGACTTCGGATACGACCCGCTCTTCGAGTTCGCCGAACCCGGACTCGCGGTTACCGGTCGAAGCTTTGCTGAGCTCACCACCGACGAAAAAGCGAGTGTGAGCCATCGCGGACGCGCCGTTCGTCAGCTCGCCAGCGTACTTTTCGACAGTCCGCCCACCGACAACGCACCGCACGTCTAACCGGCTCTCCCACGTAGACCACCGACAGGTTCGCACCTTGGATCCCAAGCACATTCGCAACTTTTCGATCATCGCGCACATCGACCATGGCAAGTCGACGCTGGCGGATCGAATGCTCGAAGTCACCGGCTCTGTCGAGAAGCGCGACATGCGCGCTCAGATCCTCGACGACATGGAGCTCGAGCGCGAACGCGGCATCACGATCAAAGCTCGCGCGGTAACGATCTTTCACGAATACAAAGGCGAGAAGTACCAGCTCAACTTGATCGACACGCCGGGTCACGTCGACTTTCACTACGAAGTCGAGAAGAGCCTGCAAGCGTGCGAAGGCGCGCTCTTACTCGTTGACGCTGCGCAAGGCGTCGCCGCACAGACCGTCGCCAATGCCTACCTCGCGGTCGAAGGCGATTTAGCCATCGTCCCGGTGCTCAACAAACTCGACCTTGTGCATGCTCGCCCGGACGAAGTCGCGCAGGAGATCGAGACCTCGATCGGCATCGACGCGACGGACGCTTTGCCGGTCTCCGCAAAGACCGGAATGGGTGTGAAGGAAGTGCTCGACGCCGTCATCGAGCGCATGCCCGCACCGGATGGCGATCCCGAGGCTCCCCTGCAGGCGCTGATCTTCGACGCGGTCTACGACGAGTTCCGCGGCATCATTGTCTACTTGCGAGTCGTCGCCGGAACGATCGCGAAAGGCGACAAGATCGTGATGATGGGCTCGGGCAAAGTCTTCGATGCCGTCGAAGTCGGTGCGTTCCGACCGAAGATGACCAAGACCGGAGTCCTCAGTGCCGGCGAGGTGGGCTACTTCATCTCCAACATCAAAGCGCTTGGCGATGTGAAGGTCGGCGACACGATGACCCACTCGAAGGGTCCGGAGGTCGAGATGCTGCCCGGCTACCGCGAGCCGACGCACATGGTCTACGCCGACTTCTATCCGACAGCGGCGGGTGACTTTGAGAGTTTGCGCGAAGCGCTGGAGACGCTCTGTCTCTCGGACTCGTCGCTCTGCTTTGAACCGGTGACCTCGGACGCGCTGGGTTTCGGGTTCCGCTGTGGATTCTTGGGGCTGCTCCATATGGAGATCGTGCAACAGCGCCTAGAGCGCGAGCACGACATGGACATGATCCAGACCGCCCCCACCGTCACGTACATGATCGAGTTGGCGAACGGCACTCAGCAAGAGATTCACTCGCCGGGACAACTTCCTGAGCCTGACAAGTTTGAGAAGCTCCTCGAACCCATCGCGCGAGTGACCATTCTGATTCCCGACGAGTACGTCGGCGTCATGATGCAGATCTGCAACGATCACCGCGGCATTTACGTTCGTCAGGAGTACCTGTCCGAGACGCGCGTGCAACTGACCTACGACGTACCGCTGGCCGAGATCATCTACGACTTCTACGACAAGCTGAAGTCGAGCACGCGGGGTTACGGAACGTTGAACTACGAGCTGACCGGGTTCAAACAGGACGAGCTGGTGAAGCTCCGCATTCTGGTGAACCGCGACGAGGTTGACGCGCTCTCATCAATCATCCACAAAGACCAAGCTGAAGTTCGCGGCCGTGGAGTGATCAAAAAGCTTCGCAAAGAAATTCCGCGGCACATGTTCGAGGTTCCGCTCCAGGCGGCCGTGGGCAGCAGAATTATTGCGCGCGAGAGCATCGCCGCCCTGCGCAAGGACGTCACTGCGAAGTGTTATGGCGGCGACATTTCCCGCAAGCGCAAGCTGCTCGAGAAGCAGAAGGCCGGAAAGCGGCGCATGCGCCAGATCGGAAGCGTGGAGATTCCGCAGAAGGCATTCCTGTCGGTGCTCGGCAGCACGGCGGATAGCAAGCCGTCCGGAAAGTCGGGCGGGAAGTAGAGATGTCCGGCGCGAAAACAACGCACGAGCTATCGGCGCCCTGGCGCGAGAATATTGAAGCCATGACGATGGCCGTGATCATGGCGCTCTTCCTGAAGCTGTTCATGGTCGAGGCCTATCAGATCCCGTCGGGGTCCATGCAGCCGACCCTCATCGGTCACGTCTCGAGCAAGGGCATCATCAAAGACCGCATCCTCGCGGACAAATTCTCATTCCACTTTCGCGACCCGGAACGATTCGAGGTCGTGATCTTTCGCTACCCCCTGAACCACGCGAAGAATTTCGTGAAGCGCGTCGTCGGCATGCCCGGCGAGTACTTTCGAATTCACAATGGAGATCTCTGGCAACGCGCCACGGAAGCGGAGCCGTGGAGAATTCCGCGGCGCTCGCGTGAGGTCCAGCGCGAGACTTGGAAGCACCTCGTTCGCGACGAACCCGAGCACTCCAGCTGGAGTACGAACTCGAAGAACTGGCAAGCCACCGGTCGCAAGCTCGTCGCGCGTGGCTCCGGTAGCGCCGACTACCGCCCGGGCGACGGTTCGATCATGGACGTCTACAACCATGGCTATCCCGACTCCGTCCTTCCGCTGATCCCGTTCGTCCATCAAGACTCCGGAACCTATCCAGTTTCCGACCTGCGGCTCGAGGGAACCGTTCGCGCGCTTCCCGATTGCAAAGCCATCGAGCTCTCTCTGACCGAAGGACCGAGGACCTTTACATTTCGAATTCCGGGTCCCCTTGCGCCTCCCGGTGAAGTGCCAACGATTCGCGTTGAGAGTCGGGGTTTCGATCGGGAGTATCCGTCGAGCGGAGCCGAGACTCCTTACCGCCTGCCCGACGGCCAGTCCGTTCAGTTCGGCGTGCAGAACCTGGATGACCTGCTCGAGCTCGACATCGACGGCGAAGTTGTTTGCTCGCTCGAGATCGATCCCGCCGAGGACCAAAACTCATCGGTGAGAATCGCCGTTCACGGAGGTGGCGCGGACTTTGACGAGCTGATGCTCTCGCGCGACATCTATTACACCTCCCATCACGCCAAGGTGTCCGAGACGCGTATTCCGGAGGGCAATTACTTCATGATGGGCGACAATACGCAGAACTCCAGCGACAGCCGCGAGTGGACTTTCGCTCGCTATCAGGTCACCGATCCGGAGACGGGCATTGAGCGCGTGTTGCGCGGGAGTTTTGAGCGCAACAATCTCAATCCCTACATCGATGCGGGCGACCCCGAGGGACCGATCATCTACATGCGCGACGAGTGGGGCGAACGGTACCGCTTGAAGCAGACCGACGCGAAGAAGCTGAGTTACGAGACAGCCTCCTTCGTTCCGCGTGAGCTCATTCTGGGCCGAGCCTTCGCTGTCTTCTGGCCGCTCGATCCGATCAATGGTCGCTATCGCTGGGGCTGGATCCACTGATTCCGGCAAGGACGAATTCATCCGGGAGAGATCGCTCCCAATTCGTCATACTCCCGCGCGCTTTCCCACCTGGATTCTCCAGAATAGAGAATCTCATCGGGTAAGCAGCTCCCCCGCCCACTCCGGCTCGCCATCCGAGACACGAACCGCCACCGATGAAGGACAAAAAAGCGCGCAAGCACCCCTGGCGGGACAACATCGAGACTCTGGTCGGCGCCATCGTCTTGGCCATGATCTTCAAAGCCTTCCTCTTGGAGATCAGTCGAATTCCGAGTCCGTCGATGCAGCCGACGATGATGGGCATGCCCGAGAACGGGCTCTCCGATCGAGTGGTCGTCGACAAGTTTTCGTTTCACCTGCGCGACCCGAAGCGCTGGGAGATCGTGGTGTTCAAGCATCCGATCGAGCGCTCTCGCAACATGGTGAAACGCCTGGTCGGGATGCCCGGCGAAGAGATTCGCATGGAGAACGGCGACCTGTGGGTGCGCAGCTCGGAGACGGAGGAGTGGAAGATCCCCTTCCGGCCGAAGCCCGTTCAGGACGAGATGTGGAAAGCGATCGATCTCGATGAACCGGAGCTCTCAAGCTGGCGAGCGCAGAGTGGAGGCGAGAGTTGGAAGATGACTGGGCGAGAGATCTTGGCACGCAAGGACGGAACTGCCCGGTTCCGCCCGGAGAAGGATTCAATCTACAACGCGTACTTCGATGGTTATCCCGACGCCGTGCGAGCGTCTACCGGCGCTCGGTTCTCCACGAAGCCCGTTGGTGACTTGCGTTTCGAAGCCGAAGTCACCGCTCTCCCCGACTGCCGGAAAGTCATCGCGATCCTTTCGGAAGGAGAGTCCGAATACCGGTATATTCTCCCCGGCCCCGGCGCCGACTCTTCCGCGAAACCGCGTATCGAAGTTCATGCGCGAGCGGACGCTAGCAAGGCACAAGTCACAACGGACGGCACACCACTCGCAACCGTAGAAGGCGAAGAGTGGCAACTATCGGCGGGCTCATCGATTCGCTTTGCCGCGCAGAACTTCGACGATCGTCTCACATTGGAGATCGATGGCGAGTGGTTGTGCGAGCTCGACATCGCTGCCGTCGCGAATCAATCGTCAGCCGTCGACCTCAGAGTTGTCGGGGAAGGCGCCGACTTTGCGGACGTACAAGTCTCGCGTGATGTCTATTACCTCAAAGGCCTCACCGTCGGCGAGAGCACACCGATCCCGCTCGGCCACTACTTCATGATGGGCGACAACACGCAGGCGTCCGCGGATAGCCGCGAGTGGGTGGCCGCTTCCTATGAATGGAAAACCGAGGACGGCGAGACTCGAACGATGAAGGGCAACTACCGCCCTCAAGGTGAGAACCCCGCACCGGGAGTTGATCGGGATGGAGAACCCGCGCAGTTCTTCCGGGATGAATGGGGAGAGAGGCATCAACTAGAGAAGAGTGCTCGACAAACGGGCCGTCTCCGGCAACCCACGGTTCCGAGAGCCCTGATTCGCGGGCGGGCGCTCGCCGTCTTTTGGCCGATGAAGCCCTCCATGGGCATCTGGCGGCTGGGCTGGCTCCACTAATGCTCGATTATGGACGCGGAATAGGCTCCGAATACGATTTCGTTCTCCACAAGAGTTGCGCGTCTCCATCCTCGCTCCGAAACCCCGGAAATGTCCGTCCCGAGATCGAGGATTTCCCCCGGGTCTAGACTCGACCGCCTAATCCATTTGAGAGTTCGTTTCGAAGGCATGTGCTCGTAAGGACTTGCCACCCCTATTTTAAATCCAACCGCGACTTGCCCCGCCGAACCGCACAAAAACGCCCGCTCGTGAACCTGACCTCCGAAGAGGACTCCATTCGAGTTTTCCCCAGTTGTGCACGAGTTATCCACAGACGGGAACTCGCCTCCCGTACCCGCTAGACTGCCTCGCATCCATGGCCACTCGATCGCAAACCGACTCCCGCAGTTCTCTTCTCGAAGTGGAAGGGCTCGTCAAAGCTTTCAAAGGCCGTCGCGTGGTCGACGGCGTCTCTTTTCACGTAATGGCGGGCGAAATCGTGGGGTTGCTCGGATCGAACGGGGCCGGCAAAACCACCACCTTCCGGATGACGGTCGGCTTGGAGACGCCCGATCGGGGCAATATTTGGCTGGATGGGAAGGACTGCACCAAGCTGCCTATGTACGTCCGCGCGCGGACGGGAATGGGTTACCTGCCGCAGGAGCCGAGCATCTTTCGCGGTCTAAGCGTTCGCAATAACGTGCTCGCCGTGCTCGAAGCGATGCCCTACTCGCGCAAGGAGCGGCACCGGCGGGCGGACGAGCTCTTGGACGAGCTCGATATTCTCACCCTCGCCGACAGCATGTCCGACACGCTCTCCGGCGGTGAACGCAGACGACTCGAGATTAGCCGAGCTCTGGCTACTGAGCCCAGCGCGCTCCTACTCGACGAGCCGTTCGCCGGAGTGGCGCCGATTGCCGTTCAGGAGATTCAGGAGATCATCGCGCAGCTGCGAGAGCGCGACATCGGCATTCTGATCACCGACCACAATGTGCGCGAGACACTCCAGAGCACGGATCGCGCCTACATCATCCACCAGGGCGTCATCATCAAGGAGGGCGTGCCCGACGAGCTCGTGTCGGATCCCAAGGTCCGCGAGGTCTATCTCGGGCATAGCTTCGACGCGCCGATTCAGGGTGTCTCGGAGGAGGAGCAGCGCGGCTTGGAGGGGGAGGACTTGATCGACGAGTCCGACTCGGGCTCCGACGAATAGAGCCGCCCCCGCTCTCGCAAGCCCTCCGGCACTCGGCCAACCTGCGTAGTGCTCCAACGACGGGCGGCTTCCGACCTCCTCAAACTTCGAAGGAGTGGTCGAACTCCGGCTCCACGGCTTGCCGGTCTAGAACGGCCCAGTTAACCTATTTCGCCTATTCTTCGGCTCTTCCCGAGAGCGAGCTGCTAGAAGCCCGTTTCCGTGAAAAGGCGAACGAATCCAACCCCTTCCTCTCGAAGAATATCGTCCTCGAATGAATATTGTCGCCTGCATCAAGCGCGTTCCGATGACCGAGACCCAAGCCAAGGTCACGGCGGACGGACAGTCCCTCGACACTTCTGGTGTCGAGTACATGACCTCCTTTTACGACGAGATCGCCGTGGAAGAAGCGGTCAAGACCAAGGAGAAGCTCGGGGGCGAAGTCACAGTTTTGACGATCGGACCGAGCGACGCCACGAAGCAGATCCGCGAGTGTCTCGCGAAGGGCAGTGATAAGGGCATCATTCTCACCGACGATGCTTGGGCATTGCGCGACTGTCGCAGCACCGCCAAGGCGCTCGCTGCAAAGGTCCAAGAGCTCGGCGGCGAGGTTGTCTTTGCCGGCCGTCAAGCCACCGACCGCGACAACGCGTCCGTCGGTCCGATGCTCGCCACCTACCTGGGCTGGGCCTGCGTGACCGATGTCATCGAGCTTGAGCTGGAAGCCGACAAGGGCGTTGCGAAGCGCGAATCAGAAGCCGGAGTCGAGACCTACGAGTTCTCGCTGCCCGCTGTCATCACCTGCCAGAAAGACCTCAACGAGCCGCGCTACGCGGGCCTCAAAGGAATCATGGCGGCGAAGAAGAAGCCCGTCGAAGAAGTGCCGGCCGCAGAAGAAGCCAGTCAAGCCGAGGTCGTCCGCGTGGAATTGCCGCCCGCTCGCAAGGAGGGTCGCGTCGTTGGCGAAGGACCCGATGCCGTTGAGGCTCTCATGACCGCCCTCCAGACCGAAGCAAAAGTGCTCTAAAGGAACTCCCATGACTACTGTTGTTGCTTACGTTGATCAGGATGGTGGAACGCCGCGCCCGGCCGGGCTTGAAGCTCTCGGCGCTGCCCATGCAACTGGCGCCGAGACGGTCGCCATCGTCGCGGGACTCGGTGCCGCGGATGCCGCTGCGACTCTCGGCGGAAATGGCGCCGCGCGCGTCGTTGTCCTAACCGGTACCGAGACCTATAGCCCCGACCGGCTCTCCGCGGATATTGCGGGAGTCGTTCGAGCCGAGAGCGCACAGGCGTTCGTCACCTCCTCGACCTCGCTCGGCCGTGACGTTGCTCCGCGGGTCGCCGCTCACTTGGACTCGACACTGTTTAGCGACTGCACGAGCTTCTCGCTCGACGGCGAGACCTTCACGATGGTCCGCCCGTGGATGGCCGGCAAGTTGATCGCGACTCTCAAATCCACAGCGCCCGTGTGCTGCGTCACCCTGCGCCGCAACAACTTCCAGCCGGTCGAAACCGACGGAACCGCGGCTGTCTCAGAGACGGCAGCCTCCGCCGACATGCTCGCGCTCTTGAAAGAAATCGGAGCGGCCGCAGGTGGCAAGCTCGACGTCTCCGATGCGCCCGTTGTGGTCTCCGGTGGTCGTGGCCTCAAAGACGCAGATGGTTTCAAGATCATCGAACAGCTCGCCGACGCTTTCGGAAATGCCGCCATCGGTGCAAGCCGAGCCGTCGTCGACGCCGGCTGGCGTCCCCACGCTGAGCAAGTCGGACAGACCGGCAAGACGGTCTCGCCGCAGCTCTACATCGCCGTCGGAATCTCCGGCGCGATCCAGCACCTCGCGGGAATGAAGACGTCGAAAGTGATCGTCGCCATCAACAAGGACGCCGACGCGCCGATCTTCAAGGTCGCCGACTACGGAATCGTCGGTGATGCCTTTGAGGTCGTTCCGAAGCTTGCCGAGGCGATCAAAGCCGCCGTCGCGGCGAGCTGAGCCGCGCTTCCGCGAAGAAGGAGCGCTCCTCGCACGGAATGCCGAGACGCGAATCTGCGTCTCGGTCAGAAACCCGGTCGCGATCAGGCAACGACAAGCCCCCTGCGGCCACGTATCCTCTGGAACGTGAAGGAAGCGCTCCCTCCCCCCAAGTTCGTAAAGTCGAGCCTCCTCGCGCTCGCGCTATTAGCCTCGAGCTGTGACAACAACGACGAGGCTCCGATCCCGGTGCCGGACCGCATCCTCTTGGTCGTGACCGACGCGACGCATGCCGCTCATCTCTCTTGCTATGGAGACGAGAACGGCTTGACTCCGGCGATCGACGAGCTGGCCTCCAACGGTGTTCGATTCTCGCGCGCGTTTTCCAACAACACTTGGACGCTCTCTTCGACGGCTTCGCTCTTCACGGGCCAGCTGCAGGAACACCACGGCGCGGTGACCAATCACCACCGCCTGGACGAGGGTGCTGACACGGCGGCCGAGTTCTTTGAGAAGGCGGGCTGGAAGACAGCTGCTTTCGTCCAGATGGCCTACGCCTCGGCCCAATTCGGGTTCGACCAGGGCTTTGAGACCTTTCGATACTACTCCAAGGGTCAAGACGGACGAGCCGGCCAAACGATTCCACAGGCTCTCGAGTGGCTGAACGAGAATCGCGGCGAGAAGTGGTTCGTCTACCTCCATCTGCGCCGCCCCCACTCTCCCTACAAGCCGACTCCGCCCGCGATTACTCGATTGGACGAGGGCTGTCCGTTGGCTGATGGCTCGCGCAACGAGGAGTTCATGTTCGCTGATTCATTCGGCGACCGGGTTCTCACCGAAGAGGAGCGCGCTCACGTCGAGCACTTGTATCAAGCCAACCTTGCGAGGACGGATACGGTGCTCGCCGATGTGTTTGAGCTCGCGAAAGAGCAAGAAGCGGTGATCGTAGTGACCTCTGATCACGGCGAGGGTCTGGGAGAACACGGCTCGTTCGGGCACGGAACGCACTTGTGGGCGGAGAGTATCGACATCCCGCTCGTCTTCTGGTGGCCAACCGCGAACCCACTCGAAGTTCGCCATCCCGCTTCGACGATCGACGTCCTGCCGACCCTGCTCGATATCGCGAACCTCCCCTCTCGTGACCGTATGTCGATGGACGGTTCGTCTCTCTACCAGCGACTGTTGGTTCGTGTCGCTTTGGAAAACAAACCGGTCATCGCCTCGGCGCGCTACTCGCTGGAGAACCATCCACGGGTCGCTGTAATCCAAAACGACTGGAAACTGATTCGTGATCCCGAGGGGAAGGTTCAGCTCTTCAATCGGGAGGAAGACCCGCGCGACGAGATCGATCGCTCGGCCGAGCAGCCAGAGTTGGTGAGCGCTCTCTCACTGGTGGCGGCGGAGTGGCAGGTCGAGAATCGCGATGTTGCGCGTTCGGGCGTGCTGCATGACGGGCTCGACAAGGAGCTGGAGTCGGACCTCGAAGCTCTTGGATACTTCGAGAACGACGATTCAGAGTAAAGCTGGGGCTCTTAGTGCGACTCGAGATCTGGGCTGCCGCCGACAATCGAGAATTCACGCCGGAATCCGGATCGATATTCAGGGCGAGTGAATGTTTCTCGATATAGTCTAGGGGACTATATTATGATCTGTAATCTGAATTTTTCCCCATGAGCCATATTCAACGCGACCGCCGAAAGCTCGTCGCCCGCATCAATCGACTGATCGGGCAGATGGACGCCGTCAAAGGCCTGATCGAAGAAGAGGGCGTAGAGGAGGAGCGCTGCTACGAGGTCATGCGTCAGCTCGCTTCCATTCGCGGCGCTCACCGCGGTCTGATGAATGCCTACTTCACGGGCTTCATCCAAGACCACATGAAGAACGCTTCCGAGAACGGAACGATTGACGAGTTCGCGGACGAGCTGCTTGAGGTGATGCGCTCGTTCCAGCACTAGTGCACGCAATGTCCGAAACCAACCAGCACTCCTGCGATCACGATCACCGCCCGCTCGCGAAGACGGGCCACGCGGCGCACGGTCACGACCACGACCACGGCTCGGGGCATCATAGCCACGCCAGCGCGAGCACCATGCACCGACCGGAGCAACGGCGAGCGCTTCTCATGTGCATCGTCCTCACCACCGTCATGATGGTGATTGAGGTCATCGGTGGCTTGTGGACGGGCAGCCTGATGCTCCTCTCGGATGCGCTGCACATGTTTTCGCATTCCGCCGCCTTGTTCGTCAGCTACGCGGCCATTCGCATCGCCGAGGGACAGTACAAGAACCGCTCTAACTTCGGCATGTATCGCGTCGAGATCCTCGGCGCGCTCGCCAACGGTATTGGAGTTTTGCTCCTCACCGCCTGGATTGTCTACGAGGCGATCGAGCGTTTCTCATCCCCAACCGAGATTCGCAGTCTCGAGATGGCCGTGATCGCAGCCGTCGGTTTGCTCGTGAATCTTGTAACAGCGCTGATCCTCGGGAAAGCCGGCGCAGAGGACATCAACACGCGCAGTGCCTTCCTGCACATGATCGGTGACCTACTCTCCTCCGTCGCCATTGTGATCGGCGCGCTGATCCTCTGGCAAACCGGGTTAACTTGGATCGACCCGGTGCTCAGCTTGCTCGTCGCCGCGGTGATCCTCTACTGGGGAATCGGACTAATCAAAGAGTCCTGTGCCATCTTGCTCGAGTTCGCGCCGAAGGGGCGTGAGCCGGAGACCGTGCGACGCGCAGTGCTCGAGGCCTGTCCCGAAGCGATCGACATGCACGATCTGCATGTCTGGGAAATTACCTCGGGCTACATCTGCTTGACCGCTCACGTGGTCACGCACGATGTCCCGCTCTCCAAGACACGTCAACTTCAGCGCAACATCAGCGAGTTCTTGCGAGAACGATTCGATATCGCTCACACGACGCTACAAATTGAAGAGTCTCAAGAGCCGAGCGCGAGTTGACTATTAGGGGCAAGCGCCTCGATTGCGGATAATTGCCGCGCCGGGTGAAACGCCCAGCCCGCTCATCCCAGCATCGCACACCATTGCGTCGCATGCTGCCTGGCCGCATGTTGGTGGGCCGCATGTTGGTGGGCCGCACTGGACTTGAACCAGTAACCTCCACGCTGTGAACATGGCACTCTACCAATTGAGTTAGCGGCCCCGCTGCGGCTGGAGAATGTAGCGTGGAATCCTGTTTGCACAAGCCGCAGTCGGGTTCAAATCCGGCCCGGAGAGGGCCTACCCCGCTATTCGCGTTTGAGCGATTCCTCTAGCCGATCGGCAGCTCGGCGGATCAGCATCCGCACCGCGGCCTCGGACCGGCCGTCCAATTCGCGACCAGCCTCCCGCAGGGAGAGCCCATCGAAATAGACCAGGCGAATGGCTCTCTTATGAATGGGGCTCAACTGTTCCAGGTGCTTGTGCAAGAGCACGATCTGCTCTCGAAGCTCGGCGTGCTCCTCCGCGCTGAGTCCCGGTGCTACCGGCTCGAACTGAGGCCGATCACTCTCACCGCTGGTGGGCGTCGGTGTCAGGCTGATCTCGCGAGTGGAATCCCGCTTCGCAGCCGAGTGAAACTCAGCGCGATCTCGAATCTTATTTCGCAGAATCTGGCTCAACCATCCGAAGAAGGAGCGATCGCCGCGATACTCGTAGCGAGAAAAATCACGAGCAGCTTCACGGAAGGTTGTTTGAGCAAGATCTTCAGGGTCCTCTTTCGCCTGAAGCCGCGGTCCCATGCGCTTGCGTGCAAGCTCGACGACTCCGCGGCGATAGCGACTGAAGAGAGTGTCGAGGGCAGGACCCTCACCATCTTGAGCGAGGCGAATTAGCTCGGCGGTCTCTTCACCCGTCGCACTATCGACGGCCTGCGAGGCAGCCCGCGAACTAGGATTCTGCTCCTTGAAGGACTGCTGCCCGGAGGGTCCCTCGCTAGCGCAACTCGCGAGCGAAGAGTGAGTCGATCCGGCCCGCGAGCCACGACCGCGCGCGCGCTTGTTTCGAGAAAAGGCAGTTCGGGTAACACGTTTCATGATGAACGAGCACTTGGGGAAAACGCTCAAAACCGATGTACGAGCGAGAACCGAATCCCTCCGCCCCTAACCTGAAAAATTAAGAGCTCCCCTCTTTCACTATCAGTTAGCCGCGCTGAATCCGCCAGTTACAACCGCTCAATTCATTTCCTCGAAACAGTTGCATCCACGCGAAACAAGCACCTAGCGAGCGCTTAAACCAAGCATTCGAATATCCGAATACGTTGGGTGCTTCCGCTTGCGGAGGACGTAAGCCCGTCTCGAAACCGCCTACGTTCGCGAGAAAAGTTTCCGCCAACCGTTCGTTGCAAAGCGAATTGTCCGTAACGAACCGGCATCGTACAGCGCGAGCAAACTCGGGTCGCCGGCCGATTGTTCAGGTGGATTTACGAGCCTTCCGGGCCGCGGACCAGCACTAGAGCTGAGCGAAAACCCGAATGGCCCTTACCCCCGCGCTCTAGGCGACCCCCTCTCAAGCTTCGCGAAACCTCCTGGCCGACCGCTAGTCCTTAACTCCGCTACTCACCAGTTCCAAGAGGTCGGACTCTTCCAGAATCTGCACGCCGAGCTCCTCCGCCTTTTTGCGCTTCGATCCAGCTTTCTCGCCAGCGACGAGATAGTCCGTCTTACTACTTACGCTCGAGACCACCCGCCCCCCGTTTTGCTCGATGAGTTTTTTCGCCTCGGCCCGCGAGAGCTGGGGAAGCGTCCCCGTCATGACAAAGGTTCGCCCGTCCAGCTTGCCTCCCGCTTGCTCCAAGCTTGGATAAATCAATTCGACCCCACCCTCAAAGAGTCGCGCGATCATCTCTCGGTGGGCATCCTCTCGAAACCAAGCGGTGATGCTCGACGCCATCTCAGGTCCGACGCCGTTGAGATGAACGAGCGAATCTTCCCCGGCCTCTGCCAGCTCTTCGAGGGACCCAAAGTGCGACGCCAGGAGACGCCCGGTCGCCGGGCCGATGTCCGGAATAGCGAGGCCCACCAGAAACCTGGCGAAGGGCACCTTGCGCCGCTCCTCAATCTGCGCGAGCAGGTTATCGACGCTCTTCTGACCCCACCGGTCGAGCTCCAATAAGCGCTCGGGATCCAGGTGGAAGAGATCCGCCGGCCCCTTCACGAGGCCGGCTTCGATGAGCTGTCGAATCATCTTCTCCCCCAGCCGCTCAATCTCGAACGCCGCGCGGCCCGCAAGCAGCGCGATGCGCCCCGCCAACTGCGGCAGGCAACCCACGCCATTGGGACACAGCCAATACTTCCCCTCTTTGGCTTCCGCGGATTGGCTCTCCGGCGACACTCGGTTTCGAACAGCTTTGGTCCCGCACACTGGGCAATGGGTTGGCGCTGCGAACTCCGCCCCATACTCCCAAGTCACGCCCGCGCGGATCTCGCCATCATCCTGCAACTCCTCCGGCACGCCCTGACGCCAACCCGCCGGTGCCTTTTTTGCCGCCCTCTTCGCGACTCCCGTGAGTTGAGGAATCACGTCCCCGGCTCGATGCAGAAAGACTCGATCGCCGATCCTCAGACCCAACGCCGCGACATGGTCCACGTTGTGGAGTGTCGTGTGCGTCACCGTTACGCCGCCGACATCGACAGGCTTTAGATGCGCACGCGGAGTCAATCGCCCGTTCACGCCCACCATGATCTCGATGGCGAGCAGGGTCGTTGTGGCTTCACGCGGCTCAAACTTGTGGGCGTACTGCCACCGCACGTGACGAGAGGTCGTTCCCAAACGTTCGCGAAGCCCGAGAAGGTCGAGCTTCGCCACAATTCCGTCCATCTCGAACGGAACCTCGTCACGTCGGGCCTCGATCTCGTCGTGATACTTCAGGCAGGCGCTGATGTCGGGCAGTACCTCGCTTAACCCCGCGCTGGGCAGTCCCCAGGCTTTCAGAGCCTCGATCGTCTCGTGATAGCTCTCGAACTCCACCCCCACCACCTGAGGAGCCGACCAGAAATAAAATTCGAGCGGATACTTCGCCACGATGGCGGGATCCTTCCGCCTCAAAGCACCCGCAGTCGCATTGCGTGTGTTCGCAAGCGGCTCTTGTCCCGCGTTGACCAACTCTTGGTTGTACGTCGCAAACTTATCGCGGTGAATCAGCACCTCTCCCCGCACCTCTAGTCGTTCCGGCACGGCGCGAACCGAATCGTCGAGTCGAAGCGGAATATTCCGCACCGTGCGCAGGTTCGCCGTGATGTCCTCGCCTGAGCTTCCATCGCCGCGCGTCAAGCCCCGCTCGAAGACGCCGTCGACGTACAAGAGCGATGCGCTGACCCCGTCGAACTTCGGCTCGGCAACCCAACCCAAACTCGCGCCGGGCTCAAGGTTTAGATATCTCAAAAGCCCCTCTTCGAACTCGCGCACCTCGACCTCGCTGAACAGGCTGTCGATCGAGAGCATCGGCACTTCGTGCTCTACCTTCGAAAACCCCATCCCCGCGGCCATCGCAGCACCGACCCGCATCGTTGGACTATCGAGGGACGCGAACTCGGGGTGCTGCTCCTCGAGCTCCCGCAATTCCCGAAAGAGCCCGTCGTACTCAGCGTCGGAGATCTCCGCTCGACCATCGCTGTAATAGAGCTGATCATGTCGCGCGATCTCCACACGGAGTTGCTCGATTCTTCTCTTCGCTTGTTCGCCGGTGCTGCCGCTCATACGGGGATTATAGCCAGCCGACGCCCACGAAAACCCACTGAGGTCTCGACCTCGAAGACCGAAGGTGCCCGGTCCGTCTCGGACCAGTGAATCGAAACCCGCGCTCGTGAGTCCCGACCGAACTCGAAGATTCGGCCAAGACTCGGTGAACATTCCTGAAGCGACGAGCACTCGCCCGGACTTTAGGCTTCCCAAGGAACGGAGGAATCCTGATCGGCTTCTTCGTAGCCCATGAATGGAACGGACGGGCGCACACTTCGAATGCCGCTGATGGGATCGAGGTGCTCCTCGAATTCGATTTTCACGCTGGCGCACTTTCCAACGAGCTCGTCCGGGTCGATTTCGATCACCCCGCTGACATCGAAACCCAGCTTCGAGAGCACATGCTTAACGCGTCCCATGCCGCGCTCCGACCAAGCAACGCTGTCCCAGGCCGCGGTCCGGCCCGCGTATTCGCCCTCCTTAACGACGAGTCGGTAGGACCACCGCGGACTGCCGTCGCGCGTATTCCGTTCGCGCAAATCCGCGAGCTGACAGATGTAGGTTCCCTCCGGAACCGAGACGTAGGAGACGTCCTCGACATTCGTGAAATCCATTCGCATCGCTCACTCCTCATGTGACGGTTCGATGTACACCGTCTGGACTGAGCTACCGACGAATGGTTACCGGAAAAGCCCGATTTCCTTCGCGGTGCTAGCGGTCCGTGGTGAAAGTGCTTTGCCCCATGAGCAGCGGCATTTCGGTCAGGTTGGTGCCAGGGAACGCTGTCGCAGCCATACTTCGGCAGGCAGCGGATTCAGCGAGGCTCTCGGGGGCCGACCTGTCCGGAAGGACGCCGTTCATGTGGTGAATGACTTTTGCCACGCACCGCTACGCTTGAAGAACCCGCTTCGCGTCCTTCAACGGCTCTTCCAGCTGATCGGCGGCTTCGATCACGACCTCGAACAACTCTCTTGCGGCATCCAAGTTGACCTCGAGTGTCTTCGCTTTTTCGGCTCGCAGCTGCGCTTCGCGAATTCTCGCCTGTGCGAGCATGGAGAGCGCTGGTAGCGGCGCAATCGCGTGCGAGAGTCGTTTCTCACATTTCCCGAGTTCATCCAACGCCTTGGAATCACGGAGTGCCCGCGTCGCATACTGCTTGCAAACGCGCGCCTCCTTTGCGCAGTTCCGAACTCCCTCAAGCATCTCCTCGACCGCCGTCCTCATCGATTCACAGCGTTCCGGCCCCGCCGTCTTCGCCTGACACTCCGCCAAGACTGCCTCGATGTCCACATCTTCGAGAGCGTGCCGGTCCATAAAGTCCCGCAGCGTGATGTGCTCCATGCCATCGATAAACGCTCCGCCCTCGGTGCAGTTAAAGACCTGCTGCTCCATCGAAGTTCCCGCAGCGCAAAACCACTGAAGAAACGTGTAGAGCGAGGACGAAGTTTCGACGGAACCACCGCCCCAAGCGGGAACGGTCAACATCTCCTCTTGAGGATGCCGCGTAACGGTGAGCTCGTCGTTGTGCTCGTGAATGTGCGGGCGAACCAATTCGAAGACGGAACCGTCGCTGCTCGGCTCGACGTAGGCCATGCCGTCAATGCTCGATTTGGCGTAGTAGCGCCCTTCCGTCAAGGCCAGGTCTTGCCCGATCAGGACAATCGGGTCGCAACCGAGCATGCGAGCGGTGCTCAACTCGACGCAAGCCACCGAACCGCCAGATTCCACAACAGCGGATTCGCCCAAGGAGCCGAAAACCCACGGATCCACCGAGTCGTGGGATGCGAAGAGGAATTTTCGTTGAGCGGGAATGTCGAAATTGCGCGGGTCGGCAACGACGTCGAGCAAAAGCGTCGAGCTCGCGATACTCGTCGAATCCTTAAAGTGTCGGCCGGTAAACTTGGGATCGGACACCGCGATGATGTCCGCTTTAGCGCCGGCCTCTTCGATTGCGCGCAGCGCATGGCTGCAAGTCATGACCAGCGCTTTGCCGTTCAGTTCGGCGAGCAGCTCGATGTTTTTGTCGAGCGAAGGTCCGGGGGAGACGATGACACAGGGAACGCCGCGAAAAGCGCCTTTTAGCGACTCGAGCGAAGGATGGCTCGCCACGCTCGGCAAGTTCTTGATTCCCTGCAGCGCCCACTGCGGCGCATGCATCTCCAAGGTCTGTCGGAAAAGAGTGAAGGTTCCGATCGCACCGCGCAACGACTGAATGAGTTCACCGAGGTACTCATCGGTAAGTTCAGTTCCTGCCTGTCTGCGAATGGCCGCGTGAGTCGGCGCCTCACCGCCGAAAGTTAGAATGGCCTGAAACAATTCAAGCGGATTCGCTGCGATTTTAAAAGGCTCCGGAGGAAGCGGATCGACCGAGTTCGACTCTCGAATAACGATGGCGCGCGCTTGCCCAACTTCCGCTAAAGCTTCAAAAAACTCCGGCGGCGACTGTCCGAACACGACCAAAATATCGAGCGCGTGATTCCAGCCCGGTTCGAATACACCTTGCAAGGCGGCGGGAACCGGACTCGCTGTATCTAATGTCGGTTTCAAGACCGCATCCTACCGAGCGCCGGTCGCGCTCTTCGAGTGAAAAGACCGCGCTTTCCAAGACTGTCTCCAGCTCGGATTAAGTGCGCGCTCGCTTCGCCACCCACCCCATCAGCTTCCACTCACTCCAAGTGCGTCTGGACAGAGCACAGACTCGCTACCGCCTCACCCCCGGTCACCTCTCGAAACACGCGTTCCATGTTGCCGGACATGACCGCCCGCACCTCGGAACGGTTCAATCCGCGCTCCCCCAAAGCTTCTGCCAAATAGCCATAGCAAGAAGCGTCTTCCAGATTCTCCGGCCCGCGCTCAATCCCGTCGAAGTCCGAACCGAGCCCCACGTGATCCAGACCGGCGATCTCGATGGCGTGGAGCACGTGAGCCACGAGACAATCAGCGGAGAGCGGCGTCGCTCGGGCCCGCATGAAGTCTCCCTGAAGCAGAAACTTTTCGGACTCGTTCCTGCCCTTCAAAGCCCTGTACTCGTCGGTGTCCCGCAACCCGACTTCCTCGGCACGCGCGTCGGCATCCAGGAATCCCGGGTGAAAGACGATGCCGATCACTCCGCCGTTTTTCGCCAGTGTGCGCAGCTGATCGTCGTCGAGGTTGCGCGGGTGGTCATGGAGCGCGCGACAGCCCGAATGGCTCGCGATTACCGGCCGACTCGTCGTGTCCATCACGTCGTAAAAGGACCGCTCACCGGCGTGGGACAAGTCGATCACCATGCCGAGCCGATTCATCTCGCGCACAACCTCGCGACCGAATTCGGACAAGCCCTCTGGAATCTCCGGCCCAGCTCCCTCGCGGCAGGACCGAATCCACGAGAGGTGGTTATTCCAGACCAGGGTCATCACTCGCAGTCCTCGGTCGAAGAACCAACGCAGGCGCTCCAAGTCCTCCTCGATCGCATGCCCTCCTTCAATGCCGGGAATCCCGGCAATCAGACTGCTCGCGTGGGCGCGATCCAGTGCCTCTCCATTCCCAACGAGCGCGATTTGCTCCGGGTGCTTGGCCGCAAGTCGATGAGCTTCGCGGAGCAAGAGCGCCGCTCGAGCTCCGGGGCCACCGGTCTCGGGATCGAGGAACGCCGGATCGACGAAACAAACCAAAACGACGCTGGTCAGCCCGCCTCTTCGGCCGCGCACCAGGTCGAGGTGGCCGTCGGTTTGAGTGCCCAGATCATGATCCAAATCGAGCGCGCGCTGCAGAGAATCAACGTGCGCGTCGAACACGGGAAAGCTCGCCTTCATCGCGGCAGTCTACTTAGGAACTGACTGGGTTTAGTGTGGGAAGCTCATCCATGACCCGTGGAGCCATCAAGGCTTGCGTCAGAATCGATGCAGCCTAGGCCCTCGAAACTGGAATCCCGTCGGAGGATCTTAGCGGGCAGGCACTTAGCGCTGGCTTTCCACACGGAACCCAGTCAGTTCGGTCGGCCACATCTTGATCCGGGTCACCGAACCGAGCCGAAGCAGTTCCGCATGGAAGGCGACCAGACGAGCTGAGCCCACCAACCGAGAAATGCCCCCGAACTCCCTACCTTCCAGCTCGCTCGTACGAGCCCTCCACACCGACTCACTCAGGTCGGTCTCACCCCGGCTGCCAACCTGACAGCTGCTCCAGCTCTTCCCTAGGCTCCCTGCCATATTGACACGGGGCCCCACCGTGAGGGCTCCCTGACCGCCCGTTGCCCACAGCACATAACCACTTGCTTTGACTGCCCTTAGGGAATGCTGCCGGGAGCGAATAGCGCCCGATCGAAACGGCACGGGCTTTGCCATCAGCGGCGCTCGGGGAGTCGCAACTCGCGTCCCCGAGCCTCAATCATGCACCGCATCCTCCTCGCTGACGACGACCTCGAAGTACGCACTGGCGTTGCCGATCTACTCGGCGCCCAGGGGCTCGAGGTTCTATTGGCGGAGAGCGGATCGGAAGCGCTCGAGGTCGTTCAAGGACAAGAGATCCACGCGGCTCTGCTCGACTGGAATATGCCCGCCTACAGCGGCCTCGAAGTCCTGCCGCGTCTCCGCGACTTGTTCAGCGACCTGCCCTGCATTCTCTACTCGGGGAACCTGACCGCCGGGATGGAAGGCGTCGCTCTTCGAGCTGGCGCTTTTGCCGTTATGCGAAAGCCGGTTCAACCGGCGCTCTTGCGCAGCGAAGTGCAGCGCGCGCTCGACGAGTACGAGCGCCTACTCAAATTGCGCGGGCCTGAACTCAACTAACAGAGCCTCCGTTCATCAGCAAGACAACCACCCTGTCGCGATTCGCGCGACAGGGATCTACCACTTAGACATCAAACTCAAACTCCATAAGAATCAGTCATGGCTACGAAAACTAAATCCAAGGTGAACATCCGCCCCCTCGGTGATCGCGTCCTCGTTCAGCGCACCGCCGCCGAAGAAAAGACCGCCGGTGGAATCCTTCTGCCCGAGTCCGCTAAAGAGAAGCCGAAAGAGGGCAAGATCGTTGCGCTCGGCTCAGGCAAATTGCTCGACGACGGTTCGCGCAGTGAGTTCGCCGTCAAGGTTGGCGACCGCGTGCTCTTCACCGCTTACGGCGGCACCGACGTCAAGTTCAACGACACCGACTACCTGATCATGCACGAGAGCGACATTCTCGGCGTGATCGGCTGATTCTCACCAGACTTCCAAAAGGAATCCTCCCATGTCAGCCAAGCAAATTAGCTACGACTCCGAAGCGCGCGAGCACATTCGGAACGGTGTGCGCAAACTCGCACGCGCCGTCAAAGTCACTCTCGGCCCGCGCGGTCGCAACGTGATCATTCAAAAGTCCTTTGGCAGCCCGACCGTCACCAAAGACGGCGTCTCGGTCACCAAAGAGATCGACCTCGAGGATCCCTACGAGAACATGGGAGCTCAGCTCGTCAAAGAAGTCGCCGCGCGTACCAACGATGGTGCCGGTGACGGAACGACGACGGCGACCGTTCTTGCGGAGGCTATCTTCGAAGAGGGTCTCAAGAACGTTACGGCCGGCGCTAACCCGGTCGCTCTTAAGCGCGGTATCGACTTGGCTGTCGACGCCACGATCAAGTCACTGACGAAGCTCTCCACGCCCATCAAAGGCCACAAGGACATCGCTCAGATCGGCACGATCGCTTCCAACAACGATCCGGAAGTCGGTGAGATGCTCGCCGAGGCCATGGACCGTGTCGGCAAGGACGGCGTGATCACCGTGGAAGAGGGCAAGAGCCTCGTCACGGAGGTCGAGTGGGTTGAGGGCATGCAGTTCGATAAGGGCTACCTGTCCCCTCACTTCATCACCGATCCGAAGAGCATGGAGTGCGTGCTCGAGAATCCGATGATCCTGATCCACGAGAAGAAGGTCTCGACGGTCAAGGACATGATTCCGATCCTCGAAGAAGTTGCACGCAGCGGCCGCCCGCTCGTCATCCTCGCCGAAGACATCGACGGCGAAGCGCTGACGACTCTCGTCGTCAACCGCCTCCGCGGTGCCTTCCCCTGCGTCGCCATCAAAGCCCCCGGCTTCGGTGATCGTCGCAAGGCCATGATGGAAGACATCGGCTACCTGACCGGAGCCAATCCCGTCTTCGAAGCCACCGGCGCAACGCTGGAAGGCGTCAAGTTGACGGACCTCGGAACCGCGAAGAAGGTCATTGTCAGCAAGGACAACACAACCATCATCGAAGGCGCTGGCAAGAAGGCCACGATCAAAGGTCGCATCGACCAGATCAAAGCTGAAATTGACAACACGAAGTCGGACTACGATCGCGAGAAGCTCCAAGAGCGTCTTGCGAAGCTCGCAGGCGGCGTCGCTCAAATCGTCGTTGGTGCAGCTACCGAAGCCGAGATGAAGGAGAAGAAGGCGCGCGTCGAAGATGCTCTTCACGCAACCCGTGCCGCAGTTGCCGAGGGCGTTGTCCCCGGTGGCGGCGTCGCACTGCTCCAAGGTCAGGCCGCGATCGACAAGATGAAGTGCACGGGCGACGAGCGCGTCGGTGCCATGATTGTGCACCGTGCTCTCGAAGCTCCGATCCGTCAGATCTCGCAGAACGCGGGTCAAGACGGCGCTGTTGTCGTGCAAAACGTGCGCGCTAAGAAGACCGGCAACTGGGGCTACAACGCTGCGACGGACACCTATGAGGACCTCGTCAAGTCCGGCGTCATCGACCCGACGAAGGTCACGCGCATGGCCCTGCAAAACGCCGCTTCTGTCGCCAGTCTCCTGCTGACGACCGACGCACTGGTCAGCGACCTTCCGAACGCCGAAGACGAGATGACCAGCCACAGTCACTAGTCTTTCAGTTCCATTTTTCAAAGGCCGCCCGACGTTCGCGTCGGGCGGCCTTTTTTTGTCCACTTCGCCAGCTCCTGCCGGAAGGAGCTCGCAGCAGGCAGCTCCGATCACCGCACATTTCACAAACCGGCGGAGAACTCACGCCTGGTTCACCCTTCTTCTTGGGCCTCGCCCTGCGACTTGCATGTTCTATACGTCGATCGAGCGCCTCTCTGCTTAGGATGACGGCTCGGCCTCGCGGCCACCGCCCACCCCGCTATTCCTTTCACTGAGGTTTATCTAAATGCTGCTCACTCTATTCGCGAGCGCGGCCCTCTCACTGCCCGCCTCACCGGCGCCTGCAGACCATGGCAAATTGCCGTGGTACGAAGGCACGTTCGAAGAAGCTCTGGTCGAGGCCAAAGCCACCAACAAGATCATCTTCCTCGACTTCTGGACAGACTGGTGAAGCTGGTGCAAACGCTTGGATAAGGACACCTTTTCCAACGACGCGGTGGTCACCGCAATGCAAGACATGCTCGTTCTCTCCATCGATGCCGAGAGCGAAACCGGCGAACCGATTGCGAAGCGCTTCGCGGTTCGTGGATACCCGGCACTCCTCTTCCTGAACTCCGATGGAAGCCCGCGTGATTCGATTGGTGGCTACATGCCCGCCGAACCGTTCAAAGCAGAAGTCGAGCGAATCAGCCGAGGCGAAGGCACAATCAACACGCTCCGTGCGAGTGTTGAAGCCAATCCCGACGACTTGGATGCGCGTAGCGCTCTGGCCGACAAGCTCGGTGGTTTTGGGGATCAAGCCGGTAGAGAGGCTCAACTTGCGGAGATCGCCAAGCGGGATCCGGAAGCCAAGCATATCGCCACTCGTCGGCTTCGCTTTGAGCGAGTGAGGAGTGAAGTCCTCTCTAGTGCTCAGGGTGAGATTCCCGACCCGCAGCCGATCGTCGACTGTTTAGTGGGCGAGACCGATAGCCAATTGCTCCTAGGCGGGCACTACCTGGTCTCGCAGATCTACATGGATAGCGCGAAGAAGTCTGAGGACAAGGCCGCTGCGACCGATATGCGCGCGAAGGCGATTCACTCCATGCGCATCGCTTGGAAAGCCTGCCCGGACGACCAACGCGAAGGCTTCGGCAATGCGCTGGCCTGGGCCCTCTGGGAAGCTCGTGACGGTATCGATGACAAGGGTAAAGCCTTTGCACTCGAAATCGCTATGACTGCAGCGAAGGACTCGGAGGACCCCAATGTCCTCGACACTCTCGCTTGCTGCTATTTCATGAATGGTCAATCCGAGAAGGCCATCGCGACGATCGATCGCTGCATTGAACTGCAGCCCGAGAACGGCGACTGGAAAAAACGCCGCGCGATGTTCGAGACTCCGAACTAGCGAGAAGGCACCTCGAGCGACAAGTTGAGCCCCCCCGGCTCGGTATCGCTGGAGTCAACCCACCTCACGGCCGGCGGCAGCTCTCCAGCTCCGCCGGCCGTTTTGGTTTTCATGAGGCTCAGAGAGAGCCGATCAGCGAGTGGCGCGACAGCCAACGGGCGGGCCCGATTCCCACTAGAGCTCCGGCAAGAACACCAAGGTTCTCGCACCTTCAGCGGGGTTCGCTAGGCTCTGCGGCATGGAAACGACGAGAGCGCTCATCGAGGTCACGGGCCTCACCAAGAGCTATGACGAATTGCTGGCCGCGGACCACCTGGACTTCCGCGTTCCGGCCGGAATGATCCTCGGACTTCTCGGTCCCAACGGCGCGGGGAAGACAACTTCGATGCGCTGCATGGCGGGCATCATCCCCCCGACGGAGGGTCGCCTGCTCATCGGCGGATGCGACCTCGCACTCGATCCCATGCGGGTCAAGCAAGAACTCGCCTTCGTTCCCGACACGCCCCACCTCTTCGAGTATCTCACCGTCGAAGAGCATCTGCGGTTCGCGGGACGAGTGCATCAGCTGCACGACGTTGACGAGCGCATGAACCGACTGCTCGAAGAATTCGAGATCGAGGACAAGCGCTCTCACTTGCCGGGCGCGCTCTCGCGGGGCATGCAACAGAAGGTCGCGATCTGCATGGCCTTTCTGCATGACCCGCAGGTGATCTTTCTGGACGAGCCTCTGACCGGACTCGATCCGCTCGGCATTCGTCGGATGAAGAACTCGATCGTCCGGCGTGCGAAAGAACAGGGCGCCGCCATCATCGTCTCCTCGCACCAGCTAGAACTGATCGAAGAGATCTGCGACGAGATTTACGTCCTTCAGAAGGGGAAGAAAGTCATCTCGGGCAGTCTCGAGTTCATTCATGCCGAACTCGAGGGCTTGCCCGATGATCCGACTATTGAGGACATCTTCTTTCACTTGACGGAACATCCCGACCGCGAACAGAGCTTGAGTTGATGTTCATCAACGCCTGTCTCTACTACCTGCACTGCACGTCCCGCAATCGGGTCCTCGGCATGCTGCGCCGCATGCGCCAGCCGAAGTACCTCATCGGTATGCTCGCTATCGCGGCCTACGTCTACGTGTTCTTTATACGGAACTCGTTTCTTGAGAACGTGAGCCCCTCCGAGCAACGCCAGATCGCCGTTGCAGGCGTCGCCCTCATGGGGCTCCTTCAGATTTCAACCGCGTGGATCATGCCGGGCCGGGGCCTCGCTTTTCGCGAATCCGAGGTCCAATTCCTCTTCCCACGCCCCTTCTCGCGCTTCCAACTGCTCATGTTCAAGTGGGTGGTTGGGCAGTTCCCCTTGTTGTTTAGCGGATTCATCATCGGCCTCATCTTCGGGCGCACGAGCGCGTTCACTTTCACGTTCTTCGTGCTCGGCTTTTGGCTATCGCAAACCGCCATCACGACGCACGCACTGCTCTATGGGCTCTGCCGTTCACAGTTCAAATCCAAACTGCGCCTAGTTCCGGGCATCGCATTCCTCGCCGCAGTGCCGATCCTCGCCGTGTTTGCGTGGATATCTATCGGCGGCGCGCAAACCCTACCGGAGTTTCTCGCCCTTACCGAAACGAAGCCGCTCTCGTATCTGCTCGATCCGGTCAAGATTCTCGCAGCACCGATCGCCGCTCAATCTCTCTTCGAGTTCCTGCAAGCCGCACTCATTCCGATCGGCGTCATCCTGATTCATCTCGTCGTCATTCGATGGAGCAACCTGCCGTTCGAAGACGATGCCCTCGCGCTCGCCGCCAAGATTCAAGAGGTTCGTCGGAGTGGTCTGCGCGGGCTGCGTTCGAAGAAGACTCTCGTCCTAGCGAAGCCGGGCTCGCCCTGGCAACTCGCGCCTATTGGTCGCGACTGGCAAGCTCTGGTTTGGAAGAACGTGATCAGCATCACGCGCTTTTCCAAACAGACCATTCTCCGCATCGCGGGGGTGACCTTCATCCTCGCGTACGTCTTGAGCACGCGCGGTGGAGACTTCTGGGGTGGCACGGGAACGACGCGAATCGGCTTCGGTTTACTCGCCGTGATCGGCTACGTCACTCTCCTGGGACCCGCGCTCATACGCGTCGACCTGCGTATCGACATACCGCACTTCGACGTCCTCAAGTCGATGCCCATTCGAGCGCGCTCGCTGATCTTCGGCGAGGTGATGGGGACCGTCATTGTTTTGTGGGTGGTCCAGGCCACCGTCATCGTCATCGCCGCAATCTTCATTACCGAGGAAGAGGGTCAGCGCTTTGGCTGGGATGTGAAGGCGCCGCTGACTGCCGCGGCACTCATCGCGCTCTTCAGTTTCGACTTCGCGCTGCTCACCTGCGAGAACCTCATCGCCTTGTGGATGCCCGGCTTCGTGCGCCTCGGGCGTGGCGCCAAACCGAGCCTCGACCAGATGGGCCCCTACATCCTCGGCGCGCTCGTGAAACTAAACGTGCTCGTCGTCTTCCTTCTTCCAGCCGGCTTGGTCGGAACAGCGGTCGGATTCCTGTGCAAGTACCTAGGCCTCCCGCCGATCCCCTCCGTCTCGATCGGTATCGCCGCTGGCTCTGTCATTCTCGCGTGGGCGGGCTTCGCCGCGATTCAACTCTCGGAAGCCCGCTACAATCGCTTCGATATCACGAGCGAGCGCATCGGCACCGAGTAGCTCGTTCTCCTTCCCCCTTCGCGGTCCCCACCGCCTCGATCGCCATGCGACACGCCCTCCTTTCGCCGCTCCTCTCTCTCGCCGTCAGCGCACTCGCGTCCTGCACACTCGCCTCCCCCCCATCGCAACCCGCGAGCCCCACACCCCCCCGCAACGTGCTCGACGAACACAGCCACGCGGAACCGAAACGAGCGCGAGTCGTTCACGTCGACCTCGACCTGAATCTCGACTTCGCGGCCAAGCGCATCGCCGGCTATGCGGAGCTGCGCATCGAGAGGCCGGACCCCGAAGCCCCGCTAATCCTCGACGTCAAAGGCCTCGAAATCGAGCTCATCACCGGCAGCGACGGAGGCATCCGCCCCTTCCAGCTCGGCGAAGAGCACGACAATCTCGGCGGCTCGCTCACGATTCGCCTTAAGCCCGACGACGAGCTCGTTCGCATTCACTACAGCACCGTTCCCACGAGCGAAGCTCTGCAGTGGCTCTCTCCCGAACAGACCGCCGGTGGCAAAGCACCGTTTCTCTTCTCGCAAGGCCAATCGGTTTTGACGCGCAGCTGGATTCCGCTTCAGGATTCGCCCGGCGTTCGCGTGACCTATACCGCTCGCGTGCAAGCACCGGACGGACTCGTGCCCGTGATGAGCGCGGACTCTTCCGAGCGACTGGAAGACGGCAGCAGCATGTTTCGCATGACGAGTCCGATTCCGCCCTACCTGATCGCGATCGCCTGTGGCGACCTCGAGTTCGAAGCGATCTCCGAGCGCTGCGGCGTCTGGGCCGATCCCTCGATCGTCGCGTCTGCCGCAAAAGAACTCGAAGACACCGAGTCCATGATCGCCAATGCGGAGAAGCTCTTTGGTCCCTACCGCTGGGGCCGCTACGACCTCTTGATCCTGCCGCCCGCTTTCCCCTTCGGCGGCATGGAGAATCCGTGCATGACCTTCGCGACTCCGACGATTCTGGCGGGCGACAAGTCGCTCGTCTCTCTGGTCGCGCACGAACTCGCGCACTCCTGGTCGGGCAATCTGGTGACGAACGCAACCTGGAGCGACTTCTGGCTTAACGAAGGCTCCACCGTCTACTTCGAAGCCCGCATCATGGAGGAGGTCTTCGGCGCGGAGCGCGCGATCATGGAGAACCAGCTCTCCTTCAACGGCTTGAAGCGCGAGCTGGAAGGCACCAGCGAACGTGATTCGATCCTACACATCGACCTCAAGGGACGTCACCCGGACGACGGCTTCTCGGGCATTCCCTACAACAAAGGCGCGCTGTTTCTACGACGACTGGAAGAGGTCTTCGGTCGAGCAGATTTCGATCGCTTTCTGCGCGCTTGGTTCGACGGACACGCCTTTCAGAGCGTGACGACGGCCGAGTTTGTGAGCTTTCTCGGCACGGAATTGCTCGCGCCCAAGCCGGAACTCGCCGCGCAAGTCGATGTCGAAAAATGGATCTACGGATCCGGACTCCCCGACACCGCACCGGTCGTTCCGTCCAGTGCTCTCGCCCAGGTGGACGCCGAACTCAAGACCTACTCCTCCGGCAAGAGCGCGGCCGGTGAGCTCAACACCGACGGCTGGGTCACGGGACAGTGGCTGCACTTTTTGGAAGGCCTGCCCGCCGAGCTCTCGATGGAAGCGATGTCCGATTTGGACGCCACCTTCGGATTTACCGGCAACGGCAACAGCGAAATCCTCTGCGTCTGGTTCCGCCTCTCGGTGAAGCACGGCTATGCCGCCGCGGATGAGAAACTCGAGGCCTTCCTCGCACGAGTTGGACGAGCGAAGTTTCTGATCCCGCTCTATACCGCCCTCGTGAAGGTCTCGCCCGAGCGCGCCCGCGAGCTCTACGCGCGCATGCGCCCGCGCTATCACGCCGTCGCCCACGCCAACCTGGATCGGATCGTCGGGGCTAGCGAGAGCGCTGAATAGCGTTCCCCCGCCGCGGGGAGGTTTACTTCCGAACCATGCGCTCGGCGACGCGATCCCAAACGGCGCTCGGAAGCAGGGTCATCGCTCGGGTCATCCACGCGACGCGGCGCGGATAGGCGACGACGGCTTGTCCGCGCTTTAGCCCGCGCACACTTCGCCGAGCCGCGTCCTGGGCGTCGATGACAAAGGGAAGCGGTCGATCGGCTCCCGCCGTCATCGGCGTGTGAACGTAGCCCGGGCGAATATCGACGACCTTCACCCCGGACCGTCGGACATCCACGCGAAGTGTCTCCAAGTAGGTAGAGAGCGCCGCCTTGCTGGCCGAATAGGCTCCCGACGTCGGCATGCCGCGCATCGACGCCAAGCTCGACATCCCCGCGAGCGTGCCCGTCCCGCGCTTCAACATCGGTCCCGTCGCCGCGTACAAAGTCGCCAGCGCTCCCCGAACATTGACACTTAAAACCCGCTCGATGTCGTTCCATTTGAGCTCGCTGACATGAGCCGCCGCACCGACTCCCGCATTGGCGAGCACCAAATCGAAGCCTCCGACCCGCTCGTCCCACTCCCGCACAACCTCGATAACGCGATCGCTATCGGCGACGTCGAGCACTTCAACCCGAGCGCGACCGCCCGCCGCCTCGATATCCTCCGCCAGTTCGCGAAGCAGTCCTTCCCGCCGCGCCGTCAAGACGACCTCGGTTCCTTCCGATGCAAGCTGAAGAGCAATCTCTCGACCTAGCCCGCTGGATGCTCCTGTAATAAACGCTCTCGCAAAAGGCTTCATGGGTCGCAGGGTAGCGAATGCGCGCGCCCTACCGCGAGCACCGCAATACACATAGAAAGAGCCCGGCACGTCGCAACGTGTCGGGCTCTTGAACAGAATCGCGGGAGGAGTCTAGGACTTGGCGGACGCTTCACCCTCAACGACGAATTCGGCGGACGCCTCGGCTTCGCCCTCGAGCTCCATCTGACCGCCACCCATGGTCATGGTCATGTAGCCGTCGAGAGCAACCTCACCTTTGATCTCATAGGAACTAAACCGGCCAGCCTTTACGTTCCAGAGCAACTCACCTTCGAGCTCGAGCGAGAGGTCGACGGTGAATTCATCCATCTCCATCTCCATTTGTTCCGACGCTTCATCCATCTGCTCGGCGAGAACATCGCCGAGATCGAGGCTGACCTCCGCATTCAGCGTGTAACTGATGACCGCTAATTCACCTTCATCGTCGCCACTGAGGCCCGCGAACTTACACTCGATGATCGCCTCCTCCATGCTTGTGCGCAGAGTGTCCAAGATCTCAACGGGGATCTCGACGGACTCCTCCGAATCGAGTTTTGACGCGGCATAAAAGTCGATGCCGGGAACCATCAGCGCCGCCATCATCTCCCCCGGGACTTCCCAGGTGTCCCCCACGGACACTTCGCCCTCGGGCAAGAGGCCGCTCATCTCGATTTCAGCAGCGAGAGACTGAATCAAATTGTCTTCCACCTCCGCGTCCTCGTCGACGAGGCTACGGGTGTACAGCTCGCCTTCTTCGTCCCAGACGAATTCAACGGACTGACCGACGAGCTCGTCGAAGGAGCCCTCCTCGGAGTTCCCTCCGCCCTCGGCCGTTCCTTCAACCGTGTTGTAGGTGCGCACCAACTTCGTCGCGCGCCCGTCGGCGACGGACTTCAGAACATCGAGCACCTCGACGCTGTAGGAAAAGACCCCTTCGCGTTCGGAGGGGTCGATCTCATCCATGCCGATCGGCATGGGCTGACCGTTCATCGTGGCGTCGACGTTTTCGATGAAGACGGTGAATTCGCCGTTGAAGGTCTTCTCAATTTGCGCTCCTTCGGTCGGGGAGTACTCGAGGCGAGTCGCGGCGGGATTGAGCGCGAGGCCGAGGAAGAGAGCTGATGTCAGTAGCCAGCGGGAGTTCATAGCAGAGCCTTTTGTATCTTTCATCGGAACAAAACTGAGAAGCGGAAAAGTATAAGGAGTTGGGAAAACGCGCAGGGACGAATCGCCGGGTTGCGCATCTCGAGGGAGTTCATTTTCAAGAGCAGCGAAGCCGGTCTATCCGCTCCAGCCACTCTTCGTTAGGGGTTATTTCGCCGCTCTGCGGCCCATGAGCTTGGAAAAGAGCGCCTCGACTTCACGCTTCTTGACGGGCCCGGCCACGACAAAACACGGTTGTTCGGGGTGAAGGCAAGCCTTCGCGGCTGCTCGAACATTCTCGGCCGTCACGGCCGCGAAACGATCGGGCAGGCTCTGAAGGTAATCAGGCGGGAGGCCAAAACGTTCGGCGCTGATCATGAAGTTCGCGCGGCGCGCGGCGCGCTCGAAACCGAGCGCGTAGGAACCGAGCAGATAGTTCTGCGCAAGCTCGAGCTCGCTCGTGTCCACCAGCTCAGTTCGAATACGCTTCATCTCTCGAAGGAAGCCCTTGGTCGCGCGCTCGATATGCTCCGGAGAGGTTCCGATATAGGCCGTAAACATTCCGGGGAAGACGCCGGCAGTGGAGTGCACATCGGCGTGAACCGTATAGGCGAGGCCCTGCTCGTCGCGGAGCTTTTGAGAGATGCGGTTCGAGAATCCAGGGCCCGTGCCGAGGATGTGATCCATCACAACCAACGCGGCGTAGTGCGGATTGTCGCGTGTGATCCCGAGGTGCCCGAGGTAGACGTGAACCTGTTGACGGTTGGCGAAAAAGGCATCGCAGCGCTGGCCGCGCTCCGGAAAGACGACGTCCGGGCGCGCGAGCTTCTTCTTCGGCTTCCAGTTCTGAAGCTTGCGGTCAAAGAACCGGCACGCCGTCTCCGGATCGACATCTCCGCAAACCGCGATAACCGCCCGCGTCGGACACCAGTTCTTCGCGTGAAAGGCGACGACGTGTTTGCGCTCGATTTTTTGCACCGTCTCGAACGAGCCGTGAGTCGGTCGTCCCATCCAGTGTTCTCCGTAGATCAGCTTGCGGAAGAGCCTGCCCGCCTGAGCACGCGGCTCGTCTCGTTCGATCAATAGCCGATCGAGCAGCCGCCCCTTCTGCCTGGCGAATTTGTCCTTCGGGAAGCTCGGCTCGCAGACCACTTCAGAGATCAGTTCCGCCAACTTCTTCCATGCGTCGCCCGCGATCGACCCGCTGACACCGTTCGCCTCCCCGCGAAGACCGCCACCTTTCGGCTCGAGCAACTCCGCGATGTCCTCTTCCGTGCGGTGTTTCGTGCCCTGATCGAGCAGCGAACCCGTCAAGCTCGCCAAGCCTTCCAACCCCACAGGATCGAGCGAGTGCCCGCCTTTCAGGTGAAGTTTAATCGCCGTAACCGACGCGCCCGGTCGCTGATCGACGAGCAGAATGGCACCGCACTTCAACTCGAATCGAATCGCCTTCAGCTTCGGGGCGGGCGTCCTGCCAGCCGTCTTCAGCTCGCTCACGAACTCTTGAGGATGCGTATTCATTTCGGCAGGCACCAACCGACAACGCGCCGCGTCGGTTTCAGCAATCGGCCGACGCATTCTTTGATGCGAGCGGAATTCACTTTGGCATGCCGCTCTCCTTCGTCGAAGGCACAGCGCCAGTCGGCATCGACCGCATACTCCGCGAGCTCATCGCCCAGATCGGAGACGGTCTCACAGTCATAAGCCTCGGACGCCAGCAAGATCGAACGCGCGCGTTTCAACTCCGCGGCGGAAACCTTGTCTGTGGCGAGCCGCGCCACCTCCTCATGGATCGCGCGCTCGAGCTCGGCCGGTTCCGTATCTTGCGCACACTCCGCGAGAATCCAAAAGCTCCCTCCGTCGACCCAGCACTCGTTGCTGATCGAGATGCTGGTCGCGAGCCCCTCGTCGAGAACGAGCCGCCGCTGAAGCCTCGAGAGTCGTCCTTGCGCCAAAATCGTCGTGACGATGTCCAGCGTGTAGTCATCCTCGCTGCAAACCGAGGTCGTGGGCCACGCGATGCAGAGCCGCTTGGCCGGATCTTCCCAAGTCATTCCGATGCGCGTCTCTCCAACGGGCTCGGAGAACGAGCCGTAGGGCTTCGATGCGTTCTCCTCGCCCGGTGCGATCTCGCCGAAGTACTTACGCGCTGCGGCAAGCGCCGCGCGCTTCTTCACGTCGCCCGAGATCACGAGCGTCGCGTTCGCCGGGTGATAGTACTTCCGGTAGTGACGCCGCATGTCGTCCACCGTCATCGGAATCAGAGACTCCGGATAGCCGATCACGGGCCAGCGGTAGGAGTGCCGCGGGAACATCGCCGTCTGCACCTTTTGCGTCAGCACGCGCCAGGGATCGTCTTCGCTCATCGCGAGCTCTTCCAGCACGACGTTGCGCTCGGCCTCAAACTCGGCGGGATCCAGAGCGAGGTTCTGCATCCGATCCGCTTCGATCGCGAGCACGCCCTCCCAACGGTCCGACGCCATCTCGAACCAGTAGCCGGTGTGGTCGTAGCTCGTAAAAGCGTTGTTGTGTCCGCCGAGTTCCGTCGTGATGCGATCCACTTCGCCTTTTCCGAAGCTGGGCGTGCCCTTGAACATCATGTGTTCCAGAAAGTGCGAAACGCCCGCTTCGACTTCGCTCTCGTAGCGCGAGCCGACTTTGTACATCAAGAGCGACGAGACGACCGGGTCCGTATGGCGCTCCGCCACGATCACGCGCATTCCGTTCTTCAAGCGCGACTCGCTTACCATCGCGCCGCCGAGCTTCATCGTGCTCGGCTTTCGCGCGGTCTGGCTGCGCCACTCGCGACACGATCTCGCAGGAGCCCTCATCGGCCGCGCCTCCGAACGACGCCACTTCGCCCAGCGCCGTGCTCGACGCGTCGCCCATTCGCTCGTGCTTGTCCCGCGCCCCGGCGCGTCGCGCCAGCGCCGCTGCTCCGAGCCCGCCGCTTGCCGGCCCCAACCTCCATCTCTTGTCTCGCCCCGTTCGCGATGTCGCGCAGCGTGGCGACCTCCGCTCCTTTCAACGCCCGCCAGTGCCCCACCTTGAGCCCGCGATCGGTCAGCTCACCGATGCGTATTCTGCGCAGGGAAATCACCTTCCATCCGAAGCGCGCAAACACGCGGCGAACCTCGCGGTTCTTGCCTTCGTGCAAGGTCACCATCAAGCTCGACTGACGCGGACTGCGCTTCTTCACCAACACGCGCGCGCCGGCCGTTCGTCCATCCGACAGGAAGATGCCGTCGCGAATCTTCATCAGCGACGCGTCGTCGATCTGCCCTTGGATCTTCACCAGGTAGGTCTTCGAGACGCCATAGCGCGGATGCATCACGAGGTTGGCGAAGTCGCCGTCGCTCGTGAGGATCACCAGACCGACCGTGTCCTCGTCGAGGCGCCCGACCGTGTAGATGCGGCCCTTTCCGCGATCCGAGATCATGTCGATCGCGCGTAGTTTCGACTCGCGGTGTTCATTCGTGCAGACCACCCCGGCGGGCTTGTTCAGCAGGTAATAGCGCCTTTGGACCGAGTCGGGCTTGAGGATGCAGCCGTCGATCTCCACGCGTTGCTTGTTCGGGTCCACCACGATTCCGAGCTGGGTAACGATCTCTCCGTCGATCATAACCTTGCCCTCCGTGATCAGTTCGTCACAGCGCCGTCGCGACGCGATGCCGTGATCCGCCATGTACTTGTTGAGCCTTATCTTTTCGCTGTTCGTCATCATCTAAATCCGTCTGTCAAACTCACAAGGCTGACCGACTCGCCGGCCGAAGCCAGGCTGTAGTCGCCCATCGCGCCCGGCAGGAGCCAAGCTTCGCCCGTGAGCATTTGCTGTTCCGCTTCCCCATTCGGAAGCTTGAGGACCGCGGTCCCTTCGGTAATCACAAGAATTTCAAAGCGATTGTGCGTGGAGAAGTCCGCTGAACCGCGCACTTCGACGGTGTCGAGCGCGAAGTAGTCCGTCTGCGACTGGCGCGAGCGAGCGAGTGACTCGCCGATCGCCTCGCGGACCGCGCGAACCGGCGGTCGCGTGCGTACTCCAAAGGCCATCACTTCGAGCGCCTCGCGCAAATGGGTTTCGCGTGGTTTCCCATCCAGACCGAGTCGGCCCCAATCCCAAACTCGATAGGTCGTATCCGAGTTTTGCTGAACTTCGAGCAGAGTCACACCCGCTCCAATAGCGTGAATCGTCCCACCGGGCAGGGTCACGCAATCACCTGCTTGGACCTCCCACTTGACGAGGAGCTCATCCACTGCGCCTGCGTTCGCTTCAAGCTCAAACTGCTCGCGCGTAACACCGGGCTTCAATCCGGAATAGATCGCTGCGCCCGGCTCGGCGGCCAAGATGAACCAAGCTTCCGTCTTGCCCTCCGCGCCATTGCCAAGGCGTCGGGCAGAATTGTCATCGGGGTGAACCTGGATGCTGAGCGATTGGCTCGCATCGATGTACTTCACCAAGAGCGGAAAGCGCCCTTTCGAGTTTGGCGAGGAGTCGCCCAAAATCGCTCGCGTATTCTCCGTCATCAACTCGGAGAGTGACCGCCCCTTCGCGGCTCCGACAGCTGCGACGGAGTTCTCGTCCTCCCGATCGACGACCTCCCAGGTCTCGCCGACCAGCATCTCCGCCGGGAGCTCGAATCCGGGCGTGGTGGCCAAATTGCGACCACCCCAGACTTTCTCTAAGAAGATGCGCTCGAAGCGAATAGGGACCGAATTCATGGCTTGCCGAGGGACGTCGTCGCGACGTGAGGGCGAAATAGAATAGTGATCGCGGGCCCAGCGCGCACCTGTTGTCACGGGATAGCGGGCGCCAATGAACGCATCGATTGCCGACCAGCGCTTCGACCCAAGCCTCTGGGCCCCCAATCGAGGCTGCGAGGCCCTATTCGCGGCTGAGGAGCCGGCGAGCCTCGGCCCGCGCGGTCTTGTGCCCAGCCCCACCGCCGATCATGTCCGCCACTTCCCGCACGCGCTCGTCGCCCTCCAACTCGGCGACCACCGTGTGCCAGCGCTCGCCATCGGCTTCCTTGGCGACCTTGAGGTGCAGATCGGCCGCCGCCGCGATCGCGGGCAGGTGCGTGACGCACAGGACTTGGTCGCCGATCGCCAGGGTCCGCAGGTGGTTCGCAACCTTGGGCGCGAGGTGCCCGCCCACGCCGGAGTCGATCTCGTCGAAGACCAGGGTGCGCTCGCCGCGCCCGGCCGGTGCGGGGCCGACGGAGAGCACACTCCGCAAGGCCAACATGATGCGCGCGGCTTCGCCGCCGGAAGCCACGTGGCGCAGTGGCCGGGTGGGCTCACCGGGATTGGCGCCGAGCATGAACTCGACATCGTCCGCGCCACTCGTCCCGTAGTGTTCAAGTTCGTCGTCGGCAGCGCGCTGAACGATCTGAACCTCGAACTGTGCGGCCTCCATTCCGAGCTCGGCGAGCGCGGTCATCACGGACTTGCGCATGCGCGGCGCGAGTTTGGCGCGAGCTTTGGACAGAGCGAATGAACGCTTGTCGAGTTCCAGTCGGAGCGCCGCAATCTCTTCGTCCGCTCCTTCGCGACTCTCCTCGGTCAACTCGAGCTCATCGATTTCGCTTCGAAGCTCAGCCCCGATCGCGACTAGCTGTTCTTCGCTCGCCGAATACTTGCGCTCCAACCGATCGAGCTCCGCGAGCCTCGACTCGACCTGCTCCAGTCGCACCGGGTTGGACTCGACGCCGTCGATGAACGACGACAGCTCCATGCACGCATCTTCGAGATGAATCAGTGCGTCGCGCAGGCTGGTGTGCGGAGCGGAGAGCGCGCCGATGCGATCTCGCCAACGATCGAGCATTCGATCGGCGTTTCGCATCCGATCCAGAGCGGCGCCATCCGCTTCCGACAGACTGTCGATCACTCCCGCAAGCTCGTGGCCCAGCTCTTCCGCCGCGCGGAGGAGCTGGCGCTCGTCGCCGAGTTTCGCCCGCTCGCCTACGACAAGTTCGGCGCTCTCCAGCTCGTCCTGTTGAAAGCGCAGGTCCATCAGCTTCCGGCGACGCTCGGATTGAGACGCCTCGAGAGCGCGCGCGCGTTCGACCGCCTCGCGCCAAGCTGTTCGCGCACTTCGATACTTCGCGAGCAGCGAACCGTGCTCCCCCATCGCATCGACTAACCGCAACTGTTCGCTCGGCTCCAACAGGCGCTGGTGTTCGTTTTGCCCGTGGATCTCAAAGAGAATCGTGGCCAAACCCGAGAGTGCGCGCCTCGTCACCGAGCGATGATTGACATAGGCCTTCGTGCGACCGTCCAAGCCCAGCGTCCGCGAGAGTACGAGCTCGCGCTCTTCCCCATCCTCTTCCCACTCCGCCGGAATCTCGGGCAAGTGTTCTTCCAGCCACGCCGAAACTCGCTCACCGAGCGGTCCCGAAACGAGAGCAAAGCGCCCCTCGACCCGCGCCCGCTTCGCGCCACTTCGGACCCAGCCCGCCGGTCCTCCCTTAGGGCGCTGCCCGAGCAAAGCCTCGAGCGAGCCCACCAAGAGGCTCTTGCCCGAGCCCGTCTCGCCCGTGATCGCGTTCAACCCCGGTCCGAAGGCGAGGTGCAGCTCGTCGATCAGAGCGAAGTCCCGAATGAGTAGTTCGACCAACATAGCGCGCCAGGATCGCACCTCGCCCGCCGAGCCGCCAGCCTGCATCCACAAGTTCGCGGGCCGTCGTACCTAACCCGAGAAGCGGCTTGGGAATGAAGAGTCCGGGTCCCTCTACTTACGCCCCTTCGCGAGCGACGGCGTGAGCCCCAATCTCCTCAAAGTCACGCAGAATCTCGCCGCACATCTTCTTCATCATCGGCGCCATGAGAAAGCCCATGACCTTCGCCATAAAGGTCAGCGGCGTGACCACCATCGTCATCGACATCAGCGTGCCGCCGTCCTTGGGCTCGTATTTGAAAGTCGACTGATAGCGCGCGCCGCAGCTCTCGCAGGAGAGCGTGTAGCCGGAATCAGAGTCGAAACTGGTGATCTCCATCTCTTCCGTCGCTTCGCGCTTGAACATGATGCGCGTCTCTCGAAAGCGCGTCCCGAGGCCGACCGGTCCTTCGGTCAACATCTCGACTTTGACAATTCCGCTGATGAACTCCGAGCAGTTTTCAAAGTCCGTCGCGGTCGCCATGACCGTCTTTGGACTCGCGGCAATTTGATGTTCCAGGTAGACCGGCTTCATGAGATTTCGGTGGGTTGTGGAGAGTCGTCGAACTTTGAGCCTCCCAGATTCGGCGCAAACTCTCCGATGCGCAAGTAAATCTCGACGCCTCTGAATGAGCGGCGCAAGCGAGCACTACTCGTCGTCGCCCAGGTACCCGACAGCGCGCAAGTCATCCTGGAGCTCCGGAGGGAGCTCGCCTTCCGTGCGGGGCAAGTCCTCCGCAGCCACCTGAATCTGCTTCCACAGCTTGCGCGCGCGCCGTACTCGCGGATCCGTCCCGACGACATCGAGCTGGTTCTGCTCGCCCGGATCCTCGACAAGATCGAAGACGACCGGGAGCTGAGCGGAGCCGTTGCGGATCACTTTGTAGGTGCCGGCGTGCATGCCCTTCATCGGCATGCGCTTCTGTCCGCGGAACGGTCGGCCAAAGATCAACTCCAGCGGCGCTGGCCGATTCGCCAGCACGCCCCCCTCTTCGAGCAAGGGCGTCAGGCTGCGTCCCCAGTGCGTCGGATCGGCTGCGAGCCCGCACAGGTCGAGGATCGTCGGCGCGAGATCGACCAGGCTGACCAGCGTGTCGTTGCGCGTGGCTGCCGGAATGAGCCCGGGGTAGCGCAGGATCAGAGGAACGTGAATGACCTCCTCGTAGAGTGTCTTGTTGTGTCCGAACCGGCCGTGGTCGGCGAACTCATCGCCGTGATCGGAGACGAAGACGACGAGCGTGTTGTCCAGGCGGCCGGCAGCATCGAGTGCATCGAGCAGCTTCGCGATGTTCGCGTCCGTGTACAGGATCTCGCCGTCGTAGAGCGCTTCGACGTGCTGGATGTCGCGCTCGCGATCGGGCAGGCGACCGGCGACGAGGTCTTGGATCTCGCGTCCATCAACATCACCCGTGTAGTCCGGGTCGAATAGGTCGAACTCAGCGGGCGGGTCGTAGTCGTAGTGCACGTCCCAGAAGTGAACGAAGGCGAAGAAGCGATCGTCTTGCTCCACTCCGTCGAACCAGTCGGTGAAGTTGTCGACGACCTTTTCAGCGGTATGCCCTTGATGAGCTTTGTGCTCCATCTCACGCAGCAGATCTCGCTGTTTATCGTTGGTCGGACCAAACTTGGAGCTGTCCACACCAATACTCGTGCAGTCGTCATACCGATCGAAACCACGACCGAACCCGAAGAAGGGGTGCAGGTTGGGCCCCGAATAGAAGCCGGCCGTTCGCCACCCGGACCGCTTGAACTGCTGCGCGATCAAGGGTCGCGACTCGTGCAACTGGCTAGACGCACCGACGACACCGTGAATATCGTTGGGTTGGCCCGAGAGCATCGCCATGTGCGCCGGAACCGTCCAACTCGTCGTACTCACCGCGCGTTCGAACAGAAGGCCTTGGTCCGCGAGGCGCTGGTCGATGTTCGGGCTGGTCAAGAGGTCGGGCTTGAGCGCGCTCTTGTAGCCGTAGCACGAGAGGTGATCGGCGCGCAGGCTGTCGACGCTGATCAAGAGCACGCCGCGCGGACCGTCCTCGCGTCCCAAAACCTGCGCCGGTTCCTCACCGCAAGCCGGCGCGAGCAAGAGCGCGCCAATCAGGATGGCGCCGTTCTTGAATTGATTGAGTCCTGTCATCCGATTGCGCTTTCTGCGTCTAGGTACGAGGTTTCATCGCTCGTCGTTGGTTTCTCTTTCACATCCGTCGTGAAGAGGTCGCACGCCAGTATTAGAGCCAAGGGCGCGTGGTGAATCAGAAGTCGCGCCAAAGATACGTTCATGAGCTTGGACCAACTGCCCTGCTTCCAACCCGTCGCGACGTAGGCCCCAAAGACCATCGCCAACCCGGCGCTCAACCACAAGAAGGGCAAGACGCGTCGGACGCGTTGTTCGGCATCCATCTTCAAGAATCGAATCGCGAACCAAACGAGCCAAATGAGCGGCCAGATCCAGAGCACACCCCAGAGTCCCTGGTCGGCCAAAGAGTCGACGATGCGATCGAAGATTCTCGCCGTTCGTCTTGCGCCGCTGCTGAGCTCTTCGAAAACGCCGGCGGACAGATACTCTTCGCCGGCGCGTACGGCCATGTTGCGCGCGATCCACTTCCAGAAGAGAGAGGTCGAAGTCAGGATCGCGAAGACGACGAGCATCGGTCTTCGCGCTCGACCGAGAGGACTCTCGCGCTTGACGAAGAAGGCCAAACCGAGCGCGATGGCAAGAGTCACCGGAGCGAAGAGCAAGCCCTCGTTCTTCGTGAGTACGGCTCCGATTCCGATGAGAGTGGCGAGCGACCAGTACGTCTTTGCGATTCGTCCGCTCGACCCGATGGCTTCGAGGACGAAGACGGAGAGCGACGTGAGAAAGAGCGCGAGCGGAATGTCGGCCAGCACGGAGTCAGCTCCCAAACCGTAGGAGCCTTTCTTCGCGTCGAGCACCGAAAAGCACGGCGCTGTCGCAAGTAGAAGTGTCAATCCCGTGGCGATCAGTGGCGGAGCCCGTCGGCGCACATAGCCGTAGATCACGGCGAGCAGCGCGAAGAGAAAGCTCGGGAACATGAGTCGCATGCCCTCATCGCGATCGCTGCCGAGCTGTAGAGCTTGGGCGCAGATCGCCGAGATCAGTGGCGGATAGCTCGGGTGTGCGTGGGCCCACTCCACTTCGGCCATGCGTTCGGGAACCGGTGTGTGTTCATCGGCCATCCACTGCGCCTTCAAGACCCACCGTCGCTGGGCGTCGATGCTCCAGACCGGACGCTGGGCGGCAAACCAAAAGGAGAGCACGACCAGCGGAATCACGGGAAGGAAGCCAAGCCATGCCCGCGATGGACTCGAGGGTTCGTCGGGCTCTTCGGCCGTCGCTCGCCCAACGAAGAATCCGGCGAGCGGAGCGAGTTGAAGCGGAATGATGATCGCGGGAATGAAGAGCTCGAAGGGGCCGAGCACTGCCGCGAGCAATCCGAGCCATGCTCCACCGCAGGCGAAGGCGACGCCTAGGCGCTCGGGGCCGGAGAGCGCACGCGCTCGAAAGCAGGCCAGCCAGCCGTAGCCCGAAAGAATGAGAACGGCGAGGACGACCAGTGAAGGCCAACGGGCGTCGAACATCAGTCGCCCGCCCCGGCCTTGCGTTTAGGGATTGCCGTCTCCACGGGTGTAGCGACCCAGCCTTGGCCCGGGCGCACCGAGATCATGTGGCTCGCGTTGAGCGACGCGGCTACGAGCAGCCGTTCATTTCGCTTCAAGGACGGCATCTCTTGCTCGATGATCTGCATCGGCCAAGCCGAATGAATCGCGGTGGAGGCCAGCACGTTGGAGTGCTTGCCCGAGTACGAGAAGACGACTCGCGTGTGGCCTTCGGAGCGCAGCTTTTGGATCAGCTCTTCGAGCTCCGTGATCATGGTCGCATTGCTCAGACCGTAGAGGCCCGCGCGACGAGCGATGCTGCCCACGCGGCTCCCGATCTTTCGATCGACAGGCAACCGCACGTCGAGCGCCTCCTGAACGTTCACGAGATTAATGATCAGTGAAACGCCGAGCAGCAAGAGTCCCAAGCTGTAGGAAGCGCGCTTCATCATTGGTCATTGTGGACCCAAATCGGCGAAGACCAGGCCAACTCACCGTCGGTTCGTACCACTCTCACTTGTATCCAATCGCCGGTTTTCCAGTCGCCGGGCCGCCAACTCTCCTCAAGTCGATCGACTCCGAGCGGCTCGGGATCCAGGCGCACCTCGGCCCGTACCGTACCAACCTTCACCATGATTGGGCCAGCGACCAGCGCACCATCTGCCCCGCGCAACGAGACCTCTTTCGATTGGCGCTCGCGCTTGAACTGCAAAACAGGCTCGGCGCCAAGCTGAACGCGTCCGACGAGCCCGCACTCACCAAAGGCGCCCAGGTCGCTCTCAAGCCGCACGACGCTCGCCGTCTTCTTGATCGACGCAGCCCCGGTAGCGCGGAAGGGCGCGGGCTCCGAGGCCCAGCTCGCATCTTGAAGCTCAAGCGAGAGGTGGGCGGCGCGCGTGCTGCCGCCCAACCGAACGGTCATCCAACGATCGTCGCCGGGCCCCGCCCAGACTTTCGCAATCTCGCCGTTGCGCAAGACCTCGACGCGTGCGAGCTCCGCTCCGGCAGCGACGCGAACGCGGAGCGGCGCGTCCGGAGCCGCTGCTCCTTCCTCTCCGAGCATAAGCTCACCCAGCCGAACATCGAGCGCCATCTTCGCAGTCGCGGCGTAACTGCGGCGAGACCGCAACCCCTCAAAAACACCCGCTCGATTTTTCTCGCGCGCATAGACCGCCGTGAAAGCTCCACTCGTCGTGACGTGGTCACTTGCAGCAACCACGCCGAACTTCTTCCCCTCCAGAAGATAGTCGAGCGCGTGGGGATGACCGCGAACCGCGTGAAAGGCGCGCAGGTCATCCGTGCGCGAAAAGTACGCGCCGCGGCGGCTCTGATAGACCTCGACCTGACACTCGATCCGAGCGCGTTGCTTCGCCCACTCCAGCGGAACTTTCGGATCCGCGAGCTGGTGCGGAATCGCGATCCAATCCTCGGCGGGATAATTCGCGAGTCGATCGCGCGCCTTCAGCTTTCGAAAGGGACCGTCCAGCGCCTCGGCCGGATCGACGGTGAAGAGGTTGCGATGGCCGTCGGTCTGCGCTTGTTCGAAACCGAAGAGGGTCGCAAAGCTTCCCGGTCGATTGAAGCGCTCGGCCATCTCACGCGAGTAAGCCCACTGACCGACGGAGAGGTGTTGGTAATGCTCGGTCAGAGCAACAAAGTCGAGCGCGCCGATGTCGACGGCGTAGCGATACTGCGCGAGCTGATTGCCATCTTCATCCATCTTGCAGCGCGAGAGGTCACTGTGCCGATGCAGGTCCCCCCACAGGCGCACCCAACCCTCGGGGACCAGTTGAGGGTCAGGGTCTATATTCACCGCTTCACTTTTCGGCGCGTGTCGTCCGAGCTTTCGCGAACCCTTGACGATCCAGCTCATCGCCTCACCACCCGGCACATCGAGTTCGATCACCGCGATGCGCGAATCACCGGAGAGCGACTCTTCCCACGCGCCAGCGCGCGGAAACTCATTCAGCCGTGCATCCGTCTCGTAAGCCAAAAGAACTCCGCCGCCGGGTTTTGCGAGCACGGCGAGTCCATCCGTGCCGGGGCCGTCGCTCTGTGGCAACGTGACCACTCGGCTCCACCCGCTCGTCTTGTCCGAGCGCGCCGCCGCGCGCCACTCCCAGACAACACGGCGATTCGCTCCCGTATTCGGCGCTCCACGCTTGCCCCCGTCACCCACCCGGTTCCAACGCGCCATCGCGCGAAAGAAAAGCCACAGCACCCCATTATCGTCGACGACCAACCGGGGTAGCTCAGCCATCGAGAAGCCTTCGCTCGCGCGCCCTTTCGCGCCATCGAGCATTCCGCGGGGTAGGCCCAAACGGAAAAAATCCTCGCCCTTCAACATCCCGAACTGAATCTCGCGCCGCTTGTGAAGCCCGCCACCGTGACCGAAATCCTCCGCACCTTTGTCCCACGCGACATACACGCGCTCATCCCGACCGATGGCGAGCGACGCGTTCGCTTCGAAGGTCGCAAGACCCGCGATACGAAATTCGGTGCCCTTCGAGGCGCGAAGGATGACGTCATAGTCGCCTTGATCGTATCGATCGTAGATCACGCGATACGATCCGGAATCCGATCTAGCGAGGTCCGGGCACCAACCAATAGGCTCGCCGTTCTCAAGCAAACGACCGTTGCGCCAACGCGAGCTGGAGACCGTAAATCCTTCAGGCGGCAACTCGGCTAGGTCGAGCTCGTCGGGAATCCAATCGATGAAGCGCTTCGCTGTCCCCTCCCGCCTGGAGGCGACAGAATCTCCAAGCTCGCCGCTCGACGTCAACACTCGATGACGATCACCCGCCGACGTTTGATAGTGCAGAGTGAGCTCATTCTCCGACCGAACCCAAGTGGGCGAGCGCGGATCAGATCCCTCCTCCTTCGCCCCCTCGATGAGGGTCACCTCGGAGAGTCGAATCGATTCTCCGTCTTGAGCACCTGCGACATCCGCGCAGCCCACCAAGCTCGCCAAAGCGAGCCACCCCGCCCAATGATTTCTGCTCGGTCTATTCACGATGATGCGACGACCGGGCGTGTTCCACTCTCCGCAGCGTTTTCCGCTGGCGCCGATCCTGACGACTGAGTGTACCTCGCGCGAGAGCTCTCCGAATCCGTCGACACGAGCTCCTAGTCCTTGAGCGCGCGCTCGCGGTGCTCCTGCATCCAATCGGGAATGACCGCGGGAGTTTGAACGGCGCGGCCGGAAACCCAAGCGGCTGTCTGGGTGCGATCCACTCTCAGCGGTGTGAGAACCGGGGCGGCCTCGGCGGCCAGCGCGGCTTGGAACTCGTCGAGGCCCTGGACGTCCACGCCGTCCGCCCATCGAAAGAAACCGATCCACCCAGCGAGCGCCGAGAGGCGCTCCAAGTAGCCCGCCAGCTCCGCGAGTCGCGGGCCATCCGGCGCCGTGAGCGAGAGCGCTCCGGTCATTGGCTCCACGCTGCAAGTCAGAGGTATCGTCCCCACGCGTTCGGCCAGCTCCTCACCGCCGGGATTTCGCTCGGGTCGATAGAAGCGAACTTCGAGGTCGGCCTCGAAGTTAATTCGTTCGCCTTCAACACGAACCCGGACATCCCGATCGACGATCAAGCTCTTCCCACCGGCGAAAATCGGGCGGCAAAACTGCGGAGCCAAATCCGCTCGCGCAGCAATCATGCCCGCCAACGTGTTCTTCATGGGGTAGGCCAAATGAATGGAGCCCGCCCCATCGATGTCCACCAACCAATCCCCGACGTCGGCACTTCTTGCGAAAACGAGCGCCGCGCTGATCACAGAAGCGCGTTCCGTCGGCAGCAGGAGCTCGGTGCCATTCTGCAGTTGCAGACACCACCCGCGCTCCGTCTCAACAACATGCGAACCCGTCCAAGTCTCGGGCGCCCTATCGGAAAGCACGCGCGCATCCAGACCCAAGACGATCCCGCCCGGAACCGACTCAAACTTCATCCTCGGATTCACCGAAGGCTCAACGGTCGAGCGCAGCATCGGCGCGTTACTCGAGACCGGCTCTGCCGCGAGGACCTCATTCGCTTTCGATCGATAATTCACCGGCGGCTGCAGAAAAGGCTTCCCGCCGAGCGTTTCCGACTCCGATTGCACCAACCGCTCGGTCCGAATCGTCACCGGCCGCGCGTTCGACTGAGCGAGCATCGGACTCGAAGAACTGAGTGCGAGAAGCGCAACCACGGCGCTCTTCTTCCAAATTGCGGACGGTTTCATGAAGGCTATTCTAGTTCCGGCGCCAGTCAGCATGCACGGCGCATTGCCGGTTAAAACCACGCGAGCACAAAACCCTCACCGAACGACCCAATCGCGCCCCCGTCGGCCGCTCCTCCTCCCGCGCGCTCTAATACTCGTCGGGAGTTTGGAGAGCGAGGGCTTCAAAGAAGCGCTGGGCTTTGTTCTGGGCTTTTTGCCAGGGGATGTCCGCTCGAACGAACAGGTGGCGCAGCGCTTCACGGCAGGCCTCTTCTTGGTCGGCCTGCACTTCAACCTCGACCTCGTGATCGATTTGGCCGCCGGGGAACTCGGTGCGGTCCATCTCAAACGTAATCTCGAGACCCTCGACTTCAACGGGACCGAGGTAGCGGCGCAGATTCCGAAAGGATCCGACACACCTCAGTGGTTGTTCGATCACTGCGGTGCGCACCGTCTCGACGATCGGGATGCTGGCGGATTCGACACCCTCCAACAGAACTTCGATCGGCGATTCGACACCAGCCAAGATTCGCTCCGCGGTTACGGATTCGATCTCGATCTCCTCTTCGGCGCGTTCGATCAAGCCGTCTAGAGAGCGCTCGACCGGCCCCTTGACCGTGAGGATGCGACGGCTCTCTTCGAATCGAAGCCGCAGCGCAAGGCCTGCAGCTCGCAGGTTTCGGTCGTCCGTATCGAAGAAGTGATTTTCTTGCAAGGAGATCGAATCCGAATTGGACTCGGCGCCGAGCAGTGAGGCCAGTCGATCGAAGTCGTCTTCACCGCGAACAGTGAGCTTGAACTCGATCTCGCGGCCTTCCGTTTTGTTCTGGTCCATCATTGGGCTGTTCTTTCCTTCCCGTCCTTTTCGGCGCTTCTGACCGAGTTCTAGACACGAAAGAAGTTCAACTGGAGGGGAGCCCCATTCTAGGCCCTTAGGAACGTCGGTTCTCGGGGCAAGAGCCCAAAAAGATGAGGACTCTCGAGCTATCCGGAACCCAAGCGGAGATCGATCGACCCGCGAACTTCGCGGTCAGTGGGTCGCCCAATCGAGCGTCGGAAATTCCCCGGAGCTCCGAAGTGACTCCAAAACCTGAGCGAGTTCGCCAACATGGGGCGTTTTTTCGAAGCGCTTCACGGCCGCAGCAAGTGTGCGTTCCGCTCCAGCTCGGTCGGTCTTGCATTGAGTTCGCGCTTCGAGCAGAGCATCCCGCGCAGCGAGCGAGATGCGAACCAACCCGCGCTCTCCGGCCTCGCTAAGGAGCCCACTCCCCCCGCCAGCGACGAGCTCCTCGTAGGAGCGGTGCGCATCGGCGAGACGGCCTTCGGACTCCGCGACGCGCGCGCCCTGACATACATCCACCAGGTTTTTCGAGGCTCCCCAAGACGAGCAAGACTGTGCTGATCGGCACGAACCTAGCCCCTTACGAATGCGCTCGTTCAAATCGCTCTCGCCCGCTCGCTTCGTCAGGCAGACGATGGAATTCCCGTCGGCACTTTTAATCTGAAGGCTCGGATAGCCCTCGGCCACGAGCGCGTCTCGCTCCGACTCCTCAAGTTCATCGAGATCCACAATAACCGGAACGCACTGCTCGGCGAGCATTTGCAAGTCACTGTCGACTGTCAGCGACTCCTCAAAATCATCCGCAACACCGCAGTCTCCGTAGCGCCCGAATTCGAGTAGCGGCCACCCGGTCGCCGACGCGATGAGGTCCGCTTCTCCACGCTCGCGAACCCATTGAATTTTTCCATCCGAGACCGGTCGATAGCTCGCCAAGGTCCCGGGCAACTCCACCCATTCGGAAAACTCAGTTGTACTGAGCGGAATGGTCACCAGGTTTACGGGCTCGTAGTTTCTCTCGCGCGCGACATCTTTGGGCCACCAATAAAAGACGCTCGCAGTAATCAAGAGTCCCGCAGCCACGGCGGCAATGCGCCGTCCGTTTGATCCGCTCTTAGCAGAACGAGGCTCGTCGATCTCTCCTTCGAGTTTGGCAAAGCTCAATCGACTGGACGGGACAGCGGCTGCTTCACCGTCCGTCAGCGCGTAGACCTCGCGGTAGGCTTCGGCGAGAGTTCGCAACTCCGCGTCGGACTCGAGCTGCTTCTCGAATTCCACGCGCGCTTCCGGAGCCAAGCGGTCTTCGACCCAGGCTCGGACGGCTTCGAGTGATTGTTGATTTTCCATGACGGTTGGTGGGTGGAGAGCGCGCCTTCAGTGAGGCGTCGGAAGTTGATCTTTATAGGCCCGGAGCTTTTCGGCTAAGAGCAGAGTGGCGCGGCGAACGCGGCTCTCGATGGTCTTGACGGGAACGTTCATGACTTCGGCGATTTCGACGCAGGTCAGTTGCTCGAATCGAAAGAGTAGAAAGGCTTCGCGCATTTCATCGGACAGGCGAGCGATCGCTTCGTTAGCACGCGCGAAGAGGAACTCGAGAGCTTCGGAGCGTTCGAGCTCTTCATCAGCGGCGGGCACGACCTCTGCCTCTCGATCGGAGACCGCCATCAGTCCCGCGCGACGATCGCTTCTCTGCCTCGCATTGAGAAAGACCCGGAAGGCCACCGTTCGGAGGTAGCCCGCGGCCGATCCGCGCCCCGCGAATTGATCGCGTTTGCGCCAGACCATCAAGAAGGTCTCTTGAAGGAGATCGTCGGCGTCGGACGCGTTGCGGGTCAGTCGGTAGAGGAATCGAAAGAGCGAGTCGCGCTGCTCGTCGAAGAGAAAGCGCAGGGAGCCACGGTCCAAGGTGTCGATCTCAGATTCTCCCGAGCTAGTCCATGGTCCGTAGAGCACAGGGACTTCTGCTGGCTTTTCAGCGGATGATTCGTGGGAGTACAAGAGCGAGATCGGTTGGGATGGAGATCGAGTGCGGTCCGGCCAGTGCCGCGCAACCCCCGGGTGACAACTTGGGCGCTCGGCATCCTGCATGAAAGGTCGAAATTCGAGCGGCGCCCCCTGGCCCCACGCCCGCAGGACGCCGCAGGCTACTATGGCTGCGGAGGCCTACGACCTTCAGATCCCGAAAGCTCATCCGCCCGAAGCTCCCCCGACGGCTCCCCCTCGTCGGAAACCGCCGATCCGACGATTGCGAAGGAAGGCTGAAGGCGAGCGACGACGAGCGTCGATGGCTTGGGATTGATGGGTAACCCACTCCTCGCCGAGCGCTATTCTTTGCTCCGGATCGCCGCTCTGTGCGCCGGTTCCCAATCCATGCGCACGCTCTCCTCCTCTCCAGTCCGTCGCCCCAACACGCGAGGACTGCTCCTGGCCCTCCTCATTACGATGGGCTGGGCGACGCCAGCGCAAGCCGATCTTGAGGACGCGCCGAGCTCTATCCGGACTCCTCAGGAGGCGGCACGCGAACGCCTTCAAGTGGCGAAGGCCGAGCTGGAGAGCTGGGTGTCCGAGCTCGTTCCCGAGCGGGAACTCCCCGCTAAACAGCGGAAGTGGCTGCACGAACGCGTTCGGACCATGACCGACGCATTGGATTGGGTGCCCGAGGAAGTCGTGCCCGCCGCAACGGTCTTGCTCGATCTCGCGAGCTTCAGAATTTCGCGCATGCCGGAGAGCTCCTACTTCATCAGCGGCGGAACCCGGTTCTTCGTTCGCGACGTCGGCTTTCAGGCGCTTGAGCTCATTCAAGCGGATGGTCATGATTCCGAGCTGACCGATTGGCTCACGAGAGGAGTGCTGGCGGATCGGCGACTCAACTCCGACAACCGTCGATGGCTCGCTCTGTACTTCCTCCTGCGAAGCGAGAACAAGCTCTTGGATCGCATTCTTGTTCGCGTTGCGGCCGACCATGACGACGCTCTTAGCAACGAAGTTCTCGGCCTCTTGCCCACGCGCGAGAGCCCAATCGTCGACGAGTTCCTCGTCGCCAGACTCCAGCAGCCGCGCGTTCTCGGGACCCCGCATCCCTATAACCTTTTGAGAGAGCGCCTCCAGCTCGGAACGCTCGACTCGGCGGCCGCCAATCATCTGATTCACCACGTCAAGGGACTGCTTCTCTCCACTGACTGGCGCGAGGCTTCGCGCGGAATCGAGCTGTGTCGCGACATGGCTCCGGAACGGGCGACACCGATGCTCTTGGAGGGGCTCTACACCTGGAAGAGCCGTTCGGACCGAGAGGATGGCAACGCGCGACGACTGACATGGGACATCGTCGGGGTTCTGCGACGCATCTCGGGTCGCAATATTGGCGACACGCCCAATAACTGGATGACTTGGTGGAAGTCGGTCCGCTTGGATCCGAGCAGGCTGCGCAACGCGCGAGACGAGCCGCCTCAGCAACGAGAGAGCATCACCGACTTCTATGGCTTGCGGCCGACTTCCAATCGCATCACGTTCATCATCGACCACTCGACCAGCATGGGCCACACCCCCCTGGGCCGGAGAATCGATCGCTACAAGGAAGCCGTCGATCAGCTGCTCAACTACCTGCACGCAGCCGGGGAAGAGACGATGTTCAACGTGATTCTCTTCGACAGCACGCCGATGACGTCGACGCCGCACTTGATCGCCGCGACGCCCAGGAATCTCGAACGTGCCCAGCGAGCGCTGCTCTCCAGATATCCGAGGGGGAGCACTTTTTTGCGCGGCGCAGTGGAAGCCGCTCTCAAGCTCGATCGCCAAGGCAATGCCGACCCGGCCAAAGTCGACATCGACACGATCGTTGTTCTGTGTGACGGCCAGACCGACTCCGGGCGGGGCTGGGTGCGGCCGCTACTCGAGCGAGTGAACGACGACCTGCGCGTAGTCTTTCACTGCGTGCAGATTGGCGCCGAAAGCGACGGAAGCCTCGAAGACCTCGCCGAGTACTCCGGCGGGACCTTCATCTTCATTCCGGAATAGTCCTCGCTCAGGCGAGTGGAACGGCCAAGTGTTGGTTCAGCGAGTAGCGCTTCACGTCATAGCGCGAGCCTTCGCCATCCCACCGCAGAGTTCCCAAGTGAACTCGGTTGAGATTCTTCTCGCAGTCTTCGATGTAGAGCCGCAAGACGAAGGCGATCACGGGAAAGCTCATCTCTTCCCACGGAATCTCATCCAACCCGAAAAACTTCGTCTCGAGACTCTCCACTCCCGGCCCGTGGTGAGGACTCGCCATCGAGGCCCGAAACACCGCGTACACCTGGCCGATGTGCGGGATGTCCAAGTAAGCGTGCGGCGAACCAATCGAAACCTCCGCTTCCGCCTCTTCCAGAGTCTCGCGCAGCGCTCCCTCCCGCGTGCTCTCACCCAACTCCAAGAACCCCGCCGGAATCGTCCACAGTCCCCGCGCCGGTTCGATCGCCCGCCGACAGAGCAAGACCTTGCCCGCGTCCTCCACTACGCAACCCGCAACCGTGCGCGGATTCTCATAGTGGATGTACTCGCACTTCGTGCAGGCCCACCGCTCCCGATCATCCCCCACGGGAACCCGCTGCTCCATCCCAGCGCCGCATTCAAAGCAGAACTTCATTGCACTCTCATCGCGATCCATTACCCGCAGTCTAGACCAAACAAGCGGGCGAATTCAAAAGCATGTCGGAAGGGATTCTTCATCGCATTGAACCTCCTGCAGCCCGACGAAACGAATCGCGCGAGCTGAAGAACCCGACCTATTTCAATCGGGATTCCACGAATTCAGTCCTCGCGAAAGAGAACGATCTTCGTTTCGCCGCGACTCAAATGAACTTCTTGTTCGTAAACGTTGCCGGACGCTTCCAGCACAACGCGGAGGTCTCCCGGAGGAACAGAAATGAGGTCCTCTTGCTTGCTGCTCATCCAATCCCTGCCAACATAGTGTTCTCCCAGCCAGACCTTGACGACCGCAGACTCGCATTGGATCTCATTTCGTATTTGCAGATTTGCCCCTTCATCGAGCGTGATCACAATGTCGCGCGCTTCATCCTCTTCTTCGATATTCACGCTAACGGTACCCACTCTCCCGTCGGGTGATGTTGCACAGAGATAGTGTCGCCCCGGGCCGAGCCCCTGAATTTCAAATGTTCCGTAGTTAGCAGAAGCTCCTCGAAGATTATCGACAAGCCCCCCTCCATGAGATCTCGCCCCATCGATTGGCGATGAAATTCTCACGTCAGCACGGCGCCTCTCTCCAGTCACGATATCCCTGACTTCCCCCTTCAGAATTCTTCCGCGACGCAATTGAAGTACAACATCGCTCGATCCAGCCTCAACAATGATCGGTTTCGCGTAGTGGAAGCCATCTCGTGAAGCGAACACCTCGTAACCACCTGGAATGAGAGGTCCAAGTTCAAAGACTCCGTCTTCGTTCGACCACGTCGAAACCAAGATGCGTGCTTCTTCGCTCACTGAGCTAACCCCGCCCCCCTGGATCGGGCTTCCATCGGGATCGATCAAGATCCCCCGAATAGAAAGCCCCTCGTGTCCGACAAGAGTAAGTTCGTAAAGGCCATCGGCCTGATCGACCACGACCAATTCGCTGAACGGAACCAACTCAATTCCTTGATTTGGCTGCCATTCTTGACGCGTAGGAGACGGTCCAACCCGCCACCTACCGGGCTCGATTCCAGCGAAACTAAACCGACCAGAGCTGTCAGTGTACGTCGACTGAATCCAGTCTTGTCTCTCCTTGAAGAGTGCGCCGTACCAATATTGGTTAGTCCTGATTTGCACTTCATAGCCGACGATCGGGTTCCTCTTCGAATCGACTAGCGTCCCAAAGACCCTGGCTCCTGTGCTTAGATCAAACTCAAGTTCACTTAGCTGGCCCGGCTTCAACGAGAGTTCAGCACGTCGAAGCCTCACCCAAGATTGCTCGCCATATGATGTACGTCTTATGAGTTCAATCGACAATGGCAGGCGAGATGGTAAGTTTGAAATCTCATGCAGCTCCGTTCTCCCGTTCACGTCACTAACTCCATGCTCGACGGACGAAAACTCACCGGGTGAGGACGCCGCAAGCCAACCCGTCTCTGAATAGCAACCAATTGCAAGTGAGCCCCTCGGAGCATTCAGTATGGAAACGCGAAGAACGGCCTCCAGCTCCAAAGTGATCTCCAGTGCAGTCCCGATTGTCTGATGCTCAGAGTCGATCTTGATCGTTCGTAAGATTCGGCCCGGTGCGTCAAGGCTGATCCAAACTTCCTTACGAGTCGGACACCGCAGCTCGACGATGCCTCCAAAATCCGTGTAGTGATCGGGTGAGAAAGAAGTCCTTACTCGAACATCCGGAAGCGAATGACCGTCCGGCGTTGCGGCGCGCCCGAAGAACGCGAACGTGTTGACGGTAGCCTCCGCACTTTCACTTGCTGCCTTAGGGTTTTGCGCCGAGTTTTCCGTTGGAGAATCCGTTGAACTCCGAACGGTGAGATTGGTCATGGCCTCTACCATTTGACCTGGAAGCTCCGGGGCCTCTGTCGGCTCCGGGGCTTGAGCGGAGGATCGAGGTTCCGAATCCGCTTTGCGCTGTGGTTCGGCCACAGAAGAATTCAGAGTCGAAGAAGCCAACCAGACCGCAGCAACCAGAACTATCGACAGTCCTAGAATTGCATTCAGTCGATTCACGATCTAGCCCTCGCGCTCATTCGTTTAAATCTAGCAGGAATCGAAAACGAAGACGGGGGATGTTCCGCTCGAATGCTCTCTACCGACGACGATCACGAAAGCGCGCTCAGCGACAGGATAAGGCCGCTATTGAAGCCTGAGCCAACGACTACTTCCGAACGAGTTCAATGACCAACCCCTTTTGCTCGGGATTGCGTTCAGAGATCTCACTCGAACCCGGGGATGCGCGGGCGGAGGCGCATCTCCAAGCGTTCGATCGCTCCGTCGAGGCCTTTTCCGTCGAGCTGGACTCCGTGGGGCTCGGAGCTGCTGCCGGGGTTCAGGCAGACACCGGAGTAGTTTTGGTTGGCGAGGCGGAAGAAGTTCGCTCGCCAGCGCGGGAGCATTTGGTGCGACTCGAGGTCGTCGAGAGCGGGGTTCTTTGTGCGGAAAGTGCGCTTGAACTCCGCGAGTTCGCGCTCGCCGGTGAAGAGTGCCAGCTCATCGGTCTCGGGGACTTTCGCTAGGCTCACTTCGTCGCCCTTGCGGAGCACGGCGGCGTAGTAGAGCGGCCAGTCCGCCGCGATTCGCCCGCAGATACCCTGCTCGGCCGAGTAGTCGCCCCGTTGTAGCCTCGCGAGCGCATCGACCATGAGGCTGCCTTCCGGCTGCTGCATCGTGCGCGCCCAGAGCTGGAGATGAAACAGCTCGACCGCATCGAGGGTGAGCGCATTGGCATTCTCGTTCTCGGAGGTCGGCGGGTCCAAGACCAGGCCTTCGCAACGGCCGGAGAGACGCAGCCAATTCATGAAGGGCGGATTCGTAATCGGGCGAAGCGGTCGCGCGATTTGATTGCCGGAAAAACGAACGTAGTCCCGGTAGTGATCTTCGGTACTGAACACGGGCAGGTAGTGCTTGCCGCGATACTCGACGGTGGACTGTGCGCCGGTCAGGGGCGGTCCCAACAGTGTGCGCCAGTTCATGACGAAAGCTCGAATCACCTCGGGCTTGAGGCCGTGCGTCCAGGGCAAGTCGGCGAGCTTATCGAAGGGCAGCTCCGGAACGAGCGCTAACTCTTTGACGTCCAAAATGCTCGGGAACAACATCGACACCAGCGAGTTGCGGTGCAGTTGCACTCCGCCGCCTTCACCAAAGGGATCGATCATGATCTCCTCGGGGCATTCCGGGGACGACCAAATCCACCTGAAGGCTTCCAGGCTCGCGAGCGGCATCAACTCGAAGGGCTGGCTCTTGCGAGCAAGCGAGCGACGACCTTCCTCTTCGCTCGTATAGATACAGACGCAGGGCCGCGGCTCACCCGCTTCGTTTTTGGAGATCTCCGTACTGGGCCAGAGCTTCTCGCTGTCGGTTCGCGCGAAGGGCACCCACATATCGAAGTCCATCGCAAAGCTCTCCGTCGCGCGCCAAGCCTGCTCCGGCTCCGCGTCTACGAGCGCTTTGATTTGAAGCAGGCGCGCATGCGCCTCGTGCTCGTTACGGCGCGGTTCAAAGCCCTCGTCGATGGTGAGCTCTTTGACGCTAGAAGGAACGGAGCTCGCCTCGATCTCCTCGTCGGTCGGGACCAGCGCATCCAAGAAATCGGCCGTTTCCTCGTCGACCTCTAGGAGAGACAGGCTCTCTTTCGATTCGAAGAGAGGTTCCGGAGCACTCTCGTCAGTCGGCGTCGGAGCTTCTGCTTGAGTAACGGGAGCGATCTTCTCTTCGTTCTCGGAGAGGAAGCTATCCGCGGTCACGGGACAAATCCCCGAGTCGCTCTCCAGACGGATATCGCGAAGCGTCTCGAGATTCGCGCGCGAGAATCCGTGTTGATTCGGCAGGCCCGAGTCGACGATCAGGCGATCGACGCCAGCGCTCAACGTGCCTTCGAGCAAGAGCCCAGCATCTACGGGCGCTCCGACCAGAGTAGAGCCCTCCGTTTGTAAGTGAGCCAGTTCATCATCGCTCGAAGTCCTAAAACTGAACGCGTAAGCGAGCTTCTGGCCAGCGCTTCCAACAGAATAGTGAACACGACCGTCGTTCATCACGACCGCAAGCTCGGAAGGTTCGACGAACCACTCCGCCGCGAACGCGGTAATCAACCCGCGAATATCATTCCGATCCAGCTCGACCGCAACTTGGTCACCCGCATCGAGCACAACGCCCGGTGCTCCCTCCGCCCACAAACGCATCAGCGCGCTGAGCCATTGCTCGGATCGAAACTGATAGGCGGACTCCGTCTCGACGTCGACATCCAGAGTCGTGCTCTCGTGAAGCGCGTCCGCATCGATAAACATGCGCGGGTAAGAGTCAACTCCCTCGCCGCTGCCCATTAAGAAGGTCGAATCGTCGTCCTTCTCCTTCGCGACTTGGAAGAACATCCACCCCATCGCCTCCGTGTTGAGCGCGAGCTCTTCCATCGTCAGGTCTTCGGCAGACGAAGAGGTCAAAAGTTCGCGGAGATTGGGCATCGACGAAGTGTTCATAGGAAGCGAGGTGCGAGAGATAGGGCTTCTCCCCCATCGATCTCCCGAAGCTATTTCTTGATACCCAAGCTGATCGAAATCACCTCTAGCGGACGTCAACTAGCGCGAAGGGCACGAAAAGGCCCCCGCCACGAACTCATTGGCCTAAAAATCGATCTGGTTGATCGAGCCGGTCTTCAACCGGAGCTCGATCTCTCGGACGAGCTCACCGGCTCGATAGAGCTCTAGCCGCGTCGCCTCGAGCGGAATGAAAAGGACTCCGGAGCGCCCGGCCGCCAGCGGCACGATTGCTCGAGCCGTCCGGCGAGGTCCCTCTACAACGGTGATGGGAACCAGCTCCCCCGAATTCGACTTCACCGAAAAACTGTCGCCCAACTCCGGATCGGCGAGCGCAATACTCGCGCGTGCTTGCGCCACCACCTCGAGGTTCAGCTCCTCCTCCGCAACATCGCTATCGGCTTCAATCACGGCAAGCACGTGCATCGGATGGTCGGGACCCTCCACGTAGATCCCCGAACCGATCGGAACGTCGCGCAGGAGAAAGCGCCCTTCCGAGTCGGTCTTCACCGACTTAGAGAGGAGCTGTTCGGAGTAGATCGATTGCTCGCCGACCTTGATCGAAAAAGCGTTGAACAGCGCACCGACGCGCAAGCCTTGCAATCCATCCCCTTGCTTCGAGACCACGCGCCCTTCGACCCGATCGCGATCGGGTTCCGGTTTCCACGTCACGACGGCGTCACGGCGACCGGCGCGAATCGGTTGAGTGCGCATGTGCATTAGAGTGTCCGAGTCCAAGAGCTCGAGCGCGTACTCACGATCCAGGAGGCCTTTCAGTTCGAAGGCGCCGTCGGCATCCGTCACGACGTAGGGCCAGGGGCTCTCGCGATCTTCGTCCAACTCGCCCAACACTCCTTCGACGAGGTCGGGCAACTTGCGGTCGCCGAGCGGCACGACGCCGACGCGCGTCGAGGTATCCGCCGCACCCTCCGCCGCACCCTCCGCCGCACCCTCCGGCGACGGAGCCCAGAAGAGCGTGGGCTCGGCGACCCAGACGCGCACTCCCCGAATGCCGCGGCCCTCGCCATCCACCAGTCGGCCGTGCAGCTCGAGAGGAGGCGGACCGAGCGTTAGCACAATGAACTCGGGCCACAGCGGAGCGTCGTTCTCCACGGCAAGCTCCGCTCGCACATGCGCGGGTTGGAAACCTTCGATCAGCGCCATCAGAGACGCCGGCACCTCCGCACCACGTTTCAATCGAAACTGCCCATGCGCGTCGGTGAATGTTCGAAAGCGTCCATCGCTCACGCTCGCTCGCGCAATCGGATTGCCGTCCGGCCCCACGACTTCGCCAATCAAGGCCAAGCCCTCCATTCCGCTTCGGTTCAGCTCGAGTTCTAGAGAGAGATCCGTGAAGGCCGGCAGGTCATAGCGCAACGTTTCGAATCCGTCGAGCTCAACCACGAGCGCTGAATCGCTCAAGCCGGGGGCGCGCTCGAATCGAAACGCGCCCTGCTCGTCGGTCGTGGTCTCGAAAGGCACCGGCGTCGAGGCTTCTAAGCCGAACGGAAAGCCCGACGTGAGGTCCTGGCTGAACCGGAGAGCGAGCGATGCACCTGCGATGGGCGTGCCGGTTTCGTCCAAGACGCGGCCGGCGAATTCCAATCGGGGCGCGGTAACCACCACGAGAGAATCTCGCGCGCCGCCGACCGCCGGTGTCCCCGCGAGCACCGTGACTAAATCGTCGCGCTCGGCGACCACCCACCCGTTCGAGGGGGCATCGCGCAGAGAGAAGGCGCCGCTGGCATCCGAGATGACGAGTGGATCGCCGAGCCCTTGTTTCGCGCGACCGAGCGCGGCCTTGCCGGTGTAGCGCTCAAAGCGCACAAGCACCCCGGCTTGACCGATGCCCGCCACGTCCACCACTCGACCGTGAAGCGAGCGTGCTGCGGGAGCTTGCGTGGCTCTCGCGGACGCCGTGCTCGATTCAGAGACCGTCCCCTTCGGCGTGCTCGGTTGTCGTCGGTTCGGTTCCAGTGTCTCCCGATCGAGCGCTTCCGTCGATGCGCTCGTGATCGCAGGCGCATCGGAGCCTAGAGGATTCGTGAGCGCGAGCGGCTCATCGGAAAAGCTCATCCAACCGATCGCGGCCAACGAGATCAAAACCAGACTCGCGACGAGCACGAAGGGCAGCGGAAGAGCCGCCGCCGTCGCCTCCGGCGCTCGAAGGGGAGCTCGCGCCAAGGGCAGCAGCGCAGTCACCCACGCTCGACCATCACCGCCGTGCTCTTCGTTCAGCCGCTCGCGCATCATCGCCGTAGCGCGAGAGAGCCGAGTGCGAACCGTCGAGTGAGGAATGCCCAAACTGCCCGCAATCTCGTTCGGCGACTCGCCCTCGAAGTAACGGCGCAAGAGCACTTCGCGATAGGTCTCCGGCAGAGTCATCAGGACTCCGACCAACTCCTTGTGCGCCGCCATTCGATCCGTCAAATCGATGGTGGACGGGATAGCTTCCTCGCGCGCGGCGTCCAGCTCACGAGCGCCGCGGCGATCTTCCCGCCGCACACGCTCCCAAACCAAATTTCTCAAGACGGTTCCGAGCCACGCCTTCGCGGATCGGTGAGGCCTGTCGCGGTCGCGAATGGCTGCGAGCATCGTCTCCTGCGCCAGGTCCTCGGCCACGTTGGGGTCGCGAACCAATCGACGAGCAAGCTCTTGCACCCAATGCGAGTGAGCCAAGAGAGCCTGCATCTCCTGGTTGATTGCGGCGCTATCCATCGATTTCGATCTGTATTGGGCGGGACGGGATGGGACCCGGAGGATTCAAAGAAAGAGTGTCAACTACCCGATGCGAGCCGGGTAGCCACCGCTTGCCTCCGTTACCCCACTGTCGCTGAGCCCAGACGGAATGGCTCAGGAGTTTCGCAATTCCTGTAGTTTTGTTGAGACACCCTCCCGACCAGTGCCATCTCCACCTTCACTCCGATCTGACTAGGCACTCAAGTGTCTCTAGACACACGGGTCTGGAACAGAAGCGACGCTCTTCATCCGCGCAACCAGTCCGGTCTTCAACTGAGCTCCAATTCCAATGTTGCTAACCACTCTCGCCCTCGCGGCATCAACCTGGATCCCCCTCACTTCGACTTCGCCGACTCGTGTTTCCCCCGCACCGGAGATCGAGTGGTTGAGCGGCCCACTCACCCAAGCTCTCTCCCGCGCAAGTCTCGAGAAGAAGCTCGTCTTTGCCTATTTCTGGACGAACTCAAGCCAGCAGTGTCAACGCACCTGGACCGACGCGATCTCATCCGCTGCCGGACAGACCGCACTCGCGGATTATATTTGCTTCAGCGCGCCCGTCGGCAACGCGGAGACCGCGGAGCTCGTGCAGGAGTACGGCATCACAACCCTTCCAACGATGTTGGTGCTCACCGCGGACGGCAAGCCCGAAGACGCGCTGCTCGGCTATCACTCCGAGGGCTTGCTCGTTTCGGATCTGAGTCGGATCCAGAGCGGCACGGATACGGTCAGCGACCGGCGCAAGCTCGCGGAAGCAGCGCCCGACGACTTGGATCTGCGCTTCTCGCTCGCCGCCAAGCTCGACCACGTCGGCGCCAACGAAGAGAGCAAGGCACTCTACGATTCGATCACCCGCGACGATCCGACGGGGATTTCGATCGTTTCCGCCCGATTGCAGCTATGGAAGGTGATGAAGGAAATCGCCGAGAACGCCAGCGATCCGAGCGATCCCGTGAGTTTCAAACTCAAGCCGATCTACAAGCACATGCGCCGTGTGAAGCCCGACGAAGTCATCGTCGAAGGGTGGGATTGGATCGCTGAGATGGAAGGTGTTCGGGGTGAGAAGGCCAAAGTCTTGAAGGCCATGCGTTCGGCTTGGCCGCATATGAGCAGTGACAACCAGACGATGGCCTGGGGCTTGCGCACGGCCGCTTACCACTGGACGAATCGCGATGACTTGAGCTCGTCGGATAAGTCCTTCGCGCTAAAAGTTGCGCAGCGCTGCGCGGAGCTTGCGGTAGAACAGGAACAGGAAGACTACGAGGGCGAGCCTGAAGAGCGTGATCTCAAAGCTCTCGACGTATTGGCCTTCTGCTATTTCATGAACGGTCGCTTTGAGGATGCGCTGCGAACGATCGAGCAGAGTATCGAGAAGCACGGAACGACGCCCGATCGCGAACAGGCGCTGGAGATGTGTCGCGCGAACAAATCTTGAGCTAGGGACCATGCTCAGGAGCCCGCAGTGAAACTCGCGTTTCCCTGCGGGCATTTTTTTAGCACTGGGCGTGAGACATCTCCGCCGTCGCGACATCCAGGGAGGCGAGAGCCCGAGAGGGCATGGAGACTCCCCTATTACCCCTAGACGGGGTTGGCCCGAACGACGGATATTCAGATGTTGATCACGACTGCGCTCCTAGCGAGCTTTGCACTTCCTAGCGCTCCCATCGAGGAGCCCACACTAACCTGGCACCAAGGCACGATTGAGACGGCGATTGGTGAAGCTGATGAGCGGGAGACGCTCGCCGCGGTGTACTTCTGGCGCAACGGCAGCGAGTACTGCACGGACTTTTATCAGAACACGCTTGGCGACGGGCGCGTCGTCGAAGCCATCGACGACTTTGTCCTGTTCAGCGCACAACACGGGACGGACGCGGGCAACGCACTCTTTGAGAAGTACAACGTGAAGTCGCTGCCGACAGTCTTGTTCATCGATGGCTCCGGCAAGCTGGAAGACGCTGTTGCGGGATTTGCCTATGCGGACGGTTTCGTCGCCGAGCTCGACCGAATTGGGCGGGGCGAGCTGACGATGAGCGACCTTGAGCGGAAGATCGCCGCGTCGGAGAAAGGCTCCGATGAGAAGCTCGAGTTGCGTTACAAGCACGCCGTCAAGATCGGCGACCTCGGCGACAAAGACGGGGGCGAGGCTGCTTTTGCGGCGATCTCCGACTCCGACAAGCGCGGCAAGACCGTGATTGGATGCAAAGTGAAGCTGCAACTCGCAATGACCGAGATTTCCGAGGCCGCTGGTGGCGAAGAGAAGATCGCCGAGTGGGATATCCGGCCGATCTACACGCTCGTTAAAAAGGTGAAGAACGCGGAGGGCAAGTTCGAGATCTGGGATCAGATCGCGAACATCGAAGCTCTGCGTGAAGACATGGGCCTCGCTTGCAAAGCTTGGATGAACGCCAGTGAACTGGTGCCCGAGGAGAGGGCCATGAAGTGGAGTCGCGGGATCGCGAACTACATCATGCACGTCGAGGGAGACCGCACGAGCCAAGAGAAGAAGTTCGTCTTGTCGCTCGCGACGCGCGCTAGCCAGTTGGCTTCGCTCGTCGAAGCGGAGGAGTGCAAGTGCGAGGACGACTATAAGTGCGAGCACGAGGATTCCGCGATGATGCAGGCCGATTTCCTCGCGACTCTCGCCCGGGCTTACAAGCTCAATGGCGATGCCAAGATGGCTTCACTGACCGCGAAGCAGAGCGTCGAGCTCAATGGCAGCGACGAGAACCACGAGCATCTGAGCGAGCTCCTCTAACTCTCGCACCGGCGAAGGTGGCCATACGTTGTCGCACACTCGGTTGCCGGTTTTGCCAGCCAACTAACGGGGCCGGAAGGTTGAGTACCGAACCCGGTTCATCTCTAAACTTTAGGACCACCATGGCTAGCCAAAGTGGTCCTAAAGATTAGATATGAACCGGGT
>JAJDEU010000020.1 GCA_029259635.1 Planctomycetota bacterium | reverse complement strand
GATATGAACCGGGTTCGGTACTCAACCTTCACACTCGGTTGCCGGTTTGTTTAGCCGGCTGACGGGGCGGGAAGGTTGAGTACCGAACCCGGTTCATATCGGGAAACCGGCAACCGAGTGTGCGACACCGTATTGCCACCTTCGGCGGTGCGAACTCCGTCGATTCCTCGCGCGGAGACGCGAGTTCGCGCTTATTCGATCGCAGTGGAACGCTGTCTCGGAAGTTCGAGCAGGAACCCGGCGAGCGCGCCGACCATCAAGGCCTGTGCGGCACCGGATGCGCCGCTGACGGGAACGCGATTGGCGGCAGTGAGAATGGTCGCTGCCGCCGCGATCGCGAGTGGAAGGTGGCGGGGTTCAACTTCGTCGCGGAACCAACGCCAAGCACGCGCGCTCATCCATAACGCCAGGGCGAGGCAGGCGAAGACTTGCGCTCGATAGGCTTCGACGATGGGAAAGCCATGCCACGACGGGGTGCCGCTCGCGTCAACGAGCTCGCGTCCGAAGGCTCGGCCAAGTTCGACTTGAAAGTGCGGCGTGCCGAACGCGAAGGCGAGCAAGAGAACGAACCCGATCATCCCGAGGCCGGGAATCCAGCGGGTGTTGCGCGCTCGATCGAATCCGCCGGCAATCGCTAGCGCGAGGGCGGGAAGGACGGGCGCCAACGCGCCGAAGAAGATGCCCACGACGGCATGGCTCGCGACTTGATTGCTGGCGACGAGCGGCGAATCGAACATATGCAGCGTTGCGGCGCCGACGAGGGGAAGCGCGAGGGGAAACATCCATCGGCCGAGCGCGCGGGGCGAAGCTTGGAGATCGAGCGGCGATCGATTGCCGAGACCAAAAAGGAGTAAGAGCAGCGGAAAGGCGATCCACCCCAACGAGGATTCCGGCCAGCTCCCGGAGATAAAGAAGGCAACGACCACATGACCGGGTCGAGTCGAGAACCGGAATCGGGATGCGCGAACAAGGCCTTGCTCCCATTGGATCCTGGAAAGTCGCGCAAGAATCCATGCGATGAGCCAGACGGTCAAAGTGGGGAGCGCAATGATAACTACAGAAAGGACGAGTGCATCGAGGAGCGGGTGCTCTGACGGTTTTATAGATGACCCGAATCCATAGAGCCCCGCGGCGAAGAGGCCGACCATGAAGAGCCGGATGCTTCGATCTTTAGGTGTCTGTTGCTCGACACGCGGCAGACTAGACCCGAGTACGGACGAAACGCCGTGGAAGGCGACAAGCAAGACGACGCCGAATAGCAGCTCGAAGATGGAACTCGTGCGCAGCGGATGAGTGGCGAGAATGACCAGCAAAGCCAGAAGGGAGCCTTGCCAGAGAAGGGCCTTGTCTAGGGGGATCCAGTCCTTGCGCTGAGCATCGGTCTTACTGGAACCCAGTGCACAACCAATCCACGCCAGCCCGAGGATGAGGGTGAAAGCCAGCGGACCCGTCTCGCCCGCATCGCGCCGTGAACCGCCGATGAGCATCAAGTCCTGAAGAGGAAGAGTCGCGAGGACCCAGATGAGAGCGCGCGGCAGAACGCTTGTGCGGATCTCTACGTTCTCTTCAGGCGCAGGCATGGTTGAGTCATTGCGGAGGTTGGAATCCGTGCGCGGGTCGATGTGGGCCTGCGCTCATTCTCTAAGTGGAGTGTTGCGAATCCGAATCCGATCCGTCTGGCTACTTCGCCGAAGAACTCGCGGGGAGGTTCTTAGCCGCGCGAGCGATTCGCCTCAGATCCATCTTGCCCGTAAAGCTTTGTTCTGCGCGCTTGAGCAGGTTCCTGGCCCGATCCAAGCGCTCGGCTCGAATGGCGCGCTTGATCATTCGCGCGTAGTTGCGACTCGAGCTATCGAGTAGAAGTAAGGCTTCCTCGAACTCGTCAGCACTCGGTTGAGCAACGCCCTCGAGTTCTCCCACGGCGATAAGGGCTTCGTAGAAAGAAGCCGCCTCGCTCATGACCTGAGAGAGCTTTGGGGGATCGACTTCTTTTTGCTCACCATCAGCGCCCTCGGAACGGTTCAAGATCATCGACTGCAGCTCTAGCCATTCCTTCAGATCTGGCATTCCTCGAACGACTTCCTCATAGCGGCGCTCCATGACAAGTAATAGGGCGAAGGTACTCATGATTCTGCTAATGGCTTCGGGGCGGTCGCCTTGAGCAATAAGCGCGTCGTGAACTTTGAGCATGCTTCCCGTCTCGCCGAGCGTGCGGGCGAGCGCGAGTAATTCCTGAACAGTCGTCAGCGTACCATCCTTCTCAAGAAGGCTCTTATGCGCGCTCTCGAGACGGTTCTCGAGCGCCTGCTTAGCAGGAGGGTAGTTCTCGCCGAGCTGGTCTATCGAGCTCAATAAAAAGGAGAGGCGGACTCCGCCGTACGCAGGTGAAGTTACAAGCCCGTGATCGAAACACCAGAGGAATTCCAGAAGCGCCTCTTCATAAAAACCCGCAATGAGCAGCTGCGATCCAAGTTGATGCCGAAACATCGGATCGGTTTCGTGTCCAACGATCGACTCGCGTGCTCGATCCACGGCGGTTCTTCCAATCAGTGAATCGCTCGCTTCCTCGATAAAGACTTCTGCGGTTCGATATCCCACCAACCGGTTCAACACACTCCCGTCCGGCCGAATGAACACGATGGTCGGGTAGGCATCGACTTTATAGCGAGCCGCAAGATCAACCTCGATCTCAGCATCCAGCTTTAGAGCGACGGTATGCTCGCCAAGCCAATCGAGAACCGCTTCGTCTTTCCAGGTCGTCTCGTCGAGTTTCTTGCACGGGCCACACCAGGTCGTGAAGAAATCGATCATGACCACCTTCTCTTCCGCCTTCGCGGCGGCGAGCGCATCGTCGAAGCCAACGGATCGAAAGGGACCGTCCGTCGATGAGGTGAATGAGCAGGCGCTAAGTAAGACAGTTAATACAAACTTCATGAGCGAGTTCTTCCGGTTGAGTTGGGCACGAATTGTAACGCTTAACTGCTTTTAGAGTTCTAAGGGAGGGCATAGGTATCGAGAGGGCGTGGCCGTCGGTGCGTTGCGTGAGTGGAGCGCGAACCGGCTTGCCTTTCGCGAGTGGCGCGGCGTAGGCTGGCTGCTATGGAAGAAAACGATGCAGCCCCGATCCCGCCGAAGCGCGATAGCGTCGGTTATGGATTGCTCGCCGGCATTGCGTTGCACGTTGTTGCTGGTGGGCTCCTGGCGCTGGCCATGACGTTGGTGGATGATGAATTGGCGTTAGGAGCGCTCGCCATTTGCGGACTCACGCAGCTCGTTTACATCCTGCCGGCGATTGGGATGGCTCGGGTGCGAGAGCTGAAGGGAATCGTGCGCGGGCTCCAGCTGGTTGCCGCGCTGACCTTCTTGCTGAACGCGGGCTGCTGGGGACTCGTGATTATTGAGTTCTCCTAGTCGATGGACGAGCGCTTCGTGGCCGACCCGCAGATCTACATTCCAATCGGTCCGATTCATCCTCACCTCCTGTTCGAGGTGTTGGCTTACTCGATCGGATTCTGGACCTTTCGGATTCTGCGAAAGCGCGGGGACGTATTCAGTTCCTCGACACGTTGGACGTTGATCGTCGCCGCCGCCGTCGGCGCAGCGCTTGGATCGAAACTCTTGGCGCTTGTGAATGAGCCGAGCTCGCTTCTTGAGAACCTCTCTCACCCTGTGCGGTTCATGGCGGCCGGCAAGACGATGGTTGGCGGCTTGCTCGGTGGCTGGATTGCCGTGGAACTCACGAAGCGGCGTACGGGAGTGCGCGAGCGCAGCGGCGACCTCTTCGCCATACCCATCTGCGTCGGCATCGCGATTGGACGCGTGGGGTGCTTTCTAACGGGTCTTCCCGATCACACCTTTGGCTTGCCGACCGAGCTTCCCTGGGGCGTGGATTTTGGCGACGGGGTCGCGCGGCACCCGACCCAGATCTACGAGTTGATCTTCGCCGTGCTACTCGCCAACTACTTGCTCCTGCGAACACCTCGCGCAAACGGACTGGCCTTTCGAACGGTGCTCCTCAGTTACATCGCCTTTCGACTGGCCGTGGACTTTCTCAAGCCGGGCGAGTTCATGCTGGGGCTCACGGCGATTCAGTGGGCTTGTGTTGCCGGCCTGCTCTACCATTGCGTGCGCGCCTCATTCGTGCGCGAGCAAAACCCATGACAACTTCCGTACGACCGTGGCTGTATTACGACTCGACGGTTTCGCTGTGCGCAACCTGCCATCGACAGGTGAGTGCGAAGATCGTTTTTCAGGATGAGAAGGTCTTCCTTCGAAAGCGCTGTCCAGAGCACGGCCTTCAGGTCGCGCTGATCGCCGACGACATCGAGTATTACCGAAGAGCGCGCGAGGATTACCTGAAGCCCGGTGAGATGCCGAAACAGTTTCACACGCCGGTTCGCTTTGGCTGTCCCTACGACTGCGGACTGTGCGCCGACCATGAACAGCACTCCTGCCTCTCGCTCGTCGAGATCTGCGATGCCTGCAATTTGAGTTGCCCGGTCTGCTATGCGGAGAGTGGACCGACGAAGCAGAACTATCAGTCGCTCGAGAAGGTCGAGGCGATGCTCGATGCGATTGTGCGCAGCGAAGGCGAGCCGGACGTCGTTCAGATCTCGGGGGGCGAGCCCTGTGAGCATCCCGATCTGTTCGCAATTCTCGATGCAGCGAAGGAGCGCCCGATCCGGCACTTGATGCTCAACACGAACGGAGTGCGCATCGCCCGGGACCCGGAATTCGTCGAGGCGCTCGCGAAGTACGCTCCCGCCTTCGAGGTCTATCTGCAGTTTGATTCACTGGAAGAGCAGCCTCTGCGCGAATTGCGCGGGGCGGATCTTCGCGAGATTCGCGAGAAGGCGCTTGAGAATCTCGAAGCGGTCGGTCTGTCAACGACACTCGTCGTGACGCTGAAGAAGGGCCTCAACGACGGCGAGTGCGGGCGCTTGATCGAGCACGCGCTCGGCTTTCGGTGTGTTCGCGGCGTCACCTTTCAACCCATTCAAGACGCGGGTCGCAACGACGGTTTTGATTCAGAGCGCGATCGCCTGACTCTGACGGAGGTTCGTCGAAAGATTCTCGAACAGAGCGGAGTGTTTCAACCCGAGGATCTCATCCCGGTTCCCTGCCACCCCGATGCGATTTGCATGGCCTACGCGCTCAAGCTGGACGGCGCCGTGCACCCGCTTACGCGACACGTCTCGACCGACGTGCTCTTGCAGGGAGCTCGGAATACGATCGCTTACGAGCGAAATGAAGATACGCGCAAGAAGTTATTCCAGCTCTTCTCGACTCACCACTCGCCCGACTCTGCCGCGGAGGCCGCTCGCAAACTCCTGTGTTGTTTGCCCGGTGTTGCGCCGACTCCCGACCTCAACTACGAGAATGTCTTCCGTGTCATCATTATGGAGTTTCTCGACGCGCACTCCTTCGACGTCCGATCCGTTCGGCGCTCCTGCGTTCACATGGTGCATCCCGACGATGGCCGCATGATCCCTTTTGACACCTACAACCTGTTCTATCGCGGAGAATTGGAGCGGGTGCATCTCGAGCCACTCCGAAAGAAGACCGGCATCGCTCCGGGACCGGCGCTCGCCCTTGGGGAAGAGTGCTGAAAACCGAGCACCTGGTTACTCTAGACCCATGAGCATCAGCATCGTCTTCGCCTTGGCTTTGGTCGCCTCTCAGGCCGTGATCACGGCGGCGGGTCTTCAGTCGGACGGGTCCACGGGGTCTACCGACGACGGTGGGTTCGAGCTCATGCGGCAGCCGGTGCTCGGGTTCGCGATTGAACGAAACGATAATGTCGATCTCTATCGTCTGGTTTCGGCGAGTGATCGGCCGAAGGTGCTGCACATTGGGAGCTTGGAAGAGTGCGAAGAAGCTCTCGTCGCCAAGCTTCGCGAACGTCACGGAGAGGGGCGAGTGAACTTCCGGCTGCCAACTTTGGGTGGCGTGCAGTTTTGGGGCGACGTGTTTTGGTACGCGGGATGGCGCATTCAGGAGAATGTCTATACGGGCCACTTTCGGTTGCTCGATCCTGATGATCGCCGCGCGGCTTGGGGCACCTGGGAGGCTTGTCGAACGGAGTTCGAGAACGTGCGAAGCCGTCGGAAGCTCCGCCTGGACAGCGATCACCTAGTCGTCCTGTTGCACGGTTTGGGGCGCAGTCGCACGGCGATGGAGGCGATGCGAACGAGCCTCGAGGACGCCGGTTTTGCCGTGGCCGCGGTGGGGTATCCGAGTACCCGTCAGTCAATCTCGGAACATGCGGAAGGTTTGGGCCAGCTCTTGGACAACTTGGACGATGTTCGGCACGTCTCGTTCATCACGCACAGCTTGGGTGGAATTGTCGTTCGAGCCGCGCTCGCGGATGAGGAGCTACCGTGGCGTAAGCGCATGAAGTTGGGGCGAGTCGTCATGCTCGCTCCACCGAGCCGAGGCTCGGAACTCGCGCGAGAGCTCGCTCATTTCTCTCCCTTTCAAACTCTAGCCGGTCCGTCTGCTCTCGAGTTGACGACCGAACTCAAGAGCATCCCCGCGCCCCCCTGTCCGTTTGGAATCGTCGCGGCTTCACGCGAAAACGACTCGGGCCTGAATCCTTTCATCGATGGAGACGACGATGGAATCGTCTCGGTTGAGGAGACCAAGCTCGAAGGCGCCGCCGATCACCTAACCGTGAAGGGCATTCACACGCTGATTATGAATGACCGCGATGTGATTGCCGCGACCGTGCGTTTTCTACACACGAGCCGCTTTCGAGAGTGAGTGCGAGGCGATAGTTGGTGGCTGAGGGGCGCTGTAGTCCGGCGGTTTGCTTAGAGGAAAGATCCGTGCGCGGGAGATCGAGAAGTCGCGGCGCTTTGTAGTTGATCGGACTACTTCTAAGGCCCGCAATACCTAGCGATCAGTTGTTCGGATCGGAGTTCTTATTCTCGAAGTTCTTTCGAAGCGCTGCGAGCTCTCTAGCAATGTCGTCGACTTTGCTTCCAGTCCAAGCGATCGCCACAAAACACAAGAACGTAAAGAATGCAGTCATAGCGTTTCTCCAAATGTCGGAAGCTTCTGTCGGTTCATCTTACTCGCGCTTGCATCTTCGACGGCAGCTAACTGGACCTATTCGAACTCGCGAATCGCGTGCGACCATTCAGGCGAAAGCGAGCATGAAATCTGCGTTCGAATTTGGCTGATGCGCCCGCCAAGTAGGAATCCAAACTGAAGATGCTGGAAGACCTCGAAACGCTCGACAAGTCGAGCTAGAAGCGAACCGATTGCTCTTGAAGTTTGGTTCGGCCGTTCAATCAGTTGCTTCGCCGCTCGCGCTCGGAATTCTCGTCCAACCTAAGCCGTCGGGTTCCTTACCGGCTGTCAATCGACCAATGACTTTCCATTCCGACAGGGACACGATGCTGATGACGTCCGCATTCGTGTTGGCGATGTAGGCGTACTCTCCGTTCGGGCGAACGAGGATTCCGACGGGAACCGGACTGCCTTCGAAGGAGCCGCCGAAGAGACGTCCGGCTTTGTCCTCGGAGGCCTCTACTTCCATGGAGAAGCGGTGGATCTCCTTGCGCGAGAGAACATCGAACACGGCGAGCTCTCCGGAGTTCGCATTCGAAACAAGGGCGTGCGTGCCCTTGGGCGTGAACTTGATTCGGATCGGAAAAGTGCCGCACGGGAGTTGGTCAATGACTTTGAGCGAGTTCGCGTCAATGACGGTCAAGGTGTCGGCGGATCGGTTGCCGACCCACACTTCCGAGCCGTCGGGCGTAATGTCGATGCCCTCTGCTCCCGCACCCGTTGGGATTTGAGCGAGGCGCTCGCCGGATTCCGTATCGAACACAGTGACCGATCCCGAGCCGATGTTGGATACGAACGCTCGCGGTGCTGTGGGGGAGAGCACCAACATGTGCGAAGCCTGTTGATCGGTTTTCAGAACGGCTTCGATCTTTCCGTTGTTGACGTTCAACCGCAGAATCGCTTTGGAAGTCTCGGACGTGACGAACAGAGTCTCATCTCCCCGAAACTGAAGACCATGGGGACGACGATGCTCGCCGAGGTCGATTTCGCGAATCAGCTTGCGCTCGAATAAATCGTAGACGCCGAGCGAGCGGCCCGGCTCTCGCTGACCGTAGTTCGCAACGACTCCGATGCGTCCATTCGGAGAGACGGCGATCTCGTGCGGCCCGACTCCCGTCTTGAGCGAGGTCAGAATCACCCCGGTGTCGGCATGCACGAAAGAGAGTGAGGCGTCGGACTTGCCGAGGACAAGCAGAACCGGCGTGTCGGTGGATTCGTCCGGAACGGAAGATTCGTTTTCGAATGCGAAGAGCAGGCACAGTAGAAGCGGTAGTGTTTTCATGACTTTTCCAGCTTACCGATCCGACGCGAAAGCCACCTACTCATCCAACCGACTCGAATGTCTAAGTTAAGTTCGCTGATGGAAAACGCTGCTAGATCGAGCTTGGCTCGCTTCGCCGCGTCTCAAGATCCGGCCGTCATACGTTCTCGGAACTATCGAGACTCCATTGCCCAAGGAAGCTCCTCTACAGGCAATTCACTCACGCGAATGGAGAGAATGGTCGAGATCTCGATGGGGCGCCTAACGTGCTCCGGTCCGGTCGGGTCATAGTGGCGGTTCTGCGCCACGAAATTAATCCGAACTCCCGACAGCGAGCAGTTTCGCGATGCCGGCGTGCCCTTCCGTTCTCGCGAGATGAAGAGCCGTCTTTCCCTCGCCGTCTTCCAAAGTTGGGTCGGCTCCTTGATCGAGGAGATACCGCACTAACTTCTTGTTCCCCTTTTCGGCGGCAACCATCAGCGGTGTGGTGTCCCTATGCGACAGGTCGATCGTTGCGGCTCTTTCGGCGAGCAAATGCACGATGTGTTCATGACCGCACGCGGTGGCTAGATAGAGCGGCGTCATGAAGCTTTGTCCCACGTAGTTGGGATCCGCACCCGCGTTCAACGCTTCTCGTGCATCCTCAATGTCCCCCGAGCGAGCCGCACGGAAAAGGTCGAGGTCGTAGTCGGGCCACGCTGCTCGAACAACGTAAGCCAAGACGACAACGACGAGCGATGCTTTGATCGCCCAGAATACGCGAGTCGGAAATTTGGGCGATCGTTGAGGAGCGTCCGTCATCCCGATGCCGCTCGGACGTTTGGATAATCTCAGGCGGCAATACAGCATGGCGCCAGGCATCGCGATGAAGGGGACGAGAATGCCCGCCGGGCCGACGAAAGGAAAGAGAGCGCCCATGGTGACGACGGTGACGCCGCACACGAGGAAGAAGGAATGCTCAAGATGAACGCGGCGCAGGAACGGGAGGCTAATGGAGAACGCGATTACCCCACCAATGCCGGAGAACGCGAGCATCACTGGGAATGCTAAGGGGGGAAAGATCGGTCCCCCGTAGGCACCATCGGTTGGCGGAAGGCTGTAGTGCTGGAAGATGACGGCCGCGAACCCAGTAACGAGCCCTCCGTAGATGGAGTACATGAAAAGCTCGCCGAAACTGTTCGTCTCGGTTGTCACCAGGCGAGGCTCATCCGCATTCGCGGGGCTAGCGCTAGCTTCTTGTTCCGGATCCATCGCAAAGGAAACGATATTCTTCCTGACGGCATCACGCTACTGACTGTGCCCGCTGCTACCTTTCGCGCGCATTCATTGATGCACTTGCCCTAGTTAGATTCGAGGGATGAGACGGGCGCAAGGCCGCGTTCGATGATTGGCTGGCTGAAGGAGGGCGCTCCTAGATCGAATGATTTTTGCCACGGTCAGCGAGTGCGTGGATCTGGGTGACCTACAGGAGCTAATCGAGTGATGAACGAGAATCAGAACCTGACTTCAACATTCATATCCGCTGGCGGAGCGAAGCTTCGCGCCGTTCACGGTGGTGATGGAGACGCGGTGATCTTTCTGCATGCCGGCGTTGCTGATCGGCGTATGTGGCTCGCGCACCTCGACGAACTTTGCGCTCGGTATTTCGTTGTCGCTTATGACCGGCGCGGGTTTGGCGAGACGACGACACCGGACGAGAGCTTTCGTCACGTTGACGATCTCCGAGCGGTGATCCAGCACTTCGGGTTGGAGCGCGTTACGCTCGTCGGTTGTTCTCAAGGTGGACGGATTGCCGTGGATTTCGCGCTCGCTCACCCCAAACTTGTGTGCGGTCTGTCGCTAGTTGCGCCGGCTTTGTCGGGCGATGACGTCGAGTTTGCGCATCCGGACGAAGTGCTTCAGCTCCAAGCGCAGATGGAAGCGTGCGAAGAGAACGAGGATGTCGAAGGCCTCAACGCGTTAGAAGCGTGGGCTTGGTTGGATGGTCCTCTCGAAGTCGAACGACGCGTCACCGGCTCGGCCCGCGATCTCTTCTTAGACATGAATCGCATTGCGCTCTTGCATGCAGAGCTCTCGAAGGAAGAGGAGCCGCCGCTCGCAGCCACCCGTCTCGGCGAACTCGCGGTACCTGTGCAACTATGCTGGGGTGCGCGCGACTTTCCGCACGTGATCGACCGCTGTAAAAGAATGGCGCGGGCAATTCCTCACTCAAGCGTTCACGTTATCGCGGATGCCGCGCATCTCATACCTCTCGAGCAGCCCGAGCGGTTTCGTGACATCCTCCATTCGTTTCTCACCTAGGCACGCGCTCGCAACGGCCTTATGGTGAGGTTCACGGCTAAAGCGGTGAAGTGCTATTCCGAGGAGGAGCTTCGGCGCTAGGTGTGCATGTTGCCTGTGATTCGAAATTTCGGAGAAGGAGACGGAGATGGATCGACATCTTTTGACGGCAGCATTGTTCGGCGTGCTCGCGCTGTTCATCGAACACGGGCAAGAGACGTTGAAGGAGACGAACGTGCTCGCCGATGGATCGGTGGAGATGTGGGAGTACGTGCTCGGGAAGGATGACGAGCATGTGCGTCATGGCAACTATCGGCGTGTCTTTGCCGACGGAACGACCGTTGCCGAAGAGGGCGACTATCGCGATGGTGTGCGAGCGGGGAAGTGGCGCGCGTTTTTCGCAAGTGGACGCAAGGAGTCGGAAGGGAAGTACCGCTCCGGAAGGAAATCTCGCTCGTGGAAGTACTACTTCGATCAGGAGCGCCACGCATCCCGCGCACGGGGGAGTTACGACGCCGGACTACGCGAAGGGAAGTGGACCTATTTCTTGGAATCGGGCGATCCGAATCCGATCGAATCTGGAACCTATCGAGTCTTTGATGATTGGTATGTGCCCGAACGCGTCTCCGCTCGCGGGGAGTTGCGGGAGGAATCGGACGGCGCAAGCTGGGAGCGTCACGGCGAATGGCGATTCGCGTGGCCGGACGGGGCGACCATGTTGGAGGCGGAATTCGACCACGATGAAGCCGCCGGGAATTGGCGCTTCTATCACTGCGACGGAACGTACGACCCAGCGTTCTTGTCGAGACACTCCGAAGTGGGGGCGCCGAGTTCGACACCCGTGGATGCAAACGCACCCAGTGTCGACGCCATCAAGAAGTGGCTGCCCGACCAAGACGCTGAACTCGCCGATCGCGTGGTGTCGCGATGGAGGCTCAAGTGGGCAATGAATCAATGTTTGAGCCGGCGTTGGTCCCACAAGGTGGAGAGCTCACCGGCCAAGTGCTCCGCCACCTGATGGAACTCGACTTCGATGATCCCGCGCAAGCCAAGTTGGGGGCAGATCTAAAAAAGCTCCTTCGATCGTTCGTTAACAACCGATCGTTTGATGATTCGGCGGGAAGCGAGCCGCCCTCCGCATTGAGCCTCCACCGCTGGTTTAGCTTGTGGTGGCTGACGAGTGACAATCTCTTCTTTTGGCGCCTGAAGATGCAGCAATCCAAGGAGGACCTCCCCGAGAGCGCTCTGCTTCATCCGAATCTGCCGAGCATTCCGTCGAATGCGAACGACTCGCCTTCGGATAATCCCGAACTCGATGCGGCGCTCAAGTGGCTCGCAGCTCATCAGTCACAGGACGGGAGCTGGTCCTCTGCAGGTTTTAGTCAAAACTGCGCAGCGCCAGAGCCAGGCCGCCGAGGATCTGTCCCGACGCAAGCAGAAATCGAGGCGGCGAGATGTGAGGGCGCGGGCTATCCCAACACGACGTTGGTGTCACGGGCCTGGCCGTGCTTGCCTTCCTGCGCGCGGGCCAAACGCCTTCATCAGGCGAGCACAAGAACGTCGTTGCGGGCGCACTCGTGTGGTTGATCACTCAAAGCGGTGACGACGGCTTAATCGGCGATCGAGCCTCCCGCGAGTTTCTCTACAACCACGCCATCGCCACCCAAGCCCTCGCAGAAGCCTACGGTTCGGGGATTGAAATTCGCGAAGTATGGGAGGTGATTCAGCGTGCCGTCGATTTGATTCACGATGCGCGCGATCCCCTCGCCGCCTGGCGCTACGACTGGCCGTCGCTGCAGGAAAGCGACACATCGATGACCGGTTGGATGCTCGCAGCGCTGCGCGCCGCGCGAGATGCAGGCCTTGCCGTCGATCCCGTGGACATTCTTGGCGGGATGTCGTTTCTAGAATCCATGACCGATTCAGAAAGCGGTCGCATTGTGTACCTCTCCATCGGAGGCGGAAGCGCGCGTATCCCCGGGGGTAACCATGCCTATCCGATCGAAGGGGCTGAGACGATGACAGCGATCGGCTTGCTCTCCTACTCCTTAGTTGCTCCACAACTCTCGGATGTCTCCACACTCGAACAGCACGGAGACCTCATTATGAAGGCGATGCCGGAATGGAAGCCGTCGGCGAAAGGCAATGACATGTACTACTGGCGTGCGGCCAGTGAAGCTTTTTATCAATCGCGAGACCTCTCGTCCAAGTGGATGAAGCGCTGGAAGTCATGGAGCAAAGCCATGCGCACGACGGCGACAAAGTCGCAGTGTCAGTCGGGCGATGAAGCCGGTTCCTGGGATCCGATTGGTCCCTGGGGGTTTGCCGGTGGACGGGTCTATTCGACAGCCATGATGACGATGGCATGGAGCGCTACGGAGGATTAGAGCGGCTGAACCGGACTTGTTCTGTTCGCATGTACGGTGGATTCGGGTGAACTCGGCGATCGAGGGCGAAGCGCTATTTGATTTCGAGGTGTTCCCCGGCGACGAGCAGAACGGACCGACGCTCCAGTTCACGCGCTCCACGAAAGAGAACCAAAGTGCGAAGGCCTTCGGTAGCGATCATTCTGGAGGACTGGCCCGCTGCGATAGGGGCCCGCAAGACTGACTGGCGACTAGGCTCGTCGGCGAACCAAAGTTCGAGGGCATGCCCCGCTTCATTTTGAACTTCGAACGCGTCGGCTTCGCCATGTCGAACGGTTAGCCAGGATGACTGAGGAACCAAGATTTCGAAATGCTCGGTGAGTACGCTTTCGTTTACCGGAACGTCATAGGAGTCGTACGCATAGTCGCTCGGTCCGCCTCGATGAACACGAATCTTTGCATTGCGGGAGAGTGGGTGCAATTCGAACTCTCCGTCTACATTGGATCTCACGACCTGCTGCATCGTTAGAACCTGAAAGGGGAGAGACTTATCGGGGAGATCGATATTGAGGACGACATAAACTCCCCCAATATTCACCTCGGACAGAGGGCGGCCAGCCATCGTTAAGGCGCGTCCGCGAATTTCCGGATAGACGGCCTTTAAGTCGAGCACGATAGAGAGGTCAGTGCTTCCCGCGGGAACGGCGTCCGAAATCGTCGTGACGAGCAGATTTTTTTCGATCGCGCCGATTCGATAGTCGCGATCGAGCAATCCGTTGATGCGGAATCTTCCATCGGCATTCGTCCGCCGATTGGGCCAATAGTTAATGGGCGTGGGATCGGTCTGGCCTTCGACGAGTAACGGGACCGTGCTGTATGCCAGAACGGTTGGGTCGTCGATCCAAATTAAAGCGTCATGGACGGGCTCGCCCTCCGTGTCGACGACTCTTCCGGTGATCGTTAGTGGAGCTCCCCCGAGGACGAGCTCAAAGGGGTCGGGCCACACGTGGTTTCCGTGTTCGTCGATTTCGGGGCGAGCGCTAGCCGGTTGGTGGCCTCTCTTGGTCGCATACAGAATCGGGTTACTGAACTCGGGCTGAGCCGGAATGAGGAACGCCCCGTCCGCTCCCGTTATCACCGTCTTGGTCCCCAGCCCGATAAGCGCGCCTTCCACCGGTTTCAAGTTCGCTGAATAGACGCGACCAAAGAGGTGCTCGACGGAACTCTCCTTGAGGATGAGATCCATAGGTGCTCCTGGAGCGTCCGGAATTGGGAACTCTTGCGTGTCGAATCCAGCTGCGACCACTTCTAGAACTGCGTCATCAACCCTGAACGCGTTCGCGAATGTGAAGTTCCCCAGGGCATCACTTACTGCGAATGGGGAGTTCTGGTTCGCATTCTGCAATTCGCTCCGAGGAGCCGGAAGCGCATGTCCAAATTGCGCCGGAACGCGAAGGCGAATCACAGCCCCCTCAATTACTTCACCCTCTGAAGACCGGACTTGCCCGGATATCGGAAATCGCGGCGCCGCAATAATGATCGCCGAGCCACGCGTTTTCCAGCTACTCAGACTGTGGAGAACAGTTACGTAGGATTCGGAGTTAACGCCGAGCCTCCCCATTACCGTAGGGAGTGCCCCGCGAATTTCGAACGTGCCGTCCACCTTCGTCGTCGCAACGGGCAGAGGCGGCGCCATTTGACGAGGCTGGAACTCGATTCCTCGCTCGGTCGAGATGCTCACTGGCCCTGGTTCTAAGACGACATCAATGCCAGCTAACCCATTGCCTTGCGAATCGATAACGACTCCCGTGATGGGAATGGCCGCGATTGAGTTTTCCTCGAGAGCTGCGGATTCAGAAACGCTGGAAGCATCCGAGACTTCTTCCCGCGCTGTGAAGGCGGGAGTCGTTGCTGCTGATTGCGAGGGAGACTCGGTCTCGGCCGTTCTCGAGGAAACCGCACTCTCGTCCACCGGCGTTTCGGGTTGGCCTTTGACCGCGATGCCGATCAAAATGACGAGCCCAATCGCGCCGACAATTCCGACCCGCAGCATCGCGTGCCCGGGTTTGCGAGGCGGAACGAGCAGAGTCAAGACTCCCACGGACCAAGCGTCGCGTTTCCCCCCGTGTTGTGCGTCCAACTTCGCGCGCAAGTGCTCGAGTCCCCGTTCATGGCGGGAGTACACGGTCTTGACCGAGACGTTCTGCGAGTTCGCGATCCGATCGGGCGTCCATCCCTCGAAGTAGAGGAGGACGAGCGTTGTGCGGTAGGGCTCCTTGATTTCGTCCAGGCACTCCACGAGCTTGCGACGAAGCCCGATCGCTTCTTGATCGAAGTCTGCCGCGGGAGCTTCGGGCTGAGCCGAATCCTCTTCTCGTGCTCGTCGGTTCGCTTCGCCACGGATTTTCTGCAGAGCCAAGTTGCGAAGAACGCCTGCTAGCCAACCGCGCAAGTTGCCCCGCCTCGACGGACCGCGCGAGATCGCCGCGAGCAGGGTTTCTTGCACGAGGTCGTCGGCCGAGTGTGGATCGGAGACGAGGTTCTTGGCTAAACCTCGGAGCCAGCCGTCATGCTCTAACAGCGCCGCCCGGCTTGGAATTCGCGAATCGCTCATCGTCATATACTGCCAAGTATGCGGGGAGCGCCGACGGGTCACTACGCGAGCCCGCGCTTCTCGCTGCCGTCCGAATTTTTTCGGAAGTAATTGCGGAATCCGAAGCGTCGACGGGAACTTCCGCTTCAAGGGCATCAGCGGTACTCAAGCGACACCGTTCGCTGGCACTTCTGATCGACCCGATTGGGTAGCCGTTCATTTCGGTCGGATGGCTGCCTGCTTTCGGATAGTGGCCGATTTACAACTCAGGTAGGGACACGATGATTACATTGAAAACAGTTACCAAAACGCTGGCCGCTGGCGCACTTTCTGCTGCGTTCGTGATGGGAGCGATGAGCATTTCTGCTCCGACCGCAGAGGCCGGCATTCCGCAGATCTTGTGTGGACCCACGCTTCAGTGGTCATGCGTAGGACGCGGCGGTCCCAGCTACCTCTTTATTGGGACGGTTTGCGAGAAGGACGCGTACGAAAAGGCGAAGCGGCGCACATGCAAGCCGCTAGTCATTAAGTAGATCGAGCACATCGACCGTCGGCGGTTTGGAGGAGCGATTCGGTCTCCTCTAAACCGCCGACTGCATCGATGGGGATTCGTCTCTCCGGACCTCGCGCTGGAGGGGCCTCTCAGCATTCTATTTGTTGGCGGCGCCAAGTGAACCCGCAGGCTACCCATGGAGCGTGTAGCACGAGGCTATCGGTATCCCGCAAGGTCCCTGATTCTGACTGACAAGAGCCAATCACCGACCTGGGTTTTCGTTCAGTCAAGTCGATTGCCAGATCAGCCCGTGGTGACAACGAGTTTCAGTTCAGTTGCCCAGTTCACTGATGTCCCAGAGCAGAACGGACTCCTCACCACCAGTAGCTAGCACTTTTCCCTTCTCGAGAAGAACCATGCCCGATCCGGGAAGCAACGCGTCGTCTCTTAGTTGAGTGAGAAGTTGACCGTTCTTCGACTCAAAGAATCGGATCGACTTGTCCGTGAGGGCTGCCGCCACCCAAGCCCCTTTGGGGTCGCAAGCGAGGGACTCCACTTTGTTGCCACCGAGTAGATCGGCCGAGATCACGAGGCGTTTCTTCCCCGAAGAACTCCAGAGCCGGATGGTGCCATCGTCGGACGCAGAGGCCAGCAGCTTGCCCTTGTGGCCGAACACGAGGTGAGTCACGGGGCCTTCATGCCCTTCGGTGCGCTTCTTCTTCACGGAAGCGTTCCCGGCATGTCCCCACTGTATCGAACCGTCCTCACCACCAATGGCTAGGTCATTCCCGTTCGGAGCGAGAGCGAGACTCGTCACTCCGATGTCGTTCGCGCTGCGAGTCTTCCAACCCTTGATCACTCCGGGCGTCAATCGAAGGAGTCCCTTGGGCGTGCCTATCCAGACCCAATCATCCTTGGGATCGCAAACGAATGAAGTGGATGTCGCACCCCTCTCCGGTCCACCAATCGGTAACCCGGCTTTGCCATCTTCGATTCGGACGTAGTTACAGGCGGCGAATTCGGGATAGGAGAAATAGAGCTTCTCTTTGCTAGCGGACAGATCGTGTAGATCCGCAGCACGAATTCGAGTCTTCCAGAGCTCCACCTTCTTCTTCAGGTCCCAGCAACGTAGCTCGATGGCGTCTTTCACGCCGGTCCGCGCAGCCGTGAAAACGAGCTTGGCCTTGGAGTCGACAGCGATTTTTTGCACCGGCGCAGCATGCAAAAATTCTCTTTGAGGCGGAGTAGCGGTCGATTGAAGAAAGAGAAGAGCGGCAATTGAGATCATAGGACCGGATTATACGGCCGAACGAGGCTCGAGACGATCGATGACCGACAACACAACACGTAGGTGACGGAGAACCGGACGCCCCTCGCAATGGACTCCGGTGAACGATTCGATGCTCGCTCGAATCCGTCTGTACTTTTTGGCGGGATTGAAACCCACGCTGCTAAAAGAGCTCTCGCTGCCGCGGAAGTAGTCTCTGCCCTTACAGCTCTTGGGCTTTTCATGATCGCGGCTGCCTAATCCGGTCATTCCGCCAGCTCTACGTGGCAAGAGTGGCAATCGAGTAGCGCGACCGCGGGCTCGTCGCCGACTACAAGTTCAGATCAGGCTCGCTCCCGATAAGCACTGCTACACGCGACTCAACGCGGGTAGAACTTGATCATCGAGGGGCGTCGTTCGCGATCCGTTCTTGAGACTCGGCTTTCACGCAGCTTCCTGGCGTGCGCTCGCATGGCCACCGGCGCCGTGTATTTCGGCCGCTTCCCAGATCTTGAGAAGTTTGTATCTTGAGCGGGCTCGCAGGCTCTATTCCACCATCGATACGCGCTCAATCCTCACCAAGGTTGGTCCGCCGACTTTATTTGTCTGCCTCTGCGCGTCAGGGATCTTCGCGCATGAAGGGGTGGCGAAAGAAGCTGAAGAGCTGACGGCACGAATCGAGGCGCACGGTCCCAGTGCGCCTCTTTACTTAGAGCGTGGAGAGCTCCATCGGCTTTCGGGCAATTGGGTCGCGGCGCTCTCGGATTTCAGGCGCGCGGAAGCACAGGATCCCGATCGTTACGGGGTTGCACTCGCCTTCGTGTCGCTCTTCGCCGAACAGCGGAATTGGCGCGTGGCCGCCGAGTACGTTCGCACGCACCTCCAAGGTTTTCCGGGTGACATGCTCGGGCGGCAACTGAACGCCGAAATTTTGGTTGGACAAAAGCGGTATTCGGCGGCGAGCTCCGAGTACCGCTTCGTCATCGAGAACACGAAGGAGCCCGGTCCGGATCTCTATCTGGCGAGAGCTCGTGCCGCCGTGCTTGGAGATGACTCGACCGGAGCACTCAAGTGTCTTGATGCGGGGATACACCGTCTCGGACAGGTTCCCGCACTTCAGCTGATGGCGATCGAGCTGAATCGGAAACACGGGGAGTTTGATTTTGCGATCGCCCGGGTGCATGAGCTCGCGGTACGGGCCGGACGCAAAGAGAGTTGGTTGGTGCTTCAAGGCGAGATCGAACTGGAAGCCGTGCGTCCGGTAGAGGCTCGCCGGTCTCTCTTAATGGCTCAACAAGCGATTGCGACGTTGAGCGTGACCAAACAAAGTTCGCGATCTGTAGCGGCGCTTCTTTCTCGAACGAAAGAACTGCTGCTGCGCGCGAACCGAATGACGGAATCCATCGAGGAGAAAAAATGAGACGATCGATTATTCGGACTTTAGCACTCAGCTGTGCGTTCGCGTTCGCGTGCACTTGCGAACGACTCGAAGCACAGACAACCTTGATCCCTCCTACTGCCCTCTGGAATTATAACGACCTGGGTATTACGCCACCGTCGAACTGGAATACTCTGGGCTTTGATGACAGCTCCTGGTCCAGTGGGATGCCCGAGTTCGGATATGGTGAAGACGACGAGACGACGAAGGTTTCGTTCGGACCGGACGCCGCGAATAAGTTTATTACGACTTGGTTCCGCCACGAGTTTCAGGTTCCGGATCCGAGCTTGATTCAAAATCTGCGTCTGCGCGTTCTAAGAGACGACGGCGTGGTGATCTATCTCAATGGTGTCGAACTCGTGCGATCAAACATGGCGCAGGGACCGATTAGCGCCAACCAACTCGCATTTTCGAGAGTGAACGCAGGAGAGGAAAATTTCTTCTTCTCGTTCGACGTGGACCCCGGCGCGCTGCTCACCGGTGACAATCTGCTTGCAATTGAACTTCACCAGTTCAAGGCGACGAGCAGCGATTTATCGCTCGACGTCAACTTGGTTGCGAACGTGACACCATCGGTGATTCGCGGACCGTATCTTCAAGTCGCGAAGCCGGACGGCATCACGGTCTGCTGGCGTACGGATGTTGCTACGGACGGAGTGGTCTCATTCGGAGCTACTCCCGGTAACTTGAATCAGTCCGTCACCGACCCAACAAAGACGCAGGACCATTTCGTTCACCTGACGGGTTTAGCGCCCGAAACAGATTTCGTGTATGCGGTCGGTTCGAGCGCCGGGATGATGGTGGGGGACGACTTGGATCACGTCTTTCGGACGAGTCCTCCGAGCGGAACAGCCCGGCCGACGCGGGTGTGGGCGCTGGGGGATTGTGGAACTGCGAACGCGAACGCTCGGGCAGTTCGAGACGCCTACTTGAACGAGACGGGATCGGCGCGAACGGATCTTGTGCTCCTGCTCGGTGACAACGCCTACACGCGCGGCACGGACGGAGAGTACGAGTTCGCGATCTTTCGGACGTACACCGACATGCTGAAGAAGAGCACGTTCTGGTCGACGCGGGGCAACCACGAGGCGTCAGCACTCGAGTACTTCTCGATCTTCGAGATGCCGACCAATGGCGAAGCTGGCGGGCTCTCTTCGGGGACCGAAAATTACTACAGCTTTGACTACGGAAACGTCCACTTCGTTTGCCTCGACTCGCACTCCACGTCTCGAGCGGTCGGAGGAACGATGTGGACATGGGCGCAAGCCGATCTGGCCTCCACCAATCAAGATTGGATCGTCGCGTTCTGGCATCACCCGCCTTACACAAAGGGCAGCCACAACTCCGATACCGAACTCGGCTTGGTTGAGATGCGGACGAACTTCTTGCCGCTGCTCGAATCGCACGGTGTCGACATTGTGCTTGCCGGGCACAGCCACAGTTACGAGCGCACGTTTCTCATCAACGGGCACTACGGCGACACGACAACTTGGAATCCGTCGTCCATGGTTGTCGATGGTGGTGATGGTAGGCCGGCTGGAGACGGCGCGTACATCAAGCCGATCGGTCCCAATCAAGGAGCTACCTACTTAACCGCGGGATCCTCTGGGCAGGTCTCGTCGGGTCAACCGTTGGACCATCCCGCCATGTTCATTGCGACGGAGACGTTGGGTTCGACCGTGCTTACCTTTGACGACAATCAGCTCGACGTGGAGTTCATCGACTCGCTGGGCGTGATTGGTGACAGCTTTACTCTGAGGAAAGAAGTCGCGTTGACGCCAGACGTTCCCACGATATCACTCTCGGCGGGCGGGGATCAGAACATGACGCTTCAGGCGGGCAGCGGGCGCGCCGGACATTTCTATGCGATCTTCGGAAGCGCGACTGGGACCTCGCCGGGATTCACACTCGGAGGGGTGTTGATGCCGCTCAACTTCGATATCTACTTCCGGTTCACGTTGTTCCACCCCGGCATGCAGTTCTTCCAAAACTTCCGCGGCAATCTCGACGGAACGGGAAGCGCGATGGCCACCTTCCACGGGCCAGCAGGAACCGATCCAGGATTGGCGGGTGTCACGCTCTGGCATGCTTTCGTAAGCGCTGAATTCCTCGGGGATGTCGAATACGCCAGCAATGCGATCGAGGTTCTACTCGTTCCGTAACGAAGTCTCCTGCGTTCCCGTTTCTGCTCCAACGGGCTTCGAGCGCTCATCGTGGGAAGAGACCGCGAACCGCTAGCCGCGTCGAGCGTTCTGGCGGGATCTGGAATTGGACACATTGAAAGGGTAGAAGGGGCATCGGTTCGGTCATCCCATTTCCCTGATCCAAAAGGAATTCAATGCCCCTTTCCAAACGATGTGCAGCTGAGAGTCTTGGCACATTCTGGCTCGTCTTCGGGGGCTGCGGCAGTGCAGTTCTTGCTGCGGGTTACCCCGAGCTCGGGATTGGATTCGTAGGAGTCTCCCTGGCGTTTGGTTTGACGGTACTGACCATGGCTTACGCCATCGGGCACATCTCCGGGTGTCACCTAAACCCAGCCGTATCGCTCGGCCTCTGGTCGGCCAAGCGCTTCCCCGCATCCGAGATCCTCCCGTACATCGTCAGCCAAATCATCGGCGGGCTTGCCGGAGCGGGCGTTCTCTATTTGATTGCGAGCGGAAAAGCAGGCTTCGATCTGGCTGGAGGATTCGCTTCCAACGGCTTCGCGGAACACTCGCCCGACGGCTACTCGATGACCGCCGCGATTGTCGCCGAGCTTGTTCTGACGTTCGTATTCCTGATGGTCATTTTGGGCTCGACCGACCGGCGAGCGCCGGCGGGCTTCGCTCCCATCGCGATCGGCCTCTGCCTGACTTTGATTCACCTGATCGGGATCCCGGTCACCAATCTCTCCGTCAATCCCGCGCGCAGCATCGCTCCCGCCGTGTTCGTCGGTGACTGGGCAGTGGCGCAACTCTGGCTCTTCTGCGTCTTCCCGGTCCTCGGCGCGCTCATCGCAGGCAAGGTGTACTCCTGGATGGCGGGAGATGCCGACGCCGAGTAACGGAAATGCGGAGACGCGCTGATGTCAGCGTTGCCCGGTGATCTCCACTACTGTGGAATTCTATACCGACGGAGGCTCATCGAATCGCGCTGGCGAAACCAGAACTCAGTTCCATCCGGCGATAAGTAGATCTTCTGCAAGACGCGGCGTTTATGACTCGTTGGGAACCCCCAGTGCATTTGCTCCCCGCTCTTCCGATCGTAGAAGCGGAGTACGCCATCGTTCATGGTGACTGCAAAGTTTGCACAGAGGGAGAGATCTGAGTACTTCGAATCGTGATTCAGCTCGCTGGTCTGCAGTGGTTCGCCGTTGGAATCGTAGATGCAAAGCGTGACTCCTCTTCGATACAACGACGAGTCATTGCGAACGAGCAGAGCCAATGAGCCGTCCCTCGCGACCGAGTGCGAGAAGATCGTTTCCATCCAATGACCGTTGGGTCGTTTCTCAATCATCTTCTTAACTGTGCCTTTGAAATCGACCAGAGTCACCTGCTTCTTATCGATCATCCAGTAGTCTTCGGAGCCCGGCTTCGCCACGCGCTTTGATTTCGGATCGGTCTTCGCGGGGAGTTGAAGTTCTCTCAGCTCACCTGATTTCGACAGCTCGTAGACCTTCGAATCCGAAGTTTCGATCCGTACCGCTCCGCCATCAGGGCTCGGAGCGAACCGGAAGTATCTAACTTCTTCGCTGGGGCCGTCGAGTGGATCGTACTTGCGCAAAAATTTCCCTTCGGTGTCGTAGACGTGGACCGACCACGACTCGCCGTGAGTGACATAGATCTCACCGGAACTTGCTACGGATAGTTGGCCAATTGATAACGAGTCCTTCTCTCTCGATTGTCTGCCGATAACTTTGTCGACGACTCCAGTCTCGTCCAACCGGAGCAGGGCGTATCCATCGGATGTCCAGAGGGCTCCGTCCGGCGCTACTTGAACGTCGTCAGTCATCTTTAGGATTTGATCGTCCTTGAATCTGGGGCGAGTGGTGGCGATCACTTCGTCGGCAGCGTTGATTCTGAAGGTCGGGGGAGCTCCCATGTCATTGAAGATCAAGCCTCCGTTCGTGTCCGCGGAGAGACCAGTTGGCCAGTGGAGCTCCTTTTCGATAATGTCGGTCACGGGCACCGCGCGCTTCAATTCTCCGTCGGGGTCGATAAAGATCAGTTGCGCTTCGTAGCCGCGAGAGAGCGCGACAGCGCCGCCCTGTTCTTGCCAAGTAACATCGATGAGTTTAAGAGGGCTCCACAGCCCCAAGTGACAGAGCGATGATTCCCATAGCTTGGCGCCAAGTCGGTCGTAGCGCTGGATGAGACAGGCGTTGCCATTCCACACGTTCACGTGTGAAGCCGTTACAAACCCACCGTCGCCGGTTCGGTCTAGATCGATCGTCCGCCCATTATGAAAGCTGGGAATCGGGATTAGCTTTTGAGTGCTGGGTGTTAGCCACCAGGCTTTGGAGAACGGATCGGTGTACCAACTCCTGAAGACGACGAGCCAGCGGTCCTTGGAGGTTGGAAGGATGAGAGGCGACGATTCAGCGTCTTGAACTGGCAGATCGAGGTCAAAGTTCGAGAGGATCTTTCCCTCTGAATCGACTCTGACGAATTGAACTGACCCGTCACGGTTTGGAGAGACGAATCCAAGGTTGCCCTCCTCGTCAATTCGGAAGTTGTCAACTATCGAGAAGGGAACTTGTTGTTCCTTATGATCCGCCCAGCCCAGTTCGATGTACCCAAGGAACTCCAGTTCGAGCGACCTTTGCTCTTCATCGACCTTACTAACCGATTCGGCGATTTGTGGATCGACATCTGACTTGGTCCTAACAACGCTCCACTCTTGAGAGGAACCAGAGGTTTGGACAACGGAAAATGAGAGATTTGCGGTCAAGCCAATCGAGCTGAACGAGAATGCGCGTTGATCGAAGGTTAACTGTTTCCATAGGCCGTGATTTTGCTGCCACCGCTCTCTCCCTCGTTCATTGAGCGCGGCATATTCCCCCGGCAAGAACATGCTCCAGACTTCCTCGCCTTCAAGGGTGACCACACTCAGTGCTGCCGTTCCTGCGACTCCGCCACCCGACCTGCTCAGCGCAGACCAGTGAATCACGACTAGGGGCGTTCCCGGAATCAACTCCGTACGCATCACCTGCAGGTAGTCGTAGTCCTTGTGCTTTGGAATCGCTACATGGAAGGATCCGAGCTTGTCGCCGGTCGTCAGGCCATAGCTCACCCACAGTGGGGGCGAATTAAACATGCTGTGGTGGAACTGAACCAGAAAGCGATCACTAACGGCATCTACAAGTATTCCTGAAACCGCTTCACTATCTGTGCCCGCGTTGTTTCGCGACCGCGTTGCCGCAATGCGGTCCCGGAGAATTCGCTTTCCGTCCGCGCCGAAGATGTAGGCGTGCAAGCCGGCGTGGGTCCGAGTCGAGACAACCCCAATCTCCGGTTCGCCTTTGAATCCTCCGGTAACTCCACCCTCATAGGAGTAACCGACCACTGTTCCGGTATCCGTGACTGCCGCTTGCCAGAGTGTGAAAGGCCGCTCGTCCGCCCATACATCTTTACCGTTACACACTAGTCGGTACTTGGCCGGGCCATTGCCGTCCTTCTCGCTAGGCTCCACGAAAAACTCGTAGGTTCCCGATGCCGATTGATAGCGGGCTGGATTCACAACGATATCCGCCCGCGCTAGGTCTTCTCCGAGACCCGAGTAATCGTGAGCCGGGCCGATGTTGGCCAGGCAAATGAGAGCCAGTGTTAGAGCGGGAAGGACGGCATGCCGAGCGCTGAGCAGCAACCACACCCACGTGGACGATTTATTCATTGTTGATCGCCGATGGAATCAGGTGACGAGGAACACGGTGAGATACATTCGCTTGCACTTCAATTCTCGGTCGCGCATGCCGAGGGTCCCAGTCAATCAATCGAGCATCAGATTCTACGGGTTATTAAATATTCAGGGCCAAGAAGCTGAAGCACGGTGCGGCTATTCGCACTGGACTCATAGTTCTTGGCGTCCGTCGGTGAACGGCAAGGACAGAGTTTCGAGAGGCGCGTTACACTCGATAGCCGTCCAATGCGGTGACTCGCATGGCTACCCGCAAAGTTGGTGATCTCATGGGAAGTGTATTGAGAACAGTGCTCACTCTTACGGCGCTCGCGGTCGTGTTGCCCGCCTGTGTGGCGTACTCCTCGCTCCATGGGATCCCCGAGAGCGCACGCGGCGAATTGGATGCGACGTACCTAGGCGAGTGGTACTGGGAAGGAGGGGCTGATCGGGCAACTTTCTCGGTCACGGCAGATGGCGTCTACGAGGTACTCGCCAATTGGGAGGACGAGGGCGAGCCGTTCGAAGCTCGACTTTCGTTCGAAGTAGCCGAGATTGGCAAAGACACGATTCTCGACGTGACTTTGGCTAAATCAGAGCGCAAAAAGCTCATGGCTCGGTACAACGCCTTTGTTGTTCCGACGCACGTGTTCCTGCGTCTCAACGGCGATGGTGAGAATGTCACCTTGCGCTGCCTTGATGGTGACTGGGTACAAAAAAACAGGCTCGGGGATTCGAATGGGTTCGCCGATAGTGCTCTGACACTTGGGCCGGACGATGTTCTCGAACTGTTGAAGAGTGCTGCGGGAAACGACGAGGCCTGGGAGAAGGATCAGAAGTTCGTTCACGGTGAAATCAAATTGACTCGGCATGTAGCCGCTTCAACGGATTCGCTTCCGCTGGCTGTTCAGGCACATGCGAGTGGCTTCGAATTCCCTATCCCCGGTTCGGGGCCGGACCTCCTGATCGAGCGAGAAGGGGACGAGTTCATTCTTCATTCTGATGAAGGCTACTTCTGGTCCGATGTCGTCGTAGCTGGCGATAACACGAGCGTATTTGCCACTCGAAACAGAGGAAGCCTGAGAGGCTTTGAATATGATTCGATTGTTCAATTGTCCTTGCCGATTCGTGGTCCGCTTTCCGCGAGCGAGATAAACGAATCGCTGAATCAGAAAAAACTAGAAGAACTTCTTCCAGGCTGGAGAGGAGCCCAACTGGACGCCGTGTCAACGGAGGGGACCAGATTGCTTCTTCGGCTAGGACTCAAAGAGCAAAGAGAGAGTCAGGTCGTCGTGATCAAATACCTGCCTTACATCTACGACTTGCGGACTTCGAAGCTAGAGGCTGTAACGCCCTAGCAGTCCGTGGTGAAAGTGCTTTGCTCTATGAGCAGCAAATTTTTAGTCGGGTTGGTGCCCGGAAACGAACCCGAATCCATAGATTCGGGGAGGCTTTTGGGTACCGACCTGGCCAAAAATCGGCCGCTTATGGAGTGAATGACTTTTGCCACGGGCTGCTAGGGTCATTCGAGTCGAGGGTGCACGCAAGGTCAGAAGGACCTGAGTGGCGATGGGATGAGAGTCATTGTTGCCCGCGAAGGAGTTACTGTTCGCCAAGCTTGCAAACGCTTCAGTCGCTTCCCAATGGGGAGCTGGGGGTTCGAGTCTTACTGAGGAGTGGCCAAGCGACGCACAGGAGTAAAAGAGTAAAGAGCGCCATCGAGGCGTAGGACGAGTTCACGTACCAGGCGTCTGCGCTGTGGCTCAGCGGGAAAGACTCGAACACGTTGCGAGAGAGAATCGCGGCGAAGGCGGCGAGCATTCCATAGCGCACGAGGCTGATCAGAATCAGGATCATGGCAACGGTCTCGACGAACATGTGGAGCGTTGTGCTCGAACCTCCGCCAGCCAGCATGCACGCGATCAGGCCCGTCCCGATGACTGCCGCCGTTCGGTTGCGCAGAATCCAGCCGAGCACGGTGAGGACGGCCACGAACTCGAAGATGAGCAAGATCGCGCTGGGAATAAGTTCCGCGGCCGGAGCAAGTCTCGTCAGCCAATTACTGTCGCGGAGAAAGGTGTCGGCGTAGAACTCCCCGATGGGGGCACCGAAGCTCCACGCTTCTACCGCGCCAAGCAAAGTCGGGATGAGCCCCAGGCTCAAGCCGACGAGTAGGTCGCTGCGCACGCGATGCCCGCCGAGGTGGCCGCGAAAGAAACGACTCCAGGTGACGAAGGTGCGCGGCCAGCGCTTTTGCACGCTGGGTTCGATAGCCACGCTGAAAACCCAAATCATGTTCGCGGCGGCCAAGCACAGGATTCCACCGACCATGGTAAACAGGAACCGACCCAGAGAATTTCCCGGGAAGTCCGCATAGCACAACCATGCGATGTACATGGTGCAACAGCACAACATCGCCATGCGCAGAGAAATCCAAGGGTCGCCGCGCCCGGAGCGAAAGTGTCGCATGGCTCTTGGCAAGCTGATTGCGAACAAGCCAAGAATGAGCAGCGTGTTCAGGATGTCCATCAGCGCGACGCGCGATGCGACCTCCGATGTTTCGGCGACGGGCTCGAGCACCTCGAAGGAAAGCACGCGATCTCCACTGCCGGAGACCTCCACGCGCACTTCGGAAGTCGGTGACTGCCAAGCGTGTTGATGGGTCGAGGCGATCGAAAGAGCCGGAAGCGGGGTCACCGATTCGAACTCGTCGAAACTCAATCCGGCTAATTCGAAGAAGCGAGCGATGGGCAACTGGCGCTCATCGGCCTTTTCCGCGAGCACTGGCATCGCTTTGAAGTAGAGCAGCTTTCCGGTCGGACTGAGTAGTAGCGTCGACATGCCCGCTCCGAACGGAATCGGATCAAACATCTCCACTCGGCCATAGTTGAACAGTTGATTGGTCGCCGAGGTTGGCGATAGAGGCGCCGTGGCATTTCGGTACCAGAAGTAGAAGTCAGCTTCGGACTCCCGCGGCCCGCGTCTCAACTGATAGCCAGAACTCGCGTAATCAACGGGCTCCGATTCATACGAGAAGTACTCGAAGTTGTTCGTTGCCTCGAGATCCTCTTCGACTTCGGCGAGAAGCTCGCGCGCGGTTGCCGCCATGTCGCCGGGACTGCGTTCGGGGAGCACGCTACTCCCGCCGAAGCGAGTGAAGAGCGCGGCCAAACCGAGCATGCTCAGAGCGAGCGCCGTGATGAGTTTGGCTCGGCGCGGCGTCAGTCCCGGGCGCGAGTACGAGCTCGCGATCACCTCGGCAGTCGGAACATCGCCAAGCGACAGAACCGCTTCCAACGCATCGTCGTGGGTGAGCGCGTTGCGCAGCTCCAACGCACTCGGGCGTTTCGCGGGCTCGGGATCCAGGCAACGCAGAATTACATGCTCCAGCACCGCGTCGACATCCGAAGCCAAGACCGAAGGTCGAGGCGGAAGCTCGCCCTTCGCCGCCGCCTCGCGAATCTCATCACCCGATCGAAAGGCGCGCCGATTCGTCACGGTCTCGTACAAAATCAATCCAAGCGCATAGATGTCGCTCGCTTCTGACGGAGCCTCACCGCGCTGTTGCTCCGGCGCCATGTAGGCTCGCGTGCCCGACTTGGAGTCGTCTTCGCGATAGTCATCGGTTGTAATCGCGAGCCCAAAGTCGGACACCCGCACAGCGAGCTCTTCGTCCAACAAGATATTCGCAGGCTTGAGATCTCGGTGCAGCAGTCCCGTCGCATGGACGGCCACCATAGCGTCGACAATTTCACGGGCTAGACGTTTCGATTCGTCCGGTCCGAATCTTCCATCTTGTCGAAGCTTCTCCGCGAGGTCCGGCCCCGGCACGAACTCCATGGAGAGAAAGAACTCGCCATCGACTTCCCCAGCATCGTGCACACGACAGACATGTCTGTGGCTAATCCGACGCGCAATCGCCGTCTCTCGTAAAAGCCGCTGAATCCAGGCGTCGCCGCTCGTCCGCGATCGAATGAACTTAAGCGCCACCTCCTCGTCGAGCATCTTGTCACGCGCCAGCCAGACTTCGCCCATACCGCCGACACCGATGCGACTCTGCATGAGGTAGCGATTGGCGAAGAGATTGCCCGCTTCGAATCGCTTCGTCAGACGCTCGCGCGGCACGCTCTTTCCCGCACTCGACCCCAACTCGCCGACGAGCTTTTCCATCAAGGCGTCCGAAAGTTCGGGCGGCAACATTCCCGAAGGCGCGTCGATCTCCGGCATCAAGTGATCCGTGTCCGCCTCTTTATTGGCGAGCAGAGAGGCCACCTCGCGTTTGAGCGCGTCGTCTCCGCCACAGCTCTTTTCGAGCAACGCGTCCCAATCTTCTTTTCGCTCGTCCAGCAACTCGAAGAAAAGGTCTTTAGCGCGCCGGTGAAGCTCCGCCGCATCTTCCGAACTCATCGGTCGCGCTCCGCTTCCAACTCGCGACGCAACCAAGCCTTCACCATGGTCCACTCCGCTTCCACGGTTCGCCGCGAGAGTTCCAAACACTCGGCGACTTCCTCGACGCTCAGCCCCGAAAAGAATCGCAGCTCGACAATCGAATGCTGTCGCTCGTCCACCTGCTTCAGCTTTTGAAGCACAACATCGAGCTCGAGTAAATCCGCTCCCTTCGAGGGACTCGCAATTGCATCCGCCACGATGCTGATCCGCTCCGCACCGCCGCCTCGCTTCGCACGTCCGCGAGCGCGAGCGTAGTCCGTCAGTATCCGTCGCATGACCGTGGCTCCTACCGCAAAAAACTGAGCCCGGTTCGCCCAGACTCCGCGATCGTTCTCGACTAACTTCATCCAGGCGTCGTGCACCAGCGCCGTCGGCTGCATGGTGTGTCCCGGGTTCTCTCGGTTGAAGACGCGCTCGGCAACCTCGTGCAAGCGGTCGTAAACCAGAGGCAGCAACTTCTCGCGAGCCTCGTCTTTACCGTCGGCCAGGTCTCGCAGCAGCTCGGTCAGTTCTGTCGGATCGGGATTCGTCATCATCAGCGCGGCGCGGTGGCCTGCGCGACAGGATAACGTCTCTAACCGGCGTGCTGCGAAACCTGCGATCGGCTTATGGCGCAGCACGATTAGAGGATGATGCTCAGGCTGCCATAGACGCCGGATTCGTCGCCACCGAGAACTCGCACGCTGGCTTGCATCGGGAGCGAAGGAGAGCGATAGCCGAGCTCGAAGTATCCCGCCGCGTAGTCCGCGTCGATGTCGTCGATCTCATCTTCATCGGCGGTGCTGTCCTCGACGTCGAATTCCATCACGCCCGCCATGCTCTTGTTGGTCACGCCGATCGACGGTCGAAAGCCGCGGTAATCCAATCCGATTCCAAGTTCGGAGATTACTTCGACGGTGCCGAAGTCCGCTTTCTCTCCACCGAAGGTTCCCTCGCCGCCGGCGAAACTGACGCCCACCTTGTAGGGGAAGAACACGGTCGCGCCGCTTTCGAGTTCGCAGAGGTCGATCTCGGCCAATACGCCTAGTCCAAAACCTCCGCCGCTGTCTGTACCCGCGCCGAGGTTATCGGAGGTGAAGACCTCGAGATAGCCCTCGGCGTATTCGATCCCGTAGGTGCCCCGCACGCCGGTTCGCTTGCGGTCGACGTCCTTGCGGGTCTCGGTGAAGTCACCCGGGTCGTTGATCTTGATCTCGTCGACTTCGGAGTTTTCGTGGAAGGCAGAGACGCTCCAACGTTGTTTGAGGGGGGCCAGCCCTTCGCGCTCGGCGCCACTTCGGTGCATGGCATTGCAGGAGGCCAGGGAGGTGAGCAGGACGACAATGGAGAGGCATTTGTGATTGAGTTGCATGGTGGGTTCCTTGGCGTTTCGCCGTAGGGGGTTGATGTTCACCCTCCGACGCGACACCTCGGGACCGAACCCGCAGTGCAATTTCAAAAAGTTTCAACGAGCCGAAAAAGCGGCCTGGCGATGCCCTAAACGCGCTCGGCCGTGAATCTGGCGCTCGTGCCCTACAAACCGCCTCTGAAACGGTGCGGAGCCCCTACTCAGACATCGAGCGAGTGAGGACGCTCTTCCCCTGCAGTTCGCCTCCAGCTGACCACCGTACCGGGACGATAGTACGGTCACATGGAATGGGTCATCGATCTTGATTCTGAGCGTCCACCTTCAAGGCAGCTGGTGGAGACCGTTTTGGACGGGTTGGCATCGGGCGAGTTGTCGGCGGGGGAGCAGCTTCCGTCCGTACGCGGTCTGGCGAGTGAAGCGATGGTCAATCACAACACGGTTGCGCGGGCTTGGCGGGATCTAGAGCAGCTCGGCGTCGCGAAAGGGCGTAATGGTCGTGGCGTTTTTATTACGCCAGAAGGGCCGGCGATCGCCGAGAACGCGAGGAGTGAAGCGACGCTCGCGAAGTTTCGTCGGGCAGCTTTCGAAGCTATTCGGGCAGGACATGACAAGAGCGAGCTCGCCCGTTTGCTCCTTGAGGTTCAGAAAAGGAAGACGGCATGAAAGCAGCGATTCAATTCGTAGGTGTGGAAGCTCGGTATGGCAAGAAACGGGCTTTGTCGGACGTGAGTTTCGAAGCCCCGGTGGGTTCGGTCACCGCGTTGGTCGGTTCCAATGGGGCCGGCAAGTCGACATTGATCCGAATGATTGTCGGTCTGGAGCGAGCGCGCGCGGGCAAAGTTCTGGTGGGGGGATTACTGGTCGAACGCAACGAAGCCGCGGTTCGTCGGCGGGTCGGTTACGTGCCGGATCAATCGGACGTCTATCCGTGGATGAAGCTTCGCGACTACTTCGATTTTCTACGGCCGCATTATCCGAGTTGGTCGCCGGGGCTCGCACAAGAGCTCGCCCACAGCTACGAGCTCGATCTCAATCAGCGCTTTCGTGACTTTTCTCGCGGACAAAAGACCAAGGCGATGTTGGCAGCGGCGCTAACCATCAAACCGGAATTGCTTCTGCTAGACGAACCTTTCGGGGCGATCGACCCCGTTGCGAAAGACGAAGTGCTTCGCGGCATCATCGAAGGTGTCATCGACAACGGTTGTTCCGTATTCGTGGCCACCCATGATCTTGAGATGGCCGCGCGCATTGCCGACCGAGTGGTCGTGCTCGAAGGTGGCCGCGTGCGCGTGAGTGGACTCATGGAGGATGTGCTCCGAAGTGATGTCGAGTGTTCGCAAGTGCCCAGAGGCTTGAAGGCGCTCATCAAATCAGAGTCTCGAGAGCTGAGGGTTGGCGCATGACTGTCTACACCGCACTGCTCCGCAAGGAGTGCTACACGCAAAGATCAGGGATCTTGGGTTTGCTCCTATTGCTGCCCTGTGTTCCGGCTCTTGCGTTTATACTCGGCAAGCCGGAGATCCTCGATGTTGATTTGCTTCCCATTATGGGAGCCATGGTCGGTTGTGTTTCGGCGAGTTTTGTCATCGGAACACGTCTGATTCCGGATGAACGCGAAGGCAATGGATACCGGTTTTTGGAGCGGCTTCCCGGCAATCTACACCGGGCGTACCTGGCGAAGCTGACTTGCTACGTACTCGTCATCGTTGGGTGCGCGATCTACGGGAACCTAGTTGCGCAGCTGACTCTAGAGCTGCGCGGAAAGGTTTTGCCTTCGGAAATTCGGTTCAGCGAGATCGCTAGCAGCGCGGCACTACTGATTCCGCTGTGTTGCGCCCTTTGGATATTTGCGGCGAGCGCTTGGGCTCCTTCGGGAGCACTCGCCTTTCCCACGGGATTGATCTGCGCCTCCGTTTTGTGCTGGCCAGCACACTACTTGTTCGTGCGATCGGATTGGTTCGTCGCCCGAGCGTGGGAACCGTGGGCGTTCTACTCTTTGTCCGGATCGGCGGCTGTGCTCTCCGCATGGGCATCGTTCGCCATCGGACTTCGGCACTCGTCGAGTCGGTCGCGCGCGGCGCTCGTCGGACTAACCGTTGCCGCTCTCTTGGTCTCGCCGCTATGGGCTTGGACGGCCTACCGCTGGCACAGAGTGGTTCACTTGGATCCGAGCGATCCCGAATTCGCGATCTTGAGCGTTCAGGTCGATGAGAATAGTTCTATGGCCTTCGTCCAGGCTACTCGAGAAGGTTTTGGGCTAGATGATAAGGGGCGCGATTGGCCCTCGAACCCGGCAAGTATTCACGGTTTTCGAGTCGATCTTGAAAGTGGCGCTTGGGAGTCTTGCCCTGTCGACACTATGGCACTGGATCGGAATTCCGACTCACGGAATTTAGGAGTGGCAGCCGCTTCACTTCCGCCCGGGGCCACACTGTCTCAGTCCCGTTATGGATTCGGTCGAGCCGTGCGCGATGAGTCTTCACGCCGAATCGGAATGTATGATGAAAGTCGCGCACGATTCTACGCCTTCGCCGATGTCTTGTCTGAAGTTGAGGAGCGCTATTGGTTCGTTTTTCTTTTCAACATGCGCGTTCTCCCCGATCATTGGTTAGTTCGCAACGAGTGGGAGTTTTCGAGTCGGGGCACAAGCGATGTGTGGACTCGTATTGATCCGGGCACCGGAGAGAGGTCTTCGGTAAAGTACCTGAACGACGATGACCGAATCGTGGCGATCTTCGAGGACGGAAACCTATTGGTCGCACGCGCAGGCGGGATGCTTAGGCTCGATGTAACGAGCGGTGATACGCAGTCCGTTGAACTAGAAGAATGGCGCGAGAACGCACTGTCGGTCATGTTCCATACTCAGCGCACACCGATATCAGTAGATTCGCTTTCTCTCTTCGCGCACTACGAGAACATTGCGACCTTCGACCCATCGAAGAATGAGTTTCGTTGGCTGCCGGGCGGGAATTACCGATTGCTCAAACAAACCGATTCCGAGAGCGCCGTTTTCCTCGACGAGCACAAACGTCTCGTGCGTATGGATCTGCGAACTGGAGAGCTAACCGCGCTCTTTCCCAAAGACAGCTGAGCTATATATCGCTGGCGCGACTTTTCGCGATACGAAAAGAGCGGGTCCTGACGCTGACCTGGAGCGGGCGAAGGGACTCGAACTCTCGAACCGTCAGTCCCCAGAATTCGGGGGCTCGAACTCGAAGACTTCGCGTTCAATTTCACAGTTGAGCTCGGGGCGATAAAGAACGGTTTGCTCGGTCGTGAAGCTCTCGAATGAACGAGGCTCGCTTTCCAGCATATCGAGTATTCGCTTTGCGGCTGGGTCGTTCGCGGCGCGTTCGCGCAATACCGCCATGCGCTCCTCATGTATTGCCCGTTGTTCTTCGGCGTCGAAATTCCGTTGATACTCAATGCGAAGGACGAGCAGCCTCTCTTTCTCGATCCAAACCGTTTGGGAGTCGGCCATCCTGCTCGGTTCGGTTGCTTCGAGCTTGTGACATTCCACGCCGTCCTGAATTTCGACTCCCGCATACTTCGTAGTACCGAAATTTTGGTCCAAGACCGATCTTGAACGGTGAGGCATCAACAAGCGTGGAGCGAAAGCGGCTGTTCCGCCCGATACGCCAGTTGGCCCGGCGAGCGCGAATTCGAGATTATCGAAGCTCTCGACCTCGTTATTAAGTGTCCACCACGTCTGAATCTTCTCTCCCAACTGCCAGACGACATGTCTGCTCCATTCGGATCGGGGACCAAGGGCGCGATCTCGATACTCAAACCGAAATTGATCAGGACGGACGAAAGCAGTCTCGAACTATAGTGCAGAGGTGTGCTTGTCTGCCGGAAGCGGTCCCCTGACGAATACGGTGACGGATTCGCCGGAGTCGCGGTAGCTCGAACAGCCGGTGTAAGCGGCGGCAACGCGGTCGAGGATTTCAGAGACTTGTTCTTGAGTCATGGGCGAGTGGCGCGTTGTGTTTAGTTCGTCGGAACAATTGGAGCAATCATGTTCATGCACAGCCTGGTGTGCATTCTAGTCCCATTGCCTGAAGGGGCTATTGGCTTTGCCATCCGCGATGTCCGTCACGGGTCCTGCGACTTCGAAGCTCTTTCCACTGGGATCTGTAAGCGTGATTGAAACCTGAACGGGGCCCTTTATGAAGTCGATCCCACATTGAAGGTCGATGCGCTCACCGGAGCGAATGGTTTCTTCGTCGATTGCTGAGCCGCAAACGAACGGGGAGACGTCCTCGTTCTGTCCGAAATCGAATGTACCGATACAAGGGAATTGGACCGCGCTGTAGACGAAGTCAGATTGGGTTTCGTTGATGAGCTCGAAGACGGCATAGCTCCTCTCAACGAATTCGGTTCGATACTCGAAACCTATAAACTCAATCCGGGGTTGCAACGCCGACGCGATGCCATCGTGATTAGGTTCGCCGTTCGGCTGTGCGATTGACGCGCAGGCTGAGCAAGCGATCACGGCCAGACTGAGGACCAATCGAGTCATTGTGGAACGGGGTCGGAGGACGTTGCGTCGGGGCCTTGAATGAAGAGGGCGAAGGAATTCGAATCCTGAAGAACGGAATAACGAATATAGGTGGACACGGGATAGCAAGCTAACTGGTTGTTCCGCGACCCCGTCTGACTATGCCCAGAAAGGGCGGGAGAGAAGGGGAGGGACCGCCGGGCACGAAGAGACGACGGATCGATCGCCTAGCAACAAAGCCCTCGCGCGACTGGAGGAGGCAGCGCAGAGACCTTGGGCTCGATAATTTGACCGATTGGATCTGAGCTTTCGGAGTAAAGTGCGTACGCACCTTCGGGGAACATCAACGGAGCGGCGCGGGAGATGGACTTCCAAGAACAGTCAGTGGGAATAGCCGCAAACGCGCGGTTGCGAAAGAGAGAGAGGCCCGCCGTCATGAGTTTGAATTTTCGACGAACGGTAAGGCTGGCCATCGTGCTCGCCGGTTGTTTCGTACTTCCTTGCTGTGCCTCGCCGGGTGTTGCCTGTGATCTCTTCGAGGTTCGGCTGATGGATACTGCAAGGAACTCCAGGTATTGGGGTTTGACTATCGACACAGATGGACGAGCTGAAATGAACGCGAAGCGGGACTTTGTGGGAGGTCGAATCGAGCGCACATGGGTCATTTCCCAGGAAGACCTCCTCGTGCTTCGTCAAGCCGTCGCTCGTGAGCGGTTTTACGAGTTGCCGAAGGACGTCGGAACCAGCCAAGGCTTTTGCGCGCCGCTGCGGCATCTGATCATCAAAGAGTGCGCCGCCTCGAACTCCGTTTGGTTAGGGGAGCCTAGTGAGGACGAGGAATCGCGCCGCTCACTCGTGATCTGGGGCATGGTGCGCGCCTTGATGGACGCAAAGATGCTCGCCGACGTCGAATCGTAGGGACTCTGGCGAACCGGCCGACCTGACGGGGCCCGAATAAGGTGGTAGGCGTCGCATCACTCGTCTCGCGCGAGCTTTCGGAGTAAAGTGCGAATGCGCTGCCCTGCAACTTCGATCGAGCGGCGGGGGATGATGGACTTCCAGCAATCGTCAATGGCACTGTCGCAACGGCGCGACAACGAACGAGAGAGCGACCGATCATGAATAGGATTATCAGTCTGCGTCGTGGGGCACTTCTGCTAGCACTGGCGCTCGTCGGATTGAGCGGGTGCATTGGGCCAAAGGTCGCAACGGACCTCCTGGTTCCAGACGTGGTGAACAGCGCGCCTCTGCAGGAGGGCAGCGTGGAGATCGCGGTGAGCATTAACCCGAAGATCAACAACCGCGAGGAGTTGGATGCGACGGTTCGGGAATCGCTTGAGATCGCTCTGGAGAACGCAAACGTGTTCGGGAGCGACGCGACACGGGCTTATCGGATCACTGCAGAGATTTCGATTGCCAGCCAGGCGGCCATGGGCTTTGGGAACTTCAACGGCAAGCTTGAGATCGTTTACGAGGTGTTCGACGAGGCTGGGAATTCGGTCCTCGCCGAGACGATCTACACGGAGGCCGGCAGCGACCGGTGGTTCTTCATGGGCCTAGCCAGACACCGCAGAGCGCGAGCCGTCAACATCTCGAAGAACGTCATGCAGTTCGTCGAGATGTTGCAAGTGAAGCTTCAAGGGTAGTCGCAGACGGAGAGCCTCGGGGATCCGAAGGCATGCGCGCGTTGCACCGCGATCGAGTTGCCTTGCTAGAGGAGCGACTCAAAGCTGCGCGAGCTCTCTGAATTCGGGGTGCTGGACGAGGGTCTCGTAGCTCGGCTCTTCCCAAAACACGGGAGTCGGTGAAAAACCCTCTTGCCTGGATCGGGCCACGAGATTGCCAGCCACTTCGGCGCCGCGCGTGAACAACTCTTCTCTTTCCTCGTCGGACAGTCCGGGTTGTTCGAGCGCGATCAGCATGACTCGATTGACGACATCGAGAGCCCAGTGCATGTCCGCCTCGGTGCGCTGAACGACGGTTGCCGCGATCGCTTCCAGCGCCTCGTGCGGAGAGCCGAGCTCCACTTTCGCGCGCGCTAGGTTCACGTGCGCGTAGTCAACGGCGTTTCGCGCAATGTGCGGCACCGGCGCGACGCGCTTGTGTTCGTCCGTCATGACGAAGACCTGTTCGAAGTATGAGCAGGCCTCTTCGTAACGCTCTTGGCTATTGAGCAGGATGCCCGTGTTCAGAGCGAGCAACACTCGCGGTTGCAGGTCGAAGCTGCCCGGCCCGTTGGTCGCCGTCAACACATCGAGCATCGCTCCCGCTCGGCTCAGCTGTTCGATCGCGCCGGCGAGATCGCCTTCACGACTCAACAAGCCCGCCAAGTTGTTGTAGGTGTTGAAGAGTGTTTCGGCGTAGCTGATGACTTGGGGATGTGCCTTCACCAAGGCGGCGCCCACATCGATACCCTTTTGATTCCACTCGCGAGCTTCATCGAGTCGACCCGCATCACTCGCGACCAATCCCAGATTGGTGAGCAAGCGCAGCTCGTCGTGCAAGTGACGCACGGCTCCCGGTTCCTCTGTTTGCATCCACTTGACGATTTCAAGCGACGCCTGCAGGTCGAGCTCGGCTTCCTCCGAGCGACCCATGTAGTTGCGTACTGTTCCGAGCTGCATCAGGGTGTCCGCCAAAGCGCGGCGCTGTTCCAAGGTGAGCGTCTCCGGTGGGCCGACGGCATCCATCACAGCTTTGCCCTCGACGAGGAGCGCCTCCGCCTCTGCAAAGCGACCGGCTTTCTCCCGCGAAATCGAGAGGAACTTCTTCGCGGTGGCGTACTGACTCGGAGCCCAATCTGCGCCCTGCTCCAGACCGAGGGTCGCCAACTTCAGCATGTTGTTGAAAGAGCGCTCTGCTGATTCATCGTCTCCGAGCTTCCGCGCACTCATGCCTTGAATGCCCAGCGCCGCAACCTCCACTTCGGGCTCACCGATCACGGCTTCATCCCGCGACAGGATTTGCTCGGCGCTCTGAGACGCGCCTTCAAATTCTCCCATCTGCATCTGAAGCTCGCCCAGCTCCAAGCGCGTGACCGCGACGCGATCGTGCACCTCGAAACTATTGTGCCTCCCGATCATCGCTGAATAGAGGTCGAGAGCGGTACCGAGAATCTCGCGGCGTACGGCCACCGATTGAGGCGCATCGACGAGGCGATCTCTGCCGAACTCGAGCATCGTGTCGGCGGCTTCAAGAGCGCTAGAAAAATCCTCATCGGCGTGGTCCCACGCGGTCGCTTCGTTGATCGCGAGCACTTGGCTCTCGCGAAACTGATTCGCGATGACGAAACCGAAGCCGATGATGGCCAGCACGCCAATCGCGAGAGCGACTGACCGGCGGTTCTGTTTTAAGCGCCGCCTAAAGAGATAGAGCGCTGAAGCGGAGCGCGCTTGGATGGGATCGCCGCGCAGATAGGAACGCAAGTCGCTGGCGAGGTCGAAAGCGGACTGATACCGCTCATCGGGATTCTTCTCGAGCGCCTTGTGAGCGATCGTCGCGATGTCGCCGCGCAAGTGGGGGATCAGAGTCTCGATCGGGCTCGCATGATCGTGCTCGAGACGTCGCAGAGCTTGCGGCAGTTCTTCGTCGCTAACGTCGATCGGAAGGCGATTCGCCAAGAGCTGGTAGAGCACGACGCCAAGGGCATAGACGTCGGACCGTGCGTCGACGGCCTTGCTGCCCTCGCTCAGTTGCTCCGGACTGATGTACGCCAAGGTGCCGACTAGTTCGCCCGCTCGTGTCTCTCGTGCGTCGAGAGTGGCATCGCGATCGACCAGTCGAGCGATACCGAAGTCGAGGATGACGGGTCGGCCCGCGAGCGCCTGCCTGTTCGCGCTGCTCGAAGTCGTCGTATCTTCGGCCGCGACGAGGATGTTGTCCGGCTTTAGGTCGCGATGAATGACTCCGCGTTGGTGCGCGTGCTGAATGGCGTCGCACAAACGCGCCATCAACTCGAGCCGCGCCTCGAGATCGAGCGCGTTCGAGCGCACATAGGGAAGCAGCGGTTCCCCGCGCACCAACTCCATGGCGAGGTAGGGTTGATCGGTGCCGGCTCCGTTCCTGTCCGTGGAGCTCGCGCTGCCCGCTTCATAGATCTGTGCGATGCCGGGATGCTGCAGGTTGCCGAGCGCCTCCACCTCTTGTCGAAAGCGCCGCTCCGCGCGCGCAGTCATACGCCCAGGACGGATGACTTTGAGCGCTACCTCGCGCTTGGGCATCGACTGCATGGCGACGTAGACCGTCCCCATGCCGCCTTCACCGAGCCGCCGCAGAATGTGAAAGCCGGCGAAGGTTGAGCCCGGCTCGAGATAGGAGCTCGACGTGGATGGCGTCCCCTGGAGGAACATCGTCGGCATGTCCGACTCTTGAGCGAGCAACTGCTCGACACGAGCGCGCAGCTCGGGATCGGATTCGCAGGCTCCGTCGAGAAAGGCTTCGCGCTCCTCCTCGGCGAGTTCGGAGGCGTCCACGAAAACTTCGCTCGCGCGAGCTTCCAAAGAGTCCTTCATTGTGTCTCTCCTGTGTCCGTCGAGAGTTCCTCGAAGAGCCGAACCCGGATGTACTTCCATTCGCGGCGAATCGTCCGCGCGTGAACTCCCAGCGCGCTGGCCGTCTCCTCTTCGTTCAACCCCGCAAAGAATCGCAGCTGAACAATTTGCGCTTTGCGCGGATCGTCTTTCTCCAAGCGCTCTAAAGCCTCGTCGAGAGCAAGGAGATCATCAGCGGGAGATTCGATCGCGAGTTGTAGTTGGGAAGCATCCGCACGCTTCCAATCCCCCCCGCGTTTCCGGGTTGCTTTGCGACGAGCCTCTTCGATCAGAATGTCGCGCATGGCGCGAGCGGCGACGAAGAAGAAGTGCCGACGACTCTTCCAATCCGTTTGGCCTTTGCCGACCAAACGCAGATAAGCCTCGTTGACCAGCGCGGTTGGCTGAAGTGTTTCGCCAACGGCGATGTGATTCATCTCTCTGGCCGCGACGGTGCGCAGCTCGGAGTAGATGGCCTGCAACAGCTCGCTCCCAGCGTGCTCGCTTCCGGCTTCCATCTCCTGCAAGAGGCGAGTGAAGTTGTTGCTTGCGAAGTTTGCCATGGAGTTGGGCGGATCGCCTCAATGACAGTATGAGCCCAAAACCCCGCTTTGGCGTAAAGGAAACAGCACTCCGAGAAAATCCATGTTCCACGCAGAGAGTCGCGAAGGAGGCGTTTTCGAAGAATCTGAAAAAGCGTGTCCCCACATCGAAGCGATTCTCGGCTGTGTCCAAGAGGAGCGCACTCCGCGACTGGCCCAGCCATTCGGTTCGGCGGCGCATTCGAGGCTCCTCTTGGGCTCCCTCACCAATAAGAAACACGATGCGTGCCTTCCGATCCGACTCCTTACGAACATGCCTCCTCTTGTCCCTGGTCCTTGTGCTCGGCTTGAGCTCGTGCAGAAAGAGCAGCTCGAACAACTGCGGATCCATTGCACCGCCAGCCGCGGGGACCTTCACGGTCGGAGGAACTTTGAGCGGACTTCCATTGGGAGGTTCCATCACGCTTCAAAACAACGGGGGCGACGATTTGATTCTGGTTGCGAACGGCGCGTTCACCTTCGCGACGGCGATTCTCGATGGCGCGGGTTTCGACGTGCAGGTGAGCTCGCAGCCTGCGGCCGCTAATTGCGTCGTAGCGAATGGCGTAGGAACCGTTGCAGGCGCCAACGTCACCAACGTCGTTGTGACTTGCACCGTGATCTCCGTTCCTTCCGGCTCGCTCGACCCGACCTTTAACAGCGGCGGAGCCATTCCCGGCGTCGTCGTGGAAGGTACGCTCGGAACGGGGCTCGTGTCCTCAGCCAGCAATAGCTGCGTGATTGATGCGAACGGAAAAATCCTCGTCACGGGGCATACGACCGAGCTCGACATCTCTATGGCGATCTGGCGTTTCAACGCCGACGGAACGAGCGATCCGACCTTCAACGCGGGTGGCGCTATTCCGGGATTGGTCACGCATGACAAAGTCGCGGGGGGCGTCGGCGTGGATCAAGGTCGAGCGATAACCGTAGATGCGAGTGGACGCATTCTCGTGGCCGGTATCAGTCGTGGACCCTTCAACTTCGACATGGCGCTCTGGCGTTTTCTTCCCGACGGAACGCTCGATACCAGCTTCAATGCCACGGGCCCGGTTCCCGGAGCGGTGGTCTCGGCAGGAGCAGCGGGTGGCAACGGATCCGACTCCGCTCAGGCGATAGTGGTGGACGCGAATGGAAAGATTCTGGTCGCTGGGGCGGGTGCGAGTCTCCTGAACAACGCCTTCACCGACATGGTGGTCTGGCGCTTCAACGACGATGGGAGCCTGGACACGAGCTTCAACCCCTCTGGCGCAATTCCCGGTGTGGTTTCGTTCAACGGGGCGCCTTTGGGTGCCGGGGACGAAGTTGGGTCGGCCATCGCCATCGATGCTATGAATCGAATTGTCGTCGCCGGTTCGTTCGAGACGTCGATCGGGGTTGCGCTCGCAGTCTGGCGGCTGACCCCAGAAGGAGCCTTGGACCCGACCATCGACACGACCGGCTTGACGCCGGGTTTGGTGACTCTCGACATCTCGCCGGACAACTTCAATCGGGCAACGGGAGTTGCGGTAGATGCGAATGGGAAGCTCGTGGTTGTGGGGCACGCCGGAAACGGAGTCATCCGTGATTTGGTTTTGCTCCGCTTGAACTCGGACGGCACTCTGGACGGTACGTTCAACGCGATGGGGACGATGCCTGGTCTCGCTTTCCACAACAATGCCGCGGGCGGTAATCGAGGGGATTCGGGTGCAGCGCTCGCGATCGACAGCAACGGGAAGATTGTCATCGCTGGACTGAGCGAGAACGCAACGCCGGACAATGATCTAGCTGTCTGGCGCTATAACGCAGATGGAACCCTCGACTCGAGTTTCAATCCGAGCGGAACCATCCCGGGTGTCTTCACTCACCACAACGCGGCCGGCGGCGACAACGGCGACCTCGGAAACTCGATCGCGATCGATGCGCTCGGCAACCTCGTCGTGACGGGAACCAGCATCCATTTCGTGGGCACGGCAATCATCACGACCCGAATGGTGCTCTGGCGTATTGCGCCTTAGCTGCTGCGGGCGCCGTGATGAATGGCCAAGGCGGGCAAGGACCGATGGAAACCCGATCACCTGGTCATTCAGGCGGCCGGGTTTCGCTAACTTGACTCGGGTTGAAGAAGAGTGGACGGACTACCCGAGAGCTGACCCGGCTCTAACCGTTGCTGGGACAGGGCTGCCGCACTCCTCGTTCGTCACGACTACTGATCGACTCGGTCGAGACGAATGTAGGCACCGTTCGGGAGATCCTTGGGTGTGACGGTCGAGTCTCGAACAACGAAGTAGTACCCGTGCTCGCCATTGGTTCCGTATTCGAGTGTGAACACGTCGCCGTGGTGTAGTACTCCAGGTCCTCGATCCTTGTCGGCTTTGCCGGATTTGTCGGCTTTGAGGTGCACAGAGAAGGAGTCGCGAATCTCTGGAGTCATGCCGTGAAATCCGATCCGGACCGTTACGGGACTCGAACCGCGCGGGACCCATTGCGTGTGATCGAAAGTCTCCGATACTCGCGTTCTCTTCCTGTCCTTGTAGTCTCCGGCGACGATGAAGAAGGCTCTCCGGTCGGGGCTGAGTCTTGTTGTCACCGGGTGCCCTAAGAGCTGCAGCTTGAACACAGTCTCCGGCGGAAGGCTGCGTGGGAGTATGCCGCTGTTCCGATGTACAAAGTAGTACCCCACGTCTCGGTTCGTTCCGTATTCCAACTCGAACTCGTCTCCGTGCTTGAGGAGAACGTTGCCGCGGTTGCGGTCCTTCAAGTTGTGTTTTTCTGCCTTTAGAGCGACGCGCAAGTTTTTTTGAACGTGCTCGGACACGCCCTCAAGTAAGAGTCTCACGCGGACGCTTGAGCTGTTCCTGGGTACCCACGCCTTGTGGTTGAACGTCATGGAGATCCGAGTGCCTGACAGGTTGGTTCCGGGTTTCGACTCGTAGGACGGAATCAAGAAGCAGTTGCAGTCGCTGAGTGGCTCCAAGGGTGTTCCATGCTTGAACAGACCCACGATTACGTTTTTTGCGGGTTCGCCGTACTTCTGGACAATCGTCGCTAGAGACTTCGCGTAGGACGCGAGGTCGGCAACACCGGCGAAGGCCATCCCCGGAGCACTTACATGCGAAGTGCAGGCGTCACTCTCCGTGATGACCACCTCGCCCGTCTCTGCGAATGCGTTGTAGCTTGTGGTGCTACTCCAACCTTTGTTGTGAGGGAGTTTGTTCTGTGGAAGCGGGTCTGCGCTTGAGCTTGCGGCCAGCGTCACGGACACGGCCAATAGGAAAGGGATCCGAAGATTGTCGGAAAGAGATTTCGCTCGCATTGTATTTTCCTCTAATTACTAAATGAGCCTTGTTGAATGTCGGGGACGGCTGTTCTTTCGCTGCCCCCCCATCTGGTGAACAGGGGACGGCCGGGAATTGTCGAACACGGTTTCTCCGAGGTTCGGATCGAATGCGGCAAGGCGAGTTGCGCCGTCGCGGGCACCCTCGATCAACATTCCCTCGTCTGTACCCGAGAAAGCGATCACTTCTTGGTCGTATCGGCAACAGGCTAGGCGCTTTGCGGCAGAGCGCGTTGCTTTGCGGAGGCGCGACGAAGGCGTCTCTCGCTGCCTGCCCGTTTAGGGGCGTCTCGCTTTTGGGAGCGTTTATTGAGGTTGTGTAGAGAGACCGTAGCTCAATCCACTTGGTGATCTAGTATCGATAGCAGAAGCTTTCTGGTGTTTGAAAGACTCGCGCGGCGATTAGCCGATCCCTAAACGTCAATTGGAAAAACGGATATGAACAGCACAAGCAAGCACTTGTTGGCCGGTCTCTTTGGCCTCTCGCTTTTGGGCGGAGTCGCAACAGCCGGCACGATTCTTACATGCGAAGATGTCGTAGGCGGGGCAGATTGCGAGGGCGAAATCCTTCACGATACGGGAACTCGAAAGGTCAAAATTAAACCCGGGCAATTCATCATCGTTGGGGACGACGATAGTTGGGAACCCAGTAGAAAAGGGGGGAAGTGGGTCGCCTCTTAAAACATCCTCAGCTTCCGTAATGGAGGCTACAGCGGAAACATTGGGCTCCCCTTCCCCGTTCTGATGCACCTGACGGTCATAAAGCTCGCGTGGAAGTGGGGCTCGTAGCCGCTAAGCATATAATGATGACCTAGCAGCCCGTGGCAAAAGTCATTCAACCCATGAGCGACGTCCTTCCGGCCAGGTCGGCCCCCGAGAACCTTTCTGAATCTGTTGCCTGCCGAAATATGGCTGCGACTGCGTTCTCGGGCACCAACCCGACCGAAATGCCGCTGCTCATGGGGCAAAGCACTTTCACCACAGACTGCTAGCCTCTCGATTAGCCCATTGCCTCCTTCACTGTCCAGAAAGAGTTGAATCATGACCGCTACGCGGCGAGAAGGTGCCTCAGAACTTCACGAGCGGCACGACTCTGTATTCAAAGAGCGCAGATCCAATTCGTTTGGCAAAGTAAGCTTCGCACTGATTCTTGGCGGTTGCGTTCTGACCGGCGTGGTCTCCTTTCTTTTTCTCGAAGAACCTTCCGCTGTCAACATCGCGACATCCTCGACCGAGCCCAAACTAGAGAGTCCGGATGAAGCGAGCGCGATAACGAATCCGTCCCCCGCTGTCGAAAGATTCGCGTTGCCCGCAACCAAACGGGTCATCGCTATTTCCGACCGGCAAATCCCTAGTGACGCGGATCCTTTTAAGACGGACAAGGGCGCTTCCAATCTCGTCATTCGAACGCGACACAAGCAGACCGGATTGCCGATCGCGGCGTATGTGGAATTGAACACGACTCTGTTTGATTCAGCCTCCGAACTTGATCCAGCGCAGTCCCAAAGCCGCGTGCTCCAAACCGACTCCTCCGGAATCGTCGAAGTGCGTGTTCCTCCGGGATCGACGTCGGGCTTGGCTTGGGCGGAAGCATCGATTTCCTCAGAGGTCCAGGTGGAAATCACCGATGCCGATGGTCGATCGACGCTCGACTTGGAGCTCTCTCCAGGCGGTGTGGTCTTTGGTCGAGTTCTTTCCGATCCAGAGGGGACCGCTATCGAAGGCGCCGAAATTTTCGTTCCGGTGGTCAGCGAGTGGAAGATCGCGATTTCATCAAGCGATGGCAGCTTTCGGTTCGACGGATTCCCGGCGGATGGGTTCGAGATGCAATTGGAGTCGCGCGCGCCTGGACATGGAGAGGGCTTCGCGCAGATAAGTTTCGAAACGGACGGCGCGTGGGTTGTCGCTTCGGATGGCTATTCGATCGAGGAGCGCCGCGGAACGGCGGGCACTTCACCTCAGGTGACCTTGCTTATGCCTCGCGAGGGTTTTCTTCGAGGTCAGGTTGTGTCGCTCGACCAGAATCCGATAGTGGGTGCGACCGTCATCGCCGAAGGCTACTACATGATCTCGAAGAGGATCGGATCTCCGGACAGCGCAACGGCCACTACGGATAAGGGTGGCTTTTTCGAACTCGAGGATCTCCGCTTGGGAATCTCACATTCCGTGCAAGTTCGTGCGGACGGGTTTGCGCAGTTGCTCGAGTTCGTTGCCGCGAGCTCCAAGCCCCAGCTGAACTTGGGGACGATGACTCTCGATCCGGAGAGCATCGTCCATGGAGCGATCGTCGAGGAAGGTGGGGCGCCCGCGATGGGAGTTGTCGTTGAACTCGTTCACTTACACGGAACGCCCAGGTCGTACGTCAATGCGAATCCGGAGCACGTCATGCAGCCCGACTTTCCCGGACAAGATGCGCTCTGGGATACGCTTCAATCCGGAGGGAGCGCCAAGACCAACGATCGAGGCGAATACGAGATCAGAGGGTTGCCCGAGGGGAGTTTTGTCCTGACGGTGCATTGCGACGAAGGCGGCAAGCTTCACGAAGAGGAGATTCAAATCGTTCGTGGTTTCCGTTCACAACAGAACATCACTCTCCCTGTGAGCTCTCTCCTCGCGGATGGTTGAATCGTACCGCTCTGTTAATAGCTAACGATTCCGGGAGACCGCCTGAGTTTGGCGCAGCCGATTTTGAGCGCGCCGGTTTATCAATGACCGAGTCGCTCGAGCTGGCTCGTTAGGAATCGCCGCTCCGCCTGATTTTCGGTGAGTTCGAGCGCTCGGCGGTAGGCGGCGCGAGCCTCCTTCGGGCGATTCAATTGGCGCAGGAGATCGGCTCGCGTCGAGTGCAAGTATTGGTAGGAACGAAGCTCTTCAATGCGAGCCAGTTTTTCGACGAGCACGAGCCCTGCCTCGGGGCCTTCTGCCATGGCAATCGCAACCGCTCGATTGAGTTCCACGACCGGCGTGGGGGAGTACTGATGCAAGATCGCGTAGAGGCCGGCAATTTCGCGCCAATCCGTATCATCCGCGGTCGCGGCTTGCGCATGTATCGCTGCGATGGAGGCCTGAATCTGATAGGGACCCGGCTCGCGGCGCGCGAGCGCACGCGCAAGCAAAGAGACTCCTTCCGTAATCAGCGATTGGTCCCAACGCGTTCGATCCTGATCTGCGAGCAAGATCAAATCTCCACTTGCCGCAGAGCGAGTCTCGCGCCGCGCGTCTTGAAATAAGAGCAGCGCGAGCAAACCGATCACCTCGGGCACTTCGGGCATCAGCTCTGCCAGGATGCGGGCCAGACGGATCCCTTCCGACGTCAACTCAGAGCGAACCAAGTCATCTCCACGTGCGGCGAGATAGCCCTCGTTGAACACCAAGTAGATCACCGAGAGCACGGCGGGAAGTCGACCCGCAAGAAGTGCTTGCGGGGGAACGCGGAAGGGAATGCCTGCCTCTTTGATTTTGCGTTTCGCGCGGACCAAGCGCTGGGCCATCGCTGGCTCTGCAACGAGAAAAGCGCGCGCGATCTCGTTCGCTCGAAGTCCGAGCAACGTGTTGAGCGTGAGCGGAATCTGAATGTCGGACGCAATCGCGGGGTGACAGCAAGTGAAGATCAATCGCAGCCGATCGTCTTCGTGCGGAAAATCATCTTGGGCGAATCGGACCATTTCGTTTTCCTTGAGTGTGACCTCTAGCTCTCGCTCTAGATTCTGTTGTTGATCGTCGCGCGTCCGGCGTTGGCGTGTCTCGTCGAAGAGTGCGTTTCGAGCGACGGTTGTGACCCAAGCGCCGGGATTGCGGGGCTCTCCGTCGGCGGACCATCGCTCAACCGCTCGGGAGAACGCGTCCTGCAGCGCGTCCTCTGCGCGCTCGATATCTCCCGCGATGCGAATCAGACCAGCGAGAATGCGGCCGTACTCTTCTCGATAGAGAGCTTCGACCGCATCTCGCATGTTCTGAGTCATCGAGTTTGCAGTCGCCCGCTAATGTCCGCCTTCGGCAGCCTCATCCCAGATCGGTCGAATTTCTACCGAGCCGTACGTCACCGTCGGAATCTTTTCGGCCCACGCAATCGCGGCGTCGAGATCCGCAGCTTCGATTAAGTAGTAGCCACCGAACTGCTCCTTCGTCTCGGCGAACGGACCATCCGTCGTGAGCGTCTTACCGTTGCGAATGCGAATCGTCGTCGAGGTCGAAATCGGTTGCAGGCGCTCGGATCCGATGAAGGCGTTCGACTCGCGAAGGTCAGTCTCGAGCAATCCATAGCCCTGCATCAATTCCCCCATGGCCTCGGGGCTGAGCTTGGCTTCTTCGTTCTCGTCGCTGCAGATCATCAATAGGTAACGCATGGAATTCATTCTGTTGGAGTTCTGAAGTGTGGGAGCTGTCACGAAACGCTCGTGGGCTTCCGACAGAGCGACGTGTGGCCCCCGCGCAAATCGACACCCACCATAACGATTCTCCTAGGTCCCGCTATTTTAGTGACTTGCAACGAGCGACCAGCGCTTTCTCGAGCTCCCGGTTCCCCCCATGTCGAGTTGGCCACTCCCCGTCCGTCGCTTGGGTAACGCGGGAGATTCCCTCTCGCCTAACCCCCTGAAAATCATGTTCCTTCCCCGAATCCTATCCGTCGCTCTTCTCTTCACCTTCGCGTCGATCGCTGCGGAGACCTCTAGTCCGGCTTCCGACCTTCAATTCGGTGGCCAGATCGTCTACGCCCTCGAAGTTCCCGACTCCGCCGCCGCGGCCAAGTGGTACGAGCGCGCGCTCGGTTGCGAGATGGTGCTCGATCTTTCCGAGATGGGATGGTGCGAGGTCTCTTCTCCTGTCGCTGGCGCGGCCATCGGTTTGGGCGAACCCGAATCCGACGAGGCTCCCCGCAGTAATGGCGGCTCGAGCATTGTCTTTGAGGTCGAGGACATCGAAGCCGCGCGAGCGTTGCTAGTCGAGCGAAAGGTCAAAGTCGGGGAGATCACCGTCATCCCCGAGACGGTCAAACTGCTCGAACTGAACGATCCGTGGGGCAACCGGTTGATGCTCAGCGAATCGATGCAGCCCTGAGCCGCCCGGAAAAGCGGATGCGCGTCGTGACTCCGCCGTCGCGCATCCCGCAGGTCGTCCGAATCTCTTCTGTCACAGTTCGATCGGCTACCGGACCTTTTCCGACGTCGTGTCCACCTATGCGCTACCTGGGGCGGGCAACGCCTCGCGCTGTGAAGGCAGGCTGACGGCGTTGCACCGAGGTTTCGGGATGCACACCCACACTGGGGTCTTGAAAGGTGCTTTGCGGTGAATAGGTGGCCTAAACGCCGCAAGATATGCCGTGAATGGATCGCTTCGAGGTGGGCTCGGTTCACTTGGGGGAGTGCGGGCCCTTATGTGTTCGTCTCAAACTCCGGCCACTGCTGCCCGGATGCTTTGATACGTTCAGATGAGTATGGGAAGAGCTCTCACCTGTTTGTTCGCGCTCGCCTGCCCATTCTTAGCCTGCGCCGCACCTCGTGTCGACCGGACCATGACGGTGGAGGACAGAGCGCAGCTCGTGCGATTCGAAGGCTTCCACGAAATCATCGAGCTCGACGAGTTGGATCTCGAAAACACCATGGTGGGCAATACTGTTGCCACAGGTCCGGAACGGGTTCGTTCTGGAGTGAGATACAACTTTGGCGGCAGCGTTGCCGGCTTCCTGCAAATCTTCAGGGATGAGTTCAACTTGGATTCGCGTCCCATAGATTTCGATTTATTCGGCCTGGGGGTCGGAGTCAACGCAGCTCCCGTGCTTGGAGACCTGGGTTCATCCGTGCCCGTCTCGATACCGCTGAAAGCCGGAATGAACATCGCACTGGGAGAAGACGACGGACTTCACGGGGACGAGCAGCTCCTCTACGCGGACTTGGAGGTCGAAATTGGGTTGAGCTTCCGAGTTCACGGACTTCAGCCGACCATGGGTCTCTAGGCGATTCTCATCGACGGAACCCACGACACCGAGAACCCCGCGATCCTACCGAACGTCGATCTCTCGGGCTTTAACGTTGGCTCTTTCGCGGAGCTCGCGTTCGACCGGAAGGGCCATCCTCACTACGCTCGCCTACGCGTCATCCGCGGCGACGTTGAGGGCGTGATGGTCTCAATTGGAATTGCTTACTAGCGGCGGGAGCGGACCGCGCAGCGTCAAAGCAATGGGCATGTGAGTCTCGCTGGCTCGCCTTTGCGTGATTCAGCCCGTGGGCTTCCCGAAAAGCTCCCGTTTCACGAAGCTCCGGTGTCGTTCCTCAAAATCAGCCTTCGGACTACGCATCGTTTTTGCCCGCATGTGGCCCACCGCAATCTGCGCATTCGGAGTAGAGTGCTTGCTCGCGCCGCCCGGCTACTTCACCTGAGCGGCGAGCGCGGAACTTTCCTCCACCAGTTAATGTCACTTGCCGCTTTTGACCGGCAGTGAGTGAAAGAGCGACCCTCGGCTCTCTCAAGAAACGTTTCACGACATGAGCAAATTGAAACTCGGAATCATCGGCACTTCAAAGAAAGCGGATGAACGACGTGTTCCCATCCATACCGATCATCTGGATCGCCTCTCGGAGACTATTCGTCGGCAGTTGATCTTCGAGGAGGGCTATGGCGAGCGGTTTGGGCTCACCGATTCGGAACTCGCCGCGCAGACGGGAGGAATTGCCCCGCGTTCGGAGCTGCTCGCAGACCTCGGCGCCGTCGTCGTTCCGAAGCCGGTGCTTGCGGACCTAGAGGAACTGAAAGAAGGCGGAGTCTTGTGGGGTTGGCCGCACTGTGCACAGCAAGCGTCGATTACCCAAGTGGCCATCGATCGCAAACAGACGCTGATCGCTTTCGAGGACATGTATGTGTGGGGGCCCAAGCAGGAACAAGGTCGTCATACCTTCTATAAGAACAACGAAATGGCCGGCTATTGCGCGGTGCTGCATGCGATGCAACTGAGAGGCATCGACGGGCACTATGGCAATCGGCGAAAGACCATCATCTTTAGTTTCGGAGCGGTTAGTCGCGGCGCTATCTACGCCCTGAAAGCGCTCGGAATTAGAGACATCCTGATCTGTATTCAGCGTCCCGACCACATGGTGAGAGAAGAGGTTCTGGCGTGTAGTTACTCTCGCATTCGGCCTGGCGAGGAGGGCGAGGCGCGCATGATGGTGGTGGATCATGATGGCCATGCTCAACCGTTGAACGACTTGATTCGGCAAGCCGACATCATCATCAACGGGACCTTTCAAGATCCCGATGAGCCCACGTACTTCGTGACGAGCGAGGAAGAGGACTGCCTCAAACCGGGCGCGCTCATCATCGATGTCAGCTGCGACGAAGGCATGGGCTTTGAGTTTGCTAAGCCAACGACCTTCAAGGATCCGATGTTCCGAGTTGGGAAAGTCGATTACTACGCGGTCGATCACACACCGAGCTATCTCTGGGAGAGTGCCTCGCGATCCATCTCCGGCGCGCTCCTCACTCACTTGCCCAGCGTTGTGGAAGGACGCGAAGGCTGGCAGAAGAACGAGACGATTCGAGAGGCCATCAATCTCGACGGCGGCGTGATTCAGAAGTCGAGCATCCTGTCCTTCCAGAATCGCGATGCGAAGTATCCGCATGCGCGCTTAGCTGCAGAGGAATAGTGTGACGAGAGCTCATAAGGATTAAGGCAATCGGGCTGCGCCGTTTAGTTTTATAATTATTCCGCCATGACTACTGAGCGAATCGCCCTGCTTGTCTCTCGTGCCTTGCTCATTGGTGTCCACTATTCTTGTGTTCCAGTCGAGAGTTCTCCGGTCCTGGAAATCGCGGATCCTGGCGAACCGCCGACGGTTGAGGTTGTCGTCGAGGGGCTTCTATCCGTCAATTTCGAGATCACGGATCTCCGCTACGGGCGGTTGACCGAGTCCGGCACGGAAGTTCTTGTCGCCGCGGGATCGAATGGGTTCGCGGTGATCGAACAGACAGGTGATTCCATGTCGGTGTCGAGCTCTAGCGAGTTCGAGGAACCTCCCGATCTTCCGTATCGGACGCAGTGGGACATCGAAATTCATGATCTTGACGGAGACGGTCTACTTGAGTTTGTTCGGTTCGCTGGAGCGTGGCACGGTCCGATTTACGGGTTCGATGGAGAAGGGCGCCTTCGTTGGAGTGGCGAAGAGCTCGAGGCTCCAACGTTCACGATCGACATGGATGTCGATCGTGATGGGCGAACGGAACTCTTGGTCGGGTCTGAATCCGGGATCACTCTGCACGACTACGGAGGAAGGAAGCTCTGGCAATCCCCGCGGGAATCGAACGCAGATGCCGTAGTAATCGAGGACGAAGAGGTCGGTTGCTTGATCGCTCTGACAACAAACGCTGGGTTGACACTCGTTTCGGGCAAGGGGGAATTCTTGGAGTCCAGAAAGATTCCAGGAACAAAGGGCGCTTACTACAACTATGCAGGGGTCGCTCGGAACGTACCCGGGATCACGCACGCGCTCATCGTTGTTGGTGCGTATGTTGATAGATTGATCGGAGAGGGAGCCCAACGCACTGCCGTCTATGATCCCGCCGACGGCTCAATGAAATTGGTGGATAAAGACCGAATCAGTCCTTTTATCGATTCGGTTCAGATGCCTGGCGCAACCTCCAATTGGTTGATCAAAGCCGTCGTCGAACGGGAACAGGCTCCGATTGCGGGATTCAAGAGTGGGCAGCTTCGTGTTTCGATTTATTCGGAGTCGGGCGCGCTAGCCTTCGAACGAGTACTTGAGGCTCCGCCCGTTTCGTCAGGACACGCGATCCTTGTTGAGAAGGATTCGTTCTTGGTGGGCTATGGAACCAAGCTCTGGCGATTCCGATTCGCGGAAGGTGCGTAACGCGCGGAACGCGATGGCCGTGTCGACCGTCGGCGTTCTTGTGGCTGTCGAAAAACGATGATGCGGGTTGTGTGCGAGCGGCACTGAAGGGATGGACATCCTCGTTCTCTAGGACTCTGCCTTCGATCTAACCTCAAGCGTTCTCACCACACCTGATCATTCCACTTGTAATCGAGGGACTGATAGGCCTCCATCTTTCCGTCGCGATCCTCGACGGTGGTTCGAACTTCCCACGAGTATTCGTTGGAACCCATTGCCATCGACGGAGCGTGGAGGGAGGCTCCTTGGCTCCCGTTGGGCAGCTTCTTCCAGTCGAGGAAGAGTGCTAAACGTGTTCGATAGATCAGCCCTTCCTCGGGAGGGCTTCCGAGGGGATGTAAAAAGCCAAAGAACGCAGGCACAAAGGGTTTTAACGTCGGACTCACCGTCGGAAGGGGAACCGGGTGCTCGTTCAAGTGCACGAAGCGCGTCTCGGAATCACCAGAGCCCGCGACGAGCAGGATGTCGAGGTAGATAACCCCCACGCTCTCCGAGTTCGGACCGACCATTTCATCGACTCCTAGCAAGCCGACCGTAGCGATCGATTTGAGTCCGGCTCCCGTGCGAATCTTGGGTCGAAGCATCGTGACACCTGCGCGATCTCGACTGACCAAGTCCTCCGCCACGGCCATCTCGAACTCGAACGCGAGCAGATTGTCGAGGCCGTGGTCTATTTCGATCATCGCCTTCCTGCGGAAGACATCGAACTGGTCGCTTTCTTCAAGCGAAAACGGATCGAGATCGCCGATAGCTAAGGACTCTCCCGAATCAATGAGCTCGCCCTCAAGCAGCCGATCATCGATCTCCGATTGCGAGACGGGATACTTTTGAATGTACGTCGCGAAATCGTCTGTCGTTAAGTAGTGAACCCAAGTCAGAGCGAACCCTGTAATGAAAGTCACTCCGTAGAGCGAGGCGATTCCGATCAACCATCGGAGGGGACGAGGAAGACTTTTAAGCTTAGTCATTAATCAAAACCGCACGGAGCCAAGCAGCAGTTCCCGTCACTAGTCTGACCATTAAGGTGAGGATATTCGAGAGCCGCATGAATACGGTTCCGTTCTCGGCGGAGCAGCGTACTCGCTCATTATAGGGGAGTGCCGCCGGACTGGGGCGGGCGAGGTCCCCCTAATGGGCATTGCGCTAAGCGAAGACCGACCGAACTGGTTCGCGCCTTGCTCATCGGAGGAGAACTGCTAAAACGAAGTGGATCGAGATCTGGGTTGATCGCTCAGCGTATTTTGCGAGGGACAACCCCTTCTGGAAAGGGAGCCGTCGGAACTATGAAAACGAAACAGCAGTTTCTGTATTGCGTTCTTGTTTGTGCCCTTGCGACAGGCCTCGTGTCTGGATTCGCAAATGATCTTGCAGCTCAGGAGGTCGGCGAACGTGCTGAGTTCGGTGAGCCAGAGATGTTGTACGTCGGCGCGGTGCCCTTGAACTTGAAGGCCGAGCAGATGTATCCCTCCCCCGCGATGTTCGACATCGATGGTGATGGACGTGACGAGTTGGTCGTGGGCGACATCTTCGGATCGTTGAACATCTACGAGAATGAAGCGAAGACCGGGGATCCCAAGTGGAGCGAGTTTCGCGCGTTGAAGTCGGTGGATGGCGAAGCGATTAAGGTCTCCAACTGGTGATGCGTCGGCATGAGTCCACAGTTCGTGGACCTCAATGGCGACGGTTTCAAAGACATTCTCGTCGGCAGCTTTAGCGGCACTCCCCAGTTGATTGAAGGCTCGAAGGAGGGCTATAAGAAACCGAGTCCGATTATGGACGCCAAGGGCGAGGTTGTTCTGATCTCCGCCTTTTGGAACGGGGAAGCGGGCGAGTGGGATTCGACCGATCGCTCCAAAACGGAAGGACATTGCACGTCGGCTTCCGCGGTGGATTGGGATGCGGACGGTGATCAAGATCTGCTACTGGGCGACTACTATGGCGGCAGGTTGTACGTGCGCATCAACGAAGGCACTCCGACCGAGCCGAGCTTCTCAACGACGAATGCGCCGGTGATGGCGGGAGGCAAGCCCCTAGTCATTGCGAACGGGCTCGCTGCACCGCGGGTGGTGGACTGGAATGCCGATGGCAAGTTCGACATTCTCTGTGGCGGGGCGAAGGGCGGGATCTATGCCTTCCATAACATCAGCAGTGGTTCGGGCACGGAGTTCTCCGGCGCCATCGCGTTGATTCCCGAGGTCAAGGCGGTTGAGAGCTCTTATGTGGTTCTCACTCCCGCGAAGGATGAACTTCCCGCAGGACCTTGCAAGTCCTTCCACATCGAGCCCGTTGACTACGACAAGGATGGCGATCTGGATCTCCTGGTGGGGGCGCGATCGTCTTGGATGTTGGGAGCGACCAAAGTCCTCACGCCGGAGGAAGCCGAGCGGGTAGTCGAACTTCAGGAACAGATGGACGCGGTCCAGATGGAAGTCTCTAAGCAGCTTGAGAATGTGGAGGGTGAGGAATATGAGGAGGTTATCGAGAGTACGGAGTTCAATGCTCTGGTCGTAAGGATCGGGAATCTCCAAGCCGAATTGAAGTTGTACGACACCGACCCCACCAAGGAGGGTGATTTCGTCTGGTTGCTCCGTCGCAAATAGTCGGAACGATGATGTGCGGTGCTTGATCCCGCCGATATTGCTGCGCTTCCTCTCCTGACATGGTTCCGCGGAGCTGAAGCTCCCGGTCGGACGAAGAGGTGCGCGTTCACGAGCATCGCGATCATGACTTCGCGATGCTCGGCCTAGCGCCGATGGCGGCTCGGTCTCCTTCGCTGCTGCCACAGCTTCCTTAGGCGCACAGCTTGCCGCAGTTCAGGCGATTAACTCGGACCGGAGCAAGGCAGGCCGGACGAGTTCCGGGCGGACTCACCCGGTGAAAGATGTTCACGGCTCGCCGATTGGATCGCTAGGGTTTTGGGTTCCCGAGTAGAATGCGCAGTAGAATGCGAGCGCGAGCCGTCGTGCACTCTCACCTCAGCGCCTCGGAAGACGATGACTCAGCAGCAGCGGTCGACTGTGGTCGCTTCCGAGTAGGGGCGAAGGACCTGCCGACGAGTTTTTCAATCACATGGAAGTCACCGATCACGTTGCTGCTTTGCGACGAAGCACTCTCTGTTTAGTTGGGCTGATGCGCTCACCCCGCTTGTTCGGGAAATCCGGGTTATGACGAACCTCGACAAGAGTGCGCAGTCGACGCCACGGCCAAGTTCCACGGTGAAGAGTCTGACCGACTCCAATTTGATGTTCGAGCGCGGATCGAAAGTCAGGGAGATCGAGCTCGGGTCCGCACTCAGCCTCCTTCTGCTCGCGTTGCTTGTCGCGTTGAACTGCAGCGCTTGCGGGGGCGGTGACGCGCCTCGCGTCGAGGATGCTCGTAAAGAGCTGGAAGAAACGCGTTTCGATTTACGGCCGGCGGTTCGGAGTCGACTCGCTCTTGCCGGCGGAGCGCATGCCGGAGATGGCGCTCAGCGCTTTATGTTTGGCGACAACTGGTACGGCCCCCTGAGCGGCAAGTCGAAGCCCAGCGCGTTCATTCGAGGTCGGATTGCGAGCCTGGAAGTGCGGGTGCTTCAGCCGGAGCGGGCGCGCTTCCTCGAGATTGAGGTGATGCCGGAGCCGGGTATCGATGAGCAGAGACTCGAAGTTCTATTGAACGGCAATCGTCTCGGTGAGGTCACGCTGGATGAAGGCTGGCAGAGGGTCGCGCTGCCGCTCAGCGACGGCCTTGCCCAGGCCGGCGCGAACTCGGTGGAGTTCCGGGCGGCGCAGGAACGCGAGTCGATCTCCTCCAACCCCAAGAAGCGGCATAGCGTCCAGAAGCGCTCTATCGCCGTTGGTCGAGTTCAGGTGGTGGAAGATTCGAGCTCTTCGGATGCGGCCATTCCTTCGACACCGTCAACACCGAGCCTCGTCGAGGAAGGTGGCGCGAGCGGGACGGTTCGACTTCTAGTGGGGTATGTGGCGAGTACGGCGTTGTATGCACATCCCGGAAGTCGACTTGAACTATCGGTTCGCACGCTCGAACCCGGGGCCTCGTCACAACTCCAAATCAGAATTCACGGCCGTGACGGCGGTCCGAATCTGTACAACGAAACGACGGAGATCGCCTCGGCTTCCACCGTCATTTCGATCGAGTTGGAGGAAGCAGCCGGCGAGCGCCTTGAACTCGAACTCGGCGTGCTCGCAGGCCACGCCGAAGTGGAACTCGACCGCATTCAATTGATCGCGCCGCGCTCGTTTCCCGACCTTCTCATGATCGTCACGGACACGCTTCGCGCAGATCGCATCTTGGACCCTGAAGGGCAATGCGAGACGCCGCACCTTGATGAGCTTGCCACGACAGGTGTCTCATTCTCTCGCGCTTACAGTCACGGCAATCGAACGCTTCCCAGTCATGCGGCGCTCTTTTCGTCGCGCCTGCCCTCCGAGGCCGGCGTGCTCCGAAATGGAACGCGCATTCGCGGCGACCTTCCTCTGATCGCAGAGTGGATGAGGGAGCTCGGCTACCGCACTACAGCGACGGTGAGCATTCGGAGCCTGGCTCCGGCGGTACCGCGCCGTGGACTCGACCGGGGATTTACCCGTTACGACAACGAGCTCTTTTGGGATATGAATGCTCGTTCGACGAACGAGCGTCTTCGTTCGGAGCTCGAAGAGATCGCCGCTTCCGACGCGCCCTTCTTTCTCTTTCTTCACTACGCTGATCCGCACGAACCCTATCGCGCTCACGGAAGTGCCGAGGCCCACGCGACGATCTCCTTGGGCGGCGAACCGGAGGAGACCGTTCTGACGCCCGAGGTGGTCTACTGGAAGCGAGAAGTTTCGATTCCTCCGGGAGAGAGCGCGCTCGACATTGACGGTGATGACGAGTTCATCGTTCGCCTGCTTGCATGCGAAGGTCCCGAGGGTGAGTTGCCGATTCGCTTGGAGCAGGGCGCTCTCTTCAGTGCCGGTAAAAAGTTTCGCGCGGTGATTGAGAACACAGGTTCGGAAGCGATTGAAGTCGAGTGGTCCCTATGGCTCATCGATGCGCCCGCGAGCGCGGCTAAGCGCCAGCGTTATAACTACGAAGTCGAGCACGTTGATCAGGCGCTTGGGGCCGTGTTCGACGATTTGAAAGAGCTCGGGCGTTTCGAGGAGACGCTGATCATCTTCACTTCGGACCACGGGGAGGGGCTGGGCGACCACGGGCAAGAATCGCATGGGCTCACTCTGTTCCGAGAAGAAGTTCATGTGCCTCTGATGTTCAAGCTTCCCGCGCGGAACCCTTCACTCGCCTCGTTGCGAAACCATGTGCAATCGATGGTTCGTCACATCGACGTTGTGCCGACGGCGCTCGACCTTCTGGCTTTACCGGCTCTTCCGGGTCAGCGCGGAGTGTCGCTTCTAAAGGAAGCTTCCCGACTCATCGTCTCGGAATCCCACCACGGGAACCCGTCCATCGATCAGTACTCGATGCGTGATGAGCGCTATACATTGATCTATCAACCGGACGCCGGAAGTTTCGTGATGTACGACCTCGCGACGGATCCAGGCGAACAGGTCGACGTCTTCGAACAGAGCGGAGATGAGCTCCTTGAATGGCAACAGGCCCTGCGAAATATCGGTGCGGGTGCTCTAGAAGGGCTTGGTACTCGACAAGAGCTCGACGCCGAGACGGCGAACATGCTGGAAGCGCTGGGCTACTTCGAGTGACCTGCAAAGCGTGAAGCGAGCTTCTACTGTTTCATTCCTTAGATGCAGATTCGTGTGCACTGCACCGCAATCGAAACTCATCCTCCGCCATGCGGGTTTCCGGTAGCCCCGGGCGATCTCGAGCCTTATCCAGCCAATCCCGAGCTTGTTGGAGATTGGAGAGGGCGGAATGGGCGAGACATAGCCAGGCCGAAATTATCGCTCGACTGTCTTGTTCTGAATGCAGCTTGTAGGACTTATTGAGCAATTCGATGGCTTCCACTGGCCGACCGAGACGAACAAGTACCGAGCCCCGTGTTCCAAGGAAATGGGGGACGTTTGGTCTTCGCGCGAGCATATTTTTTGACAGTTCGTCCGCGAGAGCAAGTCGTTGAGGATCTCTTGTTCCGGTCATGAGTTCGGCATAGACCAAGTTGTTATCGAGTAGGAGCCGAAGGTTTTCGTCCGCTTGCGGGGGCTGTGCTTCGCGAAGTTCACTGAGAGTGCACCTCGCCTCCTCAAAATTACCGCACAGCAGCTGTGCACAACTTAAATCGTGACGGAGAAGCCAGTTGCCAGGGTGCTCTTTAAGGCCGTCCGTATAGATCTGTATCGCTTGGCTGATTTTACCAACTCGCAGTGACTCGTTCGCTTCAAGCGACAAATGAGCGGCAAGGACGTCGTCGAGTTCGGGTTTGGCTAGAAACGGAATCCTTAGTAGTTGCGAGCCATCGGTCATCCCTAGTCTGGTCTCGCCCCGGAATGCCGGAAGCATGTTGACTAGGAATAGATAGGCATTCGCATAAATAAACGCCGCCCAACCATCGAAAGCAAACAAGGCATTCGAGCTTCCAAGGTGTTTTTCGATGCCGTCACGACCGAGGAAGAGCATGGCACCGGCGGCGAGTAAGAAGTGGAGCGCCGGCCCAGCGAGGATCGAAACGAACGTACGGAGTCGCAGCCAACGGGCGGACTTTGCAGCGAATAGGGTGTGTCCTCCGATCAGAATCGAGTGAACGGAAATCCGGGTTGCCCCTACCCGTCCTTTAAAAAGAACTCGGCCAACGCCGATTCGAATTTCAAAAACTCGGAGGCGGGCAAGACCGCCGACGAATGCGTGTGCTAGTTCGTGAGTAACGAGAAGCGGGACGATGAGGACGCAACCGAGGAGGAAGTTCGCGAAAAACCACCCGTTAACCGACTCGGACGCCACAAGGCGCCAGGCGAAATAGCCGCCTAGGCAAAGCCACATGATTCTTTGTGCGATTCTCACGAGTCCATTGATCCCGGCAGACCCCGCTGCGTTATGCCCCGATTGGAACGAGCAAGTGTCTCGATTCTTTCAACCAGCCTCACTTGGCGGCTCGAACTCGAAGGCTTCGCGTTCGATCTCGCAGTTGAGTTGCGGGCGGTAGATGGTTGTTCGATTGGAAACGGTTTGGAAGCCGGCCCCGCCTCTTCGCAAATTCATCACTGACGTCTTGAGAGTGTTCACTTCCCAGGCAGTATCGTTATTGCTTGCCTCAAGCGTTTCGATTCGCGCGTTAAAAAAGTCAATCATGCGCTCCGCATCCGCTACTTGCTCATATCCGGTTTTGCGTATGAGGTGAGATGAAATCTCGATGTACACAAGTTCGCGTTCCGTGCCGCTCCAGCAATCTATGGGGACGCAATGTTCGAGACGATGGCAGGCTGTTCCTTCAAACTCATGCTCTCCACTGTAGGTGGTTGTTCCGTAATGGGATTCCAATACGGAACGTGATTTCCGTCGGTTCAACAAATGCGGAAGAACGTGAGCCGATAGCGTTGATTCCGAAAGCGAATGGCGAAGAGCCGAGGTTCGGTTCGGATAAGTTTGCCTCTTGTTGTTTCCCTTCGACCATGTGCTCGTGCTGTCTCCAAGCTGCCAGACGACGTTGTATCCGGGGCTCTGCACTTGCCCCGGGGTCTCGAAGTTAAACTCGAACCTAAACTGACGCGGACGAACGAAAGCGGTAGAGAATTTGAAGAATGGAGTTTGCCGGGTTTCCGGAGAGAGCTTTACTTCTCCAAGTTCGGTCGACTCCCCGGAATCGCGATAGCTCGAACATTTCGCATAGGTCATCGCAACGTGATCGAGAATCTCGGAGACTTGTTCTTGGGTCATGCGCGTGCGCTAAAACGGGTGGTCTGAATCGAGCGAATCGCGCCGTGGCGACGGTATGTAGACGGTAGCAGCCGCGTACATATGGCGCTTATCTGCGACACTCCCTTGTATCCTACAAACTCGCTTTCCTCCAACCGGCACGGACTGCCGCCGTGCTAGGCCCTTATGAAGCGGGCGAAGAGACTCGAACCTGCGACATATGGGTCAGGAGGCGGAGCCTCTACCTCGGGTATCGAGGGCATTGGCGGATGATTGGGGACAGTCTACCCGGGAATTTAGGTGCCCTGTCCATCTATGCTCGGATCGGTACGTCAATCCCAGCGTATTCGGCCCGTGATCAGTGCTCCCAACGAAGCAGCAACGCGAGTTGCCCGCGCTCGCTAACGCCCGGATACACGGACGCTCCAAAGAGACGGAGTGGTTCCTCTCGACGGATCGAGGAAGCCACTAGCCAGCCCAGCGCCATGCCGCTGATGATGTCATCCAAGTCATGGTACTGAGAGTCGAGGCGTTGCACGGAGATGAGTGCTGCAAGCGCGGCGGCCGGCAATCCTGCGCGCGGACCGTAGCTGTACCAGAGCGAAGTTGCCGTTGCGACACTCATGGCCGCATGCCCGCTCGGGAAGGCTTTGGATCCGCCGTTAGGGCGCCGGTCGTTGAACACGCTCTTGAAGGTAAGAGTCGATATGCCCGTCGACATCAGGCAACGCAAGAGCAACTTCGACTCGATCACGTCGGCTTCGTTGTCGCGGTTATATGCCCACAGATACCAAAGCCCGCTACCCGCGATCAGCACTTGTCCTTTTCCGGCAAAGTCGAGCGCGTCACTGGCGGAGCTGCCGAAAATCGAGTGCCGCCGAAAATACTTCGTCGTGGAATCTTGGAAGCCGATCTCATCGAGGGCTCTGCCGCCCAAATAGGCGCTCCCCAAAACAGCCCACGAATCCAGAGACGAATAGATGTTCAACAAGTCGTCCGCAACGATGGCGGGCGCTTCCGCGACATCGCGCCGGAATCGGCTCCTCGGATCGACTTGCTCTGTGGTCTCCCCTGATTGCCGCACGTAATTCGCCGGGGTTGTTTCGACGGGACGCGTACTCGCGAGGAGTTGGACTCGCTTGCGAGGAAGCGGCGTTGCGGAGCTGCACCCCGTGGTCAAGAGCAAGCTGATCGCCGCAGCACACGGAAGGAAAGCGCGCAACAAGCCAGAGGGGGCGAGGTCGTGATGCATGGAGCCGAATCAGAAGGACAGAATTGCGGCTTCAGCTCTCCGGCTGCTCGCGCAGCGCACAATTAGAAAGTAGCGACCCCGTCCCTTCACGAACTACCTCGGCATTCTGTACGGACCGTTCCGACGTGATTGAAATCACCTGGGGGCGGTGTACTCGGTCGATGAACGCAAGTTTCGAGAAGGCATTCAGCAGACTCGGCGGACCGACCTTTAGCGGATCGTTGGTGGAGATGAGTTGATGTCGGCGCCCAACTCGGAGTACGAGGAGGAGCGTCGTTTCGGCGCTGAAGAGAGGCGGCGACCGAATTCACCATGCTCTGCTACTGTCGATGGATACCGAGCGCGTTCTGTCGCTAGCTCGCTGCGAGTTTCGCATGAAGGCAGGAGTTGCGATCCAGATTACAGCCGCCGTTTCCGGGCACTAACCCGAGCGGTGAATCTCCCGCTTATCGGGCATCGCACCTGCATCACGGACGACTAGCGACGACGTAGAACGCATTTGCGGGTGCCTGGATCTTGGTTCCTCGAAGCGGGCGCTTGAAAATCGGAGAAAAATGGGACTTTGCGGTTTTCAGCGGGATACGAATTAGTTGGTATTTGGCCCCCTTCGTCAGACGATTTGCCTTCTACCCCTCTGCGATTCGACACCATGAAATCCACACTCTGCGTTCTCTTTGCTCTTAGTTCGCTGGCCGCCTTTGACAGCGCGCAAACGCCCGGCACGACCCAAGTCATTGTGCCCTGCACGCAGCCTGCACCCGCGGGAAGCATCGTGCCCCAGACAGTTCTGCCGCTCACCTACGTTGACCCGAACAACGTGGTTGTGATGGAAATGGAGTCCCAACAACCCATCGGTGATTGGGTCGAGGAAAGCATAGTCAGTGGGTATGGGGGCGACTCCTACTTCCGCTGGAATGGTCCGAATCTCTTTGGCACGCCCAATGTGGACACCCTGACCTTCAACTTCGAGCTCAGTGCTGCGGACACGTACGTGATCCGCATGCATGTCCGCCACGACAATCCCGACTGGACCGAGGGCAACGATTGCTGGGTTCGCCTGGATGGCGGAACTTGGGAAAAGGTCTACAACAACACGGGTCCCGGAAGTGTTGGCGTTTGGAGCTTCGATGCTCTCTACGACGACACCGACAGTCTTCCGATTCATGACCTCGATGCCGGTACGCACACATTTGAGGTTTCCGGTCGATCGACGGACTTCCTCATCGACCGCATCCACGTCCTGCCCACCAGCATTTTCCAAGCTCAACTTAGCGACCCTCAGTCTGACGTGCTGCGCGCTCGTCCCATCATCGGACAGACGATGAAGGTGGAGATCGACGATCCCCAGGACACTTTCGGTATGACACCAGGAGTCGCACGGACAGCTTGGTACGTCGGTCTACCCGGTTCGTCTTATCCCTGCGGACGGCCGACCCAGTTCGGCGAACTGCTGATCACGGGCCCGGGTGGCGGAGTTCGCCTCGGTGCCTTTAAAACATGGATGGGACCCGGTCAACCGAACGTGCACAAAGCCGATATCCCGAACAACATCAACTTGGTGGGGATGACCTTCATTAGCCAGGCCATCATGGTCCAGCCGACCAAGCTTCGTTACGCCGAGGGCTTGGAGATCACCATCGGCGACATCTAGCAGTCCGTGACTGAGTGGACAGACTTGTCCGCCGATCAAGTTTAGGACCGACAATTCAGCCGTAGAACCACGGACCTCGAGCGCCGGTTCTGCGGCCTTTTTAACTGAATTGGCACGACCCGCTAGAACGGGTTTCGGATTCGGAAGACGTCTTCGGTGGGACCCGAGTCGTCGACAACGAGATCGCCTGCGAGCGAAGAGAAGACCACGAAGGCACCGTCGGCGCTGATCTTCGGATTGCTACTGGTTTTCTCGGGATCGCCACCGTCGAAGGCAAGGCTGACTCGCGTAGTCATGTTCGTAACTAGGTCGCGAACAAAGATGTCTTGATCCCCATTTCCGTCGTCCGCAACCAGGGTCGGAGCACGCGAGGCAAAGGTCACGTATCGACCATCCGCGCTCATCGATGGGGTGATGCTCGAGTCAAAGCCAGCGACGCCGTTTGAATCGACACTCGCCCGAACCGTGCTTCCAGTTGACCGGTTGTGAACGAAGATGTCCCGGTTCGAGTTGGCATCGTTCAAAACGAGGTTACTGGCAGAAGAACCGAAGGCGACGAGCTGTCCATCGGCGCTGATGACCGGATTGAAGCTAGTGAAGGATGCTTCAGTTCCGAGAATGAACTGCAACGGAAGATGAGGGACGCTTACGCGTGTCGTCTCGCCCGTCAGGGAGTCGTGGACGAAGATGTCGGCTTGCCCATTGGAGTCATTCTGTACCAAGTTCGGAGCCTTGGAATCGAAGGCAATGAATCGGCCGTCCGCAGTCATCGAAGCCACGAAGCTATCCAGGTCTCCTTCGATCCCTAGCGACACTTGATCGGCAGGGCTGGGAACGCTCACCCGAGTGGTCATCCCGGAAACCGTGTCGTGCTTGAATATGTCGCGCACTCCGTTGTTGTCACTCGGGACGAGGTTCGTGGCAAACGAGCTGAAGACCACCAGGAGACCATCCGCGCTGATGACTGCATTGCGACTGTCGGCGTCGCCCTCGTTTCCGCTCGAGTCCTCGCTGATCCTGATCGTCTCTCCCGTGATCCGATTGTGCCGAAAGATATCCCGCACACCGTTCGTGTCGTTGCTGACGAGGTTGGTCGCCGAGGATCCGAAGACGATGAACTGACCGTTTCCACTGATCGAAGCCGCGAAGGACTTGTCATTGGCCTCGGCTCCGAGAGTTCCTTGACTCATCAAGTCCGGAGAACTGACCCTGGTTGTCTGGCCGCTCAAGACATCGCGCACGAAAATGTCGGTACTCGAATTCGTGTCGCCGGAAATGAGATCGCTCGCATCCGACGGAAACGCTACGAACCTGCCATCGTCGCTGACCGTCGGCCTAATACTGTTACTGTTGGCATCGAAGCCATCACGATCAACCGAGACCCTCACGGTGTCGAGGACGTTGTCCGTACAAGTCAGCACCACATTGGTGACATCGGCACCGTTCAGAGTGCCGATGCCGTTCGTCACGCTGCAGGTTTGCCCGGCCGGTTGACTGACCACAACGACTGAGTAATCCGATTGATCGAGCAGCGGGGTTGAAAACGCAAACGTGCCATTCGAGACGAGCGTCAGGCTATCTCCTCCGTTATTGAAGAGGATGATCGAGCCCATCCCCAGCCCGCTGACCGACCCTCCGACCGTATAGGACTCCGTCACGCAGGAGAGCATGACGCTCGAAACATTCGCGCCAGAGATGGTTCCGCTACCACCTCCAGTGACTGTGCACACCTGATTCGGACCCGACGGATTCGTGAGTACGGTTACGGAATAAGTGCCGCCATTCGGGATGGGGGTGGGGAACGTGAAAGCACCGTTGGAGTTGACGACTAAATTGTCTCCTCCGTTGTTTTGCAGAGTGAGCCCCGTTCCGACGAGGCCAGTGATTTGTCCGCCCACCGTGAACGAGTCGGTAGGGATGTCTGCGCAAGTGACTGCAACGTTCGCGACGTCCGCACCGCTGATCGTTCCATTCGCGTTCATAACAACGCACGTCTGCGTCGCTGGAGCGGACTTCACCGTCACGCTGTAATTCGCGCCGTCCGCGATTCGCACCGGAAAGGTGAACGGCCCGTCGGAGGTAACGACTAAATCATCCGTTCCGTTGTTCTGCAGAGTGAGCGATCCGTTTAAGCCACTCACGGAACCTCCAACTTCGAAGCTATCCACGCAACTGACAACGATGTTGGTGACGTCTGTCCCGAAGATCGTGCCGGTTCCGTTGGTGACCGTGCAGATCTGATTGGACGAGCTGCTCTTGACGGTGACTTCATAGAGCGATCCGGTCTTGAGGAAGAATGGGAATGCGAAGATTCCATTCGAAGTGATCTCGAGGTCGCTGCCATTGTTGACCTGCAGGATCAAGGTGCCTCCATTCATCCCCGTCACTACGCCGCCCAGTGCATATTCGTCGTCGTTCTGCTCGGAGTTGGTCGAGCCGAGGATGGTGAATAGCCCCATCAGGACGACGGCGAATTGAGCTATCACTCTAAGTCTGCGCTGAGAATGGTTTCCGATGAAGGTCATGACGAGTTCCTCTCTGAAATAGCGGTCAAGGTGAAGTAGGCCGACAAACTCCCCAGACTGAAGGCGACGAGATCGAGCCAATCAAAAGTGCCCTGTCTGAGAAACGCGCACACGTGGTTCGACAATCCGTTCGACGACTGTCCACCAAATACCGAAACCAGGTAAGGTGAGAGCGCCGGGTGCTGTCCGAGCTCGAGCACGCACTCGAGGAACCACCAGCCCGCGCAAATCGCAAAGCGTTCGCGTCGGGAGCTTCCCGTCAGTGAGGATGAAACCAGCGTGAACGCGAACACGTGTAAGAAGTCAGGCGCTTGCCCCTGCAAGCAACCCGTGAAGCGCGTCGCGCCGAGTCCCGCCGTCATCCAACTTCGCACGAACCAGGCCGACTCCAAACCGCGATCGATCACGTACACCAGGCAGCCCATCACGAAGGCGCAGCTCCCGATCAGGAGCTCGAGTGCGGGCGAGTGGTTGGTTCGAAGGCGCGAAGGAGCGGGGGAGAACACGACGAGATCCGGTAGGGGCCAAGGGAGAGCGACGGCCCGCATTGCGTTTCTCGCAACTAGGCCACACCTCGACACCCCCGTTCCGGATCAGCTGTAACACCGAATATCGAATCTTTCGGTGAGGGGCCACGGAACGGCCTAGGAGCAGGATTTCAGGGGTTCAGACGCCGAGCGAACCGGATTCCAGCGCCGGCTTGCTGGAAGCTCACGGACGCTCCTTGCCTCGCCGCACACCGCGCCAGATACCACGGCAGCTCGAAATCCCCTCCGCGCAAAACCCGGTTGCCATCGTCCGGCCCCCTTCGAATTCCCTCCGGCCCTTCGGCGGGGAATTCATAGCTCACCATCGTCTCCCGGCACCACTCCCCGACGTTGCCGAGTGTGTCGTGAAGGCCGAAGGCATTGGGCAGGTAAGAGCCGACGGGCGCCGTCTCCGCATAGCCGTCGTACCAACTCGCGCCCGGGGTCCGGCCCGAAACCATGTACTCCGCGCTGCCGACGTTGCCGCGATAGGCGAAGTCCGTTTCGTTTCCGCCGAACCAGAACGGAGTCGTTGTGCCACCTCGCGTCGCGTACTCCCACTGTGCTTCCGTGGGAAGGATCAGGCCCAATCGGCTCGCCGCTCGTGAGACCGTCCACCAGTCCACGGTCTCGACGGGCAAGATCAGGCTCGTCCACTCATCGACTTCACCGTCGGGGGTCCGCGCCCGAATCGATGATGGGTTCTTGCCGAACAGTCGTTTCCACTGCGCTTGGGTCGTCTCGAACTTAGAGATGAAGAAGGGAGCGAGTCCAACCTCCGTCACCGGACCTTCGTCGAGCGTGAAGCCCTGTCCGTGCATCGGATCGACGTTGTCGCTTCCGAAGGGATGTTGATCGGAAGGAGCGCGACTTCCCATCGAGAAAGTTCCGCCTGGAAGCAGCACGAACACGATGGCGGTTTCTGGAGTCGACTCGATTCTGCCGTCCGAGTTGTACTCGGGTCGCGCACCGCTCTCTGGCAACCAACACTCGAGCAGACCCGACTTGGGGTTGATCGCAAGGGGCAGCAAGCCGAGCTGCGGCGCGAGCACGACTCCCTCGTAGAGCGGGCTCGCGTCAACTTGTTCTGCCGCCATGAGCCACGCCGCTCGCGCGTCCTCGCCTTCCACAGTTAGCTCGACAACCGCATGAGCAAAGCTCTTCCTCTCGGTAACGCCAGCCACGCGCGCTTCGACTTCCTCGAGGCCGACGAGCAGCTCACTCAAGAGCGACAGATGCCACTCATCACCCAAGTCCAGATCCATGTCTGACTCCGTCTCACTCGCCCGACTGCCGATCCGCGCCGTCAGGTTGGCCAAGCTCTCTGCGTGCAGGCTCTTTCTTCCCACCAGTTGCGCCGCGCCTTCGAGCCAGGCATCAAAGGCCTCCAGCCGCTCGGGCACCGCCGGCCAGAGCTCTTCTTCCTCGACCAGCAACTCGCCGGCGAGCTTGTTGTCCGAGAGTCGCCGAAGCTCTTCGTAGCGCAGCTCCAACTCCTTCATCGCCGACTTCGTCTCGCGTTCCGCAGCGCGCGTCTTCTCCATTTCGAGCTGTCCACTGAGCCAGGAAGCGCCCGGAACAACGGCGACGAGAACGAACAGGAGCACCAGCGCGAGCGCGCGCGTCGGGTGACGTTGAATCCAGCGCACCGCCGTGATCCCGAGCGACGGCGGGCGCGCCTCGATTGGACGATGCTCGAGTAGATTGCGGCAATCGCGAGCGAAGTCCGCAGCGCTCGCATAGCGATCGGCCCGATGAGTGGCCAGCGCCTTCAAACAAACCGTCTCCGCCTCAACAGAAACCCGTCGATTGCGCGCGCGAACCGACGTTCCCCCAATCGCTTCGCCCGAGAGAATCGCCAGTCGAAGCTCGCTCTCATCTCCATCCGTTGAAAACGGTCGTTGGAGAGTGAGCAACTCGAACAGAGTCGCTCCGAGCGCATAGACGTCGGTGCGCGCGTCCAAGTCTCGGTCGCCGCGCAGCTGTTCCGGCGACATGTACTCGAGCGTGCCGACTTGGCTGCCCGTGCGCGTAAGTCGCTCGTCTCCTGATGAGACCGTCAAGCCGAAGTCGAGCAGCATGGCGCGACCGTCGTGGCTGAGCGCTACGTTCGACGGCTTGACGTCGCGGTGGAGCACGCCGTGATCGTGCGCGTGCTGCAGTGCTTCCGCGAGTTGCTCGACGATCGCGAGGCAGGCATCGACCCAGGTCACGCCGAACGCGGAGTCCTGCGCGTCCAGCCCTCCGGCGAGATTCTTATCGATGTCGATTCCGGTCAGGCTCTCCGGCGTTCTCCCGCGCAAGCGTTCGAGCACAGCGGCGAGTGTTCCGCCGTCGATGAGCTCCATCGTGAAGTATGGAACGCCCGCCTCCTCGCCGACCGCGTAGACGGGAACGATGCCGCGATGCTTGAGCCGCGCGATCGTCTCGATCTCTCGCCGGAAACGGCTGAGTGTGCCGGCGAAGATCGACTGCTCCGGACGAACGAGCTTCAGAGCGACGTCGCGTTGCAGCGCGATTTCGCGAGCCCGGTAGACCACCCCCATGCCACCTTCGCCGAGTCTCTCGACGAGCTCGAACTCGCCCAGCCGATAGCCCGGTCCGAAGGCAAGCGCTCCTAAAACGCCACCGCCCATGCCCAGCGCGGACAGCGCGTGATACCGACGCCGGATCTCCTCCGCCTCGCGAGGATGCTCGATGCACAGCTTGTCGATCGCGCCTTCGGGATCTGCGGCCTCCGCGGCGAGACAGTCCGCCATCAGGCGTTCAATCTCGTCAGCATCCGACGAGCCGTGCGTGCTTTCGTCCGCGTCTTCGGGTTCCATGGGAAGGTTCCACCCTCTCGGCGCGAAACGACAACTCCCTCGAGCCGGCGCGGGCGGGCCATGGATTCTAGCTCGATCGCGCGCGAGTGCTTGCTCTCGCTTGGCCAAACCGAGAGCGGCCGATACTTGATAGCGCGCACCCGCACGTCCTGGGACAATAAGCGCGTAACGACTTATGACCGATGAGTGGAAAGATCTCGTCCGCGCCTCCAGCGCCGGCGACGAGCGCGAAGTGGACAGCCTTCTCCAGGGACTGCTGCCGGAGTTGCGCCAGTACGTAGCGCGCCGAGTCGGCGCGGGTTTGCGTCCACGCGAGTCGCCTTCCGACATCGTGCAGTCCACTTGCCGCGACGTGCTCGAGCACGCCGAGCGTTATCAGCACGGCGGCGAGGAGGGCTTTCGTCGTTGGCTCTTCACTACGGCGCTGCGCAAGATCCGAAACAAGCACCGTCTGCACCGCGCTCGTCGGCGCGATATCGGTCGCGAGACGCCCGAAGCCGACCTGGCCCAAAACTCTGGAGGGGACGGGTTCGCGAATCTCGCGCGAACCCTCTCGACACCCAGTCAACACACGCAAATCGGTGAAGAAGTCGAGCGCCTGCGTGCTCTGCTCGAAGAGCTGCCCGACCGTTACCGGCAAGTCCTTCAGCTCGCCTATATGGAGTCGCTCTCAACAGCGCAAATCGCGCTCAAGCTTGGCATCGAGGAGCCCAACGCGCGCGTTCTCCTCTCTCGAGCGCGAGCGAGGCTCGCGCGCCTTGCTTGAACCTCAGGGAGCGCTGGCGATATCGAGCCATTCGTCACTGTGTGGATACGTAAAGTGCGCGCGCTTAGAGGAGTGCATTGAGTTGTTCTAATTGTGGGAAGGGGGCGTTTCAGCCTAATTGGATCTTGGTACTGAGATACGCGGATTACGTACACTTCTTAATCGGCCCGCTCCACAAGAGGCAGTAACCGCAAAGGCAATAACCGCGATGACGAGCACGAACTCACGTTTCTCCACACTTGTTCTCCATGCATTGGCGCTTACGTCACTGACCGTTATGGTGACGCCAGTCCATGCACAACAACTCCGAGTTGACAGCACGAGCGCGAAGTACACGCTGAGAGATAAGGCTACTCCTGAGCCAGGCTGTGCCTCTTGGTTCCTCTCTCCGGCTCACGCCACTCTTCTTCCGGATGGAGATGTCCTGCTGGTGGGGCTGAGACGGATGGACGAGGTCGAACCGAGCGGGTCCGCGTGCGGGGATTGGAGCTGTGGTGGCTTCGTTGCGCGGCTCACTCCCTCGCTCACTCATCCGGGGACGACCGTCGAATTGACGACGATGTCTCCTCCGCTTGAGTACGACACGGGCACGATCACGTGTCCCGATCCCATGGCGACCTGCGGAACCACAACGGTCTTCGATACGTTGTTCTGTGGCGGGCACACTCTGCTCAAGAACGGATCGGTGTTCTTCGCAGGTGGCACGCGAAGTATTGACGAGAACGGAGTGTTCACGCGAACGGGGCTTCCCTACGCATTGGTTTATGAAACCTTGTCCGATACCTGGCCTTCAATCCCCCCGATATCATTCGTGGGATCGGGGGGGTGGGACTCGACCTGTGGCATCAGCTGTGGGGGGACGTCTTACATCGACGGGCCGGAGAGGTGGTATCCGACAGCGACAAAGAGGGCGAACGGATCCGTGTTGGTCACGGGGATTACGCAAGTCATCAGTTACCAAGGCTCCGGCCTGCAGGGGAATCCCCATTCCACTTGCGGTTCGGGCAGAAATCTCAGTATCGAACGATTCAACTCCTCTGGGACGGCAACGGTTGAAGTGTCGAAGCACAGCACAACACCAGATGACATTTGGTCCGCCGAATATGCCCACGTCTTTCAGTTGCCGGAACCCATCGAGCGCACGGGCAAGACCTTCGATCTGCTGTTCTTCGGAGAGACGGGGCAACCGCTGCTCCTCGACGATTCGGGCGCACTACCGGTCTCTTCCAGCGCGTGGCTAGCTCCACACAGCCCGCGTCCGACGGGGACTCCGATCACGACACCCAATGATGGAGCGTCGTCGGTGATGCTCCCCATCTTCAATCCTCATCCTTCGTCGTATCGTCGTGGATCCGTATTGATTGCAGGCGGAGATCTCGACGGCGGGGGTGGTTTGTACTCCGTCTACGATCCGACTCTCGCGGCGTCCGGAGGTTGGCTCGCTCAAGGCGCCGGAGCACTCGACTCTCCCCGACATCACCCTTCGACCGTCGTTCTGCCCACGGGAGAGATCCTGATCATCGCGGGTCACAACGGGGGCTTCACGGAGGGAGACGTTGCGGAGTTCGTTGATCCTCGCACGGGCTTCACTCATTCCTCGGGTACGGCGTCGCTGGCTGGTGGAATCCGCGGATACCACACGGCAACGGTCCTATTGCCCGACGGTCGCGTCTTCGTGGGGGGAGGCCGGCAACAGGCTACTTTCGAGAAGGCCAGCTTCGAGTACTACTCCCCGCCGTACTGGAACGAGAACACGCCCTTGAGCTTTGTGAGCGCTCCGCAATCGATCGAGTATGGCGAAGACTTCGGTGTGAGCCTCGAGACGGGCCCCCGTAAGCCGGTCATGGAGCTCGCCCTCCTTTCGCTCGGTTCTATGACGCACTCGTTTGACATGAACCAGCGCTACATCGAGCTTGAGCTTGTCATTCAGGCTGGAGGAGGACCGCTTGGCAACTACGTCGCGGTCGCGAAGGCACCCGCCAACGGTAGGATTGCTCCGCCCGGGTACTACATGCTCTTCGCGGTGGACCGGTCTCTAAACCCGGCAGAACCGACCATCTGCGCCGAGGCCGCGATCGTTCATCTCCAGTAGCGGACCCAAAGGTCTAACGCGCGCTCTGATTGATGATCGAGTTCATTCTTTCGTGGCTCAAGCTCGCGGCCTGCCGCATCGCGACGGCACCACAGCGATGGGACGGACGTACTTCCGAGAGCAATGCTTTTGAGTATCCGGAGCGAATGCTGAAAATCGAAAAAGAAGGGATTTTGTAGTTCTCACAAGGGTCGGGATTGATTGGTATTCGGGCCCTTTCCTCACCTGATTTGCCTTCTACCCAATCGCGGTCCAACACCATGAAGTCCACCCTCTCCGTTCTCTTCGCTCTTTGTTCGCTGGCTGCCTTTGACAGCGCACAAACTCCCGCCACCGCCAAAGTGATTGTGCCCTGCACTCAGCCTGCGCCCGCGGGCAGCCTTGTGCCCCAGCGGACTGAGCCCATCACTTACGCTGACCCTAGCAATGTGGTGGTGATGGAAATGGAATCCCAAGAGCCCATCGGTGACTGGGTTGAGGAAAGCGACATCAGTGGGTTTGGAGGCGACTCCTACTTTCGCTGGAATGGTCCCAATTTCTTCGGCACGCCCAATGTCGATACCCTGACTTTCAACTTTGAGGTCAGCAAAGCGGGCAGCTACGTGATTCGCCTGCATGTGCGCCATGACAATCCCGACTGGACCGAGGGGAACGATTGTTGGGTTCGTCTGGATAAGGGGACTTGGCTAAAGCTCTACCACAACACGGGGCCCGGCAGTGTTGGGGTTTGGAGCTTCAACGCGGTCTACGACGGGACGAACCTTCTACCGATCCATGACCTCAGCGCCGGCGCGCACACGTGGGAGATTTCCGGTCGATCAACGGACTTCATCATCGACCGCATTCACGTTGTGCCCATCGACGTCTTTCAAGCCAAGCTCAGCGACCCCCAGTCTGACGTGTTGCGCGCTCGTCCGATCATCGGCCAGACGATGAAGGTCGAGATCGACGATCCTCAGGACACTTTTGGCCTGACACCTGGCGTCGCGCGGACGGCCTGGTACGCCGGTCTTCCCGGTCATGGTTATCCTTGCGGAATATCCACCGTTTCCGGCGAGCTTTTGATCACAGGCCCCGGTGGTGGAGTTCGCCTCGGTGCCTTTAAAACATGGATGGGGCCTGGCCAACCGAACGTGCACAAAGTCAATATCCCCAGCAACCTTGACTTGGTGGGCATGACCTTCATTACCCAAGCCGTGATGGTCGAGCCCCACACGGTTCTCTACGGCGAGGGCTTAGAGCTGACCATCGGCGACATCTAGCGCGACGCTCTTCGCGCTAGTTCGTTGAAGGGGGAGAAGGGACTCGGACCTTCGATATTCAGCTCGGGTAGCCAAACCGATGGCGCGTCATAGCGCGCGTAGGTGAGCATTAGAGAATGGGGTCTCCGGACGCTCTGGTGCCCTGGCCACCTACGCCATGTTGGGGACGGGCAGGTGGGAATGGACAAGCTTCGGGTCGACTAGAAGTCTCGTTCAGCGCGGTGACCGTACGATGAGGAGATCATCGACCGTATTCCAAGCTTGGAACGCAGAGTCTCCGCGCAAGCGTAGTGCTCCAAGGAAGTACTCGGACACAGAGGTTCCTCGGCGCGTCATGTTGCGCTCCTCCTCGTTACGGCGGGATCACGCTAACCTAAAAGTCTCTTTGTAGAGAGGGACCTCCACGTTTCGGAAACCGATGGACGTCAAATGGTCCGCGAAGCGCATCGCGGGGTCTTCCTCACCGTGAACGACAAAAACTCTCTTCGTGGTCTTTGCAAGCGGCTTTAGGTGCGTCGCCATTTCAAGGTAGTCGCCGTGAGCAGACAGACCGTTGACGTGACGTATGCGGCACCGGACTTGGTGCCGTTTGCCGTAGATCTTCACGTACTCGTATCCTTCGAGTAGCTTGCGGCCCAGCGTACCTTGGGCCTGAAAGCCGACGATAAGCACCGTATCTTCCGGCCGTCCAAGAGTCCGCTCAAGGTGGTGAAGAATCCTGCCACCCTCGCACATCCCTGACGCGGATATGATGATGCCCCGACGCAAGTTGTTGAGCGACTTGCTCTCCTCAACGTCCTTCGTGAAATGAACGCCTTTGAAGAAGAGCGGATCTCGACCAGCGTCAATGGCAGCCTTGGTTTCGTCGTCGTAGAGGTGCTTGTGCTTCGCGACGATCGCGGTCGCCTTCGTGCTTAATGGGGAATCAACGTAGATCGGGATCGATTCAATCAGGCCGTCCTCGATTAGATTCCAGAGGAACCAGAGAATGTTCTGCGTTCGGCCAACCGAGAACGCGGGGATCAAGAGCCGCCCCTCTTTAAGCGGGGATTCCTCGAGCAGGGCTTTTACCTGCTCTTGCATCTCGTCGCGAGAGGGATGCAAGCGGTCCCCGTAGGTGGACTCCGTGATCAAGACATCGCAGCTCGGTATCGGGTCGGGTCGCACAGAATCGGTATTTGCTTGCGGCCCAGGTCTCCTGTGAAGGCGATCGTGAGGCGAGACGATCCGTCGTCTACCTCGAGGATGACCTGGGAGGACCCCAGAATATGACCCGCATCGATGAGGGTGGCTCTAACGCCTTCGCAGACATCGATTTGCTGGTGGTAGTCGGCGCCTTTCATTTGCCGCAGCGTTTTCTCCACGTCGACGCCGTCATAGGGCGGCTCGAACTCGTGGCCTTTCTTGCGGAGATACCGAGCGTCGGAAGCTTGAATGTGGGCCGAATCGGTGAGCAGGATTTCACAGAGATCGCGCGTTGCATGAGTGCAATGGATCTTGCCGCCGAATCCGAGTTTGACGAGCCTGGGGAGCGATCCCGAGTGATCAACGTGCGCGTGAGAGAGGACCACTGCGTCCACTTCGGGAGGTCGAAACGAGAACTGGGTGTTGAGCTTGTTCGAGAGCCGTCGAGGTCCTTGGACCATTCCACAATCCAAGAGGACTCGCTTGTCGTTAACGGTCAACAAGTGTTTGCTCCCGGTCACCTGACGCGCGGCCCCGAGGAATTGGAGTGTGATGCTCATATTGTTGAGGAAGGTGAATTCGGTTCTAGAAAAGTCTCTCGGGTACGATCCGCGCCAGCTTGGACATGGCCTCGTGGGTGCTCAGGAACAGGTGGTCGTGTCCCAACCGGTCGAGGAAGCCAGCCTGGGCCAATCGGTCCGAGACGGGCCCTTTGACTTCGGCGAGGTTTAAGGAAGCACCGGCATCTTCGAGGCAAGTGAGACACGACTCCAAGGATTCGAGGCCCGTAGCATCGATGAAGTTGATGCCGCTGCAGATGAGGAGCACTTGCCTAATTGTCGGGTCATCGGAGATGGCCTCGAGGAGTCGTTCCTCAAGGCCGCGAACGTTCGCGAAGTACAAGCTCTCGTCTACACGAATAGCGAGAATGCCCTCTTGGACGGTTACGTCATGGCGAAGGACGTTGCGGTAGTGCTCCGTCGTCCCGACCCTTCCCACAACGGCTACATGGGGGCGGCTAGTGCGCCATAAAAAGAAGACGACGGAGCTGAGCGCTCCGACGACCACACCCCACTCGATGCCAAGAATGAAGACGCCCACGAACGTCGCGATCCAGCATGCGCCATCGGCTCGGCTGTAGCGCGCGATATGCGCCAGCTTTCGGAAGTCGATGAGTGAAGCGACCGCTACGAGGATGATCGCAGCGAGTACCGACTTGGGAAGGAAGGTAATGAGCGGTGTCAGAAAGAGGAGCGTGCACGCCATGAATGCAGCCGCCACGAGGGACGCGAGCCCGGTCCGAGCGCCCGCTTGGAAGTTCACGACCGACCGGCTGAATCCTCCCGTTACGGGGTATCCTCCGATTACCGAGGAGCTGAGGTTGGCGAACCCGAGTGCAACGAGCTCCCTGTCGGCATCAACCCGCTGACGGCGCTTGCTGGCAAGAGCTTGAGCAACAGCGAAACTCTCCATGAATCCCACGAGGCTGATCACCACAGCAGTTGGGAGGAGCGCCGAGACATTGGAAAAGTTCAGAGTCGGAAGAACGAACTTTGGAAGGCCCGCGGGAATCCGGCCCACCGTGGACACTCCCGAGTCCGTTCCAAACAGCCAGGCCACCAGCGTTCCGGCGAACACGACGACGAGCGGGCCGCTTCTTGACCACGCGGCGACTGCATCTTCGCTTGCACCGAGTCGTCGGAGAACTCTCGGTAGGAAGCGGGGGACGGAGAGTAACGCAGCGATGGCTAACGCGCCGAACCCCACCGTGGCGACGTGCGTCTCGGCCAACTTCTCACAGAGCACGACGAACAATTCGTAGGGCTGCTCGGTGCGCGGGACAGTTACGCCAAGGATGTGTTTCAGTTGGCTCGCTCCAATGACAAGGGCTGCGGCACTGGTGAAGCCCGAAAGAACCGGATGGCTCAAGAAGTTCACGAGAAAGCCTGCTCGCAGAAGGCCCATGGCCAGCTGAATAACGCCGACCATGAGGGCAAGCGTGATAGCTAGCTGGACGGCGAGGCTGATATCTCCGTTCGCAATCGGTCCGATGCCACTCGCGACAAGTAAGGACACCATCGCTACCGGTCCGACAGAGAGGAAGCGACTTGAACCCAACAGAGCGTAGACCGCCACCGGTAGGAGCCCGGCGTAGAGACCCACGTGGACAGGGAGTTCGGCGAGAAGTGCGTACGCCATCGCCTGGGGCACGAGCATCGAGGCGACAACAACCCCAGCCACCGTGTCCGATCCAAGCTCCTTACGGCTGTAGGTAAGCAGCCAATCAGGCAGCCAACCCTGCCGGTGTCGACGGCGAGCGCGTTTGGGCGTGTCCACGCCGGGAGCTTACCTAATCCACCTAGCCTCACGCTCTGCGACGGATTACTGCTTGTCCTCAGGCCTTCGGCGTATGTTGATGAGGACGTTCGCGGACCAAAGTTACTAGTACTCCAAAGTATCTCCAGCGCACGAGGATTCACATGTCTCAACGAACTTCTGTCTCCCCCGACATGGAAACGATCAAGAACCTCCAGGTGGTCACTTTCCCTCACCCACAGGGATGCCGGAGCTTTCTGCTGAACGACCCGTTGACCGGGCAAACGCTGGCTCTGGACGTTCACCTAGACCTCGTGGATTCGGTGGCCGAGGAAGTGCGTTCCCAGGGTTGGTCTCTTCCCTACGTGGTCGATTCGCACACCCACGCGGATCACCCATCGGGCGCGGGTGCATTGGCTAAGCTCTTCTCGTCCACGCGAATCGCCCATGAAAAAGCGAACCATATCGGCGTAACGAGGCACCCCGCCGACGGGGATGTTCTCCATCTCGGCGACGTGCCGGTGACGGTCTATCACAGCCCCGGACATACTCCCGACCACATCGTTCTCGTGGCATCTGGCGCTCTCTTCGGGGGAGATACCCTTCTCATCGGAGGCGTTGCGCGCACGGATTTTCTCGGAGGAGATGCGGGGCAGCTCTTCGACAGCGTTCATCGGCTCCTCTCGCTTCTGCCCGATGAGACGGTTCTCTACCCTTCGCACGACTACAAGGGTCAGACGAAAAGCAGCCTCGGAGCCGAGCGCAAGTCGAATCCATGGCTGAGTATCGAGGACCGCGCCGAGTTCGTGAGAAGCCTTACGGCGAATCCTCCTCCTCGGCCGGCCAACATGGACGACTTGCTGCGGCTGAACCGGGAGGGCGTCGACATCCCGCGGGCGGTCACAGCGGCAGAAGCTGTGGAGCGCGTGCGCCAAGGTGGTGCGACAAGCGTTCTCGACGTTCGCACAGACGTCGAGTTTCAATCGGAGTACATCGACGGCTCCGTTCAGATCCCCCTTGACCAGCTCGTCGCACGCGCCGACGAGGCGCGAGCCGTACCGGCCCCGCGACTCTTGCTCTGCCGCTCGGGCAGTCGCGCCGAGATGGCGCTGGAGTCTCTGGCGAAGATGGGGCTCGCAGGGCTTTCCGTCGTTGGCGATGGCCTAGAGGGATACAAGCGAGCAGGCGGCGAGACCGAAAGTTCAGGGGAACACGTTTCACTCGAGCGGCAGGTGCGGATTCTTGCAGGAGCTCTTGTCGTCCTCGGAACTGGGCTCGGCTATGGCGTTCATCCGGCGTTCTTCGCGCTCGCGGGATTCATCGGTCTTGGGCAGATCGTTGCCGGTGTCACCGACTGGTGCGGAATGGGATTGGCTCTCGCAAGGATGCCATGGAACCAGGGAAGCGCGGCGAGCTCCGGCTCGAGTCCTGCGGGAACGTGCGCGGCGAACGCTCCTGCAGCGTGTGCCGCGAATCCGCCGGATGTTGGAACGTGTGCGGCTCAACCGCCACCAGCCTAGCAGCCCGTGGTAAAAGTCATTCACTCCATAAGCGGCCGATTTTTGGCCAGGTCGGCACCCAAAAGCCTCCCCGAATCTATGGATTCGGGTTCGTTTCCGGGCATCAACCCGACTAAAAATTTGCTGCTCATAGAGCAAAGCACTTTCACCACGGACTGCTAGGTATGCTTTGCAATAACGAGCGTTAAACTCGTTCGAAACCAGTAGGCTGGGTTTTCTGGATGGACAGACATTCGGGGCCCTACCGAAGCGTGCTTTCACGATCGCGCCTTGCGCCCGAGGAGCCGTTTGCTAAAACGGAAGTCGATTCCGGTTTGAATACTTTGGTTTGAATACTTTGGTTTGAATGAGGTGTGGAGCGTTCTCGTTACGGACAACGGAAAACCACGCGTGCCCGAACGATCTAGAGACCACCATGACGCCCAGCCAACTGTTCCCGTTCGACAACACCTATGCCGCAGAGCTCGAGGGCTTGTACACCGCGTGGCAGGGCGCGAAGTTCCCCGAACCCGCGATCGTTAAGTTCAACCATGAGCTAGCGGAGGAGTTGGGGCTCGATGGCGCGACGCTCGACAACGCGCAAGGTGCTCGGTTCTTTACGGGCAGCGAATCGCCGGAAGGCGCGAGTCCGCTCGCGCAGATCTACGCCGGGCATCAGTTCGGCGGTTTCTCCGCGCAACTGGGCGACGGTCGCGCGCTGCTCGTGGGGGAGTTGGTGGACACGAAGGGCATGAGGCGAGATCTGCACCTCAAGGGTTCGGGTCCGACACCGTTCTCGCGCGGCGGCGATGGGAAGGCTGCTATCGGTCCCGTGCTGCGCGAGTATCTGATTGGCGAGTTCATGCACGCGGTTCGTATCCCGACCACCAGGTCGCTGGCTGCCTGCACGACGGGGGAGTCGGTCTATCGCGAGTCTGCACTGCCGGGTGCCGTGCTCGCGCGCGTGGCCTCCAGCCACTTGCGCGTCGGTACCTTTCAGTACTTCGCGAACCACGGCGTGAAGGAGAAGCTGCAGCGATTGGCGGACTACTCGATCAACCGCCACTTCCCCGAACTCACCGGCGGCGACGCTCCGTACCTGAAGTTCCTGCGCTCCGTCGTGAAGCGGCAAGCCGAGCTGGTGGCGAAGTGGATGTCCATCGGATTCGTTCACGGTGTGATGAACACCGACAACACGACCATTTCGGGCGAGACGATCGACTACGGCCCCTGCGCTTTTGTGGACGCGTACGATCCGCAGTCGGTCTACAGCTCCATCGATCGCCGCGGACGTTACGCCTACGTCAATCAGCCGCCGGCCACGAAGTGGAATCTCGCGCGCTTCGCCGAGACGCTTCTCGATCTGATCGATCCCGACGACTCGGACCGCGCGATTCAACTGGCCACCGACGCGGTCGAAGAGTTTGCCGAACTCTACGAGCCCGCCTGGCTTGGAGAGATGTGCGCCAAGCTTGGGCTTCCTGGCGTTCGACCGGGTGATGACAAGTTGGTCAATGACTTGCTGTCCGTCATGGCATCCGAGAGCGCGGACTTCACGAACACCTTCCGAGGACTCGGACAAGCTCTTCGCGGTGATGACGCGTCGGTGCGTTCGCTCCTTCTGAGCTCTGCCAAGTTCGATGACTGGCTCGTGCTTTGGCGCAAGCGCCACGAAAGCGAAGCCGGTGATCCGTTAGCGAAGGCGGAGGCCATGGATCGTGTCAATCCGATCTACATTCCGCGCAATCACAAGGTCGAGGAAGCGCTCGTGGCCGCGACCGCCCTCGACTTCGCACCCTTCGAGAAGCTGGTGCAAGTGCTCGCCGATCCGTACACAGAAGTCGCGGGCCAAGAAGCCTTCGCAGGCTCCGCGCCCGTCGAGTTTGGCCCCTACACGACCTACTGCGGTACTTGAGAGGACGGGCTTGGGGGGAGTAGTCTCACGCGTTGCATCGACGAGATCGGCCTAAATTCAATTAGTACGGCGATCAGCTGCGCGCGTCGGTGGACAATCGATCCACTTGTTCGTGGACGTCGTTGTGAACGAATGCCCTGGCTTCCTGAAAGCTGCCGTTCAGTCCTTGAAGACGCGCTCAAGATTGGAGCGATAGCTCCTGCTGACGGTAAGCTCCGTTCCGCCCTCTAAGAGCAAGCGACCGTCTCCGCGACCGACGGCACGCAGCTCTCGAATTCGGCTGATATTGACGGCGTGCGAGCGATGGATGCGCACGAACTGGGCGGGGTTCAATCTCTCGACGAGATGTGAAATCGACTCTCGCTGTAGAACGGTCCTTCCGCCGGTGTGAAGCCGGACGTAGTTGTCCGCCGCTTGGATCCAGTCGATCTCATCCACCGCGATCAAACAGGTGCGTCCACCGGCCTTCGCCGCTACGCGGGTCGGATGACGCGAGGTCGGGCCAATCTCGTCGAGCAATGCGTTCAATCGTCTCTCGTTCTCTGCGGAGTGATTCGCGATTCGCACGCGATCGAGTGCAGCTGCGAATCGCGCCGGAGCTACCGGCTTGACGAGGTAGTCGAGAGCATGCGCTTCGAAGGCTTGCACCGCGTACTGATCGAAGGCGGTGATGAAGACGACGGGAGGTCGCTTGCTGACTGGAACTCGGCTCAAGACTTCGAAACCATCGAGCTCGGGGAGTTCGATGTCGAGCAACACCAAGTCAAAGTGCTCGTCTCGAAGTGCTCGCACAGCCTCTAGACCGTTCTTGCACTCGGCGGCAACGCGAAAGTCCGGGCAGGCCTCGAGCAGCTTTCGCAATCCCTGACGCGCCAAGGGTTCGTCGTCCACCAACAAGACTTCTCGCTGGCTACTACTCATCTCTGAACTCCGGCCGGCTCTGATCAGCGGTGCGGCGCGGGAGCGAGATCGAAACGACGGTGCCGCGTCCTGTGCGAGGCTCCACTGTGAAGCTGTGGTCGTCGCCATAGAGCTCGTTCAGACTCACGCGCGTATTTCCGATTCCGATGCCTTCGGTGATCTTTGCCACCACTCCGACTCCATCGTCCTCGATTTCGATTTCGAGGCGATCGTCGGAGCACTTGGCTCGAACCACGACGGTGCCGCGCTCGGCGTAGGGCAGGATGCCGTGGCTGATCGAGTTCTCGACCAAAGGTTGCAGGATGAACGTGGGGACGTCGAGTGGGAGGGAGGCTTCCTCGACCTCGAACGACACCTCTAGTCGATCGCTGAATCGAACGCTCTCGATGTCGATGTAGCAGCGCAGGTGTTCGAGTTCCTCTCTCAGTGAATGCGTCGGTGCTTCGCTCCGCAGCGTGCGACGAAGCAGACCGCTCAAGCGATGCAGCATGTCGCTCGCACCCTTCACGTCCGATTTCATCATGACGTCGATCGAATTCAGCGTGTTGAAGAGAAAGTGAGGTCGGAGCTGACCTTGAAGTACGGCCAGCCGTGCTTCGGCCAATTGTCCTTCTAGTTTGAGCGCGCGTACCTCCCGTTCACGACTCGCACGAAGAGCGCTCAGTGCATGCCCGACGGCGACAACTCCGAAGTAGGCCAGGACCTCGGCCTGGGAGTGGAGCGACCACAGCATTCGAACCAGCCAGGGCCAGAGCTCGGTGGGGACCGAGTCGCGGGGCGGGAAGGTGATCTTGAACAGCCCGATCAGAACGAGATGTAGGAGCCCGAATCCGACGCACGCCACGACGTGGGTCAGAAGGAATGCGAGGCGCGGTGTTCGCTGGAAACTGAATCGGCGTGCGAGTGCCAGAACGAGCGGAGTGAAGGCGGCCCACGGAAGCCAAAGTGGCAGGAAGTAGAGCAGGATGAAGCCGATGCGAGCTTCACCCCCTCCGCGCGTGTGCGACCAAGTCAGCTCCTGCACGCACTGGAGAAATCCCGGAACGAGCCAGATTCCCATCAACATGGCGGTTCGTTGCCACGTGGAGATTTTGGGGTTCGCTGAGGGCGGAGTCATGGATTCAGAGGGGAGCGGCATGCGCGAAGGCCTTCGCCGAAGCGTACGCGGCTCGATGCGATTCGGCCTGCACCATTTCGTCCCTGGCAGAGCGCGCTTCGCCACTGCGTGAAGCAGGTGAGCCCTCTCCGCGCTCGCGCTTGCAGAGGGCCACTACTCTCTCGAACTGACCTTTGCCGTCGATCAGCTTCCCCCAGTATAGGAACCACTCCATGAAAACTTCGATCCTGCTCGCTCTGTACATGAGCCTTGCGCCACAGAGCAGCGACAGTCCACTTCCCATCCAATCCAAGCAGTCGGTCGAGCGGATCAATCGCACCATCGAGTTCCCCTTCGACGGGCTCAACTACGCCAGCGACGGCAATCTCTACTTGTGCGGATCCTGGAAGGGCTCGGCGCTGTTCCGGTCCAGTCCAGAAGGAGCGATCGAAGTTGTCGCGGAAGGTTTCGAAGGCCCAACGGACACGGTGATGGATTCAAAGGGCAACCTCTTCGTGAGCAACTACAACTCCAACTACATCAGCATCGTCTCGCCGGAAGGAGAAGTGCGTAAGTTTGCCACGACACCGCTCGGGCCAGCGGGAATGGCCATCGACGCGGCGGACAATCTCTACGTCACCATCTATGGGCGTCCCAATGCTCAGGACTTCACCGTCGCGAAGATCACTCCCGAAGGTGCGCTCAGTACTTACGCGAAAGATCCTCGGCTCGCGGGTTCGGTGGGAATTGCGATCGACGATAATGGAGTGCTGTACGTCTCGAGTGGGCGCGACGCGCGCATCTTTCGCATCCCGAGTGAGGGCCAGGTCGAGCTCTTCAGCTGTTTGCCGCTAGCGTTCGGTAAAGGCGCCGGCGCTCATTTGGATTGGGCTGGCGGATTCTTGTACGCAGCCTCCGGAATCGGAGCCGTCTACAGAATCAATCCTGAGGGAGCTGTGCACTACATCCTTCAAGACGGTGTGCAGAAGAGTTCACAGGGCCCTCGGCTCTCGCCGCTCGTCGCCGGCTGCAATGGAGTCGCCGCGTCCGGCGACGGGACCACTCTGTATCTGGGCTGTGCGGATCCGAGCGCCGGTAACGCGCGAACTCTAGTGCGGGTCAATCTCGGGGCGGTTGCTCCGGGAGTGGTCTTGCAGCAGGCTTGGAGCGCATTGAATGCGCAGGATATCGAGCTGGCGGAGTCGCTCTTCACCAAGCTGGAAGGTCGAGCCAGCGAGTTTCCGGGAGTCTGGTTTGGGCTCGGATTCGTGCACTACCAGAAACAAGCCTTCGAGAAGGCCGGGGCGTACTTCATGCTCGCTGGCGGAGCGCCGGGCTTCGGTGCGAACGCGGCCTACAATGGCGCCTGTGCTTTCGCGCTGGCTGAAAACGTCGAGCGGGCCTTTGAGGCTCTCCGCCATGCACTCGCATCCGGCTACAACGACTTTGAGCACCTTCAGAGTGATCGAGATCTGAATTCGCTTCATTCGGACCCGCGCTGGAGCAGAATGATCTCCGACTTCGACTAGCCGGGAATCGAGCGCGGGTGACTCGGCTGATCAGTTTCGGATTCGGGATGGCCAGCCGCGTCTAGCCGCAGCGCTCTACTCGATGGAGAGGTTCACTCCGCATCCCCGTCGAGCTCTTCGCGATTCAGCGCTGGCCCGTCGGGCGCTTTGGTCAGATCGACAGCGGTCGGCTCGCGAAGGTCCTTCTCTTCCTTGCGGTCTTGTCTGCGGCCACGCTTCTCCGCTCGCTTATCTTGCTTCTCTTGCTCCCGACGTCGCTTCTCGAACGTCGTACGTTGCTTGCTTTTCGCCATAGTGACTACCGCTACTGATTCAGGTGTGCAGCGATCGAGCCGCCGCTTGAAAACTCAAGGCCTTCCGCCTTGGGCTGGCCGCTGACGGTGGGCACCGCCGCCTCGGAAGGGCCGCCGCCGGATCGGCGAAGCGACTCATGGGCTACGTGATCGAATGCAATCGAGCGGCACCCGGTTCCCCGAGTGCCGCCCGTGATTGGTGAGCTGGGTTTAGCCAGGTCTACCAGCGGTCGCCACCGCCACCGCCGCCACCATGGCCGCCGCCACCGCGGCCGCCGCGTCCGCCACCGCCACCGCCACCACCGCCGCCGCCGCCACTACGCTCGGGGCGCGGTTGGGCTTCGTTGACCTTGAGGTTGCGGCCGTCGAGCTCCATGCCGTCCATCTGTTCGATGCACGCCTGGGCTTCGGCCTCGCTGCTCATTTCGGCGAACGCGAAGCCGCGGGGACGACCGGTTTCGCGGTCCATCGCGAAGTGCAGGTCTTTTACGGTGCGTCCGTTCTCGACGAGCACGGCCTGGAGAGTGTCCTGGGTCGTGTCCCAGGAAAGGTTTCCGATATACAGTCTGTTACCCATTGGGGTTCAATCCTCTTCGTTGGTTGCGTTCTGAAACCTGTCCAAACAACGGAGAGGATCGGAGTTCGCGAATCATTAAAATCAATCGAGTGAAGTCACCCAGAGCGGGTGACGGAATGCGACGCTTCGCGGTGACGTGAGTCGCGTGAAGCGTTGCTCTGGCGGGCGAGCGCGGCGCGCCCTGGAGTGAGCCAGGTGGCACACGCGCGACCCGCTACGGTACTGCATTCACCTTCGCCGGAGTATCCCCGCCTCTCCTAAAGCCTTCGATGGAGCTGATACGGAGCCAGGCTCCACCCGAGACCTGAACCGTCAAACAGTACCGCACAAGCTGAAGTCAAACCGCTCAAGAAAGAATCGCCAGTCGTCGCGCGCCTCAAAGCGCGTGAATTTCGAAATTACTCGATAATTGACGGATTCTCAGTGACGGAGAAATCTCCTCTGGGTTGGTGGGCCATACTAGATGGACAGCAGGAACGTGGGCGGGTTTCGAGTTGTGCGGTACTTAGTGATGATTGAGGTTTGGAGTCGAGCCTGACTCCGTATCAGGGGATGAAGAAGGTTCAGCAACAATTATTGGCATTCGCCGCTTTTTGGCCGCACCGAGTGAGAGAGCTACTATTCGCGGCTCTTGCTAGACGAAGCGTTGTCCAAAAGGTAACCGCCGGCTTGGCCGTTACGATGATTGGTCACGCCAACTACGCAGATAGGTTTGGTTGTGCTGTTGTGACGGTTGGCGACTTGAATTCGGATGGACATCCAGAAATTGCTGTGTCGGATCCTCTCTTCATGGGTGCGAGTGATAAGGGGCGCTGTGGTCGAGTTTGGATTTTCGATCCGCAAACTAAGCGAATTCTGATGACCTTCGATGGCAAGGAAGCTGGGGATCTGTTTGGCATTAGCATGATCGCACCCGGGGATTTGGATGGCGACGATGTGCCGGATCTCATTATCGGAACTACGTGTCAAGGTGTAGACACAATCGGTAGGCCAGAGACAATCTCCACGACCGTAACCAACATCGGAGACGGCTATGTTTCTGTGATGTCACTTGGGAAGAATTTGCTCCTTTATGATGTCCCAACGACTAGGGGGGGGATCGCAAATATTTGGGACGCTGTCTATCCCTTTCCTTCTCTTGCCGTGCTGGACGATTTGAATCAGGACGGAGTAGCGGATTTTGCAGTTGGTTCCCCTTACGATGGACTTGATGATCGCAACCACTGCGGTTCTGTACGCATCTACAGCGGGGTAGACGGTAGCGCCATTAAAGCCGCTTTCGGGGATGCACCACATGCGCATCTGGGGGGCCGAGTCATTCAGGCTGGTGACTTAAGCGGTGATCACAACAACGATCTCCTCGTTAGCGGCGGCGGGCTCGGTTGTGATGATGTCTTTGGGATCAATAACCCGGAGTTCGTGTGGGGGCTGTCGAGCGCTAATCTGGATCGTGTCGTTACGATCGATCCAAAAGATAGTGATTATTCAGGAGGGTTCGGTCGAACTCTATGCGTTCTAGATGATGTCAATGAAGACGGAGTACCTGACATCGCAATAGGCGGCTCTGCGAGGGGTCCAACGCCCATTTTTAGGTATTCGGGTTCTGACGGATTGTTGCTAGGGAAGTGGAAGGAACACGCGGAAAGAATTGGGCTAGAAGTTCTCTCTTTAGGCGACGTCAATGGCGACGGGTTTTCTGATTTAGGGCTCAGCTGTCTCGGAGGGTTAGGTTCGTCCGCTCAGACTCTCCTCGTAATCGTTTCTGGCGCCTCGGACGAAGTGCTTGGGCAAGTCTCGAATCCCGAGAGTCAAATACCGTTTCCAGGCATATCCCTTTCCGCTTACAAGAAAGACTCGAAAGGAGTGGTGACGGAGTTGCTGATCGGGACGGCCTCGTACAGATCGCCGCCACAATGGCCAGGAGCCGTTTTCTTGATTGATATTTCCGAACGAAAGGTGATTCGTTCCTTCTTGAGAGAGGACCTTATTGCCGGATGATACGGAGTCAGGCTCCACCCGAGACCTGAACAGTTGAACAGTACCGCACAAGCTGAAGTCAAACCGCTCAAGAAAGAATCGCCAGTCGTCGCGCGCCTCAAAGCGCGGGCATTTTGCAATCACTCGATACATGACGGATGCTCAGTGTCGGAGAAATCTCCTCAGGGTGCCGTGTCACGCTAGATGGACAGCTGAGACGGGGACTGGTTTCGGGTTGTGCGGTACCGAGTGATGATTGAGGTTTGGGGTCGAGCCTGACTCCGTATCATTGCAGTCGAGCCACCTAGGCGAGACGAGCTTGCGCGGATAGGATCCTCGCCGCTATGGCCGAACGCATTGTCTTTCAGGTGGAAAACCTGCACAAATCCTACGAGCAACGGGAAGTCCTCAAGGGCATCACGATGGCGTTCCACGAGACCTCCAAGATCGGCCTGATCGGCGCGAACGGGGCGGGGAAGAGCACGCTGCTGCGGATCCTGGCTGGGGAGGACAAGGATTTCGACGGCATCGCGCGCACGAACGGGGACATCAGCGTCGGTTACTTGTCGCAGGAGCCGAAGCTCGATCCCGGCAAGGACGTGAAGGGCAACATCGATGTGGCCGTGGACCATTTGCATGAGCTGGAAGCGCGCTACTACGAAGTGATGACGCTGGTCGGCGACGCGGAAGGCAAGGCGCTCGACAAACTCACGCGGGAGCTGGATCACCTGCAACACGAGATGGACCTCAAGGACATCTGGAATCTCGACCAGCATCTCGACCAAGCCATGCACGCTCTCCAGGTTCCTCCCGGGGACAGGAGTGTGGACAAACTCTCCGGCGGGGAGATGCGCCGTGTGGGGCTTTGCAAGTTGCTGCTCGAGCACCCGGACATCCTGCTGCTCGACGAGCCCACGAACCACCTCGATGCGGATTCGATTCAGTGGCTCGAGACCTACCTTTTGGAGTACCAGGGGCTCGTGGTTCTGATCACTCACGACCGCTACTTCCTCGACAACGTGGTCGGTTGCATGTTGGAAGTCGCCGGTGGGTTGGCGACTCCTTACGTAGGCAACTACAGCGCTTATCTCGAATCACAACGCACGCGCCTCGACATCAAGCGCAAGCACGACGCCATCCGCGACAAGCAGTTGGAGAAGGAGCTCGAGTGGATTCGGCGCACGCCGAAAGCGCAGACCAAGCAATCGAACTCGCGCCTGCGACGCTATCAGGAACTTGCGGACCAGGTCAGCGCCGAGGAACAGGTCCGATCGGTGGAGCTGCGAATTCCCACGGGCTCACGATTGGGCGACAAGGTGGTTCACGTGCGCGACTTGAAGAAGGGTTACGGCGACCACGTGCTCTTCGAGGGATTGACCTTCGACATTCCGCCGCAGGCCAAGCTGGGTGTGATCGGCGGTAACGGCCGAGGCAAGACCACGCTCTTGAGGTTGATCCTCGGCGAGGAAGAGCCGGACGCGGGTCACGTCGAGATCGGCTCCACCGTTGTCACCTCCGTCATCGAGCAGTCGCGCGATTCGCTCGATGACACAAAGTCGGTCTTTGACAATGTCACCGAGGGCAACCAGATCTTGCCCTTCGGCCGCACGACGATGGATGCACGCGCTTACGTATCGCGTTTTAACTTCAAGGGTGAAGACCAAGCCCGCATCCTCGGTGAGTGTTCAGGCGGGATGCGCAATCGAGTGTTGCTCGCCAGAATGCTCCGAAAGCCCGCCAACCTGATCATCATGGACGAGCCCACCAACGATCTCGACCTGGAGACCTTGCGCGTTCTTGAGGAGGGCATCACGCACTATCCCGGCTGCATGATCATCGTGACCCACGACCGCTACTTCCTCGACAAGGTCGCCACGCACATTCTGGCGTTCGAAGAAGACGGCAACGTGGTCTTCCACCACGGCGACTTCCAATCCTACCGTCGGCACAGAGCCGAGTTGGTGAAGGAGAGGGTAGGCACGCACCGAAAGTTTAAACGGTGATACGGAGTCAGGCTCCACCCGAGACCTGAACCGTTGAACAGTACCGCACAACCTGAAGTCAAACCGCTCAAGAAAGAAGCGCCTGTCGTCGCGCGCCTCAAAGCGCGGGCGTTTTGCAATTACTCGATAAATGAAGGTTGCTCAGTGTCGGGGAAATCTCCTCTGGGTTGCCGTGCCATGCTAGATGGACAGCTGGGACGCGGACTTGTTTCTGGTTGTGCGGTACTGTTCAACGATTCAGGTCTCGGGGCGAGCCTGACTCCGTATCTTCGGTAGTGAGGTCTCGCCATTGCCCTGTGATTTGCTCCAATAGTGATTCCGAGCGCTCCACCAGACCAAGCCATTCCGAGTACGTCCCACGCCATGTCCAAACCGCTCCTCAAGATTCTCGACAACTTCCTCGACGAGGCGGAATGGACGGCACTCTGGACTGAGTTTCAGTTCGCGGAGCTCCACCCGGTCTCGCGCACGGTTGGCGCCTGGAAACTCGACGACGGAGTTCCGCTCGGCGGACAGGAGATTGTCACGCCGACTCGCGACGAGGAGCTCGTTCACGATCCGGAGCAGCCCCACCGCTACCCCAGCAACACGGCGATTGACGGCGTGATCTCGGCGCTACTCGCGGAATCGGATGCTTACGCGGAAGTTGTCGGCGACGACTGGGCTCGCATCAGCGCGCGCTCCTACGTCTACTCGCAAGGCTCGAGCCTGTCCTGGCACCGCGACGATTCGGAGCTCTACACGGGCGCGTTCATCTACTACGCCCACCCGCACTGGAACGCGCACTGGGGAGGCGAGTTGCTGGTCGCAGAGGGTACCGACGAAGAGCTTCCGATCATGGGCCATCGCTTTGAGACGGAGTCCTATTCGGAAGGCTTGCTCGAGAGCGGCAGCGGCCAGTTCGTGATGCCCAAGCCCAATCGCCTCGTCATCCTCGGCGGCGCTCCGCACGCGATCGCTCCGATCACGAGGGCCGCGGGCTCGAACATTCGAGCGAGTGTCACCGGCTTCTTCCTCCGAGGTTAGGGAATGGCCACCTACCGATTGACGGTTTCGTACGACGGCAGCCAGTTCAAAGGTTGGCAGCGTCATCCCGGGCAACCGACGGTGCAAGGAGCGCTCGAAGCGGCCTTGCTCGAGATCTCAGACGTGCGCGCACCGATCGAGGGTTCGGGACGCACCGACGCCGGGGCACACGCCGACGCGCAGGTGGCCAGCGTCACGCTGCCCGAAGATGTGATTCTCCCTGATCTAAATCCGGCGCTTCCGGAAGGAGTGCGAGTGCTCGACGCCAGCCCGGTCGCGGATGGTTTTCACGCGCGGATGGACTCGACCGGCAAGACCTACCGCTACGAAATCTGGAACGCGCCGGAGTGTCCGAAGGAGAAGGTCGGTCGCGTCTGGCACATACCGGGACCCCTCGATGTGGAAGCGATGCGAGCGGCCTGTCCTCACTTCGTGGGCGAGCTCGACTTCGCGACCTTCGCCAAGAAGCCCAACTTCGAACGAGCGACCACGGTGCGCAACATGACAAGCGTCGAGTTGGTGCACGAGGCCGAGGCGATCGCGATCACCATGCGTGCGGACTCCTTCCTCTACAAGATGGTCCGCAACGTCGTGAGGACGATCGTCAAGGCGGGCGAGGGGCGCTTCGAGCCGGAGACGATTCCGGCGCTGCTCGCCGCGCGTGATCGGAAGGCGGCTCCGGGCACGGCGCCGGCTTCGGGGTTGTACCTTGAGGCCGTGCACTATACGGAGTCAGGCTCCACCCCAGACCTCAACCGTTGATCGGTACCGCACTAACATTTGCCTGGTGCGGCACCCACTAAGAACAACGCAGCATTGCCTGGCGTGCGACTCCTGCTGCGCGAGTGGCGTAGTCGTAGTTCGCTTCGAGCAATCGTCGATGGACGTCGGCCAATCGGCTTGCTCGGGAAACGGACCCGTTGTCGAACTGCGCGATTTCTTTCCATGACAAATGGCAGAGTTCGCGGAGCAGGCCACTTCGGGCGAGGTGTGCCCCTTGCTGAATCTGACTTCCGTCTTCGACCATCCAGACTCCATGTTTTTTGAGGTTGTCCTCGAGCACATGCAGGAGCGTGCGCGCCCCGCAAACGGGTTGTCCGACTGCGTGCCCGTCTGCGAGTCTGGCCTTGCATTTCATCCATACGCGCACGTGATTGGGAGTCGACCCGATTAGATCGTTGAGCGGGTCCCGTGTGCCCTTGTTTCGGAGGCGAGCGTTGACGAGGTCACTGATGTCGTCGAGCCTCTTCGGATCTCGAACTTCGAACATCGCTCGATAATTGGCGGCGGTGAGCTGTTCGTCACCAGTTGCAGCACGGGTCTCACTCGTTACCCATCCTCGATTGAGCCAAGGCGGAAAGGACTCTCGATAATAAGCCGCAGCGCTGCTGAACTCGAAGTCACCGCTCGACTTGACGATGCCGGCTTTCACAGGATTGCCATCGATGTAGCGAACGAGCGTTCGCCGATACCGCAGGGAATCGACCAGCTTCGAGAAGAACCGCCCTCGGATGAGCGATCCATCCCGCCGTTTTCTCCGATTGAATCGTCGGGAATGCTCGTTCTGTACGCGTCGCATTGCTTCGGAGAGCTCGCCGATTGGGCTGCGCACAAGCAGATGAAAGTGTGTGGTCATCACGCAGTACGCGTGTACCTCGATCCGGTTTATGCGGATCTGGCGAGCGAGCCGCGCCAAGAAGAAGCGAATGTCGTCGCGCGTCTCAAAGAGGGGGCGCTTTGCAATCCCGCGGTTGATGACGTGATGCCAGGTGTCGGGTGAATCCCTTCTCGAGAGTCGTGCCATGCCAGGTAGACGACTGGGGCACGGATTGGTTTCAGGTTGTGCGGTACTAGTTGCGGGTTGAGGTTTGGAGTGGAGCCTGACTCCGTATCACCTGGAGCTTCTCGTAACTCTCGAGCAGTCTCTGATGCTTGTCGATACCGTCGAGCTTCATATTCGTCGGTGTCAATCCAAAGAACCGAGTCTTCCCTGACACGCTCGCCGTCGCACTTGTGAGCAATTCCTCGCCATACATTCGAATGAGGCCCGGGATGTAGTCTTCAAGCTGGAGGTCATCCCTCAACTTGATGTCGAGCACGGCATCCAAGACTTGGTAGAACCTTCTTCGAGCGGGCACGTTGTCGTTGAATTGCAAGAACACGCCGGCCCACTGCTTGGCTTCTTCATGCTCTCCGAGAGCTAGGCAGATCAGGCCCTTCAATTCGCCAATGGTGCACTTGCCCCACGGGGAGTTTTCGTCAAAGGCCACTCCGACGAAATCTGGAATGGGCATGTAGTCGTCCAGCTCGCTCTCTTTGAGCTTTTCGAGCAGGCGCGATAGAGCTTTGTCCTCGAGCGAGTGAATGTTGAGGATGTCTGATCTGAAGGCGAGTCCTTTGTTGGTGTTGTCCCAGACGAGACATTCTGCATCGTAGATTTCGGAATAGCCGGGAACCAGAATCCTGCAGGCATGCGCTCCGAGGTCTTTGTAGTCGGCGATGTAGACCTCTTTGTCCAGGTCCCTCAGAACACCCATCAAGTACTGATATTCTTGTTCCGTGGAGCCCGTGAAATTCCAATCGGAAAACTCATAGTCGGCGGCTTGGCTAAAGAACTTCCAGGAAACGATGCCGGTCGAGTCAATGAAGTGCTCAACCATATTGTTCGGCTCGCGAACAGCGAAGCGATTGAAGGTCGGTGGCGGAACATCGTTTAATCCTTCAAAGCTTCGACCTTGCAGCAGTTCGGTCAGGCTTCGTTCAAGAGCTACCTCAAGCTTGGGATGCCCGCCGAAGGAAGCGAATGCACCACCTGTTTTCGGGTTCATGATGGCGACACACATCACAGGAAACTTCCCTCCGAGCGAGGCGTCTTTCACGAGGACGGGGAAGCCCTGCGCTTCTAGCTTTTCGATCCCTTCCATGATCGTGGGGAATCGACCGAGGACCGATTGTGGAACATCAGGTAGCGTGATTTCCTCGAGGATGATTTGCTTCTTTACCGCGCGTTCAAAGATCTCGGACAGGCATTGAACTCGGGCTTCGTGATGAGTGTTACCCGCGCTCATGCCGTTGCTGACAAAGATGTTCCCAATGAGATTCGTCGGGATATAGACCGTTTCTTGGTCGGATTGCCGCACGAACGGCACGGCACAAATTCCGCGTTCCATCGCTCCAGAGTTGGCGTCGATCAGATGGGAAGCTTTGAGATCCCCGTCGCCGTCAAAGGCTTCCAGGAAGCGCTCGTCCATCAGGCCTTTGGGCAGTGCGTCCTCGGGCCCAGGCACGAACCACTGTTCGTTGGTGTAGTGAACGAAGTCCGCCTTCGCTCTCTCTTCGCCCAGGTAGTAGTCGTTGTAAAAGTAGTTATTACTGAGGCGCTCCAGGTACTCGCCGAGGGCTGAGCAGAGGGCTGCGTATTTGGTCGCGCCTTTTCCGTTCGTGTAGCACATCGGAGAATCGGCATCGCGGATATGCACGGACCACACGTGGGGAACGATGTTTCGCCAAGCGGCGATTTCAATCTTGATCCCGAGTGATTCGATGAGACCACTCATGTTGGTGAGCGTTTCTTCGAGCGAACAGTCTTTGCCGAGGATCATCGTTCGGACGCCGGCTTGCGCGTCCCCCTCGTAAAGCAGGCCGGAGTCTTTCCCTAGCACACCAACCGAGTCGACTTCGAAACGCAGATCGTTTTGAATGACCCGCTTTACCGTACAGCGGTCCATTGCGCTGATGATTCCCTTGCGATGTTTCTCGGAGATCGTCTCGGGGAGTTCTGCACGAATCTTGAACGCTTGTTTGTACCGATTTTCAGGGTCAACGATGTTGTCCTGAACGATGCTGATGTCTTCCGTAGGAATGTCTCTGGCGGCGCAGTAAACCTTGGCGAAATAGGCAGCACAGAGTGCTGACGAGGCCAGGAAATAGTCGAACGGACCTGGAGCCGTACCATCACCCTTGTATCGAATCGGTTGATCGCTGATGACCGTGAAATCATCAAAGCGGGCTTCCAGCCTGAGATTGTCCAAGAACCTGACTTTGACTTGCATGGTGGATACGGAGCCTGACTCTCGTCGAGACCTCAACCGTTGATGAGTGCCGCACGAACTTTGCCTGGTGCGGTACACACCAAAAGCGACGAAGCATAGCTTGGCGTGCGACTCCTGCTGCACGGTCGGCATAATCGGAATTCCCTCCGGATAGCGGCGGTGGAGCGTCCACCCATCGGTTCGCTCGGGAAATGGAGCCGCTTCCGAATCGCGCGATTTCCTTCCATGACCATTGGCAGAGTTCGCGGAGCGGGCAGCTTCGAGCGCGTTGCGCTCCATGTCGAATCTGACTTCCACCTTCGACCAACCGAGTTGCATGTTTTCGAGGATGTCTTCGAGCACTTGCAGGAGCGTGGACGCTTCGCAAACGGATTGACCGATTGTGCGACCGTTTGCCAGCTTGGCCGTTCGTTGCGTCCATGCTCGCACGCGAATTGGAGTCGCCGCTTCTCTTGACGACGCGGGCTTTCACGGGATAGCCATCGGTAGACGACGGAGGCGTGGGTTGCTCGCAACGTGTGCGGCACTGGGCGAGGGTTGAGGTGTGGAGTGGAGCCTGGCTCCGTATCACCGCAATCGCGCCCACCAGTTCGCGATTCGTTGCGCGCGAACAAACACAAACAGGCCGAAGATCAAGTACAGAAAACAGACGATGAAGGGCTCGAACATTGGCGGCATGGACACCAAATCGGAATCAATTCTCGCGTACATCGAGATGAGGCCTGCGAGGCTAACCGCCCCAGAGAGCGCCTTGACGAAAAGCACAACACCGACAATCGAAAAGCTAATGGCATGCCATTGAGTGACTCGAACGTCGAACTGTCGTGCCGGATGAGTCTCCGACCTTTGCAGCCCCATCGATTGGAATCGTCGATAGAGTCGTACAACTCCAGCGCTTCCTAAGAACAGCCAAACTCCCAAAGAAACTTTGGCGAGCAAGGGCAATGCCGCCATGCGGAAGTTCGCGATTGCGAACTCTTTTGTCCCATCCGAGAAGGGATCCATCGAGAAGATCAGGCTGGCGCTTAGCAACTCCACGGCAAACATGCTGAGTATCCAAAGGCCAACAATGGAAAAAGCGATCGCTTGGCGTTCCGCAACCGTGTCTTGCTGTTCGAGTCCCCGGGTTGCACCTTTAGCAACGAAGCGGGCGACCGCATCCCCGCCGAAGAAAAGCAAAGCGCCCAATACGCTCAACACGATCGTGCCCGCCGACGCGAACCAGCCAATCTGCGAATCGTCGTCCGCAAAGGCCAGGGAGTCAAACAACGGCAGAACTTCAGCGATGTGATCAAGAGCAATCAGCCAAACGCCAATGCCGGCGATCTTGACGGCGAGTCTTGCGATTTCTAATGCACTCATAGCGCCTCTACTCCTTGTGCTGCCCGCGAGAGTAGCATCTGATACGGAGTCAGGCTCCCCTCCAAACCTCAGCCGTCAACCAGTACCGCACAAACCGCAATCTTCGTGACCGTCGTTTGGTTGGCGTGGCTTGACAACTCTTAAGCGACTCGCCCGACACTTGGCATCGCGTCATCAACGCGGTATTGCGACGCAGAAGTCGGACGCTTGCCATGCTTTGTCGCTCTTGGAATAGCGGTCAGCAAGAGAATCTTGTGCGGTACTGACTGGCGGTTGAAGTTGCGATAGGAGCCTGACTCCGTATATCAGTTCGGATCGCCCGTCATGATCCAGGCGGCCCACGCGCCCGGGGGATGACCTTCTTGGCGCATGGCGGTCTTGGCTTGCCACAGCGCTTCGGACTTGGGCAGTTTTTCGATCCAGAGTCCCGTGTAGAAGAGCTCCATTAAGCGCCGCGTCGCCGCATCGTCGACTTTCCACAGCGACGTAATCGAAGTGCGCGCACCGGCCGCATAGAGCGCGGCTTGCAGGGATTGAATGCCCTGGCCCGCACGTCGGATGCCGACATTGGTTTCGCACGCGGAGAGCACGGCGAGTTCGCACGACGACAAGTCCATCGAGCACAACTCTTCGGCGGTCAGAATGCCGACCACGCGACCGAGCGCATCGGGACCGCGATTCGCGCCGGCCAGCGCCAGCCCACACAATGTCATCGGCGCGAAACCGTGAATGCGTTCCTCGAGTCCCATGTGAGCGCCGGTTTTGTCACTCGCTTGCACATCTTCCGTCGAACGCACGCTCTCCGGCGCAAACCAGCCGTGCGTCGCAAGGTGCACGTAGCGCTTGCCCGCCGCCGCCTCGAAGAGCGCCGCCTTGGTGGTCTGCTTACGCGTGAGAAGCGCAGGCTTCACGTCGAACGCCTCCTCGAAGAGCTCCGCCGTCGCTTCCGCTTCGTAGCGACTCTGCAGGAGCTTGTTGAACTTGGTCGGCATCGCACTGCGCGTGGCGCGCGCTTCTCCCGCTTCGTTCTCCTCCTCGTCGATCGGCGGCGAATTCGCGAGGAGTCCCTCGGGCGCCGTGCCCGCGGCGTCGTAGTCAACACCGCCCAGTGCCAAGAGCAAGGGCTCACCCTCGTGCGGCTCGTTCGAACTCAGTAGACGTGCAAAGGAAACTTCGCTGACGATGCGCACTCGGTCACCGAGCCGTTCGGCTCCTTCGTCATCCAGGGGCAGCGCTTCGAGCGGAATCAAAAAGACCAAGTCGTCGGCGCAGACGAAGAGACGCTGTACGTCGGCTCCGGCCGCGTCGAGCACGGGGTCCAGCAAGCGTTCGCGCAAGCTCACTCCCGCCTTCATTTCGAGGTTGCCCGCTTCCCCCTCGACCTGAACACCGCGCAGCAGCGGCGCTCCCAGCTCCGCTCGCCAAGCTCTGGCCAACTCTTCGAACTCCGCCGTCGGCCCCAGATCGAGACGGGTGAGGGTTCCATCGGCGCGCAATACGTGGGCGAGCAGCAAGTCCACGGACGGTCCGTCTCGGACAGCTTCGATGGCGAAGTAGCGCGGTATACGTCGGAACCCGACAACCGCTTCGTTCGCGTCGAGCTGCTTGGCCAAGGCCTGAATCGAAACGGGCTGAGTCACGACGCCGCGCTCGGCGAGCCTCCGATTCGCAACACCTTCCAAGCGATCGCGTTCGATCACCAGCCGAGTCAGCTCTGTGGCGATGGCCTCCGAATCCGCTTGGGTCTTCCCCGCGCCTCCGATCAGATTGTTGAGCTCGCCACGCACGGAGGCGGCCTCGGCGAGTATCGGCCCCAGCTCCGGATCCGCGTCGAACTGATGTAGGGAACGCGCGGACTCGGTGGCCACGAGACGCATCGTCTCGATGAGTTCGAACGCCTGCGCGCGAAGCTCGGGTTCCGCGGCCGCGGAGAGAGTCAGCAGTCGTGCGAGACTCTTGCTCTGTGTGGCAACAGCCCGACGCGCTTGCCGCGGAGCCAGAGCAAGCGAGCCGAGCACGTGAGCTCGTATTCCAGCGAACTGCTCGTTCTGCAACGCGCGAGCGCCGGCCAGGTCGCCCATGCGCAACTTCGCGTGGGAGAGGTTCTGTCGAGCGATGAGTAGCTCGGGATGATCGCGAGGGAGTCGACTCGTGAGTACTTCGTACACGGCTGCGTCCAGCGCCAGTGCACCGGCAAGATCTCCAGCTTTCGTAAGAGACGTCGCATAATTAGCTCGCGCGCGGATGATGCTCGGGTGGTCGGGGGGGAAGAGGCGCTCGTAGGCCGTGAGCACCTCGCGAGTGAGCGCGAGAGCACCGTCCTCGTCGCCGAGGGCGGAGAGAGTGTTCGCCAGATCAAATCGAATCCTATAGCAGTCCGGATGATCGCTGGGCAGCAGGCGATCGTAGGCCTCAAGAACATTCGTCTGCAGTGCGCGGGCACCACCGTAGTCACCCATCATCTTCAGCGAGACCGCCAATCTGCTTCGCGTATCCAAGAGATCGTGATGGTCCGTAGGCAGGATTCGCTCACGGGCCGCGAGCACGAGTTCTTGGAGCGAACGAGCGCCGTCGTAGTCACCCGATTTTCTCATCGACGACGCGACGTTCATTTGTGCGGCGAGAACGTTGGGGTGGTCCGAAGGTAAGCGGCGGCTGTAGGCTTCGAGCACCGTTTCAAGAATTGCGCGGGCGCCGGCAAAGTCACCGAAATCGAGCATCGATGCGGCCAAGTGCTCACGTGCTTGGATCAAGAGAAAGTGATCCGGATGCAGCGTGCGCTCGTAGCTCGCGAGTACCGATTCCCTCAACTTGCGACTCCCTTTCGAGTCGCCCAGTTCATCCATCGTGAGAGCCAGCAAGGTTCTCGCTTGAAGCAATAAACTGTCATCGGCGGAGAGCGTCCGCTCACATCCGTCCACAACCGCAAGGGCGAGCGCGTGGGCCTCCGGCAGGTAGCCTAGTTCGAATAAACTGTTGGCCAAATTCGCTCGAGCGGTGAGCACCTTGTGATGATCGGGGGGCAGGGTGCGCTCCAAGCTCGCTAGCCCCGCTCGGGTCAGAGTCAACGCGCCGTCGAGGTCGCCGAGATTGTGAAGTACGGTGGCCAGACTCGACCGAGCGCGAGCCAGATCAGGGTGATCCTCGTGCAGGCTGCGCTCCAAGATTGCGATCACCGATTCCAGGAGCTTCCGCGCGCTCTCGAACTCGCCCGTTCGTGTCATGGAGACGGCCAGCTCCTCCTGAATTCGGAGCAGCTCCGGATACTCTCGCGGAGCCGTGCGTTCGAAGTGGTCGAACAGCGCACGTAGGGCGAGGTCCTCGACCTGTTCCATGCCCATCTCGTACGCCAGGTACTCGAGGTCGTCCAAGACACGGATGATGGGGCTGCTGAAGCCCGCTTCGGTGGAGTCTAGAATCGCGAGAATGAGTTCTTCAGTGAGCGCGCGAGCCGAGTCCAAGTCACCCTCGTCCCTCATGCGCCGCGCCTCGGCGAGGCCCTTGCGACAGACACTCTCCAGCTCGCGCGTCGCCGCGCTCGCCACGCAAACTCCGATGCGCAACTCGAAGTCGCCGACCTCGCCCGGATTCGCCGCTGCAACCAGAATCCTCCACGACTCGCCCTCGATCGCTTCCATGCCGATCAGTGGTGTCGTACCGCCACCGCTGTTGTCGTCTTCCGTAGAGAAATCGGGGTCCCCGAGGCCGATGTCGTTCTCGCCGATCTCGAGGCGCAAGTAGAGATCGATCTCGGAGGTGGCCCAGATGTAAGCGGTGCCCTCGAACTCGGTCACGTAATCGACGACCTTGGTCGCGCCGCGCCCTTCGATACTCATCGGGTCCTCGGTGGTCAGTTCGAGAACCAACTCACGGTCGTAGGGAAAGCGCTCGCCTTGTTGCGGTTGAAGCGCGAGTAATGCCGGAACGACCAGATAGGCAAGCGTGGGGAAGAGCATTGTCCTCATCATAGCGATACGGAGCCAGGCTCCTCTCCAAACCTCAGCAGCCAAGTAGTACCGCACAAGCCGCAATCTCAGCCGTCTCGCTGGCCTGGCTCGACAACTCATGAGTGGCATCGTGATACGGAGTCTGGCTCCTCTCCAAACCTCAGCAGTCAACCAGTACCGCACAAACCGCAATCCCCGTGTCCGTCGTCTAGCTGGCCAGGTTCGACAACGCATAATCGACTCGCCCGACTGTTGGCATCACGTCAACGACGCGGTATTTCGAAGCAAAGGTCGAAGGCATGCCCATGCTTAGTCGCTCACGGAGTCGCGGCCAGCAGGGAGATCTTGTGCGGTACTGGTTAACGGTTGAGGTTGCGATGGGAGCCTGACTCCGTATCGCTAGTTCGGATCGCCGGTCAGCACCCAGCCGGCCCACGCGGAGGGCGGATCTCCGTCGGCGCGCAGGGCGTTCTTTGCCTCCCACAGCGCTTCCGCCTTGCCCATCCGCTTCTCCCATAAGTTGGCGTAGAAGGTCTCCATCAAGTCGCGCGTTGCCGCGTCGTCAACTTCCCACAGCGACGTGATCGAAGTGCGCGCGCCCGCGGCGTAGAGCGCAGCTTGCAGAGACTGGATGCCTTGACCGGCGCGCCGAATGCCGACGTTCGTCTCGCAACCCGAGAGCACGGCGAGCTCACACCGCGACAGGTCGAGAGAGCACAGCTCTTCTGCAGTCAGAATCCCCGTCACACGACCGAGCGAGTCGCGCCCGTTGTTGGCACCGGCCAGCGCAAGACCGCACAAGAGCATCGGCGCAAAACCCCTGACGGATTCATCGAGCCCCATGCGCGTGAAATCACTCGTTTCCGTGGGCGCGTCTTCCTGCGAACGCACGCTCTCCGGCGCAAACCACCCGTGCGTCGCGATGTGAACAAAACGCTTGCCCGCCGCCGCTTCAAAGAGCGCCGCCTTGGTCGTCTCGTCGCGAGTCAGCAACGTGGACTCCAGATCGAAGACGTCCGCGAACGAATCCGCGACGGCCTCCGCCTCGCGCCGTGTCTGGGGAAGACTGCGGAAGCTTGCGCGGATTTTTCCGCGCGTTTCTCGATGCTCGTCGCCATCGACTTCGACTGGCTCGTTCACCGATGGCTTCGGCACTTCATCGGTAATTGGTGCAGACGCCGCGACGAGCCCCTGCGGCACCGCACCGTCGGCATCGTAATCCACTCCGCCGAGCGCGAGCAGGGACGGAGCGCCCTTCACGGGTCCCTCTGACTTCGAGAGTCGAGCAAAGGAAACCTCGTTCACGATCTTCACTCGATCGCCGAGCCGCTCCGCGCCCCCTTCGTCCATCGGAAGCGCGTCGAGCGGAAGCAAGAAGACCAAATCATCCGCGCACACGAACAAGCGCTGCACGTCCTCGCCCGCCGCCGCAAGCACGGGATCGATCATCCGTCTCCGCAGCTCGAGACCCGCACGTGCTTCTCGATTGCCCTCGATCTCCACCAGCGCAACGCCGCGCAAAAGCGGCGCACCCAATGCAGCCCGCCAATCCGTCGCAAGCTCCTCAAGTTCCGCGGCGGGTCCCAAGTCGACGCGAGCCAGGACTCCCGTCGAACGCAAGACTTGAGCGAATAGGTGATCGGCACTGTCCTCGATGCGACGACTCTCGTCATCGATGTGCCAGACCGCCAAGCGCCGAAAGCCGACAACGACTTCATTTACGCCGAGAGACTTCGCAAGAGCAGCTTTCGCGATGGGCTCCGTAGCAACTCCACGCGCCGCGAGAATTTTTGTCGCCTGGCGTTCCAGTCGGTCGCGTTCCAACGAGAGCGTGGTCAACTCCTTCGCACTGTCGTCGTCAAGCCCTCCATCCGCAATCAAGTCGCTCAACTTGCGACGTGCCGAATCGGCCTGCTCCAGAAGTGGTGCGAGTTCCGAATCTCCTTCGAACTGACCGAGGGAGCGCGCCGATTCACTAGCGACGAGCCGCATCGTTTCTGCTACCTCGAACACGCGCGAGAGCAGCTTCGACTCGGCACCTCCGCTAAAGAAATGGACCGCTGCCAGCCGATTTCCTTCGGCTCGAACGGTTTGCCTGGCTTGACGGGGGGCTAGTGCAAGGGAACCGAGGACGCGGGCCTGCATTCCGGAGCAGATCGTCTCGCACTGCGCGCGGGCGCCGGCCGGGTCGCCCATCGCGGACATCGAGATGGCCAGGTTGACGTGGGCTCTCAAGCGGTCGGGATGATCGGTGGGCAGCGTGCGTTCGAAGGCCGAGAGCACCGCTACCCGAAGAGCGCGGGCGCCGGCCAGGTCGCCCATCGCAGACATCGAGACCGCTAAGTTCGCTCGGGCGCTCAAGAGTTGGGGGTGATCGGCGGGCAGCGCACGCTCGGTGACCGAGAGCACCGCTTCGCGAAGAGCGCGGGCGCCGACAAGGTCGCCCATTGCTTGCATCGAAGTGGCCAGGTTGGCGCGGGCAAACAAGACCTCGGGATGATTCGCGGGCAGCGTACGCTCGTAGGCGAACAGCACCGCTTCACGGAGTGCACGAGCGCCGGGCAGGTCGCCCATCGCAGACATCGAGATAGCCAGGTTCGCTCGGGCGCCTAAGATGTCGGGATGATCGGCAGGCAGCGTCCGCTCGCGGGCCGAGAGCACCGCTTCGCGAAGAGCGCGGGCGCCGGCCAAGTCGCCCATCTCATGCATCGAAGCGGCCAGATTCACGCGGACGCTCAAGAGCTCGGGATGATCGGCGGGAAGCGTGCGCTCGTAGCCAGAGTGCGCGGCTTCTAGGAGAGCGTGGGCACCGGCCAAGTCGCCCATTGCAGACATCGAGACCGCCAAGTTGTTCTGGATGCTCAATAAGTCGGGATGATCGGCGGGCAGCGTGCGCTCACGGGCTGCGAGCACCTCTTCCAAGAGCGCGTGGGAATCCGCCAGGTCGCCCATCTCAACCATCGAGTTGGCCAGATTCATGCGGGCGCTCAATGTGTCGGGATGATCGGCGGGAAGCGTGCGCTCGTAGGCTGAAAGCACCGCTTCATCGAGCGCGCGGGCGCCAGCCAGGTCGCCCATCTCATACCTCGAGGTGGCCAAGTTTAATCGGGCCTCCAAGAGGGCGGGATGATCGAGGGGCAAAGTGCGCTCGAGCGCCACGAGCACCTCTTCCCAGATCACCCGGGCGCCGGCCAGATCGCCCATAAGGTGCATGGGGAGGGCCACGTTCGCTCGGGCGTCCAAGCGGTAGAGATGATCGGCGGGCAACGTGCGCTCGCGGTGGCGAAGTGCTTGCCGCCATGCTTTGGAACATTCGGCAAGGCTTCCTTGGAAGGATGCGTCAAACCCGATATCCCAGAGCGCATTCGCACAGGCTTCGCTGTGCTTCATTCCGTCTTGTTCGATAACGAATGAAATCGACTTGGACAGAAGTTCGCGGGCGCTATCAAGATCTCCGTCGATTCGAAGGCTCTCGATCTCCTGTTGCATCACTCCGAGAGTAGCCGCAGCCTCACGCGTCGTCGCGCTCTCCGGCGCCGCGACGAGGTGGAGCGAAAGCGCGCCGGCGGCATCTTCGGGACCGACGACGAAGACTGAGAGTAGATCGCCCGGCTTCACTTCGAGCATCAAGTACGGCGTGCTCCCGCCGCCCGAGTTGTCGTCCTCGGCCAAGGTGCTCATTCCGACGACATCGTCCACGCGCAGATAGAGGTCGAGCTCGGAGTTCGTCCAGACGTGCAGCGTGCCGTCGAACTCCACCAGATACTCAGCGGCTTGCGTCGGGCCGCGGCCTTCGATGAAAACCGGATCCTCCGCGGAGAGCTCGAGCTGGATGACGCGATCGAAAGGCGAGGGCGGAATCGGCGCGTCGTCCTGGGCGAGGACGACAGTCATCGAGACGACCAGATAGGCGAGCGTGGGGAAGAGCATGGTCCTCATCATAGCGATACGGAGCCAGGCTCCTCTCCAAACCTCAGCAGTCAACCGGTACCGCACAAACCGCACTCCCCACGTCCGTCGTCTGGCTAGCCTGGCTCGACAACTCAGAAGCGACTCGCCCGACATTTGGCATCACGTCATGAACGCGGTATTGCGAAGCAGAGGTCGGAGGCGTGCCCATGCTTTGTCGCTCTCGGAATCGCGGTCGGCAGGGAAATCTTGTGCGGCACTGGTTAACGGTTGAGGTTGCGACGGGAGCCTGACTCCGTATCATTGCACTCCCGTCATGAAACACAAAGTTAGCGAAGAAGAGTCTGAGCGCTGGAAGGTCGGAAACGAAGACGAGAAGGGTTTCTGGCTCGGGCTGACGGAGGAGGACCTGCTCGCACACGAGCGGGGTCACCGCGCACTGGCCAAGCAGATCGATCTCGGCATTCAGATTCGAGGTCTGCGCGATGACTTTCGCGGCTTGCAGATCGGCTGCGCGGTCGAGGACACGATCTTCTTCGTCGAGGGCGGCTCGCTGTACGCCGTCGATCCGTTGGCGGAGTTCTACAAGCAGCACTTCGAGCGCGCACGCAATCCCCGCGTGGATTACCGCGAAGGCGTGGGCGAGGTCGTCCCACACGAGGATGACTTCTTCGACCTCGTCATCTGTCAGAACCTGCTCGATCACGTGGCCAACTACGACGTCGTCCTCGATGAGGTTAAGCGCGTACTGCGCAAGCCGAACCTGCTCTACTTCGGCACCGACGTCTATACCAGCGAATCTGCCGAGGTGCGCTGGAAGCGGCAGGAGTCCGGTGAGATCTTCGACATCCAGCACCCGCACACCTTCACCGTGGAGACCCTCGAAACGGTGATCACAGGTCACGGCTTCGAGATTGTCGAGCGCCTACCCACTCAGCCCTCGGGCAAAGGCGACGACTCGACGCGCCACTGCTTCTTCGCGATCTACCCCTGACGTATCGCGCTACTCAAAGGTCATCGACTCGCGGTTCGTCATCCAAGTTTCCGTGACATTCGAAACCCACGCCTGCCAGTAAACCGTGGCGCCTTGCAGGGTGACGTCGTTCGGAACATTGAGAATGCGAGCGCGCAATCTGCTGGCGGGAATCTGGCCTTGGAAGAGCACGATGTAGTTTCCGGGGTCGAGCAGGAAGTTTCCGGTGATACCGGCCAGCGGTAAGTCGGCGGTACCGGCACTCACGAGCATTGCGAACACGTCTCCGGCCTGAGCGGCGACGTTGACGCCAATCGGCGTGTTGATTGCTGGCTTACCGTAGACGGTGAGTCGCGGGTCATCGCCGTAGATGTGAAGCATCAAGTCATCGATGCCGGCTTCGGTGATGGAAATGGCATCGAAGTCGGCCGCGACGAACCGTAGCTGCATGTCCGCGGTGAGCGAGACGAAATCATTCAATCGAAACTCGACGGTCTTCCACTCATTGTGATTGGCAGAGACCGTCTCGAGTTCCACCCAGTTTTGTCCGCCGTCATCGGTGATCGATACGGAAAACGCATCGTCGGCATTACTCAGGTTGGACCACCAGCGGCTGTACTCCACATAGGCGATTCCGACGCCTTCCAAGTCGAACGGAGGCGAATAGAGCGTCGTTTGCCCGCCATCGATGTCGTCATCACCAGCGGCACCACCGCCGTTGCCTGTAACGAAGCACAACGCGCCAGCGCCTGGCGTGGCATCGTCACCGGGATTGGCCGCGTCGCCTTGATAGTTCGTCGCAATCGGAATGGCACGTTCCCACAATCCCGTCGTGGCGGTATCGAGCGGATCGCCAATGGTCCAGCCCACGTCGAGTTCGACTTCGTCGCGCACGTAGATGCGGCGCTCGCCGACAATCAACTGCAAATCGAAAGTGACCGTCTGGCCGTTAAAGCTAAATACAAGTTGAAGCTCGACAACGTCGCCGAGTGCCGCGGTCGGACTAATTTGGAGGGTGAGCGGGGAACCGGTGTTGGAAGCGTCGGAGAAGGAAGCGACGACACCGAAGTCCGAAGTGCCCGTGCCGGCGGTCGCCACGCTGCTCGACGTTGTGAGACTGCCGATCAACGAAGTGACCGTTGAGTCGCGACCGCTGTTGCGCAGATTGACTTCGAGCTCAACTGACTCACCGGCTTCGAAAAAGCCGTCGCCATTGCCGACATCGGTCAGTTGAATGCCCGTCGTGCGCAGGTAGACACCAGCGGCCAGCGCTGTCCGAATCAAGCCCTGGAGGTTCTCTTCTGCCAGCGGCACGATGCGCGAGGGAACGGGCCAAAAGCCGTCATCGCCGTTGCCCACTTCCGGCGTGTAAGAATAGGTGCCGTGCGTGTCGTGGTCGTAGTCGACCGTTACGCCGTTGGCCGGATACAACTCGATGAAGGACACCGAGGAGTACCGATTGAATTCAGTCGCCAGAGAGCCGAGTTCCGAGAGCTCAGCTTCCGACGAGCTCAGCACGGAATCGTAACCATAGGACCGGAGCCAGAGCTTCCCGTAGCTGTGGAGTGAGAGCGCTGTGGCAAAGTTGTGCGACGAACTGAAATTCATCATTGCCGCGACTTCCGGTTCACTGCCCGGAGCGGTACCGCGGTAGGTGTTGGACGAACCGGTGGGGCTCGAGCCAGCGTTGTCGTAACCCCATTCTGCATCGTAATTGCGATTGAGATCCACGCCCTTCGACCCACCCGCATTATTACGGCGGTTCTTGCGCCACATGCCGCCGCCGTTGGGCGCAATCGACTGGTTGTGGGCGTAACCGTCCGGATTCACGACGGGAATGAACCACTGCTCGCGGTGATCCACCAAGTAGGTCGCGACCGGATCGGTTCCATAGTTTTCGACCAGGTGGAGCATGTACCAGATCATGGCGTGCATGCTCATGGGCTCGCGCGCGTGGTGAATCGCATCCATGCGAACTTCGGGCTCTCCTTCGCTCACTCCCGGATTGTCAGAAATCGAAAGCGCCCAGATTCGACGCCCTTCAAGTGAAGCGCCGATGGGACGGGGACTCGCCACAATCGATGGGTAGGCGTTCCGGATTTGGTTGATGACTGAGATCGCCTCGGAGAGGGTGTAGTAATTGCCCATCGAGCCCTGACCGAAGGGCGGCGAAAGCCATTGCCCGAGCGCGGGAGCTTCCTGCGACTTGGTCGCATCGTTGGCGATTCGCGCGGCATACCACAGCTGTAGATCCTCGATCTCGACGGTGTACTCAAAGCCGCGTTGGTCGAGCTGTCCGAGTTCGTAAGTGTTTGCGATCGCCCGAACCGTTCTGGTTTGGCGATCGATTGCCTGCAGCTCTAAGCCAATTTCCAAAAGCACTCGTTCGGATGTTTCATCCGCGAGGGAAATACGGATCTGTCGAACGGGATCGTGAAGGTCCAGCTCTTCGGAGGAGAGAGACGATGCAGAGAAGGGCAGCGCGCAAAAAGCTAAGAAACCGAGTGCTAGCAAGACGCGGCGAAGGATTCTGGAGCTCGATGTGACGTAGTTCATCATGGCGAATAGTGCTGTTCGACTTCGACGGCGTGATCGACGATACCTAGTTCGTCTCTCAAAGAGCTCTCCATCGATAGCACCCAAATGTGCCCACCGAAAACGCTATTCGCCCGATCCAGAGCCCGTTTGAATGAGGAATGAATCACCTTAACAGGCGAGCTGTTGCGCGTCTACTAAGGCCGGTTTCATGCTGTCAGCATGCTCGCTCCAGCGAACTCCAGCGAACTCCAGCGAATAGGGTGAGAGTGAAACCCGAGGTTCGCGCTAAAGTCACCGCCTTGTCCCGCGCAACTCCTCCACTTGGCGAGTCTTCGAGGCAGACCAAGAATCTCTGAAAGTGATTCATTGGGTTCTCCGCGCACGAGAATGTGGGGCAACAGCTAGCGTTCTGATCGACGCGTCGTTGTGTCGCGCATGATCAATAGAATGGACGATGAGTGAAGCCCCGAAACGGGTGGCAAAGCGCGTAAACGTGTCGTTCGGTGCCACGAATCGTGCGGTTTCAGTTCACTACCTCCGCGCCGGTGTGTTGCGGTCTTCGCCGTTATCCGAACGTAACTGCGGCCAGTAGCGAATGGCTGGAACGTACGCCAGTTCGTCCAATACACTCCGTGCCCGAGTACTAGTGAGCACGACGATTTCGCGACTGGAGTCGCGGGCCCGAAACCCCGGGCCGTGTTGAGGGGAGTTGTCGAGAGGCGGCGAGCGCGACCAATCGCTCGAACGCCACGATCGACCGTGTCGTTTCATTGATTTTTTGTGGTCGGAGTTTGCCCGGCGATTGGCGGCGACCCGTTCAAAGTGATCGGGGGCAACTTCCCGACTCACCCGTGTTGTACTCGTAGTCGAAAGAGGGTCTCCATGCATCGCCGTTGGACAGTCATCGCCGGAGCGCTCGTCATTCAAGTTGTGCTGGGAACGGTGTACGCGTTCAGCGTTTTCGTTCGGCCGCTCGAGAGTGAGTTCGGTTGGAGCCGAGCTACGACACAGTGGGCATTCTCGATCGCGCTGGCCACTTTCGCGATTGCGATGATTCCCGCCGGTCGTCTGCAGGATCGAATCGGACCGCGCAAGGTCGCTTCGATTGGCGGCGTGCTCCTGGGGCTCTCCTTCTTACTCGGCTCGCTCCTCGTCTCCGAGAGTCGCCCCTGGGCGCTGTACCTGACCTACGGCGTCATCGGCGGTGCTGGGATTGGTTTCGGCTACGTGTGCCCGATCGCGGCGGCGGTCAAATGGTTCCCCGACAAGCGCGGCTTGATCACGGGTTTGGCAGTTGCCGGCTTCGGAGCGGGAGCGCTCTTCTTCGCGGGGCCCGCCTCCGTCTTGCTGCTGCCACCGGCGGCGGGAGCCGAACCGATGGGCTTCTCGCAGATGTTGTTGGTCGGACTCGGCGTGGAGGAAGGCGCGGGCTTCGGCGTCGGTTGGAAGACCTTCTTCGTGATTCATGGCGTGTTCTGCGCAGGCGTGGTTCTGCTGGGCGCCATGCTGCTTAAGAATCCTCCAGCTGGCTGGAAGCCCGAGGGCTGGCAGCCCGTCGATTCGCTCGCGCGTACACAGAAGGAGCTCGAGTGGCGCGAGATGTTGAACCGACCGCTCGCCTGCATGCTCTGGATTACCTTCATCTTCGGAGCCACTTCGGGATTGATGGCTATCGGGCAATGGAAGCCGATGATGGGCGCGATTCTCGGTGAGCGCACTTTCGCTCCGGAGTGGATGGGGACCTTCGGTAGGTTCGTTGAGCCGGTCGGAATTCTGGCTGTCTTCAACGCTTTAGGACGAATCTTCTGGGGCAAGGTCAGCGACGTTATCGATCGCCCGCGCGCCATGATGATGATGTTCCTCGCGCAGGGTATGGCCTTCATGCTCCTCGTCAGCGTCGAGTCGCCGTTCGCTATCTTCCTCGCTTCCGCTTGGGTCGGACTCAACTTCGGCGGCAACTTCGCGCTGTTCCCCTCCGCGACCTCCGACTACTTCGGAACCAAAAATTTCGGCGTCAACTACGGTTGGATCTTCACCGCCTACGGCGTGGCCGGAATTCTCGGTCCGGTTGTCGGGGGAGTGATGTTCGACGCGACAGAACAGTACGTCACTGCGTTCGTGTTCTCGGGAATCCTGTGCTTTGTCGCCGCGGCCTGTTCCGTCGTAGTGTGGGCCTTGGCGCGTGGAAACGCACTCGTATCGGAGGGAGCAGAGGTGTGACGGGCTCGGCGAAACACTGGGCCACTCTGCTCCTGATACTCGGCGCGCTTCCCGTTGCTGCGCAGACGAAGCTCCAGGAATCGACCGAAGATTCCGGCCTGCGGGAACGTTTCGATGCGCTTGAGTTAGAGGTCGCGCAATTGCGAGCGAACGCGGCGTCCGAAGAAGGGCGCTTCCCGATTCTCTCGAGTCTCGAGGCGGAACTCTACGGCTACATCAAGCTCGACGCGGCCTGGGATTCGGCGCGCAGTTCGGTGGGCAATTTCGCGCGCTGGGTCGAGTCGGAGGGGCAGAACCCGGAGGACGATCAGCTGAGTCTTACCGTTAAGCAGACGCGGCTCGGCTTGAAGTTTATGGGGTCGCGCGATTCGGAGCTCGTTACGAGCGGACGAGTCGAATTCGATTTCTTTGCATCGGCCTCCGAGAACAAGCCCGAGCTCATGTTGCGACACGCGTACTTGAAGCTCGCGCAGCCGAGCGGGTGGGAAGTTCTAGCGGGGCAAGCGTCGGACGTGATCTCGCCGCTCTATCAACTAACGATCAACTACACGGCCGGTTGGTGGCAAGGGAACATCGGTTATCGACGTCCCCAGCTGCGAGTCACGCGCGAGTTAGAGTGTGGCTCGTCGGCGCGAAAGCTCGAGCTCGCACTTGCCCGCACGATCAGTGGGCGCCCGGTTGTGGGTCCCGAAAACTATGCGCACCCCACCGAGAGCCCGTTTGAATGGGTCTTCAAGCGCCTTTGTAGGCGAGGTGTTGCGCGTCCGACGAGCTGCGCTAAAAGGAACGTCGATCCGGTTTTCAGTCTAGTGCGCAGGGTTTTCGGGAGGGACGGGGATTCGGTCATCTCCGTCAGTGCGAAGGCGTGGCTGACCGGTGGCGGAATAGCGCAGCCCCACTTACATCAGAGCATCCTCGAAGCTGTTTTTGGACTTTGAAGTTTATTCGAGCTAATTGCGGAATCCGATTCGCCGGCTGCAACTCACTTGCACTAGGCAATGATCGTCAGATCGAATCCGAGAACCCTCTCATCTGACCCCTAAGGGTCGGATTTGGTGGCTGCTTGCTCTCGATCAGTGATCGATCTTCACATCGGAGCGGACCTCAATGTTTTTGACATTGCCCGCGAACTCCGGTCCACGGCTAACAAGCACTTTCGCCAACCAAAGATGATGTCCATGAAACGATCCGCCCTTGCATTAACACTCGCACTATTATTTGGAACCACTGCGGCATCTGCGCAAAGCGTCTGGAAAGTAAAGACAACGCCGGTTGGTTCTGACTTCACGGACATCCAGGACGCCGTGAACGCGGCCAGTGATGGCGACATTATTCTGGTCGATTCAGGCTTCTATTCTGAACTTGATATCGACAATAAAGCGCTCACCATTCAAGCCGAGCCCGGTGCAGATGTCAGAATTTTGCGTCCATTCGAATATGGATCCATCATTATCCGCAACTTGGACTCGACACAAGCCGTAAGCCTGCGAGGAATTAACGCGCCGCGGGGTACCGAAGGCGGCTTCCATCAAGCTGGATTAGTCATTAGAGACTGTCTCGGTCCGGTTTTAGTGGAGAATGGAATCTATGGTGCCTCAAGCGTTGGTCATCCGGCTGGGTTAGCGCATGGAGTAACGATCACACTTTCGTCGTCTGTTTCGATTGTTCGTTGCACCATTGAAAGCTTAGTCTGTGGGTGTGGACCCGGCGGCACTCCCCATGAAGATCCCGGCTTATTTGCCGAGGGAGCCAACGTGTATTTGTACGATTCTTCAGTAACGGGAAGCACCGGAGTGGACCTGAAAAGCGGGACCTTCTTCTCATCCAATTCGATTATTTCGGGAGATGTGGACGCGGTTAGACTCAGCAACGGTTTTGGAGGGGTTGGCGCACAGGCGCATTTATTGAACTCGGTTCTAAATTTTGGAGTGACCGGTCAGCGCGTTAATGTCATCGATGGGCTGTTGGTAGATCTCAGTGGAGACGCGGGAGGATTCTCCGTTACATCGCCGATCCGCGAAGGTGAAACAGGAGTTGAAACCTACCGAGGAAATCCCGGTGAACTTGTCTTGCTCTTCCTCTCGCCCACCCTTATGAACGGCAATTTGAATGTAAACGTGAAGGGCGTCGACTTTCTTGGCCAGCCTACATTTCGGTTCCGCCGCGGCATACTGCCCGCCTCTGGCATCAAGACGAAAATGGTCACCATCAACGATTTGGGCCCCGGAATAGATGCGATCAACATCTACGAACAAGCAGTCTTCGTCGACCTCATAACGCTCAACTTCACAATCTCCGAGCCGTCCAGCGTGGTCATTCTGGACGCGGCGTTCTGATTACAGTGCCGTTGTAAGGAGCAGCATCACTGCTACTCGATGGTTCGCGCTTGCAGAGCCGGGCTGGATTTACCCGTATTCTTCGGTTCTGCCGAAGACCCGGATAAAGCAGGGAGAAGTGGTGCGGCTCTGCGTACTCGGCACAATGGGAAATCGGAGTTGTTCACTCTTCTCGTGAAGGTGGAGCAGTGGTGCGCAGCCTGCAGGCCCTTACCGCCAAGGTCTGGTTCGCATGCGTCGGTCGAGTGCGTGTCGTTATTTGATTGGGTGCTCGCTACATCAAGTTCTTGAGCCAAGCCCGCACCGCAGAGCGCCTCATGACAGCAGCATGATCTCCGTCTAGATCAGGTCTCTTTCCACGGCCAGCTAGGATTGCTTAGGACTCTGAAAACATCCTAGCCGTCAAGCGCGAGCCCCATCGCACAGATAGTTGCGCGTTGCCGCACAGCTTCGATGCGCTTGGGCTCACTCATGGCTTCTCTCGCTTGGAACGAAACTTGCTCAGAGACGTACCCGCACACTTCGCGAAAAACAGTTTCCATAACAGACGAGCGCCCCGTTCATGAAATTCCTGACTTCCGTTCTCTGTGCCGCTTTATCTTTCACTCTTCCGCTCTCTGCCCAGGGAAAAGTATGGGTCGTCGACGCGCTCAATCTCGTCGGCACGGACTTCACCGACATCCAGCCGGCTGTCGATGCTGCGGCCGACGGCGATGTGATCTTGGTGCGCGGGCGTCTCGGCAAAGAGTACGGCGGAGCAATCATCGCGGCCCGGACGCTCACGATTGCGGGGGACCTCGACACCTCGACGCCCTTTCCCGTTCAGATCAATCCCGTCACGGGCCCGATCTGGATCCAAAACCTCGCAGTCGATCAGCGCGTGACCCTGCGCGGCCTCGTCATTCGCGATGCTGTTCCTGTTGCGCCCGCTTTTCAATCGAACCTGACGGTGACCGGTTCCATGGGTGACGTTTTCGTCGAGGACATTTCGATGACTCGTGGCGCCAGCATCTTTCTTGGGCAGCCTGCGCCTCCCGCTCTCAACGTGGCTACGACCTCTAAGTTGACTCTCGTCCATAGCTCGGGATTCGGTAGCCGGGGAGCGGAAGGAGCGATGGGCGGTCAAGGCGGTCTGATCTTCAGCTCCAGCGTGATCCTCCACCATGTACTGTTGCGAGGGGGCGATGGCTCTCCCGTCTCCGAACCGCAGCCGGGCGTCATCATCCAGGCACAACCGGGTGGCGAGGGCCTGCGCATCGTCGGGAGCAAAGTCATCGCGATCGGGTCGACCATCAGTGGTGGTGACGGTGGCCGCGGAATCGAAGACGCGGCGATGAATTGCTACCCCTCCGCCGACGGGGGAACCGGCGCTCACGTCACCTTTTCCGCGATCAACCCCGCCAGCCTGATCGAGCTCGACTCGACCATCAAAGGCGGGCGTGGAGGCGGTGCGCCTGGTATCAATTGTCCGGCCGGCGCCGATGGCGACGACCTCTTTCTGGGGGGAGCGTACACCGTATTGCCCGCCTCGGCTCCCGAGTTCAGTTCGAATTCCCCCGTCCGAGAAGGGGAAGACCTCGATCTGCTCTTCCGAGCATCGGCCGGTGACTTCGCCTTCCTTTCGGTCGGAGTGCTAAACGGTCCCGAGTTCAATCCGGTCGCTTTCGACGGTCTCTTGCATATCGTCCAGCCGACGCTTTTCCGATTCATGGGCACCGTGCCCGCTTCCGGTAATTTCTTGCGTCAGTTCACCGTCAACGAACTGGGCCACGGCGTAGAAGCCATGAACGTCGACCTGCAAGGCATCTTCTTTACACCGGCTACGACCGGCCTGCGACTTACCGCCGCGAACCCGTCGAGCGTGTTGCTCCTGGACGAGTCCTTCTAGCCGCCAGCCGGAGGCTGCCAGAGCTCGATCCGGCGCTCGTCGCAGTCTACGGCCCAGCCGAAGTTTCCGCGCTCCTGTCGCTGGATCTCGTCTGCCCCTTCAACACCTGAGGGTTGCAAAAATCCGACGTACCTTCTCTAGCACCCGTTTGAACGGGTTTCGAAGCACACAAGTAACCGGAGTAGTGCGCGAGTAACCGCATCGGAATAGCGGACAACTATAACGGCGCACGAACACATCAGTCGCTGGATGGGAACGCGCCCGAACCGCGCGATGCTGTTTCGGTGCGTGATGTACTCGAAACACCGGTGCTCGGCGGCCTTTATCACCGCTACTCGCGCGCCGCTGCTTGATCGGGGCAGCATTTGTGCGCGGTATGAACTGGGGAGAGGTGTAGCCGCGTTGTTTGCATGGCGTTCGAGTTCGTCTTGCGCGGACTGCGTGCTTTGCTAAAACGAGCGTAGGTCCGGTTTTGAGGCGGTGCCCAAAGTTTTCGGGAGGGACAGCACTCAGAGCTGGTCCGACAAAACGGAGCCACCCGGTTAGTTAGAATTGGTAGCCGAGCCGACCCGGCAGGCATCCCTAACAACCGATGAAGAACAAGCGCAGAACGCACAGTCCCGAGTTCAAAGCCCGTGTCGCTCTTGAA
>JAJDEU010000019.1 GCA_029259635.1 Planctomycetota bacterium | reverse complement strand
ACTCCATAAGCGGCCGATTTTTGGCCAGGTCGGCACCCAAAAACCTCCCCGAATCTATGGATTCGGGTTCGTTTCCGGGCACCAACCCGACTAAAAATTTGCTGCTCATAGAGCAAAGCACTTTCACCACGGACTGCTAGTCCTGAGCCGTGTAGCTTAGCTCAATATTTTCCGCCGTACCGCGGCCGAGCTGAATGGTTGCGGGTTCGAAGACGAGACCCGGTGGTAAGGAATGGAACCTGTAGGTGCCGGGTGCATAGCCTTCGACGAACGCTCTGACCGTGGAATAGTCGATGTGGAGCAAGCTCGAGTCGCGAACGCGCCCGGCGCGACCCATCTGGCCGTTCCGCCAGTTCCTCATCTGGTCCTGAGTCCAGTCGGTGGTGGACACGACGTGTTCGTACCCTTCCTCAAGCAGAAAGATCGAAGTACCCGTCGGCAGTGGCTTGAAGGATGGCGCTAACCGAATTTCTGTCCATGGCGCCGGATCCAATTGGACATCGATGATCAGGCCATCCTTGTAGTCGATGAGACCGAGTTCTTTGGCTACGAAACCGTCGGCGTCAACGACGAGCTCGTGCGGTTGCTCGATAACCTCGCAACAGAACATGTCGAGTTCGCCGCCTTCGCAGGCTGACAGAACGAAGAACGGTGAGTGATAGATGATCTCGGGCGGTTTTCTCTGCCCGATCGAAAAACGGGGAATAGGAGCGCTGGTCTCGGAATCTCGAACTCGGAACGCAACACCGACGATCCCTGGAAGAGTGATCTCCAGTTCAGGGTCGCCCACGTGAAGGTTTGGGTAGGTGAACCATCGCTCTCCTCGGTGGAGCAAGAGCTCGTAGCCCGCTTCGTCCGGCGGGAGTGTGAACGAGAAAACACCGTTCTCGTCGGTTGCCCTGTAATCCTCGACCAGGCAATCGAGCGCCATGGAGGAGACACGGAGGTCGAGTTGAGAGATTGGGTCTCCGGCGGTGTTTCGAACTGTGCCGCTAATCTCGCCCAGCTCCACGTCGATCTCGAAGTTCACGCGATAGGCTTGATCCGCTTCGAATGCTCGTTCGACAGTCTCCTCGAGATCGACGTAGCCCAGCGCGTTGGAGAGGTTCGTAAAGCGCAAATCGGGCGTGGCCGTAATCGCCGTTTCACCCGGCGACGAAAAGAACCAGTATTCGCCCGCCTCATCGACGTGAGCAAAGCCGCTGTCCGTCTCGGTTTTCCACCAAATCCGTCCTCCGTGTGGTTTGCCGAGAAAGGTGAACTTGCCAGTGACCTTTACGGACCGAGGTTTGGGCGTAGCGACGACCAAGTGAATCTCTTTGCTGGATCCGGGATCTCCAGTCGCGATCAGCAATGGATCCGCGAGAGATTGAGACTCGAGGTAGGGCGTCAAGCAATCGCCTTCCGACCATGGAAGAAATCCGTCGATTCGAAACTCGCCGGCTAGATCGGTGACTCCATGGGGGGAGTGGTCGGCTGTGCGCGCGATATTGACGACGACCGGAGGGAGGCTGGCGTTACGAATGACTCGAGTGGCTTCCTCGATCGATGAACCCTCTAGGTTCACCCTCACTCCCGCGAGAGGAACGCCGTCCTCGGTACTCACTGAGCCGAAGACGCTCGTTCCTCGAAGCAGCGGTAGGGTCAGGTTTGTGTTCGAACCGAGGGCACTCGAATCCACGGCAAGACCTACGGAGAGGAAATTGGGAGCGTGAACGGTGAGGTTCAAGAGCCTTGTTCTGGCGCGTGCTCTCGCCGCGGCTGTGCCCGGAATAGGAGCAGGTAGCGAAGAACTCTGCTCGGCATTGAGTCGGACCCGCCCGACGAACATCCCGAGCTCGTCGGCCACCAGGCGCATCCCATCCGAAGAGTCGATTCGAGCGCCAGGAACCGGCGCTTCTGTCGTGATGTCGATGACCGTTCCTCGAATCTCGAAGCCTCTCTCGATGAGGATCTCGTAGTCCGCCCCGTCCGCTTGAGGCCCCTGCGCTCGGAAGCTTGCATAGCCCGGCGCGCTGGCCCAGAGCCCGGCGTCCTCGATGGTGTTCGTGGCGGAGAGCTCGAACCGACCGCCCGGATTCGTGAGGAGCTCTTGGGTGGAACAGACTCTCTCGCACTGGTCGTGAACGTAGCGGAGGGTTGCTTGAACCGGCTCGCGAGTCTCTTTGTCGAGTACGCGGCCTGTGACGATCACTTCTCTACAGGCGATCACGCGAATCAATGAGGTCTGTCTTCGACGATGTCTGCCGTGGAAAAATCCAGGCGTCGTTGTCTCGACGATCAGAAATGCGTTTGAGGGCGGGAGTTGGAACGTGACTTCGCCCTCGGAATCGGTCGAGCCGGTGAAGGTCTCCTTACCCATTCGCACGAGAACTTGGACGTCGGCTAGGCGGGTCTGGGGACTTTCGCGGACTTGGATAGTCACCGGGACAGCCGTGGGGGGGGAGTCCTTAGAAACAGCCTCCGACTTCGCGTCCAGCTCTGTTCTCGCGCTCTCCCGGAGATCAGCTCGACCGAGAGCCGTCGCGACCGACTGAGTCTCGTCTTGCTGCGCTCGAAGCGACTGACTGGCTGTCTCAGAAGTTGGAACTGCGACTCCCCGCAGTTCGGTGCCGGCTGCGATCTGCCAAATCGCAATTGCGAGTACCGCCACGAGGCAAAACGCTCCCGCGAGAAAGAGCCGGTTGTTTTTAGGGTTGGAGAACGTCATTGCGGCGTGAGTCCCAATCGCGCAATTCCGTTTAGGCACCCGGGAAGCCCGATCGGTTTCCCGGACGGCGGTGAAAGCGTTCCGCCCTCGCTTTGCACTTTGAGGCGGTCAATGGGCATTAGATAATACACCCTGTTGCCATAGGCCTCTTCTGACGTAACACTCTTTGCCAAATTAGGAGCCAAGGTTACTTAGTGGCCTTGGCTCCTAACGATTTTCGAGGCGTGCGATCTTTAGAATCTAGAGTTCAGCCTCTCCCTCCCTCACCTCTCTCTCCTCTCTCACCCCCTCTAGTACCGAAAATGTCCTCTAAGAATATTGAGACTGCGATCCGCGATAGCGTGGACAACTTTGTGGCCGAACTCTCCGATTTGATCCGTGAATCCGCGCTGGAAACCGTGCGCGAAGCTCTTGCTAATGAACTGGTGCCGACTCCGCGCTCTGTCGGACGGCCGGCGAAACGTCCGGTCGGACGGCCCCGCAAGACCGCCGGTCGCAAGCCCGGCAGACCTGCGAAGAAGAGCGGCAAGCGCGTTCGCCGAACCATCGAAGACCTTGAGGGTTTCGCCGAGCGGATTCACACTTACGTTCAATCTCACCCGGGTGTCGGTGTGGTCGCGATCGGCAAAGGTGTTCGCCTGAGCACGAAGGACGTCAAGCGCCCGATCCAGATGCTGCTCGGCGCCAAGCGTCTTCGCACGGAAGGTGCGAAGCGCGGCACGACTTACTTCGCCGGCAAGAAGGGCAAGAAGGGCGCTCGTAAGGCCTAGATTGCGACAGAGCTCAGCGCTTCCGTGTCTCAGCCCGAGACACGGTTGGGTTGACCTTCTCGCGGCAAGCCGCCGCGATGTAGACTGCGGGTCTTGTGAGTAAGACCAACGAAGCAGATCCCACGGATGAATTCGGACAACTCATGTCCGAACCACTCGAGCAGAAGCGGGGGCGCAAATGGAAGTTTGCGCTGCCGCTTCTTGCGTTGTGGATTCTGTGGCTGCTCGCCGAGCCGCTCAGTCGGACCTTTCTGATCGAGCGCATGCAGGAAGCTCTCGCGATCGAGCTCACCCTCGACGAATACGAGCTGGGCGGAACTTTTTCGGATCTCTCGATCGGTGGACTGAGCGTTCGCGATTTGGACTCGAATGAAGTGCTGAGCGTGGATTCCTTGAAGTTGCATGCCAATCCGTGGGTGGGACTCGAGCAAGAGCTGGCGGTCGAGCTCGTCCTCGCGGGAATGAAATTGACCGTGTGGCAATCCGAGGACGGTGAGTGGAACCTGGCGGGGTTGCCACGCGAGAAGGTCGATGACGGCGAGGATGGGGCTGACGGGAGCGAGACTTCGCCGGGCGAAGAGGGCGAGTCCAAACGGCGGCAGGTTCGCGTGACCCTCGATCTTCGGGACTCGACGATTGTGATGCTCGAAGGGGCGCCGGTAGAGGGGCAGAGCGATGAGGTTTGGCGCGGCGATGCCAATTTTGTGGTCGAGGTGCTCGTCGCCAGCAACGGGTCGCTCGAGTTCGATCTCGCCGAGCTGATGGTCCGTACGCCATTTCTTAAGGCGCAAGCTGGCGGACTCGTGGAGTGGGAGGGGCAAGACTCTTCAGAGCTTGTGCTACTGGACGGGTTCTCAGGTCTGGTTTCCTTCTCGCCGAATGAGCTGAGCGAGTTGATGGCCTTCGAGCTGCCGGCAGACTTCGCGCCGGATGCGAGGGAGTCCGTCTCCTTCAAGCTGAACGGCGCACTCCAGTCGCGGGAGTGGCCCTCCGTGCTCGACCACTTGCAGGGCGAGCTCGGCCTCGGCATCGCGGGTTGCACCTACGAGGGCTTCTCGTTGGATGGCGTATTCAACGCCAGTTTGCGGCCCAATCGAATTCCGTTCAGCGGCGAGTTCGAATCGAACGGAGGAATACTCGCTCTCAAGGGAGATCTGATTCCGAACGCTCCGAATGCGTCGCCGGAAGAGCCCGCGATGACCGCCACTCTGATTGCGGAAGGGGTTCGCGCGGGCGAAGAGGCCGCTCGATTGTTCGCCTACATTCACCCGGCCTTTGCGCTCGTCGATGACCTCGAAGGGTCGACCGTGGATGGTCTGATCGACGGGCAGATGGAGTTAGCTTGGGAGGCACCGATCCCGTGGGAGCAGATGTTCGCCGGGGAAGAGCCCGTCGGACTCGCACCGCTGACAGGACGCGGCGAGCTGGCGGTGAACCAGGTCGTGATCGACGGATCCGACCTGCTGCAGAAGCTGCGCGAAGAGCTGGACGACGATGCGGAAGGAGAGCTGAGGTTGCGGCAGTTGAGCTTCGCGCTCCGGGACGAACGACTGACCTACGAGAACCCGTGGACCTGGACGATCGGCAAGACCGAGACGAGCTTCGAGGGCTCGGTCGGGCTCGACCAGACCTTGGATATGAGCTGGAATATGCCGGTGACCGCGGCGCTCGTGAAGCGCTATCGCTTCTTGCGAAAGCTCGAAGGCCAGATGCTCGCGGTTCCGATTCGCGGAACCTCGAATGCGCCAATCGTCGAGTACGAGAGCCTGATCGGGAATCTGGGGGAATCGCTTCTGAGCGATATTTTACCCGGGCTCTCCGGCGCGGACTCCGCACAGGATGAGTCGCCGGAGGCTCTGTTTCGAAGGGCGAACGAACTTTGGGATGCCGAGCAATTCACGGAGGCGGCCGCGATCTACGCCCGTATTCGCGCCGAGCACAAGGTGTCCGTCGTCTACGCGCTGAATCGCAAGCGCATCAAGAAGCGCGCTAAGTATCAGGAGTAGCGTGCGTCGCAATCAGCCTTGACGCCGCTTCGCAAAATCAACAATTTCCGCTTCGCGCCCGCCACTCCGCTCGCGCTAACGTAGACCGCACTATGCCCCCCGAAAGCCCGACCAACGCTCCATCGGCCAAGCGCCCGTTCGCCCTGTTCGCTCTCGGACTCGCCACTCTGTGGCTACTCGTCGGCGCCTGCTTCAAGCTGTTCCTCGGAACGCCCGCGGACTTGCCCCAAGTCATTCAGGAACTCCCGCTCGACCTCGGCTTGACCTACAAGCTCGCGATCGGGACCGAGCTCGTCTTTGTCGCTCTGGCCATCGGCGCTCCCCGCATCGGCTGGATTCTGATCGCCGCGATTTACGTCCTCTTCGAGTTGATCCTCTGGCAGTTGGTCAGCGCGGGAGCGGACTCGTGCGGCTGCTTCGGATCGAAGGTGACGATCGCGCCGTCGAGCATGATGGCCTACGACGGGATCTTGCTCGCGTTGCTCCTGATCTCGAGGCCGTGGAAGGGCATCGGCCCGGGCTCCAACAAGCTCCTCGTTACGGTGCTCTGTGCTGTCGGCTTCGCGCTGCCCTTTCTGCTCAGTCGCGAGGTCACGACCCTTCCGGTCATCGAGGAGGGCGAGCCCGAGGACCCGACGGCTTTCAACCGGCCGTTCATGATTCTCGATATCGAAGAGTGGGTGGGAGAACTGGTGTATGACACGCCGCTCGCCGAGCTCCTCGAGCAGGACATCTTTGAGCTGCCGACGGAGGGCCTGTGGGTCCTGTGGCGCTGGGACTGCGGCCACTGTGCTGCACACCTAGAAGAGCTCGCGAACAATCCGCCGGCCGAGCCCTTCATCACCCTGGTTCGACTCAAGCAATCGACCGATGTCGATGAAAACCGTGCCGTTCACGTCCTACCCACCGGCCCCACGGTCGTTGAAGCGAGCTTGCCCGCCAGACTGGATTACGCCATTCAAACTCCCGCCGAGTTGAGGCTCGAGGGCGCGACCATCCTTTCCGCCGAAGAAGACGCCGGGCACTAGCCGCCCCGCGGGTCGAATACCTGCTCTTAATCCCGCGCATTGAAGGGGCGCGATTGCGGCCGGGCGTTTAAAGTGGGCGGCTAACAGCAGTCCGAACGGAACGTGCACGGCCCCGTAAACCGTGAAGCTTCCTTCGGCTCAGCTGCATCCACCCAGCTCTCTCTGACGAATCCGAATCGAACCTTCGGAAGTGCCATTGGGAGCCGGGCCGATCCGAGCGAGCCGTTCCAGACCGAGCGAACTCTCAGCACGGACTGCCAGACAACTTCGCCTCCGCAGAACTCGATCATGACCTCTCTCTCGCCGCCGAGGGCTTGGAGCCTCTTCGCTCTCGCCCTCTTCTTCTCGAGCTGCCGCTCGGAACCCGAACCCGCACCGCTCATTCCGCCGGCGCTCGCCTTGCGCGTCGAGCACTACGCAGGGTCGCCCCTCGCAGGACCGACGAGCCTCACCGCCGGCACCGTCGATGCGGCAACGCTCACGTCGGCCGAAACCCCGCTGGTCGACTGCCGCGTTTTGTATCTCGAGTTCATGCCGACGAGCGCGCTGGACCCGCTCGCGGCTCGCACGCGCCTGATCGCCGCCTCGCGCGGAGCGGATCCGGTCTTGTCCTCGATCGTCTTGGCTTCCGGAGCCCGAGTCGGCGTTCGCGCCGAGGCCGAAGAGTTCATGGAGCGCGTGAATCGCGGTCAGATGGGTCGCACCGTCGAGCTCGGGGATCCCGCCGCTGCAATCCCCGCGGGCATCACGGCTTGGTTCGAAGCGACGGCTGAAGAGTGGATCGACGTGCCCGACTCCGGGCGCATTCAAAAGGTCGTCTCCTTGCACGTCTCGAGTCCCGCGGATGCTTCGGAAGAGCCCTCGGTGTTGCTCTCGGTCGAGGATATGGTCGCGCCGATCGTGCGCGACGAGCTGGAAGAAGAGGCTCGACCGGCGGATGAGCCGCTGGTGCTGCGGCGCGAGCTGATCTGTTTGGAGGACCGATTGCCGCTCGACGGTCAGCCGCTCGTGATCGTGTTTCGCTCGCCGTTCGGCGATGAAGCCGGCGCGCTGGTCGCCGTGCTCAGCGCCTCCGAGCCTGCCGACGAGCGGCGCGACGAGTTACTCGCGCTCTGCCTCGCCGATGTGGGCTCGGAGCGGACCGAGCGCGAAGCCGGTGCCTCGAAGTCCGCGGAAATTCGGACGCTCGCGAGTGCCTTTCAAGCGCTGGACGTCGCGCGCTTTCACCGCGCGGGCCTCGTCTTTCTCGCGACCAACACCTTTGCGAATCTGGCCGAGGATCTGGCGCTATCCGCCGAAGACGAGACCTTGGCGGCCTTCGTTCGCGGCGTAACTACCGATCGGTTGGAGCTCGACTCGGCTGAGCCCGTCGACCCCGGCTGGATGCTGGAGCGGAGAGCTTTTCTCTTCCTCGCGAATCTACAACTTGAAGATCCACCTCTCTCGCCCGAGCTCCTGGGCATGTTGCTCCGGCACGCGGGGGAGGTCGGTCGCTACCCGGGCTTAGTGCGCGATTTGATTCTGCGCAGCACGAGCCTGACAGCCTTTCGCGCCAAGCTGATCGATGAGAACCGACTGTTTCTCGAAGACTCGAACCCGGGCGCGCGAGTTCGCGCTTTGGATTGGCTCGCGACGATGGACTTGGCTCCGGCGGAGTTCGATCCTCTCGCGGGAACGACGGAGCGTCGCAAGGCGCTGGCCGCGGCGCGCGAGCGACGCGAAGCCGCACAGCTTGCGGAGAAAGCCGGTGACTCCCAATGAGCTCTCCCCGCACACGCAAACGCCGCCTCTTTCGATTCTTCGTCGCGCTGTTCGTAATCGCCCTGATCGCGCGCGTTGCGGTTCCGCTCGCGTTGCCCTCCGCATTGGCGTCGTGGGCGGAAGGTCAGGGCCTCCGGGCTGAGTACGAAGAGCTGGATCTGTCGCTCTTGACCGGTGAAGTCGAGCTGTGGCACCTGACTCTGGTCGACGATTCGATTGAGGCAACGCCCGAAGAGCTGGTTCACCTCGAGTACGTCACGCTCGATCTCGACATGGCCTCGCTGCTGACCGGCCGGCCGAGGATCGCGCGCGTGGAGGCGGATGGATTGGATCTTCGCGTCGAGCGCACGGCGGACGGCGAGTTGCGCTTTGGGCAGTCGAGCGAAATTGACGAGGCGGTCGCCGATGAGCCGGAGGGTGAAGCGGAAGTGGATACGGCCGATGGCGGTCCGGTTGACCTGATTCTCCCGTTCGAATTGGCGGCCTTGCGCGTGCAGGAAGTTCGCGTCGACGTGTTGGATCGAACGGTCGAGCCGCCGCTGCGCACAAAACTAGAGCTTGGAGTTCGCCTGTCGGACCTGGGCTCAAAGACTCGTTCGGCGCGCGCGGAAGTGCGGTTGTCGGCGACCGACATCCTCGACGCGATGAGCCTCGACCTCGTGCAGACGGGAGACGCGAGTGAGTTGAAGGTCCGCACGGAGGTCGCCATTGACGGCTTTCATCCGAGAGCGGTCTCGGCTTTGCTTGAGCCGCTTGGGATCGCTCCGCGCGCGCAGTCGATCGGGTTTCGGTTGGCGGCCGAGCTCGACGTTCGCGCGGGCACGCTGGAGAACCCGGCCACTTCGATTTCGTTCGAGGTCTCGGAGACCGAAGTGCTCGTGGATGCACATGCGCCCTTCTCGATCGAGGAGATTAGCGGCGGTCTGTCGATTGGCGCTGCAGCGATGCGCGTCGAAGAAGTTCTCGTCAACGGTGTGCGCGGCGAAGTGACACGGCTCCCGAACGGCTCACTGCTTGCGATGGGGCTCGAACTTGGGTCGTCTTCCGGGGCAGCGGGGGCGGAGACTGAAGCGCCTGCTGACGAAGCCAAAACGGAGACGAGCGCCAGCTCTTTCACACTGGAGTCGCTTGTCGTTCAGGATGCCGCTTTCGACTTTCACGATTCAGCGATCGAACCAGCGACTGACGTCGAGCTCTTGATGAGCGAGCTACGCCTGTCCAATCTTCAGCTCGGAACGACCGGCAGCGAATCGGTGGCAACTCTCTCCGCGCGCTTAGCGCTTCCGGGCATCGTCGAGGCGCTCTTCCTCGATGGAGAGGTCGTCGTGCCGGCGCCCAAGGGTCGCTTGGACCTTGCGCTTCGTACCGAGGGCATTCGACTCGAACGCATCGAGCCCTACCTCGCCGCTGCGGGAATTCGGTCGCAGTTCGAGAACGGCGAGTTCGGCTGTCAGATTGAAGCGGAGCTCGTGAGTTCCGAACACGGGCTCGCGGAGTCGAGCTTCGCACTTCGCGAGCTCTCGTTGACCGACGGCGGGAATCGGCTCTTTGGCATCGATCGATTGGGAGTCTCCGGTGTTGAGGTGACGGACGAGCGCGTGCGATTGGCCGACATCGAATTTGCGGGGCTCGAGCTGCCCGTGAATCGAAATCAGACCGGCGGTTTGGAGTTGGCCGGAATCGAATTGCTCGCGGCGACTCCCGCGGCGAGTTCGGAATCCGACGCGCCGAAGAGTGATTCGACGGTCGATGAAACGCCGACTTCGACGACAGTTGCGAAGAGTGCGCCGGAGGAGCCCGCCACCGTGCTCGAGCTGGGTCGCTTCGTTTGGCGCGACACCTCTGTTCGCTATACCGATGTCAGTGTTGTTCCACCGGTCGAGCTCGCGCTCGCGGATCTGTTGCTCGAGATCGAGGGCGTCGTCCTCGGTGGAGAGGCTGGGGTCGCCGCGCCGCCTGCGACGCTGGTCGCGTCACTGTCGATGGAGGGCATCGCGGAACAGTTGGCGATCTCGGGCAGCTTCGACGAGCAGGCCGAACGGTTCTTGTTCGATCTGGGAGTGAATCTCGCCGTGGATCGCGGCTTGATTGCCGAGCTCAAGACGATCGAGGTCCCGCTGGGAGAACAGTCTCCGATGGCCGTCGATGTCGAACTCAGCGGAAGTCTCGGTCGCGTGGCGACCGGCGAAGCGATTCCGGCTCAGTTTGGAATGACTCTGCGCGTTGGCGGAGCGATCGAAGAGCTGGCCCTCGCCGGCGTCCTGGTCCTCGATGGCGAAGACCTAACGCTCGAGTCCAAGCTTCGCGGCCGAGGTATTCGCCGGGGCGAGCTGAAGGACTTTCTCCCGGAGGGACTCGAGGTCACTCTACAAGACGGACGGCTGGATGCCGCGCTCTCGGCGGGCATGCAGTCGATCGGCGAAGACGCGCAGCGCGCGTGGTTCGAGCTGAGCGAGTTCAACTATGCCGATGGCGAGACGAGCCTGACGAAGTTCGACCGCGCGTCGGTGGTGCTCTCCGAGTTGAACGCGGCTGCGGGCCGGTTCACTATCGAGGAGCTCGTCGTGCGCGGTTTGGAGGCGGACGTGCGAAAGCCGAGCTCCGACCGCATGGAGGTTGGCGGATTCGCTCTCGTCCCATCCCGTGCCAGCGAGTTGAACGGGGAGCCCGTCGCTCCGTCCGAAGAGGGCGAAGCGGCGGAAGGCGATGCGCCGACTATCAGCTCGGCTTCCTCGCGCGTCGATCTCGAATTACTGCCGACCGTCACGCTGGCGAGTTTGGACGTCGGGATTTCTCGACTGGGATACTGGGATCTGTCTCAGCCGGAGAGCGAGCGACTCGACGTGACGCTCGCGCTCACGAATCCGAAGCCTCTGACCTTGCTCGATCAGGCTCCCGACGAGTTGCCGCCGATCGAACTGATCGTGCGCGGTTCCGCCAATCCGATCCTGGATGCGATCGGTCTCGATCTGACGATCAGCCCCTACAACGATCCGCCGCGATTCGACGCGGAGCTCGCGATCACGGGGATTCAGGGAGCCGGCATCGAGCGTGTCTTGCCGGAGCTCGCGAACACTCTGGACGCGCACGAGCTGGAGAACGGCAGCTTCGAGGCGAAGTGGGTGAGCTCGATCAAGTGGCGTCGGCGCGGACCGCTCGACTTCGATCTCGCGAACGGATTCGGTGCGGAGCTGCGGCTCAGCGAGATCGCCTTCCGTGCCCAGCCGGAGGGCGAGGTTCTGCTCGGACTGACTTCGGTCGACGTCGAGGTTGCAAATGTCAATCCGGCTACGGGCGATGTGCATCTGCGGTCGGTGGAGATCTCGACGCCGATTCTGCACGCGAAGCAGTCCGCCCAGGGCTTGCATGTCTTGGGGATGATTCTGAAGCCTGCGCCGGAAGATACGGAAGCAGAGGAGGACGCCGTCGTGGACGAACAGAACGGCGCCGTGGCGCTCGAAGCCTCCGCGTCGGTCGAAGAAGAGCCTTCGAGTTCGGAGTTCCGCCTCGACAAGTTGCTCGTCGAAGGTCTGGACGTGCGATTCGTCGACGAGACCGTTTCACCGGTGATGACCATCCCGCTCAATCAGCTCGACGTCGAGCTGATCGGCTTTACGACGAAGGCGTTCGAGGAAGAGCGCACCCTTCGCTACGCGGTGCACCTCGGAGCCGGAGAGGTTCCGCTGCCCGAGCGAACCGAGCGATCTTTTCTCGGCGGACTGGCGCACGCGGCGACGGATCTCGTCGGAGCCAATGGCGAGGTCGCCCCCTCGGATGCGCGCGCGCTCTTCGAAGAGTTCTCCGTCAACGGACGACTGTCGTTCTACCCCGCGCTGAAAGGTCGGACGAAGATCGAGCTGAATGCGCTCGAGCTGCTTGGCTTGGAGGGCGCAGCGGCTCAGTCCGGCGTGACGATTGGTGACGGAGTGATGGACTCGACGATCGCGATCAAGCTCAAGGGCGAGGATGGCATCGAGGTCGAGTCGACGACGAACTTCGCGCACCTCTCACTCGACGAGCCCGCCGATGGGCCGATCTCGCGTTATCTGAAGTTGCCCGCGCCGCTCGATGCGGTGCTCTTCGTTTTGAAGAACGATGACGGCGAGCAATCGATTCCGCTCAACTTTGATCTGGCCTCCGATGGCGATATTTCCGGCGGTGAAATCGCAGGCGTGGCGACTTCGACGCTGGTGAAGATTATTGCCGACGCGATCGCGAGCTCGCCGCTTCGGATACTCGGGTCGGTTACGGACGTCGCGGGCTTGACCGGCGATGAACCCGAAGACCCGACGGAAAACTCGGTTCGCGTCGGTTTCGCCGCGGCTGAGACAGCGTTGGATGAGGGATCTTCTCGCGAGTTGGCAACTTTGCTCGAGTACTTGGATGACGAGGACGAGCTAACCGTTGTTGTTCAGCACGAGCTCGGCTCCGAGGATGCGCTGCGGGCTGCGGTGCTCGCCAATCCCGATCCCGAAGACTGCCGCAACTTGGCGCGACGCCTTCGCGCGAAGAAGAGCGAACTGGAGGATGCACGCGAACACTTGGCTGCCGAAGCTCGAGCGCACTACGCCGTTGGGCGCCTGGAGCTGGCCGCGAAGGCGAGTACCCAGTTGCGAGCGATGGACGATGAGCTCGGCCGAACCGAGGACTCGCTCGATTATCTGTACGCGTTCCTGCGTCCGGGATCGGAGCGCGGCGCGGACAAGCGAACGCGTACGACTTGCCTCGATATCGCGGAGCAGCGGCTCGAACTCGTACGCCGAGCTCTGATCGAAGGCGGGTTAGCGCCCGAGCGAATCGACGTGCGCAATGCGCGCTTTCAGTTCGAAGAGGGCCGGACCACCGGCGGAGTTCAGCTCATTCCGAAGCGCTGAACTCCGACGTTCAACCCGAGACGGCGCAGACGATGAGTTCGTCGAGGGTCGAAAAGCGCGCGCTCAGTTGTAAATCGGTGGGGAGCTCGTTCACCTCCGGTCGGACGGTGGCGGTGAAGGTCGAGCTGTCGAGATCGATCTCGAGTTCGACATCTTCGAACTCAAGAAAGCGCGCGGTGAGCGGGTACTGACACTTGTAGAAGGCTTCCTTCGCGCTGAAGATCAGCTTCCCGAGTCGGCCGCGGTCTTCACCAGCTTTTTCCCGCGACGCAAGCCAGCCCAGTTCGCGTTCGGTGCAGATGCGTTCGATCAGCTCGTCGCGCAGCGGGCTACTCTCTTCGACATCCATGCCGAGGCAGCGCGAGTTGTTGTGAGTCGCCACGGCGACGGCGCAGAAATCGCGCGTGTGCGAAATCGTCCCCGCGATGCCCGCTGGCCAGATCGGAGAGCGATCCTTCGCCGGTAAGAGCGGGCTGGGGCCGACGCCCAGCTGCTTGAGTGCTTCTCGCGCGAGTAAGCGCCCCGCCGTGAATTCGAGGCGCCTTTTTTCGACCGCGCGCTCCACGCACTCGAGCTCCTCGTTGAATAGTTCGCCAGTCACGCTTCCCGGTTTGCCCGCTAGCACAATCACGTGATCCGGAAACAGAGCGGCAATCTCTTGAGAACGATGGGGCATTGGCGAGATTCTAACGCTCGTCTCAAGCAGCCGGAACCGATCGAGCGATTATCCGGCCCCCCGGCCGGAGCTCGGAGAGTCGCGTATCGACAGCTCGTAATTTTTCGAGTCGACGCTCGGTTTTAGGCTGTATCGATCACCGCGGTGCTGCACCATCACCCTCGCCATGGAAGTCTTTCAACTGCTCTCGCTTCTGATCGTGATCGCGGCCGCCCTGTCGTGGGTCAATCATCGCTATATCGGCCTGCCGACGACGATCGGAGTGATGGTGATCGCTCTCGCCATCTCGCTCGGTCTGCACGTGGCCAGCGCATTCGGGTTTTCGGTCGAAGCCTCCGTTGTGGAGCTGCTCCAAAAAGTCGACTTCTCGAGCACCCTGCTCAACGTGATGCTCGCATTCCTTCTCTTCGCGGGAGCGCTGCACGTCAACATCGGAGACCTCGCCAATCAGAAGTGGATCATTGGTGGGTTGGCGACGATCGGTGTCATGGTCTCGACAGCCCTCGTCGCCGGGCTGACCGCTCTCCTGACGAGCGCACTCGGGTTGGATGTGCCCTTCTTGCACTGCTTGCTCTTTGGCGCGTTGATCTCGCCGACGGACCCGATCGCGGTCATGGGCATTCTTAAGAAGGCCAATGCGCCCAAGAGTCTGGAGACCAAGATCGCAGGCGAGTCGCTCTTCAACGATGGAGTCGGCGTTGTCGTGTTCTCGGTCTTGCTGATGCTCGCCGCAGGAGGCGGAGCGAGCGGACATGGCGATGGAGGCGAGCTGGGACTCGGCGCGATCCTCGAGCTCGGCGCCGTCGAAGTCTTGGGCAGCATGGTGATCGGATTGACCGGCGGTTACCTGGCTTTCCGAATGATGAAGAGCGTCGACAACTATCACGTCGAGGTCCTGATCTCGTTGGCTCTGTGCATGGGCGTCTACTCTTTGGCAGCCAGCGTTCACAGTTCGGGTCCGCTGTCGGTCGTGATGGCGGGCCTCTTGATCGGCAACACTGGGCGCCGCTATGCGATGACTCCGAAGGTGATCGAGCACGTCGATACCTTTTGGGAACTCATCGACGAGATCCTCAACGTCTTGCTCTTCGTCTTGGTCGGAATGGAAGTCCTGATCATCCCGTTCGAGGGCAACTATCTCTTGGCTGGACTGATCGCGATTCCGCTCGTGCTCTTTTCGCGCCTGGTCTCGGTGGGGGGAGCCGTCGCTCTGCTGCGAAACCGGCGGACCTTCAGTCCCCACGCGGTCAAGATCATGACCTGGGGCGGTTTGCGCGGCGGAATCTCCGTAGCGCTCGCGCTCATGATTCCGGCCGACCTCAGCTCGCGGAACCTGATTCTCACGATGACCTACCTCGTTGTGATTTTCTCGATCGGGGTCCAGGGCTTGACGATCGGGAAGCTCTTGAGGCTGACAACCAAAGCTCCCTAGGTCGGTCTGCGCGAGGCCGAGAAAAGAGCGCGGCATTGGGGGACTCGGACTCGGGTTCAGGCGCTATCTTGTCGCCATGAAAGCCACCATGAATCGCGCGCTCGTCGGCGCCGCAGCCTTCGCCCTCGCCACGACCTCCGCTCTCGTCTCCTGCCAGACCGTGTCGGAGACCGGGCGCACGCAGCTCACTTGGTTCCCGGAAGACTACTTGGCCAAGACCGCGTTGAGTGCCTATGCGGAAGAGACGAGCAAGTTTCCGGAGATCACGACGGGGCCCGACTATCAAATGGTCCAGAGACTCGGGAAGCGATTGGCGGCGGCCTGTGGCCAGGATTACGAGTGGGAGTTTCGATTGCTGAGTGCTCCCGAAGTGGTGAACGCCTTTGCTCTGCCGGGAGGAAAGGTCGCGATCTACACCGGCTTGCTGTCGGTTACGCAGAACGAGGACGCGCTCGCGGCAGTCGTCGGTCACGAGATCGCGCACGTCACCGCGAATCACGGCAACGAGCGGATGACGCAAAACGCGATCGGTCAGGGCGCGATCATGGCTGCCGATGCAGCCCTCGATAGCTGGGAGAAGCTCGAAGGCGATGACAAGGTGATGGTTTCCAGCGCACTGGGTATGGCCACGCAGGTCGGCGTGCTGTTGCCCTTCAGTCGCCTGCACGAGAGCGAAGCGGACGAGATTGGTCTGCGTTATCTCGTGCGCGCGGGTTACGACCCGCAGCAAGCTCCGCTTCTGTGGGAGCGGATGGCGAAGCTCGGCGGGAAGAAGGAGGGCGGAATCTTGGAGGACTTGCTCGCCACACACCCCGAACCGCTCGAGCGCGCGGCTCGTCTACGCGAACTGATTCCCAAGATCGTCGCGGAAGAGGGCAAAGACTCTTAGTCGTCTCTGCGGGCAGTCGCCACTGCGGGGAGTCCTCACTGCGGGGAGTCCTCCCCGCGAGTCGGATCAGTCTTCGGTGGACTGAGCTTTGCGTTCGCTGGCTTTGATCAGACCCGCTTCGAGCAAGACGGGATAAGCACCGCGCTTGTCGATGGTCTTGATCGCACGGGCCGAAAGCTTCACGCGAACAAAGCGATCGAGTTCGGCAACCCAGATGCGCTTGATCTGCGTGTTGACCTTAAAGGTGCGCTTGCTGACACCGGTAGTCTTGAGGCCGATACCGCCCGAGGCTTTGGAGAGACCGCGGCGGGCGATGCTCGCGCCGGAGCGGGTTCCTTTTTTAGTGATCTGGCAGGTGCGGCTCATAGCGGTCTCAGTAGGGCGGGAGAATCTCGAACGGGCTCCCCGGGCAGCTCTGCCAGGGGGAAATTGGGCCGAGCAATCTAAAGAGCGTGGGGTGGTTTCGGGGAGTGAAAACCCAAGGAATTCACGCTTTTGGGACTGACTGGGTTCCGTGTGGAATCGAGTCCGCTAAATCCGCGCGGGCTGGGAGCTTGTGAGCACAGTAGAGGGGCAGAGGCCCTCGACGACCGAAAACGGATGCATCTGTAGGCCTAGAAGGGCTTTAGGCCGGGCTTTCCACACGGAACCCAGTCAGTTCCGGAAAGCCACTCTCTGAGGTTAGCGGGAGGTCGCGCCCGTGAGAGTCCGGAGCAGCAGCCGCCCGAGACCATAGCGCGGGCTGGTGAAGGGGTTGTCGAGGAACCGCCGGAGCTTCTCGAGATGATAGTCCACGACCATGTCGTCGATCGCCTCTTCGACCGGGTAGCCGCCGCGGCCGTCGCTGATGGAGATCAAGAGCCGCAGAAAGCCCACGCGCTTCATGTCGTCCATGCGCGCCGTGACCTGTTTGGTCGGATCGTCGTCGCCGAGCAAGGCGATCTCGTTCTCGGAGAGCCTGCGCTCGTGCTCTCCGATTTGGAAGCCGACCCAGCGCCCGTCTTCGACCATGGGGATGAGCTGGTGATCGCCCTCGGCGTTGGAATCAGGCAGCGCATCGGAGATCGAGCCGCGCGTGCCCTCGAGGCGAACGTTCCCCTCGGAATAGTTGCGGGGTTCGATCATGACCGCGCGCTTCTTGTTCGCGAAGCGGAGCTCTCGCTTCCCGTCTCGGCGTCGGCCGCTCTTGACCCGCAGAGAGCCGAGCAGCGTCTTGGCGGTGGCGACGCCGTGGTAGGCGTAGGCCGAACGGTCGAAGAGCACCGACTGCAAGTCGCCGATGAGGCCGGCGTCGATGGCGTCGCGAGCGACATCGAACCACGGCAAGACGGTGCAGTCTTCGGCGACCCACGCGTTTCGGAATTGGTTGAGCTTGGCGACTTGGGCGTAGTGCTTGAATCGCACGACGGGTGTGTCGATCAGGACGTCGAACTTGGAGACGTCGAGAGCGGTGAGTTTCGTGAGGACGCTGGGGACCGCGTCTTTCGTAACGGCTAAATACACGAGGTCGATTCCCTCGAGCCAATCCGCACTCAAGCCGTCCAACGTGCAGACCTCGAAACTCTGCTCCCCGACACGGAGCTCTTTGGCCGTCCGCGCGGCGATTCGCGTCAGCTCGAATTCGGACTGGAGGCACATGAGCGCCGGGAGCGCCGCCTCGCGGACGCGCTTTCCCGACCCGATCACCAAGACACGCTTTTTCATCAGTTGGAATTCTCAGGACGTGATGCCTGAAAGACGTCGTCTCGCAAGTGACGCGCAAGGCGAATCGAGAGGGCGACAATGGTATAGGTCGGGTTGGCACAGCCGCTGGTCGGAAAGACCGAGGCGCCGGTGAGATAGACATTCTCGACGTCGTGGAGGCGCAGGTTCGAGTTGACGACGGAGCTCGCGGGATCCGTGCCCATTCGCGTCGTTCCCATATGGTGCGACGCGTCTTGCGTGATCGGCCACGGCTCTTCGTCAGCAAGGTTGGTCTCGAGTGTCCCGAGACCGAGTCGCTCGCACTCTTGTTTCAGCGCGGTGTGCAACCGAACCATCGACCGTCGATCGCGCGGGCTCGAGTCATGCTGGACGAGGGCGAGCGGTGTTCCGTTGACGTCGCTCTCTTCCGAGAGCACCACGCGATTCTCCGCTCGCGGCTCCATCTCCATGAAGTTGCGCAGGCGCACTCTTTTGATCAGCGGTTTGGAGCGCGCGATCAGCCGGAAGTAGAGGTACTGCGAGACGCTCGGGAGGTTGGCCAAGATGCGGAGGCCCAATCCGATCCAGCCGAGGGCCGACTTGCGCTCGTTTTGAAAGTCGCTGTCATCGCCGGTCTCCGAGTAGTCGCGAATCTCAATGACTTCGTCGTGCTTGCCGCTACGAAAGCGCTTCATGACGAACTTGCACTTCTTGGCGAGCAGCACCATCGACTCGATGCCGTCGTTATCCGACCACGGGAAGAGCGGCTCGAAACGGATGTAGGCATTCATCAGCTCTTCGTCGAGCTGTTGGCTGTCGGAAAGCCGAAGTCCGGCGTAACCCGCGAAGCCACCGTAGATGCAGCCGAAGAAGTAGGGCAGCTCCTCGACGGGTTTGGCGAGCGTGAGAATGCCGTTGTAGTTCTTCGGGTGATTCATCAGGAATCGCCCGACTTGATCGCGCTCATTGCCGAGGCCCGCGGAACACAAGTCTCGCGAGAGCAAGAGCAGTCGCGCGTTCTCGATGCCGCCGGTTCCGAGCACGAAAGCCTTGGCGATCAGCTTGCCCTCGCGCCCTCCGCTGGAGCGCAGGCAAGCGTGGCGAACGCGTTTCGTTCCCGGATCACTCTCGAGCCGCAGCACGGTCGCGTCGAGCCACAAGTCAACGGCGCCCGCTTCGTAGACTTCGCGAACTTCGACGGCGAAATTTTGCGGCTCCGTCGCGGCGAGAAAGAGCTTCTCCTGCACCTCGCGCCACTCCGGCTGCAAGTCGCCCTTCGCGCGCAGGGCTGCGAAGTACTCAAACCCTTCGAAGGTGTCGACGGCCGGAAAGCGATAGCGCTCGGCCGCTGCGTTCCAGTCGGGCACCAACTCCTCGCGCTCGATCGGCCAGCCGGACTGATCCAAGTATGGGCGCGGCGCCATGTCGATCGCATCGAGCGGACTCGAGAGTCCCGCCCACGTCGTCGACGCGCCGCCGAGCACGCGCTCTCGCGAGTACTCCTTAATATGAATGCCGCGGCTTTGAACCTCGCGTAGTCGGTCGCCGTGTCGCGTGACGCGGGCCTTGCCGCTCTCCAAAACGCAGACCGACAGTCCGCTCTCCGCAAGCTCTGCCGCCAGGGTGCCGCTCGCAGGTCCCGATCCAATGATGCAGAGGTCGTACGCGGGAAGCTCTGCCGGGTCGTTCGTGTCGAAGTCGCGGATCACGGTGGGAGCTTACCCGACTGGGGTTCGGGCGCACTCTCAATCCTCGGTCTCTCTGCCGGCGGCAGAGTGCGAATGAGAGCGGGGGCGTCCGATTCGGTCGGACGCCCCCGCGAGTGAATGATCGACGAGTCGCTCTACCGAGGCAGGACGTAGTTCGCCTCCAGCGCACGCGAGATACGGACCCGAACGTCGGCTAAGTGAGCGTCGGTGTAGGGATCCAGTTCGATCGCAGCCATCTTCGCGAGAGCGAGCTTTCGAATATCGCGCAGCTCGTTCGCCGCGAGAGTGCTGATCGTGCGAAGCGACGCACTCCTCGAGTCGAGCAGCGCGAGCGTGATCAGGCGACTGATGTGCTCCTGCTGCAGGTTGCGTCGGAAGCTGGAGCAGAGTGGCGAGTTGGCGCTGTACTCCCCGTCGTCCGCATCTTCGTACTCGCGCCACGCGTTGGCGGTCACGGTTTTGACGACCTCGGCGACCGTCAGCGAGTCGTCTTCACCAGCGGTGCGGTACTCGTTGTCGTAGACGCGTCGCAAGGTTGTCGGATTGAGTAGCAGCGAGAGTCCGATGGCATGGAAGGCGCCCGTCTGATCGTGAACCGTGTAAGCCGGATCTTCCATGAACTCTTGAATACCCTTCGGGTCCCACCAATAGCGCTTGCCCATATGACGGATGAGTTCGGGTGTAAGCCCGAACGCAGCGTCTTCGAAGGTGTGCTTGATAATCAGGTCGAGCGCTCGGCGCTGTTCCTCTGCAGGCACATCTTCGATGGGCGCGCGATTCCCGGGATCACCTTTGAAGTCGTAGTTCTCGTACGAACCGCCGATCCACGATGCGGCGGAAAACACTGAGGCGATGTGGGTTCCCATGAGCTGACTGAAGCGTTCGCGAACTTGCGACCACGGCTTGCCATCCTCGGCGACTTCATCCACGAGGCTTGCGCGGAGCGCCGCGACTAACTTCAAGCGAGACTCGCTGAAGTTCAGGTTGTTGGCGCCGAGGTCCCAGGTCATGTTGCGCGGGTCACTGCCGACGGACATGCTCGCCTGGCTGACGAAGATGTGATCGGGTTTGCTCACTTCGGCCAAGACCTCGTCCAACTTCTCCTTGTCGCCGTAGCCGAATGCGATCGCCCAGTAGTCGTACGGGCCGAGCTCCGGCGTTGCGTAGGGGCCTTGAACCTCGCCGAGCTCGTAATTGATGTTCGCCGCGGCGTAGTCCATCACAGAGCCGATGGTCGGACCCTCAAAGCCCTCGGTGTTGATCTCCTTAAGGGTGCGGATCGTGGACGCGGCCATGTTGTGTTGAAGGCCGAGACAGTGACCAACTTCGTGAGCGGAGATGTACCGAATCATCGCGCCGAGGAACTCTTCCGGGAGGCCGTCGAGCAGCTCTTCGCTCTCCGATTCGATCAGCTGGGTCGAGAAGGCGGCGCCCGCCAAGGACATGTCCATGGCGAGGCGATTGCCGATCTTGCAGGCGCTGTTCGTCGGGTTATTCGTGCCGTGGGTCCAGGGGTGATCTTGGCCTTCGAGTTTGGTCGTCGCCACTTTCGAGGCTTCGAGTTTGCGCTGCTCGAGAAGCTGGGCTTGACGTGAAGCCGGAGCCACGCGCAGGCGCGGATCCCAATCGGGATGATCTCCAAACCACGCCAAGGTCTCCGGACTGAAGCTTTCCGCGCTGAGCGCGCCGGTCAAATGCTCAAGTCCTCGCGAGACACTGCGCGTCAGTCCTTGGTTCCAGACAACGTCGGCGTCGAGGATCTCACCCGTAAGTGGGTTCGTGCGACTCGGACCGATGGCGTAGCTCTCGTCGCTCGTATTCCAACGGAAGAAGTTGTAGCGAGCATCTTCCGGATCCAAGTCCATGTGCGCGCCATTTGTCGAGTCCTGCTGAAGCACTTGCATGGCGCCATCGATTCCGATTGCGGCAAAGGCGTCGTTCCAGAGCTCGATCCCTTCTTTGACATAACGCCGATAGCGGATCGGTGTCGTGTGCTCGATGTACCACGTGATGGGACTCTTGGGCGGGCTCAGCTTGAGCTTGGGGTCTGCCTTTTCGATGAACCAACGAGAGATGTATCGCTTGGTGATCTCCTCCGCGTCGGTCTGCGCATAGTCGCGGTGCCAGTCGTAGAAGTAGCCGACGCGCGGATCGGCGTTGCGAGCCTCGAAGCCGGCCGAGCCCTCGAGCTTTTCTACGGCGAAGGTCACGCGTTTCAGGTGGCCGTTGGTGCCGGGCGCTTCGTACTCGACGAGGACATTCTTCGGGAAGGCTTTCGTCTTCGTGAGGGTTGCGAGGCCGGGATTCAATCGGCTCGTCCCGGGACCATAGACCGGACCCGTCGAAAAGAACTGACCGATGTTGTGCAGGGCAACCTTGCTGAAATCGAGCACGGGACGGTTTCCCGGCGCCATGGAGAGGATTGGGGTACTGACGACGATCGTGTCGGTGAAGAGGGAGTTCACCGAATCGGTGGCCTGCTTATCTCCATCGGTTCGAACAGAGAGGTCGGGAGCGACGAGCGCTAACTGCTTTCCGATCTTCCGCCACTTCGCGTAGATCGTCGCGCCCATGACGCCGGCTTCGGGGTCACCGCCGGAGATCGTCGGTGCGATCAGGAGCATCTGCGTGGCGTAGTCCGCGGGCAGTACTGCCAGGAGGCGCGCAGCTTCCTTGTCAGCATAGAGGTCGTAGAGCGCGCTCTCGCCATCCGTGGTGGAGACGACTTTTTGAAGTCCCTCCGTCACCTTTTCAAAGGGCGGATACTCGGGCTTGTCTTCAGAGGGCTTGGCGATCACGGCTGAGCTGATGCTCGTTGCTGCGAAGAGGGCAAGGGTAAGTGTCGAGAGTGAACGGTTGGTTGTTCTCATGGCTGGGGCCGCATTGAGCGGAAGGGGGGGGATGGCCGGCGGGTGCGAGGGCTGATTCCTCGCAACACCGCGCTCTCCGATAATCGTTTTGCCGAGATGATCGCGATAGGGCTCGCACGGCCTTCTACGTGATCGGTGCGGAACTCGAACGCTTCGCAAACGCTCGAACGGATGCTCTAGTCCGCGAAATGCGGAACAATTTTCTATCTGGAAGAGCATTCAGCACGCCCTCATTCCATGCAGGGCCTTTACCTCAAGTCGGCTGTCCTAAACGTCGAATTTACGCTGGGGAATGAGTGTTCAAGCGGATTTGCAAATCGCGCCGTCGAGCGGTGGTGATCGGTAGCTGAAACCAAAAAATGACGGTGGCGTGAAGGCAATTTCACGCCGGTGTCAGGGATCGAGCAACTGCAGTTCGCAGAGTAGCGCCGGGAAAATTTGAGCTGTTGTGAGCGTGCCGTTGATGAACGGCGTCGCTGGGTAATCAGGAGGAGCATTAGAAAATGAGCTGGACACTCCTCATCGGAGTTGTCTTGGTACTGCTGATCTCGTTGTTCGCGGCCATCGCGAGACGACGGGAGCTCCGGCTGATGTCGGTTGCAGTCCAAGAGCGCGATCGCGTCGAGAGCCAAGGGGCTTCCGACGCGCAATTGCGCTATCCAGTCATCGACCTCTCGCGTTGCATGGGCTGTGGCACCTGCGTGATGGCGTGTCCCGAAGACGGCGTGTTGGAGTTGGTTCACGGTCAGGCGGCGGTCGTCAATTCCTCGCTTTGTGAGGGTATCGCGGCCTGCGCACGCGAATGTCCGGTCGGCGCGATCGTCGTCACCATGGGGGATTTGCGAGAGCGGCGAGACGTTCCGGTTCTGACCGAGACGCTGGAAGCCGTCGACTCGCCGGGGCTGTTCCTGGCTGGTGAAATCACGGCTCACGCTCTGATCAAATCGGCCATTGACCAGGGCTCGATGGTGGGGACGGAGGTCGCTCGTCGCGTGGAGAGTGGGAGCACATCGAACGACTCGGTCCTCGACCTATGCGTAGTCGGCGCCGGGCCGGCGGGACTCTCCTGTTCGCTGGAGGCGAAACAGCGCGGATTGCGCTTCGTGACCCTCGATCGCGAGCAGCAGCTCGGCGGAACGGTAGCCAAGTATCCGCGCAGAAAGCTCGTCTTGACGCAGCCCGTGGAGCTCCCTGGTCACGGCAGCATGAACCAAAAGAGCTACTCGAAAGAGGAGCTCATCGATCTTTGGAAGCGCGTGGCCTCGGAGGACGAGCTCCCGATCCTGCCCGGGCAAGTCTTCGAACAACTGGAACGCAATGAGGACGGCAACTACGTCGTTCGGACCTCGACCGGAACGTTCACAGCGAAGAACGTCTGCCTCGCGCTGGGGCGACGCGGGGATCCCGTCAAGCTCGGCGTCCCCGGCGAACACCTGAACAAGGTCACCTACGGGCTCATGGACGCGCAGTCCTATCAAGGGCGACAGGTGTTGGTCGTGGGCGGTGGCGACAGTGCGGTCGAAGCGGCGATGGCTCTCGCAGAGCAGGATGGAACTTCGGTCACGCTCTCGTACCGAAAGCCGGGGTTCTTTCGCGTACGCGCGAGAAACCTGGAGCGATTGGAAGCCTGCCGGGATAATGAGAGCTTGTCGGTCGTGTTCGAGAGCGAAGTGCGCTCCATCGAGACGAACACGGTGCACTTGTCGGTTGGGTCGGCGAACTCTCAGTCCGTCGTCACGCTGCCTAACGATGACGTCTTCATTCTCGCCGGGGGGAGTCCGCCGTTCGAGTTGCTTGAGAACGCCGGCGTCTCTTTTGACGCCTCCGGACACAAAGCACCAGAGGTGATCCGCGAGCAGGGCGCCGGAGTTATTCGCGCATTGCAGATTGGGCTCGCGCTCTCGGTGGCCGCGTTGATCTGGGCTCTGTTCAACGCGGATTACTACCTGCTCACATCCGTCGAACGCGCGGCACACGAGAAACACATCTACTTGCGTTCCAGCCGAGGGCTCGGACTGATCTTTGGGATCGCCTCTGTCACTCTCATCGCCGGAAACCTGTTCTACCTGGTTCGTCGCTCGTCGAGTTTCAAACTGGAGTGGGGCTCGTTGAGCGGGTGGATGACGAGCCACGTCGCGACGGGAATTCTGGCCGTGCTCTTTGCCCTGATGCACGGCGTCATGGACCCGAAGAATTCCGCTGGCGGGCATGCCTTCTGGGGGCTGGTGTTCCTTCTCGCGACGGGCGCAATCGGGCGCTACTTCTACGCCTGGGTGCCGCGCGCGACGAATGGGCGTGAGCTCGATCTCGCCGAAGTCAAAGCGAAGCTAGCGGGCCCGATCTCGCTCGCAAGTGACGACTCGGATGACGTCCGTGCATTCAAACGGGAAGCCGGAGCCGATGTCATCGAATTGATCGAACAGCGCCAGTGGCGAGGTTCACTGTTCGGTCGCATTGCAGCGATGGTGGGGATACGCGGCGATTTGCGGCGCACGCTGGCGAAGATCATCGAGCGCGGCAAAGAGCGTGGCGTACCGGACGAGAGTATTAAAGAGACCGTGTCATTGGCGCGCGGAGCATTCCGACGTTCGCTCATGCTCGCGCACTTCGAGGACTTGCGCGGCATCCTCGCAACTTGGCGCTACTTCCACCGGTGGATGGCTGTGTTGATGGTCGCTCTCGTCGTCGTTCACGTCGTCTATGCGTTCACCTACGGAGAGCTCCTCGACGGGATCGGTTCGCGATGAAGTTATCGAATCCCGGTATCTGGATTGGGATCTTGTCGACGCTTGGCGTGGTCGCTCTGGCGGTTCGCGATCTCGACAAAATGGCGCCGGGCGATTTGGCGGCGGTCCATGGTCGGATGGAGGAACTCGCGGGAAGTGAGAACTGCAGTCAGTGTCACGGCGGCTGGGGCGTGAGCATGGCGGACGCTTGCCTGGAGTGCCATGAAGCGATTGGTACTCAGATCGAAGCGGACTCGGGGTTGCATGGCGAAATCGGGCTGCGCTCGGAACCGGTCTGCGGCTTGTGTCACGGCGAACACCACGGAGAGTCGTGGTCCCTCGTCAACGCGCAGAGCTTTGCGATGTCGGGAGCGGGCAGCGTCGAGGAATTCGATCACAACTTCGTCGGCTTTCGCATGGATGGTGGGCATCTGGATTTGAGCTGTACCGAGTGCCACGAACACGCGGACGAGGAGGTCTTGACCGAAGGTGCAGAGCGCTTTGGTGGGCTCGATCAGAGCTGTACTGCATGTCACGAAGATCGCCATGAAGGAAAAATGGTGATCGATTGCACGAGCTGCCACGGGCAGGTGGCGTTCGACCAACTCGATGCCTTTGGGCACGAAGAATTCCTCCCGCTGGAAGGAGGACACGAGCAGTTGGCGTGTTTGGAGTGCCACGCAGTGGGAAGTGAGTTTGCCCTTGGCAAGATTGGTCGCGGACTCTTCGAGGAAGACGAGCGCAACTGCATCGATTGTCACGACCAACCGCATCGCAAGAAATTCATACGAGGTGTGGCCGCGCAAGTTGAAGCGCCCGTGGCGGAGAGTTGCTCGGAGTGCCACCTCCCCGAACACAAAGGCTTTGTGGCGAGCCGTTCTGTCGTGAGCCCGGAGCTTCACGCGTTGACGGGCTTCGAGCTAGATAATCCCCATACCGAGCTCTCCTGCCGAGAATGTCACGGCAAGCCCGGCACGGACTTCGGACTCGCTCATCCCAACCGAACCGCAACGGATTGCGCCGCCTGTCATGAGGATCCTCACGAGGGTCAGTTCAATGGCGAGTTGGGCGCTCCGAAGGAGTGCATCGACTGCCATGACCAAGCGGGTTTCGAGCCGCACGCCTTTACCGTCGAGATGCACCAGGAGAGCGATCTGGTTCTCCGTGGCAGTCACCTAGAACTCGACTGCCACGTGTGCCACGAAGATCCCGTTGCGGGAGAGGCGCGCTCGTTCTCGACGATGAAATCGGCTTGCGAAGCCTGTCATCAGGACGCGCACGAAGCCTTCTTTAGCGACTACCTCGAGGTCGTTGATGAGAAGCGGTTCGAGGCGAGAACGGAACGCGCGAACCCGGCGGGTTGCGAGGTCTGTCACGACTCGACGACCTTCACGGAGTATTCGAAGAAGCGATTCAATCACGGGGCTTCAACCGGATTGGAAGTCTCCGGCGCTCACGCGCAAACGGACTGCGAGACTTGCCACCCGCGCGCGGAAGAGGCTGACCCGAACGGCCGAACCTTTGGGTGGGTGCGCGAACACTTCGGTGAGTTTGAAGGCTGCGTGACGTGCCACGAGGATCCGCATCAAGGTCAGTTCGACGGTGGAGACTTTCCCGCCGAAGTTGCGGGAAGAGCGGACTGTGCGCGGTGCCACGAGTCGAGCTCATTCCGCGCGCTTTCCGACAATTTCGTACACGGCGATTGGACGCACTATCCTCTTGATGGACGGCACGCCGAGCTCGACTGCTCCGCTTGCCACGATCCTCTCCGTTTGCCCGACGACTCGGGTCGAACCTGGGGCCGAGCCGCTGGCACGACTTGCTCGGACTGTCACGCCGATCCTCATGCTGGGCAATTTTTGATCGAAGAGTCCATCAGCTGTGAGCGCTGCCACGAGAGTGCCTCGGCGTTCGAACAGCTGATCTTTGATCACGATACCGATTCGACCTTCAGACTGGGCGACGCGCATGCCGAACTGGACTGCGGTGTCTGTCACCCCGCTGTGCCGACAAGCAGCGGTCTGGAGCTGGTTCGGTATCGGCCGCTCCAATCCGAGTGCGTTGACTGCCACGGAGTTCAGCGCGATCGGGGCTTGCTCGGAGGGAGGGATGAGGATTGAACGGTTGGTATAGGGGGATGCTGCTGGCGCTCGTTCTGACGATCGGGAGCGAGCGGGCTTATGCACAGGAGTCGACGAGCGAGTCGGGCTTTGTCCGTCTCGATATGCGGGCGATTGCGACCGGTAGCGGATCGGACATCGTTGTGGATCGCGGGGCGAGCGATCTCATCGAGGTCGGAGACTCTGCGGTCTTCTTTCCGCGTGGAGGGGCGACGCGTACCGGCGAAGTCCTGCGAGTCGAAGATCGGTCGGCGATGGTTCGACTGAGCGGAGTGGGACAACCGGTTCCGATCGGGACGCGTGCGGAGGTCTTGATTCCGCGTGCGCGATTTGATCGAGCGGGCGAGCCGGCGCCCGAAGCAGTTTCGGAAGCCGAGCTCGTGCTACCGGATCACCCTCCGTGGGAGAATCAGGATGAGGAGTGGAGCTCGGACAAGCCACTGCTCGCGGAGATCAAAGCGATCCGTCCAGAGGACCGCAGCATGGTGATCTCGGGTCGGGTCTACATCATTGGAGATGGGACCTATACCACCGAGCCCGGCCGATCCGATTCCTTCCTGCGCGTCGGAACGGACGTCGATTACTTGAACCCGTTTGGAAAGGGTGGCGGCCTTCACATCGACGCGGAAGGCAACTACCGAATCACGAACACGCCCGATCAGGCCGACGAGAGCGACTTCTTGACGCGCTTGGATCGATTCTCGTACGCCCGCGGAGGGGATCGCTTTATCCCGAATCGCACCGAGTACGGACGGTTCCTTCAGCGTGGAATGCCGGAGTTTGGCGTGCTCGACGGAATCGAGTTTGGCCGAAAGCTGTCGGACGGCGAGCACTCGGGATGGAGCTTCGGCTTCATGCCGGAACCCGATGCGGAGTATCAAACCGGTGAAGACTTTCAAGTCGCATTCAACCGCACCTGGAAGCTCGATGACTTCGAAGGCGTGACGGTGGATGGTGGTTACCAAAAGACCTTCCACGAGGGAAATAGCGACCGAGACCTGTTCGTGACCAAGGTTGTCCGTTTGCCGAAAGACGGCTGGGACTTCTACGGCACGGCCTGGGTGGACCTCTACACCTCGGGCGATGGCGCAAAGGGATCGGGAGCCGAAGTTACGCAGCTGCATCTCTCGACAAATCGGGAGTACGAAGACGGCCTTGAGCTCGGGTTTACCTACAGCTCATTTCGGTTCCCGGAGGTCGATCGCAACGAGTACACGACGGTCAACGACACTGAGCTTGCCGATGGGGAGAGCCAGCGCTTTTGGGTAGACGTCTCGAAGCCACGCACAAAAGATTCTTCGTACGTGGGAAGAGTCGGGACTTGGCGGGACGAGTTTGAGACCGGGGCTGACCTTGAGGCAGGCATTGAGCTCGAGGATTGGTATCTGGACAACAGCCTGACTACGGTCACTCTGTTCGGTACGAACGGCCGATTCAGCAACATCGCCGGACTGCGTTTCGCCTACGGCTTGTACTCGGATAGCGGTACCTGGGATCTCTTCGCTGAGGCATCGCGACGCGAGCTCGACGACTTCTCCAGCGACGTCGACGAATTGCCGCTCTATCGATTGCGGTTGACGAGAGGATTCCAAACCAAGTCCGGCTGGGATGTAGACCTCTATGGCGAGGTGCTCTCATGGCAGGAAGAGAGCGCGTTCTCACTAGGCTTCTTTGCGCAGAGGGGTTTCTGATGATGAGCCAATCGAACCAGAATCGGAGCCGACACCTGTGGATCGGAGTGGCTTTCGCCGCGTATGTGATGGTTGCATGCGTGACGAGCTATCCCCGAATAAAGAACGGATGGCGAGACGAGCTCGGTCCGGTAATCGCTCATGACAGTTTTCCGCTGCAGTGCGATTCGTGTCATGTCGGCGGAGACTGGCAGACCCTCGTCGAAGGATTCACGTTTGACCACGAAGCCGAGACCGGCGTGGTACTCAACGGGGCTCACGATCAAGCGCAGTGCTTGCGCTGTCATAACGATCGCGGCGAGGTTGCAACCTTCGTGGAGCAAGGATGCGCGGGTTGTCACGAAGACATTCACATCGGAACTCTGGGGACGCGCTGTGACAGCTGTCACAACGAGCAGACCTGGCGGCCCCGAAACCAAGTCGCCATGCACAACCGAACAGGATTCTCCCTGGACGGTGTTCACGCGGCGACGTCTTGCCGGAACTGTCACCAAGGCGCCGAGGTCGGGCGCTTTACTCCGACGAGTTCGGAGTGCGTGACTTGTCACCGAGACGATTTAGCAAGAGCAAACAATCCCAATCACTTTGGCCTTGGGCTCATCGATCGTTGCGATCGATGCCACATGCCGACGCGATGGAATCAGGTGGAGACGCAGTGATGATTTCACTTCGGCATTTATTTTTTGTTGAGAGATGGAGGGACGCTGTTTGACCCAAGGGAAGCGGGTGTCACACAGCAAGGGGTTATGAGGAAGATCGACGCAATTACAGTATTCGCTTTGCTCGTCGCGATTTTCGCGACGGCATGCAGTCGCAGTGTGGACAACACTGCGGAGTCTTGCATGACGTGCCACAACGGCTCGACGGCTAACGACTTCGCAGGGCCGGGCTTGGAAAACCCGCATCCGTTCACCGGAGCAGCCCAGTTGCTCTGTACCACTTGCCACGGCGGCAATCCCGATGGGGTGGACGCTTTGACGAGCCATATTCCACCGCCGCCGGAGATCGGCGAAGACGCAAAGCAGCAGGTCGACGCGGTGGCTTACTTCAATCGATTGACGCTTACGGGAATCGACAAGTTCGCGGACTACACCGTGGATGGCGTGACTTACTCGCCGATCGATTACTTGCAGTTCATCAATCCTGGAGATCTGCGCGTGGTAACGCAGTCGCGCTCATGCGGGCAGTGCCACAGCGGACACGCGGAGTGTGTGAACGGGAGCTTGTTGGCGACGGAAGCGGGCGTCTTCTCGGGAGCGATGTTTGCCATCGGCGTGGACAACGCGATTCCCTCACACCAGGGCTTGTTCGAAGACACAGCGGCAGATCTCGCGTTTCGCGACGTTATCGACAACGACTACACCTTCGACGCCGCCGCAGTTGGTGTTGTCGATCAGGTTATCGAGATGCCGGTCTTCAGCGCGTTTGGCGACGTGACAGCCACTGCGATTCACAACAACGCGCTGTACAACTCGCCGGACCTGGCGAACGACCAGCTTGCTAACAATCAGGTGATCACAGGATCGCCGCTCGCCAATCTCTATAACGAGCAAGTGGCCTTTACGTGCGGGGACTGCCACCTGGGTAGCGCCGGAGCGAACAATCGCTATGGCGACTTCCGGTCATCCGGTTGCACGGCTTGCCACATGCAGTACAGCTTGGACGGACGGAGTCGCAGCGGCGATCCGAACGTCAACCTGTTTGAGCCTGCCGACCCGGACGATATTGATGCACCCGAGCAACCGCATATCGCCAGGCACCTGATTACGAGCGTGGCGAAGACGTTGCCGAGCGGAGAGTTTGTGCAGGGAATCAATGACTATGCCTGCGCTGGCTGTCATCAGGGTTCTAATCGAACAGTGATGCAATATTGGGGCATCCGGTTGGATCAAAACGAAGATGTCCGCCGACGGCATCAGTATCCCGCCGATCCCGTCAGCTTTCAGACGACGGCGAACGATGAGAGATTGTTTGATCCGGTCGTGGGGAACAACACGTTCAATGGCCGGCGAGCTCAGCAGTACCTCTTAATGGAGGACTACGACGGAGACGGCCGCGACGATACCCCAGCCGACGTTCACTACGACGCTGGCATGGGCTGCATCGATTGTCACGGGAGTACCGACTTGCACGGGGGCTATGTGCCCGGCAAGACGAGCGAGACGATTTACAGTCGGCAAGAGCAGGGCGTGACGATCGAGTGCGAGAGCTGTCACGGCTCGATCAATACCTACGCGCAGACCATGTCTGGAATCGCCTACAACGGTGAGACGGCTGATATCGGAGTCGACCGGGAGGGAAATCCGATCCCGCACGTCGTGAAAGAGGGCAGCGACTACTTCATGTACAGCCGTCTGACGGGAGTGAAGCACTACATCTCGCAGACTCGCGACACGGTGACAGATAGTGGAAAGCTCAATCCCTTCACGGGCGAGGCGATCTACACCGACAAGGCCTCTTACGCCATGGGGCGAAATGACGGCATAACGGGAACCGGTATTGGTCCCAGGCAGACTGGGCAGGCCGCAACGGGTTTTGCACACACGGATAGCATGAGCTGTGCGTCCTGCCACTCATCGTGGACGAACTCGTGTATCGGGTGTCACCTCGGCGGTGAGTACGACGACAACAATAAGAATCTGGTCAGTAATATCACGGGGCAGAGGATCGTGTTCGATCAGGCCAACGCAGATTTTGTCTATCAGACTCCAGTTCCATTCCAGCTAGGCATTGGCCCGAAGAATCTCATCGAGCCGATCATCGCGAACACCGATGTCTTCTTTCAGTACGAAGACTTGAACGATGTCGACTCGAAGATCTTCACGTTCAGTGATCGCAACGGTAAGGGGAACGATCCTGTGACGGGATTGGCATCGCTCAGCCACAACGTGATGATGCCTCACTCTATTCGGGGACGCGTCGACGCGGATAACGAGGGACCCCGCTATTGCGTGTCGTGTCACTTGACGGACGAAGGTCTGACGAACTTCGGTGCGGACTACACCAACCATCGAAACGCGCTAGCTACGGGAAACCTCGGCAATCTGAATTTCCCGTTGCTCAAGACGCACATCGGGTCGAACACGGGCAATCAGCTCAACTCGCCGTTGTGGGTGCACATGGTGGCGGGGCTCGGAACCGGATTGTTCTTGTTCGACGAGCACGGGTGTCCCGTCAATCCACTGGATGACGATGACAATCGAGTCGGGTGTGATGGAACGTCGCCAAAAGACAATTTCGCGATCGGCGGCATCGGCGCGGCCGTCTACGACCTCGACCGGTTGGTGGACGCGGCCGGGGATTCCAAGGGCTCGAGCAATCACGCGATGCTGGATCCTGTCGTCTTGCCCAATCAGCGAGATGGAGCGGACAATCCGCAGCTCTCCGGCCCGCTCGGAGCGACTCTGATCGACCGGCTGACGAACCCGAATCCGAGTATCGGGATCGTGTTGAACTCGTGGATCGACGCCAACGGAGACACTCAAGGCGACGCGAGCGATTTCGTTCCGGATCCTTAAATGCAGCGGAGCCGACGGCTGTCCAAAGAAAGAGGGCCGCGAGCAGATGCTCGCGGCCCTCTTCGTTGGTTCCCGTTCCGTTCACTCAAGAGAGCGATACTGGAGGGATCTTTCTAGCAGCGATTCACGGTTGAATTCGCGACTGCTGGGGGGGGTGCTGGAGGGGCTGGATTTACCAGCGACCGCCGCCACCGCCGCCGCCACCACCGCCACCACCGCCACCACCGCCACCACCGCGCTGCGGGCGGGGCTGAGCTTCGTTGACTTTGAGGTTGCGTCCGTCGAGGTTCATTCCGTCCATCTGTTCGATGGCCGATTGAGCTTCTTCATCCGAGGCGAATTCCGCGAAGGCGAAGCCGCGCGGACGTCCGGTCTCGCGGTCCATGACCATGTGAACGTCCTTCACGTTGCGGCCGTTTTCGGCCAGCACAGCTTGAAGGGAGTCCTGGGTCGTGTCCCAAGAAAGGTTGCCGATATAAAGTCGGTTACCCATGAGTGATAGTTTCCTTTTCGTTGTCTGCAGTCAGGTCTGCGTTCAGGTACCTGTTCCAAACAACGGAACGGCTCGATACGCGGATCATCAGGCTAGTAAAATCAGAGAGTGCTCGGCCCTGAGTGGGCTTCGCGGAGAGAAACGCCGATGGCTTTGTCGCCCTGAAGGGCGGCCACTATCGACGTTGTATGGGTGAGAGCGGAGCAACAGACGCTCATCGCTTTCATGGCAGTGAGAGCCGTCACGGGAAGAACGAATCCGCTCGGCGCCTCTTTGAGCGCGGAGGGGGAACGGCGGAGCGTAGCTCGACGCACGGAACAGCCGGCGGCCAAAGGAGCCCGATGGGTGGGACGAGCTCCAAGCTGAGCTCTGCGGGGAACCGCGTTGGAGGACGCGGTCACGGCTTACGGTGGTTCAAGACAGAAACGGGAAGAAGGGAGTGTTGCGAGCCCTTCACAATTTGCGCGGCAAATCGCACGGTCACCCGGAATCGGTTCCTAGCTCTCCTAGGGGAAATGGTTCCAGGCGTTGGGCTCTGCTGAAGGATAGCGAGGCTGGGAGCTTCTTGTCCAGGCCAGGCGCGCTCCCTGGGTGAGGATGTGGGCAAGAGTGGGAATTGGGCAGCCATCTAGGTGGGCTTGAGCCCCAGGAGCACGCTGCCAAGCTGGTGAGCCTGTGAACTCGGCTGTGCTTCGAAGGTCCTAGCCGGGCGAAATCGCCTCGGTTTGGAGTCGAGCGCAGCGCTAAGTGACGTCAGAGTAGGAGCCTCCGGCGATTGTTCGCTTTCGCCAGCCAACTCATCAGGGGGAAGACCGCCTGCTCGCGGCGGAGGCGGAGGCCTCAGCACAGGATCCGATTGCTCCAGGGGGGGGCTGGCGTTCGCGTGACGCGTACAAGTCACGGCGGCGTCAGGTTTTCAAGATTAGAAACGAATTACAAAGGAATTAAGGGAACTTTGGCGCCCTAGTCCTCCTCTAATTCGTCGCCTGACTCCCTGCCCCTCTCGTTCGTTCTTGGATCCTTTTGGACGAAATAGGCCTATCCTGAGCGTTATCGATCCATTTCGGAGGTTTTCGGCCGGGTAGCGCCGGATGAAAATTCGGCAGAATTGGCAATTGTTTGCTCCTAGTTCCCCCTCCCTGCTCAACCTGATCTATGCTTCTGCAGATCAATCATTAGAAAATGCTTACAACTCAGGTAGGGGCATTGATTCTTTCCCAGGTGGCTCGCTGCGGTCTTGCTCGCAGATCAGCCGTTCCGTTTTTTTTGGAGTACCAGAATGCAGATTAGTAGGTTCCTTCTCATCGGCGCACTGAGCGTAGCCGCGGGCAATTCCGCGTTCGCTCAAGGCGACTTCGGCCCCATCTGGGATCCCGCGCCAGCGGTAGACATCAATCCCGATCCGGACATTTTCGAGATCAACCTGACGGCCGCTCCGGTCGTTTGGCAGTTCATACCGGGCGTTAATACGCAGGCCTTTGCGTACAACGGCCAGATCCCAGGTCCGTTCATCGATATGAATCTTGGAGAAACCCTCCGAGTGAACTTCACGAACAACCTCGGCGAAGACACCACCATTCACTGGCACGGCGTGGACGCGCCCGCCGACATGGACGGCAGTCATATTTCACAGTTGACCATTCCGGATGGCGGAACGTTCACGTACCAGTTCGAAATGCTCACTCCGGGCATCAAGTGGTATCACCCGCACGTCCGCACGGACGTAATGGTCGAGCACGGTCTTTACGGCCCGATCTTGGTTCGAGATGCGAGAGCAGAGCGCTTTCTCGACATCCAGGGCAAAGAGCACTGGATGATCTTCGACGATATCCGGATTGACGAAACCACCGGAATTCTCGACACCTTCTCGGAGTCGGATCCGCTCGTCCGGTCGATTTATCAGCTGTCCGGTCGCACGGGAAACGTCAACCTGATCAACGGTAAGCAAGCCTCGACGAGGGCTCCGCTACCGGTAAACAATGGTGGACCCCAGAGGTGGTACAACCTCAACGTCTCCAACTCCACCTTCATGCGGATGGACCTCGGAAAGTACTACCAGACCTATCCGGCAGAAATCGGCAACACGGCGGTGGATCCGATCGATGCTCGCTGGACCGGCCCGGTCTTCAAAATCGCTGGAGACCGAGGTCTCCTCACTAAGCGGGAGCTCCGCAGTCGTGTGGTTGAAGTGATTCCCACCGTGGACCACTTCATCTTTGAAGACTTCCGCGGAATTCTCCTCGTTCCGGGCGAGCGCATGGAAACGATCTTCACCCCCTGGGGAGATCCCGGCGAACTCTTGCAAGTGGACCAGTGGGACTGGGCACGCGGAGATCACGTCGCTTTCTACAAGCCTGACGGAACCATCGGTCTTGGCGATGACCCCCTCGACGGATTCAAGGACACGGTCCGCTTGTTCGACATGCAGTTGTTTGGTGCCGACCCCGGTGCTCCATACTACGAGCCCCCGGTGAACCTGAATCCAGAGGCCTACGTGCCGCTTCAACTCGCGGACGTCGATAAGACCGTCACGGTTACTCTTGGGCACGCCGCTCCGGACGCCGCGGGCGACGTGATCTTCTTCGCTCAGATGAACGGCAGCGGTCCGGTTCCGATGAAGAAGATGACCAGCCTCGATGCCTTTGACTTCGAGATTGGCGACACCGTTCTTTGGGAGGTCAAGAACCTCTCGCACGGTGACCACCCGTTCCACACCCATGGTTTTGCGTTCCAGTGGTATGAGACGCAGTACTTCGACATGGTGACCCCGGCGAACAACTTCACCGAGTTCCCGTTGACGCTGGAGAACAAAGACACGGTCTTGGTTCCGGCACGGACGGGCGCGAAGGGCTCGAGTAACACTGTGCTTCGTGCTTTGATGCACATCGATGACACGGGGCGCGAAGGAACACTCGCCGCTGCGGGTCGTTGGCCCACGGAAACAACCTCAGGTGGATACCTCTTCCACTGCCACATTCTTGAGCACGCCTCACGTGGCATGATGGGCTTCTTCGAGATCTTTGACCCGACCGACCCGTTCGCCAACCTCGGCGGTGGTACGACCGACTCCCTCGGGGGCCGCTCTTACCTCTTCGCGCTTGGTACCGCGACTGCAAACACGCCGCTCGCGATCAGGCTCGAAGGTGCACTTCCCGGTGCTCTGAGCTATCTGGCTATCGGTCTCACCCAGGATGTGATGCTGATTCCGGATGGCTTCATCCTTCCGGCGTTTGACTACTTCATCGGCCCGAGAGTTGTTCCTGCAAACGGCAAGGTCAATCGGAGCTACACCTGGCCCGCTACCTTCCCGGTCGGACTGGACATCTTCTGGCAGTACCTCCTGACCGAGGACACCGTCAATTTCTACACATCGAATGCGCTCCGCACTCGTCAGCTGTAGACCTAGTTGATAACAGACAGCGGCGGGGTTCGGGATTTGTCCTGAGCCCCGCCGCTTTTCTTTAATTCGTTTGCCGCCACACGCGAACTCGCCTGGCTCGTGGCGCGGGTTCCTCCTCTCCGAGCCCAGTGCAGACGGGCACCGAGGATCGAGCCACTGCGAGGAGACCTGAGGCCAGCGGGTCCCAGCACAGCTCGATGCTCCGGTAAGGCTCGAGCACCAAGACTCAACTCGGAGTCCATGCGGCCTCTTGCCGCGACGGGCGAGAGTCTCTAGCGGTGGTCAGGTGGAACGATCAGCTCAAACTCGCCGAGCCGAATAAACCCCTCGGCCTGAACATCGGGCGCCGAACTTTCATCGTCATTCATGGGGAGAAGCGGGGCTGCTTCGTACCCGTCCTCCGCAAGGGGGATGACGCGAAGCCACAGGCTTGCGGGGAGAGTCGAACCGGGCGGGTGATCTCCATAGATTGGCAGCCAGGAGCGCTCGGAATCGAAGGGCGCGACGGCGGCAACGACCGGCCAGCCTTCGCTCACAATCTCGCCCGGGAGCCATGCCTTGGGCGGATAGAAGCTGCGGCCGAGCAGGTGCTGTTCCTCCCAGGGCTGCGGGACGACTTGAGTGTGAATGCGCGGGCGAATGAGATACTCGCCGGTCGGTGAGCTGGCGGTGTTCTGCCAGTGCAAGCTGAGCCAACCGTGCCCGTCGCCGGGAAGCGCCTCGTACTTCCATCCGAGAAATTGCAGGTCGTGGGCTTCTTTGGCGCCATCAGGGGTGGAGAGCGCGAGCCCCGGTTGGAGCCCGTGCTCGCGAGCGTAGTCCGTCGCTCGAGTACCGATCGTGCGGGTTTGAAAGGCGAGCGCACCTCGCGATCCGGAGCGGCGCTTGAAAATGACAATGGGGCCGAGGTTCTCGAAGGCTTCGCGGTCATAGAGCACGGCGTCGACTTCGAACTGCGCGTTGATCGCGTCGAACAGGTCGGCGGAGCCGAGGAGCACGGCGAGATGGGTGACGAACATATCGAGCGAGGCGATCGCCTCTAAGTCGTCATCGCGGAACGCGGAGTCCAGGTTGGGCCAGCGATCGAGTTGATGCGGCATCTTGATGAGCTCTACTCGTGCGGATTCACGCAGAAAAACCGCCCAGTGCCAAGTGCTCGCGACTCGTAGCTTGGACCCACTTTTGCGTTGTTCGGTCGTGAGCTCTGCAATTTGATTGACGCGATCCATCGCTCGCCAATAGCCGGAGTAACGCGAGTCGTTGATTTCACCGAGTCGACTCCAGCCGATAAATCCGCCAGCCACGATGAGCCCGGCACCGAGAACAAAGATCGGTTTCTGATCGAACCGTTGTCCGAAGAGGGACTGCCAGCCCAGCCCGCATAAGACGCCAACGCAGGGGAGTAGGGGCAACAAGAGCCGGAAGTCTTGGGACTTCTTCAGGCTGACCGCGACGATGCTGATCGCAAAGACAGCGGTCAAAATACGGGCGGGACGATTGCCCCGTCTCATGACTTGAACCACGGCGACAACGCCGAGCACCAGTAGCGGCCACACTAGGAAGTCGTTGAAGTTGAGGAGGTGATAGAGCGGGTTAGGTGCCGACTTCGTTATCTCCAGTACGGTTTCGGGATTCGCGGTGTAGGCCGTTTCGACGCCGCCGGCGTATTCCCAAAACCACTTTGCGGCATCCCACAGCTTCAGCTGGAGGCAGAGCCTGGACGCGAGTTGTCCGAAGTTCTGCCGGACATAGAGGTCGATGCTCTCGCCCCAGACGCCGTAGCAGAGTTTGTCGAGACCGATCGCGCCGAGGATGCCCACCGCGTAGCCCGCGCTCGATCCCACCCAACTGCGCCAACGCTGGAAACGGTCGGCGAGAAACACGAATGCGATCATCGGGAGCGCGAGGAGTATGGTCTTGTAGGCGACGAGCAGAGCGCCACCGAGCCAGAGTCCTCCGATAAAGGCACTGCGGAAATCGGCACGGAAAATCAGTCGGTTCAGCGCGTGTCCGATGCACACGCCGGCTGCGATTCCGCTGACGGGTGAAACGGAGTACAGCAGGAAGTAGGGATTGAGCGCGATGGCGAGTCCGGCGATAAGTCCGGCGCGTCGTCCGGCGATTCGGGCGCCGATCTGAACCGTAATCCGAATGAGCTCCAGCCCGAGCAGCATCTGCAGAAGCCGGATCAGACCGACGACGGGCTTGAAGTCCTCGAGTCCGATGAGATCGGCGAGGGCGAAGATCGGCGCGAAGAGTGAGACGAACCCAAAGCTGCGAATCGAGACGGAGTCGATCACCTCTTCGCTGCGTGCGAGAGCTTGCGCTCGTTCCATGTACTCGACGGAGTCGGCGAGCTGATAGCCGTGGAGATTGCTCCAGCTGAGCAGCTGCAGGCCGAAGGCGAGGAGGAGGAGTAGGCGAAGAGACCGGTCGCCGAGGCCCATTCCGGCGAGACCGCCGGAGGAACGTTCGGTGAACAAAGGTGCTGAACGATCCGGTGAAGTCTCTGCAGCGCTCATCGTTGTGCAGAAGCTAACACTTGAAGCTGGAACATGGGCACGACACGAGCTGGCGAATTCATCGACGCAAAAGCCGTAAATGGAGAGGCGGGCTCCGGCGACGTGCATCTTCTAGGAAGGTTGCGAATTAAGGCACGTTCGGAGCCGTCAAAGGAGACCGGCGAAGGTAGATTCGAAGCTTCCCAATCCAGGTCTACAGAAATCCAATCTCGAGTTTAGCTATGACGTTCAAGCTCCTCTCCGCTCTCGTTTTAATGCTCTTCGTCTGCGGCTTTTCGCCGGCACTGGAGGATCCTGTGCTCGAGCGCGGACGGCATCTCACGCAACTCTTCTACAGCGGCCAGCACGACGAGCTGTGGACATCCATGTCTCCAGAGCTTCAGGGCGTTTTCGGCACGGTCGAGGGAATGGGGGCGATGCGCGAGCAGCTTCGGGGTGACCTCGGCGAAGAAGTTGAGGTCCTCAAGGAGACGGTTGAAGCACAGGGCAGTGTTCGAATCTACACGCGCAAAGTGAAGTTCGAGAAGTTCCCGGCCGCTTTGCTCGTAACGTGGACCATTGATAAAGCACGCGTTGCCGTCGGGTTTCGTATCAGCCCGGACACGGGTAGCAAGCCGACGGAAGCTCCCACGCAGTACTTGGAGTATCAGACCAAGACGGAGCTTCAACTGCCGTTCGCACAGGGCGACGAGTGGTTTGTCTTCTGGGGAGGGCGAACGGTCGACGTCAACTATCACACCGCCTACGTCGATCAGCGCTTCGCCTACGACTTGCTCGCGATGAAGGATGGCTCGAGTCACCGCGGTGAGGGTAAGAACAACGAAGACTACTACTGCTTTGGTCGCGTGATTGTCGCGCCCGGAGCCGGCAAGGTGGTGTCGGCCGAGAATGGCTTGAAAGACAACGCGCCGGGCGCGATGGATCCGGCGAATCCCCTGGGCAATCACGTGATCATCGATCATGGCAACGGCGAGTTTTCGTTCATGGCGCACTTTCAGGAGGGCTCGGTTCTCCCCAAGGTGGGGAACCTCGTGAAAGCGGGGGAGGCGATCGCTCGCACCGGAAACTCGGGAAATACCTCCGAGCCGCACCTTCACTATCACCTGCAAGACTCCGGGACCTTCGGGTCGGGCGGTCGGGGGCTCCCGGCTCAATTTCAGCGCTACGTGGCGAATGGAAAGCCGATCATGCGCGGGGAACCGATGAAGGGTGAGCAAATCACGTCAGGCGAATAGCTTGAACGAAGCGCGAGCACCCCGAGCCTGGCTCCATCGAAGCCGAACGCGCTGGATGGGCGCGGCGCTCGTGATCGTTTTGGCTGGGCAGCTCGGCTGCTCGACATTCACGAATCGGATGCTGCTTCATCCTTCGAGTCACTTCGTCCCCACGGATGCCGCTCGGGAAGAGTTTCCGGCGCGTAGCGGCGAGTTTGCAGGCATCCAGCTCGAAACCTTCTATGCCGAGTACGGAGCGGGAGACTCCGAGCCAGAACTCTTCGTGCTCGCTCTGACCGGGAACGCGGGTCGCGCGGAGTCGATGCAGAACATTTCCGAAGCGCTCTTCGAAACATGGCTGGGAACCGACGACGCGCCCGCGCGAATCGGCGTCCTCTCCTTGCAGTACCCAGGCTTCGGTACGTCTCCACGGGGTTCCGCATCCCTCGAGAGCTTGGTGGACGCATCGGCGGACGCTCTGGGTTTCTTGAACGAGCGCGCCGGCTCCCGCCCGATCTTCATTCACGCTCTGAGCATGGGAACCGTCGCAGCTTTGAGCGTGGCTCGCACGATGGGGCCTCTGAAAGTCCAAGGCCTCGTACTGGCAAAGCCGCCAAACCTAGGACCACTCCTCATCGACGAGCACGGCTGGTGGAATGCGTGGTTGATCGCCCTCCCGATGGCGCTTCAATTGCCAGACTGTGCCCGGAGCGCGGAGAACGCCGCGGCGATCACGGGTCTACCGGCGCTGTTTCTCATCGCGGAAGCGGACGAGTTTGTGCCCGCGGGGAATTCCATGCAGGTGCACAACGCCTTCGCCGGGCCCAAGCGGCTCATCAATCTGCCGGGCGGACACAATTCGACCGTTTGGAGTCGGACGACGCCGGAGCTCGACGATGGCTTTCGCTGGCTCTGGCGGGAAACTGGTTTGGGGCGAGAGCCCGGCTTGAGAGCCGCCACCGGGGTGCTCGAGTCCTCCAGCGATTGACCGAGGCGAGTGGCCTCCGTCCGGTCGTCTGAATTTCATCTACGGATCCGCAAAACGCGGAGCGCTCCCGGAGCAGGGGTTAGGGGCGCCACAGGCCTGGGGCCCCTATATTTTGTGGGTCGCCAAACTTGAGCCACTACGGGTAGCTTCTTAGCTTAGGCCCTCCCCAAGAGGGGGCTTCCGAAGCCCGGCTGGCAAGACCCTCTTTTGGGCATTGCGGAGAGCAGAGCCTACTCCGCCCCGCCAGCCCCAGGCTCGCTCGCGTTGCCCTCAGCTCTTCTCCGTATCTCACTCTTCCCTGTCCCGCAGCTCCTACACCTCAATCGCACCGCATGGATCTTTCTGATTCGAAGACCGTCCCCGTCGACTCCGATATCGAGCCGACCTTCGAGTTCACCCCCGCCCCGCGCCAATCGCGACCTTCCGACGCGGCCGGCTCGAAGGACACGGAGACTTCCAGTCGCATGCAGGTGCGAAAACGCGACGGCCGCACGGAACCCGTCGACGTCAACAAGATCGTCCGGGCCATCGAGCGCAACTGCAACGAACTCGACAACGTGGACTCGATGCGAATCGCAACTCGCACGATCAGCGGGCTCTACGATGGGGCGACCACGCGCGAGCTGGACGAGCTCTCGATCCAAACGGCGTCGTCTCTGATTTCGGAAGAGCCGCAGTACTCGCGCCTCGCTGCGCGCCTTCTGTCGGCCTTCATCGACAAGGAAGTGCGCAACCAGGACATTCACTCTTTCTCGCAGTCCGTACGGGAAAGCAATCGCGCGGGCTTGATCTCAGACGAGACAGCGGCCTTCGTCGATGCGAACTCGCGCAAGCTGAACGATGCGATCCAGCGCGAGAATAATCGGCGCTTTGAGTATCTCGGCCTGCGCACGGTCTACGACCGCTACCTGCTGGTCAATCCGGAGACGCGCGAGGCGTTAGAGACGCCTCAGTTCTTCTTCATGCGAGTCGCATGCGGTCTGACGCAGGATGCCTACGAGGCGATCGAGTTCTATCGGCTGATCTCGTCACTGGAGTATCTGCCGAGCTCGCCGACGCTTTTCAACTCGGGCAGCGATCGCTCGCAGTGCTCATCCTGCTACCTCCTCGATTCGCCGGAAGACGACCTTGAGAAGATCTACGATCGCTACGCCGATGTCGCCAAGCTCTCGAAGTACGCAGGGGGCATCGGACTCGCCTATCACCGTATTCGCTCCAAAGGCTCGCTGATCCGCGGCACGAACGGGCACTCGAACGGCATCGTTCCGTGGTTGAAGACGCTCGACTCGTCGGTCGCGGCCGTCAATCAAGGGGGCCGTCGAAAGGGCGCTTGCTGCGTCTACCTGGAGACCTGGCACGCCGACATCGAGGACTTCCTGGAGCTTCGCGACAACACCGGCGACGAAGCGCGCCGCACGCACAACATCAACCTCGCGAACTGGATTCCAAACATCTTCATGGAGCGCGTAAAGCGCGATGAGACCTGGTCGCTCTTCGACCCCAGCATTGTTCCCGAGTTGTGCGACTTGTTCGGCGAAGAGTTCGAGCGCGTCTACCTTGAGTCCGAGAAGAAAGAGCTCTTCTCTGCTCAGGTAAAGGCTCGCGATCTGTACGCGAAGATGATGCGTACCCTGGCGCAGACCGGGAACGGCTGGATGACCTTCAAGGATCACTCCAACGAGAAGTGCAACCAGACCGGTGCGCCTTCACAGACGGTTCACCTCTCGAACCTCTGCACGGAAATTATCGAGGTGACCTCGAAGGACGAGACTGCGGTTTGCAATCTCGGATCGATCAACCTCGGCCGTCTCGTGAAGGACGGCGCATTCGATTTCGAGCGCCTCGGGGAGATCACGCGCATCGCGATGCGCTTTCTGGATCGCGTCATCGACATCAACTACTACCCGACGAGCACTTCGAGCGCCTCGAACCGCGCATGGCGCCCGGTGGGTCTCGGTGAAATGGGGCTCCAGGATGTCTTCTTCCAGCTCGGCTACGCGTTCGACTCCCCCGAAGCGCTCGAGCTCTCCGCGCGCATCCAAGAAGAGATCTACTTCAACGCTCTCGACGCTTCATGCCGCGAAGCCGAAGTGTCGGGCCCGCACCCGAGCTACCTGCTCACGCGTGCGGCGAAGGGCCAACTCCAGTTCGATCTGTGGGGCGTTACGCCGACGGACACCGAGCGCTGGGGAGAGCTCAAAGACCGCATCGCCGAGCACGGCCTGCGCAACTCACTAATGCTCGCGATTGCGCCGACCGCGACCATCTCTTCGATCGCAGGCTGCTTCGAGTGCATTGAGCCACAGGTCTCCAACCTCTTCCGGCGCGAGACCCTGTCCGGAGACTTTTTGATCATCAATCGCTACTTGGTGGAAGCGCTCCAGGAGCGCGGGCTCTGGACGGATGCCATTCGCGAGAAGATCAAGGTCTCCGAGGGCTCCATCCAAAGTATCGAAGAGATCCCCGAGGACCTTCGCAAGCTGTACCAGACCGCGTGGGAAGTTCCGATGCGCGCGTTGATCGATCTCGCGGCAGCGCGCGGCCCGTACTTGGATCAGAGTCAATCGCTCAACTTGTTCATGGAGACGCCGACGATCGGAAAGCTCTCCTCGATGTATCTGTACGCGTGGGAGAAGGGCCTGAAGACGACCTACTATCTGCGCTCGCGCCCCGCGACTCGAATCCGGCAGACCACTTCCTCGACAGCGGAGTCGACGCCGGATGCCGAAGCGATTGCTTGTTCCCTTGAAAATCCCGAGAGCTGCGAATCCTGCCAGTAGGCAACACACCATGACCACTGCAACGATTCAGAACGATCAGACTACGGGCGCCACGACCAAGCTCCTCGATCCGGGTATGGACCTCACGCTCCGCCCGATGAGGTATCCGGTGTTCTACGATATGTATCGCGACGCGATTAAGAACACGTGGACCGTCGAGGAAGTTGACTTTTCGATCGACATCGTCGACTTGCGCAGTCGCATGCTTCCCGCGGAAAAGCACCTGATCCACCGACTGGTGGCCTTCTTCGCGACCGGTGACTCGATCGTGTCGAACAACCTGGTGCTCAATCTCTATAAGCACATCAACTCGCCCGAAGCGCGCATGTACCTGTCGCGCCAGTTGTACGAGGAAGCGCTGCACGTGCAGTTCTACCTCACTCTGCTCGACACCTACATTCCGGACGTGAAGGAGCGCGAGCTCGCCTTCTCCGCGATTCACAACATTCCGTCGATCAAGACCAAGGCGGACTTCTGCTTCAAATGGATCGACTCGATCCAGAGCCTCGACCAGATCAGGACCGGCGAAGATCGTCGGAAGTTCCTGCTCAACATGATCTGCTTCGCGTGCTGCATCGAAGGCTTGTTCTTCTTCGCGGCATTCGCTTACGTCTACTTCCTGCGTTCGCGCGGCTTGCTGAATGGCCTCGCTTCCGGCACGAACTGGGTGTTCCGCGACGAGAGCATGCACATGCAGTTCGCCTTTGAAGTCATCGAGACGGTGCGCACTGAGAACCCCGAGGTCTTTGATGACGAGCTCAACAGCGAGATCGTCGAGATGATGGACGAGGCCGTGGCTTGCGAGCTGCAGTTTGCGGAGGACCTCCTCGGCCAAGGCGTTCCGGGCATGTCGATCGGTGATATGCGCTCCTACCTCGAGTACGTCGCTGACCAGCGCCTCGAAAACCTCGGCCTTCCGAAGCGCTTTGGCTCCAAGAATCCGTTCGGCTTCATGGACCTGCAAGACGTGCAAGAGCTCTCGAACTTCTTCGAGCGCCGAGTGTCTGCGTACCAAGTCAGCGTTACCGGAGACGTCGCTTTCGACGAAGCCTTTTGATCTCCACCGAGCTGAGGGACGGAGTGGCGCTCGTCACTCTCGAGCACGGCAAAGTGAACGCGCTGGACGTCGAGCTTCTCGGCGCCATCGAGGAAGAGTTCCGCGGCTTGACGGAGAACCCGCCCAAAGCGGCCGTTCTCACCGGTGCGGGCAGGGCCTTTTCCGCGGGCGTCGATTTGGTTCGACTGACGAGCGAAGGCGCTGACTACGCGGAGGCTCTTCTCGGCATTCTCGACGGAGCTCTGCTCGCGCTCTTCAACGCGCCGTTCCCCACCGTGGCGGCCATCAATGGTCATGCGATTGCCGGCGGTCACGTTCTCGCCTGTGCCTGCGATCACCGAATAATGGCGGAGGGCAAAGCGCGAATCGGCGTGCCGGAGCTCTTAGTCGGCGTGACTTGGCCGACGGTCGCCCTCGAAATGGTGCGTCAGTGCTATGCGCCCAATCGCGCGCGCGAACTGATCCTGCTCGGGCAAACTTATGCGGCACAAGAGGCCTTTGAGCGCGAGTTCGTCGACGCTCTGGTCAGAGAGACCGAACTCGTCGACCGAGCGATGAAGCTCGCCGGGGAGCTCGGCAACATTCCCGCGGCGGCTTTCCGGAGAACGAAGGTGATGCTGAATCGCCCCGCTCTCGACAGGATCGAGCAGCTCGGTCCCGCGCGGGAGGCCGAGGTGCGATCCTCCTGGCGCTCGCCCGAAACTCTCCAGGCGATTCGCGACTACTTGGAGCGCACGATCGGCCGCAAGGGCTGAATAGGGTTCGGTGTGCGGGCCTCTTGGAAATCGGCGGGAGGCTGCGGGTAAGACACGATAAGCTGGGCGCATGCAAAGCTTAGCCCCCGTGACCGTTTTGTTCCTCGCTCTCATGACGAGCTGCGATAGCTCGCCCGAACCTCCGATCTCGGTCGCCGAAACTCCCCCGGCAGCTCCTTCGGAAGAGAGCGTCAAGCCCGGTATCAATGACAATTTCCTGGACCCCGAACTCAAAGTTGAGGAGTGGGTCGAGCGCTTCGAGGGCGAGTCGCGCGAGATCTTTTCGTCGCGCGCTCAGATTGCCGAAGCGCTGAAGATCGAGCCGGGTCAAGTCGTTGTGGATGTCGGTGCGGGCACCGGTCCGTTCATCGGACTGTTCGCGGAGGCGGTCGGTGATGAGGGCAAGGTCTACGCGCTCGATATCGCTCCGAGCTTCGTTGAGCACTTGGCGGAGCGCGCCAAGTCGGAGGGGTATCCTCAAATCGAAGCGCGGCTGTGCGGCGAGAAGTCGGTCGACCTTCCGAAGGACAGCGCCGACCTGATGTTCATCTGTGATGTCTATCATCACTTCGAGTATCCCGAGAGCTCGATGGCGTCGATTCACGACGCTCTGCGTACCGGCGGCGAGGTCGTGATTGTGGACTTCGAACGCATTCCGGGTGTGACGCGCGATTGGCTGATGGACCATGTACGTGCCGGCAAGGCGGAGGTCTTCGCCGAGCTGGATTCGTTCGGCTTCGACCTGATTGAGGAGCTGAAGATCGCGGGACTCACGGAGAACTGGGTGGCGCGCTTCCGCAAGAGATGACGAAAGATCGGCGGTGCCTGGGCGTCCCGAGTCTCAGCGCACTTGTGATCGCGAACATGATCGGGGCCGGCGTCTTTTCGACTTCGGGATTCGCGCTGGCCGACCTGGGAGCTCCCGCCTCGGTCATGCTCGCGTGGGTCGTCGGTGGCGTGATGGCCATCTTGGGAGCGCTCTCCTACGGGGCGCTCTCCGCGCGGCTCTCGGACTCCGGCGGCGAGTACCTATTTCTCTCGCGCACCCTGCACCCGTTCCTCGGCTTCCTCGCCGGCTGGATCTCCCTGTGGGCCGGCTTCACCGGAGCGATCGCTTTCGCCGCGGAGACGACGGCCATCTACCTCGCCCCCTGGATGCCCGATTCGATGGCGCCGGATGTCGTTGGAACCGCCGTGCTGATCGTCATCGGCCTCTTGCACACGGCGGGCGTCGCGCCCGCGAAGTCCGTCCAAAATCTTGCCGTTGCCGCCAAGCTCCTCTTGCTCGGCGCCCTGGTCTGGATCGGTTGGACGAGCTTGCCCGTTCTTCCCGAGCCCAACCAACTCGCCGAGCTGCCGAGCTCGACTCTCGGCGCGTTCGCCACGACGCTCATGTGGGTCTCGCTGAGCTATTCCGGCTGGAACGCGGCGGTCTACATTGCCGGCGAAGCGCGCGACCCAACGCGCAGCGTCCCGCGCGCGCTCTTAATCGGAACCCTGATCGTTACGGCGCTCTATCTCGCGCTCAACTGGATCTTCGTTCACGCAGCACCGATTGAGGAGCTGGCCGGTCGCCAAGATATCGCCGCTGCGGCAGCCGCCTCGCTCGGTGGTCCCGATCTCGAACGCCTAGTGCGCGTCATTCTGGTCGTCGCGCTCGCCACCTCGATCTCATCGATGGTCATGATCGGTCCGCGCGTCGTCGCGAAGATGGCCGACGACCGCGTCTTCCCGCGCGTCTTCGCTTTCACCGGCAAGTCACCGACGAGCGCGATCTGGCTGCAAGTCGTGTTGTCCATCGGCGTCTTGTGGGCTTCCGATCTGCGCGAGCAGCTGACGAACCTCGGTTGGATCCTGAGTCTCTCCACCGCGCTGGCTGTCATTGGCCTAATCCGGATTCGACTCCGTGAAGGAAAAGAGCGCGTTCCGATTTCGGGTTACCCGTGGGTTCCGGCGCTCTTTCTCCTGCTCGTCCTTGGGATGACGGGAGTGATGATTGTCGAGAGAGGCGGCCAACTGATCCCGGCCAGTATCGTGTTGGTGAGCGGTGCCTTCGTTTACATTCTCATCGGGCTGCGAGCGCCGAAATCGAGCGCGCATGAGCCTGACGATGAATAGTGTGGAATCCCGTCAGCGATCTCGTGAGTAACGAAACCAATAGCAGCGCGAGCAACCCGCCGACCTCGCGTCGCGCCGCCGCGCTCGTTGTGCCTCTCGCTTACGCGATCGCAGCGATCTTGTTTACGTGGCCGCTGGCCTATTCGCCCGGCGTCGACATCAGCGCGCGCCCCGACTACTACATCAACCTGTGGAACCTGTGGTGGGTCGGTCAGTCGGTATGGGAAGGGGTCTCGCCTTATTCGACCGAGTTACTTCACTTTCCGAACGGCGTCTCGCTCGCGCGCCACACCCTGTCTCTCGGCAACTCCGTCCCCGGTGCGCTGCTGGGGCAGTGGCTGAGCTACGAGACCGCTTTCGAGTGGCTCCTCTTGATTCACTTTTGGTTGTCGGGCTGGGCGGCATACGCTCTGGCGCGCGAAGTCTCCGGCAGCCGAACCGGCGCCTTTATCGCCGGCTTGCTCTGGGCCTTCTCACCTTTCCACACGCACTATCTCGCGCAACTCAACATCTCGACCCTTGAGTTCCTCCCGCTCGTCGCGCTGTTTCTGATTCGCATGCGCAGGGATGGAGGAGCGCGCAACGCACTCGGCGTCGTTCTATGCGTCGCCGCGCTCGGCCTGACTTCTTGGTACTACCTGGTCTACGCGGGAATCTTTGGAGCGCTCTTCGCGCTGTTCGCTTTCCTCGAGTATCGCGACACGCCCTTTGTGCGCGGCACACTGCGCTTGCTGACGGCCGGTCTCGGCGCTGGTCTCCTCTCTCTCGCCATCGGTTGGCCGCTGCTCTCCGAGTCGGGCTCCGCGCCGCCGGGTCCCGACGTCTCGATCGAAGACTACATCGATCGCTCCAACGATCTGCTCGGCTTTCGGTGGATCGGTCCACCCGAAGTGACGATCGTCTCGTGGCCGACGATGCTCTGTTGGACGGCGCTCTTCGTTGTCTTGGCCGGTTGGCGGGGTCTCAAAGGACGCGGCTTTTGGATTCTGGTTCTCGCCGTCTTCTTCGTGCTCGGCCTCGGTCCGCGCCTGACGATCGGCGGAGAACTGACGGGCATCGAGCTGCCCTACGCCTGGATCGACTCCGTGCCGGTCCTTTCGATGTTGCGCAAGCCCGATCGTTTTCAAGTCATGATGCAACTGGCTTGGATTGTCTTAGTCGCGTGTTGCTGGAGGGAGTGCATGGCGCACCGAAGCCTAAAGGTCGTTCGAGCGCTCTTCGGCGTGTGCGTCTTCCTCGTCGTGATCGAGATCAAACCGGGCCCGCTCGAGACTTTCGAGTCAGCGGTTCCGAAAAGTGTTAGCGCGCTTCGCGCCGACACTGGGCCCATCGTGCATCTGCCCGCGAGTGTAGGCCGTGGCTCCGATAGTCTCGCGAACCTGTGGCAGACGGTGCACGAGCGACCGATTCCCCAGGGATACATCACGAGCTTGGCTTTGTCTCCCGGGGGGCAAAGCGCTGGGCAAGTGCTGGATCGACATTGGAAGACGTTGGAGCGCGGACGCGCTCAGCCGCTCGTCGACTGGTTGCGCAAACGCGGAGTCACTTCCATCGTGTTGCACAATCAGTCGTTCTCGAGACGCGCTCGGACGTCGGTAGACAAGCAGACGATCTGGATGCCCTTCGCATTCTCGCGGAGGGAACTTCTTCATGTTCGCGCCTCCGGGCCCTTCGAGATTCGTCGGGACGAAGTCGGATTGCGCACAGCTCGTCGCGCTTTGGAAGAGGTTTTGGGTGCGCCGGCGAAAAGGACCGAAGCCTATGCGCTCTTCGAGGTCGGCGTTGGTCCAACGCAGACCGGCGACTGACCGTTTCCGCGTCGAGTCACGGACGGCGCGCAACGGCGACTAAGAGGTTGCCGAAGGGCAAGCCGCGTTCGGCTCGATCGAGCCAGGCTGCGAACTTCCAAGAGACCGCGGCGGTGAAGGGGGCGAAGGTGCTGTAGGTCGTGAGCAACTCGACCTGAAAGCCCGCGCCCTCCAAAAACTCGCGGAGCATCGCGCGATGAAAGTGCGTGACGTGCTGATCCTCGTCCATGTGCGCGGCGGAACCGAGGCGATCGGTCAACCACTCGACGATGGGCCAGGTGCCGCGATAGTTCGGTGTGGTGATGAGCAACCGGCCACCGGGTTTCAGCAACTCGAAGAAGTCGCCGAGCAATTTGGTCACTTGAGGCGGGTGGACGTGCTCGATGACTTCGAGGCAAGTGGCCGCGTCGAACGAGCCGGGATCCAAAGAGAGTTCGTCGAGATAGCCTTCGATGAACTTAAGCCCCTCGCGGCTAAAGGTCTCGCTGGAGTAGCGGATGGCGTCGGCGTTCGCGTCAACGCCCGTGACAATTGCGCCGCGCTGTGCCATTTGGTCTGCGAAGACGCCGGAACCGGAACCGACATCGAGAATCCTTTGACCGGCTTCGATCTCGAGCGCCCAGTCGAGCAAGCCTTGCTTTGCGGTGTGCCAAAAACGCTGAACGGCGTGGCCTTCGGTCAGGGCCCGGTGTTGGTAGTCCCCGGGAATGGCGATCCGGTCGCCGGTACGACGCGGCTCGCTCATTTCGAGTTCCAGTAGTCTTGATGAGAGAGGCTCTCGAGTTCGCCGTCTCGATAAGCACCGCGACGTGAGCGCGATCGGATGCCGAAGAGCGCGACCAGCATGCGCCAACCGTCGCGAAAGGAATTGACGCTGGAGGGCGCTTGGAATTTCAGGCGAACCGGAACGCGCTTGATCTCCAGGTTGTAGGTGAGCGCGATGTAGAGCAACTCGACATCGCCGGCAAAGCCCTCGTCGTGGACCAGCGGAAAGATTCGGTGAGCGATATCGCGACGAAAGGCTTTGAGTCCGCACTGCGTATCCCACAAGCCGCCGGTGACGAACAGCCGAATGCAGACGGTGAAGAGTGAGGTGAGCAGGCGGCGCACCGGCGCCAGCTCGGACCGATAGGAGGCTCCGCGCAGAGTGCGGTCGCCGATCACCACTTGGAACTGTCGATCGAGCACGAGCTCGGCCATGTAGGGAATCGCGTCGAGCTCGTAGGGGACGTCCGCGTCGGTGAACATGCAGCACTCGCCGTTAGCCGCTTGCATGCCGGCTTTGAGAGCGCCGAACTTGCCGCGGTTCTTCGGCTCGCGGAGAACGCGAAGGCGCGGAAGCGCAAGTCCTTCGAGCTCGCTCGCGGTGGCATCCGTGCTCCCGTCGTCTACTGCGATGATCTCGTAGTCGAGGTCGGTGCTCGCCAGGTAACGGTCGAGTACCCGCAGGCGTTCGGCGACAAAGGCCGCCGCGTTATGGCATGGAATGACGAGAGAGAGCTGCATCTCCGTTCAGATTGCCGACGTTGCCCCGAAAGTGGAACTGCGGGCGCTATGAAAAGATAAAAACTCGTCTCTCAAGAGGGCAACAACCTTCTGTCGTCCACCGCACTCAGTTTCGGGTGATTCTCTTATACGGCGACCGCACAACCCGCTTCATTCGTAGAAGTGAGTCGTGCGGTATTGAAATGCCGACGTAATCGAGCGAATTGCTAAGGCGCCGATCGGCTACGAGGCAATGCGCCTAGGCGGCGATTTGCAGCATTCGAGCGACGCGCATGACTTGAAAAAATGCCGCCTCTCGAATCCCGACATTTACACGGTCCGTGAAACCCTGAAGTCGAGTAATCAAGAGCTCGTCAGCACCGACTCGACGTAGAAGCTCAGTGCACTCCTCGGTCATGGAAGTGATCGCGCCGATCGTAGAGTTTGCTTCCTCCATCAGCTTCTTTTGAATGTCGGTTCCAACGCGAAGAAGAACCTCGGGGCCTACTCCCGCAGCTCTCAGTTCGACAAGCGTCTCGATACCCGCATCCCCGAGGTTCGCTAGAGAAGCGACAGAGCCATTGGCCATGACCATGACCTTCTGAGCGCACTCCTGGGCGATGGCTGCAGGCTCGGCGAGTGCAGAGGTCGAAGAGGTTAAGGTGGCAAGAGCAAGTGCGGCGCCAGCGATAATAGATAGTTTTGAGTTACGCATTTTAGGTGTCTCCAATGATTTGGGGTTTGAATTCGTAACTCGTCTTTGGCAACGCGCATGCCAGTCACGACAGGCGGCTTCAGGCGGCTATGGCTCTCAGTCCCGTATAAATTGTGGATTTGAGAGCAAAATCTGGAATCGGAAGTTCGCGGCAGGGTTCGGATTCATGTCCGTCTAGAAGCGTTATTCGCTACTTCGCCTCCGGGAAGTGAACGCCTCTGTTTCGCGAGCGCATAGGTGTGACTATGGGGTTGGGCGCGCGTGACAGGACTGCAGCCTGATCTTGAATCGACGTGAACCGCTCGGCTGGCAAACCAAAAACCAGGTTAGGGCAATCGAGGCTTTGATCGAGAGATCTGCTCGGTCTGCAATCGAGCGTGAGAGTGGACCTCAGTCGCGAGGTCTAAGCACTTGCCATCCGATCAAGTTGCAGGCTCGCGAGCCGGGATGGAACGAGGCGGATAAGGACTTAGCGAAGTTGCAGAACAACATCTTGGTTTGCCTGTGCTCTGATCTCGATCTGTTGCACGGTTGAGATTTCCGAGGTCGTCCAAGTCGCGAGTTCCACTTTGCGCGATGGGATTCCCTCGATCTCGAATCGACCACTCCGATCCGTCCAGGAGTAGAAAGGGTTGGAGGTGATGATGAGGTTCGCGGGAGACTCTTTGGTGCCGTGAATGCTGCAGGTGATCGAGATGGGGCCGTGCGGATGCGCGAACATGAGGTCGCGCTTCTTTTGTGGCAAGACCGGAAAGTTGAGCAGTTGGTTTCGTTCGGCGGTAGACAGGACAGCGGTGTGGAGCTCTGGTGATTCGGAGTGAACGGTGACGAGTTGGTGAACTTGTATGACCGCAAGAGGTGGCGCGACATGGTCACCGTGATGCGTGAACCGAACGGGTTCTGATGGCGGAGAAAAACTGAACTCTTCGAGACCCGCGCGAGTGTAGACGAGTGCTCCTTCCACAGGTTGGCCTTCGCGATCTCGAACCACGCCGGAGAGGGAGCCCAAACTCGGGGGATCGAGAGGAGTGCTCGCCGGCACATCGTGGGGCGTGAAGGAGAGCTCGGAGGAGCCGCGTGCGGTTGTGGCGGGCTCTGAGCCGGTGCCGGGAACGCCGCCGTAGCTCCAAAAGAGGTTCGACGCGATGAAGGTGATAGCGAACTTCGCGAAGGTCAGCTTCATCGAGTCCAAGAAGAGGGCGGGCAGGCCGAGCTTCTTTTCGAAGGCTAGGAAGATCGCGGCGACGAGGGGAATGGCCGCGTAGCTCCACCAGATGTTCTGGTCCCACTCGCTCATCGTGGAAGACTTCCAGACCGGATTGAGGAGGACGAAGATGGCTAGCAGAACGGACAGGGCTAGCGTGAAGGAGAGCGCCGAGAGCGCGCGAGGGGCAGCGGCGTCGGCGCGCTCGCTTGGGATTGGATTGTCGTCGGTCATGGGTGGGTTGCTATTCGAAGAGAGCTGGCGGATCCACCGCTGGCATCGCTGGGAGTCTAGCTCTCGGCGAGTCGAGCACGCGCATCGAAAGCACTCCTCCGTCATCGATTTCTTGCGCGCGGCAATCTAATTTAGGTGCTCATCTCGCAAGGCAATCGTTGCGAGCTGTCTGCCGCCAAACTCAGAAGCTGGATACTCAGGTCAGGGCCGAGTTCCTCGTCACTCTTGTCGACGCGCTCGGAAAAGGTCATCGAGTACCGACTGCATTCATCCATGGATACGAAACAGACTCTCGGTAGAGGCGCGACGGCTCTCGTCATCACCTCGCTCTTCGTTTCGGGCGCGGCGGCCTTGATTTACGAGGTGACGTGGATTCGCCGAGCAGCGCTGGTTTTTGGATCCACGACCTTCGCGGTCAGCACGGTCTTGGCCGTGTTCTTCTTGGGACTCGGCTTGGGCAGCTTTGTCTTCGGAAGATACAGCGCGAGATCGCGGCGCCCGCTCGTTGTCTTTGCCGCACTGGAAGTTCTGATCGCCGTGCTCGCCGCGCTCAGTCCGTTGGCGTTCGATTTTGTGGACGGCTTGTACGGCCATTTCTACTCCGCCACAGCTGACCAAACCGCCGTCTCAGTCGCGATTCGTTTCGCGTTCGTCTCCGTGATCCTCTTGCCGCCAACCGCGCTGATGGGGGCGAGCCTCCCGCTTTACTGTCGGTTTTTCTTGGACTCCGAAGTTCGGTACGGACGCTCGATCGGATTGCTCTACGCGCTCAACACCTTGGGCGGCGCGGTCGGCGCGGTCGCGGCGGGATTCTGGCTAATCCCGCAGTTCGGTTTGCAACGTTCGCTCTATGCAGCGGCGGCCTTGGACGTTCTGGCCGGCGCAGTCGTCTTCTTCTTACGCCCGCCAACTCTCGCGGAAGATGCTGCTACCGAGCCAGAGGCGAGCAGCTTCATGAAGAGCGGAGGAGCTGTCTACGCGCTGCTCTTTTCCGTGAGCTTCGTGGCGCTCGGCGTCGAGGTCCTATGGGCGAGGCACCTCTCGCTGCTCTTCCGAAACTCCGTCTATACCTACACCCTGACGCTGACCGTAGTCCTCGTCGGAATCGTAATCGGCAGCTCGTTGGTCTCTCCGCGACTCGACCGGCTGGTCAACCGCTCTCGCATTCTCGGATGGCTTCAATTTCTGACGGGGCTCTCGATCCTCATCTTGATGTCGTTGGCCCCAAGCACATGGCGAGGCGTGGGACCCGAACTCACGACTTGCTTCCTGCTCTTTCTGCCAACAGCGATCTTCTCCGGCGCTGCCTTTCCTCTCGCGATTCGAATGGTCGTCGACAATTCGCGACTCGGGTCTCTCGGCACCGGCAAGATGGTCGCCGTCAGTTCGTTAGGCGGTGTCGCGGGTTCGATAGTCGTCGGGCTCTACTTGTTGCCGAGCTTCGGACTCGAGAACGGGCTGTTCACTCTCGCCGGGATCAGCCTCTTTTCCGCCGCGATCACTTGGTTCTTGCTGGATCGTGAGAAGTCACTTGTGCAGCGGCTTGTCGCCGTGACGATTTGCGCGCTTGTGCTGATCCTCTCACCCTTCGCCAGCGAGACCGAGATTCCGGCCGACTTCTTGGCGGCAAAAGACGAGCTTGTGGATTTCCACGAGGGCTATGGATCCAACCTCTCGGTCGTCAAAGTGGATGACGAGGAGGTTCGGCTCGAGATCGACAGGTGGTGGCAGGGCACGAACCGCAAGAATCACCAGATCTTTGCCGCTCATCTTCCGATGCTTCTCCATCCCGACCCGCGCAGGGTCTTGGTGGTCGGCGCCGGTACCGGACAGACCGCGAGTCGCTTCTTGCTCTACGAAATCGACGAACTCCAGTGTGTGGATATCGAACCGACGATCTTCGAGTTCATCGCAAAGCACTTCGATTCGAGTTGGATGAGCGATCCGCGAACAAAACTGATCCGCGGAGACGGTAGAACTCACGTCAAGCACGGGAGCTCGACCTACGACGTCATGTCGATCGAAGTCGGCCAGATCTTTCGCCCTGGCGTAGCCTACTTGTACACGCGCGACTTTTACGAGGAGGCTCGCGCAAAGCTCAACCCGGGCGGACTTCTGGTGCAGTTCGTCCCGCTCGCTTTTCTGAATGAAACTCAGCTCCGGGGGATCGTTCGAAGCTTTACCGACGCCTTTGATGCCAGCGCGCTCTGGTACAACACGGGCGAGTTGTTATTGGTCGGCCTGAATGGCGCGGACTTCGAAATCGGATCGCACCATCTCGATCGCCTGAAGGTCGGCGGGCCGGTGCGCGATGATCTTTGTTACTCGCACTGGGGCGGCAGAGAGGGGTGGTTGAATCGCCAAGATGTGTTCCTCTCGGGCTTTTTGATGGGACCCAGTGAATTGGCGGAGTTGGCGGTCGGCGGGCAGGTCTATCTCGACGACTTGCCGGTTTTGGATTACGCAACGGAGGCCGCCGATAAAACGACGAACAACGAACAACACCTCGTGAGCTTGCTCACCGAGCGGCTGGCGCCATTGACGAGTGTCTTGGACTTCGAGCTTTCGGAGAGCGAGTTGCGCGCCATCGAAGCGCTGCGCCAACTGAACCTCGGGCAGATCGACGCTTCCGCTCTGGTTCGCCAAGCGGAGGCTCTTCGTGCGCGAAACGACCACGTGGGTGCCGTGCAGATCTTGCAGAGAGCGGTGATTCGGAACGGCAAGCACTTCGCATCGCGTTTGCTGCTCGCGGATTCACTGATGTTTCGAGGGCAGGCCAGCGAAGCGCGAGCGCACTTCGGAGCGGCGGCCGCGATTCGCCCCGACAATCCTCAAGCCCAGTACGGGTTAGCCGTGGCTCTCTTTCAGTTGAAGGAGCTCCCCGAAGCGGCTCAAGCTTTTCAGCGAGTGATCGACCTTCGGCCCGACGACGCGCCGGCTCACAACGGACTCGGTGCCATACTCGATCGACTCGGCGACTCGCTGGGCGCGCGCCATCATTTCGAGGAGGCGGTGCGAATCGAGCCGCGCTCTCAGGAGTACCGCGGGAACCTCTCTAAAATCAAAGCTCGAGAAGCTCCTCGCTAAGGGCCCCAGACCGGTCGGGCTGAATTACTGGAGGATGATTTCGTGGCCGTCGGTAATCGTGAAGATCACGTTTCCGGTCACGGCGCTTGGAGCGGCGCTGATGCCCTGAATCCGAAGACTCAAGCCGGGAAAGTTGTCCGGGATGATGCCCTGATAATTAAGTGAGGCCGGCAGCATCATGGCCTGCTTCGCGATAAAGGATGAGCCCGTATTGAAGTGAACTTCCGGCCACTCGTTCATGGCTCCCGGCGTGCCGCCCGTGGGATACGGGTCGATGAAGATAAAGCTGTGCGTCGCGCTGTAGAGGCCGACCGGAGAGGTCATCGCGACGGTGAGAACGTCGTCCTTTCCTGCGGTTTTCACGGGACAGGAACTCTGGATGGAGTTGACTCCGGAGGCGAGCAAGAGGTCTTCGCTCGAGCCGGGCCAGCGGCGAACGTCATTGTCGGCGACGCGCTCGGCGATGCCTCCGTACTGCAGCCAATCATCGGCATCCAATCCGAGGCTGGTGAGCCGGTTGATGAGGTTACTCGTCGAACCAAAATCCGGATTGACGTCGCAGGTTCGGGCGCGATAGATCGCTTGGTAGATGGCCATCGCCGCCATCATGGACGTGGGTGCCGTGGGGTGACTTTGGTCGGCGACGTAGAGTGAAGGGGCGAAGTCCAAGAGAGCAACCGCATCGCCGGCGGCGGCGCGGAAAGCTGTACCGGCGCCAAAGGCCGCGTTCATGTCGTCGACGGCGAGCTGGTAGTTCGCGTGAATCTCAACGTGCATGTCGTAGGGAGCCGGGTAGCTCCCCGGGTAGCCGCTGTAGCCGGGGCCGCGTGCCCACGTCTGGTACATCACCGCTTGCGCGTTTGGGCTATGCGCTCGCACGTTGGTCAGAATCGCGAGCGCGTTGGCTCGAAACTGGGCGGGGTTACCGAAGAGTTCGGTCGCTTCGAGCGAGAAGCCTTGCATGATGACAAAGTCCCACTCTTGGCCGAGAGGAAGCGCGCCATTGATCGCGGCGGCTTGGGCCGGATTAGTCAGGTGGTAGAAGAGGTTTTGCCCACCGACTAGCCTCGCGACGACGTTCGGGGCTGGGAAGCCAGCTTCCTCAGCGATGAATCCCGCTAACTGCGGGACTCCCGAATTGCCTTGCGAGTAGCTGTTGCCGTAGAAGAGCAGGTTCAGGCTGCCCGGCGCTTTGATGGCCAGCGAGACGGTTATCTGTGCGTCGGGATAGCCACTCGCTGTTGCCGTGATGGTCGCGGAGTAGGTCCCGATTGCCAGCGAGTTCGTGTTGAGCTCGACGGGGAACGGCGTGCCAATCGACGCTCCGGCCGGGATCGTGAGCCAGGTCGGCGCAAGACTGGTCGAGTTGTCGAGCGAAGCGAGAGTGACGGCGGGAGAGGCTCCGGTGCTCTCCAAGACGGAGAGGTCGGCGGTAAAGGGGTCGGCTGCCTCGTCGAGGCAGAAGTTTAAATCCGGTCCGTTGAAACCCAGGATCTGCGGGAGGACAGCGGTCGTCTCGAGATTGATGGCGAGTGCACCGATGTAGAAGTACTGATTCGCGTTCGTGTTCGCGCTCGCCGCGCGCATGGTGATCGTAATCCTCCCGAGCGAGTCGGGAAGGATGCTCTCCACGCGAGCCGTGTTCGTCGTGTTGTTCGATGGGTTGAGCGTTGCGGTGCTGCTGTTGAAGCCTCGGACGACATAATCCGTGGATCGGTCGTCGGTGACGTTGATACGCGATGCCGCGAACGTGATCGAGACGAGAGTGTTGGGGGCGAGGCCAGAGAGCTCGATCTCGACGCTGTTTCCGTCCTGGCCGTAGAGCACGTCTCGGGTGGCGGACGGGGGAAACTCGTTGAGTGGGCTTCCCGGTGTCGGCGCCGCCGTGCCAGAAGAGTTCGAGCCGGTGAAGAGCGAACCGGTCAGGGCCCACGTCACTCCCGTGGAGGCGCCGGTCGTATCACTCAGAACGAACGGCGTCGCCATATTGGTGTTGTCGACATCGTTCCAGTTTTGGATGACCGTGCCGTCCGTCGGAAAAGAGCTCGTGCCCATGTCGACGAGAACGCGGGCGACCTGGCGCGCATCGGTCGCCGAAGCGAGCGCGAAGAGGAAGACGAGAGAGAGGAAATGGTGCATGAACGTAAATTCGCGAGGGTGCCGAAATCTCAATTACTTCCGCATCACTTGCGCTCGCGGGGCTGGCGAACGAAGCCAACCGACTGATATTAGCAGGGTGTTGTGAGAGCCGGTGAGGTCGGCTGACGAAAGCTGGCAATCAGCTCAATGGAGTGCGTTCGCAGGTCTTTTTCTCGTCGTCCGCAGCACAATTCGACCGCGCACTACTGATTAAGCCTTCACGAGATTTTGATTAAAGCACTGCCGATTTGCCCGGCGTAGTGAGAGAGGCCAGCGACTTCCGTGGAGTTCGTAAGGCGTTGTGATGCAGCCTAGATATGCGGTAAAGGATTCATGCTCGCACTAGATCGAATCGCTCGGCGCCCACTTCCGGACACACTCAACTCGATCGCTCGGCGAGTATTTTGATGTGAGAACTGAAGGTGTCCGGTAGAGTTTTCTAGCTCGATCTCAGATTACGTGCGCGGCCAGGGGGGCGTTGTCGAATCGATCGAGCGAGCTGGCTGTCGAGTCAGCTCAAAATGCAACCGCGGTTATTTAGGCTTCAAAAGTTTCATATGGCGCAATTGAATGGTTCGGTCGTGTCTCTCGCGCTGGTGTTTTTCGTGGTCGCTCTCTGCTCAGCAGCGAAGGATCCGGAGCCCGCTGATAAGTTGCCCAACGTACTGATCATCGTCGCCGATGATGTGGGCGTGGATCAGCTTGCTTCGTACGGGCTCGGTTCTGACCTCCCCTACACTCCGGTCTTAGACTCCCTCGCTATGGGCGGCGTTCAATTCGAGAACGCATGGTCGAACCCGGTCTGCTCCACGACACGCGCGACGATTTTGACGGGGCGCTACTCCTTCCGGACGGGAATGGGGTTCGTTCCCGATCCGAAGGTAAGTTTCGCGATCGACTCCGATGAAGTGTTTTTGCCCGAAGCCCTTGATGACCAAGGCTCAGGCTATTCGCATGCGGCATTCGGCAAATGGCACCTGCCCACGACTCCGGACTCGCCGCAACTCGCTCCCAATGCCGCTGGTTTTTCGCACTATGCCGGGCTGCTCAACAACGTGACCCCGCCAAAGTCGAGCTACTACCGGTGGAGACAAACAGTTGATGGGGTGTCGGCACCAACAAGTGGTTATCTGACGACGAGGACGGCATCGGATGCTGCCAATTGGATCAACAGCACGCCGGAGCCCTGGCTCTGCTACGTAGCGTTCCACTCTGCGCACGCGCCCTTTCATACTCCCCGAGCCGGGACGTACAGCGAAGACCTGTCCGCTGCAGGTAATCCAGCGACCAACCCGCGCCCTTACTACAAGGCCATGGTCGAGTCGGTGGACTATGAGATCGGCCAACTGTTGGGAGCTATCGGGGATGTTGCTAAGAACACGACGGTGATTTTCGTCGGTGATAACGGAACGCCGAAAGCGGTCACGGTGCCGCCGTTCGACCCGCTGCATGCCAAGGCGACGACGTTTCAGGGTGGGATTCAGGTACCTCTCATCGTCAGCGGAGCAAGAGTGAGTGAGGCGGGGGTCGGATCCGTGTGCAACGCGCTCGTGTCGACTACGGATCTCTTTTCCACCGCTGTTGAGCTTGCCGGTGTCGGAGCGGCCTTCGCTTCAAAAGGGCATCACGGTTCAGCAGGCTCGTCCGCAAGCACTGGCATCGACGGAATTAGCTTGGTTCCCTACCTCCGCCAGCCGGGGACACCTTCGATTCGAAGGACGGTCTTCGCGGAGGTCTTCAAGCCCAACGGATTCGGACCCTTGACGGTTTCTCGTCGCACGATCCGGAACCAGCGCTACAAATACACGGCCAATACTCCTGCCACACAAACTCCCGAAGATGCGGCCGGCGAGGTTTTGGGCGTGGGCGCCGAGGAACTATTCGACCTCCTCGATGATCCGTTCGAGCTTGTAAACCTCTTGGACAAGCCCGCTCTGACGGGGCTCGAAACGGACGCCTACAAGTCGCTGAAGCGAGCCCTCGATCGCCTCTTGTCGAACTAGCCTGCGCGAGGGGCTGATTCCGCCTGCCGCAAGCAGGACATCAGCTTGCGGAGGCTGCTAGGACATTGAAATTCGGTAGAGTGGGCGGATGCGCGCTCCACTATTTCTCTCTGTCTGCTGGTTGCTTTGCTCTCTCGGCTCCGAATTGAACGCTCAGGAGGTGGGCGTCTTCCGAGTTCCTCGCGAGGCGCGAGCGGTGCTCGGGGAGTTAGGCGCAACCGTTCGGCATGGAAGCCATGGCGGAAGCTACACGGCTGAGCTGACGCCGGCCCAAGAAGCTGAACTTCGGCGCATGGGCTTTACCCCGGTGCAGTTGTTCTCCTCATTGAACGAGGAGAAGGTTGCACTCGGCATCGAAGAAGCCGTCCCGGCGGGCTTCACGTCTTACGCTGTGATGAGGTCGGATTTTTACGCTTACGCTGCCGCCCATCCCAGTATCGCCGCTCTTGAAGTTTTGGGGACGTCGGTGGGTGGGCGCGAGATCTTCGCTCTACGGATCAGCGGGAATGTTCTCGTTGAGGAGGATGAGCCGGAGATCGCTTTCTGGGGAAACATCCACGGTGACGAATTCGCCAGCGGCGAGATGCCCTACCGCTATGCCAAGCACCTGTGTGACAACTATGGCGTGGACCCGACGGTGACGGCATTCGTCGACAATAACGAGATCTGGTGCGTGCCGCTCTTGAACCCCGATGGGCATGAGGCGGGAACGAGAAGGAACAGCAACAACGTCGACTTGAATCGCGACTACGGCTTTCAGTGGAATGCGTTCGGCGGAAGCCCCGCGCCGATGTCCCAGCCGGAGACTCGCGTCATTTTCGAGTTCATGGAAGCGAATAACATCACGCTGTCCTCGACCTTTCACTGCTCCGGCGACGTGCTCTTTTATCCCTGGGGGTTCAGCGCGAACACGGCGACGGATGACACCGTTATCCGGGAAATCGGGTTTCGCTACAGCAACGCAGCGGCCTACGACCTCGAGAATTCGTGGAGTGACTACGAGACGCACGGGGAGCTGGTGGACACCGCATACGGTGCCTTCGGTGGGCTCTGCTTTACGACTGAGATCAGCAACGTAGCCGGGATACTGGAATCCACTTATTCGCGGAATAAGGCCGGAATGGACGCCTTTTTTGGCCAGACCTACAAGGGCATCCACGGGCTGGTAACCGATGCAGCGACCGGGCTTCCGCTGCGCGCTTCCGTTTGGGTGTCGGGCAGTGAGGTTCCGAGCTATACGGATTCGACAGTTGGCGACCTACATCGGATTGTTCTGCCCGGAACCTATTCGGTCACCGTTTGGGCGAATGGCTATCTTCCGCAGACGGTGACCGGAATCGTCGTAACGGGGAGCACGCGCGGGGAGTTTCAAGTCGCTCTCTCAAGAGGCAACAACGAGCATGCCTTCTTCATCCCGACGGTGAAGCAAGCCGACCCTCAGAATACCTACGCGAACAAGTCGCAGCCCTCGTGGGCGTTGGGTCCGCCGGACGGAAGAGCCTGCTCGCTCGGTCGAGAAGGTTTCATCGTTCTCGACCTCGGCGAAGGTCACATGATTACCGACGGTCCCGATGTCGATTTCACGGTGACCGAGGCGAGCATCGTGGGTGACACCTTTGCCGAGGCCTATCGCGTCTACGCCGGAGATGCGTACAACCAGAACACGCTCATCGGCACCGGAATCGGAACGGCTTCTTTTGATATTGGCGCGGTTGGCTTGAGCTCCGTGCGCTACTTGAAGATCGAGGATCGCTCGGGTGCTGCGGCCGGTGCGCCACTCGGCGGCTTTGATCTCGATTCGATCACGGTCCTCAGCGGAACCGCTGGGCCGAGTCTCACCGCCGATGTCGACCAGCTCTCGCTCTCGGCCGGAGGAACGCAGAGGCTCAGCCTCGTTGCGCCCACTCCGGGCGCGCTCTACTACCTGCTCTTAACGGAAACCGGCAGCAGCCCGGGAACGATCTTTTCCAGCTCGTTCTTGTCGATGCCCCTCAATGGCGGAGCGGTGTTCGATTTGACGGCGAGCAAGCCCAACCTGATCATGAAAAAGGGCCTCGCGTTCCTCAACGCAAGCGGTCAAAAGACGGCCAGGTTGATCATTCCGCCCGGATCTGACCCGAGCCTGAGTGGATTGAATTTTCATCACGCCTACATGCTGCTGGACTTGGTCTCTTACAAGCCGACCTTCGTCAGTAACCCGACGCCGCTCGCGTTGATTCCTTAGGGCGGATTCTCGGCGAAGGCCGCTCGTCGCAGAGGGGTGCGATTCGGTATCCTGGGCCCATGACTCCCCAGACCTACTCCATCATTCACGTCATCTCCGTGGTGCTTCTGACCGCGTTCACCTTCAAAGCTTTTGCGGCCCCGACGCCCGACAAGCGCCGTGCAAGCATGATGATCACGGGCATACTCGCCCTCCTCGTGATCGTTGCCGGCTTCGGTTTGTCCGCGAAATTGGAGTACGGGTTCCCGGGATGGATGATCGCCAAGCTGGTCTGCTTGATCGTTCTCGCCGGATTGTCGGGTGTCGCTTTCCGTAAGCCGGGCGCGGTGGGAGTGCTCACGGCATTGGCCGTCGTCGCGGTTGGAGCCGCGGTCTGGTTGGTCTACAGCAAGCCGTTCTAGAGAGCGCTGCCCTGAGCTAGGAATCGCTCTTTTCCGGCGGGAGACTCTGCCACATGACGTGGAGAATCATCCAGCGTCCGTCGATCTCCGCTAAGTGCATGTAGTCGATGCCCCAGTCGGCGGTCAGTTTCGCACAGGCGATCTTGTCCATGACATCGAGCACCTCGATCTTGCGCCTGGCGTCGGCACGAGCGGGCGCGTTCGCGTACCACTTGCCCGCTCCGTCCACGAGCTGGTCAAAGGACATCGTCGAAGCTGAGTAGCTCCCCGACTCTCTCGAGCGCTGGAAACCAAACTTGACGAGTGACTTCGAGACACTGCGCTCGATCCAGTCCGGCTTCGCCTTGTAGATCGCGTCGACGTAGTTGCCGACAGCCTCTTCGATGGCGTGTGTGTTCTCAATGCGCTGCTCTTCGTTTTGGTAGACCGGAGCGGTTTGCCACAGAGCGTGTCGCGTCATCCACTTGCCGTCGAACTTTGCGAGCTGCATATAGTCGACGCCCCAAGACCCGGTCAGCTTGACGAGGGCGGTCTGGTCTGCTGAATCGAGGATCTCGACTTCTTTCGGCCCCGGCTCAGGCGTGTACTCCGCCGCGATTAAGTTCGCGATCATTTTCTCAAAGCCCGCGTAGTCCATCGGCTTTTCGCTGTAGCTGCCGTCCTCCCCGATCGTAAAGCCAGTCTTGGCGAGGTCGCGGTGGATGCTTCGCTCGACGTACTCGGGGCGGACCTCGTAGTAGGACTCCGCGTAGTCGAGGACCGCACGTTCGATGCCCTGCTTTTCGTCTTCGACGAACGACGGAACAGCCAAGCAGAGCGACAGAGCCAGCGCGATGGGTTTCAACATGGTGGTGTTTGCGGTTGGGGAGATGCGGTGCGGCGAGCTCAACCTCGCCGAAGTACGGGAGCGCTTTACTCTGCTCTATCCCGCCGTGAAGCGGTGATGAGCAATGCCGGGTTTACTCAGAACGGCTCCATTTCTTACAGACTGAGCCAATTCGAGGGGGTATTCAAAGCGATACCATGGCGTCTTAATTGCGGAATTCCCACCGGAGATAATCATGAGCTCGAGATCCACCTCGATCGCACCAATCAGAAACACAATAGCGGTCGCATGCATCGTCTGCGGTGCCCTTGCGCCGCTTCCCGTCTTCGGAATGGGAGCTGATGATGAGTTGGTTGCGCCATTCGATGACGCGCGAAAAACGGCAGTGATCGAGAAGACGTTGGCCTTGCTCAATGAGCGCTACGTTTTTCCCGAGGTGGCCAAAGCGATGGCGGTACACGTTCATGCCCGACAAGAGACGGGCGCGTACAAGTCTTTGACCAGCCCAGGCGCTCTAGCTAACGCGTTGACTGCGGACTTGCAGAGCGTGAGCAACGATCTCCACTTGCGAGTCTCTTTTGCACCTGGCGTCGACGTGTTCGAAAGGCCAGAGGACGCCAGAAAAAGCGCGGACGTGAACGCGCGAGCGAAGAACGTCAACTACGGATTCGAGAGTGTGTCTCGGCTCGCATGCAATGTCGGCTATGTCGATCTCCGTAACTTTCACTCGCGGGACCTCGGCGGTGAAACAGCGTCCGCGGCGATGAATTTTCTCGCCAATAGCGACGCGCTGATTTTTGATCTGCGCCAGAACGGTGGCGGAGACCCCGACATGGTGGCGTGGATCTCGAGCTATCTCTTTGGCGATAAACCGGTACACCTCAACAGCCTCTATTGGAGAGAAGGGGATACCACGCAGGAGTTTTGGACGAATCCGAAAGTTCCGGGTACGCGCAGTCCGAACACGCCGGTCTACGTACTGACCAGTGGGCAAACGTTCTCGGCGGCGGAAGAGTTCTCTTACAACTTGCAGTGTCTCGGGCGAGCGACGATCGTCGGCGAGAAGACAGGCGGAGGAGCGCATCCCGGCGGCCGTGTTTCTGTAGACGATGAGTTCGCCGTATGGATTCCGATGGGGCGTGCGATCAATCCGATCACGGGGACGAACTGGGAGGGGACCGGCGTGGAACCCGAGATCGCAGTTCCGAAGAAGGTCGCGCTCGACATGGCTCACATGCTGGCGATCGAGGGACTGCTCTCCACGGTTAGCGAGGATTGGCGATTAGCGGAACTCGAGCGCGAGCTTGAGGCTGTGCGCGGGCGAATTGATAAGCACGCGTCGGGTCGCTAGCTCGGCTGGTTCTCGATCGCGGCTTCGACCGCGCGCAGGCGCTCGTCGAAATCAATGGAGTTGGGTACACGTGTGATTCGTTCGCGCTCCGTGTATCGCTCCAACAGGCCCTCGAGAATGGTCTGATAGCGCAGTTGCAACCAGCGATTCGTAGCGCGTACTCCATCGGCCTCCATCGGAAGCACGCCCCAGGGAAACAGCAAGATGCGGTCGTACCGAGGAGCGGCCGAACACAGGTCGGCGATAAAGCTGTCGGTCTCCTCTCGCTCTTCGTACAGGCTGTAGTGGAGCCAGAAGGCGGCGTAGTCGATGCTGGATCTGTCCACGACGTACGCGTCGCCGGCAGCAGCCTGCGCCTCGAGTTGTTCTTCCCAGAGCTCGCGGACGAGGTTTCGGAGACCGCCCACGTCCAGTGAGTGAATGTCGAAACCGTTCTCGATACGAGTTCGCATGCCCTCTTCGATAAACGGAACGCCGAGCCTGTCGGCGAGTGCGCGCCCGAGGGTCGTCTTGCCGGTACCCGCGGAGCCGGAGAGCGCGATCCGGGCCGCGGGCTGGACCGATCGCGAGAGCGAAGCCATGTCGTCCCGCCACAGCCACGGTCGCTCTCCAAAACTCTCGACGACGGTCCCGGCTTCACTGATTAAGAGCGAAGTGATGGAGCCCACGGCTGGCGCGAATCGCAGAGCATCTTCCAGCGGGATGTGGAGCAGCGAACAGAGCAGAGTTCGAATGACGCCGATGTGCGTTGCAACGGCGATTCGTTTTCCGGCATGCCGGGCGTGAGTCTCGTCCCACCACTCCGTGACGCGCTTCTGCAGATCGAGCAAGGACTCACCGCCTGGGGGCGTGGTCTCCACGTAGTTGTCCCAGTAAGCCGTGACGCGCGGCCCGTCTTGCGCCGTGATCTCGTTCCACGTGCGTCCCTGCCACTCGCCCATGCTCTGTTCACGCAGTCGCGGATCGAGCTCGACGTCGAGGTCCGTTGACAGATGGAGCCGATTCGCGAGGTGTTGACACCTGGAGAGATCGCTGGAGTAGAGCGCATCGAAGTCGGGAACCGCGCGTGTCAGCCATTCCGCGACGGTTCCGCTCTGTTTGATTCCGCGCGTGGAGAGTGGCACGTCCGACTGGCCACGAACGATTCGCTGATCGAAGGCCTCCACTTCGCCGTGCCGCAGGAGCGTGACGCGCGTGACGCGCTCGTCCGGCATGATCGAGAGCGTGGCAGGCTCGAACTTCTCCCGTGCTGCTTGCCCGATGAGTGCGTCCGATCTTGAGTCTCCTGGCTTCGACATTCCGCGAGAGGATAGCCGAATTTCCGTGACTCGCTCGCATCCGTGCGGTCGCCGCCCATGCGCGCGTTCGATCGACCGAATTCGTTCAAGTTCTGAGCGCAGTCCTTCGAGGTATGGACTTGGTAGCTGCTCTAATTTCGGTGTAGCTCTAAATCGAAGAACGCGGAGGTTTGAATGCTTTCCCTAATATTTCACGTCGCGCTCCTCGTTATCTGCTGCAAGTGGATCGCGACGGTCGTTCGGCGATTTAGGTCGGACCTTGCGGAAGTCCGCGGATCCGCGGAGCCTTCGGCCAAACAGGCCATCATCGCGATCTGGGCATTGACCGTACTCGCGATTCTGTGGGTCGGTCAAACAGTCGTCTCGCCGCTGCTTGGTTAGTCTCTCTCGACTAGAACTGCAAAGTGACTTCTCGCGAGTCCGACTTGCGCGTGCTGTAATTCCCCCCATGTCGGAAGTACGCATACTGATCGTCGGAGCAACTTCGGCGGTCGCGACGGAGGTCGCGCGGCTCTATGCCACCGGCGGCGCCAAGCTCTATCTGCTCGCGCGCAACGAGACGCGTTTGTCCGAACTAGTGGAGGAACTCGGGCCCAGCGTGGTCGGCTCGGAGGCGGGGGATCTCAACGAGTTGGACTCCAATTCCGATCGCGTGTCGCGCGCTATCGATTCTCTCGGAGGTTTGGACATCGCGTTAATCGCTCACGGCCTACTCGGCGATCAAATCCGATCGGAGAACGAGTTCGAACACGCCCAAGAGATCTTGACGACGAATCTGACCAGCGCGATCTCACTGATCATTCCGATCGCCAACCACATGGAGCGACAAGGTCGCGGGCACGTTGGCGTGATCACTTCGGTTGCCGGCGAGCGCGGCCGTCCGCGCAACTACACCTACGGGGCGGCGAAGGGAGGACTCTCGCGATATTTGCAAGGGCTGCGCAGCCGCATGTATTCGAGCGACGTCCACGTCCTGAACATCAAACTGGGACCGACCGATACGCCGATGAGCGCCGGGCACGACAAGCACGCTCTGTTCGGCGAAAAGCGGGCAGTCGCGCGCGGAATCGTTCGAGCGCTCGCCGGCCGCAAGCACGTCGTCTACCTGCCGTCGGTTTGGGCGGCCGTCATGGCCATTGTTCGCGCGCTTCCCGAGTTCATCTTTCAACGCTTTGGCTTTTTAGCCGGGCGTTGATCTTAGAGGCCGGTGGCCTTCTTCATGAGCTCTTCAAAACGCGCTGCGTTCGTCTGACCATCCTCGCGGTCGACGATCTCGCCAGCTTTATTGAGCGCGATGGTGGAGGGGATCTCACCGGGGAGCGAGTAGAACTCGTTCACGTCGCTGTGGTCATCGGCGTCGTAGATCAGCACGGGGAAGTTGAGACCGCGCTTCTTGAGAAAGTCTCGGATCGTTTCTTTGATCGTGGAGGGATCGGATCCGGAGACCATCAGGTCATAGCTCACGCCGACGACTTTGCCGCCGCGCGCGCGATAAGCGTCCGCGACTTCGTTGAGTTCGGGTAGCTCTGCTACGCAGGGAGCACACCACATCGCCCAGAAATTGAGGAGCATGCCCTCGCCGCGATTCTCCGCGAGGTGAGCTTGCAGCCCTTCGAAGTCGACGATCTCGATCGAGAAGGTCTCGGACGATTCCGCATTCTCCGCCGAGTCAGTCTCTATCGCCTCTTCGCCGCCCGGTTGGCAGGCGGCGAAGAATCCGAGAGAGGTCGCAAACAGGAATCGAATCAAAAAGTTGTTTTCGATTTTCCGCACGGGAAAATCAGCGCTTCTTGATGCTTCAGCCATAGGGCTTCGTTTCCGTCACAGCGAGCTTCTCGCCTTTTTGAAGTGCCTTCGCGGCCTCGACGAGATAGTTCGTTGCCTCGTCGCCTTTGCGTCCGCGGGGATCATCATCGAGAGCGCCGGCGTATTGAAGCACGCCCTCTTTGTCGATCGCGAAGCAGTGCGGAGTCGAGCGCGCCTGAAACAGGCTACTCGCGACATTGCCGTGGTCGGCGAGGATCGTGTGCTTGTAACCGACTTTGTCGCGCTTGGAGCGAAGCGACTTGTAGTGAGCCATGTAGTCGCCGCCTTCTTCGGGCGCGGTTCCAAGCTCGTTTTGATTCGAGGCGATGCCGATCAGGACGACATCTTTGTTATCCGCGTACATCTCTTCCATCTGCTTGAAGATGGGATCGGCGTGAACTTCTGCGGGGCAGCGATCCGACCAGAAGTGGAGCAGGACGGTTTTGCCGCGCAAGTCTCCAAAGCTGGTTCGGTTGCCTTCGAAGTCGGGGAGCTCTAGCGTCGCCGGAACGGTGGATCCGATTTTCAGAACTTCCACTTCGTCGCCTGCAACGAAGATGGCGGGTTGGGTCGTAGGTTCCTCGATGCGGGCGGCGATCGCAGGTGCCGCAAGTACGCCGGCGAGGAGTATCAGTGCTGAGCTTCGTTTGTTCATGAGAAGTATCGGTTGGTGGTGAGTGAGAGAGCAGGCTAGGCGACTGCTCGATCTTGGACTAGGCGCTAGGCCGATTCCCTTCACAAGATTGACAGAATCTAACGGAACCTGGAATCACCCTGTTTGGCTCACAATCCCCTAACTGGGCCATTTTCGCCCTGGGGGGGCTTAGCGACGGCTCGCCTTCTTCTTGGTCTTCTTCGCAGAGCGCCTGGGTGCAGCCTTCTTGCTCACTTTCTTCTTGGGCTTGCTGCCCGCCGAATCACGCGTGGCTTGATAGCTCTCGACGTACTTCTTCACAGAGACCTTCTTGATCGCCTGGCCCACGACCGTCAGCGGAACATCCTCCAGCTCTTTAAAGCGCACGCAGGACTTTCCCATGTCGAGCTTCTTGCCCGTCTTCTCCCAGGCTTCCTTGAACCAAGCCTTGTGCGACTCGCTGCCGTAAATGCACATGAGATAGAGCGCCATGTGATTCTTCTGCGAGGCCAGGCTTGCGAACGGAAGAGGTTGTTTCGGGTCGCAGTGGTAGCCATCGGGAAAGATGCTGTGCGGAACGAAGTAACCGATCATTCCGTACTGCATGCCCTCTTCGTAGCCCTTCGGGAGGCTCTTGCGGATGACATCACGAATCTTCGAAATGGCAGCCCTTCGCTCTTCGGGTAGTTCGGCGAGGTACTGCGCAACGGTTTGGGCTTTGCTCTGCATGAAGAGATAATAACAGGCGGGCCTTGTTAGGGGTTCGACACATAATTGAAGGGTGCTCGTGGCCTGTGCTGTCGGTGGATCAAAGCCAGCACCTCGCCGACTTGCGATCGGAGCGGTTGCTGTGGCATGTTGCTCCATGCCGCGCCGTTCGGATCCGAACGGATCTCATCCGAGCAATGAACTTCTCTCACTCCGTCTTCAATCGATTGATTATCTCGAAAGCGAATACTCCGCCATGCGTCCTGTCATTTTAGCTCTCGTCGCGCTTAGTTCTTTTGGACTGCTTGCGCTCACTGGTCCCAACTCTTCGACAACTGCACCCAGGGCCGCCGACGAATCCGGTTCCTATGCCATCGATCCGGTTCACTCGACGGTGATGTTTAAGGTCAAGCACCTCGACACATCGTGGTTCTACGGCAACTTCGCCGAGATGTCGGGGACCGTGGATTTTGATTCTGCGGATCCCTCGAAGTGTTCCATGGTGATGGAGGTTCCGGCCGAGAGCATCAACAGCGGAAACGATAAGCTCGATCAACACTTGCGCAGTCCAGACTTCTTCGACGTCAAGCAGTTCCCGGTTCTCGGCTTTCGTTCCACGAAGGTCGAAGCGAACGGCGATGGCACTTACAAAGTGACCGGCGATTTCGTTATGCACGGAGTTACCAAGTCCATCACGGTCGAGGTGGAGCACGTCGGAAGCTCGGATTCGCGAATGGGCAAGAAGGTCGGCTTTCACACTCAGTTCACGATCGATCGAACGGATTACGGTGTGAGCTACGGCGCCGATGGTGCTCTCGGTACGGACGTTGAATTGACGATCAGTATCGAAGCCGGCCAGAACTAGCGCGCTCTCAGTTTTTGCATCCAGTGACGCTCGGCACCTCGATGACGAACCGCTAGCCATGGAGCAAGCAGCACTCGTTTGGGGCGTTCTCATTCCCGGCTTAATCGTCGGGGTGGGAACGCTCTTGATTCCGCTCCCACGGACAGAGGATCGACACTCTTCGTGGAGAGCCCTCCTGCTTGCCGCTGGATTCGGTGCCGGGTTCGTCGGACTCTTCGGCGCACCACCCATGCCATCGAGTACTCGCACACTTGCAGCGACCGACTGGATGTTTTGGGTTGTGACGCTCGGCGGTGCCGCGCTCTATTTCTCGGACAAGAACCGAACCCTGGCACTGGTCTCGCGCTTGTTGCTCGGAAGCGCAATGCTCGCGTTCGTCTTGCGCGCGACGATTGAGTACCAATGGCAAGGCGGCGAAGCGGTTGTCTGGACAGCTGGCTTAGCGGGGCTCGGCCTCGCGATCGGATTCTCTTTGAACAGACTTGCGGCCTGCCGCGATGGAGCGTCCTCTCACGCCACTCTCCTCGTTCTGCTGACGGGGCTCGCGCTCTGCGCAGCGCTTACGGGGAGCGCAAAAATTGGACAGTTGGTCGGGTTGATTTGCGCCGGCGTGGGCGCCTTGTGGGTCGTAAAACTTCTTCGGCCGAGCTTGTACCTCAGCGGCGGTGAGCTGACCCTGATCGTCGTCGCGGGCTTTGGGTTCGGGCTGTGCTCTTACTTGTACAGCGACCTGCCGGGTCCTGATGCTTGCCTGATCGCGAGCGCTGGCTTTGCACCGTGGCTTGCCGAGCTGCCCGTTTTCAGAGGACGCTCCGCCCGGTTTCGCGGAGGCTTGCGCGTCGTGTTTGCGTTGCTTCTCGTCGGGGCCGCTGTAGCTCGAGCGGCGTTCGCATTCGAGACAGACCCCTACGACGAGTACGGCTGCTAGGAAGAGCGCGCGATCAACGCTCTGTCGGAGCGAATCGCGGGACGCCTAAAGTGACGATGGCCGCCGACGCGCTGTTCGTTACAGCGGTCCGGCGACCATCGTGTTCGCAGTTACAGAATCTAGCTGATTAGCCTGCGGGAAGGATCCCTCTACGGCCAGGTAAGCACGATGGCGTTGGACAGCATGAAGCCGTTCAATGCGCCACCATTGTCATAGGGCACGTAGTACTGGAAGAAGAACTCGGTGCCGGTTGTGATTCCCGGTCCCCAGAGAATGCTCGTGATCCGATTGATGGTCTTCGCCGAAGACGTGTTGACGTTCGACACTCGGATAATGTCGACAGACGGCACGAGGACTCCGCCTCCGAAAGGAATGCTGTCGTTCGTGATTCCGACGACAAGTACAGCGGCGGCATTGAGGCCAATCGCCGCGGCGGGAACTTCCATCGTCATTCTGATCTCGGTCAGATTTCCGACGATCAAGTCACCACAGGACGAGAGTTTCGGCGAACGAATGAAGGGGCCGGGGCTGGCGTAGGCCTCTCCAAGGTTGCCGAAGTTGTTGGTAGCGGCGCAGACACCCTTCGGGTTTTTGAGGGCTGCCTGAAGCGAAGGTGCCGTGAGCGGCGTTCCGTTGTTGCTGCCCCCTCCACCGGTTGAACAACCGCCGTTCGTGTGAATCCCGATGGCGACGTTGCCCTCTTCCCAGATAACCGGTGAACCGGAGTTTCCTCCGGTGGTATCGGCCTGGTAGTTGAGGTTCGTGCCGGAGCTGATGAACGGGCCGACATGAGTCTGTTGGACCTGATTGAAAGTCGAGTTCGGCGTGCTGTCCGTGCCGTGGCCGGTGATGCGAATGTTGTTTCCTGCAACCGGCGGGGGCGTGGACAGATTGAAGGCGACTCCGTAAGCCTGGAACGGAGTTAGGCCCGTGTTGCTGTTGGGGAAGACACCGAAGTACTGCCAGTCGTCGGTCGAGTTCAGGCGCTGAAGGGAGGCACCGTCCAGCGCGTACTGGTCCTCCGGCGGGGGAAACACGAGGCTACCCCCTGCTGTGGAGAAGGGCACGTTGAACTGAATGCTCGAGCTGCCGCTGCTGCCGCAGTGTCCAGCAGAGAGGAAGCACTTCGCGCAATCATTGATCGTCCACGAGGTGCAAGCTACGGGCATGAGGCGGGAGACGCGCAAATCGTTGGACGGCGCTCGGTCGTCCACCGGGCCGCATTGAGTCTCCTGCGGCGATGCTGCCGCGCCGACCTCAACGGATGCGATGCGAACGCGATTCGGGCCCGTATCGGGATCGGAGATGATCTCTACGAGCAAGGTGTCGCCATTGAAATAGGCGGACTGATTCTCCCATTGCTCCACGTGCTCCGCGTTCATTCTCTGAACGGCGCCGTCGAACATGGAGGTGATCCGGATCTCCGAGGCGTTGCCGAGGTCGACGTCGCCGGAGAGGAGGACGTCCTCAAAATTGAGGGTGATCGAGCTCACGCCCTCAAAATAGACCGGGAAGGCGATGATGGTTTGGCGCTGAGCCGCGTCATTTTGAACGGCGCCCGAGTCATGGATGTAGTCGAACTCGACCATGGAATCGGGGAGGAAACTGGCGGGGTCTTGCGCCGACGCGATGGTGGCGGAAGACCCGATAAGAAGTCCCGCTGCAATCGAGGTGATCACGGCGCGGACGTTGGTTCGAATCAGCATTCGATAACTCCAAAGGTGTGGCGAGCTGCGCACTACGGCTAGCGAGGCGCGATACTCTGGAACGGGGAGGGGACTGGTGGGTGAGGTCGTGGGCCGGAATCGGAATCGACCGACCGATTTACCCTAAGCGCAAACCGCGATCGTCGCTATGAGATGGTTGATCTAGGTGCGCCCCAAGCAGTTGTGCCCGGGCTAAAGCTGGGGGGCTATAGCGCCGGTAGCGTCGACGGCCCCCATCGTCGATTCACTGCGGCTGACGGCTTGGGGCGGATTCCCCACTCCACGAATGCGATCCAAGCAGGCCGGTTCCCGGGAGCCGGCCTGGAATAAATTTCAAGATCCGACCGGTCCGAGGTCAGTCGCGCTCCCTCGAACGTGGGCTGAGAACAGCAGAGTTCGCCGAGAGTCCTTGCGGGGCAATTGTCCGTACCAGGGACAAACAGGCGTTATTAGGGCCCCACGGCGCTTTAGGTTAAGGCAAAATGAGGAACCCCGCCGTGTCCCGCGCCGTCCATTCAACGGGCTCTAGGCGTTTCTCGGAAGCCGGGGCCCATTTCCTCCCCCGAAGGATTGCCGGGGTACCATTATCCAGGGCGCTCGACGCGCTCACAGAGGCCTCTAGAGCCGCTGTGGAATTGGTGCCAGAGCAATCCGGGGGGATCTCTAGCTCCAAAACGAGCTCCCTGAATCTGGACATTTTCGAAGCACGGCCATTCCCGCGCCACTTGATTGAGCACCACCATGAGTAGAGCGAGTTTCTTGGGAGCCCTTTTTGGGCTCGTTGCCGCATCGACGACTTTCGCGGGGCCAACTTGGCTCTCCGATGATTGCGATCGTTGCTTGGGCATACCGGAATCGTTGGCCCAAGAGGTACCCGTGGTCTACTCGGCCAGGGTGAGCTTGTCGGACACGCCGACGAAGGCTCGCGCGATTTCTCGAACCAGGGCTTCCGAAGCGATCGAGTTCGGCACGGTCTCTCACGGTGAATCGAATTCTCGCGTTCTAGAGCTCGCCAACGACTCCGACAAGACGCTGAGGATCGAGAACGCGGTTCTCTATGGCATGGGAGCAACCAGCTACTCGGTGAACTTCCGGGGCACTCCCACTCCGATTCTGTTGGCTCCCGCGGAGACCATCGATTTGGAAGTCATCTTTCACCCTGAGAGCATGGGGACGAGTCCCGCCATTCTCACCGTCGTGCACAGCGGTGTTCCCCGCGGGCACGTAGGACCGACGGTGCGACTCGAGGGTATCGGCCTGGGCGAGCCCGGCGCCGAGCTCCTGATCAACAGTGGCGGAACACCGCGGATGGACGCGAAGGGTCAGATCTGGACCTCAGACCTCGGCTACCATCGCGGACGCTCGATTCGTCCAATGACTCCGCCGACGGGCACCGTGGATGACGAGCTCTTTCAGACGCTTCGCTACGGGCGAAATCTCTCTTATGAGATCGATCTGCCCGACGGTGATTACGACGTCACGCTCTATCTGGCGGCCGCACAGCCGAAGACGGGATCCGATGTCTCGTTCGATGTGCAGATCGAAGGAGAGTTGCACTCGCTCGAAGGAACTCGACACACGAGCCCCGAAGGCATCGTCACGATGGCCGCGACCGTCTCAACGAGTGTGGTGGGCGCGGTTCTCAATATGAGCTTTCCGTCCGCAATCAACAGACCGCACCTGGCGGTCGCCGGTGTTGAGGTTCGCAGGTTTGCGCCGACTTTGTTTCCGGCTCCCTTCAAATCGGAGCTGACGACCTATCCGGGTTCGCTCGATTTCGGGTTTCTGCTTCCAGGCGGCTCGACATCACTCCCGGTCACGCTGAAGAACACGGGGTATGTCCCTCTCGAGCTCTCCGAACTCGCTTACGTCGTGGGCCCCATGGGCGGCAAAGCTTCGGAGCTCAGCATCGAAATCGACGGTGTTGACTATCAAGGTGTCTCCGACAACGCGTTCATTCCGGCAAGCCTGACTCTCGATCCGGGGCATTCAATACTCGCGACCGTAACCTTCTCGCCGACGCTGAATCAGGTGAATGACTTCACCCTGATGTTCAAAGGCAACTTCAAATTGAAAGGGTTACCCATCGTTGCTAACGGTGGAGTGGACACGGAACCCTTTCTTCATGTCGTAATCACCGGCGCCGAAGAAACGATCGTCGATTACGACGAGACGGGTTCGGAGATGGTCACGCTCGATGGGTCGTTCTCCCACACTCACTATCCGGGCGGCAATCTTGCATCCTACGAGTGGAGAGATGGAACGACAGTTATCGGCACGAGCCCGATCATCACGGTTCCGATGACCGTCGGAGTACACGACATCTGCTTGACGATTGTCGATGATGCTGTCCCCTCGGGAACGCTGGTCGGTTGCGAAACACTCGTTGTGGCGAATGCGGGATCCGTTCCGGGAACGATCGCTTTCTATTACGAGCCCGTCGGCGGAGATACTCCTCAGGACTTGCTTACGGGGCCAACCCCCAAACCGAGCTACGCGGAAATGCGCTCTTCCATGGAGCTGACGGACGATGGTGGAGTTGGCGGGTCGCCTTTTAGCGGGAACGTCATGGTGCGCGTTGTCGGCATCCTCACCGTTACTGCTCCGGGTACCTTCCGGTTCGACACAACTGGGGGAGCGGGGCACGCGCTGAAGGTCTCGGGAATTGACGTGACCTCTTCCGCCCAAGTTCTTTCGCTTGGTGTCGGGCGTCACAACATCTTTACTCGAATCGCGGTCGATGATGTCAACGATCTCCCTTTCAATGTCTTGTTTGCTCAAGGCGGAGGGGCGTTCAATCCGATTCCCGGCGCAGGCCTTATTCACTCCCATCTAACGCCACTGCCCGTCATCAATTCGATGACCGGCACCGGTGATGTCAACGGCGGAGATCTCGTCACCCTCACCGGTTTTGGCTTCTTCCTCGATAGCGCCGTTACGGTCAACTGGGGCGGTCAAACCCTCACCGAAGTCGACTTTCAGTCGATCACACCGGACACGATTACGTTTCTTTCGCCGCCACACGCGGTGGGCCCGATCCCGGTGACCGTTCAAACTCCGCGGGGTGTCAGCAACGTCGTGGAGTATCTCTACACGACTACCTTCGTCCCGGTCTCCTTCGCAACCCTCAACACGAGTGCAAGCGTCTTTCAGCCGACATCCGGTGACTGGGGACCCGACGGCAAGTTCTACGTCATCCAGCGAAACGGTTTCCTCAGGGTTTACACCTTTGATGAGGACTACAACGTGGTCTCCTCATCGTCGTTCGGTGCGGTCTCCGGATTGACCAACCACGAAGCGCTGGGGCTTTGTTTCAACCCCTTCGATCCGCCGTCACCCGTCAAAGTCTACGTCTCGCACGCAGAACTGTACGCGCAGGGAGGTGGCGCTTTTACCGGCCCGTCGCCTTACACCGGACAGATCAGCGTGCTCACCGGCCCGACCTTTACGGCGACGCCGCTGATCACGGGCCTGCCGACATCCAACCACGACCACGGAATCAACGGAATCCAGTTCGACAACAATGGCGACTTGCTGATTGCAAGTGGTGGTAACACGAACGCCGGAGTCGCCGCTCCATTGATCGGAGACGTTCCCGAATCTCCGCTCTCCGGCGCAATCCTCAAGGCGGAGATCTCCAAGCCGGGATTCAACGGAACGATCGTTCACCTGGACACGGTTGGCGGTTTGCCTAACGGAGACCAAGTCTTCGGCGAGTCGGTCGACGTCGCGCCGGGCGTCGACGTGCATGTACAAGCATCGGGACTTCGAAACTCCTACGACATTGTCTACACCCTCGATGGCCGGCTCTTTTCCACAAGCAACGGTCCGAATGTGGGTTTCGGTCCTGAGTCCACCGGGGCGATGACCCAAGGCGGAGAGCTGACGGAGCCCGACCGATTCGACTACGTCGAGTACAGCAATTACTACGGGCACGCGAACCGAAGTCGAGGCCGCTACGACGCGCGCCAGAACATTTTCCGCAGCGCGTTCTTTCCCAACATTCGGGGTGAGTACGTGGCGCCGCTCGAAGTTCTCTCTTCCTCATCGAACGGAATTACCGAGTACCGTGCCGAGACCTTCAACGGGCAAATGCGTGGTGAGCTTCTCGTGCAGCGTTGGAACAGTCAGATCCGACGATTGAAGCTTGCAGAGAACAGCCGCTCGGTTGACGCTTCATCCAACCTCGGCAATCTCGATTCCCTCGATGCGATTGTCGGACCGGGAGGAGCCATTCTTGGATTGGACTATTCGTCCTCGCAAATCCGGGTGATGATTCCGGTCGATAGCGGAGCCACTGGGCTGACCGTTTACGACATTTTCCCGAACCGCGCGACTTCCACCGGTGGACAGCCGTTTGTCATCGGAGGATCCGGCTTCGGCACTCTGATCAACACCTCTGTTCTCATCGATGGCTTGCCCGCAACGCTGACTTCCGTGACTCCGAAGAGAATCACGGGAATCATTCCGCCACAACTCACCGCTACAACGGAGCTCGTGGACATTCAGGTCACCGTTGGAGCGAGCGTCGATATCGTCACCGACTGCTTCCGTTACCTGTTCGATTCACCGGGTCTTGAGCCCGGGCGCTGGAAGGGCACGACGAGCCTTCCCGCGGCTATCGGAGAAGTGGCGGCCGGTGTGGCTCACGGCATCCTGTACGTCGTCGGCGAAGGCGACGACCGGACGTTCAGCTACGACATTGTGACGGAGTCTTGGGATACTTCCCTTCCGATACGCCCCTTCGAGGGCCATCACCACTCCGCAGAAGTCGTGGACCACATTCTCTATCTCATTGGAGGTATCGGCGATGGCTCCGGTGGCAAAGTTCAGATCTTCGATCATGACACCGAAATGTGGACGACAGGTGCGGACATGCCCTGGGCTGGTGGCTCGGTCTCGACGGGAGTCATTGACGGAAAGATCTATGCGGCAGGCGGCATCCTCGGTGGTTCAACAGTCACCAACTGCGCCGTCTACGATCCGGTTTTGAATTCTTGGACGGTCTTGGCTCCGATGCCCTTCGGTCGCAACCATGCTGCCGCAGCGAGCGACGGCTCACTGTTCTACGTCTTCGGCGGGCGCACAGGCCCGAACGTGGTCGGCAATGGCTTCGACGATGTCCAGATTTACGATCCGCTCCTCGATAGTTGGATCTGGGATAAGGACGGCAGCTCCGGCCTTGCACCGCTTCCTCAAGCGCGAGGAGGAACAGGCAAAGCGATCTATTACCAGGACGAGTTCTACATCATGGGTGGAGAGACTTTGACCGGTGCTGGTGCGACGCCGAACGGTGTCTACGATCGCGTAGACGTCTACGATCCGGTCGCCAATACGTGGCGCCTCGAGGCGAACATGCCCACTCCGCGTCACGGCATCTATCCCGTGCTCTATCAGAGCCGCATGTTCTTGCCCGGTGGCGGGACAAACGCGGGTAATAGTCAGTCTGTGCTGATGGAAGAGTTCACGCGCCAGTAAGCCGCGCGTGATCCCTTCGCTACCAGGTGAAGGTCGTAACGTTGCTGACCGAGCACTCGAACGGTGCGATCGCTTGCAAGTAGACCGTCGTTCCTAACGGCGGACCGGACATGATGTCTACGGACATCACCTTCTCGCCCACCTTGTTCGCGAGCAGTACCGCGCCGAGCATCTCCTCGCGGAGATTAAAGCTCACGCTCGGGCAGTTCTGCAGCGGAACGGATGTTGTTCCCAATACGCTGAAATAGACGAGTATCGGCGAGCTCGGCATGGCACCGGCGATTTGAGCGTCGTTCAGCGTATTCGCGAGTCCCGGGTAGAACCGGGTGAGAGAGAGCTCGTTCGGGCTGAGTACGCGACGGATGAGAGCGACCCAATCTTCGGAAGCAGGACTCGGTGCTCGCTCGATCGGTGTGCTGCTCGATCCTACGAAGGGCACGGCATTCCCGACGAATGTACCCGTACGCGGGTTGTACCACTGAAACGTGTAGGTTCCGTTCGGCAGGTCGATCGAACCCGTCTTCGCCGCGCTGGGCCAGTAGATGGCGTAGGAGTCGCCTTCCCAAGCCAGCACTTCAGCGCCGCCGAAGTCATTGGACTCGCCAGTTACGACATGGTCGGCCGGCTGCATCTTATGGAAGGCTACATTCTCGAGTAGGAACTTGCGCGCGTACCAGGTGTAGTCCCACATCGCCGAACGAGTACGCATGTCTTCGGCGGTGAGGTCGTTCCCGTCGGGAAAAGGAAAGGCTCCAAAGTACCACTCAATATTGCCGCCACTGAAGAGCACGTCGTAGAGAGTGGCTTTGCGTAAAAACTCTTGGTTAGCGCTGGAGAGTCCGGTGAGCTGCTCATCGGAGTCAACGACCCACTTGCGTCCGCTCAGCGCTGAATCGGTGCGCCACTTCTCGACGTGAGAGCCCGCTACATTGGGTGCATGTTGCAGTGAACACGCGCTGAACTGTGGACGACCGAGCACCTTCTTATATTTCGGGTACGAGCCGTCGGAAGGCAGGCTATTGGTGTGAAAGCAGATGGGGTGGTCGAAGGGATCGAGCTCGCCGATGTAGGTCGCGAAGTTGCTGAGAGCATCGACCGTTTGGTCCGTCTCTTCGCCGATGTTCCACTTGATGCCGTTGAGATATCCGAATCGCGCAACCATCTCTCGATAGAACAGCTTCCTCTGGTCGGTCAACACGTTTGGCGTCGGGCCGAACCACTGCTCGTTTCCCGTTTCTGTTTCACCGAGAACGCAGTTCCACATGATGCCCTGACGCTGAGCGTGATTCAGGGTCATGTTCCACTGGTAGAGCTTGCTGATGTCGTAGTGCGTGTTGGAGAAGTTCGATCCATTCGGACTGACGAACGGATAGGTGTCGCGCCCGTCTCCACCGAGGTTCATCGGCAAGAAGTAAATCGAGTTCACGTTTCGCGAGCCGAGGTAGTTGAGCAGACCGATAACGCCTCGAGAGTCGCCACCGATGTTGCTAGTCCAGAAGGGATCCGATGCGCTACCCAGCCCAGCCGGACCAAAGTCGGCAACGTGACTGGGGTAGCTATGGATGCCGTTGGTCAGGCCAGTCGTGTCCACTCCGCCAAACTGATCGAACGTGTCATCGAAGGCATCTGCACCGAAGAGATTCTCCGGACTGTCCGTGCCGCCCTTGATGAAAAACCCGCCGCCGGCGTGCCTGAGGTAGTGCTTGCCCGTGTAGCGCAACATCCCCCTGGAGAGGAATCCGGGTGCCGAATAATCCGTGGGTGCGACGGTGAAGACATCGGACTCTCCATCGAAGAGCAGGGAAGTTCCCGACGTGGGGTTTAAGCTCAGGTTGATATTCGTTCCCTGACGGAACGAGGCCGTGTAGACCCATGTGCCTTCGGAGTCCGGAGTGAAGCGGACGACCCAAGTGTTGCCGCAGGAGCCACCAGCGCCATCGCCCGCGTAGAAGCCCGGCACCACGAGGGAGTGTGTCGCTTGGGACTGCGCATCGAGATGCGTAAAGGTCACATTGAGTCGACGATCGAGGAAGGGATTGCGCTTTCCGTCGGTCGCTTCCGAGCTCGTTTCACAGAAATTAGAACCGCCTGAGAAGTGAACCTCGACCGGATGCCACCTGACGAGTTGTCCTTGAACAACACCGGCGAAGCTCGGCGAAACAGTGAGAATGAACAGCGCGATACCAGCCGCGATTATTGAGCGAGTGAGTCGCGCATTTTGAAAGGTGCGGAAATTACGAACGCAATTGTTGATACGAATCATGGTGGTACGTTCTTGAACTCGGCGAAGGAAACCCGCGCGCTGAGTGCAGAACTAGAGAGTGAGGGGGCGGTGCGAAGGACGCTCGTCTTTGACAGCGATCCGACAAGGACCACTTGAGAAGAGACGTATCGCTCCAAGCGAAATACGTAGAAGGCTTGCTAGCAGATCAATCAGTTCGTGGGCTCGGTTCCTTGCGTGGAACGCGGATCAAGGTCCCCTACGATCTTGATAGTGCGTCGGCGCTCCGCTGGATGTTGCAGAGTCCCATCTGATTGATGTCAATTTCTGTCTAGTGCTGATTTCCTATCGACGGGGGGTAAGGCCGGAATTGAGGCGAGGTACAGGAACTAGCCAGCCTACCCACGAGCGTTTCGCAAATTGATCGAGATGATAAATTGTTCATTCCGATTTAAACTCCCGCGAGTTATCGAAACAAACGTGGCCGTGCGCGCGCGTTAGTTAACGGAGCGCAAACAGAAGCACAGTCGGTTGGAATCCGAATCGCTCGCTCGAAACTTGCTCGAAGTTTTCACGCAAGGTCCGAAGCAACAGCGCCTGGTTCGGGAGGCGTGAGCTAAGAACCCAAACGCGCTGGTGTCGCAAGAGGTCCTCGGGCCACGCAACAGAAAATCCACCGTTCATCGGCAGCAACTGAGGTGCATTGTTCATGAGACCCACTCTTGTCGAGTAGTAGTTGTACGGTTGTCCCTGCGGAAACAGCGGAGGCTGCCATTCCACCGACACAACGGCGTCACCCGGTTGCAACTGATCGAGAACAAGCTTTACGGCCCCGCGGAAGTTTTCGGTACCAGGAGACATCGCGTTAAGGATGCTTAATGCGAATGCGCTCGCAATTGCGAAACTCACCACCGCCCTTCCGAGGCGGGATTGATCCGCGAAGTGAGCAGCGAAGATCGCCAGTGCGGCTGCCGAGGGCAAAACGTAATGCCAGGTGAATCCGGCCCGAGCGAAGAGCGCGGCGGTCACCGTCGTGGCTACGGGTACCCAGAACGCGATCGTTGCGACGAAGATCGGCCCCGCTCGATCACGGCCTGTGTTCGAGCGCGCGAAGAACATCAGGCATCCGATGACCGCGGATAGAAACGTGAGAATGCCGCTGCAGATGAACACCTGGCGCAGCGTCTCGCCTCCCAGGCGGACGTTGAGGAAGAACATGTGAACGAAGGCCTCACCGAGTGCCTTGACGCCGATGTTGTCACCGCCTGGCGGAAGCTCGTGGCCCAGTTGCTCGCGAAAGCCCGTGGCGTACCAGGGCAAGCACAGGACTGCCGCGCACACGGTCGGGAAGACGAATACGCGCAGGCGCTTCCAGTCGAGACGGGTGGCGATGAGTCCCGCGACTGCGATCCAGAACGCGTACTGGACGAAGAAGTAGTGGTTTAGCATGCCGACGGTCAGCCAGAGCGCGATGCGCGTTCGCGGCATGGCTGTCGATTCGTTCGGCTGTATCGAGAGCGTGCTGAGTATGGCTTCCACCAACCCGGTAACGGCGAGAGCGTGGAGCGCGTACATGCGCACTTGCGTTGAGAAGTCGAGGTGGAGACTTGAGGCGGCGAGCAGAGCGACAGCCAAGAGTCGCCCGCGATTTAGGCCAAGCAGCTTTGCGATGCGCGCGACGAGAAGAAGTTCGGTCAGGCCGAAGAGGATGGCCGGCAGTCTGAGGGCGAGCTCGCTCTCGCCGAATATTGAGCGGCTCGCCGAGATCATCGCGAACGAGAGCGGCGGGTGATTGTCGAGCCTGAGGGTCTGGAAGAAGGAGTCGACCGAGCTTCGTGATGCGTGGAAGTAGCTGTGGAACTCGTCGAGGACCAGGCTCTTATTGGCGGCAAATCCGAAGCGCAGCGTCGCGGCGACGGCGATGATGACCGCAAGAACGAGAAAGCTCCTCTGCTTGCTCCATGGAGTTGGGGAACCTGTCGCCATCGGTCCGTCGCTGGAAGTACTCACCGGCTAGCCTGCATTATTCATGAGCCGCGAGCCGAAAGGCTGGCGCAGCCGGCCGTTCGTGGTGTTTCGCCCGTGTGGTCATCAATCATGCGGGCTAGGAACCGACGGCGACGTATTCTCTCAGCTTCGTTACGTGCAGCTCGTACTCGGCAACGAGTCCAGCCGGCAGCGAGTCGCACACAGCTAATCGAACGCTGTCGTAGTACCAGAGCTGTTGCAATGGACCCGCGCTGAACTTGGCAAAGGTCTCGACCCCATGCGCGCGCAAATCTGCGAGCACGTTCGAGAGGTTGTGCAGCTTGTCGCACAAAGCGACGAGCTGCGTGTCGAAGTCCGCAGCTTGCATGTGCGCGAGATAACGCTCCTTGCGAACACGCCACTCCGACTTCTGATCCGGCGTGTCTTCCTCCATCAAATCGGTGCAGTCATGCACGACTTTGGCAACGCGAGTCCCGAAGCGGCTCTCAATGGTCGCCAGGGAAGTGCCCGGACAATCCTCGATGACATCGTGAAGGAGGGCCGCCACCGCGAGTTCGACGTCTCCGCCGTACTCCAGTACAAAGCCTGCGACCTGGAGTAGATGACTGACGTAAGGGACGTCCTTGCCCTTGCGTTTTTGGTCGCCATGGGCATCGAGCGCGAACTCGAGGGCTTTGACCAACATCTCTTGATCGACAGATTTCATAGAAGTGGAAGGATACCCCCACCATCGGCCTAATCCGCCCGATCTCCCGATGATCCAGCCCGTTTTTTGGGAGCTTTCCGGCCCGTGCGCCCGCTCAAGCGTTTCGACCAGCTGGTCGATGAGTGGGGGTCCCCCCGACCCTCTATTGCACTTCAATGAGCACGCTCGTTCCCACCTGGTTGCCTCCCCATTCCATTCGTCAGTGGAAAGCCATCGCCCGCCGAGCTTTCGATGCGATCTGGTGCGATGCGAATATCCCGCTCCAACCCTACGGGAAGTTCAACGTCTGGCAGATCTACGGGGACACTCTGAATTCGGAGTCGATCATTATCTCCGGCGGAGTCGGTCGAGAGATCGCGACCGAGCTCGAGCTCGTCGACAACTTCGGTTGTCACATCGATCTGTTCGACCCGTCGCCGACAGGAATATCGACGATGAAGCTCGCGGAGAATCAACGGTCAAACATCGAGTACTTCCCGATGGGACTCTCCGGGAAGAGCGGAGCGGTGCGTTTCTCCGAACCGGTTAACAGCGACGAGGGCTCGTTCACCGTTAGCCGTGAAGGCGGTGACTTGGAGTTTGATTGCACGAGCATCAGCGACTTCGCGAACTCACGCGGCTACAGCCTGATCGACCTCGTGAAGATGGACATCGAAGGCTTCGAATATGAAGTCATCGAGGACCTCTTGAAGAACGCTCCACCGGTGAACCAGCTGTGTATCGAGTTTCATCACTTCGAAGCACACATCTCTTGGCGTGAGACGGCACGAGCGTTGAAACTGATGGGTGAGGCGGGGTTCCAAGTCGTCAGTAAGACCGGCTCGGATTACACGCTGATTCATCCGCGGCGACTCGGATTGCGCTAAGACATCCTGCCGACGAGCGCCTCGACCACGGCCAGGGCGATTTCGGCGGCTACGACTGAGCGAGCGCCGCTAAATCCTCGGATAAATCTAGGATGGTGGTAACACCCCAGGGCTCCCGCGCATTGGGGTAAGTGAGCCATGGATCCCCGTTCTCAGACCGCTTCCGTCGATGACCTGCTGGCCCACGTGGGTTGGGTTCAGGCCTTGGCGCGCAGTCTCGTAGCGGACTCCTCGACGGCCGACGACCTGGCGCAAGAGACGTGGATGGCGGCGCTGACCGGCGCTCGCGCGACGAACGAGTCGCCGCGCGGATGGCTGGGGCGGGTGCTGCGCAATCGAATGCTTCAGAGGGCGCGGAGTGAGCGCGCGCGCTCGGATCACGAACGGTCTGAGCGTCCCGAACCCGACTTGCCTTCCAGCGATGATTTGCTGGAGCGCATCGAACAGCAGAAGCTGCTCGCCGATGTTTTGGTTGGGCTGCGCGAGCCCTATCGCGAGTCGGTCATTCTGCGCTACTACGAGGGACTGAACGCAACCGAAATCGGAGAGCGACTGGGCGTGAGCTCGGGCACGATTCGGCAGCGGTTGAAGCGCGGGCTTGAAGCTCTGCGCGAGGACCTCGACAGTCGCGTGGAAGGTGGTCGTGAAGCCTGGCTCTCTGCTCTGCTCCCGTTGGTGGAGTTCGGGCGTTCCGGATCGATCCCCTTCGATCCTTCCGTGGTTGGCGCGGGAACTGCGCTGACGGGAGCCATCGTTATGAAGAAGATTGCGATTCTTGTTTGCGCCGTGCTGCTCGCTGGAACTACCGCTTACTTTTGGGAGAGTGAGGAGCCGGAGCTCTCTAGGCTCGATTCTCACGCCGAAAGTTCGCTGCTCTCGAGTCCGTCGAGAGCGGAAGCGAGCGCGAGGCAAGGCGAGGGCGCTCTCCGTTCTGAGGACCTTCCAAGAGGCCTAGGCGCAAGCCGAATAGCGCTTGAAGGAAAGCGCGACGAGGCGCAAGCGTCGCTCACCGGACGAGTGGTCTCGCCGGACAGCTTGCGCGTCTTCGACGAGACGCTGGAGGTCTTCGCGCTGTCCGAACCCACAGACTACGTCGATTTTGTCCAAGCTCACGACGCAACACTCGGCAAAGAGCTCTTGGCGAAGACCACCGTCGGCGAAGGAGGAGAGTTCTCGTTCCGGTTCGACCGCGAACCCGCGCTGGTGCATCTCATGGTGCGCGGTCGGCACATGTACCTGGACGAGACCGTCGAGGTTGTGCTCGGCGGCTCGCCGATGATTGTGCTCACGCCCAGGTGCGGCGCGTGGGTACACGGTTCCGTTCGCGCTCCTCTCGATCTTCGCGAGAGCGATCCGAGTCTTGTCGCGGGCACGCGAGTTCAACTGATCAATGCCAACGTATTTGGTCAAGAGTCGGGGAAGAGGGTGGTCTACACCTGCAAAGCCGATGGTGCCGGGCGCTATGAGGTTCGAGCGGTAGCGCCGGCTACGGGCTCGAAGCTGTTCGCGACCTCGGACAACTTCGCTGCCAGACTCGTCGCGCTGGACGAGCTCACCGAATGTGCGGAGGTAGAGCGAGACCTTGATCTCGTCCGAGGCGGAGTCGTCTCGGGACGAGTCCTGACCGAAACGGGCGAAGCCATTCCGGGTGCCGAGCTCCGCGCGATCATGCCCGGCGATTACCTCGGCTTTGACGATCACCGCGTCGGCAAGACGGTCTCGGGGAAAGACGGCAGCTTTGCACTGAATCATCTTCCGCCCGGGAAGATCTTCCTCGCCGCATTCCAAACCGGTTTTCTCGACAGTGAAAAGCTCGATGTCCACGTTCTCAATCGGGAAGAGCTGATGGGCGTGACTCTAGTGCTTCCGCGCGGCAGCTCGATCAGTGGACACGTCCTTCGCGAAGACGGAACACCTGTAGGCCATGCGGAAGTGCGCGTCTCTTTCGATCAGAGCTTTCAGGTTGGAATCTCGGCCTTTAACGCGCTCCGCGGTGCAAAGGGGAGCGCACAGAGTGGACCCGATGGTTCGTTCCAGATCAGCGGACTGGGCCTCGGACCGTTCGTGGTTCAAGCCAGCCTGGAGGACGGCGCTCAGGAACTCTCCGCTCGAGCAGACGCCGTTCAGCCGGATACCGCGGACCTTCAGCTTGTCGCGCGCGTTCCACTTGAGCTGCGCGGAATGGTGAACTCGGAAGTCGGCCTTCCCATTCCGAACTTTAGAGTGACCGCTGTTCGCATTGTCGATGGCGCGATCGGCAAGACCGCCACGAACGAACAATCCGGCGAGTTTGAGGACCCGGCCGGCAGCTTCACGCTCGGAGAGTTGATCGCGGGAAGTTGGCGAGTCGACGTCGAGGCCGAGGGCTTTGCGAACGCAGAATCGCAGACGATCGAGCTGCCCACGCGAGAAGCGCTCCAGTTTCTTCTGTCCGTTCCCGGAACGATCGACGGCGTTGTACTGGACCCAGATGGAGTCGCGCTCGCAGACGCTCAAGTCTTCGTCGATTCGGGAGAGTCGAAGTGGGAAGCGCAATTCGCGAGCTCGCGCGGGGGGCCTACGACCCGGTCGGATGATCGCGGGCGTTTCACTTTGTCGGGCGTTCGACCGGGCGAAGTTGCAATCCGCGCCCTCGCCGCAGGATTCGCGAAGAGCGATGCCTCTATGGTCGAGCTTGAGGCGGGAAAAAAAGTCAACGGCGTTGCGCTGCAACTCAAACGTGGCGGCCGAATTACCGGTGAGATTTTCGAGGAGGGCAAGCCGGCGGAAGGGCGGGTCATCACGCTCGTACAATGGGAGCGCGGCAACTTCGATACGAGTCTGGCCGAATCCGATTCGAATGGTCGTTTTGAGTTCGCCCATGTCGATCCGGGAAATTGGAACGTTGTGGCGATGGACTTGAAGGCCGACTGGAGTTCGACCGACAAAGGGGACTCGATGACTCAGCGCATGTCGTCCATGAAGAGCGCGCAGGTGACGGTTAAAGAGGGTACGGAGAACCACGTCGTTCTCGGCGCACTTCCGAGGAGTCCGATCCAATTGAGTGGGCGAGTGACCGTGGGAGACGAGCCTTTTGTCGGTGCGATGGTCATTCTCAAATCCATCGAGGCCGGTTCGACGGCGGAGGCGAAGATGACTGGGGTGGATGAGAAAGGCGGCTACCGAATGACGCTCGATGGGCCGGGTGCTTATCAACTCAGCGTCAATCGCATAGGCAGTTCCGCCGGCGAGGTCAGCGTGTTCGCCTTTGTGCACGACATTGAGGACAAGCCCGAAGTGCTGATCGACGTCACTATTCCGGGTGGTGGAATCGAAGGTGCCGTGACGGATAAAGAGGGCGGTGCCCTCGCCAATGTTGGCGTGACTTTGGCGCCGGGAATGGGAGCCTCAGCAGAGCAGGTCTTCGCGCATCGGTACATTATGACTACCACGGATGCGAACGGCAGGTTCGAGCTGCCCAACCTAGCGCCGGGTAACTATCAACTCGCGACGATGCCTCACGGACACCTCGCGGGTGCGAAGCTCGATGGGATTGAACTCGGGCAAGATCAGTGGCTGCGCGACGTTCAGATTCAGTCGGTGCCCGCGGGAGCGGTGGATGTCCGCGTGACGGACAACCTGGGCCGCGTCTGCGCGAATGCCGCGATCTTCGCGCGCGACTCGAGCGGCGGACTGGTCAGCGCGGTGGCGACCGCCAAGTCGGACGCCGATGGAATCGCTCGTTACGAAGGTCTCGCCCCCGGCGCCTATTCGTTCTTCGCGCGATCGGTGGAGTTCGTGAGCGCCGTCGAGGTTGCGGTCGAGGTTCGTGAAGGAGAGAACGCAGCTGTCCGCTTGCCCGTCGAGCTGGGGGCTTTCTTGATCGTGACGGCCAAGGATGGTCGCGAGCTGATGTCCGTTTCGTTCTTGGTCGAGGATGCGGACGGGCGCGACGTCTCCAACTTGTTCAACACGGCCTTCGATGCTCAAGAGCATTTTGTCACCGGACTGAGTGGTCAGCGCCGCATCGGTCCGCTCCCGGCAGGAACCTATCGCGTCACCGCGCTGACCCGTTCTGGATCGAGCGCCAAGAAATCCGTCACTCTTCGCGCGGGCGGCGAGCGCAAGTTGACTTTGCGACTTTAGCAGCCGGTGGCAAAAGTCATTCGCTCCATGAACGGCGTCCTTCAGTCCATGCGCGCCGACAGGTCTCGAGCGCGGGGATCGGGATGCGTTTCGACCTTTCTCGTTACTTCTGGCCCCCTAGCTAATACCGAATATGCGTGAAACCAGGTACGGTCGAGTGCCCATCAGCTGTTTGCTCAATCCATATTCGGAGGGATGTTATGAAGCGATTGTTCAACTTGTTGCTAATCGGCCTCTGCTCATCGGCTCTTTTCGCCTGCGTAACTGTGCATGGGTCAGGGTCGGGCGCGGACTGCTGTGAATGCTCACGTAAGGCCAAGGCTGGAGAAGGTGGTGCGAGCGAGAGCGCAGCTCACGCGACCGGCCTTCGCGGAGTCGTGGTGGACGCGGCCGGCCAGCCGCTGAAAGCCAAGGTGCACCTTGTGACCGAGAACGGCTCGCAGAGCACTGGGACGACAACGGGAGGTGAGTTCGAGTTCTTCCAGTTGCGCTCCAACTCCTACGCGATGACGGTGACGACGAAGGATGGAAGAATCGCTTCCATTCCGAACGTAGAGATTCCATCGAACTATCTGCGCGTTCCCGTGCTCGAAGAGGGTTCGAAATTGAACCTCCTCGTAAGCGGTCGGCAGTCGCTGCGCTTCGCGATCTCGATGGGGGACACCATGTTGTTCAACTTCTCGGCTGGGGAAGGCAAGGAATCCGAGCTCGTCATTCCTGTCGGGAAGGTCCGTGTTCGTCTCTACGGCAAAGACTATTCCGAGGAGAGGCTGGTGGACAGCTCACTTGGAGAACGGACGAACATCGTCTTCGAGATCGACGAGTAGAAACCGGGAAGCTGTCTTCAACCGGAGCTTTCCTCGCTCATGGCGAGGAGGCGCTGAACGGTATTCCAGTTTCTAAATGTCGAGGAGACTTTGAGCTTGCGATCGAAGTAGACGTTGGAGAGCTTCGTTCGAGCTAGCCCATTGGGGCAGTAGGTGTAGATCGTGTCCGCGATCACGTGGAACTCGTCGCCGGGCGATAGGTCGGGGTCAAGCTGCTCGATCAGGGCGGCTTTGGGCTTCTCGCTGAGAAAGCCAAAGTAAAGTGCAGACTGTTCGGCGCCAGCGGCAATGAAGGGATTCGCTTCGACCGCTTCTCGGAAGTTCGCAGCGGAGCGAATTAGAACAGGGATCTCTAAATCAAACTCGTCGAGGATGACTTGCGAGAAACGATTGGCGAGCATCGCGGCTCGCTTGCCCTTCGCACGGAACACGATGTTGCCACTCTGAATGTAGGTTCGAACGTCGGCAAAATCGTTTCGTTCGAGGGCATTCGCCAGCTCCGCCATACGGATCTTGTTGTGTCCGCCGACATTGACGCCGCGAAGTAGGGCGATGAAGCAGTTCATGAGTTCAAAGGGTTTATTCGATCGCAGGTGATCGTTGTCGGTGCGGAAGCCGTTGCTTGCCGTACTCACGGGGCGCTGTGCCTTCGGCTAATGAGTAAGCAGCTGAATGCGGCTGATTGCGGCAGCAGAGTGTGCGACACCGTATTGCCACCTTCTCACGGCGCACGGAATCACCGCGCTAGGACTTGGACTTCGCCTTCCGCAGCAGCTCTTTCGCTTCATCGTAATAGATGTCGCGGGGGTCGAGGCCGAGAGTGAGGAGCTGTTTGGCTTGCTTCGGTGTGCAGAGCCCGACGGCTTTTCGATCCAGTAAGTACTCGCGCAGCTCTTCGACCTGGGAGCTGGAGTAGTTCTCGATGAGTTCCGTCGGAAGTCCCGCGCGCTTGATCGATTTCAGTTGTTGTTCGGTCGGCGCTCCACCGCGGCGCGGAGCGCGCGTGAAGCGCTCGAGCTCAATTCCGACTGCCGCGTAGGGATCTCTTCGCAAGAGCTGATAGACGACGTCGGCTTCCTGCGCTTCTTGTTCTTGTCTAGCGAGTTCGAGCGCGCGTTCGAGGCTCATCGCTTCGCCCTCTTCGCTCGCCTGCGCAGCAAACTTGCGCGCGCGCTCGACGACCTCCTCGGTGTCGCGGCCGAAGATGTCCACGGCCTGGACAAGCGAGTGGCGACAGTTCGCGGGCACGAAATCGAGCACGAGCAGATCCTCTTTTCCCGGCGCCAGCCGCGTCCCGCGCCCGACCATCTGCGCGTAGAAGGAACGCGAGAGTACCGGCCGCGCAATCGCGACGAGTGCAATCTCCGGGACATCGAAGCCCTCGGTAAACAGCGCGCAGTTGACGAGCACCTTGACCTCGCCGCGCTTGAAGCGCCGAATTACCGCCGCCCGATCCTCGAGTCGATGCGTGCCGTCGAGCGACACAGCGCAACTCGGATCGCCCGACAGGTCATTGATCACACGCGCCAACGCTTTGCTGTGAGCCACGGAGGCGGCGAAGACGATCGCCGGACGTTCGTTGCGCTCGCGCAGGATCGGGTGAGCCATTTCGACGAGGTGCAGGTCTTGAGTGAGCACCTCTTCGACGTCCTTCACCGCGAGCTCGCCGGCGATCTTGCGAATGCCGCTGAAGTCGGCCTCGGTCTTGACCAAGAACGAGCGTATCGGCGCCAGCCAGCCGTCCTCCGTCGCCGTGAGCAAATCGTAGTCGAAGGCAACCTCTGAAAAGACCTCGCCGAGCTTCATGCCGTCCGATCGTTCCGGCGTGGCCGTCACGCCGAGTATGTGCGCGTCGAAGTGTTCGATGACCTGACGAAAGGAGTCCGCGGTGCTGTGGTGCGCTTCGTCGATGACTACGATGCGAAAGGCATTGCGAGGGATCGCCTTCAAGCGCCGCTGCAAAGTCTGAATGCTGGCAACGGCAATCTTCGGCCGCTGTCCGTTCGGCTTGGTCAGCTCGCGCCGATCCGCCATCTCCACGGCAACGACGTCATCGCACCAAGCCGAGATCTTTTCGCGCGCCTGCTCGACGAGCTCCTGTCGGTGCGCCAGAACCAAAACCGGTCCCTTCGCCAATCGCGAGATCTCCGCAAACAAGACCGTCTTGCCCGTGCCCGTCGGCATGACGACCAGAACTTGTCGATGTTTGCGCCGATAGGATTCGCGCACGGCTTCGAGAGCCTCTTGTTGATAGGGACGGAGTTGCATGATCGCGGCGGGAGAGTCACAAGTTAGACGCCCGGGATTCTAGAGCGTTTCACTTCCTCGCTCCCCTCCATTTCCCGGGTGGAATGAGGAGTGGGCTCACCCGATAGGCAGGAGCTCGCTAGGCTTCATGCTGAGCACAGAGAGTCCCAGTGTCCCCCATGCACGCACACCGTCGCCTCTCGTTGCGTGAGAGCTCCCGTGGCGCTTGCGCCGGACGAGAGCACGCACAATCGGGCCGCCTTTTTGCGCTGACATGGCGAGAAGCGCGGCTAGAATTCTTCATCGCCGTGGAGCAGCGCGCAGGCGAGAGACGCGTGGGCGTTCAGCACGCAGCAGCCCAACCCCGCAAGAACCCAGCCTTCCAGCCCATGACACCTGACGGAATAGACGCGGCGATCACGCCGGAGAGCGCTTTTGAGCTTCTGAAATCGGGCAACGCTCGGTTCTTGAAAGGCACGGTGATTGAGCGCGACCGTCCGTTGGAGGTGAAGGAGACCTCAAACGGCACGAAACCTATCGCGGTTGTGCTCACCTGTTGCGACGCGCGGACACCACCCGAAGCGATCTTCGATCAAGGGCTCGGTTCGATCTTCAGCGTGCGCATCGCGGGCAACGTCTTGAGCCGTGATGGGTTGGGGACGATGGAGTTCGCTTGTCAACTCGGCGGTGCCAAGCTCGTTGTCGTGATGGGGCATAGCTCGTGCGGCGCAGTGAGGACGGCCTGCGAGGGACTGAAGCTGGAGAACTTCACTCGTCTACTCGCCAAATTGAATAAAGCGATTGCTCAGGTCGAGAAGGGTGGCGCCGATCGCGACGCCGAGTTTCAGAATCTCGTCGCTGCACAAAACGTGAAGAACGTGGTCGCGTCCATTCAGAAGAACAGCGAGACGCTTCGCTCGATGGTGAAGGACGGACAAATCGGAATCGTTGGAGCGATGTACTCGGTGCAGACCGGCGCCGTGCACTTCGGAGACCTTCGCTGCGGTGAGTAACGTCTGAGGAATTCCTCCGAATCGACGCAATGCCGAATGGGCGAGCCCGATCCTCGCTACGGATAACTTCGTAGCGAGCGAGGGAGGAAGAGATCTGCCCATTGCAAGCTGAATTCAAGCGTCTAGAGTGTCGCGCAACTCGGACCTTGAGTCCGCGATAGGGAACTCATCACCATCACCTCAGGAAGGAAAGCAATGACGACTCTCTACGAACGAATTGGCGGAAACGACGCGGTTACGGCAGCGGTGGACCAGTTCTACCAGAAGGTGCTCGCCGACGATCGCATCAACCAATTCTTTGACGGTGTCGACATGAAGCGGCAGATCGGCAAGCAGCGCGCCTTCTTGACGATGGTCTTTGGCGGACCGACGAACTACACGGGCAAAGACATGCGCGATGGTCACGCGCATTTGGTCGAGCGCGGTCTCGACGACTCTCACTTTGATGCCGTCGTTGAGAACCTTGCGAACACGCTGACAGAACTCGGCGTTTCCGGCGACGACATCGGCGAAGTTGCGACGATTGCCGAGAGTGTTCGCGCCGACGTTCTCGGTCGCTAGAAGCCGTTTAAGGAGTTGGCTCCGGCGGCGTTTCTCGTCTCCGGATTGTCCCGGACGGAAGGGCGGAATGCTCGTTGCCCGACGAAGCAGCTAAGCTCGGGCTAGGTCGATGCTGGCAGACTCCGTCATGCGTTCCACTTGAACGGGGTCGCCGGCAACGATGAGGCGATCACCGGTGCGCAACCGCGAGTTTCCTGGCGGAGAGATGCGGAACTCTTTACTTCCGCGTTGGAGAGCGACGAAGGCGATCTTTGTCCCGAACTGCTTGCCGTATTCGGCGAGGGTATAACCACACAGGTCCGAACCTTCATTGACCGAAATATCGGCGAAGACTACGCCTCCATCGTCAGTCTGCGAGCGCTCGATAAAATCGGCAACGCCGGGACGAAGAATTAGGTCCGCGATTCTCTGGCCGCCGCTTTGATAGGGCGAGATGACTCGAGTTGCTCCCGCTTGCGCAAGCTTTCGTGCTTCCTCGTCGCAAGCAGAACGAGCGATAATCGTGATGTCTGGCCGCAGCTGTCGAGCGCTTAGCGCGGTGAAGACATTCTCCGCTTTGACGGAAACCGTAGACACGATGTTCGAAGCTTCCATGATGCCGGCCCGCATTAAGACATCGTCGTCGCTGGAGCAGCCTTCGACCGCGAGAAAGCCCAAGTCACAGGCTTCGTGGAAAGACTTAGTATCCAATTCGATGACGACCAGTGGAACGCCGGCGGACCGGAGTTGAGCGCAGACCTCTTTGCCCATCCTTCCGAAACCACAGATGATGGTGTGTTTCGAGACTTTGTTGATTCGTTTCTGCATGCGATTCTTCCAGGCGTACTGATTGGTTACGGCGTTCTGGACGAGTAGCGCGAACGCGTAGGAGGAGACGCCGATTCCCGACACGAGCAGGAAGGAAGCGAACTTCTTCCCGGTTTCGGAGATGCCTTCGTCGCCGTATCCCACGGTCGTAATCGTGATGAGCGTAAAGAACAGCGCCCGCCAAACGGCCCATCCTTCGATGATCACAAAGCCGATCGTTCCGCCCGCAACGACGGTGACCAGGAGCCCGAGCGCGCGTTTGAGGCGGCGTCGACGCTCAAGCTCGGGCAGGCGTAGTTCGAGAGTTTGGTCCACGTTCTGCCTATCGACGAACGAAGTTCCTTCCCTTAGTGGCGCGAGGAGGGATTCTCAGGCGGCGATATCCGAGTCCCTGTAATGCGCCGTCGTCCGTCGGAATGGATACGGATCCCCGGATCGCTAGGAGGTTGCAAAGGGCTCGTGGCCGCCAGGCCGGCATCCTAAGTCGGAGCTGCGGACAGGCTGCCCGACTTGAAGGCTCGATTAGCCAGCGGGGGGCTTGGAGCGGAAGCGACTTTGCAGCCGCAAAATCGGCCGCTCGAGAAGGTAGAAGGAAGCTGTCGCCGTCAGGAAGGTGAGCCCGACAGCCGTCACGACTTCGGTGAGGGGCGGGTGCCCGCCGCCATCATGGCGCCACATATCGAGCGCGAAATAGATCGGGAAGTGATAGAGGTAGAGTCCGTAACTAATGCGCCCGATGAAGCGCATCGGCGGATTGGAAAGCAAGTGCTGTGCTCCGTGGCCAAGCCGGTCGATGGCGAGCCCGATCAAGATCCAACCGGTTGAGACCGCGGCGAACCCCACGAGCCAGACCGCGGGCAACCAGACCCACTTGCGCGATCCGAAGAGGGGACGGAAGCCCGCCATCCAGACCGACCAGTAGCCAGCCGTTCCGACGATGAGAGCGATCAGAAAGGTTCGCCAGGCATGCTTCCGCAAGAATGGCTCATAGAACGCGAGCAGTGCGCCAGCCGATAGCGAGAGCACGCGATACATGGTCCCGACTTGAATGAGCTGGCGAGCGAAGGCGACGTCCTCCGCTCGATACTCGGGGACGAGGTAGTGATTGGCGATGAATGCGGCTGCGATGGAACCTGGAATGAGAACCGCGCTTGCCAGCAGGAGGCTTCCCCGCCGTGAGAGCAAGTAGACCGCGAGGGGCCAGAGCAGGTAGTAGTGCTCCTCGACGGCAAGCGACCACGTATGTCGGAGGGGCGAGGCGATCTCGTGATAGGGCAGCCAAAAGTTGGAGAGATAGACCGCGCACCAGCCGAGCTCGGGTCCTCCGCGAACGATCCAGATGACGAGGAGGGTCAAGTAGTAGATCGGGAAGATGCGCAGGACGCGGCGCATTAGGAAATAACGCAGCGGCAGGCCCCGTTCTTTGTCCACCAGGAGAATCCGCGTGATCAGAAAACCGGAGAGGACGAAGAAGATGTCGACGCCGAGGTAGCCGGGTTGAATGACGCGCTGCCAAGCTTCCAGCGAGACCTGTTCTTTGCCGATCGGGATGTGCTGCCACATCACGAGCAAGACCGCGATGGCGCGCATGCCGTCTAAAGCGGGAATGTAGCCCCTTGGCTTGATCGTCTCCGTTGTCATCTTCGCCGACGAAACTCGTAGATTTCGACAGGCCCGATCGTGCGCGTCTTTTTGAAGTGTGCTTTGAAACCGCCCGGCATTTGACGAAAGGCCCACTTGTCCGACCACTTCGGAACGATGAGATACTTGGCTCGCAACCTTCGAAACATACGCAGCAAGTCTTCGGCAGTCGTCAGCTCGTAGAACCAGTGGTAACCGATGTTTTCGGTAAAGGGCGCGATCTCCTGAGGGCGGTGCGCAACAAGCGCGACCGTCAATCCACCTTCGATGTCGGCTCGCTCCTGCAGCCAGTTGACGAGACTTTCGTAGGGAACGTCGTGCCTCTCGTAGGGGCCCTCGAGCCGCTGGACCATCGGACGTATGCCCTGGAAGATCCCGAGGTATGCCGACGAGAGAAGCAATGCGAGAGCGGTGTACCGGCGTACGGAGCCGGCGCCCTGACACAGACGATAGAAGCACAGAGCAAAGAGGAGTCCGCCGATAACTCCATGTCGTCTGGAGAAGTTCCAGGTGGCGAAATACTGCTTGTGAAATAGGTAGATGGAGAAGAAGCCGCCGGCGGCGAGCAAGCTCGCGAAGATCCACGGCGATGCGTTGGGCGAACGCAGCCAGGCAGAAGCGCGCGAACGGGAGCTGGGGGTCTTCAACCAACGGTAGGCGTCAGCAACGAACCAAGGCAGGACGGCCAGTGCGGCGTACTGAAAGACGTGAAAGGATCGGGCGTAGGCATATCTGCCATCAAAGGCGAACGCGACTTTGAATCCCGCTAGGACATCCATAATGCGCTCCTGAATGGACGCGAACGGAATCACCATCTGAACGTGAGAGAGCATGCCGGTCTCACGAGCGTCGTGAAACTTGAGCGCGAGAAAAGGCCACTCGTTGAAAGCATCGCGGCAATAGAGGTACTGCAATTCTGCGGCGGCGAAGAAGACCACGAGGGCTCCCGTGAGACAGGCGAGCGCGGAGCGACGCTTGGTCGAGAGGCAGATCATCAGCGAGCATGCGCCGACGAAAGCGATGAGCAGCAGGAAGAGTTGGCTGCGCGTCATAAACGCGAGAGTCATCCAGAGTCCCAGCTCCGCACCTCCTCGGAGGCTGGGCGATCGGAGAATCGGTACCGAGCGCCAGAGCGCCAACATGACGAAGGTGTAGGCCAGTCCTTCCGTGTAGGGGCGCGTGGTGAACTCGAAGAACTCGGTGTGCAAACCCCAGATCAAGACGGTGAGGTGACCCAGTCCGAAGCCCTTGATCAGCCGGGGAAAGAGATCGCGGGGGGCGAGTTGCCGGCCCCAGAGGTAAGCGAAAATGAGAGTCGCGAAGTAGCCCAGAGTGGGGACCCAAATGGCCACCGCTCTCCAGTGAAAAATCCTGGAGAGCCAGCCGTAGACCAGCGGCCAGACCGGATAGATCGAAGACTTGTGAGGGAACTCGGTGAAGCCTTTGTGGTAGAGCGAGATGTCGGTCAGCAGTCCGTGGCCGTCGCGCACGTGCATCGCGATGTCCGTGTAGAAGGACCCGTCAATGCCGAGGTTGAACGGGCTCAGGCTTGCGCGGATCTTCCAGAACCACAAGAAGGCGAAGATGCCGAGGAAGACGAAAAGCGACTGTCGCGCGCTCGACGAGTGATCTTCAGGCGAACCGGTTGAGCTCAAAGCATGGGGTGATGGAACAGAGCTCAATGGAATTTCGGATAGCGGGGAGAGAACCGTTTTTCGTACCGCGGAGAGGAGCTGCGTGCTGGAGCGCCGAGGGAGACCGTGCTCTGGAGGTGCGATTCGAGGTTGTTCTAGACGCCGGGCGCGGGACGAATCTGTCGAGCGATTCGCTCCCTTGAATAGCGCTGCCGAATAGCGCTGCAGAGGCGGAGAACCGTATCACCGGATCGCATGCCAGGCCAGAACCGGATGAGGGGCGCGTGACGTACGCGTCTGAAAGCTCGGGATCGCAGGGATAGGCCAGAGCGCTGACGCCAGATTCCCGCGACGGATTGAGTAATCGGTGGTTTCCATCCTCGCCGCTCCTCTGCACCTTCGACTATCCTGCGCTCGATGGAAGTTTCGGAGGAAGAACCGCGTCCGACTCGCACGCTTTGGATCGGATTTGCTCTCCTGCTCCTCATGTCCTTCGGCGTTCGCCTCGCTTTCATCGAGCGGACTTTGCCGTACTCGCTGCACATCGACGAAACATCGATCGGTAAGTCCGCGGCGCGCATGATTCGCAACGGCAACGGGCACCCGCACTACTTCCGGTATCCGACGCTCCCGATCTACGTTGCGACGAGCTCGTTCTTGATCGGGCGCATCATCGACGGCGATACGGAGAGTCCAGTGGGCTATGCGGGCTGGCCCTTCTACGACCGACCTCGCGTCGTCGGAACCGCGCGTGTCATCTTCGCACTCTTGTCCGTCGGTGCGATTGCATTCGCGAGCCTCGCTGCAGCTCGCGCCTTTCGAGCGCCGAAGCTCTTGATCCTCTCGCCGCTCTTTCTCTCCTTATCCGGCGTCTTCCTCACGCAGTCCTGGGTGTACCTCAACGTGGATATCGTGGGAGCGTTCGTCTGCAGCTTCGCAGTTTGGTTCATGTTGAAGCAGCGCGACTGCGAGAGCTTGATGCAGCGCGCGATCATTCCCGGCTTGCTGACGGGGCTTGCCGTCGGTTCCAAATTTTATCTAGGACTGGTCGGGCTCCCCTTCGCTCTGATCTTGATGGAGAAGCGCTTTCGCAAAAACGTTCTGCGAAACGGGCTCGTCATTGCGCTCCTGACGATCGTCGGCTTTCTGCTCTCGACGCCTTACGCGGTGCTGGACTTTGATGCTTTTTGGAACGGACTCCTGACCGAGGTTCGCCACTACGGAGATGGCAATGTCGGACGCGATCGAGTTGGCGACGCGGGTTGGCCTCAAGCTGTCTACTACTTGAAAATTCTCCGGAACGAACTCGGACTGGTGACTCTACTAGCGGCGGTTTTCGGACTCGTGATGGGATGGAAGCGGAACCGCCGAGAGTTCGCGCTCTACCTCTCCTTCCCGCTCGTTCTGTATGTCTTCTTGTGCACGCAGCGCGTGAACTATCCCCGCAATTTGACGTCGACGATCATCTTTCTGGCGCCGATTTCCGGCTACGGGGCGATCGTTGCCTGGGAGTTCGTGTGCAACGCTTTTTCGCGGCGGAGAACCGCTGACGACGAAGGTGGTTCGACTCAACGCGAACCGGGGAAAGGTGCGCGCCTGATGGCGGCGATTGCGCTCGCGCTTCTGTTTATGCCGCTACTTCCCTGGGCGTCGGTCAGCGTCGCCTACTCGATTCCGCGCGACTCTCGTCTTGAGCTCGAGTCGTGGATCAACGCGAACGCAAGCGGCGCGACGCGAGTGCTCATCGCCGAGGAGCTCTTAGTCGATGTGCGGCGTCTCGAAGTTGAGTTCGATGTGAAGGTTGTTCCGCTCCGCGACCTCTTGTCGCGAAACATGAAGCGCAGGTTCGGCAAGCGAGACACGCTCTTCGTCGTTCCGACCTACGAGCCGAGGACGCGCTTTAGCGCGGCCTTCGCAAAACAGCTCGAGCCTGTTCGAGAGCTCAGCATCGAGGCCGGCTGGGGCCGCACGCCCTGTCGTCTCGACCGCAATCGAAATATCCACTTGGGGGACCCTTCGTTGGCCGTTTACACGCTCAGCGAATAAGCCGTATCTCGCTTGGGCTCATGGGTAGCTAACGAAGACGGATGCGGTTCCGACCCAAGGAATGGCAGCGATTCGGGGATCTTTGATGATTCCTCGGTTCAATCCGGGCGGCGTTGCCCCTAGAAATCGATCCGGCGCGTTCCGTTCCGATTCTCGTTAGAATCTGCTGGAACGGTGACTTGTCGACCGCGATTGGCTAGTCGCTCTCGATCGCGCTCCGTCTCCGCAGTCCATCTCGGCCCGAATGCATAGGCCGGTTTTTCCCGCAGGCAGAACCATGCAACTCTCCTCACTCACGCTCCCCCTCGCGCTGTTCTCCGCGTCTTTTATTCCCGCCGCCGACGAGATGGATGTGGACTTCGAAGCCTTGCTCGCTCGTGCGCGTGCACAGTACGGACTCGAGGAGGTGAACCTCGAGAGTTACAGCGTGGCTGAATTGCTCGACTCCGAACATTTCATCAAGCTCGAACTCGGTGGGTGGGACATTCGCCTGCCCGTTGATGAGGTAACGGATAAATCCAGCGTTGTCATTCTCAAGGAAGCCGTCATTCGGACTCTCGATGTCGCGGGGGTCTGGATTGATTGGACGATGACGGACCCCGAGCAGATCGAAGATTTGCACAGTGACATCGAAGTGCTTCAGAAGTGGGCCAAGGGTTGGTCCAATCGCGCTTTTAAAAAATCGATAGGCGATACGCGCGAGGGCCTATTTCGTCGGATGCCTGCGGCAAAAGACAAGGTGCTAGCAGCCGGGCAGCGCTTCAATGACAGGATGGCTCTCAATCCGAATTCGGACGGGACGCCCGCCGCGCAACTGGTGTTCTGTCCCACACGCAAAGTGTTTGTTGAGCTAAGTACTCTGGTCGGCGCGATCGAACCCAAACGCAAAGAGCATTTGTGGGGCAAGGAGTCCGTCTTTCAGACGGCGGCATGGAGCACCAACGTTCACTTCATTGCTCTGGAATACGCGATCTGGCCCTGGGATGGAGCCCATCCCGAGAATGGCGATTCCATGAACGCACTCGTCAAGACGGGGCGGGACCAACACACCGTCGAGCGCGTTTCGGCTTCGTTGAGTCGCGGAGTATTCAACTCGATCGCATCGCCGCTGCTCGAGCAAGCTCTTCACATCAACATGGTCATTGAGATCATCGGTGAGGAGTATCCGTCCTTCAGCACTTGGTCGTTTCAGTTCTCACGCGCTGGCGGATCGACTCAGCCCTACTCGCGATTCGTTCCCGGAGGCAACTCCGCCGGGGGCGTCTTGCCCAAGCGCCCGGCGACGGCGGGTGCGACGACCGGCATGTCCGAGAGTACTCAGTACTCGGTCTGGCGTGAGAAGAATGGACGTGACCACTACAAAGCGGCTCTTCAGAAGGGGCAAAAGAAGGGCGCGAAGCTGGCCGCGAAGAGCAAGGACGTTCCCGCCGATGTGAAGGGTGACCGGCTCGCTCATTTTGCCATCGGGATTCTCGGCAAGAGCGAGGCGACTCCGATGAGTGCGCCTTTCCTTGGCGATGAAGCGGAGGACAAGAAGGTTCCCGCGGACAAGTTTGTCGATGACTACGAGGAGTTCTTTCGGGCGTATCGGTCGTGCTTCTCGAACTGGCTGCGAACCCAAGGGCATCCCGAGGGGAAGTCGAAGTCCCCCGAAGCCTTTGCGCAGCTTTTGAATCGCGCGCGAAATCGCGGCAAGTCGGACACGCTCTCTTCCATGGTCCTTGAGGTCTATGGGATTCCGCTGTCCGCGAAAAACGGAGAGACCGACAGCTTGGAGTGGCGCTTCTTGGTCTACGTCGCGAAGTAGGACTCTTTGGCTTCTGCGTTCAGACGACGCAGTCGGTACGCGGTTGCGTGAGCTTCGTCGCCCTTACTCTTCGTCGTCCGGCGCAGTGGACTCTTCGGGCTCTTCCTCATCTTCGTCGAAGTAGCCGAGGTCTTCCAGGTTCTTGCGCTCCTCGTCAGTGAGGTCCACCGTCGCTTGTTCCGCCTTCGAAGCTTCAAAGAGTGCGCGCTTTTCTGCGACCGCGTTGCGGAGACGCTCTCTCACTTGCGCACTTTCCTGGTCGTCGATGAGATTCACGAGTTCGTTTGGATCGGAATCTCTATTGAAGAGCTCAAGACTCTCGTCGTCGTAGTGATAGATCAACTTCCAAGCGCCTTCGACCGCGCTCAACTTGCGCCGATCCGTGCCTCGCGCGTAGCTCCCTTCAGAGAACGCGAAGTCCGGTGCCGGTGCGCCATTGGCGATGGCGTAGAGGTCGGTACCGGGGACCGAATGCCCGCTGATGCCGGCCATCGTCAATAGGGTCGCGCCGATGGACCGTGTCTCGACCGAGCTGCTCACTTTTCGCCCTCGCAAATTCGCGTCGATATCGCCCCCGATGACGAGCGGAACGTGAATCATCTCATCAAAAACTTCTTTGCCGTGCCCCAGGTAGCCACGCTCAAAGAAGGCTTCTCCGTGATCGGCGGTGACGACAAAGAGCGCGGGGCGCTCGCGTTCGCCGGCACGTATTCCGTCGATCAATGTTCCAATCCAGAAGTCGACGTAGGCGATTTCTTCGTCGTAGACATCTTTGACGTAGGTAAGCTCTTCCGGCGTGAGCGTTCCTAGATCCGATCCATCGGGCTCGAGAACGCGGATGAAATCTTCGAAGCGGCCGGGCTCACCCGTCGCGAAGTTGTGCTCGGCATGTCGGATGTACGTGTAGTGCGGATCAAAGTAGTGCACCCACAAGAACGTAGGCGCGTCGGTGGGTTCGCTCATGAATTCAAGAGCGGTTTCCGTGACATTCTTGGAACTGATACCGTCGTGCCCAACCGCAAAGCGCTCGTCGATCACGTCGAAGCCGCGTCCGAATCCGTATTTGCGGCCGGTGAAGACGTGGCTAACTACAGCCTGAGTGCGATAGCCGGCCGCTTGCATCACTTCGGCAACCGTCGCGCGGTCGCTCGGCATCGGGCTTAGATTGTTCAGCGCTCCGTGTTCACTTGGATAGAGTCCCGTGTGCACGCTAGCCATGCTCGGAAGAGTCCAGGGCGCCTGGGATATGGCGCGCTCAAACACAACTCCTTCGCGCCCGAGCTTCGCGATGTTGGGAATCGTGGCACGGTCATAGCCGTACAGCTCGCAGTGATCCGCTCGAAGCGTGTCGATCGAAACGAGAATGATGTCCGGCCGATTCGGCGTCGGAAGTTCGTCCGTCGAACAGCTGTTACCGGCAAGTAGAGCTGGAAGCGCGAGCAAGGCGAGCGATGGGATCCTCGGATAGTTCACGGGGATTTAGATTTCCGTTTGATCGGGTCGGGGGGTGACGAGAGACTTCGAGAGGCGATACGAACTCGTTTCAGTCTAGCTCGGCGCCGGGATCAAAGCAGAGGCCGAACTGACTGTCCGAGGGTCGCTTGGTACCGATGCGCTGCTCTGCCGCGATGGGGGGCCAAGAGGGCGCTGAGAGACGTCGGAATTGGGGCCCGAGGCCTCCGTTTTGGAGACTTTGCGATCGGTTTAATCGGCAGCGTCGGAAGACTCCGTTTCGCCGAAAAAGAGCCCCAAAATCGCGAGAATCTCCGCGAAAAAGGCACGCTGCGTGCCAACCGCGAGAATCGTTCATAACTCTTTGAAAATAAAGAAATTAGGCCTTCTAGATTGGTCCGGAATCTCGATATTCCAGCCCTCCACACAGAAGGAACTTCCATTTGAAGCCCCCGGGTGCCCGCCCGAGTTAAAGTTGGTCGGGATCGCTCGCAATCCCAACACATTCACTTCCCCAAACTTCCTTCCCCAGTAAAGCCGTGAATATCTCAGCTCTATTCGTCCTCGCCTCGCTTGTCCCCTTAAACGAGAAAACTCCACCCTCGTCCGAAACCAGTACGCCCGTATCCGAGACGGCGTCACCGGCTCCCGTAGTTAAAGCCCGCTACAGGTTGATTGAGCTGACGGGTGACGCCCTGTTGGACAAGCTCATACTCGGCGCCGACGGCAGTCTCTCTGTCGCCGTGAACAACGGGCGGGGTCAATTTTCCCCGCTTGCCCAGACGCTTCCCGCGGCGGACGTCGCCGATGTGTTGGCAAGCGACCTCAATGGCGACGGCCGGATTGACATCTACTGCATCTCGAAAGTGGCGAACGTCGCGCTCATCGGAGAGGGAGGTGGGTACTTCCACGACGGAACGCTCGCGCTCGGATTATCCGACTCAGGCCTAGGCCGCTCGGCGGAACGGGTCGACATTGATGGCGATGCCATTGCGGAGCTTCTCCTGCACAACGGAGACTCTGACGTCATCTTCTGGGCGCAGCCTGGTGGTGGGTTTCTGCGTGACGCATTCGCTCCGGCGAGTGAACCAGCAGCGGGCGCTTTTCCTGTTCAGGGGCTTTCAACAGCGCCGGGTTCGAACCCGGTTGGAGCCAACCTCCCGTCAGCGGCGGCCGGATCGGGAAGCTCGAGCGCGAAGGGCCTTCCCACGGAATCCGATCGTGGGATTTCTCCTGGCAACCTAGCTCCGCCGCAGGTCAATCCTCCGCAGACGACCGTCGGCGATAACGACCGACTCTACGTCAACGACAATATGAATGAGGTCGACAGTCTCGACATCGTCGACGGATCTCTTACCGGTGCCGATATCTCGACCACTGGCGGCGCGGTGACCTTTGGACCCGGCCTGGTCAAAGCCTTCGGGGCGATCACGACGAACAAGTTCCTCTTCGCCAATGACGTATTCCTCGGCAACTCGCTGAACTTCCCCGACGGAACATCCATGGGTACCGCCCAGCTCGTGGGGCCCGCGGGACCGCAAGGCCCGGCGGGAACGAACGGTGCCGACGGAACGAACGGCGTCGACGGCGCAGCGGGTCCGATGGGTCCGGCAGGTCCTGCAGGAATGGACGGTGTCGACGGAATGAACGGCGCTGATGGCGCAGCGGGTCCGATGGGCCCGGCAGGTATGGACGGTGTCGACGGAATGAACGGTGCTGACGGCGCAGCGGGTCCGGCGGGCATGGACGGTGTCGATGGCGCAGCGGGTCCGATGGGCCCGGCAGGTCCGGCAGGTGTGGACGGTGCCGACGGAATGAACGGCGCTGACGGCGCAGCGGGTCCGATGGGGCCGGCAGGTCCGGCGGGCATGGACGGAGTCGACGGCGCAGCAGGTCCGGCGGGCATGGACGGTGTCGATGGCGCAACGGGTCCGATGGGCCCGGCAGGTATGGACGGTGTCGACGGAATGAACGGTGCTGACGGCGCAGCGGGTCCAGCGGGCATGGACGGTGTCGATGGCGCAGCGGGTCCGATGGGCCCGGCAGGTCCTGCAGGAATGGACGGTGTCGACGGAATGAACGGCGCTGATGGCGCAGCGGGTCCGATGGGTCCGATGGGTCCTGCAGGCATGGACGGCGTCGATGGCGCTGCAGGTCCGATGGGCCCGGCAGGTCCGGCAGGAATGGACGGTGTCGACGGAATGAACGGCGCTGATGGCGCAGCGGGTCCGATGGGGCCGGCCGGTCCGGCGGGCCTGGACGGTGTCGATGGCGCAACGGGTCCGATGGGCCCGGCAGGCATGGACGGTGTCGACGGAATGAACGGTGCTGACGGCGCAGTGGGTCCGGCGGGCATGGACGGTGTCGATGGCGCAGCGGGTCCGATGGGCCCGGCAGGTCCGGCAGGTATGGACGGTGCCGACGGAATGAACGGCGCTGACGGCGCAGCGGGTCCGATGGGTCCGATGGGTCCGGCAGGCATGGACGGCGTCGATGGCGCTGCAGGTCCGGCTGGCATGGATGGTGCCGACGGAACGAACGGCGTTGACGGCGCGGCGGGTCCGGCGGGTATGGACGGTGTCGATGGCGCAGCGGGTCCGATGGGCCCGGCAGGTCCGGCAGGTATGGACGGTGCCGACGGAACGAACGGCGTCGACGGCGCAGCGGGTCCGGCGGGCATGGACGGTGTCGATGGCGCAGCGGGTCCGATGGGCCCGATGGGTCCGGCAGGCCCGGCTGGAATGGACGGCGTCGATGGCGCTGCAGGTCCC
>JAJDEU010000018.1 GCA_029259635.1 Planctomycetota bacterium | reverse complement strand
GATCGCCCGGTGAAGGTGTAATACCGAACCCGGTTCAGATCTAAACTTTAGGGCCACTACCGCGGTGCGGGAGTGGCCCTAAAGTTTAGATCTGAACCGGGTTCGGTATTACACCTTCACCGGGCGATCGGGCCTCGGATGATCTCTTCGATGACGCCCTCAGGCGAGAGCACCAGGGTTGTCGGGATCGGTAAGCGCTCCAAGTCGACCAGCTCTTGCACGCTGGCGCGCCCCTCGGTCTTACGAGCGCCGAGGAAGTAACTCGGGAACTTCGCGCCGCGCTTTTCGAACAGTTCGTGGGCGCGATGCATGTCGGCTGGAGCATCCATGCTCAAACCGATCACGCGAACCTCACCGGCGTCCTCCAGAGCTTGAAGCTCGGGAAGTTCGACGATGCAAGAGACGCAGGTGCTGGCCCAAAAATTCAGGTAGAGGCGCTTGCCTCCCGCCAGCTCGCGCGGATCGATCAAGACTTCCTTCTCGTCGGGATCGAGCATCGCAAAGACGGGAACGGTATCTCCAACCGAGACTCGAAGACCGGCGGGCAGCGGATCGGGAAGCGGGCGTGGCTGCGCGTCATAGGCCTCCGCTCGACCGGATCCCTCCACAAGCAACACCCGTGAATTCGCCGCGACCGAACCAAAGCTCTCGACTCGACCGGTCGGCCAGCGCACTTCGATCGAAGCCTCACTCGCCGCGCCGAGCCCGTGGATCAGCTCCGGAACCTGGCACGAGACGAACCCCGCGCCACGCGAAAGAACCTGGGTCACCGGGCCGTGCTCGCCAGTCACGGTGACCTGCGAGCCGATCGCTTCGTATTGAGAGCTCGTCGCGCGTAGCCGCACCTTGATGAAACCTCCGTAGGTCTGGTCGAGCTCGTTGCGAAACAATCCGTGCCGCTCGCGTTGAATGTTGTGAACGAATAGATCGACATCGCCATCGTCGTCGAAGTCGGCCGAGATCACCGCGCGTCCGTCGTTCGGCGAATCGGCACCGGACACGTTCGACAAATCAGCAAAGCTCCCAACTCCGCGATTCAAGAAGAGCTTGTCCCGCTCGTTCCCGGAGAACGACAGCCCGTCCTCGAACATCTGCCCGTTATGCCGCGCGGTATAAGCCGAACTCCCGACCTCCTGCTTCTGAAACAGTCCGTTTTCCTCTTCTACAACTTCAGCGGTAGACGCCACCACGTGGCGCCAATAGGTGCTTCATGTGTCGTGAGGCAAATCGCCCGTCACAAATCCATTCGTACAGAAGACGTCCAACCTTCCGTCGAGATCGTAGTCGGCAAGTGCCGCAGCCCAAGCCCAGCTCGCCCCGACGCCGCCGGCGCTCTTCGGCAGCTTGTCGAAACTCGACTCACCGGCCGTGAAGATCGAGTTACCCGCGGCGAGTTTCTTCAGCATCTTGAAAGTCGCTGAATCGATGTCATTCTCGAGCCGACCGAGAATGCGATTGCCCGCCGTCGAAGACATGTTCGACACATACAGGTCGAGCGTTCCGTCATTATCGAGGTCGCCGAGAGAGACCCCCATTCCGTTGCCCTGATCCACGACTCCGTACTGATCAGCGACATCGACGAAGGTCCCGTCACCTTCATTGCGCATGTACCGGTTCGCGCCGTAGTCGTTCGCTAAATAGAGGTCGGCATCTCCATCCAGGTCGACGTCCGCTGCTGCGGCCGCGTAGGTCCAGTCAGTTCCCCTCAAACCCGCGCTCTCCGCGACCTCCTCGAATCGCTCACCCGCCAAGTTGTGATAGAGAGCATTGGGCGAACCGTTCGTAGCCTGAGTCCAGCTGTTGTTGTGCTCGACTTCGACTCGGCCGTACGCGCAGCCGAACATGTCGAGAAAACCGTCATTGTCGTAGTCGAACGCCGTCAACGAATAGATCTCGTAGGGATCGACAAAGCCCAGAGCCTCGGAGGACGTATCGAATCGCCCCTTCCCGTCATTCAAATAGCCCTGAAGATTGAGGCCGCCCAGCCCGCCATTGCTCTCGCGCCATCCGACCTGTCCGACGAACAGATCTTGGTCGCCGTCGTTCTCAAGGTCGAAAAACAGAGCGCCGGTTCCGGCGCCTGGTGCAGCAACTCCGCGCGAGCTCGCCTCCTCGCGAAACCGCCCATCCTCGCCAGCCATATACAGCACGTTCGAGTTCGGCCCCGCACAAAACAGATCCCAACGACCGTCGGCATCCACGTCACCGCCCGCCGAACCGTTCCAAGCAAAGCTCTGGTTGCCCGGCTGCCCGAATCGAACGCCCGAGCGCGCGACTCCCGCGGCCGCTGTCACATCCGAAAAGATCGCCTTCGCGCGCCTCATCTCCTGAAGCGAGGTCAACTGAAACCGATCGAAGTACCACTCGCCGCGGATCTTTACGGCGCGAGCGTAACCCCAGCCGGAGATCGTTATCGGCTCGTCGTTCTCGCCAGCGCCCATCATGGATACGAACAGCTTGATCTTGCCCCAGCGCTTTTGGCCCAGCGCCTGAAACTCCGCGCCCTTCGTCTTCCAGAGCACCGACTCCACTCGACTCCACGATCCCATCAAGGTTCGCAGCGAATCCGTAAAATCGTCCGCTCCGAGAATCGGAGCCATCGACGCGTTGAACGCCGTCAACTTCGCGTCCACCCGCTCGGTCTTCTCTGTCTCGATCGGAAGTCCGGCGAGTCCGTGCCCGGCGAAGTCATCGGTCAGCCATTTGCGAACCGATCCGAAATCGCGCCGACGAAGCTTGTCGGAAAAATCGAGCAGGCGATTAGCAACCTCTTCCGTGTTGTCCTCGACCTGCTCGACGAGTTCGATCGGAACCTCGGGATCCTCAATCTCAATCGCGTCCGGCAATTCGACCGCCACAATCGATTGAGATCCGTTCTCTTGAATCGACTCTTGCTCCCCCCTGTAGAACCAGAAAGCGGCTACCCCCGCTACGAAGAACAGGAGTAGCACGTACCGACTGGCTGTGGAGTTGATCATGGCGAGAGACGTACGGAGTTTGCGAAAGCTCTGTTAGATCCTATCGAGCAACCGGGCGGGCCGATGGACTCGTTAGTTCTTTCGAGCCGACTTTCCCGGCTTGGCGCGAGTCGTCTTAGGGGCTTTCGCCGGCGCGGCCGACTTGCCTACCGAGGGCTTTGAAGTGCTCTTAACGGCAGCTTTCCGTACGACTTTCTTCGAAGTCGCTCGCTTCGGAGTTTCTACCACAACCGGTGGTACGCCGCCCTTCGCCGGAGCCTTCTCCGCCTTCTCTTTCGGGTGCGGAACGAGCTCGGTAGGCGCGGCAACTTTAAGTTCAGTGCCGTGAGGCGTCGCAATCGCACCCAAAGCGTCGAGCACGAGCTTCGCCGCTTTGAGCGTCAGTTTCGTTTTCGTGGCCGCGCGCACAAGGTCCGTCCATCCGACCATGCCCTCCAGGCGGCCCTCTTTATCGAGAACCGGCAAGCGACGCACCCGCGCCTCAGCCATTCTCTGTGCCGCTTGTTCGATCGAGTCCGAAGCCCTGCAGCTAGTCACCGTCTCGCTCATGGCCTCGCCGATGGCGATCTCCTTGAGCATGCGACCGCGGAAGAATCCCGACAGGCATACATCGCGGTCGGTCAGCATTCCCACCACGCTGTCCGTCGCATCGACAACCGGGAGGGCACCGATGTCCTTCGACCAAAACAGGTTCGCCGCTGATTCTAAAGACTCACCCATGCGGCAACTTGTCACGTCCCGCTCCATCAATTCACTAACCTTCACTCTTCTCACCTGTTCTTCTAAATGACTTTTTACACCGGCTCGTTGGGAGCCAAAATCCCAGAAATTCCTGCTCGTTCGCAGTTTTGGGCGAACAAGGCTAGCGCCCAAAACTAAAGGATCCAGTCTCAACCCGGCTTTCGCCAATTCGACACTGTACGTAGCTGCTTCCCAACAGATGGGCCCCCGAGGATTCCCCGCTCCTGACGGCTTTGGACCTGAACGATTCGCCCTACAATCACTCGCTCCCATGGCCAAGTCACCAAAAGCTCGTCGTTGGATCATTCGGACTCTCGTTCTTGCGACAATCGTGGCCGGAATCTGGCTCGTCCGCAGAGAGTTGATTCACCGCGACCCCGTCGAAGTGGCCTACTGCACGGTCGCCCGCGGCGATGTAGCGTCCACCGTCACCAACTCAAAGGCCGGCACAGTTCGGGCCAGACGGCGAGCCAAGCTCTCCCCCGAAATCGGCGGGCGGGTCGCGGAGATCTTCTTCCGCGAAGGCGATCGGGTCGAGCGCGACGAGGTCCTCTTCCGTCTGAACGCGTCGCGTACGATTGCCGAACTCGAAGTGACTCGCAACGCGCTCGCTACAGTGATCGCCGTCGAGTCGGAACGCCGAGTTGCGATGGAGCGGGCGGAGCGGGCGCTCAATCGCAAGCGAGGGCTCGCGGCAGAGCGAATTGTCACGCAGGACCTCCTTGACGAACTCGAGAGCGCCTACGCGCTCAGCAAGGCGGCCTTCGGAGCGGCGAGTGCCGAAGTCGATCGCGCCCGCGCTTCGGTCGCGTTGATCGAGACCGACCTGGAACGCACAAGCATCCGTGCGCCGTTCGCCGGCGTTGTTGCTGAAGTCGACGTCGAGGTGGGCGAGTGGGTCACGCCGTCTCCGGCGATGATGCAAGCTCCTGTTGCCGTCGATCTCATCGATACTGCGTCGCTCTACATCAGCGCACCGATGGACGAAGTCGACAGCGCGAGCATCCACTCCGGACTTCGCGCTCTCATCACGGTGGATTCTCACGATGGAGTCACTTTCACGGGCACCGTCGCGCGCGTGGCTCCCTACGTCCTCGACATCGAACAGCAAAACCGAACCGTCGAAATCGAAGTGGGCTTTTCGGAAGCGGAGGCAACGAAAAGCCTGCGACCCGGAACTTCCGCCGACGTGGAAATCGTCTTGGTGACGAACGCCGATGTGATCCGGCTTCCAACTCGCGCGGTCTACGAGGGCAAGAGCGCGCTCGTGATCGAGGACAATATCCTCGTTCGCCGAGAGTTGGAGATCGGACTTCGCAACTGGGACTGGATCGAGGTTTTATCCGGACTGAAGCCCGGCGATCGCGTTGTGGACTCACTCGACCGAACGGGTATCGAGGCGGGCGCGGAAGTCATTGCACGGAAATCCGATCAGTGATTCGGCTGGAGGGAATCGGTAAGGCCTTCCATGTCGGCGAGCACGTCGTGCACGCGCTCGCCGATATTGACGAGGTCATTCGCGAAGGCGAGCACGTCTCCATCATGGGTCCGTCGGGATCCGGTAAGTCCACTCTCCTCAACGTGATTGGCTGTCTGACCGATCCGACTTCGGGTCGAATGAGCTTGGACGATCGCGATGTCAGCGGATTGGATTCGGACGCTCTCGCCCATATTCGCCAAGACCTGATCGGCTTCGTCTTCCAGTCCTATCAGCTCATTTCGCGCCTCGACGCCCTGGGCAACGTCGAGCTCCCCATGGTCTTCGCGGGGATACCCCGCAGTGAACGAACCGAGCGCGCTTCCGAACTTCTGCGGTTAGTCGGACTCGAAGATCGCGGTCACCATCGCCCGAGCGAACTCTCGGGTGGCCAGCAACAGCGTGTGGCGATCGCGCGCGCGATGGTCTTAAATCCGCGCATCCTGCTCGCGGACGAACCGACGGGAAACCTCGACTCCGACTCGGGCGAGCAGATTCTTCAATTGCTCGACGACCTGAACGACAAAGGCCTCACGATTGTCGTCGTCACGCACGACCCGGCCGTCGCACGTCGCTCGGACCGCATCCTGGTTCTTCGCGACGGACGCATCGCACGCCGCGTCTCCGGATCGGAGGCCACCGACCTCGCGAGCCTCTTCGGAGTGACGGAGACGTGACCTTCGTCGACCTCATGCGCCTGGCCTTTACCGCGCTGATTCGTCATCCGCTGCGCGCCGGGCTCACCCTGCTCGGTATTTCCGTTGGCATCGGATCGGTCGCTCTGCTCACGTCACTCGGCGAAAGCGCGCGCGTCTACATCGAATCGCAGTTCGAGTTCATCGGTTCCGACATCTTGGTGATCCTGCCCGGCCGGACGGAAACGACCGGAGCGATCCCCGGCATCGGTGGCGCTCCCAACGACCTCACTCTCGATGACGCGCAGAGTATTCAGAGGTCCGTAGGAAGAGTGCAGCTAACGGTTCCCATCGCCCTCGGAACCGAGACGGTTTCGCATGGCGAGCGAGCTCGACAGTGCGTGATCATGAGCACGGTCACGGACATGCAGGACTTGCTCGAGCTCGACCTCGTTTCGGGCAGCTTTCTCCCCGAAGGCGATTTCACGCGCGGCGCGCCGGTCGTTGTTCTCGGCAGCAAGATTGCGCGAGAGCTCTTTCCCGGTACCAATCCGGTCGGACAGAACGCTCGCATTGGGGACTGGCGCATGCGCGTGATCGGAGTGACCGAAGTGCGCGGGACTCACCTCGGCGTGGACATGGATGAGCTCGTCTTGATTCCCGTCGCGACGGGCATGCGCATGTTCAATCGAACATCGCTGACGCGTGTCATGGCGCGACTCACCCCCGGAGCCGACCCCGCAGCGGCTGAGGTCGACATTCTCGCGCTCATGGAGGACCGACACGACGAGCTCGATGTCACCGTCGTCACGCCCGGCGCCATTCTCGGAACGGTCAGTGGAATCCTCGACGCACTCTCGGCAGCGCTCGCGGGCATCGCCGCGATTTCGCTCATCGTGGCCGGAATTGGGATCATGAACGTGATGCTCGTGTCGGTTTCCGAGCGGACTCCCGAAGTGGGGCTCCTGCTCGCAATCGGCGCCGTTCGCCGACAAATCATGGTCCTCTTTCTCGCCGAGGCTGCGCTGCTCTCGCTCGCGGGAGGTTTGCTCGGCCTCGGCGGCGGAATGGCCATCATTCAAATCGTGGGATCGCTCTATCCCGAGTTTCCCGCCGCAACACCGACCTGGGTTTCCGGCGCTTCTCTCTCGCTCGCGCTGATCGTCGGAATCGGATTTGGCATCGTGCCGGCCCGTGGCGCCACACGGCTCGATCCCGTCGTCGCTCTCTCGCGAAAGTGACTTATGAGCGCCCTCGACATGTTCCGGTTCAGCCTGACCTCACTCAGCAGTCACCGCCTGCGCACGCTCTTGTCGATGCTGGGGATCGCCATCGGCGTCACAGCGGTCGTCATGATGGGCTCGATCGGCGAGGGCACGCGCCGCTACGTACTGGCTCAGTTCACGCAGTTTGGCACGAACATCATCGCCATCAACCCGGGGAAAACCGAAACGTTCGGGATTCCGGGTGTCATGGGCGGAACGCAGCACAAGCTGACGATCGAAGACAGCGAAGCGCTGCGCCGAATCGAAGGCGTCCGAGCCGTTGTCCCGCTCTCGATGGGGCTCGGTCGCGTGGAAGCCAATGGTCGCGGCCGCAGCGTCCCGATCAATGGCGTCACCAGCGAAGTACCCGCCGTGTGGAAGTTTGCGGTCGGTCAAGGCGTCTTCATTCCGGAAGGTGACGCGAGCCGGCGCACGTCGGTGGCCGTTCTGGGTCCGCGGGTTAAGCGCGAGCTCTTCGGCGATAAGAATCCGCTCGGGGAGTTTGTCCGAGTCTCGGGACATCGCATGCGCGTCATCGGTGTTATGGCTCCGAAAGGACAGCTGCTCGGATTCGACATCGACGATGCCGTCTACATCTCCGTCGCAACCGCGATGCAGATCTTCAATCAGGACGAGCTGATTGAGATCGACCTCATCTTCGACGAAGGCCTCGATCCCGAGCGCGTCGCGAATCGAATTCGTGCGGTACTCACCGCACGTCACAACGGGCACGAGGACTTTACCGTCACGACCCAGGCGGCGATGCTCGAGACCTTCGACAAGGTCCTCTCCGCAATCACCATTGGACTCGGGGCGATCGCAGCGATTTCACTCCTCGTCGGCGGGATTGGAATCCTCACGACGATGTGGATTGCCGTCTCGGAGCGCACGGGCGAGATCGGACTGCTCAAGGCCATCGGGTCGACTTCGGGTCAGATCAAGGGGATCTTCCTGATCGAAGCCGCCCTACTCTCCGGCCTCGGCGGAACGGCGGGCTTGCTTTTGGGCATGGGTCTCACCGATCTGTCGCGGGCCCTCTTCGCTGGACTCCCAATTCACATGCCACCTTTGTTAGCCTTCCTAGCGCTCTCCGTTAGCATCATCACGGGCCTAATCTCCGGTGTCTTGCCGGCAAGTCGGGCAGCAGCCATGCTCCCCTTGGAAGCACTCCACGCCGAATAGCGCGCTTTTCCTTTTCCGTGAAGCCGCCCCTCTACTCAGCAGAAACATCGAATCGTGAGCACAGACAATCAGAGTCACCGGCCGACGTCTCGGGAAGACACCGCCGAGCTACTTCGCCGCCATGACAAAAAGGGGCCGCGGTACACGAGCTACCCGACCGCGGTTGAGTTCGAGGATGGAGTCGGTCACGAGCAGTACCTAGAGCTCCTCTCTCGGGCCAACGAGAAGCCGGACGATCCGCTCTCGATGTATATCCACCTGCCGTTCTGCGAAGCCCGTTGCAACTTCTGCGGCTGCAACGTGATCATCAATCCGAACCATGCGGTCGCATTGCCCTACATCGATCTCCTCGAGCGCGAGATCGACATGCTGGCGGCGAAGCTTCCCGATCGCCGCACGATTTCGCAACTCCACCTGGGCGGCGGAACGCCCACCTATCACTCGCCCGACGAGCTGCGTCGAATCCTCGGACACTTGTTCCAATACTTTCGACCGACGGAAGGTGCCGAACTCGCTGTCGAAGTCGATCCGCGCGTGACGACGGAAGAGCACATCAAGGTCTTGGCGGAGCTCGGCTTCAACCGCATCTCGATGGGCGTTCAAGACCTCACCGCAGAAGTCCAACAAGCGATCGGTCGCGTGCAAACTCTCGAAGAGACCGCCGCCATCGTCGATCAAGCGCGCGCGCACAACTACACCGGAATCAACGTCGATCTGATCTACGGGCTCCCGCACCAAACCGAGCAGTCCTTCGAGACCATGCTCCAGTCGGTGCTGTCCCTTCGGCCCGATCGCGCCGCGGTCTATTCCTTTGCCTGGATACCCGGCATCAAGGGCAACCAAACCTACATCGACGAGTCGACTCTGCCTTCCGGCGATCTGAAGTTCGAGCTGTTCGCAATCGCGCGGGAGCAATTCCTGAACGCGGGCTATGAGCCCATCGGCATGGATCACTTCGCGCTCCCCGATGACGAGCTCTCCCGTGCCCGCCGCGAAGGTCGCTTGCGCCGCAACTTCCAGGGCTACGCGACGATCCCGGCCGAGGACGTCGTCGGGCTCGGCATCTCCTCGATCGGCGATCTCTCGGGCTCTTACGTCCAGAACGAGAAGAAGCTGAGCACCTATCGAACGGCGCTCGAAGCCCATCAGTTCCCCGTCTTCCGTGGAGTCAAGCGCGATGACGACGACGAGCTTCGCCGCGACTTGATTCACGAACTGATGTGCAACTTCAGAGTCGACAAGCGCGAGCTGGAGAAGAGCTACGGCATCGTGTTCGACGAGTACTTCAAGCGAGACATGGAAGAGCTCGCCGGGCTCGTCGAAGAAGGACTCGCGACGAACGACGCGAACGTCATTCACGCGACCGCGATCGGCGAGCTGTTCGTTCGCAATCTGGCGATGTGCTTCGACCGCTATCGCCGCGACGGCTTCCGCGAAGGCAAGCAAGTCTTCAGTCGGACGGTCTAGAACGCGGCGAGGAGGGCCGTTGGGCTCCTCCCGATGACGTAGTCCGGCCGGGCCTGATTCGTAGTCAGAAACAAAGGCTCGGGAAGGCTCATGGAGCTGCCCTATAATTGTGAGTAGTCGGACCGCCCGCCTCTTCGTACAGGACAGGAGCTCACAAAATGAAAAGCTACCGATCGATCACTGTTGGCATCTCGCCGGAAAGTGGGTCCGACAACGTAAGTGAAAGCAGCCGGCGAGCGGCTGCGCAGGCGCGCTGGTTAGCCGAGCGAACCGGAGCTTCGATCTCGCTCTTGCACTCGACCTGGAACGAAGACGAGAGCCTCGCGGAGGAGGGAGTGATCGCCTCCCCGGAATTTGTGAGCTCGATCGAAGCGCTCGCGAAGCAGTGCTCGCAAACGGGCGTCCAGAGCAGCATTCACTACTCGTCCGATCGTCCATGGCTCGCCTTGACGAAACGAGCGATCAAATCCGAGAGCGACCTCATCTTCGTCGGGAAACACGACGCCACCCAGCCGCGTGGAATGGGGATCAACACGCGGAACCTGCTCCGGAATTGCCCCGCGCCCGTTTGGGTCGTCGACCCGCACACCGAGCCAATCGGCCACTTGATTCTAGCTGCCACAGACCTCTCCGCGGTCGGCGATCGAGTCACCGAGATGGCTGCCTATCTGGCGATTCAATCGAAGAGCGAGCTCCACATCGTTCACGCCTGGCAGCGGGGCATGGCCGATCAATTGCAGCGCGAGAACGAGTCGGACGATGAAACGAAACGGCGCGTAGCTGCTCGCGAATCGAAGATTGCCGAGCATGTCCTAGCCGGGCTGATGGAGGCGCGCGATCAACTGGAACCCAGCCTGCACATCGGCTGCACGGCCCCGGAACTCGCGATCTCGGACGGCGTAAAAGCCCTCAAGCCCGAGCTCGTTGTCATGGGCACGCTCTCGCGCTCGGGAGTCTCCGGATTGCTCGTCGGAAATACCGCCGAACGCATCGTCGGCGACATTCCCTGCTCCCTCTTAACCGTGAAGCCAGAGGGCTTCGTTTCGCCAGTCTCCGAATGAGCAGGCCGTGCCTTTCGCTCAGCCTCTTTCCCCGCCGGGCTGCGCACTTCGCCCGCCCTCCTGAGGGGCCATTTCTCTCGATAATAGTGTCATAGCCCAATCATCGACTAGTGAGCCAGCGACATGGTATTTCCAGATAACCTGATCAAGAGAGCGCGTAGCATCGATGTTCAAACAGACGCCATGGAAGCCTCGCGCTGCATGGAAAACTGGAACATCGGTTCACTGATTGTCGTCGACGAGGATCGCCCGGTTGGAATTGTGACCGATCGGGACATCGCGCTCACCGTGCTCTGCAACGAGCTGGACCCCGGTTCCTGCTCGATCAAAAATTGCATGAATGACGAGCTCGTCACCATCCGAGACAATGCAGGAGTCTCGGACGCGATCGATCTCATGCGTCGCAACGGAATCCGTCGGCTACCTGTTGTCGACGGGGAGGGGCGCCTCGCCGGCATCATCGCTTCCGACGATTTAGTCTTGAGCCTGGCGACCGAGCTCGCGGAATTCGCATCCATTATTCGAACCGAACTCTCTCACGAGAGTTTGGAGCAGTACTCGAGGCCCACCCGACTAGGAACGGAATAGGTCATGCGCAATACACGCCGATTCAAGAAGCGCGTCGAGACGATTCGAATGGATTCCTCGGCCCACGCCGCCGCCAACCGTATGAATCATCAAGCGGTGGGATGTTTGGTCGTCGTCGACTCGGAAGATGCACCCGTCGGGATCATCACCGATCGAGACCTCACTCTGCGCGCTGTTTCGAAATCGCACACCCCGCACCTCCTGCGCGTGGAAGACCTCATGAGCTCGGACCTGGTTAGCGCCAGCTCGTCGGAACCTCTCGAGGAGCTCCTGCGGCATATGAAGAACCATGGCGTCCGACGCATACCGCTCGTCGAAGACAATGCCGTCGTCGGAATGGTCGCGATGGATGACATCCTTCAGGAGTTTTCGCGCGACCTGCACGACTTGGCCTCGGAGGCTCCTCTGCGCTACCGCAACGCGCCGTCGCACAGCCGGTTCGAGCACGTCCGCCAAGGCATCGATCGAAACCTGACCGACCTCCGGCTGAAGCTCGAGTACGCGCAGTGGTATGCGAAAGCGACCTTGCTCGACGAGCTCGACGAGCTTCGCAATCGACTGAGACAAGAGACCGAGCTCTAAGAGCCGGCGAGCGGCGAACTCAGTTCTTCAGCCAGTCCTCGAGCAACTCTGCCGAGAGCGAGATGAAGTCGCTGCCCGTAATGATTCCCACGAGCTTGGGGCCGGATCGAACTTTGGGGTCCACAACGGGCAGACAGCCAATCTCGCCATCCTTCATGAGCAGCATGGCTTTCAGGAGCGGCGTCTCGGGGAAAACCGTGACCGGCAGAGCCTTCATGACTTCCCCGACGGAAACGGGCGCGTTCCTGCAGAGGCCGAGCAAGTGAAGCAACGTGCGATAAGTGACCACTCCGACGAGATAACCCTCCTCGTCCTCCACCGGGACGTGACGGATGTGCTTCCACTCCATCAAATCGGCAGCGCGCTCGATGGTGTCCGTCGCACAGACGGTGAAGACCGGACGAGCCATGATCTGGGCGACTGTCTTGCTGTCCGCATTACCGTGCGAGCCCTTGCTCTTGTTTAACGCAAGAACAGACAAGTCCTTTCTCCACTCGTTCGACGCAGTCATGACAGGTTCACCTGTTCGGGTTGGCGAAGGCCGTCCAGACAGATATCGAAGACATCCGACATGGAGATCATTCCCTCCAGCTGACCATCTTCAACAATCGGAAGAGCGCTGAAGCGATGCTTGGTCATCAACTCCGCCGCACGGGAAACGAGATCCTCAAGCCCGCCCTCGATGACATTCTTGCTCATCACTTCTTCGACCGTCGAGTTCGCGCTCCGTCCGCTTCCCACCCCACGTTCAAGGTCCCGGTCGGACAGCATTCCTACCAGCCGGCCTTCTTCGAGAACGGGCAAGTGCCGCACGCCTAACGAAAGCATCAGTTCGGCGGCTTTCCTCAAAGTCGTGGATTCCGAAATTCCGGTCAGCTCGCGGGTCATGTGGTCACAGACGGCTGTGTCAAACTTTCCCCCGCCGCAGTGCCGAACGAACAACGCGAGAATGTCCATTTCCGTCAACATCCCGACCAGCTCGGATCCGGACATGACCGGCAAGCACCCGATGCTGCGGCCGAGCATATCCAAGCACGCGCTCACGACCGATGTATCTTGCTCAACCGTGATCGCCGGTGCGACCATGACATCCGCCACGCATTTTTTATCGCGTTCGTCGCTGAAGACTTCGAGTACGCGCGAAGGCAACCATCCCGTCGCTCGGAGTACCGCACGATCGGAGACGACTCCGATCAATCGCTCTTCATCGACCACGGGAAAATGACGAACACGATTCTCCTCCATCAACCGCATAGTCTCGTCCAATGTCGTGTCGGGGGAGACAACGATAAGCCGAGTGGTCATGATCTCTGAAACCTTCATGATTTGCTCCTTTGGTTGATTAGATGCGATACGCACAAGCGCGATGCTTCCCTTTCATCTTCGTCTAGTTTTGACCACCCGAGAGCGGGTCATTCTCCGTAGCCGCCCACGCAAATCTGCGTACCGGATCGGAACAAGGCCTTCACTCTGACCGATTCTTGGAATACTGTTCCTTGTTATGAGCGGTTCGTTCGTTCTTGAGACCCTGAGCGCCGCACGTGATCTCGGAAGATTACACGAGATCGCGTCCATTCTCGTTCGGCACGGTCTGGGAGATGTGATCCGCCGTGTGGGCATTGCCGGGGTCCTCGAACGCGCGGGCAAAGCGCTGCACATCGAGACTCACGATCTAGCGACGAAGAGTCCGGAGGAGCACGCCCGCGAGGCGTTGGAAGAGCTCGGCCCCACATGGATCAAGGTCGGACAAATTCTTGCGGGACGCAGCGACCTCTTGCCACCCGAATGGATCGAGGAGCTCTCTCGACTGCATGAACGCGCGACGCCGGTCCCGTTCGAAGAGATTCGCGAGCAGCTCATTGAAGACCTCGGCGGGGCGCCCGAAGACGTGTTTGCCGAATTCAATGAAGCACCGCTTGCCGCGGCGTCGATCGCTCAGATCCATCGCGCCAAGCTCAAGGACGGAACCGAAGTCGTCCTGAAAATTCGGCGACCAGGAATCGACAACTCGGTCGCTGCCGACATGCGACTCTTCGCGCGTGTTGCCGAGCTCGCCGAGCACGAGTTCCCCGGAATCCGACGCTATCGGCCGAGCAGTCTGGTCAAACAGATCACTCGCTCGCTGAAGCTGGAGCTCAACCTCCGCAACGAAGCGCGCAACGCCGAACGGATAGCCGCTTCGCTGGGACCCGATCGAAGAATCGTCATTCCGAAGGTCTACGAAGAGTGGACTTCGGCGCGCCTGTGCGTCATGGACTTCCTCGCAGGGCCAAGCCTAGGGCAGTGGATGGACGACCCGAGCCTGGCCGTCATGGACCCCAAGCGGGCCGCACGGATCGGAGCAGATGCCGTCCTCGAGATGGTGTTCGTGCACGGCTTCTTCCATGCGGATCCGCACCCGGGCAACGTGCTCGTCTTAGACGGCGAGCGCCTGGGAATGCTCGACTTCGGGATGGTCGGGTCCTTGGCGGATTGGAGACGGCTCGAGTTCCTCGAACTCTTGGCCGCCTTCGCTCAGCACGACGACGAGAGCGTGGTCGACATCCTGCTCGACTGGTCCGAAAACGGGCGCACCGATCCGCGCGGGCTGCGATCGGAGATCTCGGCCTTCATCGACCTCTATGGTCGGACGCCGCTCAACGAGCTCGACACAGCAGCTTTGCTCTCGGATATCACAACGATCCTGCGCGACAACAACCTCTACCTGCCCGACGACATCGCCTTGCTGCTCAAGGTGTTCATCACTCTGGACAGCATGGGCAAGGAGCTCGACCCGACCTTCGTCACGTCGAGCCATGTCGCGCCCTTCGCCCGGCGAGCGCTCACCGAGTTTCGCTCGCCGAGCGCTCTCATGCGCCGAGGTGTGAGCCAGATGTCGCGCTTCCTCCTCCACCTGCCCCGCACTCTTCGGGGTGCGTTCGCGCAGGTCCGCAGAGGAAAGGTCGGCCTGGAAGTCGACATCGCCCAGCTCGAGGGCTTTGGCGACCAGATCACGCGCAGCGCCAATCGCGTGACGATCGGCCTCGTGACCTCCGCACTCATTGTCGGCACGTCCATCAGCATGACGGTCGCGTCCGGGCCGCGGCTCCTCGGTTGGCCGCTATTCGGCTTCGTCGGGTTTATCAGCTCCGTCTTCGCCGGAACCTGGTTAATCGCCTCGATTATTCGATCGCGATAGCTACCGCTCAGCTGCGGGTGCGATCTCTGCGGCGCTCCATGAATTCGTCGAGACGATGTCGAGCGCGATCGAAGGTGTCCCGCAACGCTCGAAGGTCTTCCTCCTTGCTGTGGACCTCGCCCGCGTCGTGAGTGATCACGATCTCCGTTCCGGGCACGAGAAGCGTCAGGTGATAATTATGCAGCTGGTTTCGCTCGCGATCCGATTCGCGGGCCGAGACGACGACATGGCAGCTCGTAATCCGGTCCGTCAGTTTCTCAATCTTCGCGAAGTGCTTGAAACAAGCGGACTCGATCTCGTCGGATTGCGCGATGCCTTTGAAGGTCACTTTCAGTGGTTTCTCCATAGTTCCATCTTCCTGCCGGTCGTTACCCGGCGAATGAGCTCTTCCGGCTCCAGTTATCGTTCCCTGTGCTGTGTTCGCTATAAGGCTAAGCGATTCGATCAATACCCGCAGCTTGATCGATGCGTACTCCTCGGCGGATTGGTGCGTAGAAGCCCGCGCTACTCCGCCTGAATTCGGCGCTCGATAAGCATGCTGGCAGCCTCCGCGGCGGTCGTGCACTCGGTATCGACCCGAATCCGCAGGGACGCCGGAATCTCCAGAAGCGCCTCAAAGCGCTCGCGGGCTTTGAGGTAGACGGAGAAGTCCGCCGTCGACGCCTCGTGGCGATCATCCTGCCGCCGAATCATGCGTTCGCGCGTGGCCTCTTCGCTCGCGAAAGCCTCCACGATATAGACCGGTACGCCCAACTCGTTCGCCGCCTCGATGAACTCCTCGCGCCGAGCGCCTTTGGAAAAGGTCGCGTCCACAACGACCGATTGGCCCCGATTGAGGTCGAATACCGTCGATTGCAGCAACACCTCGTAGGTACGCTGTAATTTCTCCGGAGAGTAGAGGCCCTGGGAAAAACCCTTCGGACTCGGGCGGGAGGTTGGCGTTGCCGACAAGCTCTTCCGCTGCACGTCGCTGCGGTGGACCAAAGCATTGAGGGGAGCCGCCACTCCGCGCGCGATCGTGCTCTTTCCGCTGCCCGGCAATCCACACATGAGTACCATGCAGGGTCGCAAAGCGTAGGCGCATGCCAAATCGAGATAGCGCCGCGCTTCCGCACGCTTCTCTTCTCGAAGCTCCAAATCTCCCGGCGTACTCGTCGTGGTTGCGCAAGCAACGAACGCGCGCACAACCGCGCGATACTGCTTATAAAATTTGATCAGCTCGATGAGCTCCGGATCATTCGCGCGCTTTTGGTACTCGCGCACGAAGTACGACGCGAACGCGTGAAATCCGCGGTAGTCGAAGTCCATCGCCAAAAAGGCAATATCGCAGGCCACGTCAGAGCAACGAAAGGTCTCAGAGAACTCGATGCAGTCGTAGATCGCGATGCCGTCGGGCCGGTAACAAATATTTCCCGCGTGCAGGTCGCCATGACCATCCCGAATGCGACCTTCGCGAACACGTCGCTCGAAGAGGTCGCGCGACTTCTCTAGGAACTGCGTAGCCGTCGCCTTCAAGAACGCCAGTCGTTCCGAGGTAAGCGCGCAAAATCCGGAATTCGTGTCCGCTTCGCCGCTTCCTGCGAAAGCCGCCAGGTTCGCGAGGCTAGAAGTGACGAGCGCGAGAACGGCTTCGGGAGAGCCGAACGGGTCGACGGCTTTTCCGGTCGCGGCCCCTCTGTGAAACTCGGCGAGCAGGCCAGCCAAGTCACGCATCATTTGATTGTCGACCGCGCCCGCCCGCAGCAGCCCGTCCAACATCGCATTCGCCGGCAGTCGTTGCATCTCGACCGCCCACTCGACGGGCGTACCCGAGCCGCCCATCACAAGCGAGCCGTCCTCGGCCTTTACGATCGGAACCACACCGAGGTAGACCTCCGGAGACAGGCGTCGATTGAGCCGTACCTCCTCCTCGCAAAAATGCTTTCTGCGCTCGAGGGTCGTGAAGTCCAGAAAGCCGAGATCCACGGACTTCTTGACCTTGTAGACCCGCTCGCCAGCAAAGAACAACAGCGAGATATGAGTCTCGAGCGTCGTGACGATCCGGGCCGCCCCGCGATAAGCCCTGGGATCACTTAGTCCTGCTTTAAGTTCGCTCTGGTTCACTAGCTGTCGCTCCTCACCCATCCGAAACTAACCGCGAGTCATGAGGATGTCATTGCAGCTTTCGATTTGAGAACTAGAGCTGGAGTATCCACAGCGGGAGACGCGGACTCGAACTTAAGACTAGCCCTGGTTCCGTCATTCATCTGCCCATCGAAGGTTGTAGAATCGACAAGGATTGAGCGTACGCGACCTCCGGGAAAGACCCCGCAAAGTCGCGCTAGTCTTAGACTGGAGACGGAACTGCCCGTGACGAAAAGCCGAAAGAAAGCCCCGACCACCTCGCTGGAACCGCGCTTCGCGGAAGGTCCTTTTCGCGATTTCGTCGAGCGCTCTTCGGATCTCTTCACCGTCGTGGATGAAGAGGGGCGGTTCGTCTATGTGAACCCGATGTCGGATCACTACTTGGGCGTGTCGCCCCGGGACTGTCTTGCCCGAGTCGCTTTCGAGTTCATTCACGAGGAAGATCGCGAGGACACCAAGAACCAGTTTCAGGCTTGGATGAAGAGTCCTAACGAAGACTCTTTCACCCACGAGAACCGACAGATCAACAGCGCGACAGGTGAAGTCTTTCATATGCGCTGGACAACGATCCCCCTGCCCGACGAGACAGGTAACGTTCGTCGATTGGCATCGATCGCTCGCGACGTCTCCGATTTGCGTCGCATCGAAGCCGACTTGATCGAACAAGACTTGCGCTTGCGGGGAATCATGGCGGGCATGCTCGATGGCCTGATCACCATGAATCAGATGGGCATCATCAAGGGAGCGAGCGACTCGTGCCTTGAGCTTTTCGGGTACGCACCGTCCGAGCTGATCGACTCCAACATCTCCATACTCATGCCCGAGCCACACCGCTCACAGCATGACGGATACCTTGCTCATTATCGCAAGACCGGCGAGACCTACATTCTGAACTCTATTCGAGAGTTCGATGTCGTTCATAAGCGCGGTCACCAGATTGTGTGCGAGCTTTCCGTAGCGCGGATCGACATTCCGGGAGCAGACGAGCCGGTGTTTTGCGGAACCTTTCGAGATGTCACTTCGCGCAAGATGGCGCGGGAAGCACTCCGGCAGAGCGAGCAAAGATTCCACGCCATCTTCGATCAGGAGTTTCAATACGTCGGAATTCTCGATCCGACGGGAGTTGTCCTTGATGTGAATCAGACTGCGCTGAAAGCCGGCAACGTGACTCGCGACGAAGTGCTTGGGCTGCCCTTTGCAGAGACCGCGTGGTGGTCTCGCTCGGCTGAGGATCGCAAAAAACTGCGCGAGGCGATAACGATCGCGTCTCAGGGTAAGTTCATTCGCTACGAGACAAAGTACGCGTTGATGAACGGCGAGTTTCGAGCTGTTGACTTCTCGCTGAAGCCCATTCTCAACAAGGAATTGCACGTGGTCTTCATTATCGCTGAAGGTCGCGATATCACCGAGATGGTGCGCGCGCAGAAGCGCGAGACGTCGATGCTCAAGGCCTTGGCCAGCATCGGAGAGTCCGCCTCTGTCCTCGCGCACGAGATCAAGAACCCCATTACAGCCATCAACTCGGCGCTGCGCGCTGTCGCGGACAAGCTGGGTGAAGATGAGCAAAACGTCCTGATCGATTTATCGAGTCGGATGCAAAAGCTCGAACGCTTGATGCGCCGTACGCTCTCGCTCGCCAAGCCGCTCGATCTTCATTTGCGCCCGCTCTCACCCGACCAACTCTTTCGAGATGTTGCCTCGACTCTCCGGGAAGAGCTGCTCCAGAGTGATTCCAAGATCGAGGTCTCGGTCATGGAGAACACGCCCTCCATCTTGGCCGACGCGGGCTTGCTGGAAGAGGTCATTACCAACCTGGTAAAGAACGCGCTCGAGGCCGCCGAGTACGGCGGGCGGATTCGCTTGTCCGCAGCTCCAACGGGCACCAACAGCGTGAAGCTCTGCGTCGAAGACAACGGGCCCGGTATCGACGAGAGCGTTCGAAGCTCTCTGTTTCACCCGTTCGTCACGACAAAATCCACCGGCACGGGTATCGGCCTGGCTCTCTCCAAGAAGATTGTCGAAGAGCACGAGGGCGAGATCACGATTGAGACGAGCGAACTTGGCGGCGCGCAATTCCGAGTCATTCTCCCGATCGCCCCGCACTAGTGATTAGGCTTCACGACCAGATCAGCGAAGATTGCACGAGCAAACCGAGCTCGGAAATAGCTAGGCTACGCATCTATTCGGAGATGACTACGAATACCGACGGGGGCGAGAGTTCCCGTTGATTCTTACCCTCCGGCCTCGCTGAAGGAAAACTTCATCGAACTCGTTCACGATCCGAGAACCGCGTGAGCCCAGGGAGCTTTCATGCAGAGAATTCATCGTCCCCATTCCGCTCCATCTTCGCGACGGGGCTCAACGGGAATGGCCGTGCTGTTGTGGCTCATCGCCTTCGCCTTGTTTGTTGCTCCTTTCTTTCGGGAGCAAGACAGCGCGGATCCAGAAGGTGTGGACTCCTCGGTCCGTTCCGAACTCGACCGTCCCTTTGACGAGGGCATCAAGACTTTCGAAGAGGAGTACGAGCCTGGTCTTGAAGAGGCGATTCGAGAGGCAAGCGAGGAGTGGCTCGGCAAGGACTCCGAGGCCGCAAAGTCCGGCGACTTGTTCGAGGTTCGACGAATCCAGCCCGGCCGATTGGCCTACGAGAAACACTGTGTTGGCTGCCACGGATCCACGGGCAATGGAGCGGGAGCAGCCGCGAGTCACCTCGACCCGCGCCCCCGAAACTTTCGCCAGGGCATCTTCAAGTTCACCAGCACGGACACCGGTCAACGTCCGCTGCATCGGGACATCTTCGGGACGATCACGCGCGGGCTGAAGGGCTCGTCGATGCCCGACTTTCGCCTCCTGAGCGAAGAGATCCGCTGGGACCTCACCGAGTTCGTGCGCTATATGGCGATTCGCGGAGAGTACGAGCAGCTCATGCTCTCGCTCGCCCTGGAAGACGAGGAGATTCCCGATCCCGAAGAGATCGCCGAGATCATTTTCGATCGTTGGAACCCGAGCACCCTCAAAGCGACCTACCCGGCCGGACCTGAGACGACTTCGGACGAAGCGTCCGTCGCCCGAGGCCGGGCGCTCTATCTCGATGCAGGTGCCGCGAACTGTCAGACCTGCCACGGCGAAACCGGTATCGGCGACGGTCCCTCGGCGACGCAATTCAAGGATGCCTGGGGTTATCCCATCATCCCGCGAGATCTCACCACCGGCGTCTTCCGCGCAGGCTCGGGACCGGAAGACCTGTATCGCTCGATCTCAACCGGAGTCAATGGCACGCCCATGACGGCCTACGGCTCCAGCCTAACTCCCGATCAAATCTGGGATCTCGTTCATTTCGTTCAAAGCCTCTCCACCCAGAACTGAGGGACTCTTCATGCAACCGCAACTCTCGAGCGAACCGCTCGTCAGCTACAAGCTGATCAAGCTGCACCTCATCGCAGCTGCCATCGCCTTGCTTCTCAGCATGGCCGCTGGATTTCTCTACTCCCTCCAGTTCCTGGGCTACTACCCCTGGCCCGATTCGGAGCTGCTGGCGCCAGGCCATATTCGCTTAATCCACACCAACCTCGCCGCCTATGGCTGGTTGGTGAATGGCTTCACGGCGATGACCTACTACGCCGTACCGCGACTGACCGGAAGCAAGGTCCTCTCGGAAAAGATGGGCACGCTGATCTTCGCGGTCTGGCAATTCGCCCTCCTCGCCAGCCTTGGCGGCTTCTTATTCAATCGCGCGCAAGCGATCGAGTGGGGTGAGACTCCGACGGGCTTCCGCCCCGGAACGTTTGATTTGAACTGGATTCCCGTGGACCTGATCGTCGTGATCGGCGCGGTCCTGTTGATCACCCAGTTCATGGTGCCGATCTACAAAGCGCGCGAGCAGAAGTTCTACGTCACCCTGTGGTACTTCATCTCCGGCTTCGTCTGGCTCGCCCTCACCTACTTGATGGGCAACATCATTCCCGAGTGGGTCCTTCCGGGAGCCGCGGGAGCTGCCGTCACCGGCCTCTTCATTCACGACCTAGTCGGCCTCTACGTCACGCCGATGGGCTGGGGCTTGATGTACTTCTTCGTCCCCCTGATCCTCAAGAAACCGATCTGGAGCCACTCGCTCTCGGTCATCGGCTTCTGGGGTCTGGCCTTCTTCTATCCGCTCGGCGGCGTGCACCACTTCTTGATCAGTCCGATTCCCGACTACGTGGAATACGGAGCGATCACGACCACGCTCGCTATCGAGGTCGTCGTGACGACCGTCGTAGTCAACTTCTTCATGACGCTGCGCGGAAAGTGGAGCGCCCTGCGGACGAGCTTCGCAATCCGGTGGTTCTACGCCGGCGCGGTGATGTACTTCATCACCTGCTTCCAGTGCGCTTTCCAAGTCACCTGGATGTTCCAAAAGATCATTCACTTCACCGACTGGGTTGTCAGCCACGCGCACATGATCATGTTCGGCACCTTCACGTTCTGGCTCTTCGGAGTGATCGATTGGCTCTGGCCACGGATCGTCCGTCGTGAGTGGCACTCGACTTCGTTACGCGCCTGGCATTTCTGGCTCTCCGTAACCGGCATCGTCGTGATGTTCTTCGACCTCATGATCGCGGGACTGGTACACGGATTCATGCAGCGCGAGCTCAATCACTGGACAGACATCATCGACATGTCGATTCCCTTCTGGTGGGTACGCACCGTCTCCGGTGCCATGCTCCTCGGTGGGCTGATGTGCGGCCTCTACAACATGTATGCAACCGCGAAGAGCGACGTGGAATACGTCGAAGAGAACCACCTAATTCCGGCGTCAGCCGACTGAGAAAGGAAACGCAATGGAACGTTTTTACACACTCGCCTTTGCCGCCGGAATCGGGTGCTTTGCTGTGGCTTTCGTCCTCAGCATCGCCTTTCCCGTGATGTCGCTCGACAACTACAAAGGCATGGAATATCAGTCCCTCGAGCAGCTCGCGGAGACACCCAGTCAGTCTTTTGTCGACCTCTCGACGAGCTACCCCGAAGCGTTCGCCGAAGCCTTCGGCGAAATGAACTCCGAGAGCTACGGGGAAGCACTCCGCAGAGGCCGCGACATCTACATCGGACAAGCCTGCTGGCACTGCCACAGTCAGTACGTCCGTGTTGTGTCGAACGAGGAACAGCGCTTCGGCACTCCCTCGACGGCACAGGAGTACAACAACTACCTCAACCAGCCTCACCTCTGGGGCACTCGTCGCGTCGGTCCCGACCTCGCGCGCGAGTACGGGAAACGAACGAACGACTGGCATATCGCGCACCTGATCAACCCGAAGAACGTCGTCCCTCTGTCGGTCATGCCGGCCTACGCGTACTACTTCAATGAAGATGGTTCTCCGAAGCGGGACGGGTTTTCGCTCGTGACCTACCTGCAGTGGATCGGAAGCACTTACAAAGGAGACCCCCAACCGTGAGTACCCAACCCAATCGCCGCTCGGGCGCAAGAACGGCCTTTCACGTCTTCTTCGTGCTGTCGGTTACCGTCGCCGGATGCATGTTCATCTTCAAGTTGTTTTCGTTCATGAAGACGATCAAGAAGGATGAGCTTGCCGGCTTCGCCTTCGATCCGCTGATCGTCTATGGCTTCGTCGCCATGGGCTTTATCTTTCTCCTCTCTTGGGCCTACCTGACGGGTCAGTTCCGCGACATCGAGAGTCCCAAGCACGAGATGTTGAAACGCTTTGAAGAACAAGAGCGAGCGGAAGGGCTCGTATCAGGAGGGAATCATGAGTGATCTAACCACGCACGAAGTCGCCGACGAAGAACCGGTCAACTTTGGCTACGGCAAAGGCGGAGTTCCCTGGTACTTGCTTCTGTACTACCTCGCCTTCCTGTCGCTCTTCACCTGGTACGTGCTCGAGTTCCAACTGCCCGGATTTATTGACGAGAGCCCGGTTGGCGAACCGGCTGCTGTCTCAGCTCCGGCAGAGTGAGCGAACTCCCCGATAACACAGAGGGAGCCTGCACACACTGCGGGCTCCCTCTTTCTATTCGGTCCAAGAAGAAAAGCGCCGACGGCGCGTTTTGCTGCACAGGCTGCTACATCGCCTGGCACTTAACCGGCAAGGAACTCGAAGGCAAATCCGACCGCCTGCTCGCGCGAATCGTGCTCTCTGCGTTTCTGTCCATGGGCGTCATGGTCTGTTCGCTCGCGCTCTACGGGAAGTTCATCGAGTCCGGCGGTGGCGCCGAGCTCGATAGTGACGCCGCAGAAGCGATGCAAGGTGTCCTGCGCCTCGGCTCCTTGGCCCTCGCGACGCCGATCGTCTTTCTCCTCGGTGTCCCCCACGTTCAAGCGATTCTCTCGCTGCGTAAGTTTCTCTCCGCAGACGCGCTCGTCCTCGCCGGAACGCTCTCCGCCTGGGCCGTCTCGCTCTGGAACACACTCTTCTCTTCCGGCGATGTCTACTTCGAGACAGCTTCGTTGGTGCTCGTGCTCTACACACTCGGCAAGTGGATGGACGCTCGCGCACGGGATCGAGCCCATGCGCGCATCGCCTCTATGACGGAAGATGAAGAGCCCGCGCTGCGCATCGTCGGCGATCGTGAGGAGCGCGTCGCCATCGACGAGCTCAAGGCTGACGACACGATTCGCGTGGGACCCGGCGAGCCCATTCCCGTGGACGGAGTCGTTATCGCGGGCATCGCCGAGATCGATGCGTCGCGATTGACCGGCGAAGAGCTCTCGCAATCGGTTGGAATCCTGGATCGAGTTCTGGCCGGTTCACGGGTTCGCGATGGCGAGCTGACCGTGCGCGCACGAGCGGTTCTCGGCGCGCGCGTGCGAGACGAGATGGATCGATTGCTGGAGAGCGCGCTTCTCCGCCGTGCGCCGCTCATGCGAATCGCGGATCGCGCGGCCGGGATTCTCTTGCCGATCGTTCTCCTCGTCGCGCTGCTGACCGCCGTCTATCACTGGCCCGACTCGGGTCCCGAACGCGCGCTGATGTACGCGCTCTCGGTCGTCTTGATCTCGTGTCCCTGCGCGCTCGGAATCGCAACGCCCCTCGCCGTCTGGACGGCTCTCGGTGAAGCCTGGAAGCGCGGCATTCTGGTAAGGAGTGGCGACGTGTTCGAGCGTCTCGCTCGCAATCGCCGCGTGCTCTTCGACAAGACCGGCACACTGACAACGGGAGCGATGATCCTGACAGAGATACGTTTCTTCGGGGAGACGAGCGAAGCCGAGTCGCTCGCGCTCGCCGCCGCGCTCGAAGCCGAAACCGAGCACCCGATCGGCCGAGCCATTCTCTCCGCTTGGCGCGAGCGCGCCTTTGAACCTTCGATCGATCAATTGCAGACCGTCGACGACCTTCAAGTGTTGCCCGGCGTAGGCATCACCGGTCGAGTCGATGGGCAACCCATCCGTCTCTGTCGCGCGAGTCTCGACGCAAAACGTTCGGAGAGCACAACAACGGTCGTCCTCGAGCGCGACTCGAACGCGATTGCAGAGTTCGATTTTCGAGCGGAGCCGCGCGCCAGTGCGCGCGAAGCGCTGAGCCGACTGACGCTCCGCGGCCTCTCGCCGGAGATCTTGACGGGCGATGCTGCCGGTCCCGCCGAAGCGCTCGCCCGTGAGTTAAAGGTCCCCGTTCAAGCCGAACTACTCCCCGCTCAAAAAGTCGCAGCCATTCGCGAGGCCGGCCCCGAGGGCGTTCTGTTCGTCGGTGACGGCATCAACGATGCAGCCGCACTCGCGACCGCCGATGTTGGCGCGTCCGTCTCCGGCGCCTCGACAGCGAGCCTAGAAGCGGCCGAAGTGCACCTCCTCCGATCCGACCTGAGCGCCATCCCCGACCTGCTCGACCTCTCGCGCCGAACGGTTTCCACGGCCCGCTGGAATCTATTCTGGGCCTTCGCCTACAACGCGATTGGGCTCTATTTCGCTGCTACTGGCCGCCTAACGCCGGTATTCGCCGCTTCCGCCATGGTCGTTTCGAGCGGATTTGTCGTCCTGAACTCTCTGCGACTGAGCTCGGGGCGCGCACAACTTGGGGGACAGCTACGCACATAGGATAGGGCCCGCGGCGCCGATAGAGATCTAACCTCGTAGGCAATCAGACTACGTTTTTTGGAACGCTCTTCATCGGTCAGTCACATGCCCACAGTCAAATCTCCACTCCCGCTCCGACGACTGGTCGTCGGCGTGGACGAGGACGGACGCTCGGACAACGCGGTTCGAGCGGCCCTCACGCTTGCCGAAAAGACCGACGCGAACATGGAGTTGATCCACGCGGTCACGGTTCCCAGTTCGCGATGGCGCAAGGCCGATCCGGTGCGAATCGCAGCCTTCAACGCCGAGGCGCTGAAGCACGCGTGGGAAGCCCTTCGCCATCACTTCGAGGTTTGCTTCGCTGGCCAAACTGTAGCTGAAAAACCGCTCGAGTCTCTGCTGCGGGTCCTGCCCGGGAATCCCGCGAAGCTCATCATCGACCAGACCGAGGGCGACTCGGAGTTTGCCCACATGATCTTCGTCGGTCCGCACCGAGTCGAAGGAGTCTTGGACTACGGAAGTACCGCCCGCTCGATCCTGGCCAAGTCCAAGCACCCGGTCTGGATCCAGCCGAGCGAGCCGTACGAGATCAAAAAGATCCTGGTCCCCATCGACCTCTCCGACGAGAGCCACCAGACCTTCTCCGTCGCGCTCTCTCTGGCAAAGATCTTCGAAGCCGAGATCACCTTGCTGCACTGTTTTGCCAATCCGGTGTTCGCCTATGCGGCCCACCCCGAGTATCCGGATCTCTCACCGTCCTACGTGATCGATGACTTGCGCGAGTCCACGGAGGATCATCTTCATGAGATCGCGGACAGCTTTGATTGGCAGGGCATCCCCCATCAGGTTCGGTTCGAGATCGGCGACCCCGTTCCGACGGTTCTCGGGATGCAAGACGAGATGGACCTCGTCGTCATGGGCACGCACGGCGCCACGGGATTCGCTTCCGCGGTCTTGGGTAGCACGGCCTACGGAATCTTGAAGAGGACGACGCGTCCGGTCGTCGCGGTTCACCACGACCGCAACAACTGGCTGGCCTAGCGGCTGCGAGCCTCGACCTCTCCGACGCAACGTCAGCTTGTCGAGCCGGCTCCCTCATTCCGCCGCACACTCTGCGGCCGTCTCGCCGAGGACGAGCGCCGTCCCGACCTGACCGAACTTGCTCAAGTCCCCCGGCCAACTCGGCCTGCTAACAACCTTTCAGCCCAATTTCGCGGGGATCTGATTGAGCCTCAGCCCTCAGGTTTGCGATAGAGTCACTCACCATGCCGATCGGAAAAATTCGAGAGAAGGTCCTCTTCGGTATCGGAAAGGCCCGCGGATCGATCCACCGCTACACCTGGTGGCGCTGGATCATCGGCTGCGCATTCACGATCGGAGTCGCCCTGCTGCCGATCCTCGACATCCTGCGATTCGACCTCTGGTCCGGGCGCCACATGTGGATGGGCGAGCAGGTCGACATCGTCGCCGCCGCCAAGGCTTTTGCCTTTCCGTTCTTGGCCGTCAACATCCTGATCGTCGTCGTCAGCCGATTCTTTGGGCGCTACCTGTGCGGGTATATGTGCCCGTACGGCTCGCTCGCCCGGCTCGCCGAGTGGTTCCGATGGCGTGAGGGTACCGGCAAGTCACGCCTGCTTCGCTTCTCCTCGATGATCGGCGTCTCGCTGCTCCTGACCGCGATCACGTTTAGCTTCTGGGTTGACTGGCGCGTCTTCGTCGAGGGCTCAGCTCTCGCCGTCAACCTCTCCAGCGCCTTCCTGATCCTCGGTACGGCCGTGCTCGCGTGGGCCATCGATCGACTGGGATTGACCTTCTGCCATGACTGGTGCCCCTCTGGAATTTACTTCGCGATCCTCGGCCCCAAGACTTCCAACGGTGTCGAGTTCGCTCACCCGGATGCCTGCATCGAGTGCGACGTTTGCGACAAAGCATGCCCCATCGATCTTCTTCCGCGTGAGATGGAATTCGATGATGAAGCACATGAGCGACCGGCTTCCGGTCTCTATCCCGACGGCATGACGAATCACGGGCTCTGCATTCGCTGCGGTGACTGCGTCGTTGCCTGCGAGGCGATGACCGCGCCGTACGACACACCCGTTCCGCTTCGGATGGGCTTCCTTCCGCCAGAAGACGAGCGCGTTCGACCCGGCCTTGAATCCGCACCGACGACGTCATCGGACTAGCAGCCCGTGGCAAAAGTCATTCACTCTATAAACGGCCGATTTTCGGCCAGGTCGGCACCTGAAAGCCTCACCGAATCCAAGGATTCGGCTTCGTTTCCGGGCCCCAACCCGACCAAAAATTTGCTGCTTATGAAGCAAAGCACTTTCACCTCGGACTGCTAGGCCGATGCCCGAACTCGAGAGTCTCACTCCCTTTGTTCTACTCGCGATCTTCGGCTCGCTGCACTGCATGGGTATGTGCGGCGGCTTCGCAATAGCTGCGAGCGCTGGATCGAATCGCTCGACCGAGCGCTCCTTCCAACTCGCGTCGTATCTGCTCGGAAAGAGCCTCTCGTACGCGATTCTCGGGATCTCCATTTCGATGCTAACGCACTCCGCGGTGCATGCGGCCGAAGCGCCATCGAGCATCAACCGAGCCCGCGAGTTCTTTGCCTGGGGTGCAGGACTCACGATTATTCTCTGCGGTCTCGGCTCGATGGGCGTTCGCCTTCCCAACGCGCGTGGCACCTTGCGTCGCGTGATTCGTCTCGTCGAACCATTCTGGAATGGAGTGCTCAGCCTCTCGCCACTCTCGCGCAGTTTCGGTATCGGCCTCTCGACGGGACTCTTGCCCTGCGGTCTCTCATGGAGCGCACTGGCCATCGCCACTCAAGTCAGTCCGCCGACTGCTGGACTCGGAATGTTTCTCTTTGGCCTAGGCACGGGTCCTGCACTTATCGGTGTCAGCCTCGCTCGATGGATCGCGCCGATCCGAGCACGAAGCGCAGCGAAGTTTTTGGTCGGCCCCGCGCTGGTTGTGCTCGGTCTCGTCACGCTTCTCCGCAGCGGAGTTCCCATCGCCGGAGAACAATGGGTTCCAGAATGCTGCGCCACCCACCCCTCAGAGCAACCAGCTCTTGAGAACCCGGAAGCGAAGAAGTGAGTGAGATCAGCGTGTCCAACACTAAAAACACGCGATTGGCGGGCTGCTAGCGTAGTCTTCTTGGAACAAGTTCGTAGCCGCGCACCCCTAAGCCATTTGCTCGCTCCTCGGCTCCGGTGAGGCCTCTACAATACGTCCAACTGCGAGTGCTCGATGAAGATCACTCGTCTATCCAAAGGAGTTGCCCACGATGGATAAACCCAAGATACGAATCTATCTCATCGAAGATCAGTCCATGATCCGAGCGGCGTTTCGGAACATGCTATCCCAGAAAGCTCAGTTCGAAGTTGTCGGTGACAGCGGCGATGCGCGCGAAGGAGTTGCCGCAATCGAGCAACTCCGACCCGACATTGTGCTGCTCGACATCACGCTTCCCGGCCTTTCGGGTATCGATGCCATTCCGATGATTCGAAAGGTTTGCCCGCGCACTAAAGTCTTGATGGTCACCAGCCACGAGAGCGAAAACTTTGTCGATCAATCCCTGAGTGCCGGCGCGGAGGGTTATCTCTCCAAGGACTCCGATCCGTCGGAGTTGTTCCTGGCGGTCGAAGCTGTCTTCCGAGGAGACCCGTTTGTCTCTCCGAAAGTCGCCGCGGGCTTGATGTCGAAGTATCGCACCAAGGACAAGGACAACGCCGGTGTCACCAGCCGAATCTCAACCCTCACTCCGCGCGAACGCGAAGTCTTTCAGTTGCTTGCCCTCGGCAAAGCCAACAAAGAAGTGGCGCGCGATCTAGAGATGAGCCTCGGAACCGCGAAGAAGCATCGCGAAAATCTGCAGCGCAAGCTCGACTGTCACTCTGCAGCAGAGTTGGCGCGCTTGGCCATCCGCGAAGGCTTGCTCTCGACCTAGCCGCTCGTCGCGCAAGCGCAAACGGGTGCTCTTCAATAAAAGCAGCCCGCAGCGAGTGATCGTTGCGGGCTGCTCTCGTTGGAGGCGTCTACTTCGATTGCGGGAAGGTGAGAACCGGCACCGTCGAGTGGCGAACGATCGCTTCGGCCACACTGCCCAGGACGAGGTGGCGGAAGCCCGTGCGACCGTGCGTCGAGAGACAGATGAGATCGACGTCGTTTTCGTTCGCGAAGGATTCGACGGTCGGAGCAATCTTGTCGGCAGTGAGGACTTTGAGCTCAACATTGACTCCCTCTGCGAGCGTCTTGCGCTGTTCTTCCATCGCCGACATCGCGTGGGCCGCTCGCTCCTCCGTATCGACCGGCGTGATCGGCGGAGCGAGCGGTGCGCCGTGGGGCGCGATGCGGAGCTCCTCGACAACGTGAAGGAGAGTAATTCGAGCACCGAGCATCTCGGCCAGCTTGCCGACCGGCTCGAAGGGGTGCATCGACTCTGGAGACAGGTCAGTCGTAATCAGGATATGCTGAAGTTTCATAGGAAGAGCCTCGTGCGGGGTGTGCGTTGGGCTGAGTATGCCCGATAAGGGCGCGACGGCCAAAGCGCGTACGCCCTAATTCTAAGGGTGCGATCCACCGGCTCTCAGCTAGTTCAAGTGCGAAGATTGGACCGCACATCTGCCCAGCTTAAGGGCCCTCGCGACCGCCTCAAAGCTGTGAGATGACAAGGACCTGGCCGACGCCGATCAAGACTCCGAGGACGCCTCCGAGCAGCTCGATCATACGGAGCTCGCGCGACGCCACCTCGAGCACCAGAGTCTCCAAGCGCTCCACCGAGAAAGCCGAGACTTTGTCGCGCACGAGATCTTCGATGTGCAGGTTGCTCTCGATCGCACCTTCCATCGTCTCGAAGATCGCTTCTTTCTCGCTCATGACCCCGGTCACAATGGCCTGCTTGAGTTCGTCGATGCGGTCCGGTGTGAGAAAGGCACCGATCAGCGGCAAGCTGCGCAGCTTGTCGATCTTCGAGTCGAGCCCGGTATCGACAGCCTTCGCGATCAACGGCCCGATGTCGACGCCCTTCAACCCCTCCATGATGTCGTCGTGATGAATGAGGTGGTCGCCGACCACGCGACCGATGCTCTTGGCAAGCTCGGCTTGGCGACGCCCAATAACTCCCTGGACCCGAAGACCGAGGATATTTATCGGCTTGATCGGACGAAAGATCATCTTCACCGCGAGTCGGTTGGTCACATATCCGATCAAACCGCCAAGCAGCGGGACCACAATCCACGTTGTTGCGCTGACTTCCATGCAGGGACTATAGCGAGAGGCTCCACCTCAGCCGTACCCTCAACTGCGACGACTTGCTCATGAACGATTCGAATCCAGACGGCCCCACGGAACAGCACTATGAGGTGTTCCGCTCGAGTGATGCCAAGAGCCTGCACGAGTGCGCTCTAGTCTTGTCAGCGCGGCGCGTTCCGTTCGTCGAAGTTTCGGCAGGAGCCGACCAAATCCTCGCCGTCCCTCAGCCATTTGTTGAGCGTGCGCTGCACGAGCTCGGGAACTACGCCAAGGAAAATGTCGACTGGCCGCCCGCTCGCGAAGAGGTCGTCACGCTCTCCGATGGCAAGTACGCCGCGCTGCTCTACAGCCTCGTGATTACGTTCGTGTATCTGCTTCAAATCGAACAGCGCTACCAGCTGCCCTTGCTGGCAAACGGCCGTGCGGATGCCGGCGCAATACTCGCCGGTGAGTGGTGGCGAACGATCACCGCGCTCACCCTCCACGCCGACCTCACCCACCTCGTCAGCAACCTCTTCTTCGGCGCCTTCTTCATCGCATTCACCTGCCACCTCGTCGGCACCGGCATCGGCATGCTGAGCGTCTTGCTCTCGGGCATCTTCGGAACCGTCCTCAACGCCATCGTGCAAGATCCCTCGCACCTCTCCGTCGGCGCGTCGACGTGCGTCTTCGGCTCGATCGGCGTCTACGTCGCGTTCCTCTGGGCCGATCGACGTCGCCGCAATTTCGCAACGATCTACGTCTGGGCTCCGATCCTTGTCGGTTTTGCCCTGCTCGCAACGTACGGCATCCCCGATGTCTACTCAGCCAGCGGCCGGCTCGTCGATGTCGTCGCACACGCTACTGGATTCGGCGCAGGACTCTTGATCGGCGCGCTTCTCGGACGCTCGGGCTCCAGAAAACTCAATCAACCGAGTATTCAGCTCGCCTCGGGTTTGCTCGCCGGCTTGCTGATTGTCGCCGGTTGGACCGCGGCCCTTCTCTAGTCGCGCTTTTTCAACGCCGCGAGCAGCATGACCGCGAGCACACCCAAACCGACTCGCACCAGGATTCCCACGACCAGCGTGTGGCGCGGAACTTCGGCAACATCGCCATGCCATGTGACGAAGGCTTGCACGGCCGCGCCGCCGAGTAGGACCAGAACGAACACCGCGGGCGCCCGAAACGCGGGACGTCGAAAGAAGCAGAGCAGCGCGAGGCCAGCCGCAACAACGCAGGTCCAAAGCGGCGCGGGAAGCGCGACGTAGGTGAACTTCGTAAGCGCTAGAGTCCACTCGGTGATGCCCGCTCCCTTGCTGTAGCTAGACTCGCGGACGCCTGCTGCGATCGGCGGAACGGGGTTGAGGCCTTGGTTCAAACCGTTTACCGCCTCTCGAATCGACCGCACGGGTTCATCGATGACTAGATGGCGTTGGTAAGACCGCATGCCCCGCCGCTTTAGCCACCCTCCGAATTCCGCGAGCCGGTTGCCTGGCTTGATGAGGATCCTCAGTTGCTGGTCATCCCCGACTCGATTCCAGGCGAACTTATTGGCTTGACCTTCGAGGAGCGGATCGCGGGGCAAGTCGTACAGCTCGATCCACTGCTCATACAGCTCGGCATCGGGCAAGACTCGGTTCAGGATCACGTTGATCAGCGGAGTCTGCCAGCGCTTGCTGTTCTGGAGCGAAACTTGGGACGCGACAATCAGCGCGAAGCCGACAAGCAGAGCCTTGGCGAAGCTCTTCATCGGAAACGCCGGTTGGTCCTCATCCCGCGGCCGTCGAGATTGAATCACGCACCAGACCAGGGCGCTCACCCAGGGCACGACGAGAAAGTAGACCGCCGAATCTCGACTGCCGACGAAGAGCAGGCTGACGAGGAACCACAGGATGCCGGTAACGAGCGGAATGCGTCCCGTCAGCAGCATGGCCCGCACCGCGAAGATCGTCGTGGAGATCGACCCGACAAGGAGAGAGAGAAAGATGCTCTCCGACATGATCACGCCATCCCATTGATTGACTGGGCTGGAGAGCGAGAAGACGCAAGTCCCGATCAGAATCACGGCGCGCAGCGCGCCCGGTTGGAAGAGGCAGGCGAGAGCGAGGCCGAGCGAGAACCAACTGATGACGGAGAGCGCGCTCTGCAGGATGCCAATACTCTGCGCGTCCCCGTCGACCAACATGTAGAAGAAGGGAACGGTGGGCGGACGCACGGCGGTATAGAAACTCGCGTCGAGCGGCGATCCCTCTGCACAGCGCAAGAAGATGCCGGAGTCGAAAGTCGTCTCGGCCATCTCCGTGCCCACCAGCGTCAAGTAATCCGCACAGCCGAGAGCCGCGAGTACGAAGAGGCACAGAGCAAGGGTCTTGCCGCGGCTCATCGCTGTCCCCAAATCTCCGGCGGAACGAAATCCTCCGGCCGTGTGGCCGCGACTTGGATCGGCGCGACCGCCTGATTCGACCAGTCATCGAGTCGTGCGCGCATGCGGTCAACGTCGCTTGCTCGGGTGTCCGCGAGATTCAGCGCTTCGTTCGGATCCGCGCTTAGATCGAACAGCTTGATGATCGGCTCGTCGACGCCGCGACGGTTCTCGACGATCAACTTGTGCCTTCCGATTCGAAGCGCGCCACCGCGCGGTCCGGAATAGAGCAACAACTCGTCACTCGCGCGCGCGCTCTCGCCGCGCATGACACCGAACACATCGAAGCCGTCGAGTCGATCACTCCGCGCTGATCCCCCAGCCAGCTGCACGAAGGTCGGAAAGAGGTCGACGACGTGCATCGGCTCATCGACGACGGAACCGGACGGAATCGTGCCCGGCCAACTCGCGATCCACGATGTGCGCACGCCGCCCTCGCCGAGATCGCCTTTGAATCCGCGCAGAGGAGCATTGTCTCCCATGCCGGGCGCTCCGCCGTTATCGCTGCCGAACAGCACGAGCGTATTCTCGCGAACATCGGCGCTGTCGAGAGCGCTCAAGATGTCGCCGACGCCCCGATCGAGGCTGGCGATCATCGCCGCGTAGACGCGGCGCGCTTCCGGTTCGAAGTTCGCAAAGCGCTTGACGAGCTGCGCGGGCGCCGAACGCGGCGAGTGCACGGCCGTGAAGGGCACGTATAAAAAGAGCGGACGGTCGAAGTCGTGCGTGCGAATGATGCGCGAGGCTTCGCGCGCGATGAGCGATGTCGCGTAGCCCTCTTCTTTGAGAGGCTGGTCGTCGCGGTGCCAGTCGAGTTTGCCCAGGCGCTCGTGACTGACGTAGTTAACGCCACCGTTGAAGGACCCGTACTGATGATCGAAACCGCGGCGCGTCGGCAAGTACTCCGGCTCGAAGTGACCGAGGTGCCACTTGCCGACGATCGCGGTTTTATAACCGAGCTCGCGCAGCGCATCGGCCAAGGTCTCTTCGGAGAGCGCGAGCCCGGCGTTCGCCCACGGCCGGAGTGCACAGCTCTGCAGGCCATAGCGAATCGGATAGCGCCCGGTTAAGAACGCCGCACGCGTCGGTGAGCACAGCGGTTGAACATAGAAGTGTTCCATCAGCGCGCTCTTCTTCGCCAGGCGATCGATTTGCGGTGTGGAGTATTCGCCGCCGTGGTAGCCGACGTCGTTCCAGCCGAGGTCGTCCGCCAGGATCACCACGAAATTGGGCCGGAGCTCGAGGTCGTTGCCGTCGCCCGCGCGTCCGCTCTCCGGAGCGCAAGACAGGACTTGGCCCATCGCCCATGCGGCGAGCGCCAGGGTGGCGAAAGATGGAACTGTGCGGAGCGTGGTCATCGGTCGAATCGGTGACCAGCCTATCGGACTTGACGATGCTCTGCAGTTCGGAGAAGCTGCGGAATCCCGAAGATCATCCGGCAGGGTTTATTCAGCAGGCAGTCGCTGCCCGGCCGATGGTCTCCGCGCACACGTCCGCAGGATCGCAATTCGTGAGTCAACCACCCATGCCGCCGGCGACAACGAAGAGCTCCGCCACGCGGGATGCAACCGGCAAGGCTCGTGGGCAGAGCCTCTTCAAATGGGCTCTCGCCCTGCTCGTTCTTGCGCTCGCCGTGATCCTCGTTCGAACCGCCTGGCTGTGCGACGACGCGTACATAACCTACCGGACCATCGACAATCTCCAGTCCGGCCACGGGCTCACCTGGAATGCCGGCGAGCGCGTCCAGCCCCACACTCACCCGCTGTGGATGTTGCTCGTCGCGACCGTCACGTGGATCACGGGCGAGCTCTACACCACCGTCCTCGCGCTCGGAATCGCGCTGACTCTCGCCACTGCGCTAATCGCGATTCGCACCCTCGGTGCCGGCTGGGGAAGCTTGACGACGCTGGCCATTCTCTGCCTGTCGCGCTCCTTCATCGACTACTCGACAGGCGGCCTGGAAGATCCGCTCTCGCATTTATTGCTCGCGCTGTTCCTGTGGATTCGTTTCGACCCGAGCGCGGAACGAGAACGCGAACCCCGGATCACACTCCTCGCTCTCATCGTCGGTCTGGCCATGACGACGCGCATGGACACGATCCTGATCTACCTCCCGACACTTATTACGCTCGTGCGACCGAGCGCTGGGCTGCGCGGCTTGCGTCCGTTTATCATCGGCTTCGCGCCGTTCATCGCGTGGGAGATTTTCTCCGTGATCTACTTCGGCTTTCCGTTTCCGAACGTCGCCTACGCCAAGATCGGCGTCGAGATTCCGTTTGCGGAAGTCACCGCTCAGGGCCTCGCTTACCTTCAGAACTCGATCAACAACGACCCGCTCACCACGATCACAATCGTCGCGGGCATCGCGTTCAGCTTTGTTCGCCGAACCCCGCGTTCCGTTCCGATCGCAATCGGCACGCTGCTCTACCTGGTCTACGTCGTGCGCGTGGGCGGCGACTTTATGAGTGGTCGGTCGCTGAGCCTGCCGCTGCTCACCGCTGCGATCCTGCTCGGTCGCGCCCTGATGTCACTCCGTGGAAGTCGAGCGTGGGTCGCTCCCGCCCTCGCCGTCGTGACCGGATTTCTCGCGCCATTCCCCACGGCGCTGACCGGTGCCGATTTCGCGCCTGCGGAGCGCCTGTTGGATGCCGCCGATACGAACGGAATTTCGGACGAGCGAATGGTCTACTACAGCGCGACGGGGTTGTGGAGCGAACGACGCGACAAGTATCGCAAGACCGAGCCCGTCGATGGAATGCCGGCGCACGCTTGGGCGGTTCGCGGATACGAAGCGAGCAAGAATCCGCCCTCGGTCGTGACGCGCTCGACCGTCGGCTACTTCGGGTATTTCGCAGGCCCGAAGGTTCACGTCATCGATGCGAATGCCTTGACCGACGCGCTGCTCGCTCGCATTCCGCGCTTGATCGAGAAGAGAACGCGCAACGCGCGAACCTGGCGCATCGGCCACTTCACGCGGCGACTCCCGAAGGGCTACGCGAAGACTCTTGAGACCGGCGTCAATGCGATCGAAAATCCCGACCTCGCCGCGTACTACGACGATCTCCAAACCGTCATCACCGGCCCGCTCTTCACGGCCGAGCGCTGGAAAGCCATCTGGGCGTTCAATACCGGCCAACGCGCGTCGTTGATGAACGCCTACGTCGAGTCGCTCGAGTAGCGATACGGAGTCAGGCTCCACTCCAAACCTCAACCCTCATCAGGTGCCACACAAACTCTGGACGCCGTCGCCTAACTCAAGAGCAATGGAGCGCTGCTATACGTCCGACCTCGGCGGCGTGAAATGGCTTCGGGTTGTCTGGCACTGAGTGATGGCTGAGGTTTGGAGTGGAGCCTGACTCCGTATAGAACTACCAGAGCGCGATCGCCGGGTTGCGACCAGGCGCGAGCTCTTCAATCCAGCGGCGCGATGGACGCGTGTTCCACTCGCGGCGCCAGTCGTTGTGCTCTTGGTCATTCGGAAAGCTCTCGTCTTCGCGGTAGGGATAGCCGCTCATTCCGTGGAAGGGGAGCGGCTCGACGTAGAGCGCTTCGATTGAGTTTGGATCGCGATCTTTCGCCCAGCCGTCGAGAAACACCAAGTAGTCGCGGCGCCAACCGGGCTGAAGATCGGGGAGTCCTTCGGCGCTGAAGCGCGCGTGCAGCGCGTCGCCGGCTCCCATGATCGCGTACTTGTCGTCGATCGCCGTCATGAGCGGCAGCACTTCGCCGAGCTTGGTGTAGCTGCCGGGATGTTGGTTCCAACGCGCTTCGTCGAGCTCGTCCCAATCGAACCACTCGAGCATGTGTCCCTCGATCGGATGCATCGAACGACTGAAACCGCGCTGCCAGAGGTTGGCGGAGGAGGGCTCGACGTGCGTGACGACGAGCGGCTCGTCGTCGTTGTCCGTCGCGAGTCGAATCGAATCCCAGTAGATGCAGAGCGTCCCGAAGATGCGGATGCGCGGATCGGCGGGGTCGATGAAGTCGGTGACGTCGAGCACCATCGTCTTGCGCTTGCCCGCCGGGAAACCGACCGGCGGACCGACCGCTCGCCAGCCGTCCTCGGCGGTCGCGTCCGGCACCTGCAAGATCGGCGGAATGAAGTCGACGCCGGGCGTGCGCGCGGCGGCGATGTTGATGCTCGCGTCGCTCCAGAGAAACCAACCGGTGCAGACGAGGCGCAGGAGCTCGGCGTCTTTCAGCTGTTCCGGATCGAAGCTGAGCTCCAGCGTGTGCGGCTTCGCGAGACCGGTCAACAAGCCGCGATAGGGCTCGAACGGAATCGCGTAGTCGCCGTCGATGGATGCGACCGTCTCCGTCCAGTCCGTGCCGCGATGATCAATCGCGCTCGTCGGCAAGAGCGGGTCGCGCATCACGTGCGTGTGCGCCTCGGGAAAGGGCGGGAAGGAAAAGCGCTCGTTCGGAAAGATCTCCGTGCCCTCGGGATGGTCGACGACCTCGAGTCGCAGCCGATCGAGATAGGTCACTTCGCGCAATTCTTCGGTGAACTGCATTTCGAAATAAGCTTTTCCATCTTCTCCGACGCGCGGCTTCATCTGTTCGCCGCGCACCAGCACGTACTCGTCATGATCCGGCGGCACCATCATGCCCGGCGCCATCGGCAACCCGAGCGGAGTGATGCCGAGTACGTCTGTGATGAACTCAAAGGTTTTGCCATTCCAGGTGTAGAGGAAGGGGCACGAGCCTTCGACGCGATTGATGCGCGACATCATCCAGCGCGAGCCCGAAGCGACGTCGAAGTCATGCTGCTCGACGCCACGCGGCCAAGTCACGCGCAAGATTCCCGCGCTGGCTTCCGCGCCCAGCCCGAGCGTCATCGGCTCGCCCGTCCAAAAAATGCGGCGGTAGATCGGCCCAGCGCGCAGCTCGACGATCGCACCGACGCCGCGCCGATTGTCGCGTTCTTTCGCGAAGAGCGCGAGGCGAATGGAGTTCGCTCCCGTTTCACCAACGCCGGGCTTGAGCTCCGCCCGATCGGCGAACGAACTCAGCGCGTCGATCGCGCCGTCGCCATCGAAGTCATCCCAGACGGTCGCCAGCGCGCCATCGAGCAGGTTCACATCCGCCGGCGCCTTCGACCCAGCGCCGATGGACAGCGCGTAGCCCGCGCCACCACCCTCTCGCGTCCAAGTCGCGTCGAGATAACCGTCGCCGTTCAAGTCGATCGACCCGACATCCTCGACTTTACCCGCAGCTCCGCCCCCTGCCGCTGCACTGATGTACTTGCCTCCAGGAGTCCGAATAAATAATTGCGCTTGATCCGATCCGCGAATCCAAAGGTCCGGCCACGCGTCACCGTTCAGGTCCGCAACGATCGGTTCCTTCCCAAGTTGGTGAGCTGCAGAGCTTAAATCCGTCGAGCGATCCGCGAACACGCCGCCGCGCAGGCTGTCCGCGAGGAAAACACCCTCCGAACCGCCGAGCAAAAGATCCACGTCTTGATCGGTATCGAAGTCTTCGACAACGCACCAATCGAATCGCTTGTTCGTCGGCAACTTCGAATCAACGGTGGCATCCACCCAACTGCCGATCTCTACCGTGCTCTCTTCCGTGTTCTCTTCGTCTTGCGCCTCTCGTTCGAGTCCCTTTTTCGCACGAGCGTCATCCCGCTCTTTCGCATGCTCTTTTACCTGCGTCACGGAGAGTCCGTCGTTGCGCCACAACCGAGCGCCGAATTCGCCAACCACCAGGAGGTCGATGTCCCCTTCGTGGTCAAAATCCACCGGCGCTACATCTCTTGGCAAACTGGAAAGCGCGGGAAACTCTACGCTCGAAAGCTCCCACGCTAAATCATCACCCAAACCATCCGTTCGGTAGAGCCGAACGCCCTCTTCGGTGACCGCGAGCACATCGAGGTCACCGTCGTTGTCATAGTCGAAAGCGCGCGCGAATCGAACCGGATCGGTGGTCAATGAATGCGCTTGATAGCTGCCATCGGATTGATGGAGAGCGATCACCAATCCATTCGGTCCCCACCCACCGACATCGGGCAGTCCTACGTCGGTCGCTTTCGGAGCTTGCGTCGGCGCATAGAGGTCATCCTCTTCGTCTTCCTCGGGATCCTTTTCGCTCAAGGCGTCCGTCCGAGTCCAGTTTTCCGAAATCGTCCATGAAGCCAAGCCGCGCATTCCGGCCAGTTCGCTGGGTAGCGTTTGCACGCTTTCGCCAATCTGATAACTCGTCGCACCGCGCTCGGATTCGAAGCCCCGTGCGCGAGGCCAACTGATTTGTCCTAACACTCCGATTCTCGCTGGCTCGCTCCTCGGAGGCTCGAGACCCGTTTCTTTAAGCCGCTGAGATTCGCGTATCAGCTCCGGACCTTCTTCAAGCCCCGACCACGACAAGAGCTGACCAAGCCGGTAGATCACACTGACATACATTCCCTTGCCGGTCCCGACACCGATCTCTTTGAGCTGCCGATAGTGGAGTTCCGCTTCTTCGAGCTTGTCGAGATCGAGAAGCGTATTCGCATAATGCAAGTGCGTCTGATAGTCGTCGGGATCGAGTTCGTGCGCCTTGGCCAGGTTGGCCTCGGCGACTTCGAGTTCTCCATTACGGAGATTGAGAACTCCAATGTTGTAGAAGGGCGCGGCTTCGTCGGGGCGCAACGCGCTTGCCCTGGTTAGGAGCTCCGTTGTTTCGGCTTCGAGCTCGTCGATGTACCTCTGGTCATTGGTGAAGATTCCCGTCATCGCGAACGTGAGAATTCCGACGTTCAGGAGATCCTCGTACTCGGGTTCCGCGACCTCCACCAACGGCGTCAAGACTTCCAGCGCCTCGATTCGGCGATTCTCAATCCACAGCCCCGCAGCCCTCTCGCGCAGCAGCTGCTTTTCTAAGTTCGACTCCGAGCTCGCCTCGTTCGAGCCTCCAGAACAGGCAGCCGAACCGAACGTTGAAACCGCCAGGTAGAGCACCGCCAATACGAATCCAGAACGTCTCGGGCATGTGCTCATCGATGTGAATGTCATGGGGAAATCTCGCGTGAGGAAGGGGGGCGCCATGGTGCCCCATCGATGCACGGGTACAAGGGCGAACAGCCTTGGAATGGGCGATGCGCTTGAATGAAGGTTCCTACGTGTCGACGACCCTAAACGTGGGCGAACGGTCCTCTTTGAAGTCCGTCGGTGCGCGAAAAATTTCGGGCTGAGCGGCCATTCCCAGAACCGGAATGCAACTGTCAAAGAATCGTGGGGACACTAATTTTGACGGCACTTTTTGGGCATATTGGACGGCTAAAGGAGAGCTGATCCCGAGGAGGAGGACCCGAAGAGGTCAGCTCACAAGTTGGATGTCGTCGTTCCCGACTCACGGTTTGCTTCGCTGGCCGTAAGGAACACAGCCCACCTGCTTCTAGCCAGACACCCGGTTCAGAACTGCACCTCGCTGGCCTTCGATTTCCCCGTTCGCGGAAATTTCCGAGGGGTTCAGCAATCAAGGATGCCCGTCGAAAGAGGAATTCACAGAGCCGTTTACCGCTACAAGCAGAGCCCCACTCGCAAGATGCCCCGCAACCAATCCAAAGCCCACGAGATCGAAGTCCAGCGTTCCTGGCTGCCGTCGTTCACCGTGGTGATTCTTGTTCTCACGCTCGCGTCGATCGTCCTCCTCGGACTACTCGGCGATTCCGATTCCAAGAACGATGTCCAGGCGAAGGAGACGCCGGCGACGAAGATCGAATTGAAACAGGCGGGAGCGGGCAGGTAGCTCACTCTCGCGGGTGAGCCCGCTTCAATCCAAGCCTTGCAGGAACTCCGCGAAGGCTTGATCGGCGCGGTAGAACTGACTGTCGCCGTCACCGAGCAGGATCGCGCGGACCTCTAGGGTTCCGAGAGCGCGTAGATCTCGCACTAGCGCCGCCCGATCGCTGACTTTCGGATCCGGAAGCAAGCGCAAGGCGCCGGACTCGTGCGAACGCACGACATCGCCGAACAAGATCGCCTGCAACGGACCGAGATAGAGCGCCATCTCGACCTCCGACTTTCCGCCGTGCAGTTCGAAGGCCTCGATTCCGAGTTCAGCCGGCAAGCCTCCCTCGGCCGTGTACTCGTGATCGATGACGGCCGCGGCCTCGCCGAATCGCTCGCGCTCCGCTGCGGGCGCCCACACTTCGAGCCCCAGCTCGCTCTTGAGCTCGGCCGTAGCGCGCAGGTGATCGAAGTTCGTGATGATCACGCGTTTCGCTCCCCCCAAATTCTCGAGCAGGCCGCGTTCCTCCGCGGACAGCTCCATCGGATCGAACAGGACTCCGCCCTCCGGACGCGCCCAGAAGAATCCGTTGAAGTCGATCTGGCGATCGGCCTGCAGCCGCCCCCAGTAGTGCAATCCGTCGATGCTGGTCTTTTTCATGCGCGTGATCTCCGTCCTCGAAATCGTGAGTGGCCAGTATGACTCGCGCGCCGCATTCGCGAATAACAATTCTGCCGAGCGCAACTCCCCCACCGACGGACTCGAGCTGCTAACGTCTCGAATTCACGCCATGCCCAAACCCTCCCTCGCCTTCGTCATTCCCAAAGAGCTGCGCGGCGAACGTCTCGACCGCGTTCTCGAGAAGCTCGTCAGCGATCACACGCGTGCCCAGCTCCAAAAACTCGTACGCCGCGGTGGGATCCGGCTAAACGGCAATCCGGTCAGGCGATCCAACATTCGCGTGCAAGGCGGCGAGCGCTTGACGATCATCGGCGTGCAGGTAGCCGCCCCTCCCGGCGAGTCCCGCGCTCGAAACGCGGCAGAGCTGCGGACTCTGTACGAGGACGAATTCATTGTCGTCGTCGACAAGCCGCCCGGCATGTTGACCCACGATGCACCGGGCGTTTTGGAAGATTCGCTCAGCGCTCTGCTCGTCGAGCGCCTCGGACCTCTGCCGACCCATCGCGGTGAGGACCGCCCCGGAATTGTGCATCGCCTCGATCGCGAGACGAGCGGCGTGATCGTCGCCGCACGCGATGCATCCACGATGGACGCGCTCGCCTTTCAGTTTCGAGAGCGCACCGTCGGCAAGCGCTATCTCGCTCTGGTCCACGGAACGCCAGTGGAGCGCGAGTTCGAGATCGACCTGCCACTCGAGCCGCAACGCGGGCGCGGCGATCGCGAGCAAGTCGCGCAGCACGGCAGCGGCAAAACCGCGCAGACCGCATTCGTCGTCGAGGAGGCTTTCGGAGCGACCTGCCTCCTCGCTTGCCATCCGCGCACCGGCCGCCGCCACCAAATTCGCGTACACAGCGCCGCAGCCGGCCATCCGGTCCTGTTCGACAAGCTCTACCGTCGCCCCGATCGAGCCCCGCTCCCCGACGGCGCCCCGCTGCTCCGCCGTCATGCTCTTCACGCGAGCGACCTGGAGTTCGAGCATCCGAAAACCGGAGAGCGCCTGAGCTTCCGGGCACCCTTGCCCGCGGATTTCGATGCGCTGCTCTCCTGGCTGCGCTCTCAGAACTCTTAGCCTCGCTCGTCCGCGCCCTTTAATCTCACTCGGAAGCGCGCCGCACTCCACCGATTCCCCAATCCCGTCGAAGTAGGGGGAATGATCACGCCCCCGGCCAGCCTGGCGACACGACTCGCCGGCATTACCCTCAACGTCGTAAACGCGATGCTCGGGTTTGCTGCGCGCCTAGCCTGGCGCGACCGTCTCCCGGATTCCCCCGCGCGGATCTGCGTTTGGCGAACGGGAAATATCGGAGACATCGTCTGCGCGCTTCCCGCATTGGCAGCGATCCGCAGAACCTGGCCGAACGCCGAGCTCACGCTCTTGACGTCGCCGGGCAAACGCGGAGCGCCGGGCGCACAAGAGCTCTTGTCCGAAGCGAGCTGGCTCGATCATCTCTGGGTCTATTACCGAGACGAGCTCTCCTTCAATGGCTTCGCCAGAGAGATTCGCCAGAGCGACTTCGACCTCGTTCTACGACTGCCCCAGAACATGAGCACGCCTTGGTTGGAACTGCGCCAATTGGCCTTTTTGAGGCTGTTTGCGCGTGTTCCCCATGCTCGCAACTTTGCCGTCGGGAGCCTCCGTTGGCTTGGGCGCGGACCGGCACGAGCGCTTTCCAAGTCTCAGGACTTGGAGCACGAAGCGGACCGCCAGCTCCACTTGCTTGAAGACCTCACGGTCAAAGCCCACGCGGCTGAGTTTCCGCTGCCACTTAATGAACAAGTGCAAGCGGAAGCGGATCGCGTACTCGAACGCTATGGGATCACGAGCCTCACCTTGATGTGCATCTCGCCGGGTGCGAAACGCGCGACGAACCGCTGGCCGGCGAGCCGCTTTGGGGAGGTTGCGAAGCGTTGGATCAACGACGGGGGCCGGGTACTCGTGCTCGGGTCCGCCGGCGATCACCCGCTTGGCTCGGAGATTCAAGAGATCGCCGGTCCGAGCCTGATCAACCTGTGCGGTGAGAGCCCCATCCTGCTCTCGGCAGCCCTCATTCAACGCGCTCGACTGCTGATCTCGAATGACACCGGAGCCATTCACTTGGCCTCCGCCGTAAAGACGCCCTCGGTCGTCCCGTTTTCGGCTCGAGACGTCCCGACGCGCTGGTATCCCTACTTCTCCCCGGTCTCTGAGGAGGCCACCCGGCCCATCGTCCACCGCAGGAGCCCGGCCTGCTCGCCCTGCTGGCTGGAGAGCTGCCCCCACGAGAATCGGTGCCTGACCGATATCGGCGCGGATCAGGTCTGGAGAAGCGCTGAGGCCGTTCGCGCCCTCCGCACCGCGGGCTCCGAGGCCCCCGCCCTGACCGGTTAATCCCCCCGTAGGACCCCTGGATTGACCCGGAAGTTTTTTTCACTTCCCGTCGATAACGCCGTCGTTGGGCCACTCCCCCGGGCTCGACTTCCCCTCTAGGAAGGAACTCGTTCGTGATGGCTAGAGAGACTCTATCCCCCCCAATTGCCCCCCTGTGCGCCTGCTTGCTCGTTCTACTTGGCGCCGCCTGTAAAGCCCCTCCACTGGTCGAGGGAACGGTCGAGCCGAACACGATCACGACGACTTTCGATTGGGACGCTTACGCGCTCGGCGCCGGCGATGTCGTCGCGGTCACCGTCTTCAAGCATCCCGAGTTTTCGACACCGGAACGAGGCGAGCGCGTGGACTTGCGCGGGACGATCAGTCTTCCGCTCATCGGCCCGGTAAAGATCGACGGACAATCGGCGGAGGGCGCGCGGACGCTCATCACCGAAGCGCTGTCCCAATACTTAGTGGATCCAGCAGTGACCGTCTCGATTATCGAGTACGGCTCGCAGCGCGTCTACGTCTTCGGCCAAGTCGACGTGCCCGGTTCCTACGCACTCGATCGCCCGATCAATGCGCTCCAAGCTCTGACCTTTGGGCAAGGCTTTCGCGTGGGTGCTGATCGCGAAACCGTTGCGCTCATGCGCGCCTCCGGAAAGGACCTCGAGGTTCACTACTTCAATGCCGAGACACCCGGGGTTGACGGTCTGGTCGCCGTCCAGCCCGGAGATTTCATCTTCGTCAGGCAGAGCGGAGCGGGAACTTTCAGGGAAGAGATCCTTCCGTACGTCTCGGGAACCGCGCCCATTATCGGCGCCTTCACGAACTTGGCGGTCATCTCCGACGCGCTGGACGATTAACCATGTCGGACTACGAATCAAACAGCCAGTCAACCGGCTTTAGCCTTGAGGACACGCTTGGCCTCGTGCGGCGGCGCAAGGGCACGGTGATCGTCACAGCGATCGTTGTCTTCGTAACTACGGTTTTCTGGGTTGGCACTCAAACCCCAGTTTATCGCGCTTCTGCGACCGTCTTGATCGATCCGGAGAGCGGTCAGAACGGCCTCTTATCCGAACTCGCATCGCTCGGAAAAGCACCTCCCGCGGCGAGCGAAATCGCGATCATCGGATCGCGCTCGATCGCGGAACGAGTCGTTGCTCTCCCTCCCGGTGCGAAGCTCGCTCATCCCGGAGTCCCTGGATTTGATCGTCACCTTGGACTGTCGACGACGGTCGAGGACGAGAGCATGCGACCGCTCGCGACTCTCTGGTCCCGACTCTTCGGAATGCCGAGATCCGATGGACGGCTGTACGCGCAAATCGCCGGGCGTGGCCCGGGAGCGCCAAACTCCGTCCGGGTGAACTTCATTGGCGAGAACCGCGTCCGGTTCTCGAACCCTGGATTTCTCGCCAACTTTGGAGTGGGAGCGAACTCCAAGACCGTGCGCTATAAGCCGGGGAAAGAATACGACTACGAGGGTCTTAAACTTCACCTGCATTCAGACGGAGATGTCAGCGGGCGCAACTTTTCGATCTATGGAACTTCGGAGAGCGACGCCGCACGAGCTCTGACCGGGAACACGCGCGTCATCGAGACCGAACGCAACTCGGGCGTTGTCCGCGTTACCGTGAACGACTCGGATCCCTTACGCGCCGCTCGCACCGCAGATGCACTGTGCTTGAACTACTTCGACCTCAACATCGATCGAGGCAGCAAGCGCGCGTCACAGACAGTTAGCTTCATCGAGGAGCGACTGCGCGACCAAAAAGCACTGCTCGATTCAGCGGAAGGAGAGGTTGCTCGGCTTCAACAATCTCACCCCGAGACCATCAATGTCTCCTCGACTGCGACGTCGCTCATCGAGCGGCTCAGTGAGCTTGAAGTCGAGCGCGTCCACCTCTCGATTTCGCACACGGCACTGAAGGAAGCCCTCGCGCTCATTCGGGAGGGCGACATCACCGCTCTCTCCAGGCTCAGCGTTGAAGGGGCAGATTTGATTTCAAGGAGCTACGTCGAGCAATTCAGCCTGCTCACGGCGGAGTTCGAGATGCAGGACCGGTCGGACACCGGACCGTACAAGCTCTTGAAGCAGACCAGACTGGAAGCTCTGCAGACGCAGTTCGACGAGCTCGAATCCCAGGCGGCGTCCTTCGAGCACATCATCGAGACCTATAAAAAGGGTGACGAGAGCGTTTTAGCCGGCTTGCCTGGCTCGCCGGTGCAGGGCTACTACGCCGGTCCGCTCGCCGTCAGCTACATGGATCGCATCTCGGTTCTCGAAACCGAACGCGCCGACCTCGCGCAAATCTACAAGCCGGAGTTTCCGCGACTGGTCGAGATTGACTCCGCCATCGACGAGCTTCGCAAGCAGATCATCGCACAGTTGACCGGGCGCCTGAACTCGCTTCAGCAGTCCAAGGCGGAGTACGAGAGAATGCTCGCGGACACGCGCTCGATCATCGACGGACATCCCGAAGAGGAGCGCGAGAAGATCCAAGTCGCGCTCAACAATCTACGCAAGCGCACGCTCGCACACATTCAGGCGCGTTACGAGGGTGTTGGCGCGAGGAGAGATTCGCTCAACGAACAGATCATGGTCGTGGAAGAGCGGCTCGGCGAGCTGCCGGCTCACGAGCGCGAACTCGCTGGTCCGATGCGTCGCCTTCAAGCACGCGCGGAGATCGTGAAGTTCTTGCTGAAGAGTCAGCAAGACGCAGAGATCGCTCGCGCCGCCACGATAGCGACGGCCGAGTTCATCGACCCCGCCCAACCGCCGGTCCTTCGCTACACACCGCGCGTTTCCTTCACCCTCATGATGGGCTCCATTCTCGGTCTCGTACTGGGAGTCGGCTTGGCCTACTTGCGCGAGAGCCTGAAGGGCAGCATTCACACCGAGGCCGACCTCGAATCGGTGTCCGGCCTGCCCGTCTTGGGCGCTATTCCGGACTTCCGTGCTCTACTCAGCACCTACAAGGGCGCCTGTGACTTCGTGGCTCTTCGCGATGCGCCGGATAGCCCCGTCGCCGAAGCCTATCGATCCCTGCGCGCCAACCTCCGGTTCGCACTCGGAGGCGAGCGCGAGATTCAGACCTTGGCGGTTACCTCCTGCACTCCCGGAGAAGGCAAGTCGGTCACGAACGCCGACCTCGCGATCGCCTTCGCCGCGGGGAACAAGCGCGTTCTGCTTGTCGATGCCGACCTCCGGAAACCGCGCGTACACAAGAACTTCCCGATCGAGCGCTCGCCCGGTGTCGCCGAAGTCCTCATGGACGGAATTGACTGGCGGAGCTGCGTTCAGGATTCCGAAATCGAGAACCTCGATATCCTCTCGGCCGGAGTGCATCGCGGGAAGCCCGGCGATTTGATGGCCCAGCACGACTTTGGCTCCTTTGTCGAGGACCTCAAGGCCAGCTACGACGTCATCGTCTTCGACCTTCCGCCGGCACTGGTTGTCGCCGACGTCGAGAACCTCGCTCACAAACTCGACGCTCTGCTCCTCTTGTACCGCAGTGACGGTGTAGCGCGCGAAGCCGTTCGTGCCGCTGCAGCGCGAATGCGACAGACCGGGTGCAACCTGGTGGGTACCGTCCTCAATGCCGTTCGACCGGAACACGGCAAAGGCGGGAGCTACTACCACTCCTACTACGAGTACACCGAGGAGAAGGAACCGGTCTTCCGCAAGGGGGCATGAAGAACCGTGCCTACAAGCTGGCGTACTTAGTCTCGCACCCGATCCAGTATCAGGCGCCGCTCTTGCGGTACCTCTCGGCGCAGCCTGACATTGACCTCACGGTCTTCTTTCTCAGCGATCTCTCTACTCGCCCCCACATCGATCGAGGTTTCGGGACAGCGATCGATTGGGACGTCCCCCTGCTCGACGGCTATCGCCACCATTTCCTGCCGAGCATCTACAGCACCGATCGACTGAACTTCGCCGAGCCCGTCGTGCGAGGATTGCGCAGTCATCTCGCCGGTAAGGGCTTTGATGCCCTGTGGATTCACGGCTGGTACCACCAGGCGAACCTGCGCGCGATTCGCGTCGCGCGTTCCATTGGTCTACCCGTCTTCATGCGCGGCGAGTCGCTGCTGCATGGCTCCGGTTGGAAGCAACGCGTCAAAGGAATCCTCCAACGTCGAGTGCTCGAGAGCGTCGACGCCTTTCTCGCCATCGGAACACGCAACCGCGAGTTCTACCTTCATCACGGCGTGAGCTCCGACCGCATCTTCGATGTGCCCTATGCCGTCGATAATGACTTCTTTCGCGAACGCGCCGACATAGCTTCCGAATCTCGCGAGGAGTGGCGCGCCAGCCTCGGCCTCGAGCCCGGTCGCTCGGTCATTCTCTACGCGTCCAAATTCATCGAGCGCAAGAGACCGTACGACCTCCTGCGCGCTTACATCAGTCTGGCGCAACGCGGTGAGAGTCCGCTGCCCTACTTGCTCTTCGCCGGCGACGGTGAAGAGCGCAAGGGACTCGAAGCGATGGCCGCGGAGAGTGGATTGAACTCCATTCGTTTCCTCGGCTTCCGGAATCAGACCGAATTGCCGCGGCTGTTCGACCTCTGTGATGTGTTCGTGCTGCCTTCGAGCTATGAACCGTGGGGGCTCGTTCTCAACGAGGTCATGAACGCGGGGCGCCCCATCATCACAAGCGACTGCGTCGGAGCAGCCCCCGATCTTGTCCTTGAAGGCAAGACCGGTTTCACGGTCCCCGTCGGGGACACGACTCTGCTTGCCGCCCGAATCCACGAAGTGCTTCAGGGAGATTGCGCGGAGAGAATGGGCGCCGCCGCGCGTGCGCGCATCGCCGAGTGGGGTTTCGAAGAGGACTATCGCGGCATCCGCAAGGCACTCGATTCCGTTGCGTCGAGCAGGGTAGCCGCGTGAATTTAACGAACGCGCATCACGCTCAGAAGACGGGACTGACCGAGCTGATGCAGATGCGGTTGGAGAGCCTGCGAGTTCTCTACATCGGTTGCATGGGGAACTCATCCCGCAGCGCAATGGCGGCGGGCGCCATGGCCGAGCTCGGTCACGACGTGCAGACCGTCCCTTCGGAAGTAGTCGACGGGAATGGCGAGCGACTCTACTTCGAAGACCCCGTCTTCCGTTTGCTGAACAAACTGGGCTTTCCGCCGGATCGGGGTGGAGCGAATCGCCTTGCGCGAGAAGCCATCGAGAAGTCGCAGTACGACGTGCTCTGGGTCTCCAAATCGCTCGGCCTTCGCCCGGGCATCCTCGAGGCAGCGCGCGAGCGGAACCCATGGGCCAAGCTCGTCTTCCATTCGGAGGACGACATGTTCGCCCGACACAATCAATCGGTCTGGTTCAGGCGCGCACTTCCGCTCTACGACGTGGTCTTCACGCACAAGAGCTACAACGCTCTACCGAACGAGCTGCCCTCCATCGGAGCGCGCAAGGTCGTGATGATCGACAAGTGCTTCGATCGGAATCTGCACCGCCCCGTCGAGGTGAGTCCCGAAGAGCGTGCGAAGTTTGGTAGCCGCGTCGGGTTCATCGGAACCTTCGAGCGCGAGCGCGCGGAGGTCATGCTTCAGCTCGCCGAATCCGGAATCGAAGTTCGCGTCTGGGGAAATCATTGGCAGGACTGGATCGGTCGACACCCGAACCTCCGCGTGGAGGGAAGAGCGCTCCTCTGCAACGAGTACGTGAAGGCGATCTGTTCGACCGATATCAATCTCGGTTTCCTACGCCGCAAGAATCGAGACTTGCAGACCGATCGCAGTATCGAGATTCCCGCATGCGGAGCATTCATGCTCGCCGAACGAACAGATGAGCACCTTCAGCTCTTCGAAGAAGGCCGAGAGGCCGAGTTCTTCGAGGGCACGGCTGAGTTGACGGACAAGATCGAGCACTACCTTCACTCGCCCGACGAGCGTCGCTCGATCGGAGAACGTGGCCGAACTCGATGCATCGAGAGCAGCTACAGCTTTCACGACAGAATCGAAACTATGCTTCAAATTGCGATCGGAGCAGGGCAATGAAAGTTTGCGTCTCCGTCCTCGGACGCTTTCACGCGTTCAACCTAGCTCAAGAGCTCCACCGTCAAGGCGCGCTCAGTCGACTGATCACGTCCTATCCCAAGTTCGTCGCCAAGCGCTTTGATATCCCATCCAACCTGACGAGTACCGTCCTCAGCAACGAGTTGATTCGGCGAGGTTGGGCGCACTTGCCGCACTCCATCACCAGCCTGACCAACCCGATCGGTTTCTTCTGCGATCACTTTGAAACTCGTGCCGCGCGCTACATCCCCGATGATGCCGACGTTTACGTCGGTTGGTCCGGCGTCTCCCTCGCAGGTATCAAGCGAGCCTCGTCAAAAGGAATGATGACCGTTGTCGAGCGCGGAAGCAGCCACATCGAGACCCAAAGCCGGCTGGTGACAGAAGAGTACGAACAGTTCGGCTTTCGACCGCGGATCGCGCATCCAGCTGTCGTCGAGAAAGAACTGATTGAGTATGAAACCGCCGACTTCATCTCGGTGCCGAGCCACTTCGTCCGCAACAGTTTCATCGACGAAGGCATCGACCCGAACAAGCTCATTCATGTTCCCTACGGCGTTTCGCTGGAGAGCTTCTCCCCTCCTCCCGCCGGGACCCGTGAGAACGACAACGTCTTCCGCATCATTCATGTCGGTGGCGTGAACCTGCGCAAAGGCTGTCATCACCTCATTCAAGCTTTCCGCTCGCTCCAATTGCCGAATGCCGAGCTCCTCTTCGTAGGAAACGTCGCGCCGGAGATGAAGCCATTTCAAGAGCGTTATGCCTCGCCGTCGGTCGTCTTCCAAGGTGCCGTGCCGCAGGCGGAACTGATCAATTACTACGCGAAGGCGAACGTGTTCTGCCTCGCGTCGATTGAAGAAGGCCTCGCGATGGTGACCGCGCAAGCGATGGCTTGTGGGTTGCCCGTAGTTGCGACGACCAATACTGGCGCACAAGACTTGATCGTTGATGGAACCGACGGATTCATCGTTCCCATCCGCAGCCCCGAAGCACTTGCGGAGAAGATCGAGTGGCTCTACGAGAATCGGAACGCGCGCGAGGCGATGGGAGCATCCGCGCTCGACCGAGTTCGGTCCAACTTCAGTTGGACGGACTACGGCAACCGCATCTTGCGGGCTTATGGAACCGCGATGGACTCGTGGCGAGAGAATCGCTCGCCCGCAGGGCCTCGACCCGGGGAGTTTGCGGCGTGAAGCTCGACATCGAATCACTCAATCGTGAGCCGCTTGCTCACCGAGCCGGATTGAGAGGCTGAGCTACGGCTACGAAGTCCACAAGCGCGCTCTCGCAGAGCCGCTCTATCCGCGTTCGCCGTGGCGCACTCGCGACGGTCGCCGCGCAAATCGTCGCGATGGCCGGCCAACTCGTGCTCGTACCGATCTTTCTCGCCGCATGGGGAGAAGTCCGCTACGGCGAGTGGTTGACCCTGTCCGCAATGGCAGCGCAAATCGCGCTCGTGGACTTCGGAGTCCAAACCTACGTCGTCAACCGACTGAACCAAAACTACGCCAAAGGAGAGCTCGGCGAGTACGCCCGCGTTCTTCACAGCGCGCTCTACTGGTCCGGTTCTCTCGCGATCATCGCCTTCCTGATCGTCGCCGCCCTGTTCTTCGTGTTGCCGATCAACTCCTGGCTCTCCATCGAGCTGACTCAGCAGGGCGTCGTCACGACTGTCGGAGCGCTCCTCGCTCTGCAAGTTGTCGCGTCCGTCCCCTACGGATTGATCACCGGCATATATCGAACCGTCGGAGAGTTCCCCACGGGAACGATGATCCACAACCTGCAGCGCGTCCTCTTCTTCGCGTTCACCGGCGTTGTTCTGCTCACCGGAGGAGGACTGGTGCACGTTGCCGCTGCCCAGCTCATTCCGCTCGTCTTCGCGATCACCTATGTGCTGCGTGACCTCGGTCGCCGTCATCCCGAGATCGCGATCGGCATCTCCAAGCGCGAGCCCGGTCTCGCACGCAGCTTCATCGCGCCGAGCTCGCTCTTCTTCCTCATCCGAGGCAGCCAAGCCGCATCCATTCAAGGAACGACACTGATCGTCAGCGCCTTATTCGGATCGGCGACTGTCGCACTCTTCGTCACCCTGCGCACGCTTTGCAACCTCGTTCGTCAGCTCTCGAACGCGCTCATTACCGCGCTCTGGCCCGAGCTGACGACTCTGGAAGCGAGCGAAGATTTCGACACGCTGCGCACCGTCTTTCACTTCGCGAACAAAGCGATCACATCGCTCTGCCTGGCCGCCGCGGTCTTCCTCTTTGCAGCCGGCGAGGACATCGTCGAGCTCTGGACAGATGGCGCCGTTCGTTATCACGGCGGATTGATGAACGCGTTGCTCGTGATGTTGGTCCTGCAAACTCCGTGGCTCATCAGCTCGATCTTCCTGATGGCGACGAACCGTCACCGACTGGTCTCGACTTGCTACCTGATCTCGAGTCTGCTCGGGTTAGCGCTCGGTGTCTTGCTCGCCAACCAGTTCGGCATTACCGGCTTGATCGGCGGACTGCTAACCGCCGAGCTCTTGGTCTGCGGCTGGGCCGTCCCGAACGCCGCTTGCCAGCTCGTCCGCGAATCAACAGTACGCTATTTCCTGGCCACCATCGGACCACTCCTCCCAGTCGCTCTGTTGGTCGCCGGCCTTGCAACTCTCGTTGCCTCGCAAACTGAAAGCCTGGACTCCTTTGTTCGCGTAATTTTGATTGGTCTTGTCGTAGCCCTATCAAGCGGCGTCTCGACATACCGCATCTGGTTCAATCAATCCGAACGTCGGAAAGTACGCGGCCTGTTGAGAGGCCTTCGTCCAGCGGCGAAGTAGATGTCTACGAGATGCTTTGTTGGCGCCTAATCGGCGAATCCGCGCACTGTCTATAGGCTTGAACCGGCTTGATGGTCGGAGGAATTGCCGAAAGCCAAACACGCGGGTGCAAATCACGCGCATTTTTTATCACCGACGCGGGGCCCAAAGATTGATCGTGTGCACCGCACATTCGATTCAACGTGCGCGAATCCGCAAGTCAGTATCCGAACCGAATAGAGCACGGTCTGGAGAGTGAAACACCGCCCACCGCACGGTCATCGAGCTGCACAAGCTGCATCCAGATCTGACTCCCCGCTTGGAGTTCAGGAGTTAACGGCATCCGAAGTCGAAGCCCATCCGTTGGAACGATGAAGCTCGATGTAAGGCTCGCACCGGATAAGGATGCGGCGTGCGAGCCCGACTGGTCGACACCGCTTATCGAAATGCTGATGTAACTCAGGGCTTGTTTTCCCGAGGAATTGCCGATGAGCAGATCGACCTCTGATCCGAAACGCGGTAGAGCGCTAACCCTGAGCGAAGGGGTTCCATGCAAACCAGCGCGCCCGCCGGAATGCAATCCGAACTCGGATGCGCTAACACCCACTTCAGACAGAAGAGACTCTCTGCGACGTGGTGTATATCCCTCCAGTTTCTCGATCTTCTCCGAGTACGAATTCGAAGAGCTTTCCGGTCTAGGCTTGCCCGTTGGTTCATGGATACGAGGTAGCGCCGGTGCAGTCGAATCATGCGGGCCGAAAACACCCTGAAAGATCGAGTTAAGCGAGTTGGCGTAAAAATTGAATCCCGAATCGCTCGGGTGAATGCCATCGGGAAAATTTCCGATTCCGCCGGGGACGAGGCCCAGCCCGTCGACGAGGTATAAATTCGAATCCGTCAACTTGCGGCGAATAACCTCTTCGCGAATGACTTGGCGATAGTTCTCAACGGAGAGCCCCGCCACATTGTCGACACCCTCGAAAGCCACCCACGTTGGAGTGATCGCGAAGATTGGAACGGAGGGTTGTACCGATCGAATGTTATCGAGAAGGCCCTTGTAGAGCTCTTTGTAGGCGGCGAGCCCTGTCGGAGTCGGTCCGAAGTAATCGTTTAATCCAATAGCGAGGGTTATGCAATTCGCTCCAAGAGCGCCCAACGCAAGGCCATCCGCCGGCGCCACACGACGTGCTTTGAATCCCATGTTGATGACTCGCCAGTCTCGTAATGACCCGAGTCGGAATGGATAGCTCTCACCTATCGAAGACGCGTCAAACCCATGCGTGATCGAATCTCCGTAGGCAGCGTAGAGGAAGTTTGGACGCGGAGGCGGGGTTCCAGCAAGGCTCTTCGTACCACCGAACAGTGTCATTCCCGCAAACTTGACGTCGCTGCCATAAGGCATCATCACGCAGTAGTTATGCGGTCCCTGCCCTGCCTGTTCTACTAGGGTGTAAGTCTGGATGCCGAACGCCGTGTCGGACCCGAATAATTGAGACTGAAGGATGCCGTCAATCTCCAATCTGAATTTTCCACATCCCGGAGTGGAGAACGTGTCTCCGTAGACAACGTTCAACTCGATCTTTATTGCGTCCGTTCGGAAGCTGATTCGAGTTCCGGGACTATTCAGAGCTCCAAGCCACGGCACCGTCAGCCGATCGAAGGAGGCGCCCGATGCATCAAAGGTCGCGTTGACAAACTCCGAATAGACAAAACCCGGATCGATCGCAGGTACGAATTTGCCACGGTTCAGCAGCGAACCTGGGTCGGAGGGAGCGGGGATTAAAAGTGGCTCAAGATCTATTCTCTCACTACTTACCGGTGGTTTGTGCGTCGGCAACAAGCCTTCCGACTGTGCGGAAGCGAAACCACAGAGAGCAGAAATCTGAAGAGCTAGTCCTAGTAAAACTAGGTGATGGAATTGCGTCATGACCAACTGCCTTGGACTCGGAGAAGGCGCACGAAACTCTCGATCAGCTCAACGCGAGTTGCTAGGCGAGTGAGCGCCTGCTTCAGTGTCGCTTATATTCTCGCGTATTGGCGCGCGAACTCATCAATTAGACACGCTTCGTGAGCCTCTACTTAGACGGCGATTACGAGGCGCTACTCTGACGACAGCTCGGCTCGTCATGAGATCGAAGCTACGCGGCCAGCCGTCGGTCTCGCGAGATCTCGGTGTAGAGCGCCTCGAACCGCTTGGCGATCGACGTCCATGAAAAGCGCTCTTCTGCCGCGCGATATCCGGCGGCTCCCATCAGCTCGCACAACTCGCCGTCCTCCAGCAGTTCGTCGATAGCGTCCGCGAGTTGCCCGACGTCGCCGTCCACCACGAACCCGCATTCCACACTCTCGACGAGATCGGAAGCGCCGACGTCCACTGTGACGACACTGGGAATACCAGCCGCCATCGCTTCCAGAACGACATTGCCGAAGTTCTCGTTGAAGGAGGGCAGGACCAACATTCTCGCGGATTCGAGTAGCGCCTGTTTGTTGCGCCCCGAAACTTGTCCGAGGAGGGTGACCTGATTCTCGAGACCGAGCTGGACAATCTTCTTGCGGAGAGCGCTCTCGTATCCGTCATCCGTACCGGCGATGACCAAGTGGCCTTTGCCGAGCTCCGCGATTGCCTCGACCAGTCGATCCAAGCCCTTCTTCCAGTTCAGGCGCCCCATGAAGAGCACCACGTCTTCGCGCTTGGCCAACTCACAAATCTCGGGCGAGATCAGAGCCCAATCCCCATCGAAACTGTCGAGTTCAACGCCGTTGGGAATCGTCGCCGTGTGAGGGATGTCGAAGTTGAACTTGCGAAGCTCCCAATCCTCCAGCTCACTCGTGTTGTGGATGAGCTCCGCGTTCTCGATCGTTTTTCGATCGACCGCGCGAATCCAGAGTTTCTTGCGACTCGACCCGCGACGGCGAATCAAATCGTGCACGAGCATTCCGCGTGGACTCAGAACGTAGGGAACGCCGGCGAGCAGCGCTTTGCGCGCAGCGGCGTAACACGGCCACGTAAACATGCCGTGGAGGTGAACCAGGTCGAACTCGGCAACCCGGTCCTGAAGGGCGCTCGACATATCCGGTGAACGATGAAAGCGCTTTCCGAATCGGACGGGAAAGTAGGAGACCTCGACTCCGTCGATCATCTGTTGGGCCGGTGGCGCAGGCTCTAAGCGCTCCCAAGCATCCATGTCCGTGGTGAAGACTTCCACCTCGTGACCGCGCTCGACGAGTCCTCGTGACAGTCCGTGAACGGAAGCGATCGGGCCTCCATAACGCAGGCCGGGCAAGTAGCAGGGCGTGACCTGGAGAATCTTCATGAATTGAGTTCCGGAGTCGCAGGCTCGAGGGCGCGTAGGAGGCGCGAAGTGTGCGCTTGCTTAGGTGGTCCACAGAGCTTCATAACGAAGTACAGAATCACTGCGGTCTGAATTAGTCCTCCGAAGACGAGACTAAAGTCGGACTCGATATTGATGAGCTCCGAAAAGATCATGGCTCCGATGACGGTCGTTCCATCTCCCGCGTCGGGATGATTGAGCTTCATGCTCACGAATCGGTAGAGGAGTCCAAGGCCGAACATCCCGAAGAGAACCCCGAGCGGTCCGAAGTTCACGAAGAACTCGACAAGCTGCGGAAGGTTGATGGCCGTCTCTCTGTCGTCGGGAGAGATGACGGAGTAGCGGTGTCCAAAGCGCTGGCCAACATTCTTTGATGGTTTGTCGCGCCAGATCACTCGCGGGATGAAACTCGATGCCAACGTGGCGTAGCTCTCGCCCTCCCAGTACGGAATCGCTTCGGGGGACTGGTGCATGCTGTGCGCAAAGAGAGCCAGCTGCGCGGTCCGCGATCCGATCAGCTCGCTGGCCTGTTCAATCGTCTCCGTCGGCCGCGTGCTCAGGTTTGTCCAGGCCGTGTTGATGTAGAGCGACGTGCGATCGAAGGCGCTCATTTCCGCAATCGACGAGGAGCGCCAGAGCATCGTTCGAAATTCGGCTGCCGTTCCTCGCAACAGGATGATCGCGGCGACGATCAATCCGATCGACTTCCAAGGCAGTCGGAAGCGACACGCCCAAATCAAGAAGAGCACGAACGCTAGAGGCCGAACGACGGCCCCAATTGCACCTGTTCGCAGGTGGAGGAGCATGAACAAGGGCAGGATCACGGTCCACAGAGCGATGCGCCAGCCGCGCGATGCGCCACCTTTGAGATCGATCACAATGTAGATGCCGATTCCCAGCTGGAGCATCAGCCTGAGCATCCGCACGATCTGAACCAAGTAGGAAGGAATCGGAACCGTCTCGGATGCGATCGTGGCGATCGCGCCGACGCAGAGCAGTGTCGTCGCAAGGCTTCGCGCTCGATTGACGTCCCAAGCGACCTTGAGTGGCCGATTCGCGTGCATGGCCAGCAGGCGCGGTCCAACAGCATAGTAGGCCGTGAGGAGCGCGATCCAGCCGAGCAGCGCCAGGTCGAGTGCGTCGGAGATGGAGGACTCCATCGGCGCCAAGCTCATGAACGTAACGCGATCGCGAAGCAAGACGGGCAAGCCGAAATAGATCGTGTAGATCACACCGACCAAGGGAATGTACGGCAGCGGGTCGATCGCTGTTCGATCCGAACGAACGCGGTGAAAGTAGATCAGACCCGGCGCGAGACCGAGTACGGCTACGAGGAGACCCTTCAACGGGATGAAGAATCCATCCGGTCCGAAATCTCGCTGGCAAGCTAACCAACCGAACAGCACGCCGATCGCGATCGCCAAACCCCACGGATTGGGAGCGGTCATCGCGCGACGAGGAATCGAACTGCGGACTGCCGGGTTCAACGGACCTCACTCGTGGTCGTAACCGCAGAAGCTTCAGGCGAACCGGTCGGTGCACTCTTCGCCGCGAACGGTGAAGGCACTTCATCCACTTGACCCGGGTCAAAATGTGGAGAGTTCCTCGACCCGCTTGTGGAGCCTGTGTATTTAAGCGACGGCTCGACTCCGGCAACGGACTCGAGCAGGTCGTTCCAAGCCGAGACGCAAACCTGTCGCTCGTGCGTTGCCAAAAAGTACTCACGACCGTTGCGACCAAGCCCGACTCGACGATCGCTGTCATTCTTCAACGCCCGGATCTCATCGGCTAGAGCCGTACCTTCGCCGACCTTGAAGACCGAGCCCGCCCGAGCGGCAACAATCGTCTCCGCTGATTCCGACCGAGAATCCCCAACGAAGAGCACCGGTCGGCCGGCCGCAAGAATTCCGTAGAGCTTTCCGGGGACGGCGATTCCGACATGCTGCGGCAACAGGGACATGAAGTGCACGTCCGCGGCCGAGAGGGAATAGCGCAGCTCCTCGCGTTCGAAGTAGCCGTGGAAGCTGACGTTCGAGAGCGCTCTCTCCTTCACTCCCGCCTCGATCTCTGCTTTTCGCGGACCGCCGCCGATGAAGACGAACTGAACTTCCGGATCGGACTTCGAGAGTTGGTCAGCCGCGTCGAGCACCTCGTCGAACATGTGCACAATGCCCGCGTTGCCGGAGTACATCACGACGAAACGTTCGTCCCAGCCCATGCGCTTTCGGATCGGATTCTCCGCATGCGGCACGGGCGCGATCTCTTCGCCGTCGCTCCAGACGGGAATCTCTACGATCGAATTTTCTCGGGCACCCCAGCCCATCACGCGCTTGGCTTGGTAGCGGCCGAGCACGACGTTCTTGTCGGCCTTGCTCAGGATGGATCCCGCCACTCTCGAGAGGACTCGGCCCGGCAAGCTCGCTCGATCGATCATCCCGCACTCGAACTCTGCATCGGGATGCAAATCCATCACGAAGTTGACGTGCTTCGTTCCATGCAGCATGCGCGCCAATCGTCCGCATAAGCCGATCAAAGGCGGAGTCGTCAGAGTCACGACAACGTCAGCCCAACGCGAGCTGAGTACCGCGAGTGTCGCGAGCACATGAAAACTCAGATAGTCCACGAGCCGGCCGAGATGAGCGCGCTTGCCGAACGACGTCGCCCGAACACGACGAATCTCCACACCGTTTCGAGCCTCTCGCGCGCTGGCAGTCCCCTTACCTTCGAAGTACCGTCCGCGCGAACAAATCACGCGCACTTCGTGGCCTTCGCGAACGAGGTGCTCAGAGAGGTCGGTTAAGTGTTGGCCCGTGCTCGCGAAGTCTGGCCAGTAGTACTGGTTGACGAAGAGGTATCGAGCCATTCTTGGGCCTCGCGGGGAAAGGGCGCCGGCGTTGCGCCTGTCATTTGGTCCAGAATCCAAGCGTAGGTCTTTGCCATTCCAGTCTTAAGCGGAATCGTCGGCTCCCATGCGAGAGCTTCATTGATCTTGGTGTTGTCGCTGTTGCGCCCACGTACACCTTTGGGCGCCGACAGGTCGTAGCTCCGGTTCAGCTTCACCCCTGCGATTTCCTCGGTCAGGTCGACCAGCTCATTGATCGAGACCAACTCACTACTTCCGAGGTTGATCGGCTCCGAGTGATCGCTCTCGGTCATTCGCAAGATGCCTTCGATGCAATCGTCGATGTACATGAAGCTGCGGGTCTGTTCGCCATCGCCCCAGATCTCGATCTCGTGATCGCCCGTCACTTTTGCGTTGATCACTTTTCGGCACATGGCCGCAGGAGCTTTCTCGCGCCCGCCTTCGTACGTTCCGAACGGTCCGTAGACGTTGTGGAATCGCGCGACGGTGACTTTCATCCCAAAGTCTTCTTCGAAGTGGCGGCACATGCGTTCGGAGAAGAGCTTCTCCCAACCGTAGCCATCTTCAGGATCGGCGGGATAGGCGTCGGCTTCGGCCAGCGCAGTAACATCCGCTTCCGTCTGCTTCGAGCCGTTGTAGACGCATGCAGAGGATGAATAGAAGTAGCTCTTCACGCCGTACTCGCGCGCGGCCATCAAGAGATGAGTGTTGATCAGAACGCTGAGCATGCACTCGGCTTTGTGATTCTCGATGAAGCCGATACCGCCCATGTCGCAGGCCAGGTTGTAGACCTCGGAAACTCCACGGCAAGCGATGCGACAAGCCTCCAAGTCCTGGAGGTCGAGAACCAAATTCTCGGCACCGGGGTGAGCCTGATACCACTGGTCAGCGGCTTTCACATCCACGCAACGCACGGTGGAGTACCCACGAGCGAGAAGTTCGGCAGCGAGATGTCCGCCGATGAATCCACCAGCTCCAGCGATCAGTGCAGTACGGTTTTGAGTCGAATTCATCGGGGAATAGCTTGTTCTGTTGTTCACAGAGAAAGGGGCGACTGAGCTATTCCTATCGAGAATTGGCCGCGATTGGTTGAGACCTCATTGGGCCAATCTCGCGAAGATCGCAGATTCGGAATATTGCCCGATTTAGGCGCTCAATCCGGCAATTCGAGCGTTTGCCCTGTTGCGATCTAAGTCTCCCTCAGCGGGCGCTTAGCTGCGTTTCGGCGCCTTCTTCGGCGCATCTTGCTTCGCAGCCGAGGGCAGCGCTGGTGCGGGCTGGGGAAATCGCTCGAGCAGGAAAGGTCCCATGACCAAGACATCCATTTCCGTCCGCAAGAAGCAGTCCAGCGCCTCACTGGGCTGACAGACCACCGGCTCATTCTCGTTGAAGGAAGTGTTGAGCAAGATCGGAACGCCGGTGATCTCGTGAAAGCAGGAGATCAAGCGGTGATAGAGCGGGTTGTCCTCGGCACGGACGGTCTGCAAGCGACCGGAACCGTCGACATGTGTCACCGCCGGGATGCGTTTGCGCTTTTCTGTCCGCACGGGCCAGACCTCGGCCATGAACGGAACATCCCCGTCTTTCTCGAACCAACGCGAGACTTCCTCTTTGAGAATCGAAGGTGCGAACGGGCGAAAAGACTCGCGCCGTTTGATCTTCAGGTTCAACAAGTCGCGCATATCGGTGCGCCTGGGATCTCCCAGAATGGACCGATTGCCGAGCGCTCTCGGACCCCACTCCAACCGACCTTGGAACCAGCCGACGACAGCGCCGTCCGCGATACGCTGCGCGACAATCGCCGCCAACTCCTCGTTATCCAGCCTGCGAACGCGGCAATTGTTTTCCTTCAGCTCGTCCTCTGAACCCTTCAAGACCGCGTCGATCTCGTCGGGCTTGTACTCGGGACCGACGTAGGCGCTGGTCATCGGTTCCGTCCGCGGCATCGACATGGCCTGATTCCAGATGCAGTACGCCGCGCCCAGCGCACCGCCCGCATCTCCTCCCGCCGCTTGAACGTAGACCTCTTTGAAGCGCGTGTTATCCGTAATCTTGCCGTTAGCGACGCTATTCATCGCGCATCCGCCGGCCAGGCAGATCGCATCGAAGTGCGTGTCAGCGGCCAGCTGGTTCAGGATGTGGAACAGCGCTTCTTCGTACATCGCCTGCGTCGATGCGGCGATGTCGTAGTGGAATTGCGTCAGCTCGTCTTCGGGCACTCGCGCTTTGCCCAAGAAGTTTTCGAGCTCATCGGAGAAGGCGCGACCGAGCGTCGGCGACCCTCCATCCCAAACCATCGAGACGCCTTCGGAGTGATGCAGGAAGTAGGAGAGATCGAGCTCGAATCGCCCGCCAGGCTTCAATCGCACGATTTTGCGCATTTCGGGCAAGAAACGCGGCTCGCCATAGGGAGCGAGTCCCATGACCTTGTACTCGTCGCCGTAGTTCCAGAATCCGAGGAACTGCGTGATCGCTAGATAGTAGAGGCCAAGCGAGTGCGGGAACGAAATGCGATCGAGCACCTTCATGCTCGTGTTGACTCCATAGCCCCACTGCGTGCTGACAAAATCTCCGAATCCGTCCACCGAGAGAATCGCGGCTTCTTGGTGCGGGGAAACGAAGAACGCGCTCGCCATATGAGCGCGGTGGTGTTCGATCCGATGAACGGTGGCCTTCAGCTCCGCCTTCGGAGTTCCTGTGCATTCGGCGACCGCGTCGAGGACGCCGCCAATGTGCGATGCATTGCTCAACCGGTTCTTGATCGCCGAGAGATCGGGGCGCTTCTTCAGAGTGAACAGCACCTTCTTGAGCATGTTCGCGCTGGGATCGCGGTTGATCGCGATGTGGTCCAAATCCTTCGCTTCGATTCCACCCGCGGCCAGGCAGTACTTAACCGCTTCGCTGGGGAAGCCCGCCCAATGTTTGATGCGGCGAAAGCGCTCTTCCTCGACGGCGGCAATCAGCTCGCCATCAATGACGAGACACGCGGAAGAATCGCCGTGGAATGCGTTGAGGCCGAGAATCGCGGTGCGAGAACCCATAGGAGTACGGTTGGAGTCGGTTGCTGAGGGGACAGGGACAGGTCCGCTATCGGCAGAAAGCTCGAATCCCGTTAGTGCCCTATTGCCAGTCCGCGGTGCTATCCTGCCCGCCCATGCGCGTTTTGATCACAGGCTCGAGCGGACTCGTGGGCTCGGCCCTCTCGAGCGAACTGGCTCGCGGCCAGCACGACGTGATCCGATTGGTTCGCAAGCGACCGAGCGGGGACTCCGAGCTCACCTGGGACCCGCAAGGCCGCGAAATGCCCGAGGAGACGCGAGCGGGGTTGAACGGCCTCGATGCCGTCGTTCACCTGGCCGGCGCCAATATCGCGGATGGGCGTTGGAGCGCTCGACGGAAGGCCGAAATCGAGACGAGCCGCGTTCGCGGGACCGACCTCCTGGCCCGCACTCTCGCCGGGCTGGAGTCTCCGCCGCCGGTCCTGATCTCGGGAAGCGCGACGGGCATTTACGGCAACCGCGGTCCGAACTGGGTCGACAGCTCGACTCTGCCCGGCAGTGGCTTCCTCGCGGAGGTCTGCAAGCGCTGGGAGTCCGCCACCGAAACCGCGAGCGAAGCCGGTATCCGCGTGGCGCACACGCGGTTCGGCGTCATCCTCGACCCGAAGGACGGTGCCTTGGCCAAGATGCTGATGCCCTTCCGGTTCGGTTTAGGAGCCCAACTCGGAAACGGCTCGCAATACATGTCGTGGATCGCCCTGACCGATGTTGTCGGCGCGATCCTGCATGTCATCGATCACACGGAACTCGCGGGTCCCGTCGATGTTGTCGCGCCGCACCCGGTCAACAATCTCGAGTTCACCGCCGCGCTCGCCGGGGTCTACAAACACAAGGCGCGTCTTCGCATACCAAAGTTCGCCGCGCGCCTCCTCTTCGGTGAACTCGCCGATGAGTTGCTCCTCGGTGGACAGCGCGTGCGCCCGACGGCGCTTCTGCGCAGCGGCTACTCTTTCCAGTTTCCCGAACTCGTGCAAGCCCTGCGGACGATGCTCAACCGTCCGAAAAAGGACTGGTTCGAAGAGCTGCCCGCGGAGTAGGTGAGCCCTACTTCGCGATACTGAGTACGAAGCTCGCGAGCGCGTGGCGCTCGCCCTCGGAGAGATAGCCGAACGGGATCATGCGGCCGTCGTATTGATCGGCGAGCGCGGAGAGGCGCGCATCATTCGCAAGGTAGGCTTCGGGATCCGCGATGTAATCGGCCAGCGCATCGGCAGTCCAACGGCTCGCGAGCCCATCTAGCGTCGGACCATTCCCGGTTCCCAAGCCACTGGGTCCGTGGCAGTCGATGCAGCGCTCGCGGCGGAAGAGGCTCGCACCGTCTGCGGGAGAACTCGGGTAGAGAAAGCACCCGCTCAGAGTGGAGAGCAAGAGCGCGCAGACCGCAGTCATGGGACCAGCAATCGGAAGAGTGAGACGCAATGTTTCGCGAGACATGAGCAAACCGCCGGGAGCTAGTGACGTTTCGTGACGAGAATCTGGACGAGGCGACTGCCGTTTTGCACTTCGTCCTGGAACAAAATGAGATCGGAGATGCCGTCGCCATTGATATCGACGACCTCAAGGGCGAGCTTGTCCTCCGCAACGGCCAGCGGGAAACGGAGCTCGGGTTCGCGCCCTTGCGTCGCAGTTCGAAGCTCTTCAGCAGGCGAGAAATCGATGTCTGCCAAGTCGGCTAGATCAAGAACGGCTACGCCCCCATCCTCCAGCCCGTCGATTTGTTCGAGCAAGAAAGTCTCGATCATCTTCGACGGATCGAGGTCGTCGATGTCGCGAAAGTCGAGGCCAGTCGATTCGGGAGCACAGTTCCGATAGACGACGAGCTTGCCGTCGACGATATCAATGATGTCGTCGCGCTCTCCATCGGCATCGAAGGTCCCCACCGTCGTCGGAAACTCCAAACCGTCGGTGATATCCGCGCCGACCTCATCGAGCTCTTCCATGAAACTGAGGAGCCGTGGAATCTTCAGCCGGAGTGATACCCGTTGAATGGGCTTCCGCGAAAAGGCGCCGCCTTCATTGCGATAAGCGAAGATTTCAAAGTCGAGACTCCCCGGCAAAACCAACCAACGAATTACGCGGCCGAGCGAAATCTTCTCCGCGCGAACCATGAGGAGCTCGACTCGCTCATCTCCGTCGAGATCTTCGAGAAGCAGAGTCAGTACTCGGCCACTCGACATCATCAAGCTATCTGGCTGTCTCTGGTTCCCCGTGCGCGAACCCTCCAAGTAGATGCGGAAGGTCGAGCCCTGCTGCACGATCAGATCCAGCGCGCCCTTGCCGTCGAGATCCGCAATGCGCCACGCGACCTGCTCGCCGAGAATCGCGAACAGATCATCAAAATCGAGCTCGCCCTCTGTTCCGTGACGCGGGCGAAGCGCAGCCTTGTCGAGTCGCCATGTCGGCTCGGACGGAAGGTCGGGCGCAGCGATGTGGAACTGCACCGTGTCCTCGGTCTCCGAGACCAAATCCACGAGTCCATCACCATCGAGGTCTCGAAGAGAGAACCACGGGATTTTGACAGAGACGCCAAACTCGCCATCTAAGCGCTCCCGATCACTGATCATGAAATGGATCGAAGGCTCGAAGACGACATCGACGGGCGGCAACCACCCGGTCTTCGACGCGGAGTCGTTGAGATAGATGAAGTAGCGCCCCGCTGCGGGAACAACCAGATCAACACGACCATCGCCATTGATATCGCGCGCGAATCGGATCGAGTGATTGCCTCGCGGCAGACTCCCCTTCACATCCGCCAAGATCTCCCGACGTTCGCCGAAGCCTTTATGACGATCCACGCTCCAGGCCGAAATGCTCTCTGAATCGAGAATCGCAATCAGCTCCGTCGCGCCGTCTCCGTCGAGATCGGCGAGGTCCCAGGCCATATGGTCTGCCGGCCAGGCGAGCGTTGTGTCGAACTCTTCGAGATAGGTTCCATCCTCGCGCAAGAATCGAATCGCGAGCCCCTTGCTCGAAATCCAAACCAGGTCGGCTCCGCCATCGCCATCCATGTCGCGCAGGGCGAGCCGCGTTCCGTCCGCCGGTAAGCGAAGTTGCGTTTCGCTAAAGTCCGCGTTTGCGATCGCCGCTTGCAGTAACCACGCGAGGATCATCGTGAATCTCCCGCGCGGTTCGAGAAGAGCAAGAGCACGCCGTCATCGCGAAGCGAGAGAATGTCCCCCAACCCGTCGCCATTGTAGTCGTCCACTTTGAGCGATCCGATCTCACCGCGCGTCTCGAATCGTTTCCACGAGTCGCGATTGAGCGTCCAAGAGTCGCCGGAGAAGAAACTCGTTTCGCGCTCTAGCAATTGAATATGTACGCGCCCCTGAAAGTCGACCTCGACTAAGTCCGCAATCCCATCGCCGGAGCAGTCCATGGAGAGCGAGCGTACCGCAATCGCACCACCGACCGAGTTCTCGTCATAGACGCGCTCGCTCTTCAGGAAGGGGCGCCGTTCGAAGACACGTCCTGCGGGCTTACCCCTTCCGGCGTAGAGCAGCGTCGTGTGAGTAAACTCGAGGCCCGAGACCACATCGGTGACGGACGGCGCTTCGAACTTACGGACGACAAGATCGGGAACACCATCCGCGTCGACATCCGCGATTTCGGCTCGAAGCTCGAGCGCCTCGAACTGCATCAGTTGATCCGGTTTCGATGAGAACAGGCGATTCCCGTCATTCCGCAGAAAGACCAAGCGAATGGTGTTCGAGAGAGCGCCCTGGCCGGAGTCTTCTATCTCGCCGCGAATGAATAAGTCGGCGTCTCCGTCTCGATCGAAGTCGATGAGCTCGATGGAGTTCGTGACATCGATGCCTGCCTCCGAGGTGAGGAACTCCGGTATCTCTTCGATCCGTGAGGGCTCGCTGGGAATGCGGCCGTCGGTGGAGAGATACACATACGCTTGTTTTTTACTGAGAACGACAAGGTCGGTAGCGCCATCTCCGTTGACGTCGGCGAGTCCGGGAGCGTCATAGGACCGGTCGAAGGACAAGAGATATCGTCCGACGGAAGCCTCGCTTCGAAGCAACACTCGACTGGCATCCGAGTCGGACCGCGAGACGCCCGCGCTGGAACCACCGACCGTCACCGTCGCTTGCTGTCGAACAACGACCTTCCCACTCTCGACCGCCTCGGGCGCGTCGGTCACTCGTGAGAATTCGGCGAGTTCCGCGTAATCCCCGGTTCCATTTCCGTCCGGCCCCCAGACCGAAAACGTATTACTGCTCGGAATGACGATGGAGACGAGCGAGCTTGCCGATGAAGCCGCGATCACGAAATCCCAGTACGGGAGTTCGTCGGGTGCCGGAACTTCATAGACGAGGTCGGCCTTTATCAATAGCTCGATATTTCCGCGCATCGACTCGGTTTGCGGCGACATCGCAAAAACTCCGCCGCGCGTAAAGAACAAGAGTTCCTTGCCCGACGCTTCGCGGACGTTGGCCACGGCAAATGCGATGACATCATCGAACACCGGTATGGAGCGCCATGGAGTTGCGTTCAAGACTCCGCTCTCATCGGAATAGGTGTAGATATGAATCTCGCGTTTGCCCGAGTCACGTGAGCGCTCGACCAACACGAGCTCGGGGCGCTCGTCACCTTCCACCTGTACCAGGCGCGCGTCGAGCAGTTCGCCCTCCACCTCCACGGACAAATCGCGGTAACTCACTCCATCCGCGGATTCACCGGACGGCCATGCGTTCGGAGCCGCGGCGAGCGTCGCGACAAGAAAGAGCCGAGCGATCATCCGTCGACCAGCTCGCCAACTCCGGAGGAGTAACGCAAAAATCGCAACATGGACCAGGTGCGCTCATTTCCATCGCGGTGGTACGCGAACAGCGAAATGAACCACAGATCGATGAGCACGAAGTCGGTCGTCAATCGGTCGGGATCGTGCGCGTAGTTCATTACGATCGGGAGGCTAAAGCTCGCGGTGTAGGTCGGCGCCTCCAGAAGCTCGACGTCAGCGGTCCGCCGCTCGCCCTCAGCAGTCGTGTAGCTCATCGTGACGTCACTGCCTTCTTCAAGGTCCGTGAGCCTCCGAATCAGCTCGCGATCCGAAGTCAGCGCCGCACCGTTCAGGTGCGTAACCAGACACCCGATGGGCAATCCCGCTTCGCGAACGGGGCTCTCGTCGGAAGCACTCACGAGTCGAACGCCGCCCCGGTCCGTAGCCCATCCCGCCGACGATCGCGAGGGATCCAGTCGATACAGCACGTTGGGCTCGGTGACCTGATTCCCTCCGGCAGTCGCCAGCTCGACCTTCATCTCGAACACCGTGTCACCCCGCTGCACTTCGAGCGTGACCCATTCGCCACCTTTGCGCGCGGCGACCCGTGCGTCCAGTGCCGCCGGGTCATTGACGGCTTCACCATCGAGCGCAAGCAGAATGTCCGTCGGCTCGACCCCGACACCTGCAGCCGGTGAATTCTCGATCACGCGGGTGACGCGAACACCGGGACTAAAGAACAAGCCCTCCAGAGATCCGCTGTCGTTCTCGCGAGTCTGTAGGCCGAGAAAAGCGCCGCCAGTCGAGGCCACGCTCCACGGAAGTGCTTCCGGTAGCGGCTCGGGGACGGGCGAGAGCACCGCGCTCTGACAACTGGCCAGACTTAGCGCGACTGCAGCGATTCCGAATGCCTTCAAATCGATCTCCGAGAGACGAGCCAACACGCAACGGATAGGAACAAGAGAGCCTGGGGCCAAGGAACGATATAGCTCATGTGCAGGTAGGACTCCTCATAATAAGAGTCCGAATAGCCCGCCGCTATTCCGGCCATCTGCTTCAAGCAGGACTTGTCGACCAGCGATGGCACGAAGGACGCGAAGATCCAGTGTTGAGCATCGCCGATCGCACCTTTGAACAAATCGAAACCGAGGAAGACCGCGAGGCAAAAGCCGACGGCGCCAGCGGCTGTACGACCGAGTGCGGAGATGAACAATCCGAACGCATAGGTCGCGATCAGTGGCGGAAGCGCGGCGAGGAGGGCCGATCCGAGTTCGGAGAGCAGCTCTTCTTCTGAGATCAACTCGAAGCCGTCGATGACGAGCGGTCCAAACTCGAACAGCGATGCCGCCGTGATTCCGGCGCCCAAGCCGCTGACGGCAAAGAGCGAGAGAACGAGAATCGGGCCGATCAGAAAACGGCCGATGACCAAGGCGGAGCGCGATGCACTGCGTGTGCGCGCGAGGCGCAGAACTCCGGTTTCGCGATCTCCGGCGAGCGCTCGAGCGGAGTGAATCAAGAGCAGGACGGTTCCCAGGGTGAGCCCGACCAACCAGCCTTCGACGAGCGGCGCGTAGGCATTGCCGATCGGGGGAGCCTCGGGCCGCGGCCGACCGGAGAGTAGCGCGTCGCTCACCGCCTGAGCGTATTCCGCGGAGATGGCGATGTGCGCGGCGAGCACGCGCGTGGCGGCGAGCACGGCGACTAAGAAGAGCGCAACCCACGCCAGACGACTGTGCGTCAGGCGATACAGCTCGGCTCGGAAGACGCGCGCTGTCCCACTCATGCTTGCGTTCCAGCCACGTCGAGTTTTACCGCATCGATCATCGACTCAAACACGTCGTGAAGGCTGCCACCCTCCGGAATCAAACCCGTAACGGTGCAACCACCGTTCACCAGTGCGCGATTCACCGAAGCCGCATCGCTACCGCCCAACTCGACCATCAACTGACCGTCACCCGCCGGACGGCTTCCGTTCATCAGCTGAACCGAGCCAAGCTGATCGACCGTTCTGAGTATCTCGAGCGCCTTGTCGGGCTCACCCGTGAGGACTCGAACTTGTCCGCGCGCGCTCTTCAAGAGTTCATCGAGCGAACTCTCTCTCACCAACTCACCGCGCATCAGGATGCCGACGTGCGAGACCACTTTCTCCAGCTCGTGCATCCGGTGACTCGAGACGAGCAAGGTGACGCCCTCATCGCGCAACCGGCGAAAGAGCGCCAAGACCTCCAGCACTCCGACCGTGTCGAGCCCGGAGAGCGGTTCGTCGAGAACGACCAGCTCGGGCTTACCGATCAGCGTGCGCGCAATCGACACGCGCCGCGCCTGGCCGAGCGAGAGCGATCCGGCGCGCTGACCGGCGAGTTCCGAGATGCCCACGAGCTCCAACGCGCTGTCGATTCCTCGACCGTCACCGTGTCCAAGCAGCCGCCGCGCGTATTCGAGGTTCTGTCGAACGCTCAGTCCCTTCACCAACGTCGCATCGTCGAACAGCGCTGCCACTCGCCCGCGCGTCTTATGAATTTCGCTCGCGGAAAATCCGAGCACCTCGATCTCCCCCGCCGTCGCTTTCAATAAGCCCAGCGCGCAAGCCATCGTCGTCGTCTTTCCCGATCCGTTCGGGCCGAGCAATCCGTAAATCTGCCCGCGCTCGACCGAGAGGCTTACGCCACGCACGGCATGCACGCGTCCAAAGGACTTCATCAACGAACGGATCTTGAGCACCCGGCAAGGGTACGCGTTGTAACCGTCGCTTTCGAGAGTTCCGGCCTCGAACCGCCGAGAGTCACCCATTCGAAACAATGGTCCGCCAAGCACATGAGCGGAGCGTCATCCCGCGATCCCCGCGCGCGCTTGGCATCCCCAAAGTGCGCGCGTATGCTGCGAATTCGAATGATTCGACTTATTTCGCTGAGCTGTATCGCGGTTGTCCTCGCCGCGCGATGGGCTCCCCAAGAAGAGCCTCCCGAGGAAGCACTCGCGTCGCCGAAACCGAACATCGTCATCTTTCTTGCCGACGATCTGGGCTGGAAGGACGTCGGCTATCACGGCAGCGAGATCAAGACGCCCAAGCTCGATGCGCTCGCCGCCGCCGGCGTTCGCCTCGAACAGTTCTACGTTCAGTCGATCTGCACGCCGACGCGCGCCGCTCTGATGACGGGACGCTATCCCTTTCGCTATGGACTGCGAACGATCACGCCTTGGATTCCGTTCGGCCTCCCCACGGAAGAGCGCACTTTGGCGGATGCTCTCAAGGAAGCCGGCTATCGAACCGCGATCGTCGGCAAGTGGCACTTGGGTCACAACGATCCCAAGTACCTCCCGACGCGGCGCGGCTTCGACCATCAGTACGGCTGCTACTGCGGCGCGATCGACCACAACACGCACATGCGCGGGAAGGGCCTCGATTGGCACCGCGATGACAAAGCGTTGATCGAGAAGGGCTACGCCGGTCAATTGATCGCCAACGAAGCCTCGCGACTGATCGAAGAACACGACACGGCTACGCCGCTCTTCTTATACGTGGCCTTCACTGCACCGCACCTGCCGCTGCAAGCGCCCGACAACTACATCGCTCAGTACGCCGCGATCAAAAACAAGTCGCGGCGGACCTATGCGGCGATGGTCACCTGCATGGACGACTCGGTCGGGCAGATCATGGATTCGCTGGAGAGTCGGGGGATGCGCGAGAATACGCTGGTCGTGTTCTCGAGCGACAACGGCGGAGCCAAGAACTGCGGCTCGAACAACAATCCCTATCGCGGACATAAGACGAGCGACTACGAGGGTGCGCTGCGCGTTCCCGCCTTCTTCCACTGGCCCGGGCATCTCGATCCCGCCGTCGTCGATGTGCCGCTTCATATCATCGACCTCTTTCCGACATTGGTAACCGTGGCGGGTGGTTCGCTGGAGCAACCGCTCGATCTCGATGGGGTCGATATTTGGAAGTCCCTCGCGGAGGGCGAGCCATCTCCGCACGATGAGCTCGTGCTCTACATGAGTCGCGGTCGCGCAGCGATTCGACGCGGAGACTGGAAGATCCTCAAAGAAGGGGGCAAGGTCGAGCTGTACAACTTGGCCGAAGATCCTCGCGAGCAATCCGACCTGAGCAAACGACGAAAGCCGATGCTTCAACAACTGCTCAAGCGGATCGCGTTCTACGAGAAAGACTCGGTTCCGACACTGGGTGCGGGCGCTCAATCGCGACCCGAAGGTCACGAAGCCCCAGAGGTTTGGGGCGAATGACGAATCCTGCGGGTGATTAGCGCAGTGAGAGCGCGCGACCGTCCAGCTCGTCTGGCGGCTCGATTCCCAGGAGCTTGAGAACGGTGGGAACGACGTCCGCGGTCGAGGCCGCGTCGAAACGAACAGCCGGCGCGATGTCCTTGCCCATGAAGATGAGCGGAACGGACCGATCGTAGGGATAGGGCGAGCCGTGCGACGTGCCGGTCGACATTCCGATCAGCAACCAGGGCCGCGCTTGGATAACAATGTCGGGCGAGCGCTCACGGAGATAGCAACGCTGTGCCAATCGCAACCACGGATCTTCTTGAGAAAGCTCACTCTCAAGTTCGCCGCGAACGAAAACGCGCTCGATCCAATCCGCGCCGCGCAACTCGCTCGCCAATAAAGCCTGAACTTCCGACGACTCCACCCCGGCCGACTCCATCAGCGCGTTGTTCAATCGCAGGCCGGACTGGCTTTCGAGCGCGATGAAGTCTTCGCCGTACTGCTCGACGCACTTCTCATGCAGGCCTAAAAATGTCGAGGAGAGTTGAGATCTTCCCGCGCGCTCCGCCCCAATCCCGCGCATCGTCGCTTCCTCCGGCAACATCAGGACGCCGTGATCGGCCGTCAACACCGCTGTCCAAGAGTCCTTACCGACTTTCTCGTCGAGCCGACGAAAGAGGCGCTCTAACTCTCGATCGATCCGCAGGAGCAGGTCGGTAACTTCGACGCTGTACGGCCCGTAGGCGTGTCCGATCACGTCGCACCCGGAGAGCCCGATGAAGAGCACGTCCGGATGTTCGTCGGCGCCCAACTCAAATTGATCAACGGTGAGTTCGGCGAGTTCGAGCGTCAGGATGTCTCCGACCGGCGAGCGATAACCCGCATAACCCAAGAGCTCCCGGCGTTTGAGCGAATCCGCTTCTTCGCGCCCGTCCCGCAACGCCTTCACGACATTGCCGCGCGAGCTCTCGCCTTCGCGCTCATCCGGAGCCGTTCCCGCGCCTTCGATTCCGTCCGGCAGATCTAGCGACCAACCGCGCCCCCACTCGCCGTCAAAAACTTTTCCCGCCAGGTCCGCATTCCATTCGGACAACCACTCGGGTAACTCGGCTCGGTAGTAGGTCGACGTACTAAAACCCGCGACCTTCTTGTTCCACCAGACGCACAGGTCAGGCCGCTGCCCACCCATACCGATCGCCGCGCGATCTTTGCCTGCGAGCGAAACCACCCGCGACTCTTCGTCCACGAACTTCATCCAGTCGCCGAGACCCTGAACGCGAAAATTGCGCGGCGAGACACCCGTCGCAGTAGACGCCGGCACGCCGAAACCGACGACGAGGGAAGCGTCGCGATCTTCGACGCAATACACACTCCCCGTCCCATCCTCGTTGAACCAACCGTTCGCAATAATGCCGTTCTTGCTCGGATGGCAGCCCGTCCCCAACGTCGCGTAGCCCGGCCCGGTCTCCGTGTTCGCGTGTTCCAGCATCGCTCGCCGATAGTTCCGTCCGGTCCGCACGAACCGGCCATAACCATCGCCGAAGTACGGAGCGAGCCGATCGAGTTGCTCGGGAATCAGCTGGTCCACACCGATCACGACGACCAGCTTCGGCTTCTCTTCGACACTGCTCGCCGACGAAACGGCGAGCGCCAGTGCGGCAATCACACTTGTCCAAACCATCATCGGACTACAGCTCCAGGGAACGAATGACCGCCATCTTTTCGATCTGCATATCGTGCATCGTGTGCTCGATTCCGCCGACGCCGTAGCCGGAGACCTTGAGGCCCGCGAAAGGCATCCAGTCCACGCGGAAAGCGGTGTGATCGTTCACCATCACGGCACTGGCGTCGAGTCGGCGATAGCACCGCAACGCCGTGTCCAAGTTCGTCGTGAAGACCGACGACTGGAAAGAGAACGGCAAGCTATTCGCGCGCTCGATCGATTCGTCCACCGACTTCGAACTGTAGACACACACGACCGGACCAAAGGCTTCGAACGTTGAAATTCGCACGTCATCCGGCGGGTTGAGCAGCACCGTCGGCGCGTAGCAAGTCTCCGACAGTTTCTCGCCTCCGCACAGAAGCTCCGCTCCCGCGGCTACCGCTTCCGTCACCCACTCGTGGACGCGGTCGACCTCTTTCGTCTTGATCAACGGGCCGACCTCCGTCTCCGGCAAGGTCGGATCGCCAACCTTGAGCTTCGTCGCACTGGCCACCATTCCATCGGCGACTTTACGCGCGATGGAATCGGCGACGTAAATGCGTTGGACCGAGACGCAGACTTGGCCGGCGTGATAGAAGCCGCCTTTGGCCAAAATCGGCAACATCCCATCGATATCCGCATCCTCGGCGACGACGACGGGCGCGACTCCTCCGTGTTCCAAGGCACAGCGCGTGCCCGGCGCGAGAATGCTGCGCATCTTCCAGCCGACCGCGCCGCTGCCGATAAACGAGAAGAAGCCGAGGCGCGGATCCGAGATCATGCTCTCCGCGACACCGTGACTGGCGGTCAGTACGGGCTGGCACCATGCTTCGGGTAATCCGGCTTCGCGCAAGATGCCGACAAAGCGCAGGCACGAGAGTGGCGTGACGGCGGCCGGCTTTACCAGCGCGGGGCAGCCGGTCGCGATCGCGGGCCCGACTTGGTGCACGATGAGATTCAGCGGGTGGTTGAACGCGCTCACGGCCATCACCGGACCGATCGGTTCTAGGCGCGTGAAGGCCAATCGATTCGCGGAGGCCGCCGAGGTCATCGGAATTTCGGTGCCGTGGCCGGTTCGCGCGCCTTCCGCGCAGAGCTTCACGCCTTCAATGGCGCGGGAAACCTCGACGCGCGAATCCATGAGCGGCTTCCCCCCTTCGCGCGCAGCTTCAATCGCGAGCTCCTCCGCACGCTCGGACATCAACTCGGCCGTCCGCTCGAGGATCCCACTGCGCTCGGAAGGCGAGAGCCACTGATCGCGATCCCGGTAGAGCGCGTCCGCCGTCGCCAGCGCCTTCTCCGCCGCGCTCTCATCCGCCGTCTGCACGGTCGCGATCAGCGACCCGTCAAAGGGCGCCCTTACCTCAACCGGCTTCGAGCTCGAGCTCGCTCCGGGAATCATCAGCGGGAAATCCAAAGCCATGGTCTCGTCTCTGCTTTTCAGTCTTCTCGAATCCTCTTCAACGCCACGAAGCGGTGACTTTATCAGAAGGGCCCCCGTAATTGAGTGCCCCGCTTTCCCACTGACTGCCTTGCGTGCCATCCGGTTACAGCCTTTTCCGAAGTAGGATGGACGCCGCAGCGCCGAAGTCGCACCGGCGGCTTCCGAGACACCGTCCGAACAACCCAGGTCCCCGATCCCATGAGCGTCTTATCCGTCGCACTCCTCTCGCTCGCCCTCTCCGGCGATCCGGAAACCCAAGCACCGCCGAGATACGTGCGACTTGTCGAGGTTGACCGCGGCAAAACCATCCACCTGCAGGTTGCGATTCGCCGCTTTGAAAAAGAAGGTGCCCCGGACATTCACCTGGCCGGCGCCATGCACATCGCGGATCCATCCTTCTACCGAACTCTTCAAGAGCGGCTCGACTCGCTCTCGCTCGTTCTGTTCGAGAGTGTGAAGCCGTCGGGTACCGGGCGTCCCGAGCACGACCTCTCACCGCCCGATGACGACGCGCGCGTGCGGATGACGAAAGGTCGCATCCGGTTTTTGGCGTCGGCCATCATGCAGTACAAAGAGCTGACCGGTTCGCTGCCCACGGAGCTCGGCAGTATCGCTGAGCGCCTGCCCGCTGACACCGCAGCGCTCGTCGAGGTTGTCCTGGAAGACGCGTGGGGTCATCCGCTCCAGATGGCTGCAGCGCCGGCACGAACCCGACGAGAGTTCGACGTGCAGAGTCTCGGCGCCGATGGCCGGATCGGCGGCGAAGGATACGACGCTGACTTGTGCTTCTCGGATCAGTCCGGCTTGTCCGAGGAGGAACGCGGAAAGAGCGGCGGCTTGCAGGCGGATCTTGCGGATGCCTTGGGGCTCGTCTTTCAGCTCGACGCGATGACCCACACCGGAGCCAACTGGCGAAACAGCGACCTGTCGATTGATCAAGTCGAAGCGCGTTTGGGTGAGAGCGGCGACAGCGCGGACGCCGTGTTTAGTTCGATCAGTGGTGAATCTGTCCTGGCCAAAGCGGCGGGCATGGCGCTCAAGCTGCTCTCCAGTTTCTCCTACGGAAACGCGGTCATGAAGATCATGGGGGTCGAGATTCTCTCGCGCGCCGATGAGCTCTTGGCGAACGCGCCGGGCGAGCTCAAGGACCTCCTTGAAGTCCTGTTGATCGCCCGCAACGACGCCGTTATCGCCGATCTAAAGGCCGCAATCAGCGAATCGAAGGATCTCGACTCGATCGGAATCATCTATGGCGCGGCCCACATGATCGACTTAGAACAGCGCATCACTTCCGAGCTGGGCTACTCCGTGAAGGACGAGACCTGGAATGACGCCGTCACCCTCGACCTCGACAACCTCGGCATCGACCCGAAAGAAGCGCGTTTTTTGCGCCGCACGATCCAGCGCACGCTCGAGACGCAGCTCGGCGGTTGGTAGGGAATCGTTCGTCTGAGAAGATCGTGGCACGTCGCTGTACAAACTCGGTTGAATCTAGCCGGAGCTGGGCACAGATCGCTCGTCAGGGCTTATCTTGGCGCGCCTCATGACTCACGAATTAACCCCTCAGCCGCAAGCTGAGCAGATGGCCGACGAATCGATGGTCCGCGGTCTCGCGGCGCAAGCCAAGGCGATCTGGCCGCAAGAGAAGCGACTGATCGAAAACTACGCGCTGCCCGACCAAACGCAGATCTTGGATCTCGCTTGCGGGACCGGCGAGATCACCGCTCGCTTGGCCGAGCTGTTTCCGAGCGGCCACCTAACCGGAATCGATCTGATTGAAGCTCACCTCGAGAGCGGGCGTCAGCGCTGCGCCGACTACGGGGACCGCGTGGAGTTTCGAACCGGCGACGCCTTCGACCTCGACATCGCCGACAACAGCTTCGACCTGGCGGTCTGCCGACATCTCCTTCAAGCGACACCCGACCCGACGCTCGTCCTCAAGGAACTCGGACGTGTCGCGAAGCCCGGCGGAGTCGTCCACGCTCTCGCCGAGGACTATTCGATGATGCACTTCCATCCGGTCTCGGTGGACATCGACGATTTTTGGACGCGTGGTCCGATCACGTTCGCGAGGCGCACCGGCACCGACCTCCGTTCCGGGCGCAAGATCTACAGCTACATGAGCGAGCTGGGCTGGAGCGACGTGAAGGTCGAGTACGTCGTGGTCGACACCTCTCGCGTTCCCCGCGAGATCTTCGCCGACATCTGGATCGCTTGGCGAGACGGCTATGTGGACGTCATTGGCGAGAAGTCTGACCTGACCACCGAGGAGGCTCGAGCGGCCTTCGAGACGATGATCGAGTGCATCCAGAATCCCGCGGGTTACGCGGTTTGGCAGGTCCCGATCATTAGCGGGAAGCCCAAGTAGCATACTGAACCGTATACTAAGAATGCTGTCTAGGGCATCTACAGCCCGGGGATAAGCCCCTCCGCTGCAGCTCTGACCCTCAGCGCTTCTTGCAGTAGGCGATGAAGAGCTCGTCCAGCTGGACCAAATCGACTTCATAGAGCTTCATCAAGACCGCGTTGATGGCTTCGACGTCGCCCCCACGGACTCGGCCAATCTCCGCGACGAACTTAGGAAATCCCTTTTTGGTCAGCTTGCTCTCCCGCATGAATTCGATCAGCAGCGCGGCCTGCTTATAGAGGTCGCCGGCTTCGCTGCCACCCTTCACGTCGTTCCCCGACGTGGAGTAGATCAGGCTCGCCATCTGAACGAACTCCGGCAAGCGCTTGTGCCGGCCCTTCTTAACCTCGCGTGCGGCACCCGACAGCTCGTTCGGCCGACACTCGGTGTACTCGGCAAGGCCTTCCTGAAACCAAGAGCCTCCTCCACCGAGAAGCAAACGGTTCGCGAAGATCTGGTGAACTTGCTCGTGGAGGTGCGTCGGATCCCCCGGTGATTCATACATGGTCGCGTAGTAGTCGCGCCAAGCGTGTCCGGCACTGCGCGCTGCCGCTTCCTTTGAAGAGCCCGCGATGTCCGCGAAGAACTCGATGTACTGGTCTCGCGTTCGAAAGATGAACACCGGCATGAGCCGCCGCGATTTCGTCTCTTCGAATGGGAAAAGCTTCTGAATCGCCTTGTAGTTCTCCTCCATCTTCTTCGCGTAGAGCTTTCCGCCCGACGCGTTCGTGAGAAAGATGTAGTGCTTGGTCCGCAGCACCTTCTTCATGTCGTCCGCGATACCCGGTGGTACGTCCCGCCGCCAGCGCGCTTCCGCTTCTTCATCGGTCCACTCGTAGTTGTCGAGTGCGCCGGTGTACTGCACGCCTTTCTCAAAGAAGTGCATGAGCTCTTTTTCAACAGCCCTGGAGGCGACCGGCCTGGCCTCGACTTCAATCGAATAGATCTGACCATTGGCGATTCCGGCGAGCGCGAACATGCTCGAATGCGGTTCGCCCTCTTCCGACCGAAGCTTTCCTTTGCCGATCATCGCGTAGGACGCTCCTCCATAGGCACCCTCGATCAGTTCGGTTTCGTCGAACCGAAAGTCGCTGCCATCCTCGTGCACGGCGTTGTCCTCCACCAACATCAGGACAGCCTCGGGGATGGTCATCTGGAAATCGCGCGCGGAAGCGGCGAAGACTGTGATCAGAATCTCCGACTTGCCCATCTTGCCCGTCCATCTGCCGGGCAACTGCTCGGAGAGGGTTCCGTAAGCAACCGCCTCCTCCATTTCCGGGAGAGTCAGGGTCAAGCTGAGCTGCTCGATGACTGTGGCTTCCTCAGCCGGCTCCTCTTGAGCGGCGGTCGAATTCGGAAAGAGGAAGAGGAGCGCAGTGAGTGCGAGCTGCATGGCTTTAGCGGGCGGAGCGGTGGGAACGAGCGAGCGCGGATTCTAATGTTGTTAGAGCAAGCTGGCGAACTGGAGCTCTACGCAACCGGGCGCACTGCCCATCCACGGAGGGAATAAGCGGTGCGCCCGGTCTGTTTTCGAAGACGGTCTATTCGCCTAACAGCATTCGAACCATCGCACTAACGTCGAGGACCGTCGGAACGTTCGGGTCATTCGAGTTCAGAGTGACCTCTTCGATGCGCAGGTTTTCCGCAGCTTGCGATGCAAGCAGAATGCGACCACCTTTCGTATCGAGCGCTTTATTGCGCAGGTCGTTTCGAACGGCCTCCGCTTTGGCGAGAGCGAGTTCACCTTCCGCGATCATCGTCTCGTAGTCGGCGTCGGCTTCCGAGCGAGCCGTGCGCTGATAGACCTCGGCTTCACCCTCGATCGTCGCGACCTTGATTAAGTTGGACGAAGTGACGTCTTGCAGTCGCTTGTCCCAATCGGCGGTTCGCTCCTTGCGCTGAGCTTCGGTCTCTTTGCTGATGACTCCGGTCACCTGCTCCTGATTCTCGACCTTTCCGAGCGCCCGAGCGAGCAAAGCCTTCTGCTGAGTAAGCTGCTTCTGCTGCAACTTCACTTCGTAGTCCTCGGGAAAGTGCACAGCACGAACCAGAAGATCGAGCGGCTCGACGTGATACTTCGACATGGCCTCACGGAGGATCGGCAGAGTTGTAGCTGCGCGCTCCATCCGTATTTCGGTGTTCGTGAAGTCCTCCGAGGTCAGCTGAGCTAGCTCGGTACGAAGCACACTCTCTACGGTTGACTTCGCGCGCTCGCGATAATTTTCGCGATAGCCGTCATCGATGATCAGCCAGCCTTCACCCGGCTTAATGCGATAGGTGATGGTTACGTCCACCTGAGCGGAGTTGTTGTCCTTGGTCCGGATCTGAAGCGCCGGACGTTCGGTGTCCGAGTACCTCTGATTCGACGAAGAGAACAATAAGAAGTGTGTGCGTCGGTCCAGGAAGTACCAGCGGTGATAGCCGGTGACTCCCCACTGGAAGCCGACTTCGAAGTCCTGCTTGACCAAGCCCGCGCCCCCCCAGCTGGCCTGCTTGACACCAATCACTTCCGGCGGAACTCGCTCGAAGAGCGCGTTGATCGCGACCAATCCAACGACGACGACCACGAGGAGGCCGACTAAAAATTTCGATGCACCCTTCATTACTGAATACCTCCACTATTCACGATCGAGTCGTCCAAATTTCTTGTATTGCTTTTGGCCTGATTGTCGGAGTGCTCAAGACGACGCGGCGCCGGATCCCTGCTATAGGGAATCAGGTTGAACCGAATCGACTTCAGTTTCTTAATCAATGCCTCTCGCACGACAACCTCGCCGCGCTCTTCGAGGGCATTCGCCTGGGCGACCAAGCCCTCGGCTTCCTTGGAGTACTTCGCGGTCAAACCCCGTGCACGCGCCACCTTCTGAGCCTGCTCGGCCTGTCCTCGAGCGCGCTGCTCGATGGCGTAGGCGTCCGCCGCCTTTGTGATGCGAATAGCGTTTTGCTCCGCGTTGAGTCGGATTTTTTCCAGCTCTCCTTGGAGGCTTCGCATCTCGATCTCTTTCTCCTTCTCGACTCCAGCGAGTTCACGCTCGCGCTCGCGAAGCAGTTGATCTTCCATCGCGATCAGACGCTCAACGTCTTGATCCGCAACCTTCCGATCTTCGATCGCTCGCTCGTAAGCATCGTCGAAGCGCGGCTTCGGAGTGACGATCTGGATGACCTCGATTCCGTGGGGATACAAGAGATCGTTGAGTCGCGTGCGACTCTTATCCGTCGCCAAATCGTAAGTCGTCGGGTTGGCGACCTCCTCAGCGGAGAAGCGTCCGAACTCGTCGCGGAGGATGGAGCGTGCGTACGCCCGAATCCAGTGCACCTTGAACGCGTCGCCGCGACCTGAGTCCGAGATGATCAGGGACCCCTTGCTCGGAATGAGGCGGTACTGAATCTCGAGGTTGTCGAAACGGAAGTTAGAACCGTCGCGGGCCCGCACGGTTAGGCGAGGAACGTGGCCCGCGTCGACGAACCGATCGCCTTCCATGACGAATTTCTGTGGGCTCTTGTCCAGCAAGTACATCTCTTGCAGGAAGGGCAGGTAGAACTTGAAGCCCGGTGTCACAAAGACTTCGCTCTCGCCGCTCATGTAACTCACCTTGACAGCGACCTGGTCATCCCTAACCGAGATCAAGCCAAGGTTGCCGGTGATGGCCATGAAGCCACCGAAAACGACCACCATTGCGAGAATGACTCCGGCGAGGATGGCAAGCGGCGGCAGCTTCTTTCCTCCGCCTTTCGATTTTCCGGGCGGCCAGCCTCTGGGCGGTTCTGCGTCGATGGTGCTCATAGTGATCTTCCTCTAAGTAAGCGGTTCTGACTGTCTGACGGGAGCTCCGGAAAGTTCCGGAGTGGTGGTAGAGCGACATGCTACCGAGGTGGGACACCTACATCGTGCGCCAAACTCCATTCAGTCTCCGAAGGTGGCAATACGGTGTCGCACACTCGGTTGCCGATTTCCTTTAGCCGGCTAACGGGGCTAGAAGCGATCGTCGCCAGCCTAGTTGGACCCAATAGAAGAAGGCCCCTACGGCAAAGCCGTAGGGGCCTTCTTCTATTGGGTCCAACTAGGCTGGCGACGATCGCTTCTAGCCCGCCGATGCACTTCGAGAAATCGGCAACCGAGTGTGCGACACCGTATTGCCACCTTCTCCGGCGCGAGATTGCGGGGCTACTCGACGTCCCAGAGATCTCCTGCGTAGATGAGGTCCTCGAGCTTGCCGCGGCCCTTCTTCTCGACGGCATCGGTGACCTGCTTGGTGACCTCGAGATCGAAGATCGGCGCGTCGATCATGCGCAGGATGCCGATGGGATTCGGCATTTCGGGATCCTGGTCGAGTTGGGCCATGAGGAACGCGCGAGCCGGCGATGCGTCGGTCGGATCCCAGATGTCGGCCTCCTCCGCTGTGCAGCGCTCGACATGGAACTCGCGCAATCGCAAGCCCTTCTCGTCCTCCGCGCCATAGACCATCGGCTGACCGGGCTGCAAGTCGATCGTCTTGCTCTTTCGCACGCTCTTCTCGGCCACCTCATTGAAGGCGCCGTCGTTGAAGATGACGCAGTTCTGATAGATCTCGACGAAGGCCGTGCCCTTGTGAGCCGCCGACTGGTTGATGGTCAGCGTCATGTGCTTCATGTCGTTGTCCATCGTTCGAGCGACGAACGTCGCACCGGCACCGAGCGCCACCGAGAGCGGATTGAACGGACGATCCACCGAACCCACCGGCGTCGACTTCGAGCGGTGTCCCACCGGTGAAGTCGGCGAGTACTGACCTTTGGTCAACCCGTAGATCTCGTTGTTGAACAAGAGCACCTTCACGTCCACGTTTCGACGCAGCAGGTGAATGATGTGATTGCCACCGATGGAGAAGCAGTCGCCATCTCCAGTCGCGATCCAGACGGAGAGCTCCGGATTAGCCGTCTTGATTCCTGTCGCGAACGCCGGTGCGCGACCGTGAATCGTGTGGAACCCGTAGCAGTCCATGTAGTACGGGAAGCGACTGCTGCAGCCGATGCCCGAGACCCACATGAAGTTCTCTTTGGGAATCCCGAGCTTGGCGAGCGCTCCCTGCGCGGCGTTCAGAATGGCGTAGTCGCCACAACCCGGACACCAGCGAACGTCCTGGTCGGACTTCAGGTCTTTTTTCGTAAGGGGTGCGATAGTGACACTCATATCAGCTCTCCAGGATCTCGGTGATCTTCGCGAGGATGTCGGTCGTGGTGAACGGCTTGCCCTGAACCTTGGCGTACGAGTGAAAATTGTGAGTCGGATACTCACTCTTCAGAATGCGCGCCATCTGCCCCAAGTTGTTCTCGGGAACCAAAATGAGCTTGTAGCGACTGAAGATCTCGTCGAGTCCGTGCGGCAACGGCCACACGTGCCTCAAGTGAATGCGCGCGACGGATTTCCCCGCCACGATGCTCTTATCGACAGCGCTCGTGATCGGACCGAGAGTCGATCCCCAACCGAGAACGAGCACATCGGCGTCACTCGCTCCCGTCACTTCCGGCGTCGGAATCGACTCGCGCACCGCCATCAGCTTGGCTTGACGCAAGTTCGTCATGAGCTCGTGGTTGTCCGCGTCGTAGCAGATGTTGCCGGTGAGGTTTTCCTTCTCGAGGCCACCGATGCGGTGCTCGAGACCAGGCGTGCCGGGCTTCACCCAAGGGCGAGCGCCCTTCTCGTCACGCGAGTAAGGCTGATAGCCTTCCGGGTCCGTACGGAACTTCGCCTCGAAGGGCTTCAGGTCCTCGAGCTTCGGAAGCATCCACGGCTCCGAGCCATTCGACAGGTAGTTGTCGCTCAGAAGAATGACCGGAGTCATGTACTCCACAGCGATGCGGCAAGCTTCGATCGCCATATCAAAGCAGTCGGCAGGCGTCGAGGCCGCAAGCACGGGCATCGGTGCCTCGCCGTTGCGACCGAAGATCGACTGAAGCAAGTCCGTCTGCTCGACCTTCGTCGGCATGCCCGTCGAGGGACCCGCGCGTTGAATATCGACGATAACGAGCGGCAGCTCTGCGGAAACCGCGAGCCCCATGGCCTCGCCTTTGAGCGCCATTCCCGGCCCCGACGTCGCGGTAATTCCGAGGTGCCCAGCGTAGGAACCGCCGATTGCCGCGCAGATCGCCGCAATCTCGTCCTCCATCTGCATCGTGATCACGCCGAAGTTTTTGTAGTTCGACAACTGGTGAAGGATGTCCGACGCCGGAGTGATCGGGTAAGCGCCGAGCAGAATGTCGAGCTTGGCCAGCTCCGCGCCAGCAACCAAACCGAGCGACAGCGCCGGGTTGCCCATGATGTTGCGGTACTTGCCGGCGGGCATCGTGTTGCAAGCGGGCACTTCGTACTGCCCCTGGAACATCTCGTGAATGTCGCCGGCGTTGTAGCCAGCCTTCAGGGCCATCTGGTTGGCTTTGACGAGGTCCGGCTTCTTCTTGAACTTCTCCTCGAGCCAGTTCAGCGTCGTCTCGAGCGGCCGGCTGTACAGCCAGTACATCAACCCGAGCGTGTAGAAGTTCTTGCAGCGCTGGACATCCTTCGAACTCAGCGGTGAGTCCGCGAGCGCCATCTTCACGCGCTCATTGATGTCGATCTTGATCACGCGATAGCCGTCGAGTGAGTGATCCTCGAGCGGGCTAGGGTCGACCTTCGCCTTCTTCAAGTCGGTCGCCTTGAAGTTGCCCGTGTTGACCACGATGATCCCGCCCTGCTTCAGGTCGCCCAAGTTCACTGCCAGCGCTGCCGGATTCATCGCAACCAAAACATCCGGCGCGTCGCCGGGTGTGTGGATGTCCGAAGAGCTGAAGTGAATTTGGAAGCCCGAGACTCCGGGACGAGTTCCCGCTGGCGCGCGAATCTCGGCTGGAAAGTCGGGAAGCGTCGCAAGGTCATTGCCCAGGATCGCGGAGGTGCCGGTAAACTGGTTACCAGTGATTTGCATGCCGTCGCCGGAGTCGCCGGCGAAGCGGATCACGACGCTTTCCTGCTGTTGAAGCGGAAGCTCGGTGCCGATCTCTTGTGTCATGACGTGAAATCCAGCCGCCGGGAAAACCGGGGGGTGGGTAGTTTCTGTAGAGGCGTCAGAGGCCTTCTCTCTTGCAGAAAAGGCACCACTTACTGACAAATTCGCGCGAGATTCTGCCACGTTCAGCCTCGAATCGCACCCTTCACGTGGCAGTTCCAGCTTTTCCGGTAAGTTCATGCTGAAATACTTCGGCATCGAAGGATTCGCTCCCGCCGATTCTGCTCTCCATTCGCTCCAAAAGCGCTCCTTCCTCGCCCTCCTCAGTGGCTGAATCCATGACTGTCCCCCGTTTCGCCGGCGCTCTCTCCACCCAAGCCCACACAGAAACCGCCGTGGAGGAAGCGCTTGAACAGATCGCTCGTGGCTTTCCCAGCGACGCCGGCATCCGGCCCAGTCTGCTGGCGGTCTTCGCAACCCACCACCACGGACCCGCGCTCGAAGAGCTCGGCGCCCGCCTGCATCGTGAGTTCCCAGGCGCTGCCCTGATCGGATGCACCGGTGTGGGCGTGATCGGAGGACGCCGCGAGGCGGAAGGCAGCCCGGGGCTGTCGATCTGGGCGGGCTACTTGCCCGAAACGGAGGTGCGCCCCTTTCGGCTCACTTCGACGACCGACGCGGAAGGCGGGACGACGATTCTCGGAGCCCCAGAGATCCACGATCCCGAGCACGCGAGCGTTCTGCTCTTGTGTGACCCCTTCAGCTTTCGGACGGACGCCTTCCTCGCTCAGATGCAGGAGACCCATCCGGGCGTCCCTGTCGTCGGCGGTATGGCCAGCGGCGGCACGGGTCCCGGGCAGAATTTCCTGATCACCGAGGGCGAGCTCGTCGAGGACGGCGCTCTGGGCGTCGTGCTGGAGGGCGAGATCGGGCTCTCCTCCGTGGTGAGTCAGGGCTGTCGCCCGGTCGGCGAGCCGTGGGTCGTCACTCAGTGCGAGCGCAATCTCGTTCAGAAGCTCGGGGGCAAGAGCGCTGTCGAGGCCTTTCTCGAGACGGCGAGTAAGCTGCCGGAAGAGGAGAGCGACCTACTCAAGAGCGCTCCCTTCGTCGGACTGGCGATCGATCCGAACAAGAGCAAGTTCGAGCGCGGCGACTTTCTCGTGCGCCAGATCCTCGGTCAGGGTCCGGACAACTCCCTCGGCGTGAACGACCTCGTCCGTCGCGGGCAGACCATCCAGTTCCTCGTGCGCGACGCCGACTCGGCCAGCGAAGATTTGAAGCTCTTGATGGAGTCGCAGGGCGGCGGACGATTGGCGGAGGGGGAGCCGAGCTCCTCAGCAGGCGCGCTCCTGTTCTCCTGCAACGGTCGCGGCAGCAACATGTTCAGCGTCCCCGACCACGATCTGACCTGTGTGCGCGAGGGTTTGGCCCCCGACGCCCCCGTTGCGGGCTTCTTCGCGGCCGGCGAGATCGGCCCGGTCGGCGGCCGCAACTTTCTTCACGGCTTCACGGCCTCCGTCGCCGTCTTCCGCCGGAGATCGAGTTAAGCTCGGCGGCCTATGGCCACCACCGCTCTCGTTCTCGCCGTTCTGGCGCTCATCATCGCTCTCTCCGCCCGCTCCTCCGCCGGTGGTCAGGCTCAAGCCGTCGAAGACGCCCGCGGTGACGCCCGCCGACGGGTAGAGAACCTGAACGAGGAGCTCGTCGCCGAGTTGCAGAAGCAGCGCGAGATGATCGCCCAGCTCGCCGGCGGTCAGCCGCTCTCGCCGGAGATGGTGCGCGAGGGCCGACTGTGGCGCGACGTGCTTCCGACGGAGGCCGCCGAGCTCTACGAAGCCGGCTCGCTTCGCATCATCGACGTGCGCTCGCCGCAGGAAACGGCGAGCGGAATCTTGCCCGGCGCGATTCTCATTCCGATCGATCAGCTCGAAGAGCGCGTCGACGAAGTGCCGAGCGATGGAAAGACGACGCTCGTTTACTGCGCGATGGGTGGACGTTCCGCCGCCGCCTGTGAGCTGCTCTCGCAGTCAGGCCGTCACGGCATGCTCAACCTTCAAGGCGGCATCGGTTCCTGGACCGGTCCGCTCGAACAAACCAACTGACCTCCAACTCCCTCCGATTTTCATGTCGAACGAAATGACTCCCGAAGAGATCGAGCGCGATCTCGCCTTTGCCATCGAAGCCGCCAACCTTGCGGGCGAGCGCGTGCTCGGCCTTCGCGAAACCGGCCGTTGGGAAGGCAAGATGAAGGCCGACATCGGCGACCAAGCTGCCGACGGTTTCATTCAGGGCTTCATTCAGGGGCGTTATCCCGAAGACGGAATTCTGTCCGAAGAGACCGGCGACACCGAAGCGCGTCTGTCGATCGCGCGCACTTGGATCGTCGATCCGCTCGACGGAACGAAGGAGTACAGCCAAGATCGCGACGACTGGGCCGTGCACGTCGCGCTCGTCATCAACGGCGAGTGTGCGCTCGCCGCCGTCGCGTTGCCGTCGCAGGGCCTCACCATGTGGGGCGTGACGGTTAAAGGACAAGAGCGGCACGGCATCGACGGCGAGCGCGAGCTCATTCTCGGTGACGCCGCCCCCACCGACGGCAACCGCGTCGTCATGAGCCGCAGCCACACGCCGCCGTGGATGGAAAAGTTCTGCGAAAATGTCGGCTCAACCGAGAGCCTCCGATGCGGCAGCGTCGGCAATAAGGTCTCGCGCTTACTCCTGGGCGAGGCCGATCTCTACGTGCACAAGGTCGGTTTGAAGGAGTGGGACACGTGTGCTCCAGAAGTCATCGCCCGAGCGCTCGGCTGGACCGTCTGCAAGCTCGCCGGCGACGAACACCGCTACAACCAACGCGAGTACAAGAACAACGAGCTGGTCGTCTGCCGCCCGGCGATGCGCGAGAAGGTGTTGGCGGCGCTCGCTGCGTCCGGCGCGCTGGAGTAATCCGGAGTCGAGCTCCTAAGTCACTCGCCGGCCTCACCACGCTGGCGCAACGCTTCTTGCAGCCATTCCGCATTTCGATCGTAAGAGGCTATTTCTCGGACGCCGAGGACAGTGTAGGCAGAATAGCTCTGCTTCCCCTCTTCTCTAACGACGTACCAGTTCTTCTCTGCTTCGCGAATCAAGAACAACCCGTCGAATAGATCCGGATCGAATCCATCACCTGGCGATACACCGATGACGATATCAAGTGAGTTTACAGTTGCTTCGACGGCCCCTTCGATACCGTCGAATCGTTCTCCCGGTTCACTGGGCAGAGTAATCCATATCAGTTTCAAACTGCCCTTCTGATGATCGAAGGCCGCGACCACTTGATTCTCCTCGTCGTACAGAACATCGGTTCGCACGTTCGCGAGCTTTCGAACCACTACGCTCCCCTGTTCACCGTGCTCCTGAATGAGGTCGCGCGCCCCCTTCACAATTCCATCGGCGGTCGAAGCCGAGAAAAGCGCTCGCTCCATGCTCGAGCGAGTAGGACCGCAAGATACGACGAGCACCGCTACCGTTACGAATCCCAGTAAGCGACTCTCATGACTCATACCTTTCATTAGCGCATGAGCGGCGCGCTCAACGCAATACGGATTCGCTCTCCATCCTGCACTTTCCGGACAAGGAAGTACCGCGCTGCAATCGCCCGGTTCTCGCAGTAGATCGCAAACGCCCTGCCGCCTCTCGCGCTTTTTCGGAAGCTCGTGCCTCAGACGGTTGTAACCCCTGAGTCTCGACAACGCGTCTCTCTAGTCTCCGAGAGTCGCGACCGGAACGACCGTTTCGATCTTCAGCTGCTTATTCAAAAATACGGGTTCGGGATAATTGCCGCCCAGAAAGAGCAATCGTCCTCCGGCTGTCGCAAAGTTGTGCGCCGACGCGACACGGGAGAACGGAAGAGCGGGGAGCTGAAACAGGTTGAAGGTGTCGCGATCAATCCAGACCGTGTCCTCATGCCACGGGTGGAGCCAGAGGCCACCCCAACCGAATTCTGGATCGAACCCCGCCGGTCCCCAATCTTTGGTGAGTTCAGCTTGGCGAAGAAGAAGGCGCTTAAGACCCGTTACCGATAAATACGGTGCACTCGACCAAAGCGCGGCTGCCGTGCCCGCGACATTTGGAGCGGAACAGCTCGTTCCGATGAAAGTACCACCGTCGTTAATTTCCGTTCCCGTGGGCCCAACGAGGTGAGGGACAGAATAGCCGCTGTTGGTCGGACCTCGACTGCTGTAGTAAGTCGCGATACCCGGCGTGCCCGGTGCCGATGAATAGTCATCCCACTGGACGGCACCAACGGAGATCATATTGGGATCCGTAGTGTTGGTTGGCGAGACAGTTGAAGAGCCGGGGACGGTGTACTCCAAAGTGATTTTTTCGCCGACGGACGGGCGGCAGATGATCTCGAACTCGACATCGGGTCCGCTAATTTTCTCTACGGAGAGGAAGCGCAGCGCGACGCCATCGACGGGATTCGGGTAATTGATGGACTCGAAGGCCGTCCCCCCGTTCGTGCTAATCGCGACGGTATCCAGTGCTGGATTGTCCCACAGAAGAAGATCGTAGTCCGTTCCGCCGGAGGTGTCCCACGCGAGTGTGACCGAGAGCGTCTCACCTTCATTGATGAAGATCCCCAATAGTTCGTCGCCAGGGCTCCAGTCGTGGAAGCTCCCCTTTGTCACGCCTTCGTCAAACACACCTTGCCAGTGAGCCGTTGCGTAATTCCCCGCGGAGTTGACGACAAGACCACCGGCGTCACAGATTTCTTGGACAGCGGCGCAGGCTGAACCCGTGTCGTCCTCCCATCCGGTTGCGCTGTAGCCGAGTGAGATGGAAGTAATGTCGATACCGAGGGATGCCACGTCCGAGCAGGCTGCTCCGAACTCGGTGAGGTTGCTAATTCGAAATGCCCAGTACTGAGCGCCGGGCGCATTATTAGCGACGGTCTGAAGGCAGAAGTTTCCGTGTTCCTCTTTCCCCGCTTCAAAACCATCGCCGGTGTAGTCGATCTTTTGAAAGGGCGGAATGAAAGGAGCCCATCCATTGAGCTGTGCTGAGGTGAGCCCGGCGTAGCCGATGTCGATGACTGCTACGGAGATGCCTTGGCCAGAATCTCCGCCCGCGATATAGGTATCCGCACCGGTATGCAGCTCTCCCGAATGCTCTGACCCGTGTAAGTTCAATCGAGAGCTCGAGTCTTCAAGGAAGTACCCCTCGGGCAGACGACGAGCGAGTTCCATCAGGCGATCTGCCGGAATCCAAAAGCTCGCTCGATTCTTCCAAGTCAGATGCATCGAGCCGCCTAGTGCCTCGACGATCCCATTGCTCAAAGCCGGATCGGTGAGCCTTCCTACCGCCTCAATTTTTATCCGTCCATCGGAGCGACTATGAACTCGATAGCGCTCGGAAAGTTCAGAAAGTGCCGCTCCCGAATTCTCAAGTTCGGTCGCGAATTGAAACAGCGGGGAGTCGATTGGTAGTTCGGTCCGCGGAGCACGCTCGCGCGTGAGTACTCTCAACTCGGACGAGATCTCTTGCGCTTCGCTTGAGGCGACTAGAACGAACAGGGCGACGAGCGAGAGCAGGCCTGACGACTTCATGATGGGCTTCTCAGTTCCGAGGTAGAATCGGTACGCGGGCGCCGAGTGATGGCCCCATCGTGGAAGACCGTTCACGAGCAGTTTTGCCCCGAGAAATGTCTCGAAATCTCCCTCAGTTGGGATCGCCGATAAGAACGAATCCCGCCCAGAAATAGGGATCGGCATAAGGCAGGAGCGACTCGGGAGCGACGGAAGTCGCACGCAATTCGCTCGAACTCCCATTCGGCTCACGACTCCGACCGTTGTCATCCAGGGAGCTCAAGTAGCCTCGAAGATCGCGGCGAGTTGCCGTCCTGAGCCACGTTTTCGCTTGTTCCAGTGAATCGGTAAGCGACAGCGTCTCCCCATGAACACCGAACAGATTCTCGTAAAAACGCTGCATCAAGAGCGACGCCGCTATGTCGTCCACACGCCAGAGACTCGCGATCACGGTCGGCGTTCCCGCATGGAAAAACCCCCAAGGCAGCGCCATGAAACTATCCCCAATGCGCGCCCCTCTTCGTGTGTCGCACGCCGAAAGTACAACGAGTTCGCAGTCTCTCAGTTTGTCTCGCCACTCGCGCAGCATGTAATCGAGCGTCAGAAAGCCGTAGTCGGATGGAGTCGACTGGGCGGGCACGGACAATGCGAGACTCGCGTCGTACGGACGCGCCGAACTGCCAACTAAACCGTGGGTCGCAAGGTGCAGAATGCGCCGCCCCGACAAGTCTTTCTCGAGCTGAGTAAGGGTCGCTGCTTCTCCTAACAAAACCGAAGTCTCAACACCGTGCAAACGCAACGTCGACGCGACCCCATTCGCTTCGAATCGAGTACCGGGCAAGGGGTCCAAGCGGCCACCCCATAAGCGCACGGAATCGAGGGCGCTCTCCGCTCCAGGATTCGAGCTCTGCGCGGGAGTGCTTGGGAAGCTCGGATCACCAACGACCAAGGCCGAGCCACTCGACTCGCTCTGAAGTGCCTGCCCTTTCGAACGCAGACGCTGAAAGACGGTGCCCGATGGAGCATAGGTCACACTCTTCGGCGACCTCGACTCCTTGAGTTGATCGGCCAAGAGCACATCGAACGGGAGGTCGTTGAGCGGTCCATCCGCGACGATAACGATATGCTTTGCGCGCTTGAGTTGCGGCCGAATGGCCATCGGAAAGAGCCGCGATCCAAGCACATTCATGCGGTCGTGGAGCTGAGCCAGGCTGATGCCCTCGGGTCGCTTGCCGGGCGAAACCGAGAGCAGGCCGGAAAGAGCGACCGCCTCGGCGCGCAGCTCGCGAATTTCTTCGCGACTCACGGCAAGGGAGATACCCGCGAAAGAAGGGGTCTCACGAGTCACGGTTAAAACGGTGAGCGCGGGCTCCGACCAGATGAAGTAGACCAAGGCCTCGTCTGCTAGTAATCCAGCGCGAAGCTCCGCGGCGGTAGAGGGTCGCGGATCGGGACCACTTTCAGCGAGGACAGAAAGTACGCTCGACTCGGCTTGGCGCAGCGCGAGTCGCGCCGGCTCAATGCGAGCGACCGAGCGATCCCGCGAAGGAGCTCTTCGAAATTGAGCCTCCTCTTCAAACAGATGCGCCCGCGCAATTTTCTCCTCTTGGAGATATTCCTCAAGTCGCTCGGCTTGCTTCGGAGAAATGCGACGCGCTCGCTCGACGGCTTCTTCGTCGCGTCGAAGAACCATGTCCAGCAACACGCGGCCCGAACGCCGTTCCGCAACGTCGATGGCCTTCGAAAACGTACCGGCACTTACCCGCGCGGAAATTAACTGGGCGGCGAGGTCTCCCAGTTCGAATCGCCCCGCAAAGAGAGCGCGTTCTCGCTCGGCTCCAACTACTCGATTCCTCAACCACTCGAGCTTCTCCAGAGCTTCTTCGAACAGAGCGCTCGCCTCTTCGAATTCGGACTGATCGAATCGAATGGAAGCCAGACGAGCGAGCGCGGCGGCTAACTGCGGACTCGTCGTCGACGAGAATTGGGTGTGAATCTGCACAGCGCGACTAGCCAGTCGATCGGCCTCTGGGAGTTCGCGCTTTTCGAGGAGAATGCCGGCTAGAGCGGTAGTCATGCTCGCGACAAGTGGGCTTTCGGTGCCAACGACAGACTCCGCGACGGCAAGTGCCTCGCGGGCCATTGGCTCCGCTTCCTCTAAATCGCTCTGTTCGTGAAGTAGCAAAGCGAGACTCGACGACGCTATTGCGACACGTAGATCCCGAGCTCCATAGAGCTGCCGATAGAGTTCAATAGCTTCTCGGAAGTGGTTCTCGGATTCATTCGGGCGTTTTCGGAGAGCGTAGATATGCGCAAGGTTGTTGATCGCGGTCGCAAGAAGTGAGTCCAGCTTCATAGCGCGAAAACTTTGCGCCGCGCTCTCCAACAAGCCTTCAGATTCTTCGAGTTCACCTCGGTCGGCTAATAGCAAGGCCAGATCGCTGGCGGCAATCGCCAATTGTGGGTGAGCTGGATTCAACTCTGATCGATATCGCCGAAGCGCGTCTCGGTACAGAGCTTCGGCCTCGGCAAGCAGGCCTTGATCCCGTCGTAACGAGGCCAATCCCGATAAGCTTTGCGAAATTGCGGGATGTCCAGGAGGCAGGTGAGCCGATCGGATGTCCAGAGCTTCACGAGACAGTTTTGCGGAGCGCTCGAACTCGCCCTTCAGTCTTAAAACTCGACTCAGCTCATACGAAGTACTGGCCTTCTGTACTTCAGTGTTTCCCGGATGAGTTTTCCAGTATTCCAGCGACGTCTCAAAGAGGCGTTCCGCCTGGTCCAGATCGCCACGCGCGCGGTTGACGATGCCCAAGTTGTGGAGGCCGTTCGGCAGCCATGAACTCTGCGCCCCCCCCTCTACACGAAGAATTCCCATACCGGTGCGCGCGCATTGGTCGGCCTCCTCAAAATCTCCCGCGACCATCCTTGCCGCTCCGATACGGATCCAGCAGATGGCGAGCTCTGGATGTTGCGGACCAAAAAGATCGCTCAGAATTGGAATCGTAGAGCAGAACGCTCGCGTTGCCTCGTGCGCCCTTCCCTTGCTCTCAAGTAGGTTCCCGAGCGCAAACATGCTGGAGGCGAGCTCAAAACTAACGGCACCTTTGGCCTCGAAACTCGACAGGGAATCATCGATCGCTTGGCGAAGCGCGACATCCAGTTTTCCCTCTCTCGCGAGAGACTCGTACTGAGCGGAATTAACTCGCGGAAACGGCTCCTGCTCGGACTCGGGGTCCCGTTCGAAGGGCGCTAGGAGCTCATCAAGGGTTGGAATCGCGCCTTGTTCCTCCAATAACTCGGAGACCGTTGGCGGCTGAAGCAGACCGAACAAACTTTCCAGGTCGCGCGCGAAATCGATCGTGGGGTTTTGCTCGATCTGAGCCGAAGTCCCGCGTCGAAGGTGAAGCGCAGGCAAGTTCGCCCAAGTCGGCGATGCCAAAAGGGCGACCAGAATGAGGCTTTGAACGAGCGACCTTAAATGAATTGGCTTCACGCTTCACTCAGTCTAGCAACCCACCGCCGCGAGTCCGTGAAACACGCTCGCGGATCTCCGTGAGCGTGCCTCTTCCCCGCTATTGCAAATTGACGAGCACGAGCACCAGGCCCGTCCCAGATTCAAGAGCCGTCATGGCCTTGCCGATTACGGCGCCGAAAGAGCGACCGGAATCACTGGCTTTCATCGCGTGACCCAAGTGTGTCGAAGATGTGAGCATATCTCCCGGAGCAATGGGCCCGTTGGACGCGTCGGCGAGACAATACACTCGACCGGAGAGCGCTACGGGGAACTTTCCGTCGGCGATCGTTCCTTCCTGCGACAACATGAGACCCGGCTGAATTCCTCCCGCGCCGCTTACGATTCCGGCAACCGTTTTGTCATAGGGCGTCGAAGTCAGTCGCAGCTCACCGGGGCGTGTTGGATCGATCGCGACAACCATTCCCGGAAGGACGGCTTCGCCAGCGATGTTGAATGGCTCTGCGACGTCAGCGCCTCCCGTTACGCTGATGACACGAGTCGTTGTCGTTCCGGAGTTTCCGTCGAGTACGATCGCATTGAGTCCGGCCGCATCACGTAAGCGGAGGAAGCCTGAGCCGGTGTTCGCGACATCCGAGGCCAGCGCTACGGTTTCGACGCCATCGTCTCGGAACATCCGAAAGGCGCTTCCATTCAAATCGTCGGCTTCTAGTTCGATCGTCGTCAGTCCAACATCGTTTCGCGCTTGAACTTTGCCGTCTGAAGTCAGGTGCAGATTGGATGTACCAAATTCATTGGAGAGGGTCAGGTCATTCGATCCGCTAAAGAATCCAAGCCGACCTTCGACCTGCCCGCCGTCCTGCGTCAGTGTTAATCGAGGCTGATTGCTCTCACTCATGCTTCCCGAATCCGCTCGAATTACGATCTCCGACGATCCGACGCCGCCATCCGCTACAAAGGTGAGGCCTCCGTCCCGATCCGTGACGTGGACCTCGCCATTATTTTTCAGTGCAAGCAGGGTATTGCTGGTCTCGTTCGAGACGATCATCTCACCGACCCCATTCCAATATCCGATCCGTCCAACGTCGGTGTCGCCGTGCCTAAGGCTAAGCCGCGCTTGGCGAGCTCCACCTAGCTTGTCGCTATCGGCGAGAATCCGCATTTGTGCAGAGCCCGTCCCACCGTCGGCGACGATTTGCGGCTGCGACGTCTCCTCAAAAGCGTGCAGACGGTAGAGCGGAACATCGACATTGAGACCAAAGTGCCCAAGACCGCCCAAGATGCTCACGTACGGGTCGTTGAGTGCATTGACTCCGCGAATTTTCAGTAATCGAAGAGCGCCGCTAGTAGTGTTGATGAACCTAAATCCACCGGCCGCTAGCGCAGAATTGGCCAGCATGAGTTCCGATGCTTCGACACCCGCCTGATTGTCGGGCGAAATCACGGCGAGCCCTTTTCCCTTGCCAGTGACGTGGAGATCTCCCCGTGGAGAAGTAATTCCGATACCGACATCACCGTTCGGCGCGACGAAGAGGTCTTTACTCAGCGGGTAAAGCATGCCTTCGAGGGGATCGGTAGAGGCCGTGATACAACCACCTGTGGCTTGGTCGTGAATCGTGTGAGCGCACTGAATCAATGGGTTCAGTCCACGCAGCGTCTCATGAATAGCCGGGAATGAAGGAGCGAAAGCGGAAGTATCTTCAGTCGGAACAAGCGGGATTCGGTCGGCTTCGCCGCCACTTCGATATGGAACAGTTAGATGAACGGAATTGTCCATCCGTTCTTGAACAGTTGTGTCATCCGATCGATTCGAGGCTTCTGGATGCGCCATGAACGGTGAGTACAAGACGGGCGAGATCTGGCCCTGATCTGTGGATCCGAAACGATCCCCCTCAAGAAGCGCAGAACCAGACAAGTCGACTTGCTCCATTCGATCTCCGCGCACGCCGCGATAAAGAAGTACGCCGCCGTCTTGCGTCAGCAAGAGGTCCGGCCTTAGGTCGCTATCGAAGTCCGTCCACTCGGCTCGAAGGTCGGCTCCACTGTGCTGAAGCCCCACTTCGAGACTCACATCCCTGAAGCTGCCTAATTCATTCTCGAAAATTCGGGCAGGAGATTCCCCAGACAAGAGCAGGAGATCGAGATCATCGTCACGATCAAAGTCCGACCATAACGCTTGAATGGTCGCGAGCTCGGGATCGAGTCCCACCTCAACCGTTACGTCTCGAAATGAACCATCACCCAAGTTGACGAGCAAGCGGCCGCCCGCTTTCGCTCCGGGAATGAATAGATCGGCGAGCGAATCTCCGTTGAAGTCTCCCCAGACGTGACTGGGCCGGTCATCGGTGGTTCGAGTGGATGCTGCACTTGAGCTCGCGCAGAAACCGAGCGTTGCTAGAAGAATCACTGCCTTTGAAATCGAGAGCATGAGGGTCGTCTCCTTGAGAGTTCGCGCTTGCGGGGATGCAGGTCCGACGCAGAGACCTAGCGGGCTTCCCCGCGCCCATGCTTTTTTCGAATTTGTGTTTCGAATGAGCCACTCTGCCTCGCGCCGCAGAGCGAGCAGAGCAAAAGGAAAACCGCTAAGCTCGCCCTGTGGACACTGATGCCGACATAGCCCTGCGCGAACTGGCCGAGGGAGCGCTTTCGGGCTCTGGGCAACAGGCGTGGACGGCATTCGATCGAGCTTGGCCCGCCATTCTTCGCCGACTAGCTACTTTCCAACGCGCGCTCGGAGTTCGTCCAAAGTTTCAAGACGACTGTGGGCAAGCCGTACTGTTGCGGGTCTGGAAGAGTCGATTGAGTTACTCCGGCGATTCGCTTCCGGAATTCTTGGGATGGATGCACACGATCTGTCGGAGGGAGCATTCGCGACTACTGGAGCTCGATGCCAGACACCCAAGGCCCGAAAGCGATCTCGAGAGTTCGCGACCGGATGAAGATTTGAAAAGTAGACCTCTTACCCACGAACTGCATGCGAGTCGAACAACGGAGGCTCGCGTTGGCGCGCGCGATGAACTGAGCGCATTGGAAAAGTGCATCTCTAAGCTCGACGATGGCTTACGCGAAGTAACCGAGCTTTTGTACTCGGCGGATTCCATGTCCGAACGCGAGGTCGCGGGAGTCCTCGGGTGCTCGAAAAGTCAAGTCAACGTATTGCGACACAAAGCGCTCCAATTTTTAGCCGCGTGCATGCGTGAGAAGGGGGGAAGCGATGACTGAGCGCGAAATCGAAGAACTGCTCTCCGAACGAGCTGAGCGGCTAGCGAATGCTCTTCCCGTCTCTGCCTCCGCAGAGAAGCGTCTGCGGCGCGAGATCGAACTTGACGCACGGTCTCAATATCGTCGGATCCTGAGGATTCGACAGTTTGCTGGAGTACTCGTAGCCGCCGCGATCATTGTTCTGTTCGCGAAACCATGGAGCGAACAGTCCTATGGACCCGCGGAATGCCGACTCACTCTTCTCGATCTAGACGGTCGAGAGTTTGATACCGCCGTGCGATCGGATGAATCCGATTCCTTTGTTCGCCCCGGCGTCGTGCTGGTTGAGATCGTTGCGAAGGAGATGGCCTTCTTCAGCATTCGAGTGATCGATCCGAATGGGTACCTGCGCGCGCTTGACGTCGTCGATGAGCAGGGCGGCTTGCTTCAGCCCGGCCAGGACAAAATTGTTCGGCTCGACCTCGGGGGCTTCGAAGCTCGTTCCCTCGGAAACTCGGAGATTTCGGTTTTACTGATTTCGTCCCAGCTCGAGATTCCGTCGGACCGAATAGACGAATCGCTTCCTCAGAAGCTCGCGGAACTCGAAGGTGAGGCTCGCGAGATCGAAATTTCGGGCGTCGCAGCAACGGTCGGACGCGAGCTCGGTTGCCGAGTTAGCTTCTCTACGTTCGCGTTAGAGCGCCAAAAGTAGCCGGTGGGTGTTGCACTTCTTGCCCTGCTTTCCGGGCAAGAGAACACCTCCCGGCAGTACCGAGAGGTGTACACGACGATTCGCACATTTTGAGGCGCTTTGCCCCGCCTATTATTCCAACGGTTGTGAAGCGCTCGCTTGCCCGGCAAACGCGGCGGGAAGCGCATCGCCGAATTGCATTGGGCGCGTTGTATCCGCGAGTGCATCCGCGTGATCGGCCCGAAGCAAGTGCGCGAGGTTGTTGTAGTGCGTGCAGTTCTTGCAGATGTCGCGCACCTTGCTTGTGAGGAACTCCTTGCGCATTTTCGCGAGCTCGGCGCCCATCCAGATTGCCGCGAGGTGTTCTTTGTTTGCGTCGCCGATGATCAACTCGGTCGCGTTGACGTCGCGACAACCGCAGGCTCCGACGCGACCGTCCCAGTAGACCATCGGACCGCTGTAGAGCTCGGAGCAGGGCGATATGCGCGGGCGGCGAAGAGCGCTCGGTTTGCGCAGTTGCATGTTGCCGCTGAGGTCGTCGGATTTAATCTTGCCGGCCCAGTTGTCGAAGCGGAACTTGTAGATGATGTTCTCTTCGCCGATCACTTCGGCGACGCGCGCGAAATCTTCGGTGCTCGCGACATCCGCCCACGGCTCGTCGATACGCATGTCGATTTTGAAGTCGACCGGTCGGCCAGCAGCGTTATTTGCCGCTCCGAAGTCCAGAATGTTGGCGAGCACCTTCTCATAGCGTGTCGAGCGATAAATGCGCTCGTACATCTCGGCATCGAAACCCGAAGCGGAGACGGTCAAGGTGTTCAGGCCGCTTGAGACAACCGTCTCGGCACCAATTCGATCCATGAGGATCATGTTGCTGTAGATGCCGATCGAGGTGATCTCTTCGAGACCTCTCGCGTAGGCGATGCGATCGAGAAGGTGCGGGTCGACGAAGGGCTCGCCGACGGTGGGCGTCATGCCGAGCGGGCCACCGCCGCAGGAAGCGTACTCATCGACGACCTTGCGGAAGAGCTCCATCGACATCACGCCGGTGGGGCGATCTTGGTGCTGGTAGGCGCAGAAGGTGCAGTTCGCGTTGCAGACGTTCGTCGGCTCGATCGAGAGCATCGGGAGCGCGAGGCTCATCTGCTGGAGCAGGTCGTTCTTCTTGAGGAAGAACTTGCCGAGGGCGGCGACGCTTTTCAGCTCGTAATTGAGCTTTCGGAGGACGGCTTTGCTGGAGGGCATCGTCCTTCTGAGTCGGCCAGATCGAGAGATTCATTGAGGGGCAGATCGCGGGAGTCTCAATGACGCAACCCGAAGGTGGCAATACGGTGTCGCACACTCGTTTGCCGGTTTCCCGATCAGCATCAGCGGGCCGGAAGGTGTAATACCGAACCCGGTTCATCTCTAAACCTTAGGACCACCATGGCAGAGCCATGGTGGTCCTAAGGTTTAGAGATGAACCGGGTTCGGTATTACACCTTCCGGCCCCGTCAGCCGGCTAAGTGAAACCGGCAAACGAGTGTGCGACACCGTATTGCCACCTTCGGTGGAGACTTCAGTCCTCGCGAGGCTCCGGCGCGAAAGTCGCCTCGTCGAATTGAAGTCCCGTCTCCACCTTCGCGAAATTCAGGACGATCCTTCCCGACGTGGGATTCTCGATCTCGATACGCATCGCTCGACGCACGCCCCCATACACTTCGAACTCGGAGAAGTTCGTCGTGACCGGAACGCGGACGGAGCCATTGATCGAAATATGGTTCATTCTCAAGACGTCGCCCGTTTCGGCGTCGACGCGATAAGTGCGACTGGGCAGTCTCCCCTTCGTGAGGCGAACGATGTGAACCCGCCGTCCATTCAGCTCCTCGTTACCAATCACTTCGAATGAATCGAAGTAGTTCCTCCAATCGCCTTCAACCGATTCTGGATGGTCGAGAATAGCGCTGGCCAAATCGTCGCCTTGAAGCGGGGAAATCCCGCGCATCGGGTCATGCAACCAAGCACTGCCGTCGCGGATGACCGTACTGACACGCCCGTATACCCCAAAGTCCAAATGCCTGGCGCTGCGATCACGACCATCGGAATAGAGCGCCACCGTCCCGTGAATCGCGGATTGGGGAACCCAAACCTTGCCAGTGACTTTCGAACCGCCCGCTGCGCTCCACGCCGCGCTGCGCTCCGCTGTATTCCGAAGTTCGAGGAGAGCGCTATTCGTCGGAAGCCCACTCATCTCCAAGTCCGGCAATCGCGTGAACAATTTGTCTCCCGAACTGCCGTGATAAATAAACGACTCGGCGTTCCCTTCCGCATCGGTTTTGAAGGTCGCACCGTGATCCTCACGAGCGCGAAGCCACGCATTGCCCTCTTCATCCGGCGTCTGAAAGGCGAGCCGATTTCCTCTGTCCTCCATCGTGAGCATCCCGTGCAAGACGGAGAGCTTGACCCGCTTCCCCCCCTGCTCGCGAACGTAGGTGCCGACGTACTTCTCCAGCACTTTCGCCGGAACTTCTGGCGCAATGACGACGCCCTTGCGCGGAACCTCGAAGTTAAATCCGTTCGAGTGCATCGTCAAACTTTGAACGGAACCACTCTCGTTCCGGGCGAATGAGATCGACACCCGATCGGTGAGAGCCGAGACCCACCGGCCATCACTGTTCGGCGCATTGAGGTCCGACGACAGCTGCCCGGGGATGTCGATGGCCAGCACTCCGTCATTGACGCGCACCTCGAACTCCGTGTCGCGGAACTTCGCGAAGTTAGCGACGTACACTCCGACGTAGTCCTCGAGGTCACCCACTGCGATCTCGATCGGTTCGTCGGGCGCCGCCGGTTCGACCGCTTCACTCTCGGACCATTCGCCGAGCAAACCGTCAAAGACCAACTTCAGTGAGGGCAGGCGCAGCGGCGAGACACTGAGGTTCATGAAGAGCACGTAGCCCAACTTCTCCTCGGGCATTAAGCCGATCTCCGCCGTGAAGCCATTGATGTTGCCGCCGTGCTCGACCACTCGTCGACCGTCGTGCTCTCGCAGCATCCACCCGAGCCCATAAGAAACTCCATCCGCAATGCCAATCTGCGGCGTCCACGTTTCGCGGACGCTCTTGTTACTGATCAGTCGGTTGCCATCGTGCTCACCCCGGGCCAGCAGCATCCGAATCCATTGGGCCACGTCGACGACGTTCGAGTTCACCGAACCCGCGGGGCCAATATTGTCCAGCGGCACCAAGCGCTCCTCGTCGAAGCGTTTCTCGGTGGGGTTCCAGCGATAGCCGCGCGCCAATCGCTCGTCGTTCACCGCGTCACTGATGGAGAGCGTGCTGGACGTCATTCCGAGCGGTTCAAAGATTCGACTCACCATCAGCTCGTCCCAGCTCGTTCCGTCCGCAATCCCCGCGGCTTGCCCAGCCGCCAGGTAAGTCACGTTGTTGTAGTGAAAGCCAGTGCGAAAATCGTCCCACGGCTCCGCCCCCGCGGCAACCCGCAAGACTTCATCGCGCGTTGTCCGACCGCCAAACCACAACAGCCCCATGCGCGCGAAGCCGTGGCGATGGCTGAGCAAATCGCGAAGCGTGCACTCGGCGCTCTTATCGTCACTGCGCACAGCCAAGTCGAAGTAAGGCAGGTACTTCGTCACCGGATCATCCCAGCTCACTTTGCCATCATCGACGAGCATCCCAACGAGCGTTGCTGTAAATGCCTTCGTTGTCGAGCCGATCGCGTAGACCGTGTTCTCATCGGCCGGGCGTTCTTCAGCGACATCGGCCATGCCGAAACCGCGCGCCCAAATGACCTCGTCATCTTTCACGATCGCGATGGACATGCCGGGAATGTGTGCCTTCAGCCGTGCGGCCTCGAGCGTCTCGGCGAGCTTGTCGAGGCGCTGTTCGAGCGTCGGCTCGTCCCTCGCAAAAGCGCTCGAACACAGGGCCAGACTGGCGAATAGCGGTAAGAGTGACTTGGAGAACATCATGGGTCTTTCGACAGTAATAGAATCGATGCGTTACTCGCCCTCGACTGAGGACGAGCTTTGTTCGACAACGGCTTCGACCTCGCGAAGAATCTCGGGATCCCCGCGGTCACCGTTTTTCTCAACGATGACGGTGCGCATAGCTTCGAGTTCAGCGCGCGCCACCGTTTGATTTCCCAATCGGGCATAGGACATGGCACGAAAAGCGTGATCGGCAGGAGTGATTCCCCGCGCGAGGCCGCCGCGCATTCGAGCTAGCGGTGACTTGATCCGATCAAGTAGTTCAACCGCAAGTTCCAACTCGTCTAGCCGATAGAGCGCGACCGCTAACGCGACCAGCATGGCTGGGTGTTCAGGTTCTTCGACAAGCGCAAGCTCAGCTGCGTCCCGTGCTTTTCTGTAAAGCTCCGACTCCAACTCGGGCTCCACGGCAACCTGGAAAGCGATCATCGTCATATTGTCGCGCAAATTTTCGCGCTCATCGATCGAGCGCCCTACGTCGACGAAGCTTTGGTGCGCGTCCATGATGGCATCGAGTGCGTCCGCATGCCTGCCGCGCTCGACCAAGCGGCTCGCGTAATATTTTAGGTTCGTCGCCAAGCTGTCGACGCCCCACATCGTCCTCGCCAGTCCGATGATGTCGCGCAGCAAGTCATCCGACTCTTTGATGCTCGCAACATCCTCTTTCCCGCGCAGGATCTGAAACAGTCCATCGCACGCGGCGAGGAAACTTATACGTGGCGGGTTCGGCGACGCTCGAAACCGCTCGATCGCCTCGCGGAAATACGGAATGGCCGCTTCGGCGTCGCCGTTCTCGAAGATCTGTCGTCCGTAACCCATCGCCGAGATCGCGAGCAGCGGACTCGTGTCCGGGTAAAACGAATGCGTCTCCTCATACATTTGGCGCATCGTGTCGCGCGCGTCGGCCTCAGGCTGATTCAACTGAACCGTGACGAGACGCTCGATCGTTTCAATGACCCGAAAGTGAGTCAGTGAAGGACTCGCGCGAAGCAAGCCCAGCGAATCGCGCAAGAGCTGCTCGGCCTCGGGGTACTCGCCGCGGTTGCTCAAGAGATCCGCGAGCGCAACGCGAGCGTCATAGCCAGCCAACCCGGGAGCATCCGACGCACCGTCGAGAATCGACAGCGCTCTTCGCAAGACCCGCTCCGCCTCATCATCCTCGCCCTGCGCGCGCAGCGACTGCCCCAGGCGCGCGAGCGAAATCGCGACGTTCGGGTGCTCGTCGCCGTAGATCTTCTTCCAGACAACGAGCGCTTCGTTGCTGAGCTCCTTTGCCGTATCGAAGTCGCCTGAGTCGTGCATGCGCGATGAGAGCGTGTCCAAGACCGCCGCGTACGTCGCGTGCCCTTCACCAAAGAGTTCTCGCACCGTCGCCAGCACGCCTTCCACATGATCGCGATCCGCCGCGCGCGTCGCGTCCGTCATGGCGAGCACGTCCTGCAACGAGTCGCTGATCTTGCCGGAGTGATTCGCTTCCGCTCGCCAGCGCAGATACCCCATCGTCGTACCCGCAAGGCCAAGCCCCACGACCAAAACCAGCACCAGGCTCGCGGCCACTGTCTTCCGATTACGTCGCGCGAATTTCAAGAAGCGATAGGACGCTCCCGGTGGGCCCGCCTCCACCGGTCGATTGTCGAGGTGTCGATTCACGTCCTCCGCGAAGGCCGACGCGTTTTCATACCGACGCGTCCGATCCTTCTCGAGCGCTTTCATCACGATCCAATCCAGATCCCCGCGGAAGTGCTTGGAGAGAGAGCGCACGTCGCTCCGTCGACTTTTTGCGATCTTCTCCGCGTCCTCGCCGAGCTTGCTCACCCGCGTCGATGGCGCCGGCGGCTCATCCTCGCGAATCATGCGCGTCATCTCTTCAAACGCCGCAGTCCGGAGGTCTGTCGGGTCAGCCGGAGTCGTACCCGTAAGCAGCTGATACAGAAGCACGCCGAGCGAATAGATGTCGCTGCGCGTATCGATGTCAAGCCCGCTCATCTCGGCCTGCTCGGGCGACATGTACTCGGGCGTACCGATGATCTGATGGAATTCGGTGAACAACGTCCGTTCGGTCAATCGCTGGTTCGTCGCCTTCGACACGCCAAAGTCGATGATCTTCGGAACCGGCCTGCCGTCGTGTGAAGTGATCAGCACATTCGTCGGCTTGATGTCGCGATGAATGATGCCCTTTTGGTGCGCGTGTTGGACGGCTCGACACACATCGACGAAGAGCCCCAGCCGCTCCTCCGTCGCCAAGTTGTGCTTGTCGCAATACTCGTGAACTGGAATCCCGCGCACCAACTCCATCACGAAATAAGGCCGCCCCGCGTCGGTTGAACCCGCGTCAAGCACGCGCGCAATGTGCGGATGATCCATCATGGCCAGCGCCTGGCGCTCGGCCTCGAACCGCGCGATCACCTGCTTCGTATCCATGCCCAGCTTGATGACTTTGATCGCCACCTTGCGCCGAACCGGCTTCTCCTGCTCGGCCATGTACACGACGCCCATGCCGCCTTCGCCGATCTCCTGCAACAGCTTGTAGTTGCCGATCGACGTACCCGGCCCCTCGCGATTGCCCTCGAAGGCCGGACTATCGAGAATCCCGCTGGCGGCGTCGTGAGCCTCGAGCAGAGCGTCGACTCGCGAGCGCAAGTCGGCGTCTCCACCACATGCGCCATCGAGATACGCCTCGCGCTCCGCACCTCGCACGCGAGCACTCGCGTCGTGGAAGATGGTCTCGAGCTCGGGTCGGGAATCGTTCTGCATGGGAGCAGCCTACTTGCTGCACTCTCTCCTGCGCCGCTCCCCTCCCGAAGGCCTCACGAAAAGCGGAAAAAGCTCAATCGTCCTGCTCCCGAGCAATCTCGCTGTGCAAGAAAGCCCGCGCAAAGGCCCAGTGTCGGTCCGCAGTGGCCGGCGAGATATCCAGCGTCTTCGCCACTTGCTCGAGGGTCAATCCCGCGAAGTAGCGCAGCTTCACGACCTCCGCTTTCGATTCGTCTGTCTTCGCGAGCTTCGCGAGCGCCTCGTCCAAGGCGAGCAGCTCAAAAGACTCTCCGGCCTCCTCCTTCGCCACGTCCTCCAGCTCCACTCGTTCGTGCCCGCCGCCATGTATCATGCGCGCCTTCTTGCGAGCGCTCTCCACCAAGATCCGCCGCATTGCCTCCGCGCAAGCCCCGAAGAAATACCTCCGACTCTTCCAGTCCTTGCGGTCATCCCCCACCAGCCGCATCCAAGCTTCGTGAACGAGCGCCGTCGGTTGCAACGTATGCCCCGGCGCCTCCTTCGCAAGCTTCGCCGCCGCCAGAGTGCGCAACTCCGAATAGACCACGTCGAGGAGCTGCGTCGCCGCGTGCTCGTCGCCACTCGCTAGCTGCTCAAGGTATTGGGTAATGTCGGTCATAAGGCGGATAGCCTTTTCGTCAGAGTAGCACGAAGAACCGCCAGCTACCGATACGGTCGCGCGGGCACTATGTCGGCGACGCGAATCATCTCGCGCCTTCTCCGGGGACTCTCTCTTTACTCCGACTCAAGCGAGAGAATTCGCTGCCTTCGGTCCTTTCACCGACCGAAGGCAGTGCACCGAGAAGGCGGCCTCGCACCTTGCAGGAGCTTCTCCCTCATAAAGCTAGGCTGTTAGTCACCGACCAAACGCCCGTAGCGGCCGCCTCCTTCGCATAGTCCGCGAACTCGCGTGGCTTCCGTCCGAGAGCCTGCTCTACTCCATTCGCGAGACTCTCGTTGCGGCCGTCGAGAATGTGCGTGAACAAGTAGTTCACGAGCCACTCGAACTCCGGCGGGAGACCGGCTTCCGCGAGCGCGGCGGCGTAGTCTGCGTGCGAGATCGGCACGTATTGGATGTCGCGGCCGGTCGCTTGAGAGATGTCGGACATGGCTTCCGCGAAGGTCATGAGGCGCGGGCCGGTCAGTTCGTAAAGCTCGCCGATGTGACGGTCGTCGGTCAGCGCCGCGACGGCGACATCCGCGATGTCATCGACGTCGACGAACGGCTCGCGAATTTCTCCGGCCGGCAGGTAGACCGTGCCCTCCAGGACGGGTTCGAGGAGAAAGCTCTCGCTGAAGTTTTGGGAGAACCAGCTGCAGCGCAGAATGGTCCAGTCCACGCCGGATTGCATCAGGACTTGTTCCGCTCGCTGGGCTTCCTCTTCGCCGCGACCGGAGAGCAGCACGATTCGGTTCGCACCGCTCGACTTCGCGAGCTCGATGAACGAACGCACCGTCTCGACCGCTCCCGGGACCGCTAGGTCGGGGTAGTAGGTCAGGTAGACGGCCCGCACCTCTCGAAGCAGCGGCTCCCACGTCGCGGCGTCCTGCCAGTCGAAGGGAAGCTGTCCCTCGCGCGAGCCGATCAAGACCGGCAATCCGAGCTTCTCCAGCCGTTCCGCCACTCTTCGTCCGGTCTTGCCGGTGCCGCCGAGCACCAGGGTTTGTCGGGTGGGTTCTGCGTTCACGTTCTGGGTCGTCATGGTTCTATCCTCAGAGGGGTGTGGCCAAGCGCGGAGTGCGCTCGACATAGATCCACGGTATGGCAACCAGATCGGACGAACTATGGCAGCACGTACGCACTTCTATACCCATCGTCCATCAGTGCTGGACGATGAGTCGGCCCGCAGGCTAGATTGCTCCCATGTCCCGCCCCCAGCCCGAGCAGCTCTCCTCCATCGATCCGCTGGGAGAAACCCTCCACCTCCTGCGTCTCACCGGCACGCTCTACTGCCGATCGGAACTGAGCGCTCCCTGGGGCATCGAGCTCCCACCCTTCGAGGGCTGCATGATGTTTCACATCGTCACCGCGGGGAGCTGCATTCTCGAAGTGGCTGGCCGGGAGCCGTGCGAACTTCGCCAAGGCAGCCTCGCGCTGCTCCCCCACGGAATCGGACACACGATCCGTTCGAGCAGGAGCGCCGACGCCGCGCCGCTCTTCGACATCCCCGTTGAGCAGATCAGCGAGCGGTACGAGATCATGCGACACGGCGGCGGGGGCGAGCCGACTCACCTCACCTGCGGCGTCGTGCGATTCGATCACGTTGCCGCGGACCACCTCATCTCGCTCTTGCCCAATGTCATTCAGGTGGACGCGTGGACGGAGGATGACGGCAGCTGGCTGCAGAGCACACTGCGCTTTATCTCGCGCGAGGCCAGTGAGCTGCGGCCGGGAGGCGAGACCGTCATCACGAGGCTCGCCGACATTTTAGTGATTCAGATTATTCGCTCGTGGATCGATTCAGAGGAGCACGCCGAGGGCGGTTGGCTCGCCGCACTGAGCGACAAGCAAGTCGGGCGCGCGCTCACTCTCATGCATCGCGACCCGGCGCAGCAGTGGACGGTTGCCTCGCTCGCCGAATCGGTCAGCATGTCGCGCTCTGCTTTCGCTGCGCGCTTCACGGAACTGGTCGGCGAATCCGCGATGCGCTACCTCACCCATTGGCGGATGCGGCTCGCCCGCACTCAATTGCGCGAGAACAATGAGTCGCTCTCGGTCCTTGCCGAGCGCGTTGGCTATACATCCGAAGCCGCTTTCTGCAGAGCCTACAAGCGCATCTTCAACGAACCGCCGGGCAAAGTTCGCCGAGAGTCGGTCCGCTCGCCCGATTGAGACCGATTCCGATTTCCGAGGCCAATTGCACGATCACCATCCATTCGGGCAGAGTTCAGATTGAGCGGAGATTCATTGAACCGTTCGCGGACCAGCTCTGACTAAGACCTCAGATGGAACCTCCCCGAAACCGTGAGCGGACCGAGTACCTCGTCCTGCTAGCCCGCAGTGGCGATTCGGCGGCCTTTCGGCGATTGGTTGCGGAGTGGCAAGAGCCGCTCTGGCGCCAGGCCTATCGGCTCTGCGGTCGGGAAGACGGCGCCTGGGACATCCTTCAAGAATCCTGGCTCGCAATCGCTGACGGGATTGGTGAGCTCCGCGATCCGAGTCGCTTTGCCGGCTGGACCTACACGATCGTGGCGCGCCGCGCGGCGGACTGGCAGCGACGAAATCCCGACGCGACTCCCATCGACGCGAGTGCGCTCACTGCTCCTGAAGAAGAGAAGCCGAGCGACGCGCTCGCCCTGTTGCGCCGCGGTCTGCGTCGTCTCAGCGCCGAGCGCCGAGAACTGCTCACCCTCCGATACGTCGACGACTTGGAACTGTCCGAGATCGCCGAAATCCAAAAGGTGCCCGAGGGCACCGTGAAGTCGCGGCTCTACCACGCTCGGAAAGAGCTGCGCCTTGTCATTGAGAGACTAGAACTATGAACGACTTTAAAGAACTGATCCGAGAAGCCCTGCTCGGCGACGAGCCCTATGTACCCGACGTCGGTCGAGAGGAGCTCGAGCGCTCCGTGCGCAAATTCGAACAACGCCACAAAACGGCGCGCTATCTCGCCTGGGTCGGAATCACCATGGGCTCCGCCCTCACCTTCTTCGGAGCCTATTCGCTCTGGCAGGCGGACGACCAGACGAGCGTAAAGATGCTCATCGTGTACGGCGCTCTCATCGCATTCGGCAGTAGCCAAATCGCCTTCATGAAGCAGTGGGTCTTCCGCGTGCAGGATCACCTCTCGATGATGAAGGAGATCAAAGCCACGCAAATGCTTCTGGCGGACTTACTCGCGTCGAGGACTGCGGAGCGCTGATGGCGCGTTCTGCGCCGGCCAAAAAAAGGCCGCGAACGAGCGTCGGGGCTCGTTCGCGGTCTGAAGTGGATCGCTTCGTCCGAAGTTGGTTCGGGCTAGTTTGAGAGCAAGACTTGCCCACGCAACTCACCGGCGGGGAAAGCGGCGGTATGCAGGTTGATGTAGATATTGCCGGCCGCAAGCTCATTCAACAGATTGAGGAAAGGCTGACCAGCGAGCGGGCCGGTGAGGTCGGCGGCACCCGCCGAAAACTTCAACATGTCGGGGCCGACAAGGCCGGCGGTGAGGTCGACAACGATCGGACCATTGGTACCCGCTTGACCGAGGTGCAAGTGGGCGCTGGTCACGGGGCCAGAGAGGTGCTCGAAGACGACGCGAAGGAGGAGTTGATTGCCCTGCGCGGACATAAGCCGCGCCATGCCAGTCGCGTTCGAGTCGATCAGATCGGACTGAACCTCTTGGCCCGGGCTTAGAGTCGACCGGTATGGAACGCGAGCACCGAAGTCGACGTAGCGAAGGTGGACAACAAGCAGGCGGTCGTCCGCATCGTTGAAGTCGGCATTGGCGAAGGCCGGATGCGTAAGAATGCCATTCGGGTAGACCGAGACGCCGGGATTGGCGAGGTTTGGTGCCGGGCTCATGACGACGCCGCCTTGCGAGGCGCCGGTGTTCGGCGCGCTCTGTCCCAAGAAGGCAACATTGGCGGCGACTTCGTCATTGATTTCGGTGCCAGCGTCATTCGTCTCGTCGCCGGACACGATGAAGTTCTTGCCGACAAAGTTGCCAGCAGTGTCGAACAACATGTGCGCCATGGGATCGCCGTTGGCGACGAAGGTGTCGTTGCTGGGGATGATCATCGACGCGTAGCTGAAAAAGCGGTCGACGGTCGGATCGACGTTCAACGTGACGCTCACGCGATCACCGGGAGCGAGCGGACCGAACGGTCCCGGAAGGCCGGCGACTTGTGGCGCACTCGGCAGAAGCCCCGCGAATGTCGCGGCCAACGGCCCGGCGTTGCCGTCTTCGGCGATGCGCTCGACTTCATCGCCCCCGAGCGGGACGCTAGCGGCGCTGCCTCCATCGTAAATGTCAAAGCTCCCGTCATGGATTCCAATCCAGGGCGGCGTAAACAAGACACTGCGCGAGGGCTGCAGGTTTTGGAAGCTGACCACAACCGATGGAATCGGTGTGGACTGTGCAGCGGCAATCGTGGCCGATGCGATGAGGGCGGATGTTGCAAGCACGGTGGAAGTCAGAGTTCTCATTGGTGGCGATTCGCTCTTGGTTGCGGGATTCAAATTGCGAAGAGCGACGTTACCGAACCGAGTTTAAAACCGCCAGCCCGGCTGCAATCCCGCTGCTGAAGATTCAGTGGGACCGCAGCCGGGCTGGCGGTGGTTGGTTGAGAGTCGCTAGATCGTCACGCCGAGCGGCTTGAGGATCGCGAGGCCCGCGATGAAGGAGTAGAGGATCACGCCGACCAAGATGCCGAGGATGCCGTCGGGGAGGAAGGCGAAGCTCCTGGACGGGTAGGCACCCTCGATGGCGATGCGGGTGATCGGCGATTCGTCGGCGATCATTTCTTCCGCGGGCCAGATCCAAGCGTCGAAGAAGCCGGCGACGCGTTCGGGTTGCATGACACGCGGGGCTTCGGTCTCGGCGCCGATTACGACCGGCTTGGTGACGATGGAGTCGCCGATCTTGAAAGCGAAGTCGCTGATGCCGGCCTGGGCGTCGCGAACGGAGATGAAGACGCGACCTTCGGAGGGAGCTCTCACGACAACCAGGTCTTCTACGGCGAGCCAGTCGGGCGCGATGACCGTGATGTCGTTTACCGAGTCCTTCTGATCCGCCGCCACTTCGACGGTCATCGTGAAGGGCTTGTTTTCGGGCAAGGGCTCGAAGGCGTACCGGACGACGAGCTGCGAGAGCAGCAAGACGAACGGAATCGACAGCGGGATGAAGGGCATCAAGTTGAGGCTCAGGTACTTCACGTTCTGGAAGAGCACCTTGCCGACCGAAACACCGACGACCGCCAAATCATCTTGGTAGATGCGGATGGCGATCATGTGGCCCTTGATCTTGTCCTTGGCCGTCTTGATTCCCTTTTGCGCGCTGATGTACTTGAAGATCACCAGCCCGAGAATGCCAAAGAGCGCACTCACAACGGCAATCGCCACTTCGGGATGAATCATCTCGAGTGGCGTAAGAACGATATTGAAAATATCGGTGGAGAGTCCGTTGACGAAATCCATTCGGGTGGGACGTCGCGCGTTGCGCGGCGGCAGTGGGGATCGTGGAGTTGCGGGGATTCAAGCGGAGCGCTGATCGTTATCGCGAACGACCAGCGCCTTCCCGCCTGAGTGAAGTTGTCTGAGACTAGTTAGCTGATGTAGCCGAGCCCGCGCAGCTTCTCAGTGATGTCGTCGTCCGACGCACCCTCTTCGAAGTTGGCCAGCTCTTTTTCGATGATGTGCACGATGAACTCTTCGTGCGAGGCGTAACCGGCGACCTCGGCGATTGCTTTGACGCGTTCGATCAGGTCGGGGTCGAGCTTGATTTTATTTCCGCTTCCAAACATGGCTGATTCCTTGTGGCTGTAGAGACGGTGCGGTCTCTTTCAATTCGTGAGTTAGTCAACGAGAACCGGGTGGCCCGTCAATTCTTTGGGCACGTCGATTCCATAGTGGTGAAGGATCTGGACCGTCATATCTTCCAGCTTGTGCGATCCCTGCCGGACGGGACGGTTCGAGATGAGGGTGCCTGCGACAACCTCCGGAGCCATCAAATGGCTTCCATTGAATGTACCGCCCAAATTGTCCCGAAGCGTCTCATGCGGGATTCTGCCGGTGGAAGAGGCATCTGCGTTGCCATAGCCGTAGTTGTAGCCCACCAAAATGTCGGGAGCTTCGGCCATACGGGTACCGGAATAAATTTCCGAGGCGAGGTCAGCGGTCAGAACGACAGGCAAGTTAGTAACCGGATCGATGACCGCCTCGAGCTTCTCTTTGATTTCGGCGAGTAACGAGTCGGCCTCTGCGCCCAACGAAACAATTCCGTTCTCGTCGACATCTTTCGAAGTCGGGATGTCCTTCTCGCGGCCCTTCAGATTCAAGTACAGGCCGTTGAATCCGATTCCGTAAGCCTTCGTCTTCGTCCAATCTACCGCGCTGAAACCAACCTTCGCGTAGTTCGGGTCGCTCTTCGCAAGCTCTTTCGTTCGGCCCGGCTTGAGGACGAGATATCCGTTCTCCACCAACCAAGTGTTGAGGCTGAACACGCGACGGTAAGGAGCGAATCCGTGATCGCTCATGACAATGTAGGTCACGTCGTCGCCGAGCCGCTCGCGCAACCGACCGAGCACCGGATCGATCTTCAGAATCGCGTCAAAGGTCGTGTCTTTCCAAGTGCTGCCCGGACGATCCGTCCAACGTTCACTCGAACGTGCCGCAATCTCCGGATCGTGATCGGGATGCTCCGTGTCTCCGTGACGCCACATCATGTGACTGGTCAAGTCGACGGTGGAGTAATAGAAAAACATCAAGCCGCCATCGCCACGCTCGAGGTAACGATCGATGGCGTAGTCCATCATCTGGCGTCGCTCGTCGTAGACAATCTCGACTTGCTGCATGAACTCTTCGACGGAGAGAAGGTCCTTCTTCAGGCTGTTGACGTCCTCGGCCATGCCCTGCGTGTAGTAGGAGCCAATCTCGCCGGCGAGATCCGCGCTGGCTGTATCCGGTTCAGAAACCGGAGAGGCGGGAGCTTCGGGATCGATATTCACCGGCGAAGCGTAGAGCTCGAAGTTCGGCTCAAGCGAACGCAGGTAAAAGCGAGCCATTCCGGTTTGGTTCATGAAACCGGTCGGCAATCCCATATCGAAAGTCAGCGGGATAAAGTCTCCCCACTCGCCGACACGCAGAACCGATATTCCATCGCCGCTATCGATCGCGACGGTTCCGTTCTCACGGTCGACGAAAAACCGCAGTGCGCAACGTGAAATAACATTCGCCGGCGGAGAGCCCTCGTGCACCTTCACCGAGCGGTCGATTTTCAGGCTGTTCGGCGGGCCGATGATCGAAGTATCGATCTTGCCGCCGAACTCGCTGACCACGACGAGCTTCTTGTAGTTGATCGTCGATTTTGCGAGCGGGTCGTCGGTGAAGAAGGTGCTCTCGCCATAAGCCGAGTCGAGGGCGGGCGTCATCATTCCGGGAAAAGAAACTCCGTGCGAAGCGTCAACCGGGAAGTTGATCGGCATTCGCCAGAGGTCGGCGGGAACACCCGCTTCGGCCATCCGAACCCAGAAAGGCGTACCCGTTCGGTTGGGCTCAGGTTGATCCGCGAACGGATCCGGCATCATCCAGTCTCCAAGTTCGAAGAAAGGCATCGGCGGATGCACGTCGGTCATGGTCGAACCGATAACTCCGCGCGATTCCGTGCTGCGGTGCAGGAAGTCGAAGATGCCGTGGCCACCGGGGTTTAAGCCCGTGATGAAGTTCGACCAAGCGACGGGACTCTGCGGCGGCGTCGAAGTTCCGAGCGAATGAATGCCGCTGCCGCTCGCGAGCCACTGAAAGTTGCGTGTGCGATCGGGATAGCGCTCGATCGCTTCCGTCAGGATCTCCGGGTCGAGCCCATCGATGCCGAGCACGACCATGCGCGGGAACTCCGCGGGCGGAAGCACCGAATTCGAATTGGCCAGAGCGGCCTTGGCCATGCCGGCATAGGGATCTTTCGGCTGCTTGAGTCCGATCACCGCCATCGGCATTCCTATCAAGAGCGCGAGCGCGGGATAAACCGTCCAACGGGGAATCATCACGTGGCTACCTCAGACTTTTTGCCAGCGGTCTTCGCGGGCTTGCGCTCGCCAAAGAGCGGCGAGCCTTGCATGTACGCCGGAATCGGCATGCCGAACAGGTCCATCGCAGTCGGAGCCATGTCGAGAATGTTCGGCGTCTCCGTGTTGATCTCGCGGTTGCACCAGAACACGCCCGGCACAAGGCGCGGGTCGACGCAGTGGTCGCCGGACCATGACTTGGTATTGTCGCTAAAGATCTCTTCCGAGACCGAACCGGTCGCGCAATCCCAAGAGTGGCGGAAGCCCTTCTCGTAGCCGACCAAGATCTCCGGCGCCATGTCGGCGTAGGGCCCGTCGTGAAGTTGCTTCGTGTGGAAGGCTTCCTTCACCACCGAGTTGCCGCTCTTCGGATCGACGAGCTTCTCGAGCTTATCCGCGATCTCTTTCGTGAGCGCTTCGAGCTCCGGCCCCTCCTCCACAATGCCCTTCGCCTCGCGACCCTTGCGGTTGATGAACACGCCGGTCAGTCCAAGCGTGAAGGCTTTCGTGCGCTCCCAGTCGACGGCTGCGAACCAATCGCCACTGGTGTGCACGTCGTCCTTGAGGAACAAGTAGCCCTCGTCGCGCAGCCAAGCGTTGATGTTGACGCCGCGCGTGAAGTTCGTGAAGCCGTGGTCGGAGATGATCATCAGCACGGTGTCTTTGTCGTCGCCGATCTTCTCGCGAATCTCCGCGAGGAAACCGTCCATGCGCTGGTAGGTCTCCTTGATCGTGTCCTTGAACTTCTCCGTGTCCTTGCCCTCGTTGGCCGGGTGGTCCGGATCGAGATAGCGATAGAACATGTGACTGATGCGGTCGGTCGTATCGAACACGACGGTCGCAAAACCCTTCTTGGTCTTTTCGAGCACATCCCAGAGCTGCTTCTTGCGCTCTTCGAAGATCAGCCAGGCCTGCTTGAGAAAGGCTTCCTCGTCGACCACGCGCTCGTTCAAAGCCCAGGTGTCTTCGGCCAGGCCGAGTGTCGCGTAGGGACCCTGCAGCTTCGCGAGATAGATCGCGTAGACGAAGGGGTGGCTGATCGGAAGCGCCGGGCTGCCGGGATCGATGTTGATCGGCGTGCAGTAAATCTCGACGTCGGTCTCGTCCCAAGTCTGAATGTAGAGGCGCGCGATTCCGCCAACGCCGTCGAAGGGCACCGGAATCCAAGGCGTGTACTCGCGATAACCGACCGTATGCTTTTCGTCGCCGACCGTGAAAGTCACCTTGCGATTGGCGTCGTCGAACTCAGCCGTGAACGGGCACTTCATCGCGTGTCCATCGGCGCCGGACGGGCCGGTCAGCTTCGACTCGACGATCTTGCCGCGGCGACGGATCTGATACTGCTGCCCACCGATGTGCGTGCCGGTCGGGCGTGACTTGGTCGAGTAGAAGGAGAACGAGCCCTGCGTGCCCTGAATGTCGGGGACGCACATGCCCGAGAGCAGCGTTCCGTTCTTGAACGGCTGCGGCGGGAAAGTGATCGGCACGCGAATGATCGAGGACCAGACGTTGCTCTCGCCGAGGTGCTTCCAGAAGGGCACGCTCTTTTGGTTCGATTTGTAGACGCCCTTCTCACCGAGCGGAATCTTGGCGAAACCGAGGTTGAGCGTCTTGGGCAGAGTCTGAATGTCCGCCGACGAGAGGGTCGGCATGTACGAGCATGGGTCGCGCGTCAGAAAGTCGTAGATGTTGTGGCGCGAGGCGTCGACTCCGGTGGCGTAGCTCGACCACGCGACGGGCGAGATCGACGGGCAGGCCGTGGCGAGCTTGCGGAAGCAGCCCTCTTTCTCTAGCGCTGCGAAGTTGGGCATCAAGCCCTCGTCGCCAAACTGCTTCGCGAGGCCCGGGTCGAAGCCGTCCAGGCCTACGACGATACAGCGCTTGACCTTGGCCTTGTGCTTGTTGCGGTGAAGGGTCAAACGAATGACCGCCTTCAGAGGCCAGAGCAGAACGATAAGCGTCGCCAGCGCAAAGGTGCCGAGCAGGACGAAGAGGCTGCCGGCGGCCGCGAAGCCCACGCCCGGTCCGATGTAGGCGAGAGCGGGGCTCGCAGAAGCGATGCTGACGATCGCCGTCAGGACCGTCATTCGAAGAAATCTTGTTCGCATGCTCGTGGGTCGAGGAGTCACACCCGATGGGATCGTCGTCTTGCTAGAGGGGTGAGCGAAGACGAGAAAGAGGGTCACCAGGACTCTCAGGGATTCGGGAGGCAGGAGTGAGGAGATTCGAGGAAAAGTGGGGCGAAAGAGGGGCGCAAACTCGGGAACCGGGGAGCGACCTTCGAAGCTGCTCCGTCGGTACTCTTTTCGGCTCTCGGATCTGGCTAAGTGAAGAGCGGCGGGGGAGAGCGCCTGAGAGATTGGTTTCCTTCGGGAGAAAGGGTCCTTCTCGGTTGCTTGTGCGGCCCACCAGCCGAGCTTTTCCCGTTTTGAAGCCGAGAATTGTACGGCCTCGGGGAGCAAATGGTGGGCAAACCCCGGCTCTCTCTCCAGGATTCGAAGGTCGAGCGTGGGGGAGCCGCTGAGATCTGTCTATGTGCTACCCGGTCGAGCCCAGCTCCGGGCGAACCTGACTAGTTCGCGAGATCCGAGGTCAAGAGCCGATGGAAGTGGTGGACCGCCCTCTCGCGCGACGGCGAGTAGCGGCCACGTCGGTACAGGCGGGACCCGATTCCGCGCTGGACCTGCTCGACGACCGCTTCGTCCTCCAGCTCGACCTGGTCGAGAGTGGACCCCGCCCCGTCATCCAGGAGCTCGGCATCCCAGACGTACGAGCGGAAGAGCACACGCGTGCGATCGATCGCCGTGGGCTCGACGACGTTGACCGAGATGCCCCAGGGATAGACGTTGAGCATCGTGTTGGGATAGAGCCAGAAATAGGCCGCCGCGACTTGCTCGCCGTCGGGATGGGTTGGCGAGCGCAGCTCGAAGAGCGGGCCGTCTCCCTTCGCGATCCCCACCTGGAGGTTGGCGAGCGGGAAGAGCTCGGTTCGGTAGGACTCATAGTCGAGCGTCTCGCCGAGGCCGGGGTGGACGAAGGGCACGTGAAAGCCCTCGAGGTAGTTGTCGAGATAGAGCACCCAGTTCGCGTTGACGGTGTAGTCGCGCGAACGCGAGGGGTCGAGGCGCGCGCTCTCAACAGGCAGGTGACCGATGTGACTGGCGAGCTCGCTGACCAGATCGCCGATCGGACAAGCCGGCTCCAGCGACGTGAACAAGAAACCGAGTGCGTTCTCGAGTGCGAGCTCGGGCAAGTCGTCCTTTTCGGTGGGAAAGTCGAGCGCTCCCTCAAACTCCGGCATGGACTCGAACTTGCCGTCGAGTTGAAAGCGCCGCCCGTGATATCGACAGCGCAGAGTGCGACACGACCCTGGTTCCGTCGCGATCAAATTCCCCCGGTGCGTGCAGACGTTCGAGAGCGCGCGCAGTTTTCCCTCACCGTCGCGAGTCAACACGACGGACTCGTTGAGCATTCCGTCTAGCAGATCGATCGGCCGAGCGCTCTCTCGCTCATTCTCGGCTTCGTGCCCCACCCACTGCCAACTTCGCGCAAACACGCGATCGCGAAGCGCGACAAAAATCTGCGGATCGCGATAGAACTCGCCCGGCAAGGTCGCCGCCTCGCGGATATCCCGCGCGATCTCATAATCCCGTTTCATCGGGCCCACGATACTCCCGCTCTGAAAATGCGCTTAACCGAAAACGCCACCATCCGGCCGAAGCCCGATGGTGGCGTGAATCGAATCGCGTAGAGGGCTTAGGCCTTCTGGGCTTCTTTGGCCGGAATAAGGCCCTTGGCGTGCAGGTAATCGAGGACGGCCTGAGCAGACTCTTCGATGGACTGATCTCCGGTGTGGACCGTGATCTCGGCGTTCTTCGGCTCTTCGTAGGGATCGGAGATACCCGTGAATTGCTTGATGATGCCGGCGCGAGCCTTCTTGTAGAGACCCTTCGTGTCGCGGGCTTCGACAACCTCAAGGGGCGCCTCAACGTAGACCTCGACGAACGCCGCGTCGCACTTCTCGCGCATCTCGTCGCGAATCGAAGCGTAGGGGCTGATCGCGGCTGTGATCGAGATCACACCGTTACGCGAAAGCATATTGGCGACGTAGCCGATGCGACGAATGTTGGTGTCGCGATCTTCCTTCGAAAAGCCGAGGCCCTTCGAGAGGTTCTCGCGAACTTCGTCACCGTCGAGGCACTCGACGTTGCAATTCATATCCCGGAACATCGGAATAAGGTACTGGGCGAGCGTGCTCTTGCCGGCGCCCGAAAGCCCCGTAAACCAGAGCGTGAATCCTTTGCTGTTACTCATCTCAAAATCTCTTGTTTGTACTAGCTCTGGCTAGCGAATCTTTCCTTCGAGGTACGGTACCTCGAAACATTTCTCGTGCATGATCGGACCGTGTCCGAAGTATCCCTCTTCGCCGAACAATTCGCCGTGATCGGCGGTGACGACGACATAGGTGTTCTCCGGAACCATGTCGTAGAGCTTCGGGAACACCTCTTGATCGAGGTAGCGAACCGTGCCGATCTGGCGTTCCCGTAGCTGGTCGAGTTTCTCCTGATCGAAGAACTGAAAGTCTTCTTTGAACGCGGGATCGTCGTTGTCGATTTGATCCCCCATCTTCTTGAAGACACCGTTTACGCCGCTAATCCGGGGCCACATGGATGAATCCTCATCCGGCTTGGCGTAGGGGTAGTGCGTCTCTCCGACGTTGAGGAGGTAGAAGGACGGGCGATCGCTGCTGAACGACATGCTGTCCACAATGGCCGACATATCGTTGTGACTGTCCATCAATTGGAAGTCGTCGAAGAAGCGATTGATGCCCGTCTTCGGGTTGAGAACCGGCAGGGAAACCCGCGCGCAGGTCTTGTAACCAAGCTTGTTGCGCAGGAAATCCGGAAGCCACAGCCCCGGAACCATCGAACCAAAGTCGACGGACTTCTCTTTCGAGCCGAGGCGTTTGTTGTAGTTGAAGAAGTCTTCTTTGTAGTACTCCGACGCGTAGACATTCGTCGGCGAGGTGTGAGGAAGAAGTCCCGTCAACAGGTTGTAGTGGGACGGTGCCGTCCAACCTGCGTAGGAATAGCGCTTCTCGACCTTGCCGCCCGAAACCGCCGTGATGTTCTTCGGATCCGCCGCCATGAACGAGTCGTAGCGGCAGGAGTCGAGGATCACGATGATGAAGTTGTTCTCCGCCTGCGGATCCGGTTGAGCCGGCATACCCGGCTTGTAGATCGGACGCACGGGCGGACGCTTCTTCGGCTCTTCCTTCTTGAAGATGTCAAATAGACCCATTGGGTTTCGCCTCAGTGATTAGGGTGTAGTGATTGCGCCGGACAGAGAGAGACTACTTCTTCGACTGGTAGTACTCGCCGAGGATCTTCGCCGTCGACGGACGCATCACGCGGTCGTCGGGCAACTCGCCGGCATTCAGAATTTCGCGCATCTTGGTGCCGGAGATGTTGACCGAAGTCTTGTCCTTGTTCTCCATCACTAGACCGACGCGGCCGAGCTCCTCAAAGAAAGCCGCAAAGCCGACGTTGACCGTCTTGATCGCGAGCTCGCCCTCGAGCTTGCCGAAGATCTCCTGAGCGTCGAAGTCGCCCCAGATGGCGGTTCCGTCGGCGAAGGGGGCGTCGGCGTGCTTGCGGCCGATGATGAAGTGCGTGAAGCCACAGTTCTGACGGTAGATCGCGTGCATGATCGCCTCGCGCGGACCGCCGTAGTACATGCGCATGTCGAGGCCGATCAGAGCGACGGCGTCGTCGAAGTTCTGGCCCTTTTCCTTCCAGAGCTCCTCGTCCTTGTCACCCATGCCGAGGAAGTGCTCTTCGACGAGAGTGATGTAAGTCTTCATGCGAGTCGCGGCCGGGACGTCGTCGCCCTTGAGCTGACCGACGAGCGGGTTCAGGATCACGCCGGTCTTGAGACCGGTCTCGCGAAGAATGGTCTCGGCGCCGTAGACGAGCGCGTACTCGTGCGCGCGGTGAAGCGGGTTGCGCGTCTGGAATCCGACGGACTGCTCCCAGCCTTTGGACTCGATCAGCTTGCGCGTCTCGGTCGGGGACATCACGCGGTCGGCGAACTCGCGCTCGTCCTTGAAGGGTGCAAGCTGAATCTCACCGCCGACCAGCATCGTGCGGTCGTCGCCGAGCCAGAGGCCGGCACCGGGGTGGTCCGTGCGCTCGGTGCCGTAGCAGGACTGAATGAAGTTGGCCTTGTCCCACTCGTAGACCGAGCGGACCTTGATCGTGCCGAAGACCTTGCCCTCGAAACTGAGCGCCAAGGAGTCGCCGATCTTGCAGGTCTCGGCTTCGTCGCCGGTGACGGGCAGGATGGTCGGGATGCCCCAGGCCCACCACTTGCCGCCGCGCTCGATGGCGGCTTTGCGGAGCACGTTCTTGTAGTCCGACTCGGTCATCGGACCGTTGATCGGGCTGAGCGTGCCGTCGGCAATGCGATAAAGCGTTGTGCGATCGATCTCGTTGACGTCGATGACGGCGAGCTTGGACCACTCGGCGTCGACGCCTTCGACGATACGGTTGACGGGTTGGTCCAGGCCGCCGTGGACGGGCGAAAGGTTCGCTGAAGTTGAGACGCTCATTTTAATGGTGTGGGTACGTTTCGTTCCGCGCATCGGCGCGGTGGGTCATGCTGCTCGTCATGGAAGTGACGCAGCCTTGTTATCGATTTACTAGAGGTAGCCGAGGTTCTTCAGCTTGCGTTTCACGTCGTTGAGCTCGTCTTGGCTGTACTCCTTCACCTCGCCCTCCTCCTGATCACCCATCAAGTCGCGAAGGACGTAGACGATGAAATCAGTCGGGGAGTTGAATCCAGAGTCCTCGACGACCTGCTGGACCTTGCGGTACAGCGGACGCGGGATCTTCACGGTGACTTTGCTTTCGCGCACGGTGTGGATTCTGGTGAGTGGGTAAGACAAGGAGCGCGCAAAACGCCCTGATAAGCAATCGGCCCGTCCGGAAGACAGGCCATCGATACTGCGGAGTTGAGGGATGTCGGCCTCGCCCCGTGGATTCTCCCGAGAGCCCCGTCTGGAGCCCCTGGGAGCCTGCCTAGGCTCGTTCGACACTCCGATCATACTCCAATAAGAGTGCTATCGGAGCCTCGGTGGCGAAACTTTAGACTCGGAGGCTCCAATCGGAGCCTAACTCCAGAAAATGCAAGGTCTTAGATCTCTCGTCGCCGCGGCGCGTTGAGGTGACCTCCGGCTTTCCGGTTCGGAAACTCTCCGGGCTAGGGTTCCTCGCGTAGGTCGGCGCTTGGGTAGCTCGTCCCGGCGAGTCGTCCGTGTAGGTCGGGCTCCCCTAATTTGCTGCTCGCGTTGATCGTCGGCGCGTGCTCCCCACTGCCCGCCGAACCCGAGCCGAATCCGCCGACACCGTCTCACGACCTTTCACCGGCGATTTTCCGCCTTCGCGCGCTGCGTCGGGTAACCTCTTTCGCCTCCAAACGCCCCGAATCCACAGACTTTATTGCTATGCGTACACCGACACTCGTTCTCGCTCTGACTCTCGCTCTTTCTGCCTGCGGTGGTGCCACCGACCCCGCCTCGCTCAATGACGCGGGAGCGAAGGCCCTCAACTCCGGCGACTATGTCGAAGCCGCCACGCAGTACGACGCGGCACTGACCGCGATCGGTACCGACACGAGTAACGCCCAGTACGACCGGGCCATGTGGGGCCTCATCGAAGCCGGCGCGCAAGTCGATGCGGAGCGCTCGAAGGACCTGTTCCTCGACTTCGCCAAGGCCAACTCGGCTGTGATGAGCGCGAAGGACTACGGCAAGGTCGGCTCTTGGCTCTCGGATGCTGGCGCTTACACGCAAGCCGTGTATGTCGTTGATGCCGGGGTTAAGGCCTACCCCGAAACGCCGGCGCTCCTCACTCTAATGGAAAGCATCGGCGTAGCAGCCGCGAAGGCTGGCGATCCCGAAGCCGCCGACGCAATGAGCGGACTCGGTTACCTCGGCGACGACTAGCCCCGCGACGATACGGTGTCGCACCAATAGCCGGTCCGCCTTTGCGCGCTGCCTCGGGTGACCTCTTGCGCTTCCGAATGCCCCGAATGCCCCGGACTTATTGCCATGCGTGCACCGACACTCGTTCTCGCTCTGACTCTCGCTCTTTCCGCCTGCGGTGGTGCCACCGACCCCGCCTCGCTCAATGACGCGGGGGCAAAGGCTCTCAACTCCGGTGACTACTTGGACGCCTTCACGCAGTACGACGCTGCGGTAACCGCCCTCGGTGCCGACACCGGCAACGCGCAGTACAACCGCGCAATGTGGGGCTTTATCGAGGCCGGCGCGCACGTCGACGCGGGGCGAGCCGAAGACGTGTTCCTCGACTACGCCAAGGCCAACTCGGCCGTGATGAGCGCGAAGGACTACATCAAAGTCGCAACCTGGCTCGCCGACGCTGATAATTTCACGGAAGCCACGCATGTCGGTAAGGCCGGACTAGAGGCGTATACCGAATCGCCCGCCCTCGACGCCGTGATGAACACGATTCAAGCCGCTGCTGCTAAAGCCGGCGACACGGAAGCCGTCAACGAGATGGAAAGCCTCGGTTACATCGGCGACGACTAACCGCGCGAATTCGCGGGGTCAGTCGCCCTGCAGGAACTGACCGAGTATTCCTCCGCCGCGCTTGTGCTGGCCGGTACTTCCGCCGGCTGCCGACAGGACGCGATTCGCAAAACGCGAGAACGGCGTCGTCTGCACCCAGCACTTGCCCGGGCCGCGCAGCGTCGCCATGAACAGACCCTCGCCTCCGAAGAGCATCGTCTTGACGCCCTTCACCATCTCGATGTTGTAGTCCACGGACTCCTCGAAGCCGACGATGCAACCGGTGTCGATGCGCAGGCGCTCGCCCTGCTGCAAGTCGCGCTCGATGATGTGACCGCCGGCGTGAATAAAGGCCAACCCCTGGCCGGTCAGCTTCTGGAGAATGAAGCCCTCTCCGCCGAAGAAGCCCGCGCCGAGGCGCTTCGAAAACGCCATGGTCACCTCGATGCCGTGCGCGGAGCAGAGGTACGCATCGCGCTGGCACAGAATCGAGCCGCGCGCCAAGTCGACCGGCAGGATCTTGCCGGGATAATCGGCGGCGAACCCCACCACCGACCGCGAGTTCGAGTTGTTCGTAAAGCTCGTGATGAAAAAGCTCTCGCCCGCGATCTTGCGCTTGAGCCCAGACATGAGCCCGCCGCCCGTTGAGGTATCCATCTCGATACCGTCCTCCATCCACATCATCGCGCCGGGTTCGGCCCGCACCGACTCGCCCGAGTCGAGCGTGATCAAGACAGCCTGAAAGTCGTCGCCCCGCAGTTCATAGTCGATTTGGTCAGCCATGCCGCCATCATAGCGATCGGATCGCGGCGACAAAATCGCTGACCGGAAGGTGGCAAAACCAAACCCGGGGATCTAAAAAAAATTTGGGGGCCGGACCCAGGGGGGGTGGGAGGGGGGCGGGGGCCCCAAAGT
>JAJDEU010000017.1 GCA_029259635.1 Planctomycetota bacterium | reverse complement strand
CACGGTGGCCGGTAATGCGATCTCGAGAGAGCCACAAGACGTCGTCAGGCCAACCTTGCGTTCGCAGAAACTGCGAGAAGGATTCCTTCGCGTCGTCAAACGGAGGACGAGGGTCATTCATCTCTCTTGCCCGCAGAACGGCTTGGGTGATCAGCGGTCGGCCGAAGGCCGATCCGTTGCATCACCTTGTTAGCCATCTATCAAGAATACCCTGAGCTTCCTTCATAACTTCGATCCACTCGGGCATGACTAAGATGTCCTCTACCCCTGGTCCTGGCGTGCGGCCATTGAAGGCCTTCGCAGCGACCATGAGCTTCCGATGGTACTCGGCCAAGTCGCGGAGTTCTTCTTCCGCGAACGCATCGCGCCAATTGCCGAGTTCTGGAGAGTAGACAAACTGGTCCAGTAACTCGCCGGGCACGTCAGCAATGGGAACATTGCGTTCGTACTCTCTTTGAGTCTGGGCGCAGGCAACCATCTCAAGGTATTCGATTGCGTTCCGCCTGTAAAAGTAGGGAGCCCCGTCTTGCATGGCTAACGCCTTGCCGATCAGCGGCGGCCGCAGGCCGTCCGTTGCATCGGCTTGTTAGGCACCAACATTACCAAGGGGAGGTCCAAGCCGCCCGGCCTTCCATTCCTTGAGGGCAATCTCCGACGAGAAGCCGTCGAGTCCACCCTTCTCTGCATCAGCCTCAAGCACCAGCAGACCGCTCTCATCCCCCAGGGCGAGCAGTTGGGCTGCCACCCAGGAGCGGACATGTCGGGAGTCGTCGGCGAGTAACGCCTTGAACGCCTCCTGTCCTTCGGTTCCGAGCGCGTGCAGTTGGCGCCAAGCAACGGACATGGCTTTGTGTAGGGCGTGGTCTTTGGAGGCCGGTTCGGCAAATGTCCCCTTCTCAATCGCTGCCTCACGGAACCGATGCACCAGTTCTTCAATTGCCATGTGCTACGTGTGCCTAACGGTTTTGGTGATCAGCGGTCGGCCGAAGGCCGATCCGTTGCATCACCTTGTTATGGGGTCCATCATCACACGTGATCGCTGATTCGCGCCACTCCCCCAGCGGGGTTTCAATCTTGCAGCGCCCGTGCAATGCCGTTGATGACGACCGGTGCCGCAAGGACTTCTCTACACGCAGGCGCCCAACATCCGCAATCAGCGGCGAGTCATCTCGCCCTGTCAGATCAGCCCGCAGCGTTGCATTGGATTGCACGAACGGTGTCACGTTCTAGAGACCTCCATAACGTCTTTGGTGATCAGCGGTCGGCCGAAGGCCGACCCGTTGCATCACCTTGTTCGGCTGCGAATCTAGCCGCACGCCTTCGGATCTCCAAACAGCTGCCACATCAGATGTGACAAATCGAATTGACTCGAACCACGACAATCGATGCCTCCCTTGTCGTCTAGGGCTGCCAGTTCCCAGCCATCTTCAATATCGGAGTAGTAGATCACCTTCCCATCGTACTCAGCGACGACGAAAACGGTTTGTCCAGGATCGGAAGCGACCCGGATCTTGTAGAGCGGTACAAGCATGGCTTTGAACCGCGCGAGGTGTTCGGGATGAAGCGCAGCGCTCGAAACTTCGAGGAGCTCTTCCACGGCGCTGCGATTAGCTGGAGTCCACTCAGGCATCAGCGATTACTCAGTCTGCCGAACGGCTTTGGTGATCAGCGGTCGGCCGAAGGCCGATCCGTTGCATCACCTTGTTGGACTGCGCAATCATGGCATCACCCTCCACGAGCAGCGAGTAGAAGTTCAGTATCGTACAGGTCTTCTTCTCTGTGGAATCCGTACCTTCCGTCGCAGGTGACGACCAGTACGGCGTCTGCGCATCTTTCGTGTGCATCGCGCAGTGAGGTTTCGGAGCGGCCAAACCCGTCGGAGGAGAAGGAGAGGGCCGGGGAGTCCCAGGCAGACTCCGGCAGCTTGGCTACGATCGCGCGTTGATCGAAACACGCCATCAGATCGTGATAAAGCGATTGAAGAAGCTTCTCTTCGGTCTTTGGTTTGGCAACGAATCCAACGTATCGGTCGCGCCAACGATTACTGAGTGTCCCCTTGAGGAACATGGCCACTACATCAGGAGGCTTCATCGTCCGTCCAACGGCTTTGGTGATCAGCGGTCGGCCGAAGGCCGATCCGTTGCATCACCTTGTTAGCCAGCCTCACTGGGAACTCTCCATCTTCATGATGCGCGCACTCAAATCATCGATTTGTCGACGCAACCTGTAAACCGGGGACCACGCACAAAGCAAAATGCCAATCCACAATCCGACGTAAGTCCATGTCGGAGCTTCAGTCAATTTTGTAAGCGTAGTCCCAGAGGCTGCGACCAACGCACAGCCGGAGAGCATCATGAGAAAGTCGATCAAAGTCAGTTGGGGTCTCATTGGGTCACTTTCTCGGTGATTCGGCGTGTCTGTCTAACTATTGATTCTGAGGGTCTGGATAACGGGAGGGGTCATGTTATCGGGTCTGGGTAATTTGGGGGGAGTGATGATGGTAGGGGTCCAGGGCTTGGTTGGTTTCGTTCTTTGGCGATTCTGCGGGTCGATGTAGTGGGAGTGGTTGGGAGCGTCAGGGGAGGGAATTGTCGGTTCGGTCGAGGGGGCTTTGGACGCCGAAGGGGCCTCGGTTGAGGACGTGGGTGTAGATCATGGTGGTCTTGACGCTGCGGTGACCGAGGAGCTCTTGGATGGTTCGGATGTCGGTACCGGATTCGAGCAGGTGCGTGGCGAAGGAGTGGCGGAAGGTGTGGCAGGTGATTCGCTTGGTGAGTTGGGCGGCGGTGGCAGCGGAGCGGACGGCGCGTTGAGTGACGGTCTGGTGGAGGTGGTGACGGCGGTGGCGCTTTGTCGGTTCGTGCCAGTAGGTTCGGGTGGCGGGGAAGAGCCATTGCCAGGCGAGTTGGTTCTCGGCGCTTGGGTTCTTGCGGCGGAAGGCGGCGGGGAGCTCGACGTTTCCGGCGCACTGGGTCAGGTCCTTGGCGTGTAGGGCTTGGACGACCGCGAGTTGAGCTCGGAGGGACTCGTGGAGGGAGCGAGGCAGGAGTGCCACGCGGTCGCGGCCGCCCTTGGGCTCGCGGATGGTCAGTCGGCCGGCATCGAAGTCGAGGTCCTTGACTCGAAGGCGTGCGCACTCGAGGAGGCGGAGGCCGGCACCGTAGAGCAATTGGGCCTGGAGCTTGGGAAGCCCGGTCATGGCGGAGAGCACGGCTCGCGCCTCGGCGCGGGACAGGACTATCGGTACGTGCTGGGACCGGCGGGCTCGCACTAGGTTGTCGAGCCAGTCGAGCTTCGTGTGGAGGACGTTTCTGTAGAGGAACAGGAGAGCCGCGAGCGCTTGGTTCTGGGTCGAAGCGGCGACCTTGCCCTCGACGGCCAGGTGGCTCAGGAAACGCTCGACCTCGGGTTTGCCCAGGCGAATGGGATGCTGGAACTCGTGGAAGCGGAGATACCGGCGGACCCAGGCGACGTAGGACTTCTCGGTGCTCTGGCTCAGGTGGCGGAGACGAATCTCGGAGCGGAACGCGTCGCGAAGGGAGGGGCCCCACTGTTCGGGCTGCGCGGTAGTGCAGAGGTGAGCCGGCGCCGAGGAGCTGGGCTTTCGAGAGGAGTCCACGACAAGCAGACCGGCGCCGTGTGCTGTTGGTTACCGGAATTCCATGGTGATTGAAGAAACAAACAGCGTCGGCACGTCGGTCATCTTCTTCGCCAGGGCCAAGAACAACGGTTCAAGGCCTATCGCTGGCATGCGGAGTGGAGGCCGTCGCAGCCTCTTGGCTCCTCACCCCACGTTTTCGCGTTCCTTGCGGGCTTCGAGTTCTTGCTTCACGCGCGCGATCACCGACAGCTTCTTCTTGCCGCGCGGCGGAGGCATGTTGTCGAGGTATTCGGCGTACTGTTTGGCGACCACGCTCCAGTGACACTCTTCCTCGACGAAGGTGCGCGCGGCTTGTTCGAGTTCGAGACAGCGCTCTTCGTTTTGGCTGAGGTCCAGTAAGTGATCGCCGATCGCCTCGACTTCGCCCTTGCCGAGCGGAACCTTGAGAGTGCACGAATTGGGCAATTCGGACTGTTCTGCGGCATCTGTTGCGATGATGCAGCGCCCGAGGCCGAGCGATTGGAAGATGCCGCCGGAGGTTCCGCCGGAGGTCGGGCCGCGCAGGTTGATGCTCGTGTTGCCCGCGTGGATCCAGTCCCAGGCTTCCTTCTCGGGGAGGTAGCCGGTTAGGTGCACGGAACCTTCGAGACCGTGAGCGCGCGCGAGCTCTTCGGGACTGACGCCTTCGCCGGTCCAACCGCCGGCCATCACGAGGCGAATGTTCTTGTTCTGCTCGCGAGCGCGCGCGACACCGGCATAGACCTTGTCGATTCGCTTGTGCGGTTGAACGCCGCCAAAGCTGACGAGCAGAAAGTCGTTCCACCACTCTTTCGGCAAGCCGAGTTGCTCGCGCGTGGTGGCTCGATCCTCATCGAGACGCCAGCGCTTTTCCGCTCCATGGTGCAGGATTCCAATCGGCGTAATGGCGTTGCGTTCAGCGAGGATGCGGTCCTTCACGTAACGCGAGTGCACGATGAAGGAGTCGGCGAAGCGCACGACCGAGCGGTTGAGCGAGAGGCGAAAGCGATCGCGCGAGAGTCCGACCGGCGCGCAGGGAACGGCGGTGGGAAGCGACATGTCGATCTCGTGCCAGCCGTCGTCGTCGCGCCACTCGATCTTTTCGACGAAGGAGCCCAGGCGACGCGTGTCGCCGTGTTGACGCTGTTCTTGGGTGACGACGATGGGACTCGTTGTCACGGCGATCAGAGGGTGATCGATGCCGTCGAACTCTCCGCCAATCCGTCCCCAGGAAGCGCCAGAAGCACACGCGAGCGTGGCAATGGATTGTCCTCCGATATGGACGGCAATCGTTTGGCCCGGATCGGCCGAAGCGGTGACGAAAACTTCGCGGACGCCCTCGGCGGGAATGCGAAGGATGCCGCTGTCGCCGGACCAGCGCCCGTTTTCCTCAGCCGGATGCCATCCGAAGAGGAAGGTGCCCGGCAGAGAGTCGAGCACATCGGCGGAAGGGTTCGAGACGGGTGTCCTGCGTTGTGCGCGGCGGTCGAGCCAGTTGCGCGCGTAGATCTTGGTCTCGTCGACGCCACCTTCGCGCAGCGCGAGCGCGTGTCCTTTAAGTCCACCGCGCTCGAGGCCGGGAAAGGCGCGCAGCGACATGTCGAACAGGATCCAGTCGTGGAGCATGACTGCGCCGCCGATGCTGCGGATCATCGCGGGCATGAACGAGTGCAGAAGCTCGTTGCCGAGCTGGTAGAGAATCCGATCGAACTTGTCGGGATCGAGACGCGAGACGACCTGCTCGTCGGGGCCGGGGTTCGCGAGCACGAAGATCTCCACGTCCATGTGCTCCCGCAGGTAGGGCAGCAGGTGGCGCGTGTAGTCTCCGATGCCTGAGCGCACCGAGGCCGGGGTCGTAACTAGAGCAAGTCGCACGGGGGAGGATCACGAACGGGTCGCGTGCGCAGTAAATGCGAGCGACTCGGGTCAGAAAGTAGCCGGGAATCGAATTCAGGTCACAGCGGTGAGAATCTCAACGCCGTCAACTCCGATATGCATAGTGTGCTCGGTTTGAGCCACCATGACCTGATCTTCTTCGACCAAAGGCGGGTAGCGCATCAAGGAGCCCTGCCTCGATAATTTGGCGATCGTGTTCTCAACCGCCTCCTGGTCGAAGCCCTCGAAGTAGCGGCGAGCGATCGGCAGACCGCGCCAAGACTCGATTTCACGGAGCACGGTCCGGTCGAGGCCCTTCGCTTTCTTAGGCGGTCGAACCATCATGAAGACTTCGGCTTTGCCCTTCTCCCGGATATGTCCCCGACCCGTGCTGGCGAAGGGCTCGATCGCGATGATCATATCCGTCCGGAGCTTGCCTCCGCCGGGATCCGCGTAGTTGGGGATTTGAGGAGCGGTGTGAACTTTCCAGCGGGCGAGGCCGTGGCCGGTCAGGTTGCGAACCGGTTGGAATCCAGCGCCGACGATCGTGCGCTCGATCGCGGCCCCCACTTCACCCACAGGCACGCCGGCGCCCACGGTGTTAATCGCGGCCGAGAGCGCGTCGGCGGAAGCCCCGATGAGCTTGCCCCAGCGCCCGTCTTCGGACAGATCGACGGAGCAGGCCGTGTCGCCGATGTAGCCGTCGACGTGCACGCCGATGTCGACCTTGACGCAGTCCCCCACTTCGTAGGTGAGCTCGTCGCTGGGCGCCGAGCAATAGTGCGCCGCGATGTGGTTTCGGCTCGATTGCGCCGGGAAGCCGGGATGCGCGCCGCGCTCTCGGATCATCGTCTCGACGGTCTCGAGGATGTCGCGCACTTTCACGCCGGGCTTGATGTTTGCGCGCGCCCATTCGCGGCACTCGCCAGCAATCTTTCCCGCCTCGCGAAAGCTGTCCAGTTCGGTGGTATTCACGGAGAAAATCATAACCGCCCGCCGATGGCCTGTGATCAGCGCGATCGAGATGTCGAGCGATCCCGTTGGTCGGGTTCCGTTCTCGCTGCCGGGAGTGGGATATTGGATTCAGTGAGGTCCCCGGCGAGCAGCCGAGCGCCCCGAGGTTCGCCGCCGAGAGGCAATGGGACTGAGGCTTCCGCCCCCTATACTCCAGACGCTTATGGCAGAACTCCCCGACACGGCCGGCGACGGTCCGAAAGAGCGCGCGAATCGATGGGGACTCGCGCCCGCGGTTCTGTTCCTCGCGCTCGTCGCGGGCGGCTTTCTGCACGACTCTCTGTTCGGAGGGAAGATCCTCACCCAGATCGACGCTCTCGCTCTGTTCGAGCCCTGGGCGTCAGAGGCTCCGAGTGACTTTCGCGCCTCGAACGAACTGCTGCTCGATCAGTCGCTGGTCATGCTCCCGGTTCTAAAGTTCTTCGAGGAGCGCATCGCCGCTGGTGAACTGCCGCTCTGGAACCCGCACAACTACGCCGGACAGCCGGTCGCAGCCGGGCCCACCGGCGGCTTGTTCTGGCCGCTCAACTGGATCTACTTCGCCTTCCCGAGCTGGCACTATCACGCCTGGAGCGCCTGGCTCCGCATCACGCTGACCGGCCTCTTCATGCTGCTGTTTCTGCGCGAGCTCGGCCTCGCGCGTCTCGCAGCAACCCTCGGCGCAGTCGCGTTCGCCCTGTGCGGATTCTCCATCGTCTGGCTGAACCATCCACACTCGCAAGTGTCGATGTTCTTGCCGCTGCTTTTCTACTTCGTCGAGCGCGCCGCCCGCGGCAGTTCCCATCGTTTGATCGGCGCGATGGCACCGATCGTCGCGCTCGTGTTCCTGGGCGGCCACCTGCAGACGGCCGCTCACGTCTTGATCGGCTTCGGTCTCTACGTGCTCTTCCGCTTGTGCGTTCCCATCGGCGAAGGACTCGCGCAGTCCCGACTGAGCAAGCGAGGCCTGGTGCAACTTGCGAGCGCCGGCCTGCTCGGCCTCGCCATCGCCATGCCGCTGCTGCTGCCCTTCTTCGACTATATGAGCGTGAGTCAGGGCGCCCACATCTCAACCAAGCGCGACTTGGTGGCTTCCGTCGAACCGCTCTCCGCCCTGCGCTTTCTCTTCGCACCCGACCTCTCCGGTCATCCGCAAAGTGGCGACTATGTCGGCCCACTCGGGCACCACCTCAACTATCAGGAGCTCGTCGGTGGCTGGGTCGGTCGACTCGTCTTGGTCCTGTCCGCACTCGCGCTCTTTCTCGCCCGCCGCGAAAAGCGCACCTGGTTCTTTGCCGGACTCGGGCTGTTCGCACTGCTGGTCGCCTGCCAGGTCCCGCCTTTCTATGAGGCCATGCGCTCGGTGCCGCTCGTCAAGAGCTCCAAGCTGTTCCGCTTCTTCCTGCTCGTCGCACTCTCGCTCTCCGTCCTCGGGTCTGTCGGACTGGATCAGCTCCTGCGCCGCCTTCGCCACCATCAACGGCTTGCCAAAATCGTTGGCAGCACCGCTTGCTTGATCGTCGCGCTTGAGCTCGGAACCTGGGGATTCGGCTACAACCCCGCGATTGAGCGGAGTTCGCCGACCTTTCTCCCGGAGACGCGGGTCACCGACTTCTTGCGAGCGGATGCCGACCGGTTTCGCGTGCTCGGCCAAGACGCTTCGATCTTGATTCCAAACGCCAACCTGTTCTACGGAATCGATCTTCTGACCGGTTACGACGCCATTGAGTATCGAACGATGGCAGAGCTCATCGGCTTGCTCACGACGGCGGAAGAGCGCGAGTTTTCGATCAAAGAGATTCCGTGGTTCGACCGAGCCGTTCCGCTGTGGAACCTCTTGAACGTGAAGTACGTGCTCGCGGATGGCGAGTTGCCCGCTCCGCTTCGGCTCGTTCTCGATGGACCGGTTCGGATCTACGAGAACCCGGGCGTTCTTCCGAGGGCGACCGTCGCGCGAGAGACCCTGGTCATCGAGGACAAGCAAGAGCGACTGGCTTACCTGGGCGCCCCCGAATTCGATCCCTCCGTCGCGGTGCTCGAGAAGAAGAGCGGCGTGAAGACCGCCGATCGGCCTGTGGAAGGGCCGGTGAAAGGGGATGTCGAGATCGAGACGTATGAGCCTCGACGGGTGGTGATGAATGCGGAGCTCGATTCACCGGGCATGGTCATTCTCGCCGACGCTTGGGACCCGGGGTGGATTGCGCTCGTCAACGGCGAGCGCGTGCCCATCCAACGCGCAGACCACTCCCTGCGCGGCGTCTTCGTCGATGCGGGAGCTTCGAAGATTGAGATGATTCACGACCCGGCCAGTATTCGCGTCGGGCTGTGGCTTGCGGCGGCCGGATCGATTACAGCTCTTCTCTTACTGATTCGCTCGCGAAAGCCGATGCAAGACCAACGACTCTCCGGCCCTTGCGCGTGAGACACGACTCGCAATGAAAGCACTCGAAAGGTTTCGGACGATGGGCTCGACGGCGGGTGCGGGCGTTGTCGGCGCCTTAATCGCGCTCTCGCTCCACTCCTGCATCGTGACCGAAGAGCATCGCGAGGCCGGGGAAGACCCGGTGATCCGCTCCTCCCAAGCAGCGCGCATGTGGGAGGTCGTCGCAGATGGAGTCGTGATCGGTTCCGTCGTTCTGTTCGAGTCGAAAGCGGACAGCTTCTTCAGCGTTCGGAACGAGTGGCATCAGGACGTCGGAATGATCGACTCCATGGGCCGGGCGTGGGCCTTTGAACCTCACGAAGAAGAAGCGAAGTGGCTCGGGTCCGGCAGCATCGCGACCGGCGCGGGGCAGATCTTGGAAGCTGCGGGCGAGGTGGTCATTCGCGAAGTCGGGTTGAAGGGCCAGCTGCCTGTCGGCGACGGAGCGTAGCGAGACCGAGTCGTCTCGATGGGAGCGAGGACGGCTCCGCTGTTGAGACGTTGTGCCGGGAGCGCTAGAGCGAGGACAGCCGTTGGGTCTTCAATGATTGCGTCGGGCTCACAGGGCAACTCCATTCGATGAACGAGTTCGACCTAGTAGTTCGCAATATTTTTTCGCGCACACGGACATTTTTTCCATGCCCCTCACAGGTGAGAAACGGGGCTCGCGACTCGACCTGGGCTCCGGAATCCGTCGGCATTGATCGCCGTAAGTCGTGCTTTTAGGGGCTGCTGCTATTAGAGACTTCCTACCGCGATCTTTTGCGCGGGGAACGGGCCGAATCGGCAGCGGGGTGCAGAAATGACCGTGATCGCCCGCCCGCCCGAATCGGGCTCATGCCACAAGGCGTCGGGGATCGAAAGAAGGAACTCAGGAAGGCATTCGGCCCCCGACCTCTCCCTCACTTTCCCCGAAGAGTTCGACCCCTATCTCATGATCAGGCTTCAGACCGGCGAGTACATCGGCACCTATCGAGTTACCGAATTTCTGGCCCGTGGCGGCTTTGCTTGCATCTACCTCGCGGAGGACGAGGCGGGTGCGAAGGTCGCTCTTAAAGTGGGCGACGTCGCAGGGGGCGGGCGATACATCACGCGCTTCCTCGAAATCACGAGCAAGCGTTCCCCCGATTGGATCAGCCCCGACGAGACTCCGGGCGAGGCGATCTTCATGCGCAACGAAGGCGTGCGCATCGATTTCCTCGACCTGCACGAGATCGACGAGCTCATTCGTCACGAAGCGGACATGCTCCAGGGTTCGAAGCACCAGAACTTGGTCAGTGTGCGCGAAGTGTTCGAGCACGAGGGGCGCCCGATCATCGCGATGGACTTCGTTCGCGGCAAAACGCTGCGCGAGAAGATCCGCCGCCTGGAGGGCATTCGCCTCAACTGGTTCCTGTCGATCATTCGGGCGCTGAAGAAGCTCGAGAAGAAGGGCCAGCTCGCTTATCACGGCGACCTCAAGCCCGAGAACATCATCATCAAGCCCTCCGGCAGTGTCGTGATGATCGATCCGGCCTTGCGCGATACCGAGCGCGGCATGATCTCAACCACGCCTCACTACAACCCGCTGATTCTTCAGAGTCAGAAAGCGGACGTGATGGGGATCGGCGTGATGCTGTACGAGATCCTGACCGGGACTCTCCCCTTCGACGAGGTGCCGTGGCCCTACGCCGGTCGCGAACAAGGGGGCGAGATCGAGCGCTTGTCGCTGTCTTACTTCCTCAGCTACCCGCCCCCGCGGGATCTGAATCCGAACACGCCGGAAGAGCTGGCTCGCATCGTCTACTGCTGCCTCACCGTCCCGGACTACGGGTTGAGTGAGCTCGAAGACGACCTGATCAAGTTCTTGCGCAAGGAGTAACGCGCGCGCGTTACTTACGGCCTTCGGCGATTCGTTTCTCGGCGAGGCGCTGGGAGGCTTCCCGGGTGGAGATGTCTTCGCGTTCGGAGATCTCGAAGAGCAACTTCAGGTTGTCGTAGATTCGGTCAATACGACGGCAAGCCTCGCCCTCGTCGTACCCACCGGGGAGTAGCTCGACTGCGACGTTGATGATTCCGCCCGCGTTGATCACGTAGTCCGGCGCGTAGAGAATCCCGCGAGAGCGCAGGTCATCCGCGTGGTGCGGCTCAAGCAGAACGTTGTTCGCGCTGCCCGCGACGGCTTTGCAGCGCAGGCGCGGGATGGTGTCATCATTGATGCCGGCACCGCGCGCGCAAGGCGCGTACACGTCGCACTCGACATCGAGGTGCTTGGCGTCGTCAACCGCATCGAAGCCGTGCTCTTTGCTGAGCTCCGCCACGCGCGCTTCATTGATATCGCAAATCGTGACCTTCGCGCCCGCTTCTTTCAGGAGCACCGCAAGTCCACCGCCGACGGCACCGACGCCCTGAATGACGACGTGTCGATCGACGAAAGTGTCCACGCCGTGAAGGGTCTCGAGGACAGCGCGAATTCCCTGCAGACAACCGCGAGCGGTGTAAGGCGAGGGGTTGCCCGAGCTTCCCGAGTCGCGCGACAAGCCGGTCACCCAACGCGTCTCTTGCTTGACGATTTCGAGATCCGGAATCCCGATGTTCATATCTTCTGCGGTGATGTACTTGCCGCCCAGGCTGTCCACAAACTTGCCCATGGCGTGGAAGAGCTCCGGCGATTTCTGCGTCTTCGGATCACCGATAATGACCGACTTGCCACCGCCGAGTCCGGTCTCCGCGACCGCTGACTTGAACGTCATGCCGCGCGAGAGCCGCAGCACATCGAACAGCGCCTCATCCTCCGAGGCATAGGGCAACATGCGCATTCCGCCAAGAGCGGGACCGAGGGTCGTGTCATGCACGGCGATGATCGCGTGAAGACCCGAGTTGTCGTCGCGGCAACGAACCACTTTTTCGTAACCGTCGACCTGGATCTCGGAAATCTGCATGAGAGAGGTGCTCCTAAGCGGGGCTCTAGAATTCGGTCGCGCGCGGCTCTTTCACCTCGCACAACACCGGGGAAAAATAAGGGCGAGCATCCTACAAGAGGGCGGAAAAACCGTCGAGCGCAGACCACGGCTCGACCCTCGAAAGTCAGTATAAATCGAATCAAGAGCGAATCTCGGCGGTTTAAAGCCACCTACGCAGAAGGGCGGGCGGGCTACCGAGCGCGACGGCGATGAGAAAGCTGGGTCGGGCTCTGTCGCGCCTTCCTAACGGTCCTTAATGTCTCGGAGTGATCCAGCGCGTGACAGGACTCGAGGCCTCCGACCTTCCGCGTGCAAACCCGCTGGAGCGCGGACTGGCTTTCGCCTCGATCTGGTCGACCGGCCAGAGCATCGAGCGCGACCGAGTCTTTCGCCTCTCCGCCATTAAGCTCACCGATGGCGTCTGGACGAGCTTCGACGCGTTCTGCCAGCCCTTCCAGTCCGACTCGACCGACGACCCGCGCGCGACCAAGCGCATGTCGTCCGAGTTTGGCGTTCAAGGACCCGAGCTAGCTGGCTGTCCCCCCGCTGAAGAGTGCTGGCCCGAACTGCGCGCCTTCCTCGAAGGTCTCCCGGTCGTCGTTCTCGATCGCGGGCACTTCGCCGACTGGGGTCGAGCACTCGGCGGCGTTCACGCCGGTCCAACCGTCGGCATCTCCGAGCTCGCCGAGCTGCTCTGCCCCGGCCGACTGGCCAGCCTCGGCGAAGGCTTGGTCGCACACCTCTTGCCGTCCGCGTCGCGCGCCGCTCTCGCGATCGGACCGCGCGAACTCCGCGCAACGGCCGGCGTGATCGTCGGAAGTTTTTTAGAGCACGATGCCGGGTTCCTCGCGCTCGCTCATCACGGCTATGAGACGGCCGCGCGGCACCTTGCCATCGAAGCCGCCGATGCCGCAGAGTCGATCGACTTTTGCCTCGCGCTCACCCGCTCGCCGAAGTCCTGGTCGGGTGGCGAGGACGAGCTCTTTCCGCTGCATCCCGGTTTGATCGATGGCGCCATGGACGCGGCCTGCGAGGTCTATCCGAACCTGGCCGACTCGATGATCGGTGCCACACCGGCGTGGACTCTCGACGGCGAAGACGACACACCGCCGATGCGAATCGAGCCCAAAGATTCAAGGCGCTATCCGAACGACCTCGCCTTTCCGCCCGAAGAAATGCGTCGCCTCGACGAGATCTTCGAAGTGCACCTCCCGAAAATGTTCGGGAGCGACTCCTATCGCGTCGGGCAACACCACGTCGCGCAGGAGATCGCGAAGAGCTTTGGCGACGAAGAATTGCTGTTGGTGAACGCGCCTACCGGAACGGGTAAGACGCTCGCCTATCTCGTACCCGCGATGATGTGGGCGGCGCGGCAAGACGTTCGTGTTGGCGTGGCGACCTTTACGCGGGCGCTTCAAGAGCAAGCGATGGACCGCGAGGTTCCGCTCGCGCTCGAATTACTCAGGCGCTCGGGCTCAAAGGTTCGACCGCGTATCGCATTGCTCAAGGGACGCCGCAACTACATCTGTTGGCGTGCGCTCGAGCTCCAAATGCCGCGTGTCGAAGACGACGCTCTCAGGCGGATCGCGTGGACGCGCTTGGCGCTCTTCGGATTGACCGATATCGAAGGCGACATCGATCGAATTCCGCGAAACACGGGCCTACCCTTTCCGTCGCCAGTTGAATTCACGCGAGTGATGGCGAGCTTGCTTCGCCAGTGCCGCGCCGAGAGCGGCTGCTGTCGGCTGCGCTCCGATCGAGACACCTGCGCGGCCGCGGTCGCGAAAAGAAACGCAGAGCGCGCACACGTCGTCGTCACCAATCACTCCTACGCGCTCGCGCGTCAGGGCTTTTTCAAGTACATCGTCTTCGACGAGTGCGAGCATCTCCACGACCAAGCGCATTCGGCCTGGAGCCACGTGCTCCCCTTCCACGCGGCGCGCGAGCTCTTGAGTTCGCTTCGACATCCCGGTGACAGCGCCGGTGGCAAGAAGAAAGCGCGCACGCTCGAGAGGATCCGTCGCGCCGCCGCGAAAGGCACGGGAGCGCGCGAGTGCGCCGATCAGTGCTGCAAGCTGCAGGAAGGCGCGCTCGACGCACTGTCTCTACTCGTGCAATCCGTCGGCGAGTTCAAAGCCTGGCGCGCGAGCGTGATCGGCGATCGAACCGATCGCGATCAACACTCTCTGTTCCGCGAGTTCATTCAGTCCGAGCACGCGGTCGACCTGCTCGACAAGCACCACCTGCTCACCAAGCTGTGGAACGGTTTGGCCGCCTCGCTCTCGACACTCTCCGAATTCCTCGACGACATCCAAGTCAATGGCAAGCGCCGTCTGCGCCGTTCGCTCGACTTGCTCCGCACCGACATCGAAGAATTCTTGACCGGCATCGCTGCCTGGATTCCCCACGACGACGAAGGTCCGGTCTTCCGCTCGCAAACCTTCTACGACCTCGAGACTGACAACCGCGGTCGCGACGCCATGGCCGCGCGCGTTCTGCTGCCCCACGAATACCTCGGACGCTTCTTCTTCCCCGAGCTCAAGACCGGCATCTGCATCTCCGCCACGACCCACCTCGGCGGCGGCTTCCAGTCATCCGCTTCCTACTTGGGGTTAGAGCGCGCCGCCCATCCGGCCGAAGACGAAGATCGCGATCCGTCGCCCTACCGCACCTTCCTCGTTCCGGCGCCCTTCGACTACCGACGTGTGTTGGTCGCCGTGCCGCGCGACGCACCGACCTTTCGCTCTGCCGACAAGAGCGCCTATCTGAATTACTTGTGCAAGTTCGTGCAGACGCTTGGCGAGAAAACGCGCGGACGCATATTGGTTCTCTTCACGAACGCGAACGACTGCATCGCGTGCGGTCGCAGCGTCGAAGGCTTCTTCGCCGAACGCGGCATTCCGTTCTGGTACCAGCGCATGGAAGGCGCCGAGAAAGAAGAGCTCGCCGATCGCTTCCGCAGTCGCACCGACTCGATCCTCTTCGGCCTCGACACCTTCTGGTACGGCGCGGACTTTCCAGGCGACACCCTGCAATACCTCGTCATCGCCAAGCTCCCGTACGGCGTTCCCGATCGCTATCACCATGCGCAGTGCGCGGCCATCGGCCCGCGCGATCAACGCCGCCTGATCTACATGCCCCGCGCTCTCGCCAAGTTTCGCCAGGGCTTTGGTCGACTCATGCGCAAGGAAACCGACCGCGGCTGCGTCTTCATCTTGGATGGCCGCGTACTCGATCCGCGCCATCGATCCTTCTTGCGCGAACTTCCGCTGGAGATGGGTCACGAGCGAGATGCGGAGGGCGGCACGGCGACGTTCATGCGCGGCGATACCGAGCGCTGTCAACACGAAGCGCTCGCCCACATGGGCATGCTCGCCGACGTTCGCAAACATGAGGCGCCCGTTCCTCAACAACCAAAAGCCAAGTTGCCCGACGACGTCTTCATCGAAGTGCCCGATGAAGACCTGCCCTTTTAATCGGCAGCGCTTGTTCAGATCGCGGTAGCATGCGAGGGAATCCAAGCGCGCTCGGTTCCTCGCTCCCACTCTACTCGGTAGGTACTTATGAGCCTCGTACTCTCGATTTGTCTGTCCGCGGCACTCGCTTCAACCACGCCTTCTGACGACGCAGTCCCCGCCGATTTGATTCTCGCTGGCGGAAGAATCGTCACACTCGACGCAGACCATCCGGAAGGTACGGCCATCGCAATTCGAAACGGCCGAGTGCTGCAAGTCGGAACCGATGAAGCGATCAGCGAGCTCGGGAGCTCTTCCACCCGACGCATCGCCCTCGACGGCGCGCTCGTGATTCCCGGCTTCATCGAAGGGCACGGCCACTTCCTCGGAATTGGCGACATGCGGATGCAGCTCGACTTAAACGGAACATCCTCCTTTCAAGCGATCACGAATCTGGTAGAGCGCGCGGTCGAGACGACGGAACCGGGCGTACTGATTCGCGGGCGCGGATGGCATCAATCGAAGTGGTCTACGCTTCCCAAAGATTCCGTACAGGGTTTGCCGCGCCACAATGCTCTCTCCGCCGTCACTCCGGACAATCCGGTGATTTTGCGTCACGCGAGTGGTCACGCCGCTTTCGCCAATGCCTATGCCATGCGGCTGGCGGGCATCGATCGCGACACGCCCGATCCGACGGGCGGCGAGATCGTTCGCGATAAGCGCGGAAAGCCGATCGGAATCTTTCGCGAGGAGGCCATGGAGCTTCTGGCGCCGGTCTACGCGAACTCGACGCAACCCGACTCGGCGCACTTGGCCGAACTGGCGCGCGACGAGTGCCTCTCCAAAGGGATCACCAGCTTTCACGATGCAGGTTCTCCGCTCGAGGTCGCCGAGCTGTATTTACGCATGGCCGATGAAGGCAAACTGGGTCCGCGGATGTTCGTCATGCTCAGTGACTCGAACGAGCGCCTGGCTGAAGAGCTCCCGGATCATCCGCTCTTGCGCATGAACCACACGCAGCTCCGCGTCGGTGGCATCAAACGCTCGATCGACGGCGCACTCGGTTCGCATGGCGCGTGGTTGCTCGAGCCCTACGAAGATCATCGCGAGAGCAGCGGGCTCAACACGCTCGATATCGAATCCCTCAAGGAGACCGCGCGACTCGCGCTCGAACACAACCTGCAGCTCTGCGTTCACGCGATCGGCGATCGAGCCAACCGCGAGGCCCTCGACATCTTCGAGACCAGCTTCAAGTCCAAGCCCGAGCGGACCGACTTTCGCTGGCGCATCGAGCACGCCCAGCACCTGCATCCCGACGACGCTCCGCGCTTTGCCGCTCTCTCCGTGATCGCCTCCATGCAGTCGGTGCACTGCACGTCGGACGCCGCCTTTGTCGTGGACCGTCTCGGCGAGACCCGCGCGCGTTCTGGCGCCTACCTCTGGCGCACGCTCACCGACCTCGGCGTGGTCGTGACCAACGGAACCGACGCGCCAGTCGAAGACGTCGCGCCCATCGCGAACTTCTATTCGGCCGTCACGCGCAGAACGAAGAGCGGTGAACCCTTCTTCGAAGACCAGCGCCTGTCGCGCATGGAAGCTCTGCGCGGCTACACCGTCAACAACGCCTACGCCTCCTTCGAAGAGGACCGCAAGGGTTCGCTCGCCCCAGGGCTGCTCGCGGACATCACCGTGCTCTCGCGTGACATCTTGACGATTCCGGTGGAAGAGATTCCCAGCACCGAAGTGCTCTACACGATCGTCGGCGGTCGCGTGCTCTACTCGCGCGACAAGTGAAGCTCGGCCAGCATGCAGCGCGCGCTGCCTCCGCCGACGGACTCGATCGTGTCGAGCGGCGAGGAGAGCAGGCGTGCATGAGAGAGAAGCCGTGCGCGCTGGCTTTCCGAGAGCGAGTCGAGTGCGCGGCGAGAGAACACCACGAGCGACTCGCCGCCGCGTGAATTAAGGGCGAGGCAATTGCCGGCGAAGTCGTGAAGCTGATCGCGCGTGATCTCGATAAGCTCGTGCCCGGTTTCTTCCAGGCGGCTCGCCACCGCGCTCCGTTCGGTCTCATCCTCGATCGATTCGAGACAGACCACGGCGAAGTCCGCTCCGATTCCCATCACCACGTTCGTGTGATAGATCGCTGAGCCACCACGATCGAGCGCACGAAAGACGATCAACTCGTAGTTCATTCGCTCTGCAAACTCCGCGAGGCCCCCCGCGGTTGTGCGTGCCGATAGACAGGCGTAGGCGATGCGATGGACTCGATCGAGCACCATGCTGCCCGTACCTTCGAGAAAGGCGCCGCGCTCAACGAGCCCCGTCAGATCGATCGTCTCCGACCACTTTCGCCCGACCGACTGCTCTACTTGCTGGATCAGATCCGCTCGGATTTCATCGCGCCGATTGGGCGTCAAGAGCGGGTACGTCACGATCGTTCCACAGCCGTGAAAGGAGACCCAGTTGTTCGGAAAGATCGAATCGGGCGTGTGCGGTTCCGCGGTGTCCTGGATGACGCAAACCTCGACATCGGCGCCACGCAAGACTTCGACGAGGGCATCGAACTCGGCTATGGCCCGCCTCTGAATCTCTTCGGAATCACGCTCGCCCGGGTCCACCTGAAAAGTGTTACTCGCCGACGTCTCTAAGTTCGAACCGAATCGAATCGGTCGCACCATCAGGAGTCGGGAAGTCGTTTGGGATTCGATCGCCATCGCGGCGCCAGTCTACGGCGCCATCGCCGGTTCGGCATCCGAACGCACTCTCTCGCAACCGATTCTCGCCGCGACGGTTACCGTGCGAGCATGGACGGTGATGACTACGCTGTAGTATCGAGCTAGCTCTCCCAGCCTGATTGAATATCAACGGCCGAGCCCGAGCTCGACCGCTCATTCCTTTGCGCTCGCAGGCGAGTCCTTGCCCACGAACGGACGCCGACACTTATCGAGGTCGATGTCCGAGAGTGACCTCGAGCTCGACGTCCTCGCCGCCTCGACTTAGGACCACCGTCACGATGTCGCCAGCGCTGAGTTCGCTCATCGCCTCGCCAAGTGCGGCGCGATCCGGAATCTCGGTCTCACCGATGCGGACGAAGTAATCGCCCGACTGCATACCGGCGCTCTCTGCCGCCGTCTCCTCCATCACCGTTGTGATCTGCAGACCGGCGTCGCTGTCCGCGAGTTGGACTCCGAGGTAAGGCCCATTCTTGTACCGATCAATCGCCTCCGCATCGGCTTCCGACGGAAGCAAGACGGTTGAATCTGGATAGCTCGCGAGCCATTCGGAAAGCGGCTGAGGCGCGGGTTCATCCAGGATGTCGATCGACTCTCCGTTCTTGCTGCCGGCGACGGCGTCGAGCGTCTTGTCCGTCATCGGGTACCAGATCGATTCGGTCGCGCGGTCGTACAACACGAAGACGTGATCTTTCGTGTAACCCGACGTGCCGAACTCCACAGCCGCTCCATCCATTTCCCGGGTGCAAACTACACCCAGTTGGGCGAGAGGTCACCAGAGCACGGCAAAGGACTCGCCGTCGAAGTCATCGTTGACCACTTCGTGCATATCCATGATCTCGACCGGGTAAGCGCGCGCGACACCACCCAGAATAACGCCGAGAACTTCGGTCTCCGGTGTAACGCCGCGTTCGGCGAGTATCGGATCGGAAGGAAAAACAAACTCCGGCTCATCGATGGAGGGAATCGAGTCCTTCCCGATTCCGAACTGGAAGGTGACCGGATCGATCTGCGCATCCGTCACGTCAAAGTAGGTGGCGTCGCCGTCTTCGGTGTCGTTCGCCCACAGCAGAGAAGCGCCGTCTTCCTCAATAATCGGACGAGAGTGTCGATCCGGGAAAGGGTTGACCGAGTCGCGCGTCCCGTGGCAGGGCATCTCGCCAAAGCTCCCCGTCCACGATCCGTTCAGATTCTCGCCGTCGAGCTGGCCGAGATAGGAGAGCACCTGTCCCCCGGGGATCTCTCGATCGAATCGAATCGTCCGACCGTCCGTCGAGATCGAGGCCAAGTCCATCGTCTGGCCGCGACTCTCCCAGGTTCCCGTCAACGTACCCGACTCGTTGTAAGCGAGAGTCATGACAGCGGCGACCGCGTTGCCACCCATCTCGGTGGTCATCCCCCACTCGCCTGCATAGGGATCGCGAACTTCGGGCGCACTCTTCGGCGCTTCTGGTTCGGGTTTCGGTTCAACATCAACGGTCACAGGCGTCGTCGTCGAGCAGGCGCCCGCCAATGACGCTACACCGACCGCAGCGAGCTGCCAGATCAGAGGGGTTTTGATTTTCTTTCCGTGCTTTTCCATAGCTCGCCATCATCGAGCTTGCTCCCTTTGCGCACAAGACGAACAAATCCCTCGACGACACTACGGAACAAAAGCCTTTCACCAACGCGCCTGTGCGAGATCAGTTCGAGAGAGCAACGCCTTCACCCTCGCGTAGAATGCCTGCATGACGAACTCTCCTTGGTTTGCACGAGCACTCGCCGCCTGCGCGCTGTTACTGCCGAGCTGCGCGGTGACCGGCTTCTTCACCTACGGTCTCACGAACGTCGGAGTGAACTCGATCGACGTTGGCGACCCCGCGCCGGATGTCACCGTCTCTTCTCTTTACGGCGAGGAGCGCCAGCTCCACGATTTCTTTCGCGGGCGACCACTCGTCCTCGTCTTCGGTTCGTTCACCTGACCGCCCTTTCGTCGCTCGGTCGAGCGAATCCAAGCTCTGCACGCGAAGTACGGCGGTGATGTCGACTTTCTCACGATCTACATCAAAGAAGCGCACCCCGAAGATGGTTGGCCACTCGGTATCAACGATGATGACGAGGTCTGCTATGCCGACCCGACGACGCTCGACGAGCGTCGCTCCATCGCGCGCGACTTCGCGAAGCGCTTTCAGTACCGAATTCCTCTCTTCGTCGACAAGATGGACGACGCCGCGATGGATCACTACGCGGGCTGGCCCGAGCGACTCTTCATCATCGATGACGACGGCACGATCGCTTACGAAGGCGGACAGGGCCCGATGGACTTCGACCCGGATGAAGTCGAGGACTGGCTCCGGCTCCGCTACGACCGCGACGCAAAGCCAACGGAATAGCGCCGAGCGCCAGTCTCAGACCGAAACCGCATGCGCCTGAAGGTCTTCGAGGTCGACGAATTCGAGCACGGAGACGTGCGTCGCTTCCAGTACGACCGGCGGAGCCATCTCCGCTTCGAGTGCTTCCTTCCAACGAGTCGCGCACAGGCACCACTGGTCACCCGGTTTCAAGCCCGGAAACTCGAACTGCGGAACGGGTGTCGAGAGATCGTTTCCGGCGGCGGCCGAGAAGGTGAGGAATTCCGCCGTAGCTCGGATGCAGACCAAGTGCAGTCCGACGTCGCCGGCGATCATTCGGCAACAACCGTCGCGATAGTAGCCGGTCATCGGATCGAAGCTGCAAGGCTGGAGCTCGGTTCCGAGGACGTTTCTGCCGAGGCGTTTTTTCGGAGCAACCATTCGCGAACCATAGCCTATTTCCGCGGTTCCGATAGAGCGGAAGACGAATCGTGAACGCGGCGCTCACCGTTCGCCTTAATGGTCCTTGCAGATGCCTCTTTTTGAGCCGTACGCTCTCCGAACATGCCTTCGGAAGCCCCAAGTTCGGCCAGAGTGGAGCGCCTTCGACGGCTCGCGGACTTCGATCCGGAAGTCATTGTCGTCGGCGGTGGAATCACCGGAGCGGGAATCGCGCTCGACTTGACCCTGCGCGGCGTGCGCACCCTGATCGTCGAACGCTCGGACTGGGGCAGCGCGACCTCGAGCGCATCCTCGCGTTTGATCCACGGCGGCCTGCGCTATCTGGAGCAGCTCGAGTTTTCGCTCGTGCGCGACTCTTGCTTGGAGCGCGCGCTCTTGATGCAGAACGCCGCCGGGATGGTCTGGCCTGAGAACTTTCTGTTTCCGATTCACCGCGGCGATCGCGTCGGACGACTGAAGCTGGCTGCGGGTCTCGCGCTCTACACGCTGCTCTCCATTCCGCGCGCACTCGGAATCCCCGGCATGCTCGGCGCGCGGCGCGCGTCTTTGAAGTTACCCGGCACGGATCCCGCGAAGCTGCGCGGCGCCGGGCAATATCTCGACGGCGCGACGGACGATGCGCGACTCACGCTCGCCGTCATCGCGACCGCCGTTGAAGCCGGCGCTCTGTGCATCTCGCGCATGGAGATGCTCGAGCTCGCGGACGATGGGAAGCGTGTCGAAGCGAAGTTGCGCGACACGCTCGGCGGCGAAGAATTTCAAGTCGGTGCGCGCGCCGCAGTCCTGGCGGGTGGACCGTTCACCGAATCCCTGCGCGGTCGTGCAGCACTCACCGGCAACTGGATCAGCCCCACGCGCGGCTCGCACATTGTCGTTCATCGCGATCGCCTCCCCACCGACGGCGCCGTCATCTTTCCGTCTCGCGTCGATGGCCGCGTGATGTTTCTGATTCCGTGGCCGCGCTACACGATTGTCGGGACGACCGACCTCGACGCAGATCCCGATCAGCCGATTCGCGCCACGCGAGCAGAGGTCGAGTACATGCTCGATTCCGTCAACGGGCTGATGCCGCTGGCCGATTTAGAGCCCGATGACGTGATCTCTTCGTGGGCGGGATTGAGACCGCTGCTCACCGCGCCGAAGAGCGATCCGTCCGCGCGCTCCCGCGAAGAGCGCATCACTCACGAGGGCAATGTCTTCACCATCGCCGGCGGAAAATTGACAGGCTATCGCAGCATGGCGGAGAAGCTCGGAGCGGAAGTTTGTCGCGCGATTGGGACCGGCGATACGAGCAGGCACTCGCCGACGCGTCGGATGCCTCTCTCCGGAGCGATGCCGACGCGCTCGACCCGACCGGCCTGGTCGAGCCTCCGCAAGGACGGCACGCCGGAGCCAAATAGCCCCGGTCGCGTGCGGGCCATCGCCTGGAGCAAACGTTACGCGGTGCGCGCAGCTGAGGTGCGAATCGTGTGCGGCCACACCGAAGACGGCGAAGAACAGCTCGACGCCGAGACCCTATTGGGCGAAGTCGACTGGTCCGTCGAACGCGAAGATTGCCTGACTTTGTGCGACTTTTTCTTTCGCCGAACGGACCTCGCTCTCGGCCCGCGAGAGGTTGCTCTCGCCGCACTCGACCGGGTCGCTTTGCGTATGGAGAATCTTCTGGATTGGAACCAAGATGAAACCGCGCGCCAAAAGAGCGAGGTTCTGGAGTCTTTGGCTGCCGTTCACGCCTGGCGCGATGACCCACAACCCGACTAATCCCGATTCCCGCGTTGGATTTCAGTGCGGATTCCAGCTCGAATTCCCCGATCGGGGGTCAGCGTCCTCAGGGACTTGGTCGAAAATAGAAACTGCTCTTGGCAATCGGCCGAGAGCTTCGCGTCGTCTCTCGCCGCACACCACCGCAGCCCAAAATCAGTCATGTTGATTCCCATCCTCCTGATGGTCGCCTCCGCGGGCACACTCTTCTATCTCGGTCGCCCTTTCTGGGCTTGGGTCGTTCCGCTCGCTGTGCTGTTCGTCTCTTGGTGGCTGAAGAATCCGGAGTCCACAGCGATCGTGCCCCTCGCGTCGATGGCGGCGCTGGCAGCCATCGTCGGCGGGATTCCGATGCTGCGCCGCATAATCGTGACGAAGCCCTTGATGCCGATGGTCGCCAAGATGCTGCCGTCGATGAGCGCCACCGAGCGCGAAGCTCTCGAAGCGGGAACCGTTTGGTGGGACGCGGACCTCTTCTCCGGTGACCCTGAGTGGAAGAAGTTGATTGAGTATCGCGCGAAAGAGCTGACCGAAGCCGAGCGCGATTTCCTCGCGGGCCCCGTCGAGGAAGTCTGTGGAATGGTTACGGACTTCGAGCTCGGCGAGACCGGCGACCTGCCCGACGAGGTCTGGGATTTTCTCAAGCGCAAAGGCTTCTTCGGGATGATTGTCCCGAAGCAGTACGGTGGCCTCGGCTTCTCCGCACTGGCGCACTCCGCCATCGTGACTAAGCTCGCCAGTCGCTCGGTCGGTCTCTCGGTCACCGTCATGGTTCCGAACTCGCTCGGCCCGGCTGAGCTGATCCAGCACTACGGAACGCAGGAACAAAAAGATCACTACCTCCCGAACCTCGCGAGCGGCGAACTCATTCCCTGCTTCGCACTGACCGAACCGGGCGCGGGCAGTGATGCGGGTTCCATTCAGAGCTCGGCGGTTGTCTGTCGCGGTATGTGGGAGGGCGAAGAGGTCCTCGGCATGCGTCTCAACTGGGACAAGCGCTACATCACTCTGGCGCCGATCGCGTCGTTGATCGGACTCGCGTTCAAGCTCCACGACCCCGAGCACTTGCTCGGCGAAGTGACCGACATCGGCATTACCTGCGCGCTCATTCCGGCGGATCTGGAAGGCGTCGTCACCGGCGACAAGCACGATCCGCTCGGCTGCCCCTTCTACAACGGAACCACGCAGGGCCACGACGTCTTTGTTCCGCTCGACAACATCATCGGCGGACGCGACATGGCCGGAGACGGCTGGCGGATGTTGATGCAGTCGCTGGCGGCTGGCCGCGGAATCTCTCTGCCGTCGATGTCCGTCGGCGCAGCGCAGCTCGCCACGCGCACCGTTGGCGCCTACGCGACGATCCGCGAGCAGTTCGGTTTGCCGATCGGCAAGTTCGAGGGCATCGAAGAGCCCCTCGCGCGGATCGGCGGCTTGACCTACGCGATGGACGCCTCCCGCCTGATGACACTCGGCGCCATCGACAACGGCGAGCAGCCGTCCGTCCTGACCGCCGTCATGAAGTGCTACCTGACCGCGGGCATGCGCGACATCATCACCGACGCGATGGACATCGTCGCCGGTTCTGGCATCTCGCGCGGACCGAGGAACATTCTGGCCGGCTGCTATACGTCGCTGCCGATCGCCATCACGGTCGAGGGCGCGAACATCCTTACGCGCTCGATGATCATCTTCGGACAGGGCGCGATTCGCTGCCATCCGCATGCGCAGGCCGAAATCAATGCCGTCGCCGACCGCGACCTCGCGGGCTTCGACAAACACTTCTTCGGGCATGTCGGCTTCGTCTTCACCAATGTCGCGCGCTCATTCGCCTTGGGCGTCACACGCGGCGCACTGGCCGGTTCGCCAGTCAGCGGACCCGCCGGTCCGATGTTCGCGCAGTTCTCGCGCATGAGCGCCTCGTTCGCTCTCCTCGCCGACGTCTGCATGGGCACGCTCGGCGGCACTCTGAAGTTCCGCGAGAAAGTCACCGGCCGATTGGCCGACGCGTTTTCTTGGCTCTACATCGGCTCGGCTTCGCTCAAGCGATTTGTCGATGAAGGCCAACAAGAACGCGACCTGCCCTATGTCCGCTGGGCGACAACTCACGCGCTCTATCAAATTCAAGAAGCGATGATCGGGCTCCTCGAGAACATGCCGATGCCCGGCGTCGGACCGGTTGTTCGCCGGATCCTGTTCCCGTTCGGGCGCAGTTACAGTCCGCCCTCGGACAAGCTGGTCGCCAAAGTTGCCCAAGGCCTCTTGGAGGACGGCGACGCGCGCAGGCACCTGACGCGCGACATCTACATGCCCTCTTCGTCAGAGCCCGGACTCGGCATGATGGAAGATGCGCTCGGCCACATCGTGAAAGCGCACGAGGTGAAGAAGAAGATTCGCGTTGCCGTCAAAGCCAAACAGCTCGACCGCAAGCCGAAGGAGAACCTCAACGAGCGCGCACTCGAAGCCAAGGTCATCGACGACGAGGAAGCGGCAATTCTGAAGAAGGCGGACGACCTTCGCGCAGAGGTAGTGGCGGTGGATGTCTTTGCGACCAAGAATTCGCAGCAGGTGCATCACTCGAGCTAGCGCTTGCTGAGCCAGAATCGTCAACGCAGCCCGCGGCGAAGCAATCGTCGCGGGCTGCGTTCGTTTTCTGGCCGCCTCAGCGCAAGCACGGCGGATTTCTCTCAATTTGGAGCGAATGTCCGCAATAATGAGCTTCGCTCGTCGGCGCGCCTCCCCTCCAAGCGAGCCACCCGCCGCACCATGAACCCCATCGCCCTCAGTACCGCGCTGCTTCTGTCGGTCGTCGCAGCGCTTCCCTCCAGCGCGCAAACCCGGCGCGCACTGATCGTCGGCATCGATCGTTACGCATCGGTGCCCAGTTCTGAGAACGCGACCGAAGGCGTCCGGCCGTTTACCGATCTCGACGGCTCGGTGAATGACGCGCGCGCGATGCGTGCAGTTCTAGAAGCCCGCTACGGATTCACCCCCGAGAATATCGTCAGCCTCACCAATGAAGGCGCGACCCGCGAAGCCATCTTGAACAGCTTTCGAGAGCACCTGATCGAGCCGTCGAAGGCGGGTGACATCGCGCTCTTCTTTTACGCCGGTCACGGCTCGCTGATTCGCGATAGCCGCAACGCGGACGATGTGAATCCCTACGATCAGACGCTCGTCCCGCACGACTTCAACGCCGGCGCGCTGCCGATCTTGGACAAAGAGCTGCGCTTCTTGCTCGGCGATCTGCTCGACAAAGGCGCGCATGTCACGGCCTTCTTCGATAGCTGTCACAGCGGTTCGATCACCCGCGGATTGCCGCAGAACGGCAAGTATCGGTGGATTCCCCCGGACGATCGCGACGCGGCGGAACTGTATGCGGACCGTGAGGATCAGCGCCCGTCGCCGGAGAGCCGTGGCGCCGTGGTCATGTCGGCCGCACAGGATGATCAACGCGCGAAAGAGACCATCGACGAAGCTGGCAACCACCACGGGCTCTTCTCCAGCGCATTGGTGCGCGTGCTTCGTTCGGAGCCGGTCGACCAGAGCGCTCTCAATATTTATCAGCGCGTGCGAGCGCTCGTTCAGACGGAGACGTCTCGACAGGTTCCGGCGCTCGGCGGTCTGGGCGAAGGAGATCGGGATGACGCGCGCTACGCGGCAACGCGCCTGATCGGTCCGACTCCGGAGGGTGCGTCCGGTGGAATCGCAGTGGCCGTGCGCGCCATCGAAGGCAAACACGTCAAGCTGCCAGGCGGCTTCGCGCTCGGCCTCCATCCGGGAACCGAGCTGACCGCCGCGGGCGACAAAGCTTCGGCGCGACTGCGCGTCACAGAAGTGCTCGACCTCGACACCTCGCTGGCCGAAGTCATTTCGGGCGACACGAAGGGCATCCGGGTCGGCGACCTCTTCGAAGTTACGAACTGGGTGACGCAGCCGGCCGGGCAACTGAAGCTCTTCGTGGGAGCAGAGGGCATCTCCGCGGAAGAGCTTGCCGAACTCGCCGTGACCTTTGATGAATTGGCGCAAACGCCGGGCATCGACTGGATCTCAGATCCGACCGAGATCGAGAGCGCCACGGAGCTCACCAGCTTGTCCTTCACGGGAGAGAAGTGGCAGCTCTTGGATCGCGCCGAGGTCATCGGCTCTTTCGCGACCTCGTTTTCGTCCGAGAAATTCCTGAGCGCGCTTCCCACACGCAGACCACTCCAAATCCTCGTCGCGATCCCGCCGGCTGTTGGGCTCATCGACGCACTGAATTTGCGTTCCGAGCAAGGCGGCTCATGCGAACTCGTCGAGACGATTGCGGAGGCGCACTACGCGCTGTTCGGCAAACTCGAGGGTCAGACGGTCGCCTACAGCTGGGTCCGTCCGGGAGGCTTCGCCGGTGCCGATGCCAGTGAGCTCGGAATGCCGACGCGGACCGATTGGATCGAGTTGTCCGAAGACGATCTTGCTCTGGCCGGAATTCTGCTCGGCACCCAAGCCAAGCGAATCGCGCGCACACGCGAGTGGCTCCAGCTCGAATCACCTGCGGAGCGACGCCCGTTCCCCTATCACCTGGTGCTCCGAGACTCGAAGACCAAGGAACTCATCGAGGGCCGCGACCTCATCGAAGGCGAAGTTGTGGACCTCGTGCTCCATGCCGACAAACTCCCGCGCCGACAGAGAGCGCGCTTCATCTATCTCTTGGCGATTGATAGCAGTGGCGAGAGCAAGCTGCTCTTCGGCAAACCCAAGCACGACAACTCGATCCCCCGAGCGGGCCAAGAGAAGCTGACCAGCTTCACAATCGTTCCGTCGGTCACCATTCAAAAACCGTTCGGAGTCGACACTCTGGTTCTCCTCACGACGACGGATAAATTGAGCGACACCAACGCGCTCTCCTGGAAGGGTGTTCGATCCAAGACGGGCCTTCGCGGAGCCACGCGCGGTAGGCCGCCGACCAACCCGCTTGAGCGCCTGCTCCAAAGTTTCGGCAACGGAACCCGCGGCGCCAGCATCAACACGCCCGCCGACTGGTCCATCCAAAGAGTGCGTTTCGTCACGCGCGAAGCGAAAGCGTCCGACTACTGATCGCGCTCGGCGCTTTATTCGCCGTCAACCTTCGCTTTGGTCAACATCAAGCCTTTGCCCGGGCGATAGCCGTCATCCGGACTGAGCGGAATGATTCGCTGTCTGTCGTTCACGCGAAGCTTGGGATCGACCGGTTGGCCGTTTGCGTCGAGGTCAATCAGGGCAACGCGCGAGTAAGTCGGGGAGTAGGCGGCAAAGAACTTGACCGGTGCGTAGCGGTCATGTCCCGCTGAGTTCCGCAGTCCGTGCCAGGGCAGTGCGGCGACTTCGCGATTCACCAAGCCGTGTTGGTCATAGAGAAAGAGGTCGGAGTAGTAGCCCGCCGCTCCGACGGTTCCGATCACGAACGAGTCGGTGGGCTCGGCATGCTGTTTCAGGGCGCGCCCCATCTCACCCCAATCTAGGCTCCGATCGCGCTCACCATCGAGCATCACAATCTCAGTGCGATAGTCGGGAAGGTTCCAGTTGTAGTGAGTCAAGCTGCGCACCGACTCCGGAACGACATAGCGATCGAAGTGAGGCAATGCCGAGAGGCCGAGGAAGACGCACGCGATGAGGATCGGAAGAGCGCGAGGTTTCGCGAGCGTGCGCTCGACCACTAGAGCGAAGAGCAGCGCCATGAATGGAACCGCAGGGAGAACAAAGCGGCCCATCGGAAGGAAGTCTCCGCCTACCGCGATCGAATAGGCCAGCATCGCTCCGAAGAAGAGCAGGCCCTCGACGAGCACGGCGTTTCGATTCGGGTGGGCCTTGCGAAGGAAGCCAAATCGAACGCAAGCCAGGATCAGCACGACGCCGATCGTCGGGAAATGCGCGAAGTAGGAGAGCACGTACTTGCTCCCGCGCTCGAAGCTCATCGCCGACATCGAGGCCTTCGCGTGAACGGTGTTCGCCACCCAGTCGCCGTGGTAACTCAAGCGCCACGCCGTCTGCGACAGAAAAGCCGCGACGCAGAGCGCGCCGACGATAATCGCGGCGTTGCGCAATTTCGAATTGCGCTGCTTCAACGCGCGTCCGCCACACAGAGCGATGATCATGCCGCACCACAGAATGCCATCGGGTCGCAGGAGCACGGCGCAGACTCCAGCGATCGCCGCATCGGCGGTCCGCACTCGACCTTCCTCTCCGACCAAGCGCTCGTAGATCGCAAAAATGGCGAGCGCGAAGGCCATCGTCTCCAGACCGCCCGTCGAATAGACCGCCATCGGCGGCAAGGTCGCCAAGAAGATCGAGGTCGCGAAGAGGGCCGGGGAGCCGAGCTCGAAACGCCGAGCGGCGAAGCGGAGAACCAGAGCGAGCAAGCCGAACCCGCACAATAAATTGCTCCACTGCGCCCACACCGTCGTTCTCAGTCCGAGCCACTCCGGGATCGCGCACCACAGCACCCAGAGGAGATTCGAGTAGCCCTCGACCGGAGGCTCAACGCCGAGGTTGAACCGCAATCCGTTGCCGTCTGCCAGGTTCTTGCTGTACCGGAAGGAGATATAGGCATCGTCGAAGACGAGCTCCAACCGGAAGGTCAGAAGCAGCAAGACGATGCCGCCGAGCGCAAAAGCCGCGAGAACCGCTCGGCTGGAAGAGGGCTCCTCGATTGCCGAAGCCTGCTGTTTCGAAAGTGCGCCCGAATCCATCTCCGCGAAGTGTACCGAACAAGGCTGGGATGGTGCCGTGCCCTCTGCCGTCGCCTCGCCTAGTTCTCGCCGTGTTATTGCCTCACCGCATTGGAATCCCGCGGGCTGGCAGTCCGTGGTGAAAGTGCTTTGCTCTAGAAGCCGCCGATTTTTTAGTCGGGTAGGTATCGGCAGCCAGGTTTCCGCAGAAAGAACCCGCAGGCAATAGATTCGGGGAGGATTTCGGGTGCCGACCTGACCCAAAATCGGCCGCTTATGAAGTGAATGACTTTTGCCACAGGCTGCTAGGATGCTCCCCATGTCGCCCGAAACGGTAAAGGCTGAGGGTCGCGGCGTGCCCATCGCCTTCGCTGCGATACTGCTGGGCTGCACGTGCTTGCTCGCTCGCGCAATGTGGATCTCGGTCCAGTGGCCGATGGAGATCGACACCCCGCTGCTGCACTACATGGCCTTCGCGGTCGACAGCGGCGTCGTTCCTTACCGCGACTTGTTCGTGACGAGCTTTCCCGGCGCCATCCTCGCTCACCTCGCCATCATCCGAACCGTCGGCGCCGGCGATCAGGCCTTCATGATCGTCAACCTCGTCTGGCTGCTCGCCGTGATGTTTGCGACCTGGAGAGGTCTGGCGCCGCTCGGCCGACGCGTCGCGCTCGCGGGCGGCGTTTTATTCGGCCTAATTTACATGCACGGCGGCGCCTACATCGCCCTGCAACGCGACGCCGTCTTGATCTTGCCGATCGCCTGCGCGACCAGCTTGAGCCTCGCCGACCAACGCCGCACCACCTGGCGCGCGATCGTCATCGGCATCTGCTTCGGCCTCGCCGCGACCATCAAACCCCACGCGGCCATGGGTCTGCCCTTCGTGCTGTGGCTGGGTGCTTACAGCGAGAGCGGAGTCAGCGCCTTCATCCGCCGCACGGCCTTCGCCGCGCTCGGCTTCGCACTCCCGCTCGGATTGGCCTTCGGTTGGATCGTCTCGACCGGCGGTTGGGACGCCTTCGCCGCCATGGTCGCCGAGTATCTGCCGCTTCACCTCGAACTCTCCGGCCACCATGAAGAGCTCACCGGAAGCGCGCGCCTGCTGCACTTGTTGAAGCGCACCCTAGCATTCGGTCCCGAGTCCGCCTGGCTGATCGCCACCATCCCCGGTGCGCTCATCGCCATCGGAACGCGCGCACCCACCGACCGTGGCCGTCGCGCCCTCCGCCTCTTCGGTGTCCTCGCGCTCGTCTACGCCTTCTATCCCGCCATCGCCGGTCAGTTCTGGAACTATCACTGGCTCACCTTCGAGTACTTCGCCGCCCAGCTCGCCGCGCTCTGCCTACTCGATCCGCAGAGGCTCCGCGTCAACCTCGCGCTGCGTCTCGCGCCCGCGCTCTTGCTCATCGCCGCGATCTTCGTGTCCGACGCCTACGATCCGCCGGGCTTGCCCGAGCCTCCCACTCCCGCGATGCTCGCCGCCAAGGAACGCATGAGCAAGCGCACTGCGTACCACCATCGCGTCGCCGAAATCAGTCAGTTCCTCAAGAGCGAGCTCGAACCCGGCGACCGCGTGCAACCGCTCGATTGGGTTGCCGGTGGTGTGCACGCGATGCTCGTCGCCGGAGCGCAAATCGCCACCCCCTTCGCGAGCGACTATCACTTTTACCACCACGTCGACCATCCCTTCGTGATCGGACTTCGCGACCGGTTCCTCTCCGAGATGAGCGCGACACCGCCGCGCTTCATCGTCGAGATCCACGACATTCCGCGTCCGAAGGGCGAGGGTAGCGGTGAATTCCGCAAGCTCCGGCGCTTCATCACGAAGAACTACGGCGCTGCGAAGAGGGGCCAAAACTGGACGGTCTGGGAGTTTCGCGCGGGAGCGCAGCGCGACAATTAGAGGCTGACGATAACCGGCGAGATAATCCCGTCTTCCAGCTGTACCGTTCCCTGCCACAGCGCATCGGTTCTTGCCCAGTAGTCCACGACCTCAAGCTCAACGAAGCCCGCGCGAAGAACGTCCGAATAGTAGAGATCGGGTCCAGTCATACTCTCGAACTTCGATCCGCCCTCCTTGGGAAAGGAATGCAGTAGGTTCAGCTCGATCCAGCCTTCCGATTCCGCGTCCAAATACCTGTAGCGGGCGGCGAGGGGATCCTTGTCCTCGGACGTTCGCTCGAGCTGAATGGCCAGACGAGTCTTTAGGTCCACCTGTAAAGTGATGCGACCTAGTTCGTCTCTAGATAGAGACGTCACTCGACTGGTGGAGGAGTCGACCGTGTAGAGCGCGGGCGGACCATTCCCCCGCGCGATCAGGCAGACTTCGATTCGACCGAGCGGAAGCCCAGTGAGAAATCCCTCGCTCCTCAGATCTTCGCTCGAAACATAATTCGGACCATAGTCTTCGTCGAGGCCGCCCACCGTGATCGCGAAATCCGAGACCGGGTGATCGTTTTGGTCGACGACGAACACTTGCAGTTGAGCGGTCTCTTGCAGCGGAGTGAGTTCGATCAATTGGCGGAGGTTCGGCACGCTCGGGTCCACGTAGAAGTCGGAGAGTTTGCCGAAGGATCCGTCGCGGGCTCGGACCGCATTGAGATTGATGACGATGGGTTCGGAGTAATAGATGTGCGCGACTCTTTCGCGATCAACAACCATTTTTCCGAGCCTGGAATTCTTGTATGTGCTCGCGCCCTGTGAAGAGTAATCGACCCGCAGGTGAACCTGGTCGGGAACCGGCTTTCCTTCGGAATCCCGAAACTCAACGGAGAGATATCCGCCCGGAACCACATGCTTGATAGGGCCTGCGGATTCAATGTCATACAGCTGATCACTCTGCCCTATTGGTTTGTCGCTGATCTGCTCAATTCTAAAATTCCTCGGGAGCCCCACCTTGTTCAAATAGAACTCAAACTCTCCGCGCTCGTTCGTCCAGCCACTGGCGAGAACGCGGCCCAAGCTCTTCTCATGAAGCAACCTGGTCCATCCGATTCCAGGCTCTGCCAGGGGATCGAGAAGAAAGATATTCCAGGTTCGCGCGATCGATCCGTCGGTCAGGACAACGCTCCCTCTAATCCTGACCTTATCCGGACCGACTTCATCGACGACATCCCCTCGATTCAGGATGAGCGGAGCTCGAAATTCCGGCTCCGCATTCGATTCCCGCTCTACGGTCGCGCGCGCAGGTACGGCGTGCTGTTCGATGACGAGCGCTTCGGCTGTCGCCGGTTCAATTCGTTTCGGCTCGGAGAGCTCCGACAGCGTCGCCCGATCGGGTTCAATCCCCACGACGATGAAGATCAGAATCGCTGCAAACGCGATCAAAGCCGCCGGTATTGCCCAAGCCCTCGATTTTCGATTCGCGTTCATCTCGGCTTTAGGTGAGTTCGTGCGCGCGGCTTGAAGAGCGCTTGAGCCGTCAAGCCAACGAGAAGACTAGAGGCGCAAAAGGATCGGCGATAGTCGCCCTTCATGAATCTGGCTGTTCCCGCTCCAGACCACTTTGTCCGACTTCATCTCGAAGACCTCGACTTCGAAATGGCCGGCGGAGAGAACTTCGCTGTAGTAGACACCGTTCCCCTCCATACCCCCGAATGTGACCCCGCCTTCATCGAGAAAAATGCTGAGGAAATCATTCTTCACCCACTCCTCCGACGGTGAGCCGATCTTTCGATAGCTGACGCCGAGCCGCTCCCTCTCCTCGCCCTCTCGTTGCAACTCGAAAGCGAGCCTCGTTCGGATGTTGACTCGAAACACGGTCTCAACGGGTGAGTCCCGACCAACTCCGGACCATCGCTGCGGCACGCCGTCGGTTGAATAGAGCGAAGGTGGGGATCGATACCTGTCCGTCAACTGAACTTTCATAATGCCCATCGGCAGGCCGTCCACGATCCCTTCCGCGCCGATCTCCGAACCATAGAAATAGCGCGGGCCGTAGCTGCCGTTGCTCGCGCTCACTCGCACTCCAAAATCCAAAACCTGTAGATCGTTTTGATCCAAGACAGTGATCTTGATCCGCCCTGTTTCTGTCAGCGGAAAAACCGTGAGCTGGTGCGACTCGGCAGGCGAGTTTGGATCGAGAACCACGTTCTCTAGCTTCCCCGAAGCACCGTCGTGAGGACGCACAACCGTTACCGTGATCCGCGCTGGTTCCGAATAGAGAAAACGCACGTCCTGGCCGCCGCCCGGAATCGTGATCGAAGAGTAGGGCTCCACATCCAGGCCAGAGTCGAGCCTGCTGAAGAAGACCTTGGTGCGGAGCTGGCCGTACACCGGTCCGCCCGAGGGATCCAACAGCCTGACGGATACTCGACCTCCGGGAATCACGTGTGTGATGGGCGCGTCCAGATCTTCCTCGTAGACCTGATGGTTCTGTCCGACCTTTCGATAGTTCAGCTGTACGATCCGGAAACCCTCCTTCGGAACGGGGCGCGTCAGCTCAAACTCAAACGCGCCCTCCTTGCTCGCCCATCCGTGCGCGAGCAAGAGATCTTGATTCGATTTTCCATCCGCCAAACTTCGACCGCTCCCGAGTGGCGCGTCCGGATGAACAACAACGAGCTCGACACCACCCGCACTCGTGCCGTCGGAGAGCTCAACCGTTCCGCGAAGAGTGCGCGAGCTAGAATCTCCCGCTTCCGCCGACACCTCTGGAGTCGACGTCGCCTCAAGCTCTTCGCGCTTGGCGACCGGAGCGGTCGTCGACTCGGCCTGGCCCGCACGCGCACCGACGAGCTCGTTCACGCCATCGGGAAGCTCATGCTCTTCGGTTTCGAAGATGACCGGCGACTCGACGGCATCGCGGCTGGACGCGATAAAAAAGAGGAACACCGAAACGCCGAGCACGAGCAAGGCGACGAGAACCCGATCGAGCTTCATCCCCCGACTCGCGTCCACTCCGATTGAGAGCGTAGCGCGCAGTCTTCGATCGAGAGTCCGGCGAACCAATTGCCGGTGATCGCAAGAGAGTCGCCCTTCAAGAGCGAGTCGATTTCCCGCACGACTTGCTCATGCCCAATTGTCGGAGACGGCAGGGTGATGCGGCGTTCCTGAAGGTCGCTCATGTCGGTGCGTTTCACGCCGACGACGGTCTCGGCACGGGCGAGGCGCTCTTCTCTCGTCAATCCGGGACGAAAGTGAAAGGCGAAAGCGCGGCGATTGGGATCGGGAACAACGTCGCGCGTGACAGCCGAGTAAAAGCAGTCGGCGAGAGGAATGAAGAAGGTCGCGTAGGGCAGATTCGAACGATCGGCATCGACGGAAAACCCGAGGCTGTCGACCTCGACCGTATCCAGCTTGCGAGCCTGCTCAGCTAGATCCAGAGAAGCCTCCGACAGCAATCTCGCAACGGCGTTCGGCGGGACGGCCAGCGCGAGCAACCCGGTCTCGACCGAAGAGCCATCGTCGAGCTCGACTCGGAAACCGTCGGGCAATCGCGTCACTTGATTCGCTGTGCACGCCGTTCGAACCTCGATGTTTTCGTGAGCGACAAGCGCTTCGACAATCGCGTTGAGACCGCCTTCCACAGTGAAGCTGCGCATGACGTCTTTGCGGCGTTCGCGCTTCTTGAACAGCATGTCGGACGGAAAGTCGTCGGCGCATTGCGACGGTACGGCGGAGAGCATCGGACCGAGCACCCTGGCGTAGTTTCGCGGACCGACCAGGCGAGAGTAGTAATCGCGAACGCTGAGCCCGGAAGGCTTTGCGGCAAACCACTTGGGCAGAGCGCACAGAATCTCAAGCTTGCCGAAGAGCTTGACGAGCAGGCCCAAGTTCTTGCCTCTCACCGGCTGGTCGCCGTCGAGGAAGCGCAGAACAGGTTTGCCGCGCGGAACCAGGTTCTCCATTTGCCCCGAAGCTTCGATCAGCTCGAGCAGTGCCCCGTAGGAGTTGTAGCAGGTGTGAGCGCCGAGCTCGAACCAGTACCCCGAGTCGGATCGGATGCTGTTCATACACCCGCCCACTCGCTCGCTCTTCTCGACGAGCAAGACTTTTCGCCCAGCGCGCGCAGCGTGAAACGCAAAGCTCGCTCCACTGATTCCGCCGCCCACCACCAACACATCTCGACCTGACATGGGAACGAAGTTTCGCACGTCGACCAGTTGCGAGCCACCTCTCTCATGAAAAGTCCCTGGGCTGCTAGACTGTTCGGCATGAGCCCCGCCCGCGCCTCCCTCGACCTCGCCGCCTTCGTGGATTCGGAGCAAGCGCGCGCGCTCTCCGGTGTGAAGCCCGCGCACGTTCGAACCATCGCCGAGATCTTCCTCGGCCTGTGCTACGACGACCTCGGGAAAGCGCCGCGATTCCTCCAAGGCGAGGAGGTCGAGCACTTGCTCGCCGAGATTCTTCCCACGCGCATCGCTCCGGGCGAGCCCGCCGGCAAGCACGTCGCCGCGGTCCTGACGGCCTTCTTCGAGTACCTCGAGCTCAACGAAGTCGTCACGCAAGCCTTCGAGATTCGCCGCGGCCTGAGCACCGGCCTTGAGGCCTTTGAACGAGCCCTCGCCTCAGGCAGCCACCGCGAGCAGCAGGTTCGACCGAAGACCGGCCCCTTTGTCCATGGCGCCGCGAAACTGGGACGCAACGACCCCTGCTCCTGCGGAAGCGGCAAGAAGTTCAAGAAGTGCCACGGTAAGGGCACCTAACCCATAAAATCAGAGCCATGTTTGATCCCCAGATGGAGCTCCTCATCACGGTCTTCAACGACGTCATCGCGAGGCTCGACGCGACGCCGGACAACCCGGCGCCGTGGATGGAAGCCGCCGCTGCCCTGGGAGCCGCCGAGGAGGACGACGAAGACGTCCAGCTCGCGGTTGAGTGCAAAGAGCTTGAGGAGCTTCGCTCGATTCGCGACGGCTGGCTCGACGGTTCACGGTTGATGTGCCTGCACGATCGCGACGTCTTGAAGCGCGCGATGAAGGCCTATCGAAAGAGCTTGAAGATCACGGTGCTCGATGCGGAGTCGTCCCTCGGCGGCGGACCGATGAGCGGCGGCAAGCCCTCGGACATCTGCGGCATTCGTCCGCCCGAGCGCTATCCGATCGACGTGTGGAATGAGCTCGCCCGCCAGAAGCGACTCGTCGACGTCGGCCAGGGAACATTCGAGCTGCCCCCCGGCGGATGAGGGCACGCGTCACGAGACGACGAGGGTGGCGCACCCGCGCTGTGGCGATGGACCTTGGCTGCGCGCTACTCGCGTGCTTGATGATGGCTGCGTGCTCGCCTGAGCAGGCGACCTCTCCGGCGAGACCGAGCGCGCCGAGCCCCCGCTCGACACCGGTCCTTCTCGCTGCCAACTATCCACTCGCGTATTTCGCGGAGCGTATCGCCGGCGAGTTCGCCGAAGTCGAGTTCCCCGGTCCGCCGGATGAAGACCCCGCCTTTTGGATGCCGGACCGCGAAACTCTGCGCCGGTTTCAGACCGCCGAACTGCTGCTCTTGAATGGTGACGGCTACTCCAAGTGGGTCGAGCCGCTAGCGCTCTCCGATTCTCGAATCGTCGATACGACCGCCAGCTTTCGCGCACGTCGAATCTTGTTGCCGAGCAGTTCCGCGCACGTGCACGGACCGCAAGGCGAAGAAGGCGGCAAGCAACTCGCCCTCACGACCTGGATCGACCCGACCTTGGCCCTCGAGCAGGCGACGGCCATTGCAAGAGCGCTCAGCCGCCTCGATCCCGATCATTCCGAGGTGTTTGAAGCGCGATTGGCGTCCCTCGCCGAGGATCTCGTCGAGCTAGGCGAGCGACTAGAACGAGCCGTTGCCCCGGATCCCTCCCGCCTCCTCTTGACCTCCCATCCGGTCTATGCCCATCTAGGCCGTCGGTTCGGCTTAAACCTGCGCTCGGTGCACTTCGAGCCAGATTTACACCCGAGCGAAGAGGACTGGCGGGAGCTGGACCTCCTCCGCGAGTCCCACCCGGCCAACCTGATCCTCTGGGAGGCCGAACCGCTTCCGGAAACGGCGCAGGAACTTCAAAACCGGGGGATTCGGTCCATCCTTTTCGCCCCCTGCGCGAGCTCGCCTACAGCGACCGATTGGCTCGAAAGCCAGCGCGAAAACGCTCACGAGCTCGAAGAAGCCTACTCCACACCCCACTGACGGCTCCCTCAACTTGCCCGCCGACTGTAGGATCCTTACCCCGATGGCGACTCGTGGCTGCGGCCGCATCGCTCTCCCCGCGCTTCACTCCATACAGTTCACTCCTTATGGCCACCCAGCTCTTCACTCGGAATCACTCTGACGCCCTCGGGCATTTCGCCGGCGCGATCGCTCTCTCGATCGTCCTCGGCACGACTTCGCTCGCCCAGAGCTCCGACCTGAGCGACGATGAGAACTTCATCGACTTCTATGGCGGCCAAGAGTCGGAGGCTCTCTGGGAGATTCGAACGGGATTCCTCAGCCGCGATGAAGGCGACCTCAACAAGACCACCGGGGATCTCTCGATCAATCGCGCGTTCTACGAGCTTCGCTATCGCTGGCCCGATGAGGAGCGCGCGAATTTCTCTATCGGCTTCGAGGAAGAGCACTCCAACTACGACTTCGACGGCGCGGTCGCTCTCGGAATTACGACTCCATTCCGGACAGTGAAGCGCTCGTCACTCTCGACGAACTATCACTTTAAAGATGAGGACGGGAGCTGGATCCTAAACGGTGCGCTCACCCTCGGAAGAGAGAAAGGCGTCTCGCCCTCGGAAGGGCTCTACGGTGAGGCCACGATGGACAAGCTGTGGAAGATGAGTGACAGCGTCGAATTCGGAATCGGTCTCTATACCTACTCCAAGCTGGAAGACTCCGCAGAGTTCGTACCCTTTCCCATCTTCAATTGGCAAATGTCCAAGAGCGTGCGCCTCGGTTTAGTTGAGAACAGGTTCCCGGGCTACGGCCTGCGGTTCCAGCTGTCGAAGCGATGGGACGCCTACCTGATCGGAAGCTACGAGGTCAGGCAGTACCGACTGAAAGATCGCACTGGGCTCTCGAACGCTTCCGCAGTCGATGAAGAGCTCAATGCACGGGGCGGGTTCCTCTGGGCGAACAATTCCACGAGCTTCGAGATCTTCGGTGGCCTCTCTCGCCACGAGATTTCGACGGAATCGGGAAACTCCCTCGCCGGGCGCGATGTCTCCGATGCGGCTCCCTTCGTCGGCGCCAACTTCTCGGTGCAGCTCTAGTCACCCCGGCCAGCCTCGCTCCTCCCAGCTGAGTGCCGGAAAACGATTCGTCACAACTTCATGATCGACCCTAGACTCGCCTTTAGAGCGCTCTTGGGGATTTCCGACACAAAGAACGAGCCTCTCCTGCGTGGCCGCTGCCGATCGACAGGACACCTCGGCTGATGCCCACGCGAACCATTGGAAGCTCCCTACACTGAGAAGATCGGCGAGGCCCGGACAGGTTTCACTCTGGTGGAGCTGTGTATCTCCATGGCGCTGATTGCGATCATTGCGACCCTGGCGATTCCCTCTTTTTTCGGCCGTAGCGAGATCACGCTCGAGAATGCTGCCGAGCTATTCGCCTCCGATCTGCGCTCCGCTCAAAACCGCGCTGCATTCCTCGACCGCGAAGTGGAAGTTCACTTCATGGAGGACGGTGTGGGTTACTGGATCGGCGACACGATCAACGCCGACAGTCAGTCGATCGAGCCTTCCGCGTGGCGGAACTACTCATCGAACGCTGTGTTCCAGGGGGTCACGATCACCGACTTCCAGCTCGAGAGCGGCACGAGACTGAGCTACGGGAAGCGCGGTATGCCGACGACGGCTGCACGCATCACGCTCAGCTTCAAGAGCGACTCGCGCACCATCACGGTCGCCGCGCTCAATGGAAAGCTCGCTATCGAAGGCTCGTTGACCGGCTGGGTCGATCGGGGCTACTAGCCCGGATGATTCATGACCTCGCGGACCAAACTCCTCGAACGGCCGGCTTCGCCAGCCATTCGGCCCCTGCCGGAACTTTGCGTGCACCAGCGTCCTCGACGACCTGTTCAGGTCGACTGTGGGGCCGGCGCGCGCAAAGCACCAGCAGGAACCGAATCGAGGCGTTTTGCCTCGCGGCTCATGAATAACCCCGGCTAGCAGCCCCGGCGCTTACGCGGACTTCGCGCCGGCGCCGACCTCGCGTTGCCAGGCGTCAATACCGCCTTGGAGGCAGTAGACCTCGGTAAAGCCGTGGCCTTGGAAGTAGGCCGCGACGTTGAGTGCTCGAGCTCCTTCCTGGCAGACGAACACGAGCTTGCGATCCTTCGGAAGCTCCATGTACTTCTCGGACGCGTTGTAGTCCATCAATTCCGCGGGCTCGAAGGCACCCGCTTCAAGCTCTTCGCCGGAGCGGACATCGAGGAACGAGAAGTCCTGCGCGTCGTCGAGCCAGCTCTTGACGACCGTGGCGGGGATCTGAATGTTCAAGTCGAGCTTGTGAGCCTGATGCAGGAACGTGATCACCTCGTTGATGTCGAGGATGTTGTGGTCCTTACAAACCTTGGCCAGTGAATCCGTCGGCTGATATCCGCAGGAAGAGCAGCCGCCGATGTGATAGCGCTGAAAGAGCGCGCGTTGTGCCGCCGGAATCGCCTGGAGGATGGTCTCCATGGTGGTCTCGGGAAGAATCTCTGTGTCACTCACTGCCGTTGTCCTCAATCCGGAAACGCCCGACTTCGGGGCTGGTCATTCAATTCTCGAAATGGCTCAGATCGCGCTCAATTCGACCGGCAGAGTAGCTTAAGTTGATGGCCAGCAGGGGGCCGCTCAATCGCAGAGGTTCTCCGCTCCCCCATCCGATGTCGAACGGCCCATCCACCTCACCGACCCCCGACTCGCCCAAGTCCGCCGCATCCGTCGCGCGTTTGAGCTTGCTCGTCGGCTTCGCTGTCCTAGCCCTGAAATGGGGAGCCTGGTACCTCACCGATTCCGTCGCGCTGTTCTCCGACGCGATGGAGTCTATCGTCAACGTCATCGCAGCGGGCGCGGCGTTGATCGCCCTCAAGATTGCCGCTGCGCCGCCGGACGAATCGCACCCATTCGGTCACTCCAAAGCCGAGTACTTCTCGGCCGTGATCGAGGGCGTCCTCATCATCTTCGCCGCCGGAGCCATCCTCGTTTCGGCCTGGGCTCGCTTCTTGGAACCGGTGCCGCTCGAGCGACTGGGTCCCGGCCTCGTCATATCGTTCGTCGCCTCGGCCGCCAACGCCGCGCTCGCCTTCCATCTCATTCGACGGGGGCGCGCCCTGCGTTCGCCGGCGCTCACCGCCGATGGAAAGCACATCCGAGCCGACGTCGTCACCTCTGTCGGCGTTTGGATCGGCGTGGGACTCGCGTGGCAGACGGGCTGGTGGGTTCTCGACCCCCTTCTGGCGGGCATTGTCGCCATCAATGTTGTGTGGAGCGGTTGGCACGTCGTCGCCGACTCGATCGGTGGGTTGATGGATGCCAGCCTTCAGCCCGACGAGTTGGAGGCCGTTCGCGCCGCGCTCCAGGATCAGCTTCGCGGAGATACCATCGAAATACACGACCTGAAAACCCGGCGCTCCGCGGCTCAGGCCTTCATTCAGTTCCATCTCGTCGTGCCGGGTGAGATGAGCGTGCGCGACGCCCATGAGATCTGCGATCGGTTGGAGGAGCTGCTCGATCAGGTCGTGCCCGGGTCGCGCACCGAGATTCACGTCGAGCCGGAGCTCGAAGGGCAGAACGCCGGCCGCGTCGTCGGTCCGACCCACTAGATCCGCGGGCGCTGGAGTGGAGAAAGATTGAAGAAGCGCCTATCGTGGGAGTAGCGGGGCTGCTTCAGCCTTTTTTTCGCAGTATTCCGGGAGGATCTCATGGGCCTAGTGGATTGGTTTAAACACGGCGTTCAGGAAATGATGGTGGCGCGTCCCGACGACGCGAAGTCACAAGTCGTCTGGAAACATCCGGATCCCACGATCCCGATGAAGTCGCAGCTCACCGTCGAAGCCGACGAAGTCGCCGTCTTCTTTCGTGACGGAAAAGTCGTCGCAACGCTTGAGCCCGGGCGGCACACGCTCGACAGCTCGAACCTGCCCTTCCTCTCCAATCTGGTCGACTCGTTTACCGGCGGGAATGTCTTCATCACCGAGGTCTTCTTTGTCAGCAAGCGCGAGCACACCGGCGTGAAATTCGGCGGGCGCATCGGCCACGTTCAGGACCCGAAAAGCGGCGTTCCGGTTGAGACGATGGTCCACGGGCAGTTCTCCTTCCGCGTCACCGATCCGGAAACGTTGATCACCGGGCTGGTCGGCATGGGGCGCGCTGAGTCCTACACGGTCCGCTCTTGGTTGAAGGAGCAAGTGCTCAAGGTGATTCGCGATCGTACGGCCGAGCTGCTCGTCAAGCAGAAGTGGCCGCTGCTCGACGTCACCTCCGGCGCCTACACCGAAGAGATTGAGAAGGACGTCATCGTGGGCGTCACGGACCACGTCGACGACTACGGCATCCAGATCGTTCGGCTCGGCAACTTCGTCATCGATATCGACGATGAGGACGCGGACAACCTCAAGGGGCTCTACACCGACGCGGCTTACCTGAAGACGGTGGGCGGTGTGGACGCTTATCAGCGCTTTGCATCGGGCAAAGCGATGATGGGCGCTGGCGAAGGCATGGCCAAGGGCGGCGGAGGCGGAGGCGGAGACGGTTCCGGTGGTGGCGGAGGCGGGGGCGGGGTTCTCGCGGGCGCAGGTCTCGGCGTGGGCTTTGGGCTGGCGCAGATGCTCGTCCAGGACCGCAAGGGCGGAGAGGTGCTGGCACCGGCCGCTCCCGGCGTCGTCTGCGGCGCCTGCCACAACAGCGTCCCGCCCGGCAAATTCTGCAGCCATTGCGGCACGGAGATGACGGCGGACAAAGCGAGCAGAGAGAGCGCGCCGGCCTTCTGCACTTCCTGCGGAAGTTCGATGGGACCCGATGCCGCTTTCTGCGGCCAGTGCGGGAACAAGCGCACCTAAACGGTCGCGATCCAACTCCCTCGCGCTACGGCCGAGTTCATAAAAAGCGGGCCGCCCTCACATCGTGAAGGCGGCCCGCTTCTTCTATTCGTAGTGCTCGCTAGGCCGCGTGGCTCAGCTCCTCTTCGGCGCCTTTGTCAGAGGAGCTCTCATCCGAGCTGTCCCGATCGTCGTCAGCTTTCTCCGATTTGGCTCGCATCTCCGCAGTCACGCGATTGAGCAAAGTGCACAGATCTTGCAACTCGTCGTTCTTTCGAATCCGGCATTCGTCCGGATGCTCGCCGCGCATCACGGCGTTCAAGAACTTATCGAATCGATAGGCCGGCCCAGCGATTCGGTGTGTCAGAAGAATCCCCGTCACCATCGTTACCGAGAGCGCGATTCCAAGAGTCGCCAAGAAGGCTTTGAGGAGTTCGCCGGTGAGTGAACCGAAGAAGACCTGCGAGTCATTCGGAAGATCGAGACCGATCGCCGACATGCGTTCTGCCAGGACAAAGTACTGGAGCGTCATGACCGTCGCGGTCACGCCGACGAACCACATGGTCATGCGGAGCTGAAACCGCGAGTCGATCAATTTTTGCGTACGACGATACTTCATTAGAGGGGGTCTCTTAGGGGACAAGACCTACTGCTCGTCGGCAGCAGAGGCCCCCGAAGCTGAGGCCTTTTCGCGGTTCTCCGAAACCCGCGATAGAAATACCCCTATTCGCGCCTTACGCCCCCAGTCGGCCCTCAGAGCCTCAGACTCCGGGTCGTTTCGCCTGTCCGTAGGGCACAAAGCAGCCGCGCTCGGCCCGGCAGTCGTCCGGATCCACCAGCTGGCGATCCGGGCCCAGAGACATCTGCGTGAGCTCGCACCAGCAGTGATTGCTGCCGTCGACCACGTCGCGATTGGTCTGTGGCGGAGCCTCTTGAAAGTGCGCCTTCTTGCTCTTCAGCTTGGCGCAATAGGGAGAGAGGATGCGGGGCTTGGAGTCCATGGTTGTCTCCGAGGCTAGGCCAGCTCTTTCAGAGCTTTGGCGATGAGCGACTTGGTAAGGGGAATCTTGTACTCGTTGAACTCGAGCGGCTCTGCGCCGCGCAGCGCATCCTCGCCCGCTTCCTCGCAGAGCTTGTCGTCGATGGTTCGTCCCACGAGCAACTTCTCGGTGGACTCACATCGCCACGGAATCGGCGCGACACCGCCGAGACACAGACGCGCCTCGGAGATCTTGTCGCCATCGAACTTGAGCATCAGCGCGACCGCGGAGATCGCGAAGTCGAACGACTCGCGCTCCATGAACTTGATGTAGGTGCTCTTCCAACCGTTGCTCGCGCCAAGTGATGAATCGAGCAGAACGGTCTCGATGACCTCGTTGGGCTCGAGCACGTTCTCGCGCGTGGGATCGCTCTCCGAGGGCAGAGTGAAGAACTCCGAGAGATCGAGTGCGCGCTGGGTCGTTACGACTGTCGCTCCGATAGCGAGCAGTGCCGTCGCGAGGTCCGAGGGGTGAACGATGTAGGAGGGTCCTCCCCCGAGAATGGCGTTGTACTTGTTCAGTCCGGCGTAGCTAAAGCACTCATCACCACCTCGCTTCAGGCAGACGGTGTCTTCATTGCGGTAGTACCAACAGCGCGGGCGCTGGCAGAGGTTGCCGCCAATGGTCGCCTGAGTCCGAATTTGCGGCGTCGCAATAGATTCGGCTGATTTGCTCAAAACACCGTATTCCTCCCGTATTTCGGCGTTACTTGCGAGCGCGGCAATCGAGGTCAGAGCGCCGATATGGATCCTCCCCGTTCCCAAGATAGAAGCTTCCGAACCTGGGTTTCTGACGCTGCCACTGAGTTCGTCGACGCCCTTCAAGTTCACCACCACATCCGGCTCGGCCAGGTGGTCCTTCATCTCCGGCAAGAGGTCTTGTCCACCCGCAAGAATGCGCGTTGCTTGCGCGCTCAACGGATTCGTGCGCTCTTCGGGAAGCGATTCGACTGCGTCCTTCATCGTCGTCGGCATCAACATTTCAAAGTTCTTCATCGCTGCCCCTATGCCTTCTTCGTGAGACCCATGAGGATCTTGTCCGGTGTCAGCGGCAAGTCGTACACCCGAACACCACATGCGTTGTGAACCGCGTTCGCAATCGCGCTGTGTCCCGGAATAATGGTCGGTTCCGCCATTCCGATGACCTGCTGACGATCGTCATCATCGTCGATGATCGCAACGAGTTCCGGCATCTCTTTGCAGCCGGGGAGCTTGTAGTCATTGAAGTTCGCGCTGAGCGCGTAGCCCAGCCAAGGCTCGATCACACGCTCTTCGAAGAGCGCGTAGCCGAGCGCTTCGATCATGCCGCCATTGATCTGACTGCGAATCGCCAGCCGATTGAGCGGCAGACCACAGTCCTGAATGCCGACCATCTTGAGGACCTTGAGCGCGCCCGTCTGCGTGTCGACTTCGACCATCGCGGCCTGTGCGCCGTGGACGCCCTGAGTCTGTAGATGGCCTTGAAACTCGCCGGAAGCCTCGATGGGACGACTTCCGAGAATGGAGCAAGCCTCTGCCCAGGAGAGCCGCTTGCCGGGCTCGGCCGTCGAGTAGACCTCGCCGCCTTCGAAGCGGACCTGTTCGGCAGAACACTCGAGCCAGCTCGCGAGCCGCTCGGCGAACTGCTCGCGCGCCTTGTGAGCAGCATCCTTCACCGCCGGCGCCAGGCTCGCGACAGTCGTGCTTCCGCCCGAACCATTCGCGGGTCCGTACGCGCTGTGCCCCACACGACCGATCACCTGCGAGGCCTTGAGCCCAAACTCCTCGGCCGCGATCGCGCCGACGTAAGTGCGCGTCCCCGTGCCGAGATCTTGCGAGCCCGTGCTCGCCGTGACCGAACCGTCGGGGTCGATGCGCACCGAGGTCACGCAGACCGGCCGACCGCCGCCGCCCCAGACCGAGATGCCGAATCCGATGCCGACGTTCTTGCCGCCGCGCGACCTGTTGGGCTCCGCGCGATAGCCGTGCTCGTACCAACCGACCTCTTTCGCAACTCGATCGAGCTGCCGGTGGTAGACCGGATCCTCGAGGTTACGCATGCGGAAGTCGAGCAGGTCCATGCCCAGCGCGTAGGCCAGCTCGTCCACGATGCCTTCGATCGCGAAGGAAGCCTGCGGATGCCCGGGCGCACGCATCGCCCGATTCGCGTCGGTATTCGTGTGGACAGAGCCCATCTGCATGTGGCTGGACTCGACCGAATAGATGTAAGGCTGCCCGGGATTGGAGCCACGCGCGATCCCGCCATGCCTCCAGATCTCCGCCGTCATTCCGACGATTCGGCCGTCCATGTTCGCGCCCGCCTTCAGGATTTGGCGACCGCCGGAGCGATTGCCGCTGAACAAGAACTCGTCGGCGCGATCGAGCATGAGGTGAATCGGACGCTTGAGCTCTTTCGCGAATCGACAAGCCGTCTGACCTTCGATCCCGATCCCAAACTTCGCGCCGAAACCGCCGCCCATGTAGTCGGTGATCACTTCGACATCACTCGTCGAGATGGAGAGCTCCCCCGCAACCTGCTGGCTCACTCCGGTGACGTGCTGCGTCGAGGCCCAGACTTTGGCGCGCTTGCCATCGAAGTCGACGACGAGCCCGTGCGTCTCGAGACAGCAGTGGTGCTGAACGGGAACGGTGTAGGTGCTCTCGACCATGACGTCGGCGCTCGCAACAGCCGCGCTCGCCTCGTCGAGATCGCCGGTCTCGCGATCGACGAAGGAGTTTCCGCGGCGGCCGATACTCGGCGTCGCGGGGTCGAGGCCCTGCTCCTCCGTAACCGCCCAACCCGACGTCTCGTACTCCACGCGAATGGCGCGAATCGCGTCCTCGGCTGCCTCGAGAGACTCCGCCGCCACCGCCGCCACCGGCTGTCCGAGAAAGCTTGTCTCCTCCGATTCGATGGCTAGAGCGTGAATAGCGCCCGAAACTGCGGAGACCGGTCCCAGGTCGAGGTCCACCACTTTGGCCGCGGGGTGCGGGCAACGAAGGAACTTCGCGTACAGCATGTTCGGCAGGCGCACGTCGTGCGAGTAGACCGCGCGGCCGGTGGCCTTCGCCTCGCCGTCCACGCGTCGGAGGTCCGTGTTGAGGACCTTCATGTCGGCGCGCTTCTTCCACTCCGGTTGTGCTATTGGGTTGGGACTCATTTCGTACCTCCCTGCTTCATCTGGCGTCCGGCTTGCACGGCGGCGTCAAAGATGTGCGGATAGGTTCCACAGCGGCAGAGATTGCCCGAGCACGCCGTCTTGATCTCCGGCAGCGAGGCGTCCGGGTTCTTCTCCAGACAACCGGTCACCGACATCACGAAGCCCGGTGTGCAGAAGCCGCACATGAGCGCGTCGTTCTCGACGAAGGCCGATTGAACGGGAGACAGCGCGTCGCCGTCCGCCAGGCCCTCGATCGTTCGAATCTCTCGGCCCTGTGCATCGACGGCCAATGTCATGCAGGAGCACACGGGCTCACCATCGAGCAGTACCGTGCAAGCTCCGCAGGCGCCTTGGTCGCAGACGAGCTTCGTTCCGGTATGCGGCGGATCGACACGGTGTCGGAGCGCACTGAGTAGTGTCGTGCGCGGCTCGCACTTCACCTTCTGCGTCTTGCCGTTCACCTCGAGTTGGATCTCGACCTCGCCAGCTAGGCGCGGAACGAGCGCTCGGCCCTCGGCCGTCTCAGGAGCAGCCGCCAGCGCGGTCTGCGCGACCACTCCGCTCGCGGCAACCGTGCCAGCCCCTTTGAGAAATGAGCGACGCGTATAGCCGCCCGGCTTCGAATCACGATCGGAAAACTCGGTCATCTCTTGCTCCTTCATTCGCGCTGGAAATCAAACGCGGATAGGGGGGCGAGTTTAGCCGATGCCGCGCCTGGTAGGCGCTCTCGATCGAGTGATCGGGCGGGACTTACAGGAGCAGAACCGCTCGGTTCTAGAAGAATCGAATCGCGATGGGATAGCGGTAGGGCTTGCCTTCGTAGGTCTTGATCGCCGCCACGATCGAGAAGATGAGCGAGGCTAGCCCTACGACGGGCAGCAAGAAGGCTCCGATCACGATGATCATCAAGAAGAGGCACAGGACGACCGCCAGGAAGATCGTGATCTGAAAGTTCAGAGCCTCTTTCGCCTGGCTCGCGACGAATCTGCTCTCGTCCTTCTTCAGGAAGTAGATCACGAGCGGAACGAGGAGGGGAAGCAAGGTCGAGGAGACGACTCCCGAGGCGTGAGCGACCGCTGCGAGAGTTCGCTCCTCGGAGGTCGTCTCTGTCAGGAGTTCGCCGTGAAGCAGAGCCTCTTCCCGAGCCGGCGCCTCCCACTCCCCTCCATCTTCCATCTCGTTGGTCATGTGAGCTCCTACAGGTCGGTACGCGTCCTATTCTAAGCGATTCCGCAGCAACCCGTCGCACTCCGAAGGTGGCAATACGGTGTCGCACACTCGCTTGCCGGTTTCCCGATAAGCATCGGCGGCCCGGAAGGTGGAATACCGAACCCGGTTCAGATCTAAACTTTAGGAGCACCATGGCTGAGCCATGGTGCTCCTAAAGTTTAGATCTG